>CAVVSE010000001.1:0-68018 GCA_963750905.1 uncultured Acidimicrobiia bacterium
CAGTCACGGTCCCGGTGTTCGAAAGGATCGTCTGGAGTCCCGTCCGCTGTACGAGACCTCGCGATTATCGACTGACTTCATCTTAGCGCGGACGTGATCGCCAGCTTCGGATGGGTCCTCACCCGTACAGCGAAGTCGGCCGGCGTCTAGGTCCTCCCGCTCGTAGCGCGCGACGTCGATCCGGATCTCGGACTCCACGGTCGCGAGGAACTGGAAGTACTCGGCGAGTCCGAGGTGGTCCATATTCGTGGCAGGTCCTCGTAGCCACCGCGATAGCCGAACCAGCGCCCCATCTGGAGGAGCGTGTCGTATGCGCTCGCGCTCGAAGGAAGAAGCTCACGACAAGACCTTCGAGCGTGAGGCCCCGCGATAGTGTGTTTCCGCCGACCGCGATGACGATCTGTGGCGACCGGTGTAGGTGAGACGCTCGTCGCTCAAGTAGTTGTCAACGATCACCTTCGTGTCGCTGAGAACGTCGGGTAAGTTCGGTCAGCAGGTCATCAACGCGACGTGCCGCTCTCCCATCGCCGCCGCTGGAACGCGTCCGTCTCGGACGTCCCAGAGAGCTCGGAGCACTTCGGTGTCTCCCGTGAGATGAGGGCTCGCACCGCGGCGACCTCTCCGAGCAACGGATCCCGGTAGCGGGTGTGCAGTTCGGCCAACTGGGTCGTGTGAATGAGCATCGAGGAGTGCTTGCCTGCGTGGCCCCTCCGCCGTCGTGCCGCTGTCGCGAGCAGGAAGTACCGGACGGCGTCGCGGTAACGACTCTGTGACAACCGGATCCCACACCGCCCGGTCGGCCTTCTTCCTCGGGCGGCCTTAACGCACGCGCTTCGTCGTCGGCTAACGTATCGGACGACATCGAGGCCGTCTGAGAGGTCCCCGGATTCGTACTCCTCTTCGGTCAGAGGTTCCCGCCCGAAGAGCCGTTCCGGCCCGAAGTAGTTCGGACGGCCTCGGTAGGTCGACGATGAAATCCCGCGGATAGAGGTCCTCCGGGACGGACGGGTCGATGAAGATGTTTGCGAACGGCGTCGCCGTGTAGCCGACGTAAGCGATCTTCGGCTGAGCGAGCAGCTCGATGATGAGCCTGTTGATGACGGCTCGGTCCTCCGGGTCCTTGGTGTTCACGCTCGCCTGGTCAGCCTCATCGTCGATGACCAGGATGGGGCAGTTCCGCCGGGCCGCCGCGGACGCCGACTACAACCATTCGATGAGGTTCCGCAGTCGGAGCTTGTTCTTCTTGACAACGGCGAGGACCCGCAGCTCGTTCTGGGAAAGCAGGGCGTCGGCGTTTCCAGGGTGTCCCGAAGTCTGCGGTGTCTGACGTCAGCTCGACCCACCGGTTCCGGTTCAGCTCGACGAGCTGCTCCTCGAGCCTGAGCTGCGTCTGACGTCGGAGGTTGTTGTGGATCCCGGAGAGGACGATGAACAGCCGGTACCCGGCGTCCGCCGCCTTCGAAGTCACGGCGGTGAAGTTCGAGGTCTTGCCGCTCTGCACGTAGCCGAGCACCAGGCCCGCCCGCTGAACTCGGCCTTCCAGGGAGGCGGGAGGTGGGAGACGACCTTCGTGGATGCCAGGTCGACGAGACGCAGTGCGGTCTCGTCGAAGCCGTCGCTCTGGAGGACTTCCGCGCAAGCGCCGGCCAGAAGAGATCTCCGGGTCGGGCGCCCGTGTACCAGGGACGATTCTCGTCTTGTCCACGAGTGCCTCGGGCTCGCGGGCCGTGATCAGATTCTCGGCGATCTGCGCGGTACCGCTCGACGGCCGCGGAGACGGTGGCGTCGTCCGGAACGAGACCACGGATCACCGTCTCGGCCTGCTCGGGACTGTTTCCTCCTCTGAGCAGTCCGATGAACATGTCGTAGACGTGCTGGACGTGGTCCATGTTGCGTTCCTCCGCCGGCGGGCCCACTCCCCGACGATCCGCCGTGGCGTCGGTCGACCCCCGGCGCGACCGACTGATAACGAGCCCTGGTGCGACCGACTTCTGCTCTGCGTCGCGCGTCCAGGTCCCATCGACGTTGGTGGCCGCCACCGTGACTCCCCGTCCGTACAATCGACCTCACGATGCCGCGACCGGACACACCACGCATACCTCGTGCCGGCTACGGCGTGAAGC
The DNA here is from genome assembly GCA_963750905.1 of uncultured Acidimicrobiia bacterium. Lineage (GTDB taxonomy): Bacteria > Actinomycetota > Acidimicrobiia > Acidimicrobiales > Ilumatobacteraceae > JALZMG01. Next base: position 2,124 of record CAVVSE010000001.1, read on the forward strand.
TGGTCCGCGGGCCGTTCGTGCGGTTGCCCCGCCACGAACTCGCCTGCGACGACGAGGACGAGCTGCTCGCGCTCGCGCCGACGCTCCGCCGGCCGCTCGCGGCGGATCTGTTCTGCGGCGCGGGCGGTCTCAGCCTCGGGCTCGACCGAGCTGGCTTCGACGTCGTGCTCGCGGTCGACCACGACGCCGAGGCGGTGGAGACCCACCGTCGCATCACCCGGGTCTGTCGGTCACTGGGACCTCTCCGACGCGGACGTCGTCGAACAGGTCGCCAGCTCGTCCGGCGATCGGGCATCACCCTGGTCGCGGGCGGACCGCCGTGCCAGCCGTTCTCGCGGCCGGCCGGTCGATGATCCGAGACCTCGTCCGGACTGGGACGGCGGGACCACCACGACCATCGACGCGACCTGTGGGAGTCGTTCCTCGGGGTCGTCGAGCTCGTCCACGCCGCCGGCGGTGGTCATGGAGAACGTGCCCGACATGGCGCTGGACCGGGACATGTTCATCCTGCGGACCATGGTCGAGCGGCTCGAGGAGCTCGGCTACTCCGTCGAGGAGCGGGTCGTCGACACGTGGCGGTACGGCGTTCCGCAGTTCCGGCAGCGGCTCATCCTCGTGGCGCTGGCCGAACGGCGACGAGTTCGTGTGGCCAGCCGAGTCCGCCGACGCGTCACCGTCGAGAACGCGATCGGCGACCTGCCCGAGGTCGAGGGCGGGTGGCGGCCGTCGAACGGCGACGGCGAGGACCCGGTGCATCGGGCTGGATCCACTACGACGGCCCCCAGACCGACTTCCAGCGGCGAGCCCGCGGCGGGCGTCGCCGACGGACGCACGCCGACCGGGTCTACGACCACATCACACGGCCGGTCCGCGAGGACGACGCGCTGGCGTTCGCGCAGATGGACTCACGACACCCGCTACTCGGATCTCGACCCCGAGCTGAAGCGGTACCGCGACGACATCTTCGACGACAAGTACAAGCGCCTGGATCCGAACGACGTCAGCGGACGATCACGGCGCACATCGCCAAGGACGGCTACTGGTACATCCACCCGTACCAGGACCGCACCCTCACCGTCCGTGAGGCCGCTCGGCTGCAGACGTTCCCCGACTAGGTCCGGTTCGCCGGCCCGCCGTCGGCTGCCTTCCGGCAGATCGGCAACGCCGTGCCGGTCGTCGCTTGGGCGACGCATCGGCGAGGCGGTCCTGCGCGTCACTCGGCGTCGCCGGCCGGCGCCGCATCTCGACCGGACTCGTCGCCGAGGAGCTCGCCGACTGGTTCAGGGCAACCCTCCGACCAGTGTCCCGTGGCTCGCGGCCGAGAACCGCTGGCTGGTGTGCAGGCCGAGATCCTCTGGGGTCGCACTCGCCGAGGACACGTGGGCGGGCGTGGGCGCCGATCCGGACTCTCGACGACCCGGCGGCGACGCTCGACGCGATGCCGCTGTCCTCGCGCTCGCGCGGCAGTGGCGGCGGGAGCGCGCTGCGACCAGCTCGCGGAGACCGCGACGTGGTTATCGACGCACCCCGAGGCGCTCTCGCCGCGGCGCCGGCCGACGGACCTGGCGGCGGCCCCGCATGTCACGACGGCCGTCGCCGACCTCGCGTCCGGTCGTTCCCGGGGACACCGAGGACCCGGTGCTCGTCGGCTACGGCGTGCTGCGGGTCGCTGCCCGGTTCCAGGGCGTGTCGGTCGACGCCAGAACCGGCTGTCGGACGGCCGGCTCGCGATCGCGCGGATGATCGGCGGCGACGACTGCGTCGCACGAGGCGCATCTCGCGCTCGATCGAACTCGCGAACGGGCTGTGCGGCCCGGCGGCCCCGAGTGCGGTCGCTGCCCGCTCGAGCCCTGGTGCGTCGAGGCACGGCCGTGGCCGTGCAGACAGTGCTGCCGCTCACCAACCCAGGGCGTCGGCGAGTCCGGGTCCGAGACGCGCAGCCTGTCCATGACGCGGCTGAACGCGTCGTGCTCGCCTGCGTCGAGCGCCGCCGCGATGAGCGCCGTGCCGATCTCGGTGCGTCGCAGCGTCCTACTGCGACGCGGTCCTCGGGCTCGGCCTGCGCGTGCCGATCTCGGCGGCATCTGCGCTGGCGTCCCTGCGGTAGACGGCGTCGGCCCGGTGGCACAGCTCGTGGATGGCCGCTCGAGGAGGGTCCGGACCTCGGCGGGAGCAGCGACCCGCATCTTGGCGACGTTGATCTGGAAGACAACGTCGAGGTCGGTCTGGAAGTCGAGCGCGGCACGTGCGAACTTCGTGTGCTCGTCCGCCGCGCGGATGCCGCACCAGCCTCCGTTCTGAATCAGCCGATCCGCCCGATAGATGTAGAGCCCCTGCTGGCGGTTCCACTTCAGCGGGCCGCTCAGCCGTTCGAACTCGGCCGAGGCTGGAGAAGCGGTTCCGCGGCGGCAGGACGTACCGGCGGAGGGTCGACCCGGCCGTAGAGGTCTCCGACCGAGACCTCGAACGACTGGGCCGCAGCTCGCTGCCGGTGCTCCTCCGCGGCGCGAACGGGTTCCACGGACGGCCTTCTCGCCGTTGACCGTGATCGTCAGCGGCGTCGCCGTGCGGCGTCACCTTCGAGGAATCGGTGGAAGACCATGCCGAGGTATTCCCGTGACCGGTCGGCCAGCTGCTCGAGCCGCCGTCGTGCCCACCGCCCTCGGGCCGTCGCTCGGGAAGCACTCGGTCGAGATGCTCCCAGAAGACGACCGTGCCTGGGCGCGTCGTCAGCCAGTCGAGGCGCGTGGATCGGCGAGTCGGCCGGCGGCTCGATCACCTCCCAGCGGTCGGTCGTCGCGATGTGGTCCAGATCGAGCGTCCTCGCCGCGAGACGTCGGTACTAGCGCCCGCCGTGTAGACGACGGTCACACGTCGGCACTGGGAGAGCGACGCGGTCTTCAGTCCGAGCCCGTACCGACCGAGATCGCCGATCTCGTATTCCCGTCGTGGTGCCGAAGCGCAGCGCCTCGTTGAGTCCGCTCGGTCATGCCGTCGCCGTCGTCGGCGATCAGCACGTAGGAGCGCGGCCCGTCGAAGACGATCTCGACGTCGACCGCGGTGGCGTTGGCCGTCGACGCTGTTGTCGACGATGTCGGCGAGCGCTGCGACGAAGTCGTATCCGATGTCGCGCAGCGAGCCGGTGAGCCGGCGTGCCGAAGGCGTGACGTCGACTGGCTGCTCCTGCTGACGGCTCATTGCGGGTCGGCCTCCGTCGGCGTCGGGCCGACCAGGATAAGCGGCACGTGGACAGCGGCGGGCGGACCGTCAGCGAGCGGCCGGTCCGTTGGCGCCACGCAGCTCGACCAGCTGTCGGCCATCTCGTCGACGGGCATGTGCTCCCAGAAGTGGAGGGTGTCCAGCCCATCGCGATCAGCTCGGCGTCCTTCCGTACGTCTCGCTCGGCGTTCGGGCGAGCTTCTGCGTCCACCACTCGCGGTTGTTCTTCGGGAGGACGCCATGCTCAGGGCAGCCGTGCCAGAAGCAGCCATCAACGAAGACGGCAAGCCGTGCTCTGACAGCACGATGTCGGGGGTACCGGGGAGGTCCCGCCGGTGGAGCCTGAACCGGAGTGCCTCGCGCGTGCAGGGCGCGGCGGAGCGCCACTCGGGCTGGGTGGACGAACGAGGCATCCGGCTCATCTGTGTCGAGACGAGCTCGCTCGCCGGAACGGGGCTGCCGAGTCGCTCCGGTCTGGCTTTGCCTCCGTCATCAGACATCGGGGTCGCCACGTAGTCCGGGATTGCCGAGTTCGAATGCCTCGAAGGGCACTACGCCGCTGATGCGGTCGGCAGAGCTCCGTTGGGGTGCGTCGCCCACGCTCACTGGAGGCCGCCGGTGACGGCGGATGTCACGGGCTGCACGTCATGACGTTCGTGGACGTCGGCGACATCGTCCCTCGGTCGTCGCGGCATGGTCGAGAGAGAAGTTCCCAGCTGCTGGAGCCTTGCTTGAATGACGTCAACCATGGCGCGTTCTTGAGTGATTCGGCTGCCGGAGCAGCTCGCGGTCATGGCGAGGGGTGACGGGCTTCGGCGTTCGTGACCGACGCGACGGCCGATGAACCCGAGCGGGAACCCGGCCTCCCGCAACACCGTGATGTGCCAGTTCCGCAGCGAACGCAGTTCGATGTCACCAGGGATATCGGCGAGCTGTCGGACAGTGATCCACTTCTTGCTCACGAGGTCCGGCCGCCGCGGCGTGGTTCGGGTGACATCGTTCGAGAACACGTAGAGGTCGTCGGCGACGGGCAGCTCGTCCTCGATGAGCTGTCGCTCGACGACAGCACGACGAGCCGTCCACATCGCCGCTGTGCTGTCGTCGAGTAGCAGCTGACGGCAGTTGCTCGTTTTTGGCAACTTCTCGATGGTTCCGCCGTGCTCGTCGACCGCACCGGATCGGACCGACAGAACGCCGTCGGCGTCGAGCGCAGACCAGCGCAACGCGCTCGCTTCGCCTCGCCGCATGCCCGTTGCGCACAGGACTCGCAGGAGCAGCGGCCAGTCGCCACCGAGTTGCTCGGCGACGACGAAGGCCCGAGCAAGCTGCTCGTCCGTGATGAGCTTCTTCTCCGGTCGATGAGCCTTGCGAGGGGTCACGAGCTGGTTGCGGTCGAAGCGGAGGCCGTCCTCTCGCTGCGCCCGCCGGATCGCGCCGCTTATCAGGGAGTAGACCGACCAGATGGATGAGTCAGAAAGGCCCGACTCGTCGGCGAGTCGCCGATAGTAGGTGCGCATGCCTTGGGCGGTGAGCTTGGCGACCGGTGTGCGCCCGAGACCGGGCGCTATGTGCTTCTCGAACTGGGACTGGTACGTGCGACGGGTCCCTGGGGCGAGCTGGTCGCTGGCGGCGAGGTGCCGTTCGATGACCTCGTTGAGCGTGATGCGCGACGACATCGCCAGGGGTCGCGGCGCCGCGTCCTCAAGTTCGGCTCGGAACCTCGCCAACTCACGCTCCGCGGCGGCGCGGGAGCCCCGGAAACGTCGGCTCGGCTGGATCCTCGCGCCGGTGATGGCGTCCCTGCCCAGGTAGAAGCGCATCCGCCAGACACCGGGCTCGATCTCGGTCAGCGAGCCCTGCCCGTAGCCGCGGCGAGGGCTTCGCGACGTCGCCTGCTTGTCAGCCACGGGGCCCAAAGTAGTCCTCAAGTTGACCTTGCTTGACGCCCCAGCGCCACAGGCTTAGCCTTAAGGCATGCCGCCGGGGAAAATCGCAGGTGAGCGGCCATTTCGGCCGCTCACCTCCAGCGCGCTCGGAGGGAATCGAACCCCCAACCTTCTGATCCGTAGGTTGAGGCCGTCACTCCGATCACGGCGAGGTGATTGACCAGTGAATATCGCTGTCTAGCTGGATCTACCGAGATAGCCGTGGGCCCCGCACCCCTGAGTTTCCCGGACCGTTCGGCATTCGTCTTGAGCATCTGATCCTCGATCAGATGCTTTGATGGTGAGCGAGGCTGCGGCGCAATGCATCGAGCAAGTCGGAGTGAGCGGTTCACGCGGCTGGCGCGTGAGCACACTCATGTCGACGGTCAACCGATAGGCGCTCGAAGCGGCGCTCGCGCGCCCTTGGATTACGACGACGAGGCCGGCCTCACGGAGCACGGCGAGGGCGCGCTGGGCAGTGTTCGGCGCGACGCCGAGGCGTGCTGCGACATCACGCCCGGAGCTGTGCACGATCCACGGTTCACCGCCGTCGTCGGTGGGTGTGGCGGCGAGCACCTCGAGCGCACACCACGCCCCCAGGGCCGACGGCCTGACGGACGTCGACAGCCGCGGGACCGACCGTCACCGCGACTGGCTTCGCGCCGTTCGGGTCAGGTCGGCGTGCCATCGGCCAGGCGCACGACACGGCCGGTGGTGAGCAGCTCGGCGAGCGCCCAGCGCGGAACCCGAATGCAGGAGCCGAACCGAAGCACCGGCATGCCCTCGCGTCCATCGGACGACTCGTAGTGATGCGCCATCGCGTACGCGAGCGATCGGCCGATCCGCAGGGCCTCCGCGGCTTCGTCGATCGTCAGCAACGGCGGGTAGCCATCAAGAGCTCCCAACACCTCGACGCTGCTCATACCGCTACTTACGACGATGTGACGCGTCCGATCAACCCCCTCGCGAACGCCTGCCGACCCGCAGCAGCCGGACGCCAGGTAACAGGAGGCAACAGCGGACAACTGCGGGTAACTGGGTGTAACAGAACAGCCCGGAGGCTGTGACGAAGTTCACACGGGCGGAAGCCGTCCTCGCCTGCTGCAAACGGCTCAGCGAGGCTGCGGCAGCACGCCGACGAACGCTGCGTCCACAGCGCTCGTAGGTCGCGTGACGGCCGGCTGGCGATGGACGACGCGGCGGGTCCGCCTGCCGACGCTGTTGTCGTACGGAGCCTCAAGCGGCGGACCTGCGGCTCGGCGGTTGAGTCGTGATCCAGCAACACCATGCAGGTTTGGCCGATGGGGCGGAGTCGGTTCGTGAGCTCGATCTGGCTGCGATGGTCGCCGACATGCACCCCACCGACGGCCGATGACGTCCCGATCGCGGTGGACGGCACGCGTCTCGACACGCCAGGCAATCCGATCACCTACCTCGAGGCGATCAACGCCGACCGCGAGACGTCGAGCCAGCTGACGCGATCGAGCCCGAACGGACACCCACCGGCTTCGCGCATCAACGCGTTGACTGCCGGATCGCCGGCGGCTTCGGAGCCAAGCGCAACGGAGCGCAACCAGACCTCGACATCGACGTCGTTCCACGCACGACCGACGAGAACCTGCAGCGACTTGCCGGTCCTCTCCTCGCTGCAATGCGAGCCGCTCGACCGCCGCCAGTGGGCTACCCGGGGCCGAGCTCGCCCAGGCGACGTTCCACTGGATCAAAGGGCTTCAACAATCCCGACCCACCGCCACCCGACCCTCGACTACCGACCCCAGGTCGACCACGACGCCTCCACACCGCCGCGGGATCCCACACCTCATCCGCCGGAAACCACGGGGGATGCCATTGGGGGATGAGGAGAGCAGTGTTGGCGTCGAAGCAGGGATGGAGAGCGACGCTCAGCCACCTGCGCGCCGGCTATGCGCATCGGTGGGCGGCGTCACGACATCGAGCATGCGACGAGCGGTTCCGGAGTCGTCCCGAGTAGCCACACCATTACTTGTCACAGTGACGGGTTTGGGTTATTACTCGTCACAGTGACGAGTGAACCGCGGGTCTGCGCCTGGTGCGGCAAGTGGTTCGAGCAGCGCTCGCAGCGCGGCCCGGCCCCGCGATACTGCCGTCGGACGTGCCGCCAGCGTGCCTACGAGCACCGGCGCAGCAGTGGCCCGCCGCCGCCGTCTCCGGCTGTGACCGCTGCAGCGTTGGCGGCGCTCGCCACCGCGACGGACGCTGGTGCCGCTGTGTCGGATGTCCCGGTCTCGGCGCTGCGCGCGGTCCTCGCTGGCCTGGTGTCTGCCGCGGACCGAGTCCTCGCCGAGACAGGCCATCGCACCGTTGCGGTGGCGGGCGTTGAGCGGACAGCGCAGCAGCCCGGTCCCCGCGTCGCCCGGTCCGCATCTTCGCGGGCAGTGCGCCGAGCGCCAATCGCCGCCGCACCCGCCGGCGTCGGTGACGTGGTCTACCGCCGACGGCCAACGCCCGACGGAAACTGGGTCGTGGAGCGATGCGACCTCACCGCCGACAACTGGCTCTCGCGGCCGCTGGATCCGCGGGCCACGTCGCCGTACCCGTGGACGACCGATGGCCGGCGGTCGCTGATCAAGGCCCTGCTGAGCGACGTCTTGGACGTCGCCCGACACGGCAACACACTGCCCATCCGCAGCGGCGACACGCTCCTCGACGGGCTCGCCGAGGACCTCCTTCCCGTCGCCGACACCGGCTTCGACCTGGACCGACACCGGATCGAGGAAACTCTCGCCGCCCGATGGACGCAAATCATGAGATGGCTCAACGTCGACGAACAAGGACGTCGCTCCCAATGGCGCCTCGTCGAGATCGTCCACGACGACAGCGGCACGCCCACCACGATCCCGAGCAGGCCCTACGACCGGCTGCACGAGGCCAAGCGATCACTGCGACGACTCCGCGCCGAGCTGACCCGTGAGCATCCCGAACGCAAAGCGCACGGCGACCGCTTCGAAATCGAGGAACTTCCCGGGGCGGGCTCGCTGGTCGTTACCCCGCCCCTACAAAGCGAGTCGGGTGAGATGGCCCAAGTTCATCCGTCAGTGGACGCGCTGCAAACGTCGATCGCCAGCGTGTCGTGCACGACGGGCGATGCGAGCTTCGGGGACGTGCCCACAGGCAAGGGTCTCGGCCCGCGACCGACCTGAACGATCTCTGCGACGGCCCATCTGGTCAGCCGCGTTCATGACCGTGTCCGCAACGAAGGCGATCCCGCGGCCTCCGTTCGAGACACCGACGTCGTCGAAACGGCTCTTCGCAACGGAGTCCGTACATCACGCTCAGACATGGCACCTTGAGCGAGAGGGCTCCGAGTTCACCGCAGCCAACTGCGGCTGCTGGTGAGGACCAGCTGCTCGGCTCGCAGTTCTGGCGGGTTCCCGGCGATGCCTTTCAGAGACGCGCCGTGAAGAACACGACCCCTACGATGGGCGCGTCATGACCGAGGCGATCGCCTACACCTCGTTCGAGGACTTCCTCGGCGCTGAGACATTGAGCGAGAGGCGCCACGAGCTCGTCGGCGGTCGCGTCTACGTGATGGCGGGCGGGACAGAGCGCCACGACCTCACCGCCCAGGCCCTGTGGGAGCGGTTGGCCCCTGGGGTACGGGCGGCGGGCGGTCGGGCGTTCGTCGGTAACCGTCTGCTCAAGACACCATCGACAGCGACGTATTACCCCGACGTTCTCGTGGCCTGCGGACGAGCTGCGGACGACCACTATGAAATCTCACCCTCCCTCGTGATCGAAGTGCTCTCGCCATCGACCGAGAGCACCGACCGACGGGAGAAAGCTGAGAGCTACGCTCGGATCGAGTCGCTGCAGACGTACGTCTTGGCGCACCCGCTGTTCAGGCGACTCGAGATCGCCACGCGAGATGATGGCGGCGCGTGGCGATGGCAAGCAGTCGGTCCAGGCGACTTGTGGTGCGGACCGTACGGCGACATCGACATCGACGAGCTCTACGACGCCATGGACGCTGACACGACGACCTGATTGAGTCGACCAGCTATCACCTGGGTCTCCTGCTCCACGAGAACGGTGTTGTCTGCCGGGTATGGCCGGCGACGCCCCGCCGCCGACGTTGACAACTGTTGATAGTCACGGCAGGATGACGTCGTGAGTCGGAACACGATGAGCTTCGCTCTTCCCGAGTCGTTGCGTGACTACATCGACGCCCGAGTCCGCTCGGGCGAGTACGGCAACACCAGCGAGTACCTACGCGATCTGATCCGACGCGATCAGCAGGAGCAGGCGGCGCGACGACTTCGAGAGCTGATCACCGACGGTCTGGAATCGGGTCCCGCCGCACCACTGACGAGCCGCCGGATCGCCGAGCTGCGTGAGCAGGCTCTGCCCGCTGGGTCGTGACGCCAGCCTGGCTGCGTCCACTGGCCGAAGCCGACTTGATTGAGCACTCCCGCTACTACCTGGCGGAGGCCGGCGACGAGGTCGCGAACCGGTTCTTCGACTCGGCGATCGCGGCCCTCCACGCCGTCGAGCGGATGCCCGGCACCGGCTCGCCACGCATGGGTGAAATCTGCGACATCCCGGGGCTTCGAGTCCGACGCATCGAGGGGTTCCCGTGCGGATGGTTCTACTTCGTACGGCCAGACCACCTCGACGTCGTGCGACTCCTCGCCGACGCCCGGGACATCAACGCCATACTCGACGCGTTCAGCGCCGAGTAGCACCGGCGAGGAGTCGCCCGCGTCGAGGACGCTTCCGGCCCAGGCCAGAGCCGTGGTTGTCGGCTGGGCTGGTGGCCGGTCGTCCGTTGGTGACCAAGGCCGCGCAGCGAGTCACAGGAGTCAGCGGGTCGCCGCGCTGCCATCGCTCAGCGAAGAATCGAGCCCGCCCATACCAGCTGGCGGGTGTTGTCCAGGGTCCGGGGCGGCACAGGGGACGAGGAGCTCTCGGGTGCGTCGGACGTCGAACTGCTGGCCGCTGCGGTCCAGGAGCGACGTGCGCTGGTGACGCTCGACCTCGACTTCGCGAACCCGCAGCGGTTCACACCGTCGGAGACTGAGGGCATCGCCGTGCTTCGTGTCCGCGACCGCCCAGATCGCGACAACGGACGTGGTGGTCGGCCACCTCGCGGTCGCGCTCGCGACCGCCGATCTGACCGGTCACCTGTGGATCGTCGAACGCGAGCCCGTCCGGCGGTGCGCCGCCCGCGGACTGACCGCGGTCAGATCAGACACCCCTCACTACGCGTCAGCGGTTGGCGGCTCTCGCAGCAGCTCGCCGAGGCCGGCGGCGACCGCTTGGTCGGCGGCGGCGAAGGCGTGGGCGTAGACGCGCAGGGTCATCGCCGGGTTGGCGTGACCGAGGCGGCCGGCGACGGTGCGGACGTCGTGGCCCTGGCCGATGGCGACCGTCGCGGACCAGTGGCGAAGGTCGTGCAGCCGCCAGCGGGCGTCAACGCCGGCGAGCGTGCGGGCTCGCTTCCACCACCAGCCGATCCGGTCCGGGCTGACGAGCTCGGGTCCGAGGCCGAACATCCACGGCCCGTACGGCTCGCGCTCGTGGCGCAGCGCGTGAATGGCGGCGACGGTGTCCGGGTCGAGGTGACGGTGCGGGTGTTGGCGGTCTTCGTCGCCGCGTCGCGGAACACGCGGGTGCCCTCGCCGGACGCGGCGATCTCGATCGCCGAGTCGATCGTCAGCATCTCGTCGCGGAGGTCGGTCCACTGCAGCGCGGCCAGCTCGGCGCGGCGGGCGCCGGAGACGGCCGCGACCGAGCATCGGCCGCGGGGTCGATCGACTCGGCGGCCGCGATCACAGCGCGGACCTCGTCGAGCGTCATCACGAGCCGTCCGGCGACGGGTCTCGTCGACTGTTCCGGGCAGCACCCGTACGAGCACGACACTGTCGTTGACCGCACGACCGGGTCTACTTCGGCGGTGCCCAGCATGAGGTGAGGACGCGCCACATCGCTCTCCGTTCGGGCGTTCCGGCGTCGCCGGTTGTCTGGGTGGCCGCCCCGACCGTCGAACGGGCCACCCTCGCCGGCATGGAGTGGGTTCGAGCCGAGTGACCGGCGGAGGGATCGGCGAGGATCGTGTCGCTTGGCGCCGAGGTCAGCGGGTTTCTGCGGGGCTTCTTCCGAGCCCGGTGAGCATGTAGACGACGAATGCCACGGCGCCGACGACTGCCAGCAGTGCACTGCCCGCTTGCTCCCGAGTCACCTGGGCCATGGGGCGACCGTCACCTTCCCAGGCCGTATACGGCGCTCGCCAGGGCGACCACGGTGACGATGATCGTCCAGTTCACGGCGGTGGACGGTACTGACGACGCCATCGGGCCCGTTTCATCAGGATTGGTGAATCTGCGTCCAGGACATCGGGCCGCAAACGCTGGCGATGATGCCGATGTTGGGCCCCAACCGGACGTCGCTCGAGCGGACCCTCGTGGCCCGGGATCTGCTCGGCCGGGCGGGCCTCGAGGCGCAGGTGACGTTGTGCCGGCACCTGGCCCGCCCGCTCGACGCCGAGGTCAGCTCGGGGATCGCTGCCCAGGGATCGGCTCGTCCTCGCCCGGCCGCTCGAGACGCCGCCGACGGTTTCGTCGAACGCATCGGTCGCGGTACGGCAGACCGTGTCGCCGTTCATCTCGCCGGCCGCGGACACGGCATCGGCCAGAAAGAGCATCGGCGAGTGCGCAACAGCGCGAGCTCAGGCGGGGCGTGGTTGCAGCAGCTGTCGATGCAGATCGGCGTGACCGGGCAGAATCCGCAACAGCACGACGCCCTCACGCCCCAGCTCGATGACTTGGGCGACGGCGGGATCCGCGTCGTCATCGCCGACGACGATGAACTGGCCCTCCTCGAACCGCACGCCGGCTGCTGGCATGGCGCACGTTCGCATGGGTCAGGCCAGCGGCGTCCACCCGATGGAAGTCGACCCACAGGTCCCACGCCGGCACCTCGTGCGCAGTCACCACCCACATTCTACGACCGGCCTGGGTTCGGCCGGGGCGGCCCGAAGCATTCCCTGAGCCGCACGAGCGTGTCGTCCTCGAGGTCGGCCAGAACGATGTCGAAGTGCGGACGGGCGTCCGTGGCGAGCATTGCGAATCCGGCGGAACGGATCTGGCCAGCCGTCGACTCCTGGATCTGCGAGTAGCGACGCAGGTAGTCCGTCGACGCACACAGGTCGGCGACGTCGAGGTCGAGGGTCAGGAACACCGACACGCCGTAGAACCCGAACTCGGTCTGTGAGAGCTGCGCCGTCCGCCGCAACGTGTCATCGGAAAGGCCACGCTCGCCGGCACGGATGACGACGATCGTGTCGTCGGGCGGTTCCTCGCCGCGCAGCGCGATCGAGCTTCACGACCCGAACCGGCGGCTCATCGCTCGTCCTGCTTGAGCAGCTCGCCGAGTCCGGCGGCGACAGCTTGGTCGGCGGCGGCGAAGGCGTGGGCGTAGACGCGCAGGGTCATCGCCGGGTTGGCGTGACCGAGGCGGCCGGCGACGGTGCGGACGTCGTGGCCCTGGCCGATGGCGACCGTCGCCGACCAGTGACGGAGGTCGTGCAGCCGCCAGCGGGCGTCGACGCCGGCGAGCCTGCGGGCTCGCTTCCACCACCAGCCGATGCGGTCGGGGCTGACGAGCTCGGGTCCGAGGCCGAACATCCACGGCCCGTACGGCTCGCGCTCGTGGCGCAGCGCGTTGATGGCGGCGACGGTGTCCGGGTCGAGGGTGACGGTGCGGGTGTTGGCGGTCTTCGTCGCCGCGTCGCGGAACACGCGGGTGCCCTCGCCGGACGCGGCGATCTCGATCGCCGAGTCGATCGTCAGCATCTCGTCGCGGAGGTCGGTCCACTGCAGCGCGGCCAACTCGGCGCGGCGGGCGCCGGAGACGGCGGCGATCCGCAGCATCAGCGCCGCCGCGGGGTCGATCGACTCGGCGGCGGCCATCACGGCGCGGACCTCGTCGAGCGTCATCACCGTTCGGCGCTTCTGCTTCGTCGAGCGCAGCCTCGCCATGCCGGCGACGTTCCGGTTGATCCACCCCCACCGGACCGCCTGCGACAGCGCAGCGCGCAGCACACCGTGCTGGTTCTTGACGCCGGCGTCGCCCATCCCGCCTTGTCGCAGCCGGGTGTGCCACCGCTCGACGTCGCCGACGGACAGTCGGGCGAGCGGCACCTTCGCGATCGGGTCCTTCTTGAGGCTGCGCACCCGGCTCTGCTGGTCGCGTGCCGAGGACGGCGCCCACGTGTCGAGGTTCTGGGTGACCCAGGCGTCGAGCACGTCGCTCACCGACCGACCGCCGGGCGCAGCCCGTGCCGAACCGGCTTCCATCTCCGCGGCGACCCGCTGGGCCTCGCGCTTGCCGCCGTGGACCGTCTTGGACAGCTGGGTCGGCCGGCCGTGGGCGTCGGTGCCCGTGAACACCCGGACCTCCCACACGTTCGGCCGTCGCTCGCGCATGGTGGCCATGCTCGAGCACTCTACGCCAGATCTTGCCCAGATCCTAGGGATGGCATCCCTAAACAGATCATGTGTTCGATACGATGACGTAGCGACGCTGAGGAGCGTCTACTCGATACGCAGGCCTGATATCGCCCGTGCGATGACCAACTGCTGGATTTCCGACGTGCCCTCGAAGATCGTGTGGATCTTGGCGTCACGGTGCCAGCGCTCGACGGGGTACTCGCGCGTGTAGCCGTAGCCGCCGAGGATCTGGATCGCCTCCTGGGTGACCCACACCGACACCTCGCTCGCCTTGTACTTGCTCATCGAGCCCTCGGCGTTGCGGTAGCCGCCGTTGCGGGCGAGCCAGGCCGCCCGCCAGATCAGGAGGCGGGCGGCGTCGATCTCGGTGATCATGTTGGCCAGCTTGAAGGCGATCGACTGGTTCATGATGATCGGCCGGCCGAACGCCTTGCGCTCCTTGGCGTAGTCGAGCGCGTACTCGTAGGCGGCGCGAGCGATGCCGAGCGCCTGGGCACCGACGGTCGGGCGGGTCGCCTCGAACGTCGACATCGCCGGCTGCTTCTCGCCGGAGTGGCCGCGCTCGCGGGCGCGGGCGAGCTTGGCGTCGAGCTTCTCCTTGCCGCCGAGCAGGCAGCGGCCCGGGACCCGGACGTCGTCGAGCACGACCTCGGCCGTGTGCGAGGCGCGGATGCCGTGCTTCAGGTACTTCTGGCCCTGGCTGAGGCCCTTCGTGCCGGCCGGGACGACGAAGCTGGCCTGGCCGCGCCCCTTCAGCTCGGGATCGACGCCGGCGACGACGACGTGGACGTTGGCGATGCCGCCGTTCGTGATCCAGGCCTTGGTGCCGTTGAGGACCCACTCGTCGTTGGCCTCGTCGTAGACGGCGCGCGTGCGCAGCGAGGACACGTCGGAACCGGCGTCGGGCTCGCTCACGCAGAAGGCCCCGAGCTTCACGTCACCGGCCGTGCCGTAGCACTCCGGGACCCACTCGATGACCTGCTCGGGCGTGCCGTTGCCGGCGATGCCGGCGGCGGCGAGGGCGGAACCCATGATCGCCATGCCGATGCCGGCGTCACCCCAGAACAGCTCCTCGACGGCGACGGGCAGGGTCAGCCCGGTCGGATCGCCCATCGCGTTCATGAGGAAGTCGACGCCGTAGAGACCGATCTCGGCGGCCTCCTCGACGACCGGCCACGGGAACTCCTCGCGCTCGTCCCACTCGTGGGCGACCGGGCGGACGACACCCTCGGCGAAGTCGTGGACCCACTTCTGGAGCTGCAGTTGGTCCTCGTCGAGCGTCAGGTTGAAGGCGACCATGACACTCATGTTACCCACGGGTAACCGTGGTGTCTACCCGTCGGTAACTTCGCGCCCACCGTCCCGCGCGGCCGGCCCGATCGGGCGGCCACGCGGGACGGCGCGTGGGTGGGGCGGGACCGTTACTTCGAGCGCCTGGCGGCGCCGCCGGCCTTCTTGGCCGCCGCCTTCTCGTGCGTCGCGCCAGCCGTCGAGAGCTCACCACCGGAGCTCTCGAGGTGGGCACGGACGAACCAGTGGAACAGCTCGAGCTGGCCGGCCTGCTCGATGAGCATGTCCTGGGTGACCGGGTCGGGGTCCTCGGTGAAGTCGATGGCCTTGCGGTGGCTCTCGATGACGCCGGCGTAGACGACGTCGAGGGCACCGAGGTGCTCGATGGCGCCGGCCCGCCCGATGTCGTAGTCGTCCCAGGTGCGGTTGGCCACCAGCGCACCGGGTGTGCCGATCGGGGCGACACCCAGCGTCGCCATCCGCTCGGCCGTTGCGTCGGCCATCGCCCGCACGGCTTCGACCTGCGGGTCGAGCATCTCGTGCACCGCGATGAAGTGCGGTCCGACGACGTTCCAGTGGATGTGCTTCAGCGTCAGGTGGAGATCGGTGAGGGCGTTGAGGCGGTCCTGCAGCAGGTTGGCCACCTCGGTTCCCTCCGACGTGGTCATGCCAGGGACCGTGAACTTCGCAGCAGCGGACTTCTTCAGGGCCATGGGGTCCTCGATACCCCCTGGCCCAGGCAGGGCAAACGGCCGCCGTCTAGCTGGTCAGCAGCGCCGGCGCGATCGTGTCGAAGATCAGCGCGGCCCCGGGCTTGTAGACGTGCACGCCGTCCCATCGCATCGCGGTGTCGGTGGCGAGTGCCTCGTCCCCGCACCAGTTCGGGCCGGCGACGAACGTCGTCGTCGCGGCGTTCGCATCGGCGACCGAGCGCAACACGTCGTTGAGGAGGGCGACGCGGCGGTCGTCGGCCCGCTCCGGCAGTGGCGGCACGGCGGCGCCATCGACGGAGATCGGACGCATGCACGCCACCTCGAGGAGCGCGACGCGGGCCCCGGCGCCGACGAGCGCGTCGATGCCCTCCTGGAGGTGCTGGCGCAGGTCGGCCTCCCACGCCGGCGTGCCGAACGTGAGCACGGTCCCGTCGCCGGTCTCGCGGTCGAAGACGTCCCAGGCCCCGAGCACGACGAGGGCGACCGACGCATCCGATCGCTCCACCGCGTCGGCCCACTGCGCCTGCCAACCGGCGCACATCTGGAAGTAGTTGCGGAACGACGTCCGAGCGCTGAGCACGCGGCCCTCGTCGTAGACGCTGCAGCCGTCGAGGGCGCCGTCCTCGATCTCGAACGTGCCGGCGAGCGCATCGGGCACGTTCACCGACAACGAGTGGGCCTGGGAGTCGCCGACGATGGCCAGGCGCGTCGCGGTCGGCGGCGGCGGCGTGGCCCCCGGCGCGCTGCCGAGCGAGCGGCGCGGCGGTCGCCGGCGTGGGGGCCGGACCGCTGGCCGACGTCGTCTCCGCCGCCGACCGCGGGATCGAACGGCCGCACGGCGCCGTAGCAACCGGCCAACGCGAGCGCCGCGCACGAGGCGACGAGCAGGACACGCGTGCGGGCCGGTCCGGCGTGCCGCCACCAGTGCCCGATCGCACCGCGGCGAGCGGGGGTCTCGACGTAGCGATAGGAGAGCTCGGACGCCACCACGGTGAGCACGGAGGCGGTCAGGAACGGCCGCACCTCGCCGTCGGTCGCGCCGACGAGGACGAAGACCGGCCAGTGCCACAGGTACAGGCCGTAGCTGCGACGCCCGACGGCGACGAGCGGGGACCAGCCGAGCGCCGGGCGCACGATCCGGGACGACGGGTGCACGGCGACGAGGACGACGACCAGCGCCAGCACCGACACCAGCGCGAGCAGCCACTGGTACACGTAGGCGGCCGTCAGCGTCGCCGAGGCTGCTGCGCACGCCAGCGCGGCGAGGGCCACGCCGCCCGCGGTGTCCAGCACCCGGCCCGGGTCGCCGCCGATGCCGGTCGGCTGGCGGCCCGGGCGCCAGACGAAGGCCGCCGCGGCACCGAGCAGCAGCCCGCTCGAGCGGGTGAACGTCGACAGGTACAGGAAGTTCGTGCGGTCGACACCACCCAGCAGCGACAGCGGGCCCGGCCCACCGAGTTGGATCACGAGCGTGACGGCCATCGCGACCAGCGCGGCGATGGCGAGCAGCCGGGCGATGGCGACCGGGCGCAGCCGGGTCGCGGTGACGGCCACGAACACGAGCGGCCAGACGAGGTAGAACTGCTCCTCGATCGCCAGGCTCCAGAGGTGCCGCAGCACCGGTGCGGTGGCCGCGAAGTACGGGATGTCACCCGTGATCTGGCCCCAGTTCGAGAGGTAGGCGAGGGCCCAGGGCAGGTCGCGCCGCACGCCGGCGCGCTCGGCGGCCGAGCCGATCACGAGCGTGACCGTGGCGACGACGGCGAGCATGACGGCGAGCGCCGGCAGCAGGCGCCGCGCCCGGCGCACCCAGAACCGGCGCAGGTCGATGCGCCCGGCCGCCTCGCGCTCCTCGACGAGCAGCGACGTGATGAGGAAGCCGGACACGACGAAGAAGACCTCGACGCCGATCCAGCCGCCGCGCAGCCGCTCGAAGCCGGCGTGGTACCCGATGACGACGAGCACGGACAGCCCGCGCAGCCCGTCGAGGCCGGGTTGGTAGCCGAGCCGGCCCGGGAGGGCCGGCCGACGCCGCGGCGCCGGGGGCGAGGGCCCGGCGCGCCCGCTCGTCGGCGTCGCGCGAGCGCCGCAGCGACCGCGGGGTGAGGTCGGGACGCAGCATCCGCCGCAACGTCGGCGGATCGTCCGGCACGGCGTCCGTCCGCCGGCCCCGCGAACTGGTCGGGATCCCGGACGCCTGGCGTCCGGGATCCTGGACAGTCGGGGAATCCGGGTCCGGCCACGTGCGGGCGGAGCAGCTCGCCCGAGGCGTCGCCCGGGGCGCCGGGTGCCGAGGGACCGCGGGTCACCGGCGGACGGTCGTCCCGGCTGCCGTGGTCTCGACGATCCAGCCGCCCGCCTGCAGATCGGCGCGGATCGCGTCGGCGGTGGCGTAGTCCTTGGCGGCGCGGGCGGCATCGAGCGCGGCCGCTTGCTCCGCCACGGCAGCCGGGACGTCGTCGCTGCCGCCGATGACCAGCCCGACGGCGTCGGCCATCGACCGCACGGCGGCCACGAGGGATCCCGCCTCCGGCGCCCCGGCGTCGAGGGCGGCGTTGGCGTGGCGGACGGCGTCGAAGAACACGGCCATCGCCGCGGGCGTGTCGAGGTCGTCGTCCATCGCCGCCGAGAACGCCTGCCAGCACGCCGGCGTCGGGCTCGCCATCGGCCGCCGCGCTGCGAGCGGCGAACGAATCGAGCCCGGCCAGCGCCCGCTCGGCGCCCTGCAGGCTCTCGGTGCCGACGCGCACCGGGCTGCGGTAGTGGCTCTGCAGCAGGAGCATCCGGTACGTGCGCTCGTCGTAGCGGTCGAGCAGGTCGAGCAGGTTGTCGACGTTGCCGAGGCTCTTGGACATCTTCTCGCCCTCGGCGTCGACGACGAAGGCGTGGTGCATCCAGTGGTTGGCGAAGCGCTTGCCGAGGGCGACGGCCTGCGCCCGCTCGTTCTCGTGGTGCGGGAAGCGCAGGTCCATGCCGCCGCAGTGCAGGTCGAAGCCCTCACCGAGCAGGTCGAGGCTCATCACGACGCACTCGCTGTGCCACCCGGGGCGGCCGTCCCCCCACGGCGACGGCCACGACGGCTCACCCGGCTTGGCGACCTTCCACAGCACGAAGTCGGCCGGGTGGCGCTTGAGCTCGGCGCCGACGACGTCGCGGTCGCCGCCGCCGGCCAGCATGTCGGCGAGCGATTGCTGGGCGAGCAGGCCGTAGTCCTCGACCGTCTCGACCGACAGGTAGACGCCGTCCTCGGTCGTGTAGGCACGCCCGATCTCGACGAGCTGGCCGATCATCGTCACCATCTCGTCGACGTACTCCGTGGCGCGGGGCGTGTCGTCGGGCCGGGCGACGCCGAGACGGGCCTGGGCGTCGAACCAGACGGCCTCGCACTTCGTCGTGATGTCCTGCCACGGCCGGCCCTCGGCGTTGGCCCGGTTGATGATCTGGTCGTCGATGTCGGTGATGTTGGAGACCAGGCGGACGTCGACGCCGGACCAGCGCAGGTACCGGACGAGCACGTCGTAGACGACGTTCTGGCGGCCGTGGCCGAGGTGCGGTGGGGCGTAGACCGTCGGCCCGCACAGGTAGATCGACACCTTGCCGGGCTCGCGCTGGGCGAGCTGGCGGACCTCCCTCGTGGCGGTGTCGTACAGGTGCAACATCGGCGCCAACGGTAAAGGTGTGTCACTGGTGGTCCGCGGATGGTTACGTCACCCCGGAGCGGCACGGACCCATTGCAAGCGAGCGCTCAGCGGCTGGGTGACGCCGGTGGTCCGCGGACCCAGAGAGCGGCCAGGTGGCATCGGTGGTCGCGGATCGAGCGGGTGACCGGGCCGCTGGGCGCTGGTCGCAGTGAGTCCCGGCCGCTCCGGGCATGACGGCACGACGGCCGGATGCGTCGTGCGCCGTATCCTGGGCCGATGGGCCAGATCCCCGACAAGCCGACGCTCGACGGCATCGAGACCCGCTGGTCCGAGCGCTGGGAGGCGGACGGCACCTACCGCTTCGACCGCACGGCCGAGCGCGCCGACGTCTTCTCCGTCGACACCCCGCCGCCGACGGTCTCGGGCTCCATCCACATGGGCACCGTCTTCGGCTACACGCAGACCGACGCCATCGCCCGCCACCGCCGGATGGCCGGCAAGTCGGTGTTCTTCCCGATCGGATGGGACGACAACGGCCTCGCCACGGAGCGGCGGGTCCAGAACTTCTACGGCGTGCGCTGCGACCCGTCGCAGCCCTACGACGCCGCCTTCCAGCCGCCGTTCCGCGGCGACACCCCCAAGGGCCACCAGGAGATCCCGATCTCGCGGCCCAACTTCGTCGAGCTCTGCCACGAGCTGACGGCCACCGACGAGGCGGTGTTCGAGGACCTCTTCCGGCGCCTCGGCCTGTCCTACGACTGGTCGCTCAAGTACGAGACCATCAACGACGTCAGCCGGCGCACGAGCCAGCAGGCGTTCCTGCGCAACCTCGCCCGCGGCGAGGCCTACAGCGCGGACGCCCCGACGGTGTGGGACGTCGACGACCGCACCGCCGTCGCGCAGGCCGAGATCGAGGACCGCGAGCGCCCCGGCGCCTACCACCTGCTGGCGTTCCACGGGTCGGGCGCGGACATCATGATCGACACGACGCGGCCGGAGCTCGTCGTCAGCTGCGTCGCCCTCGTCGCCCATCCCGACGACGAGCGCTTCGCCCCGCTCGTCGGCTCGACCGTGCGCACGCCGATCTTCGACGTCGAGGTGCCGATCGTCGCCCATCCGCTGGCCCAGCCGGACAAGGGCACCGGCATCGCGATGGTCTGCACGTTCGGCGACACCACCGACGTCACGTGGTGGCGCGAGCTCGACCTGCCGACGCGCAGCGTCATCGGCCGCGACGGGCGCATCATCACCACCGAGCCGACGTGGTTGGCCACCGACGGCGGGCGCGCCGCGTTCGCGTCCCTCGCCGGGCTCACCGTCAAGCAGGCCCAGCAGAAGATGGTCGAGCTGCTGCGCGAGTCGGGCGAACTGCACGGCGAGCCGCGCCCGATCACCCACCCGGTGAAGTTCTACGAGCGCGGCAGCCGCCCCCTCGAGATCGTGACGAGCCGCCAGTGGTACATCCGCAACGGCGGGCGCGACATGGACCGCCGCGAGGCGTTCCTCACCCGCGGCAAGGAGCTCGACTGGTTCCCGGACCACATGCGCCACCGCTACGACCACTGGGTCGAGGGCCTCAACGGCGACTGGCTGGTCAGCCGCCAGCGCTTCTTCGGCGTGCCGATCCCGCTGTGGTACCCCGTCGCCGCTGACGGATCCGTCGACCACGACCACCCGATCGTGCCCGGCGAGGACACCCTCCCGATGGACCCGGCCGCGGACGCACCACCCGGGTTCGCCGAGTCGCAGCGTGGCCAGCCCGGCGGCTTCGTCGGCGACCCCGACATCATGGACACGTGGGCGACGTCGTCGCTGACGCCGCAGATCGCCGGCCGGTGGGTCGACGACCCCGACCTCTGGAGCCGCGTGTTCCCGATGGACATCCGCCCGCAGGGTCCCGAGATCATCCGCACGTGGCTCTTCTCGACCGTCGTCCGGTCGCACTACGAGCACGGCACGCTGCCGTGGGGGGCGACGACGATCAACGGCTGGATCCTCGACCCGGACCGCAAGAAGATGTCGAAGTCGAAGGGCAACGTCGTCACCCCGGCCGCCCTGTTCGACCAGTACGGGACCGACGCCGTGCGCTACTGGGCGATCGCCGCGCGGCCGGGCGTCGACACCGCGTTCAGCGAGGAGCAGATGAAGGTCGGGCGGCGCCTCGCGACCAAGCTGCTCAACGTCACCAAGTTCGTGCTCGGCCTCACCGAGGGTGCGCCGACCCCCACCGTCGACGCCGTCACCGACCCGATCGACCAGGCGATGCTGGTGCGCCTCGACGCCACGGTCACCGAGGCGACGACCGCGTTCGACGGCTTCGACTACGCCCGCGCCCTCGAGCGGTCGGAGGCGTTCTTCTGGTGGTTCTGCGACGACTACGTCGAGCTCGTCAAGGGCCGCGCCTACGGGTCGCGTGGCGACGCGCCAGCCGCCTCGGCGCGCGCCGCGCTCGGCGCCGCGCTCGACGCACTCTCGCGGCTGCTGGCACCAACGCTCCCGTTCGCGACCGAGGAGGCGTGGAGCTGGTCGCACGACGGCAGCGTCCACGCGACGAGCTGGCCGCTCGTGTCCGGCGTGGCCGACCCCGGCTTCGACCTCGACGCCGTCAGTGAGGTCCTGCAGCGCGTGCGCCGGGCCAAGACGGAGGCCAAGCGCAGCCAGCGGGCGGAGGTCGCCCGGGTCGCGGTCGCCGCTCCGGCCGACGCGATCCCGGCGCTGGCCGCCGCCCACGACGACCTGGCCGACGCCCTGACCATCGGCGACCTGTCGTTCACGCCGGCCGACGCGATCGCCGTCGACGTCACCCTCGACTGATCGGCCACCCGCCGGGCCGAACTGTGCCGGTCTCGCGACACGGCCCACGGGTAGATTCACGGCCTCATGGCCACTCCGGGACCCCGCCCTCCCCGGCACGGGCGCTCCTGGTGGGAGCGCGTGGCCATCACGGCCACGGTCGTCACGGCGATCGCCTGCTTCCTCGCCGCCGGCTCGCTCGTCGCCGGCTACATGGTCGTGCGCAACCGCGAGGTCGTCGACATCACCAACCCGGCGGACGTCACGACGACGACCGCTCCGCCGACGACGGCCGCCGCGCCGGGCACGTCGACGCCGGGCGAGACGACACCGCCGGCCCCGCCGACGACGCACGCCCGAGACGTTCCCGCCGGCCGATCCGACGGCGTCCAACTTCCTCCTCACGGGCGCCGACAACGGGGCGTGCATCGACCCCAACTCCCCCTACGCCCCGGCGTTCGGCGACGAGGAGAGCGGCCGCGTGGGAGAGCGCAGCGACACGATCATGATCATGCGGGTCGATCCCGCAGCGAAGCGGGTCGCGGTGCTCTCGTTCCCCCGCGACCTCTACGTCACGATCTCCGGCGCCGGCAACCGCGGCCGCATCAACTCGGCCTTCCGGCGCGACGACCCGCAGCGGCTGATCAACACGATCTACGAGAACTTCGGGATCGGCACCGATCACTTCATCCAGGTCGACTTCTGCACGTTCAAGACGCTCGTCGACGCCGTGGGTGGCGTGACGGTGCCGTTCGAGTTCCCGGCGCGCGACCCCAACACCGGGCTCAACGTGCCGGAGCCGGGCTGCTTCAC
Organism: uncultured Acidimicrobiia bacterium; assembly: GCA_963750905.1. Taxonomy (GTDB): domain Bacteria; phylum Actinomycetota; class Acidimicrobiia; order Acidimicrobiales; family Ilumatobacteraceae; genus JALZMG01. Next base: position 25,004 of record CAVVSE010000001.1, read on the forward strand.
GTTCGACGGTGACCACGCCCTGGCGTACGTCCGGTCGCGCCACTACGAGTACGAGGACCCGCCGGGCAGCGGCGACTGGCAGCAGGATCCGTCGTCGGACCTCGGGCGCATCTCCCGCCAGCAGGACTTCCTCCGGCGCACCCTCTCGAGCGTGCTCGCCAAGGGCCTGCTCAACCCGAGCGTCGCCAGCGGCCTGATCTCGGCCGCGACGAGCGGCGACGTCGTCACGTCGAGCGAGCTGTCGCTGGCCAAGCTGATGGAGTTCGCCGGTGTGCTCCGCGACGTCGAGGCGGCGTCGATCCCCTCGTACCAGATCGAGGCCGTCGGACGGAACATCGGCGGCGCCTCCGTCCTCGAGCCCCGGATCGAGGGCGACAACATGCAGGCCGTGCTGGCGATGTTCCGTGGCGAGACGTCGCTCGCCGACGCACCGGTGCAGTCGTTCGAGCCGACGACGACCCCGGCGGAGCGGCCCGGCGCCGACGCCGCGACGGGCACCACGACGCCGGCCCCGGCGACCGCGCCGCCTGCCGAGGTGACCACGCCACCGCAGGGCTCGGGTCCGGCGGAGAACAACGTGGGGATCGTCCCGCCCCGCGACGTGCAGTGTCCCTGAGCTCCGGGCGCTCCTAGTCGAGCGCGGACGCCCCGTAGAGCTCGCCGAGCCGTTCGTCGTCGTAGCCGAGGTCCTCGAGGAGCACCGCCACGGTGTCCTGCCCGAGGAACGGCGGCACACCGTCGACGACGGCCGGCGTCTCGGAGAGGCTGATCCGGCAGCCCTCGACGACGATCGTGCCGTGGTCGGGGTGGGGGATCGTGACCCAGTGACCGAGGTGGTCGAGCTGCGGATCCTCCCAGCACTCGCCGGAGTTCTGCACCGCGTGGGCCGGCACGCCGGCGCCGATGGCGGCCGCCATCGCGTCGTCGGGCGTGCGCCCGGCGGTCCAGGACCCGACGATGCCGTCGAGCTCGGCCTCGCGCGATCGCCGCTCGGCCGTCGTCAGCGCCGCCAGGTCGGGTCGGTCGAGGAGCGCCGCGAGCGCCTGCCAATCGGCGTCGTCGCGGCAGGCGACCGCGACCCAGGCGTCGTCGCCGGCGCTCCGGTACACGCCGTGGGGCACCATCGCGAGGTCCGCGTTGCCGTTGCGCGTGGTGGCCCGCCCGTTGACGGACTGGTCGAGGACGGCGGGCGACAGGAAGTGCACGCACGCCTCCGCCTGGGCGAAGTCGAGGTACTGCCCCTCACCGGTGCGCCGCCGGTGGTCGAGCGCAGCGAGCAGGGCGCAGAGCGCGAAGCGCGGCGACGGGTAGTCGCTGTAGGCGCCGAACGGCCCGCTCGGCGGTCGGTCGGGCCACCCGGTGAGGTGGAAGAAGCCACCGAGCGAGGCGCCCATCGTGCCGAACCCGGCGTACTTGCGCAGCGGGCCGGACTGCCCGAACAGGCAGCTCGACATCATCACGAGGCCTGGCCGCAGCGCAGCGAGCCGGTCGTACTCGAGGTCGAGTGCGGCACGGCCGCGCGGTGAGAACGACTCGATGACGACGTCCGACCAGCGCACGAGGTCGTCGAGCACCTCGCGGGCGAGCGGCTGGCGCAGGTCGAGGCTGACGCTGCGCTTGCCGGTCGTCATGTTGAACAGCAGTCCGCCGGAGTCGTTGCCCGGCACGTCGTTCACGAACGGGCCGATCGTGCGAGCCACGTCGATGTGGTGGCTGGTCTCGATGCGGATGACGTCGGCCCCGAAGTCGGCCATCACCCGCGTCGTCGCCGGCCCCGCCATCGCCCACGTCAGGTCGAGCACCTTGAGGCCCTCCAGCGGCCGGCGCCTCGCGGCGCCGCCCGGCACGGGCCGCGCCGGGCGCCCGCGGGTCTCGGCCAGCACCTCGGCAGTGTGCTCGCCGAGGCGCGGGGCGCGTCCGAGGCGGACCTCGGGGACGGCCGACGGGTGCACCCAGGGCCCGGGAGCGCGCACGGGGCCGTCCGGGGACAGCACGTCGTCGGCGACCTCGTCGATGTACTCCCGCGCCGCGAACTGTGGACTGTGCAGCACGTCGTCGGGCGTCGCCACGGGGGCGATGAGGAGCATCCGCTCGCACGCCTGCTCGAGCAGCTCGGCCTTCGTCTTGACGGCGCAGAAGTCGCCGACGACCCGCTTCAGGCGGTCGTACTCCTCGATCGGCTCGGCGCCGCTGTAGAGGAGGTTGGCGTAGTCGAGCCAGTCCTTGTCCCGCGTCGCTTCGTCGCAGTAGCCCTCGTCGCAGATCCAGTGCATCAGGCGCTTCGTGAACGGTCCGATCGACGCCCCGAACAGGAACGTCACCGACACGAAGCCGTCCTTGCACGGCCACAGCAACTTGACGTCGAGGCCACCGGTCTTCACGCCACCGGCGGCGCGCTGGGCGGCCGCGCCGCGCAGCGGGACGGCGAGCGCGTAGCTCTGCGTCGCCTGCATCATCGAGCGCTGCGCCGACACCTCGACGTGCTGGCCGAGGCCGCTCGTGGCGCGCTCGGTGAGCGCGACGAGCACGCCGGTGGCGGCGTCGGCGCTGGCGTGCAGGAACGACTGCGGCACCGCGGTGCGCACCGGGGCGCGGTCATCGTCACCGCTGATGGCCAGCTGGCACGCGGCGGCGTTCACGGTGAGGTCGGTCGCCGGCCAGTCGGCCTTCGGGCCGGTCGATCCGAACGCCGTGATCGACGCCGTCACGAGCGTGGGATCGGCGGCGCGCAGGGCGGCCAGGTCGACGGGCACCGCGCCGCACTCGATGACGGCATCGGCCCCGGCGCACAACGTCGCCAGTGCCTCCTGGCCGTCGGCCGTGGCGAGGTCGAGCACCACGCTGCGCTTGCCGCGGTTCCACCCCCAGAACGTCAGCGAGTGCTCGCCGTCGTCGACGTCAGCGGCGAACGGTCCCCTGCGCCGGCCGGCTGACCCGCCGGGCGGTTCGACGAGCACGACGTCGGCCCCCAGGCCGGCGAGCACGAACGCGGCCAGGTTGCCGCGCTCATCGGTCAGGTCGACGACGCGGTACGACTCGAGCATCCGTCTGCCACCCCCACTCAGACTCCGGTTGGACGAGCCGATGGTACCCAGTGACGCCGGACACAGTGGACCGGGCGGCCAGGATCAGTGCAGCACGCGGGTGAGCGCATCGGCAGCGGCGCTCGGACCGGCGACGGTCGTCAGCACGGCGCCGACGGCACCGGCGAGGGCGACCGCCGCCTCGTCGTCGCCCTCGGGTGCGACGATGGCGAGCTCGTCGAGCGCAGCCGCCGCGGTCTCGACGTCACCGGGCTCGGTGGCCCGGCAGTCCGACAGCAGCACCACCACCTTGCGACCGGCGCTCGAGCGCGCCAGCTGCAGGCCGGCCACCTTGAGCGCACCGGCGAGGTCCGTCGTGCCGTGCCCGCGCAGCGAGAGCACGCCGTCGACGATCGCCTCGACCGGTGTCGCGCCGTCCTGCGACTTCACCACCACGGAGTCCTTGGCGAACGACACGACGCTGAAGTCGTCGGGCGAGCGGAACGCCACCGCCGCCGCGGCGACCGCGCTCGTCGCGAGTGGTCGTCCGCCCATCGAGCCGCTGCGGTCGACGAGCAGGCACACCGCCGTCTTCGGCTGCACCCAGCGCCGCACGCGCAGGCGCTCGGGATCGACGGCCGAGCCGGCCGCGCGGGCTTCGACGATGGCCTCCGTGCTGGCGTCGACGTCGAGGTCACCGGCGTCGGGCACGTACGGCGCCGTCTCGATGCGGCCGGCGCCACGCGGGCGGGTGCGACCGCGCCGGGCGACGTCGAGCATGAGGCGCCCGGCCAGGCGGCGGGCGAGGTCGCGGAGCCGGAGGTCGGTCGCCCGGGTCATGTCGGCGAGCATCGCCATCGCCTCGTCGGCGTCCTCGCCCATCAGCTCGTCGAACGCCGCCTCGTCGAGCTCGCCGACGTCCGGCGACACGTCGTCGAAGCGGTCGTGGCGAGCCAACTCGCGGCGCGACGTCGTCGACTTCTTCGCCTGGTTGATGGCGTCGAGGGCCTGCTGGCCCTCCTTCAGCCCGGGGAAGGCCCCGTCGGGGCCTTCGCTTTTCCCGTGTTGGCGCCGTCGCCATCGGGCTTCGTCGTGCCGAACACCTCGCCCCACAGCTCGGTGATGATCTCCTCGGCGGTGCGCAGGCAGCCCTCGCGCAGGCGCACCCGCCCGGACAGGGCGATGAGGATCGCGTCGAGCCCGACGGACGGCGTCGTCACCGGCTGCTCGCGCAGGGCGGCGAGTGACGACACGACGGCGGTGGCGTCGAGGGCACCGCGCACCGACGAGCCGACGCGCAGGTCCGGATGGGCGCGCGTCCGCCGCACGAGCTCGACGATCTTCTCCAACCAGCGGTCGTCGGCCGTCGGCACGGCTCGCGAGACGATCGCTTCCTCCTCCTTCGCCGACTGGTAGTCGACGCTGAGGCGGCAGACGCGGTCGTACACGGCGCTCGAGATGCGGGCGGTGCCGACGGCGTCGAACGGGTTCATCGCGGCCACGAGGCGGAACCCCGGGTCGGCGACGATGCGCCCGAGGCGCGGGATGTGCAGCTCGCGCTCGCTCATCACCGTGATGAGCACGTTCAGCGTCTCCTCGGGCACGCGGTTGAGCTCCTCGACGTAGAGGAGCGCACCGTCGCGCATCGCCGTGACGAGCGCCCCGTCGACGAACACCTCGGGGTCGTAGCCCTCGGCGAGGACGCGTGCCGGGTCGAAGTGCCCGACGAGGCGGGCCGGGGTCAGCTCGGCGTTGCCCTCGACGAACTCGAAGCCGACGCCGAGCTCGGCGGCGACGGCGCGCAGCAACGTCGACTTGCCGGTGCCCGGCGGTCCCTCGATGACGACGTGCCGGCCGGCGTCGAGGGCGGCCAGCACGAGCTCGAGCTCGCGCTGGCGGCCGACGAGGCGATCCTTCAGGTTCGCCAGCGCGGCCGTCGACGGGCGCACGCGGGCGACGTCAGTCATAGATCATGACGCCGCGGATGTTCTTGCCGGCGCGCATGTCGTCGTAGCCATCGTTGACGCCGTCGAGCTGGTAGGTCTTGGTGACGAGGCCGTCGAGGTCGAGCTGGCCCTGGCGCCACAGCTCGAGCAGCTTGGGGATGTCGGCACGGGGGTTGGCCGAGCCGAACAGCGAGCCGACGACCTGCTTCTCCATCAGCGTGAGGTCGAGCAGGCTGACGTTGGCCGTCATCTCCAGCGCCGGGTGGATGTTGGTGACGACGACGCGGCCGCGCTTGGACGTGATCGCCAGCGCGCTGGCCAGCAGCTCGCCGGATCCGACGCCCATCGTCATGATCGTCTTGTTGGCCATCCGGCCCCACGACGCCTCGGTGATCGCCGGCAACGCCTCCTCGAGCGACGCCGCGGTGTGGGTGGCGCCGAACTCCATCGCCTTCTCGCGCTTGTTCTCCAGCGGGTCGATGGCCCAGATCTGCTTGGCCCCGGCGAGCTTGGCGCCCTGGATGGCGTTGGCGCCGATGCCGCCGATGCCGACGACGGCGACGACGTCACCGGGCGCCGTCTCGGCGGCGTACACGGCGGAGCCCCAGCCGGTGACCACGCCGCAGCCGAGCAGGCAGGCCCGGTCGAGCGGGATGTCCTTGTCGATCTTGATGCAGCTCGCCTCGTTGACGACCGTGTGGTGGGCGAACGTGCCGAGCAGGCACATCAGGCCGAGGTCCTTGCCCTGCCCGTGGTGGCGCGACCCGCCGTCGGTGATCTGCTTGCCGAGGCCCATCAGGGCGCCGAGGTCGCAGAGGTTCTGGTGGCCCGTCGAGCACGACGCGCAGCGCCCGCAGGACGGGATGAAGCCGAACACGACGTGGTCGCCCGGCGCCAGCCAGCTGACGTTCTCGCCGACCTTCTCGACCACGCCCGCACCCTCGTGACCGCCGATGATCGGGAGCTCGAACGGGAGGTCACCCGTCAGCAGGTGCTCGTCGGAGTGGCACATGCCCGAGGCGGCGATCTTCACCAGCACCTCACCGGCCTTGGGCTCGTCGAGCTCGATCTCCTCGACGCTCCACGGCGTGTTGACCTCCCAGAGGATGGCGGCCTTGGTCTTCACGGTGTGGTACCCCCACGTGACTCGACGGACGTTGTGTCAGCGGGACCGAATGTAACCAGCTGTCCGGAGCGGTACCGCATGCGCCAACCGGGCGCTCAGCAGCCGTGTCACGTCATCGGTCCGCGGACCACCGGCACGTCTCAGTCGCCGGGCTCGTGCCGCAGTGGGTCCTGGACGCTCCGGGGTGGGGGTGACGGCAGCACGGGGTCGATGAGGCCGGACCAGTCGACGTCCTCCGTCGAGCCGCCGCCCTCGCGCACGGCGGCGCGGCGGGCCTGGAGGTCGTGGGCCAGGGCGACCACGTCGTCGGTCAGCAGGGCGCCGGCGCGGTCGCGCAGGCGGCGGGCCAGGGCCGGGCTGGCGCCACCGGTGCTGACGGCGACCACCAGCGGGCCGTTGCGGGCGATCGCCGGGAGGATGAACGTGCAGTCGGCGGGCTGGTCGGCGGCGTTGACCCAGATGCCCGCCGCGGTGGCCGCCGCGGCGACGTCGGCGTCGACGTCGGCGCGGCCGGTCGCGGTGATCACGAGGCGCATCCCGGCGAGGTCGCCCGGCTCGAACGCCCGCTCGCGGACGGTCGCGACCGACCGGTCGAGCGCCGGCGACACGTCGACGGCCACGACGGTGACGACGGCACCGGCCGCGACCAGGCCGTCGACCTTGCGGGCGGCGATCGGGCCGGCGCCGACGACCAACACCGGCACCCCGCGAAGATCCAGGTAGACGGGGTAGTCGAACATCCTCACGGAGATATTCCCGACAATGTTGATGAACCCACTCGGGTTTTGGTTGACTGGTCAGGGTGTTCGAGGACGCTCATCCCTTGGAGATCCTCCGTTGGGCGGGTGAGGAGTACGGCGACGGCCTCGTCGTGACGGCCAGCTTCGGCGACGCCGTGCTCGTGCACCTCGTCAGCCGGGCGATCCCCGACGCCGACGTCGTGCTCCTCGACACCGGGTACCTGTTCGCCGAGACGGCATGGTACGCCGAGCACCTGCGCGACGCCTACGGCCTCGACCTGCGCATCGTCCGGCCGCTCGAGGGCATCGCCCGCGACGTCTGGCAGACCGACACCGACGCCTGCTGCGCGGCCCGCAAGGTCGAGCCGATGCAGCGGGCGCTCGCCGGCAAGACGGCCTGGGTGAGCGGCCTGCGCCGGGCCGACTCGCCGATCCGGGCGACGACACCGATCGTCCACGACGACCTGCTGCGCGGCGTCAAGAAGATCAACCCGATCGCCACGTGGACCGACGAGGACGTCGACCACTACAAGGCGATGGAGCTGCTGCCCGAGCACCCCCTGACCGAGCGCGGCTACGCCTCGATCGGCTGCTGGCCGTGCACGCGACCGGTCGCCGCCGGCGAGGATGCCCGCGCCGGGCGCTGGTCCGGCAGCGGCAAGTCGGAGTGCGGCCTGCACGTCGCCGCCCCGGCCCCCTCGATCCCGATCGGGAGCCCCACATGAGCGTCGAGGACATCAAGCGCCAGAGCGGCTTCCTCCGCGGCGAGGTGCCCGAGGAGCTCGCCGACGGCACCGACTCGTTCGGCCACGACAGCCAGGTCCTGCTCAAGTTCCACGGCATCTACCAGCAGGACGACCGCGACGTGCGTCGCGAGCGCACCCAGCAGAAGCTCGGCCTCGACTACTCCTGCATGGTCCGGGCGTCGGTCCCCGGCGGCAAGCTCACGGGCGAGCAGTGGCTCGCCCTCGACCGCCTGGCCGAGCTCGCCGACGGCACGATGCGCCTGACGACCCGCCAGGGCGTGCAGTTCCACGTCGTCCACAAGGGTGAGCTCCACGAGCTCGTCGAGGGCATCAACCGAGCGGTGCTGACGACGCTCGCGGCATGCGGCGACGTCGTGCGCAACACGATGGCCTCGCCGTGGCCCGACGAGCGCCAGGAGGTCCTGGAACCGCTGCTCGCCAGCATCGTGGCCCGGTTCCGCCCCCAGACCGAGTCGTACTGGGACCTGTGGGTCGACGGCGAGAAGGCGTGCACCGCGGCCCCCCCGCCACTGCCCCCCACGGGCCCGCTCGGCCGCAAGCGTTCCGCCGAGCCGATCTACGGCGACATCTACCTGCCGCGCAAGTTCAAGATCTGCGTGGCGTGGCCGGGCGACAACAACGTCGACGTCCTCGCCAACGACGTCGGCATCGTGCCGATCCTGCGCGACGGCCTGACCGGCGATGTCACCGGCTACAACCTCTACGTCGGCGGGAGCATGGGCATGAGCCACTCCCGGGAGGACGACACGTACCCGCGCCTCGCCGTCCCGTTGGGCTGGGTCGCACCCGAGCACCTCCTCGACGTGATCGAGGCCGTGGTCACCGTGCAGCGTGACTGGGGCCGCCGCGACGACCGCCACCGGGCCCGCCTGAAGTACACGGTCGAGGAGCGCGGCATCGACACGATCCGTGCCGAGGTCGGACGTCGGGCGCGGGTCGAGCTCGCCCCGCTCGCCGAGCAGGCACCGTGGACGACCGAGGACTACCACGGCACCCGCGACGGTGTCGTCGGGCTGCCCGTGCCGTCCGGCAAGGTCGCCGACCGCGACGGCGTCGACCTGCGCACGGCGATGCGCGCGCTCGTCGCCGACGGGCTCGTCACGAAGATCACGGTCACGGCCCGCCAGGACCTGCTGCTGCACGGCATCGCCGACGGGCGCACCGACCTCGTCGAGGACCGCCTCCGTGCCCACGGCGTCAAGCTCGCCGGCGACGTCAGCTCGCTGCGCCGGCTGTCGATCGCCTGCCCGGCCCTGCCGACGTGTGGCCAGGCGCTGGCCGAGGCGGAGCGGGCCTTGCCCGACCTGGTCACCGAGCTGGAGAAGGCGCTCGCCGACTCCGGCAACGGTGACGCCCCGATCCGGCTCAACATGACCGGCTGCCCGAACGGCTGCGCCCGCCCCTACAACAGTGAGATCGGCATCGTCGGGCGGACCAAGCGCGGCTACGACATCTACGTCGGCGGCTCGGCGGTCGGCGACCGCATGGGCCAGCGCATCCGCACCGACGTCCCGCTGGACCAGATCGCCGCGACCCTCGCACCGATCTTCGCCGAGTACGCCGACCGGGCCGACCGCGACGCCACGTTCGGCGACTGGACGCACGGCGTCGGCACCGAGACCATCGAGACGTGGCTGCCCGAGCCGGTCGTCCGCCGCCGCGGCCGCGCCGCGGCAACCGTCGAGTCGCCGTGACGACGGTCGCGCTCGTCGGTGCCGGTCCGGGCGATCCCGACCTGCTGACCGTGCGCGCCGCCCGCCTGCTCGCCGGAGCCGACGTGGTCGTGCACGATGCACTCGTCGGTGACGGCGTGCTCGCGCTCGCCCGCCCGGACGCCGAGCTGATCGACGTCGGCAAGCGGCCCGGGCGCCCCGTGCCCCAAGAGCTGATCTCGACGCTCCTCGTCGACCTCGGCCGATCGGGCCGGCGCGTCGTGCGCCTGAAGGGCGGTGACCCGTACGTCTTCGGACGCGGCGGCGAGGAGGCCCAGGCGCTCCTCGACGCCGGCATCCCGTTCGAGGTCGTGCCCGGCATCACGTCGGCCGTCGCGGCACCCGCCGCCGCCGGCGTCCCCGTCACCCACCGCGGCGTCGCCGCCGCGTTCACGGTCGTCACCGGCCACCGCCGGGCCGGCGAACCGGACGTCGACTGGCGCTCGCTCGCCCACGTCGGGGGCACCGTGGTCGTGCTGATGGGCGTCGCCCAGCGGGCGACGATCGCCGGCGAGCTGATGGCCGGCGGACTCGATCCGGCGACGCCCGTCGCGACGGTGCGCTCGGCCACCACGCTCGACGAGGTCGTGACCCGGTGCCGTCTCGACGAGCTCGCGACGACGCCCGTCGAGGCCCCGGCGGTCATCGTCATCGGCGCCGTCGCCGCGATGCGCCTGCATGGCGACGCGGCGACGCGGGTCACGCGCCCGCCATGACCACGACGACGTGGAAGCCCCACACCACGCACGGGCAGTTGTCGACGGCTGACAAGACCGAGGCCACCGACGCCGACCGCGCGCCGGCGTTCGCCAACATCACGAAGGCGGCCGCGCACGACGACGTCGAGGTCTCGGCGTCGAGTTGGCAGGACCTCGGCACGCCGAGCTGAGCCCAGACGGCGGGCCTGGTCGCGGCGTCGGTGACGACGTCGTCACACCACAGGGCGCGAACCGTCGGCGGCCCGGCGCCGTATCAGCCCCCACGGAAGCGGTCCCGACCCCCGGGCCGCGCGCACAGATGGGAGCAATCGTGGCAACACGACGGAACGGCGGGCGGCGGCGGAAGGCCGGCTCGCTCATCATCGGCGGGCTGGCCAGCGCCGAGCGCGATGGGTCTGGCGATCGGCACCAGTGCCGGCGCGGTCCACGCCGCCAACAACCCGACGGCGATCTTCACGCTCGGCGTGCTGACGGTCGTCGGCAGCGGGCAGAACGACACGATCGTCGTCTCCCGGGACGCCGCTGGGGCGATCCTCCTCAACGGCGGGGCGATCCGGATCCTCGGCGGCACCCCGACGGTGGCCAACACGCGCTCGGTCACGCTGCTCGGCGTCGGCGGCAACGACGTCCTGACGATGGACGAGGCCAACGGCGCGTTGCCGAAGGTGCTGATGATCGGCGGCTCCGGCGACGACACGATGACCGGCGGCGCGGCCAACGACGACCTGATCGGCCAGAGCGGCAACGACACGATGCTCGGCAAGGGTGGCTTCGACCGCATGTTCGGCGGCGGCGGCAACGACACGCTCACCGGTGGCGACGCCGACGACCAGGCGTTCGGCGAGTCCGGCGACGATCGCATGATCTGGAACCCGGGCGACGACACCGACCTCAACGAGGGCGGCGCGGACACCGACACGACCGAGGTCAACGGCGGCACCGGCGCCGAACGCTTCACGGCGACGGCGAACGGCACGCGCGTGCGCTTCGACCGCGTCGATCCGGCGCCGTTCGCCGTCGACATGGGCACCACCGAGAAGCTCCTGCTCAACGCGAACGGCGGCGACGACGCGTTCTCCACGACCGGCGACCTCGCCCCGCTCGTCGCCATCACCGTCGACGGTGGAGCCGGGAACGACAACCTGCTCGGCTCCAACGGCATCGACGTGATGCTCGGTGGCGACGGCAACGACTTCCTGGACGGCCAGCAGGGCAACGACGTCGGGCTGCTGGGCGCCGGCGACGACACGTTCCAGTGGGACCCGGGCGACGGCAGCGACGTCGTCGAGGGCCAGGACGGCGCCGACTCGATGCTGTTCAACGGCGCCAACGCCGCTGAGAACTTCGACGCCTCGGCCAACGGCGGACGGGTGCGGTTCTTCCGCAACCTCGGCAACATCGTGATGGACCTCGACGACGTCGAGACGATCGACCTCAACGCGCTCGCCGGCGCCGACAACCTGGTCGTCAACGACCTCAGCGGCACCGACGTCACGACGGTCGACACCGACCTCGCCAACCCGATCGGCTCGGGCACGCCGGACGCCGACGCCGACACCATCGTCGTCAACGCGACCAACGGCGACGACGTCGTCGTGGCCGCCGGCGCCAACGGCAACCTCGAGGTCCGCGGCCTGGCGGCCGCGATCACGATCGCCGGCGCGTCGCCGACCCAGGACCGTGTGATCGTCAACGCCCTCGCCGGCGCTGACGTGGTCGACGCCTCCGGCGTGGCGGCGGGCACGATCGCCCTCACGGCCGACATGGGCGAGGGTGACGACGTCGCGATCGGCGGCGACGGCGACGACACGTTGCTCGGCGGCGACGGCGACGACGTCCTGCTCGGCGGTCTCGGGACCGACACGCTCGACGGCGGCGCCGGCGACAACGTGCTGATCGACGGCGAGAACCTCGTCGCCGGCGTGGTCGAGGACGACGAGTGGGTGGCCAACCACACCCGCGAGGAGGGCGGCCAGACGATCCTCGACACCGGCGAGCGGAGCTACGCGATCCCCGCTGCCGACCTGACGAGCGCCTGATCCCCCCGACCCGGCCCGGCTCCTCTCGCGGCGGCGACGAGGGGCCGGGCCTCGTCGCGCCCCGTGTCAGCCGCGAGGGCGGGCGATCCCGCGGAAGCGCACCGGGCGCTCGCGCATCTCCTCCTGGAGGTGGGCGGCGAACCCGGCGATGCGGGCCACGGCGAACAACGGGATGTCGCCGGGAAGCCCGGCGACGAACGTCAGGGCGGCGAGGCCGACGTCCACGTTGGGGCGCTTCGTCATGCGCACGCCCGTCTCGGCGAGCAGGTCGTGGACGATGTCGATGCGCCCGTGAGGGTCCGGGAGCTCGGCGACGATCTCGAGGAGCGGTGCCAGTCGTGGGTCGTCGCCGACGTAGATCTTGTGACCGAACCCGGGCAGCTTCTCGCGCGCGGTGAGCCGGCGCACGACGGTGTCGGCGGCGCCTCCTGCTCGCTCGCACTCGACGAGCAGGTCGTACGCCTGGGCGGCGGCCCCGCCGTGGTACATCCCCTGCACCGTCGCCAGCCCGGCTGCGAACGCGAGGTACGGGCCGGGCCACGTCGAGCCGGCGACGCGCACGGCGAGTGTCGAGGTGGCCAGCTCGTGATCCGCGAGCAGCACGAGCGCCCGGTCGAGGACGCCGGCCAGCGCGGGGGTCGGGTCCGGGTGCCACGCGGCGGCGAGCCGGGCGGCGATGCTGCCCGCGGGCGGGATGTCCTTGCGTGGCCTCGTGCGCAGCACGTCGGGAGCGACGCCCAACAGCCGGCGCGCCGCGGTCGGAGGGTCGTCGTTGGGGTGGCGGGCCCCGAACCCGCCGGCCACCGCCACCATCGTGCCGACGTCGTGGACGCCGATCGCCGCGGTGACCTTGGCGGCGAGTTGCACGTCGGCGTCGTCGGGGTCCGGCCACGTCGTCGCCGCCGGGAGCTCGCCCGTCCACAGCAGCTCGGCCACCTGCTCGAACGAGCACGAGCGGGCGAGCGTGGCCACGTCGTGGCCGAAGTACGTCACCCCGGCCTCGTCGAGCACGGTGATCGCGGTGGCGATCTGCACGTCGAGCGACGGGCGCGGCTCGGTCTCCCGCTTGCGCACGCGCCCGGCCAGCAACTCGACGTCGTCGACCGCGTAGAGCGACGTGCGCCCGTCGACGGCGACGCGCCGGTCGATGAGGCCCCGGCTGACGTAGGCGTACAGGGTGGCCCGCTGGACCCCGAGCAGACGGGCGGCCTCGCCGGCCCCGACGTAGCGCGTCATGCGACGATCGTGCCCGTTCGACGTGGATCCGTCAACGTTGATCCGATCAACGTTGATCGGTCGCCCTCGCGCGCCGACGATGGACGTCATGAGCATCCTGATCGACGTCCCCGCCGGCCTCAACGGCGTCGCCGTCACCGACACCTCCATCGGTGACGTCGACGGCGAGGCGGGCTTCTACCACTACCGCGGGCTCGACGCGACCGAGCTGGCCCGCCACGAGTCGTTCGAGGCCGTCTGGCACCTCGTCGCCCGCGGCCACCTGCCGGACGCCGCCGAGCTGGCTGCGTTCCGCGCCGAGATCGCCGCCGCCCGCCGCCTGCCGGTGTCGCTGGCACCTGTGCTCGAGCCGCTGGCCACGGCGACCGGGCCCACGCTCGGTCGCGTCCGGGCGGCCGTGTCGATCGCCGCCGACGAGCTCGGCCTGCGCCCGCTCATCGACATCGACCCGGACGAGCGCGCCGTCCAAGGCCTGCGCGTCGCCGCCGTGATCCCGACGATCGTCGCCGCCCTGCACCGCGTCAGCCTCGGTCAGGACCCGCTCGACGAGGCACCCGACCTCGCCCCGACCGCGGCCTACCTGCGCGCCGTGACGGGCGAGACCCCGACCGACGTCGCGGCGCGGGCGCTGGAGCAGTACCTCATCCTGACGATCGACCACGGCTTCAACGCGTCGACGTTCACGGCCCGTGTCGTCGCCTCGACCGGCGCCGACATGGCTGACGTGGTCAGCGCCGCGCTCGGCGCGCTCGCCGGGCCGCTCCACGGCGGTGCGCCGAGCCGGGCCCTCGACGCCCTCGACGCCATCGGTGACCCGGCGCGCACGGAGGCGTGGGTCGAGGGCGAGGTCGCCGCCGGCCGCCGGATCATGGGCTTCGGTCACGCCGTGTACCGCACGCGCGACCCCCGCTCGGCGCTGCTGCGGGAGGTCGCCGTCGGGCTGGGCGGCGACCTCGTCGAGCAGGCGGTCGACGTCGAGGGCCGCATCCTCGACACGCTCCGCCGGCTCAAGCCGGACCGCCCGCTGCCGAGCAACGTCGAGTTCTTCGCCGGCGTCGTGATGGCATCCGCCGGGTTGCCGCGGGCGCTGTTCACGCCGACGTTCGCCGTCAGCCGCTCGATCGCCTGGGTGACCCACGCCGTCGAGCAGGCCGCCATCGGCAAGCTGATCCGCCCCAGCGCCCGCTACGTCGGCCCGCCCCCGCACTGACCCCGTCGATCCCATCCGAGTACCCGGCGCCGAGCGAGTACACGGCGCGGGCCTGGCCCGCGCCGCGTACTCGGATGGCGTCAGCTGCTGGCGGCGCGGGCCTTCGGCTGGTAGCGGCCGGCCGGGGAGTGGGCCGTGATCGCCAGGCGGTTCCACGCGTTGATCGTCGCCAACGTGAACACGAGCGCGGCGTACGCCGCCTCGCCGAGGTGCTGCCGGGCGGCCGCCTCGACGTCGGGCGGCACGTGGCCGTCGGCGATCAGCGTGACCTCGTCGGTCAGGGCGAGGGCGGCTCGCTCGACGTCGCTGTAGATGGTGGCCTCGCGCCACGCCCCGAGCATGTAGAGGCGCTCCTCGGTCTCGCCGTTGGCGCGGGCGTCCTTCCAGTGCATGTCGATGCAGTAGGCGCAGCCGTTGATCTGCGACGCCCGCAGCTTGACGAGCTCGAACAGCGTCGGGTCCATGGCGCCGGCACAGGCCTGCTCGAGCGCCGACATCGCCTCGTAGCCGGCCGGGAAGGCCTTGTAGATGTTCACGTACTCGGGGTGGGAGGGCATGCCGACACGCTAGGCACGCCCTCCCGGCCCCGGGTCCACGGGTTGTGGATCCCTCGTCAGCGGTCGCCGGCGAGGCGCCAGGCCAGCGGCAGGCCGACGCCGGCGACCACGATCTTCGCCGCGTCGCCGAGCAGGAACGGCGTCACGCCGAGCGCGATGGCCTCGTCGGCCGAGACGCCGAGCGAGTGGGCGAGCCACGCCGCGCCGCAGGCGTAGATGACGGCCGTACCGGCGAGGGCGGCCGGCAGGGCGGTCAGCAGGGAGCGGTCCTGGCGCCGCTCGGCCAGCGCCCCGACGAGCGCGGCGGCGACCACGAAGCCGACGAGGTACCCGGCCGTCGAGCCGGTGGCCGCGGTCCAGCCGCCCTGGCCGTCGGCGTAGAACGGCAGGCCGAGCGCGCCGAGCACGACGTAGAGGCCCTGGCTGGCGACGCCGAGGCGCATGCCGAGCGTGGCCGCGACGAGCAGCACGGCGAACGTCTGGCCGGTGACGGGCACGGGCGTCCACGGCAGGTGCACGGTGACCTGGGCCATGGCGGCCGTCAGCAGCGCGCCGCCGACGGTGAGCACGACGGCGCGGGGCACGGCGACCGAGCGGGGACCGGCTCGGAACGCGAGGGTGGGCGGGGCGGCGAACGACGCGGTCATCGGGTGTCCTCGGGGGTGTGGGGGATGGGCACGAGACTGACATCACTGTCACTCTCGCCGTCGAGGATGTCACCCGCGCAGCGGCGGTGCCAGTCCGCATCCGTCCTGTCAGTGCGGATCGGCCCGATCGGGCCGGATCACGCGGACAGGTCGGGCCCGGCGAGCGCGGGGGTCGGGGTCGGCGACGTCGTCACGAACGCCAGCTCCTGCACGGCGCGCGTCATCGCCACGTAGAGCAGGCGGGCGCCGCGCGACGTGTCGCCGAGGATCGCATCGGGTTCGACGACGACGACGCCGTCGAACTCGAGGCCCTTCACCTGCTCCGGCCCGAACAGCGGCACCTCGCCGGGGTGCAGCTGGTGCAGGTGGTCGACGGCGTGCATGCCGGCGGGCTCCAGGGCGGCCGCGATGGCGGCGTGCAGCTCGACGGGGGCGACGACGCCGGTCAGCCGGTGGCGGTGCTTGAGCCGTGCCGCGACGCCGGCCACGGTCGCCGGCAGCTCGGCCGCCGTGACGTGCGTCCACGACGGGTCGTGGCCCTCGACGCGCACGCTGCGGCTGGCGCTGGCGTCGACCCCGGTCAGCGGCAGCAGCCGGTTGGCGACCGTGAGGATCGGCTCCGGCACGCGGTAGCCGATCGTCAGCTCGGCGATGTCTCCGACGGCGTTGTCGGCGATCGAGAGGTAGGCGAACACGTCGGCCCAGCGTTCCTGCCCGGCCGGCGTCGTCGACTGGGCGACGTCGCCCACGAGCGTCATCGACGCCGCCGGGCTGCGCCGGCCGATCACGCGCAGGGCGACGGCCGAGTGGTCCTGGGCCTCGTCGACGACGACGTGGCCGTAGACGAGCGGCGGGCCGTTGAGGATCGAGTTGGCCTCGTCGACGAGCAGCTGGTCGGCGGCCGTCCACGCCCGCTTCTTGCCGCGCGGCCCCGGCAGCAACCGGTCGACGAGCTTGATCGGCTGCTGCGTCGGCCACGCCGCGTCGAGCGCCTTGCGCAACGGCCCGGCCGCGCTCCACGCGTCGTCGCCGCCGGTGCGCCGGCGCAGCTCCTGCTGGGCGATCGACCGCAGCCGGTGGCGCCGCTGGTTGAACGGCACGACACCGTCGGCGGCCCGGTCCAGCCACTCCCCGATCTCGGCCGCCCGTGAACACGATGCGCCGCACGCCGATCGGCACGACGACGTCCTCGGTCGGGCGGCTTGATGCCGAGCAGGGCCGCCAGCTGCAGCTCCTCGAGCATCGCCGCGTCGCCCTTGGCCCGGGCCGCCGCCGGGCTCGTCGACGCCGGTGATGTCGACCTTCGGCACGCACAGGTCGAGCGCCGTCGTCTGGCGCACGCTGCGCTCGCCGAGCGACGGCAGGACGTTGCCGATGTAGTCGAGGAACGCCCGGTTCGGGCCGATCACGAGCACGCCGTCGCGGGCGAGGCGGCGGCGGTGCTCGAACAGGAGGTAGGCGGCGCGGTGCAGGGCCACCGCCGTCTTGCCCGTGCCCGGGCCACCCTGCACGACGAGGACCTGCTCCATCGGGGCCCGGATGACGAAGTCCTGCTCGGCCTGGATCGTGGCGACGATCTCGCGCATCGCGCCCGTGCGCTCGGCGCCGATCTCGGCGAGCACGGGGTCGGGGATGCCGCCGGCGACGTCGCCCGCGTCGGGGTCGTCGAGGTGCTCGTCGAGGTAGGCCGTCAACTCGCCCTCGTCGAGCATGAAGCGCCGCCGCAGGTCGACGCCGAGCGGGTCGGCCCCGGTGGCGCGGTAGAACGGCGCGGCGATCGGCGCCCGCCAGTCGACGACGACCGGGTCGTGGGCGTCGTCCTCGATGTGGCGCCGGCCGATGTACCACGTCTCGCCACCGGCGTCGTGGGTGTCGATGCGACCGAAGAAGTCGCCGGCGCCCGGCGAGCTGAGGTCCTCCAGCGCCTCCTCGACGGTGACCTCGACGTACTCGGCCGTGAACTCGTCGGCGGCGCTCTGCGGGTCGACGCGCTCGAGGCGCTCGATCATCCGGTCCCGGGACGCGCGCGAGAAGGCCAGCCGCTCGCGTTCGTCCGCCAGCTCGGGGAAGGGCACCGCTCCTGACACAGGGGGAGGCGACGCTATCCAGGCCGGCGGGCGGCCCCAAGCGATTTCTCCTGAGACTTCGGTGGTCTGGGACCACCGAAGTGGTGTCAGAAGCCGGTCAGGGCGCCGTGGTCGAGGCGGAGGACCTGGTCGGCGCGCTCGAAGGCCACGGCGCGGTGCGACACCGCGAGCACCGTGAGGCCGGCAGCGGCGAGGTTGTCCCACAGCTGCAGCTCCGTCTCCACGTCGACGGCGCTCGACAGGTCGTCGAGCACGACGAGCTCGGGGGCGTGCACGAGCGCCCGCGCCGTCGCCAGTCGCTGGCGCTGCCCGCCGGACAGCCGCAGGCCGCGCGGCCCGATGAGCGTCCGCTCGCCGTCGGGCATGTCGGCCACGTCGTCGTCGATGGCGGCGAGCGACAGGGCGTGGGCGAAGGCGGTGTCGTCGACGGGGCCGAGCCCGACGTTGTCGCGCACCGAGTCCGACACGAGCTGCGGCACCTGGGGCAGGAACGCCGCGTTCGGCGGCACGAGGAAGGCGGCGCGGTCGCGCAGGGCGGTGCCGTTCCACCGGATCTCGCCGACGATCTCGGCCTGCCACGACAGGCCGAGCAGGGCGCGCAGCAGCGTGCTCTTGCCGGCGCCGACGGGACCGGTCAGCACGACGAAGTCGCCGCGCCGCATCGAGAACGTGATGTCGTGCACGCCGGCGCCGCCCGGGTAGCGCGCCGCCAGCCCGACGACGTCGAGCACGTCGAGCGGGACGCGGTCCGGCCGGTCCGGGGGCGGACGCTCGCCGCGCTGGCGGCGCTCGATCGGCAAGACCCGCGCCTGCGCCAGGCGCTCGGGTGACCGGCCGGCGACGAGCTGGCGCATCCGGTCGACGGCGATCGACGCCTGCTTGCGGCGGGCGAGCATGCGCCCGACCATCCGTGGCAGGAAGCTCAGCCAGCCGAGGTAGGCGACGAACAGGGCGAGCGTGCCGACGTCGAAGGAGCCGTTCGCCAGCGCGCCCGCGCTCACGAGCAGCACGAGCCCGAGCCCGACGTCGGCGGCACCCTGGCTGAACGCCATCACGCCCTCGTCGAGCACCTGGTCGCGAACGGCTGTGCGCCGGCGCTCCTCGACGAGGCCCTGCAGCCGCCCGAGCATCGCGTCGGTGGCGTTGTTGACCTTGACCGTCGTGGCGGCCGCCATGATGTCGCCGACGAGACCGGTGACGGCGGCCGTCGCGGCGCGATCGTCGGCCCGGTAGCGCTTGATGCGGCCGTCGAGCGCCTTGGTCGTGAGCACGACGCCGACGAGCGGGATGAGCAGCACGGCGGCCGCCGAGCGCGTCGGCCGACCCGAGCAGGAACCCGGCCGCGACCGTGAACACGAGCCCGCCGGACACGTCGACGAGCCCGTCGACGAGCATGGCGATGTCCTCGGTGTCGTCGCGGAAGTGGGTCAGCGCCTCGCCGGCGGAGCCGACGGGCTGGCCGGCCTCGGGCCCACCGCTGGCGACCTGGGCCGTCAGCAGGTTGGCGCGCAGGAGCGTCTGCATGTGCGCCCACGCCTTGGTCCACGTGATGGCGCCGAAGTGGACCGACGCCATGCGCAGCGTCTCGGCGACGGCCACCGCCGCGGCGTAGCGGTAGACGGCGTTGGTGTCACCGTTCGAGAGCGCCTCGAACCCACTCGCCAGCAGGTAGCCGGTCAGCGCGGGCATCGAGAAGAAGACGACGAACGCGAACCAGCCGAGCCAGAACGAGCGCGGCTCGTGGTGGGCGGCCCGCCAGGCGATGCGCCAGATCGGCAGCTCGCCGGACTCGTCGGGATCGATGAGCAGCGTCATGCCGGTACCGCCTGTTCACGATGCTGGCGTCGTCGTCGGGCCCGACCTCGAGGGCGAGCTCGAGCAGCTGGCGCCAGCGGCTGCTGCCGGAGCGCGCCAGCACCTCGCGCTGGTCGTGCTCGACGACGCGGCCGTGGTCGAACACGACGACCTCGTCGACCATCCGCAGCGTCGACAGCTTGTGGGCGATGATGAGCGTCGTGCGCCCCTCGATGAGCTGGGCGACGGCGGCCTCCAGGCGCTGCTCGGTGACCGGGTCGATGCGCGCCGTCGCCTCGTCGAGCACGACGAGGTCGGGCTGGCGCAGCCACACGCGTGCCAGCGCGAGCAGCTGCGACTCCCCCGCCGACATGCCGGCGCCGCCGGCACCGAGGGCACGGTGGATGCCCGGACCGGGCGAGCGATCCCAGCCCGGCGCGCGTGAGGGCGTCGATCACCGCGTCGTCGCTCGGCTCGGGGTCGAACAGCGTGACGTTGTCGCGGATCGTGCCCTCGAAGAGCTCGACCTCCTGGGGCACGAGGGCGACGCGGCGGCGCAGCTCGGCGAAGGGGATGTCCGCCATCGCGACGCCGCCGAGCGACACCGTGCCCGCCGTCGGCTCGACGAGGCGCAGCAACAGGCGCGAGAACGTCGTCTTGCCGGAGCCCGTGCGCCCGACCACGCCGACGGAACGGCCCGGCGCGATGTCGAGGTCGATGTCGCGCAGGATCGTCTGCTCGTCGCCGTCCTCGTCGACGTCGCCGTAGCCGAAGGAGACGCCGCGGCACGACACGCCGAGGGCGCCCGGCGGCGGCGACGTGGTGCCGGCGTCGACGATCGTCGCCCGCACCTCGAGCAGGTCGAGGACGCGGATCATCGCCCCGTTCGCCTTCTGCACCGTCTCCAGCTGGTGGACGAGGTCCTCCAGCGGGCGCGAGATCACGAGGACGTACTGGAACAGCAGGAACGCCGTGCCGACCGTGATCGCCCCGTTGGCGACCAGCGTCGCCGAGACGACGAGGGCGAGCACCGAGCCGAGCGTGACCGAGCCCTGCACCGCCCACCACATGCGGATGAACGCCCGCTGGCGGCGCACCGAGCTGCGCAGCATGCCGCCGCTGTCCTCGACGAAGCGCCACATGGCGTGCACGCCGGCGCCGTTGGCGCGCAGGTCCTCGGAGGCGGTGAGGCGCTCCTCGATGCCGCCGTACAACTGGGCGAGGGCGCCCATCTCGTCGGAGGCCTCGTGGATCGCCCGGTGGCGCATCGCCATCAGCACGGCGACGGTGAGGCAGAGGTAGACGAGCATGCCGAGGCCGAGGCGCCAGTCGAGCACCGTCAGCACGGCGAGCATCCCGGTCACGAGCATCACCCCGCCGACCGCACGGGGCACGACCTGCGACAGGAAGTCGGACACCGACGTGACGTCACCGTCGACGCGCTGGATCAGCTCGCCCGGCGTGTGCGTGCGGTGGAACTCGTGGTCGAGGCCGAGCACGTGGCGCGTCATGCGCAGGCGCAGCTCGTTCGTCGTGCCCCAGGCCGTCACGGTCGCGTAGCGGATGACGACGACGCCGATGACCTGGGTGACGACGGCGATGGCGAGGAACAGCAGGGCCAGCGCCACGAACGTCGACGTCGGGGCGCCGTCGGTGGCCCGGTCGACGATCGTGCGCACGACGAGCGGCCCGGCGAGCGCGAGCGCCGACGACGCGCCGAGGAGCGCGCCGAGGACGGCCCAACGCGGGGCGTCGGGCCGGAGCAGGGCGATCAGGGCGCGCCCACGCGACGGCGAAGCGGTCGGCACCGGCCCAGTCTCCCGCCGGAACGCCCGTTCCGACGAGGTGGTTTCGGGCGTCGTCCGGCTGGGGTGGGACCCGGGTGCGCAGTAGCCTCACCGGCATGGAGAACGACACCGCGACCCTCGAGCAGGTGGACACCGCGCCGAGCGATGTGACGGACACCCTCGTCGAGGAGGAGCTGCTCGTCGAGGAGATCTCGATCGACGGGATGTGCGGCGTCTACTGACGCCCGCGACCCCGCGCCGATGCTCGACCGCCGGCTGGCCCTCGATCCGCAGGTCGCCCTGCGACCGGAGCCGTTCGGCGCGCTCGCCTACCACTACGGCAACCGCCGCCTGATCTTCCTCAAGCACCCCGACGTCGTGCGCCTCGTGCGGGCGCTCGGCGATCACGAGACGGTGGCCGACGCGCTGCGGGCGTGCGCGATCGACGAGGCCCGCTGGCCGTCGTTCGTCACCGCGCTCGAGTCGCTGGAACGTTCGCACCTGATCCGAGAGGCCGTGCCGGCGTGAGCGAGCTTGCGAGCGAACAATTGTCACGGTCTTCGCGTCATTGGCGCCGCCAGGCGCCGCACGGGCCGGTCGCGGCAGAAGAGGTGGAGGATCGCCAATGACGCAAACGCAACTCGTGCAGCAGCTCAAGGGCGGGCTCGACGCGCCGATCTGCCTGACGTGGGAGCTCACGTACGCCTGCAACCTGGCGTGCGTGCACTGCCTGTCGTCGTCGGGGCGCCGCGACCCTCGCGAGCTGTCGACCACCGAGGCCAAGCACGTGCTCGACGAGCTGCAGCGGCTGCAGGTCTTCTACATCAACATCGGCGGCGGCGAGCCGATGATCCGCAAGGACTTCTTCGAGCTCGTCACGTACGCCGTCGACCACGGCATCGGCGTCAAGTTCTCGACCAACGGCACGTACCTCGATGCCGACGCCGCCCGCCGGCTGGCGGCGATGGACTACATGGACGTCCAGATCAGCCTCGATGGCGCGACGGCGGCGATCAACGATCCCGTGCGCGGCGCCGGCTCCTACGACACCGCGCGCCGGGCGATGGACCACCTCGCCGACGCCGGGTTCGGGCCGTTCAAGGTGTCGGTCGTCGTGACCCGCCACAACGTCGACCAGCTCGACGACTTCAAGGCGCTGGCCGACTCCTACGGCGCCCAGCTGCGCGTCACGCGGCTGCGCCCGTCGGGCCGCGGCGCCGACTCGTGGTACGACCTGCACCCGACGAACGACCAGCAGTACCAGATCTACAAGTGGCTGCTCGCCCACGGCGAGGACGTGCTCACCGGCGACTCGTTCTTCCACCTCAACGCGCTCGGCGAGCCGTTGCCGGGCCTCAACATGTGCGGGGCCGGCCGGGTCGTGTGCCTGATCGACCCGATCGGCGACGTCTACGCCTGCCCGTTCGTGATCCACGACGAGTTCAAGGCCGGCTCGGTGCGCGACGCCGGCGGCTTCGCGTCGATCTGGCGCGAGAGCGAGCTGTTCCTGTCGCTGCGCGAGCCGGAGTCCGCCGGGGCCTGCGCCAGCTGCGGCAGCTACGACGCCTGCCAGGGCGGCTGCATGGCGGCCAAGTTCTTCACCGGCCTCCCGCTGGACGGCCCCGACCCGGAGTGCGTCAACGGCCACGGCGAGGCGCTGCTCGTCGGCGTCGGCGCCGGGAGCACGCCGCGCCCGGCGATGGACCACTCCCGGCGCGCCGCCCCGCTGGCCAGCCCCGTCACCTTCGTCCGCCGCTGACGACCCCGTCCCATCCGAGCATGTGGTGCCGTCCGAGTAGGTGGTGCGGGCCTGCCCAGCGCGCCGTACTCCGATGAAGCTGCTGGAACCGGTCGCCCTCGGTCCGCGGACGGCGCCCAACCGGGTGCTCTTCGGGCCCCACGTCACCAACCTCGGTGACGACGATCGCCGCTTCACCGCCCGCCACACGGCGTACTACGAGCGCCGGGCCCGTGGCGGCTGCGGGACGATCGTCGTCGAGGGGGCGAGCGTCCACGACTCGGACTGGCCCTACGAGCGGGCCCCGCTCGCGTCGGTGGCGACCGCCGGGTGGGCGACGATCGTCGCCGCCTGCCGGCCGCACGGCGCCCTCGTCATCGCCTCGCTCGACCACGCCGGCGGGCAGGGCTCGTCGGCGTACAGCCAGCGCCCGCTGTGGGCGCCGTCGCGGGTGCCGGAGGTCGCCTCCCGCGAGGTCCCGAAGTGGATGGAGGCCGAGGACATCGCCGCCGTCGTCACCGGCTTCGGCGCCGCGGCCCGCGGGGCGGTCGAGGCGGACTGCGACGGCGTCGAGATCAACGCCGGGCAGCACAGCCTCGTGCGCCAGTTCCTGTCCGGACTGACGAACCAGCGCGGCGACGACTGGGGCACGGACCGGCTGCGCCTGGCGCGCGACGTCGTGACGACGGTGCGGGCCGCGGTCGGCCGGGACCGCATCGTCGGGCTGCGCCTGTCGTGCGACGAGCTGGCGCCGTGGGCCGGCATCACGCCCGACATGGCGCCGGCGATCGCCACCGAGCTCGTCGCGGCGGGCGTCGACTACGTCGTCGTGGTGCGCGGGGCGATCTTCTCCATCGAGCAGACGCGCCCCGACTTCCACCAACCGACGGGCATCAACGTCGCCCTCGCCGGGACGATCGCGGCGGCCGTCGACGTGCCCGTGGTCCTGCAGGGCTCGGTCGTCGACGTCGGCCAGGCGGAGTGGGCGCTCGGCGGCTACGACGATCCGGCCGTCTGCGCGGCGGTCGAGATGACCCGTGCCCAGATCGCCGACCCCGACCTCGTCGCCAAGGTGCGTGCCGGCACCCCCGAGCAGGTCCGCCCGTGCACCCGCTGCAACCAGACGTGCCAGGTCCGCGACGCCCGCAACCCGTTGGTGACGTGCATCGGCGAGCCCTCCGCGGGCCGCGAGACCGAGGACCCCGACTGGACGTCGGCGGCCGCCGTGGCCCGCGACGTCACGGTCGTCGGCGGCGGCCCCGCCGGCCTGGAGGCAGCGCGCGTCGCCGCGAGCCGCGGCCATCGCGTCACGCTCGTCGAGCAGGCGCCCGCGCTCGGCGGGCTGGCCGCCGTCGCCGGCCCGAACGGCGAGCTCGTCGCCTGGCTCGCCGCCGAGGTCGCCCGGCTCGGCGTCGACGTGCGGACCGCGACGACGGACGTCCCGGCCGGCGGGTGCGTCGTGCAGTGCACCGGCGGCCAGGCCGGCACCCACGAGTACGAGATCGCCGACGGCGCCCTCGTCGTCGACGTCGCGGCGTTCCGGCGCGGCGATGCGACGTTGCCCGACCGCGGTGACGTCGTGGTGTTCGACCCGATCGGCGGCCCCATCGCGGTCGCCCTCGCCGAGGAGCTCGGCGGGCGGGCCGTGCTCGTGACGCAGGACAACATCGCCGGCAACGAGCTGGCCCGCTCCGGTGACCTCGCGCCGGCCAACGTCCGCCTCGCCCAGGCCGGCGTCCGCGTCGAACGGCGCAGCCTGCTGCGATCCGTCGGCCCCGACGGTGCGACGCTGCGCGACAAGTACACCGGTGTCGATCGCGTCGTGCCCTGCGCGGCCCTCGTCGACTGCGGCTTCCGCCTCCCGACGGCGCCGATCGTCGGAGCCGTCGCGGCCGCCGGTGACTGCGTCGCCCCGCGCACCGTCCACGAGGCGGTCCTCGAGGGTCGCCGGGCCGCGCTCGCCCTGGACACCGCCCGCTTCTGACGACACTTCGGCCCGCCCAGCGGGCGGAAGTGTCGTCAGAAACCTCAGTTGGGGTGGTCGCGCAGGGCGGTGCGGGCGGCGTGGAGGCCGCTCATGCCGTGGACGCCGCCGCCGGGCGGCGTCGACGACGAGCACAGGTACACGCCCGGGATCGGCGTGCGCCACGGCGCGCGCGACAGCACCGGGCGGCTGACGAGCTGGCGCCAGTCCGAGAGGCCGCCGGTGATGTCGCCGCCGACGCAGTTCGCGTTGTACGCCTCGAGGGCGGGCGACATCGTGACGTGGCGGGCGATCACGACGTCGCGGAACCCCGGCGCGAAGCGCTCGATCTGGCGCTCGACGGCCTCGGTCATGTCGACCGTGGAGCCGTTGGGGACGTGGCAGTAGGCCCACAGCGTGTGCTGCCCCGCGGGCGCCCGCGTCGGGTCGCACGTCGTCGCCTGGGCGGCCAGCACGAACGGCCGCACGGGGTGGCCGCCGCGGCCGACCGTCGCCTCGGCGGCGGCGATCTCCTCGAACGTGCCGCCGACGTGGACGGTGCCGGCGCGGCCGACGGCGGGATCGGTCCACGGCACCGGACCGGCGAGCGCGTAGTCGAGCTTGAACGTGCCCGGGCCACGCCGGAACCGGGCGTAGCGGCGACGCGCACGCTCGGGCATGCGGTCGCCGGCGATGCGCACGAGCGCCGACGGGGCGACGTCAGCGAGCACGATGCCCGGCGGCAGCGCGGCGAGGTCGTCGATGCGGTGGTCGCACACGACGTCCCCGCCGTGCTCGCGCAGGATCGCCACCAACGCATCGACGACGGCCTGCGCGCCGCCCTGGGCGACCGGCCAGCCGACGAGGTGGGCGTAGGCGGCGAGCGTCAGGCCGACGCCCGACGAGAACCAGCGGTCGAGGGGCAGCACGGAGTGGGCGGCGAGACCGCCGAACAGCGCCCGGCCGCCCGCGGTCGACAGCCGCCGGCGGGCGACGCGCTCGGCACCGGGCAGGCCGGAGCGGTGCGAAGCGGGCGACGGCCACGGGGTGACGAGGGAACGATGGCAGCGCCAGCAGGTCGTC
Source organism: uncultured Acidimicrobiia bacterium (assembly GCA_963750905.1). GTDB lineage: Bacteria > Actinomycetota > Acidimicrobiia > Acidimicrobiales > Ilumatobacteraceae > JALZMG01. The sequence continues at coordinate 51,178 of CAVVSE010000001.1, forward strand.
GGTTGGTCCCGGGCCCCGCACGAGCGGCGCCATCAACCGGCGCCACGAGTCGCCGTCGGCGCCGAGACCGGCTGCGGTGTCGTCGAGGGACCGGTGCAGCAACACGGCGCCGTCCTCCAACGGGTGGGCGAGCGCGACCTCGGGGTGCATCCACAGCACGCCGTGGGCGGCGAGCGGCAGGTCGCGCAGCGCGGGCGACCCGACGGCGAGCGGGAGCACGGTGGCGCAGACGTCGTGACGGAAGCCCGGCTCGGTCAGCTCCGCCGTGCGGCACCCGCCACCCGGGGTCGCCGCCGCCTCGAACACGGTGACGCGCCGCCCGGCCCGGGCCATCGTGATCGCGGCCACCAGCCCGTTCGGGCCGGACCCGATCACGTTCACGTCGGTAGGCAGACGACCCATCGCCGGCACCGCGTCAGCGACCGGTCGTCGACAGTCGCACGCGGACCAACGCGCTAGCCGGCCGCGGCAGTGGTCGTCGTCGCAGCGGTCGTCGTCGTCGACGCGTCCGAGGGCTCACCGGCGGCGGGCGTCACACTGCCACCGGCCGGCGGTGCTGCCACCGGCCGGCGTGCTGCCCGGGGTCGTGCTCGTCGGGCTGATCGGCGCGGCCTGACCCGGAGTCGACGGCGCCGAGCTCCTCGAGCTGGGCGGCCCACGGCGGCATCGTCTTGTCGGTGCCGCGAGGCTGGAAGGAGATGGTGAAGACGAGGCTGTTCTTCGTCATCCGGATGTCGTCGAAGCCGGACACGTAGGTGTCACCGCTGCTGGTGTCGTCGGGGCTCTGCCACACGGTGACGGAGAGCTCGCCCTCCTTGCCGTCCGGGCACTTCGTCTCGCCCTCGACGTACTCGCGCAGCCCGTTGACGTTCTGGCCCTCGGGGAACGTCAGCTTCTCGTCGGTCAGCTCGACGCCGTAGTTGTCGAGGAACAGGCCGAGGTCGGCGTTCTTGCCGACGGCGGCCGACGTGAAGGGGTGCCAGTGGATGACGCCGTCGTCGTGGCTGTGCACACCGGTGCGGGCGTAGTCGTTGAAGTGCTCGCCGCCCTGCTCCTCGAGGTTGCCGCTGAGCTGGACGAACGTGTCGGGCTGGTCGCAGAGCGAGAAGCCGTAGGCCATGTGCCAGTGGTCCTCGATGGTCGGCGGCGAGGAGTCGGCGGCGGGCACGGAGGCCCGGGCGTAGACGATCGTGCCGAGGCCGATCACGAGGATCGCCAGCACGATCATCGGGAACAGGGTGCCGCCCTGGAACCGGACGCGCTTGCCCTTGCCCTTCTGGGCGAGCCGAGCGGCCTTCTTGGTGGACGAGGAGGACACCACGGGTGCAGGAGGCTATCCGGGGCCTGGTGCGATGACTCCGCGGCCCCCGATGACCTCGGAGCGGCGTCGCCTGCCGGTACCGTTCCGGCCCGATGCTGGTCGCCCGCAAGCTCCTCGCCGCCGGCCTCGCCGCGGCGTTGCTCGCGGCCTGCAGCGGGGGCGACGACGACACGTTGCCGCCGCGCAGCGACGCGCCGCTCGACTCGGCGACGACGGGCACCGGCACGCTCGTGGACGCCGGCGTGGCGCCGACCACCGTCGCCCCGACGACGGTGGCGCCGACGACGGCCGCACCACCGCCGCCGACCACGCCACCGCCGACACCACCGCCGACACCGCCGCCGACGACGGCCCCCGCGCCCCCGCCGGCGCCGCCCACGACGCTCGTGCCGACCGTCGAGGCCGCGGCCTGGGCCGTCTACGACATGCGCCTCGGCGGGTTCCTCCCGGCCGCCAACAACGCCGACGCCCAGCTCCCCGTCGGCAGCGTCATCAAGCTGCTCGCCGCCCAGACCGCGTACGCCGCGGGCAACCCGGTGAAGGTGGTCACCGCGCCACCCGGGCTCATCGTCGACCCGGAGGAGTCGCGGATCGGCATCACCGAGGGCCAGGAGCTCCCCCGCGACCTGCTCATCCGGGCGATGCTCATCGTCAGCGCCAACGACGCCGCCCGCCTGCTCGCCCTCGACATCGCCGGCGGTGAGGCGCAGTTCGCCGAGCTGATGAACCAGCAGGCCGCCAACCTCGGCCTCGCCAACACCCACGCCGTGAACGTCAGCGGCCTCGACGCCGACGGCCAGTTCTCGTCGGCCAACGACATGGCCCGCCTCGCTGCGTTCCTGATGGGCAACCAGACGTTCCAGCTGACGGTGGCGCGCGATCGAGGCGCAGCTCAACGGGAAGTCGATCCCGTCGACGAACGACCTCCTCGGGAAGTACCCCGGCGCCGACGGCGTGAAGACCGGACGCACGACGAACGCCGGGTGGTGCATCGTCGCGTCGGCGATGCGCGACGGGCGGCGGATGATCGCCGTCGTCCTCGGGGCCCCCACCGAGGCGGCCCGCGACGCCGGTGCGACGGCCCTGCTCGACTGGGCGTTCACGCAGCCGTACCCGTAGGCACTGGCCGTCGACGCGGCGCGTACCGTCGCGCCATGGCCGAGCCGATCGCCGAGCGCCCGCACATGCCCGAGTACGGGGTGGACACCGACGCGTGGGAAGCGCTGCCCTGGTCGTGGGCGGCCGACCGTCTGGAGCGCTCCCGCAACCTCTGGGTCGTCACCGCGTCGGCCAGCGGGCGACCGCAGGCGTTGCCCGTGTGGGGCGTGTGGGACGACGCCATGCCGGGGTTCATGTGGTCGTGCGCGCCGGGCTCCCGCAAGGCCGCCAACGTGGAGGCGAACCCGCAGGTGTGCGTGATGGCCGACTCGACCGTCGAGGTCGTGTCGATCGAGGGCCGGGCGACGCGCCTCACCGACGACGCCATGATCGAGCCCTGGATCGAGCGCTACCTCACGAAGTACGACGGCGAGGGCGTGACCGCCGACTTCCTGCGCGCCAACGCGTGCTTCGAGATGGTCCCGGAGCGGGGCTTCGGCATCATCGAGCGGGAGGACGCCTTCAGCACCCGGGCGACGCGCTGGCGCTTCCAGTAGCGCTCATCGGAGTGTTTGCTGCGGGGCTTCCCCGCAGCAAACACTCCGATGCACCAAACACTCGGATGGTCGCGGCGGGTTAAGTTCGCCGCGATGGGGCACGACCACGAGCACCGGCCGCAGCGCGAGCTGACGCCGGGGATGGTCGAGCAGCTCGGGCTGGCCCACGCCGGGATGGTGTCGTTCGGGCAGCGGCCGTTCCTCACCGACGTCGAGCAGCTCGACGCGTGGCAGCCCGACGTGGCGATCGTCGGGGCCCCGTTCGACATCTCCACGACCAACCGCGCCGGCGCCCGCTTCGGGCCGCGCGCGATCCGGGCGACCGCGTACGAGCCGGGCACGTACCACCTGGATCTCGGGCTCGAGATCTTCGACTGGCTCGAGGTCGTCGACTTCGGCGACGCCCACTGCCCGCACGGCCAGACCGAGCGCTCGCACGCCAACATCCGCCAGCGCGTCCACGCCGTCGCCTCGCGCGGCATCGTGCCCGTCATCCTCGGCGGCGACCACTCGATCACGTGGCCGTCCGCGACGGCCGTCGCCGATGTCCACGGCTACGGCAACGTCGGCATCGTCCACTTCGACGCCCACGCCGACACGGCCGACATCATCGAGGGCAACCTGGCGAGCCACGGCACGCCGATGCGCCGCCTGATCGAGTCCGGCGCCGTGCCCGGCACCCACTTCGTGCAGGTCGGCCTGCGCGGCTACTGGCCGCCGCAGGACACGTTCCAGTGGATGCTCGAGCAGGGCATGACCTGGCACACGATGCAGGAGATCTGGGACCGCGGCTTCAAGGACGTGATGGCCGACGCCGTCGGCGAGGCGCTGGCGAAGGCCGCCAAGCTGTACATCTCGGTCGACATCGACGTGCTCGACCCGGCGTTCGCCCCCGGCACCGGGACGCCGGAGCCCGGCGGGATCGCCAGCTCCGACCTCCTGCGGATGGTCCGGCGGCTGTGCCACGAGCACGACGTCGTCGGCGTCGACGTCGTCGAGGTCGCCCCGCCGTACGACGTCAGCGACCTCACCGTGAACGCCGCCCACCGCGTCGTGTTCGAGGCGCTCGCCGGGATGGCGGCGCGGCCGACGCGACGCGGCCGGCGAGACTGCCCGGCCCGCCCGCTCGATGACGGCCGCGCTGCGGGTCGCCGAGGCGCGTGGTCGCTGGGTGCTGCTCGCCACCGTGCTCGGGTCGAGCATGGCGATGCTCGACGGCACGGTCGTCAACCTGGCCCTGCCACGCATCGGCGAGGACCTCGACGCCACGTTCGGCGGACTGCAGTGGATCCTCAACGGCTACACGCTCGCGCTCGCCGCCCTGATCCTCGTCGGCGGCGGCCTCGGTGACCGCTACGGGCGCCGCCGCATGTTCGTGACGGGCGCCATCGCCTTCACGGTCGCCTCCGTGTGCTGCGCCGTCGCCGTCAACGTGCCGATGCTCGTCGGCGCGCGGGTCGCCCAGGGCGTCGCCGCGGCCATCCTCACGCCCGGCAGCCTGGCGATCATCGAGGCCTCGTTCGCCCCGGAGGACCGCGGCCGGGCGATCGGCGCGTGGTCCGGGCTCGGCGGCGTGGCGACGGCGATCGGGCCGTTCCTCGGCGGCTGGCTCGTCGACGCCGCCTCCTGGCGCTGGATCTTCCTGCTCAACGTGCCGCTCGGCGCGGCCGTCGTGACGGTGGCGGTGCGCCACGTGCCCGAGTCGCGCGACCCGAACGCCGACGGCCGCGTCGACGTGCCCGGCGCCGTGCTCGGCGCCCTCGCCCTCGCCGGGCTCACGCTCGGGCTGACCCAGGAGTCGTGGTGGCTCGCCGGCGCCGGCCTCGTCGGCCTCGCGGCCTTCGTGCTCGTCGAGCGCCGGACGGCGCGCCCGCTCGTCCCGCTGGGGTTGTTCTCCTCGCCGACGTTCAGCGGGACCAACACCGTGACGCTGCTGCTGTACGGCGCGCTCGGGGTCGTGTTCTTCCTCCTCGGCCTCGTCCTGCAGGGTCCGCTCGGCTACACGCCGCTGCAGGCCGGCGCGGCGACGGTGCCGATCACGCTGGCGATGCTCCTCTTTCGGCCCGCGCCGGCGCCCTCGCCGAGCGCATCGGCCCGCGGATCCCGATGACCGTCGGGCCGCTCGTCGTCGCCGTCGGCGATGCTCCTGCTGACGCGCATCGACGCGGCGAGCGAGTACTGGACCGACGTGTTCCCCGGCATCGTCGTGTTCGGGCTCGGCCTCTCCCTCACGGTCGCCCCGCTGACGGCCACCGCGCTCGGCGCCGTCGACGACGAGCACGCCGGCGTCGCCTCCGGCGTCAACAACGCCGTGGCCCGCACCGGGCAGCTGCTGGCCGTGGCGGCGATCCCCGTCGTCGCCGGGTTCGCGCCGGGCGAGCCCGTCGCCACCGACGAGCTGCTCGACGGCTTCGCCACCGTCATGCGCGCCGCCGCCGGCGACCGCCGTCGTCGCTGCCCTCGTCGCCGTGCTCACGGTCCGGCGCCCACTCGGTGCCGCCGCCATCGAGCCGTCGCCTGGCACTGCGCGGCCGGGGGCCCGCCGTCCGTCGCCGAACCGGTCGGCCGCGGTGTCGCGCTGAGGGCGTCGGAACCACGGCGCTCGCGACGATGGGAGGATCGTGGCCGTGCCATCCGTCGCCGCCGGGGACCAGGGAGCCGCGCTCCTCGCCCTGTACGACGACGCCGTCGGCGAGGTCTACGGCTACCTGCTGGCCCGGTGCCGCAACCGCACGACGGCCGAGGACGTCACGTCCGACGTGTTCATGGGCGCCGTCGACGCGGTGTCCCGGGGCCGCGTCGACGACCGTCACGATCGCCTGGCTGATCGGCATCGCCCGCCACAAGCTCGTCGACCACTGGCGGCGCACCGAGCGCGAGCAGCGGCGCCTCACCGCCGTCGCCGACGAGCCCGACACGGCCGCCGAGGACGACCCGTGGGAGACCCAGCTCGACGTGCTCGCCGCCCGCGACGCGCTCGAGCAGCTCGGCGCCCACCACCGCGCCGCGCTCACGCTGCGCTACCTCGACGGGCTCAGCGTCCCGGAGTGCGCCGCCGTGCTCGACCGCACCGTGCACGCCACCGAGGCCCTGCTCGTGCGGGCCAAGCGGGCGTTCCGGCTCGTGTACGAGGAGGAGGAGGTGAACCCGTGAGCGATCCGTTCGCCCAGCTGCGGATCGACGAGCCGTCGGGTGCCCCCGACCTGCGCTTCGTGGCCGGGCTCCGCAACCGCCTCGTCGCCGCCCTCGACGCGGCCGGCCTGCCCACCGTCACCCTGCCCGCGAGGAGCACCACCATGACCGACACCGCCACCGCCACCACCGCCACGCCCGCCGCGACCGGTGCGACGTCCACCATCACCCCGTACCTCGCCGCCAGCGATGCCGGCGCCGCGATGGACTGGTACGTCGCCGTGCTCGGCGCCGTCGAGCAGGTCCGCTACACCGGCGACGACGGCCGCATCGGCCACGCCGAGCTGTCGATCGGCGGCGCCCGGTTCATGCTCTCCGACGAGTACCCCGAGCTCGGCGTCCCCGTCGTGTCCCCGACGACGCTCGGCGGCACCCCGTTCTCGATGCACCTCGAGGTGCCCGACGTCGATGCCGTCCACGCCCGGGTCGTCGCCGATGGCCGAGCGCTCGTCGGCCGGCCGCCGCACGACGAGGCCTACGGCGCCCGTTCCTTCGACATGGTCGACCCGTTCGGCTTCCGCTGGATGATCCAGACCCCGACCGGCACGCCGTCGATCGCGGAGATCGAGGCCGGGATGGCGGGCTACACCATCACCGCGGCCGACGGATGCCGTGCCCCGTCGGCGGGGTCACCGCCCGTCGAGGTCGGCTACCTGACGTTCGCCACGCCGGACACGGCGACCGCCTCCCGGTTCTACGGCGCCCTGTTCGGCTGGCAGACCGAAGGCGGCAGCCAGGGTGACGAGTACGCCCACGTCGCCAACACGAAGCTGCCGATGGGCCTGACGCCGGGCCCCGTCGACGAGGCCGCGGTGCTCTACTTCCGGGTCGACGACATCGCCCGCTACGTGGCCCGCGTCCGCGAGCTCGGCGGCGAGGTCGTCAGCGAGACGACGTACGACTCCGGGCCGAACGCCGTCTGCCGTGACGACCAGGGCCGGGAGTTCCAGCTCTGGTCGCCGGCTCCCGGCTACGAGTAGGCGCCGGCGGTCAGGCCAGGCGGCGGACGGCGGCGAGGGCGTTCTCGGCGAGGCGCTCCGTGCCCTGCTTCATCCCGTCGAGGTCGGCCTGGCTCATGCCCTGATCGCCCATCGCGCCGTGCAGGTACCGGGAGTACACGCCCTCGCTGATGACGGCGAGCCGCCAGGACGAGAAGGCGACGTAGTAGTCGACGCCGCTGACGTCGCGCCCGGTGCGCGTCGCGTAGCGCTCGAGGAGGTCCTCGTAGGACGGGAACCCGCCGGCGCTCGTCGGATCGTTGTGGCGACCGTCCTCGCCCGGGTTGGCCCAGTACACGCGCAGGTAGCCGACGTCGGCGAGCGGGTCGCCGAGCGTGCACAGCTCCCAGTCGAGGACGGCGGCGATGCGCCCGACGTCGGGGTCCGTGAGGCAGTTGCCGAACCGGTAGTCGCCGTGGGCGATGACCGCGCCCTGCTGCACCGGGAGGCGCTCGCCGAGGCGCTTCGCGACTTCGTCGATCGCCGGCAGCTCACGGGTCTTGGAGTTCGCCCACTGCGTGCTCCAGCGCTTGACCTGGCGCTCGATGTAGCCCTCGCGGCGGGCGAGGTCGCCGAGGCCGACCTCGTCGATGTCGACCGCGTGGAGGTCGGCGAGCACGTCGATCAGGTCGTCGCTCGCCTTCTGGCGCAGCGACGGGTCGAGCGCCCTGGCGCGCTCGGGGCTGTCGAGCACGACGCCCTCGACGTGGCCCATCACGTAGAACGGCGCCCCGTTGACCTCGACGTCGGTGCACAGGCCGAGGGCGGGCGGCACGGGGACGTTCGTCTTGCCGACGGCGGCGATGATCTTGAACTCGCGCGCCATGTCGTGGGCCGTCGCCAGCACGTGGCCGAGCGGCGGGCGGCGCAGCACGAACTTCCGGCCGTCGGCGCCCGTGACGGTGAACGTCAGGTTGGAGCGGCCGCCACCGATGAGCGAGGCCTCGAACGGGCCGACGGCGCCGTCGACGTTGGCCTCCATCCAGGGGCCGACGTTGGCGAGATCCAGTCCTTCGAGCACGCCGGAACCGTACCGAACGGCACGCGCCCGCCGGGAGTCGTCATCGGAGTGTTTCGTGAGGGGGCCACCCGCACCACACACTCGGATGCACGAAACACTCGGATGCCGAGCGCGGCGCCGACCACCGATGACAGCCGGCTGCTGAGCCGGCGCCGCAGTGGGTCCCGGCCGCTCCGGGTGATGGTCGTCAGCCGGGGCGGCCGACGGCGACGACGTTGTTCCAGTTCACCGACGCCACGTTGACCACCGAGCCGCTGTTGGGGGCGTGGACGTGCTGGCCGCCGCCGAGGTAGATGCTGACGTGGCTGATCGGCGAGTAGAAGAACAGCAGGTCACCGGGCTGGGCCTCGCTGACCGGGATGTTCGGGACGGTGCCCTGCTGGGCCCGCGACTGGTGCGGCAGCGACACGCCGGCCTGCGCCCACGCCCACGCCGTGAGCCCGGAGCAGTCGAAGGCGACACCCGGCTGGGACGCCGCGAAGCGGTACGGCACCCCCTGCTGGCTGAGGGCGGCGGCGACGGCCGTCCCGGCCCGCGACGACGCCTGGGGCACGGGTTGGCGGGCGGCTGCGGGCACCGAGAGCGCCTGCGCGCCACCGCTCGACGCCTGGCTGCCACCGCCACCGCTGTTGCTGGCACTGGCTGCGGCGGCGCGCTGGGCGGCCGCCGCGTTCGCCTGCTCCTGGGCGCGCTGGGCGGCGGCGGCCGCCTCGGCGGCCTGCTGGCGCTCGTAGGACTCGCGGGCGCGCCGCTCCTCCTCCTCCTTGACCAACCGCTGCAGCTCGACGGTCGCTGACGTGCGGGCCTCGATCGCCTCGGCCTTCTGCTCGTCGGCCGCCTCCTTGGCATCGGCGATCTGGGCCGCCTTCTGCTCGGCGGCGCTGCGGGCGTCGGCGAGCGCCTGCTCCTCCGCCTCCAGGTCCTTGACGGCCTGGTCGAACTCGTCGGTCGTCGCCGTCCCGGCGCTCACGGCGACGCGCGCCAGCTGGTCGCGGGCGAGCCCGTCGGTGACCTCGGTGGAGCTGCTGAACATCGGGCCGAAGCCGTTCGTGCCGGCACCCATGTACGCCTGCACGGCGACCTGGGCGAGCTGGTCGCGGAGGGCGTCGACCGCGGCCTGCTTCTCGGCGACGCGCTGCTCGGCGGCCGCGACCTGGGCGTCGAGCTGGTTCTTCTCGTCGACCGCCGTGACGTAGTCCTCGGCGAGGATGTCGGACTGCTGCTCCAGCGCCTCGATCTTGTCGGTCAGCTGCTGGACGACCTCGCGCTGGTCGTCGCTCGTCTGGGCGTAGCTGGGTGTGGGCAGCGCGGCTGGCAGCAGTGTCACGGCCAACGCGACGACGATGCCCCCCACCCGGTTGCGGCGGCGGTTCATGACGAGCGGTGAGTGTAGCTGAACGTTACGAACCGGTTGCGATCGCGTCGTGGACTTCGTCACACAATGGACGATCGGGTGACGAACGCAGGACGGCTCACTCCCACTCGATGGTGCCGGGCGGCTTCGACGTGATGTCGTAGGCCACCCGGTTCACGCCCGGGACCTCGTTGATGATGCGGTTCGACATCCGCTCCAGCAGGTCGTACGGGAGGCGCGCCCAGTCGGCGGTCATCGCGTCGTCGCTGGTCACGGCACGCACGATGATCGGGTGCCCGTACGTGCGCTCGTCGCCCATCACGCCCACCGAGCGGATGTCGGCGAGCACGGCGAAGGACTGCCAGATCTCCCGCTCGAGCCCGGCGGCGGCGATCTCGGCCCGGACGATGGCGTCGGCGTCCTGGAGCAGGGCGACCTTGTCGCGCGTGACCTCGCCGATGATCCGCACCGCCAGGCCGGGGCCCGGGAACGGCTGGCGCCAGACCATCTCGTCGGGGAGGCCGAGCTCGTGACCCAGGCGGCGGACCTCGTCCTTGAACAGCTCGCGCAGCGGCTCGATGAGGGTCAGGCGCATGTCCTCGGGCAGGCCGCCGACGTTGTGGTGGCTCTTGATGACGGCGGCCGTCCCGTCCGTGCCGCCCGACTCGATGAGGTCGGGGTAGAGGGTGCCCTGGACGAGGAACTCGGCCTCGACGAGCCCGCCGGTGTGCTCCTCGAACACGCGGATGAACTCGTCGCCGATCGCCTTGCGCTTGGTCTCCGGGTCGGTGACGCCGTCGAGGCGGGCGAAGAAGCGGTCGGCCGCATCGACGTGGATCAGCTCGATGCCCATCTCGCGCCGGAACGTGTCGGTGACCTGGGCGCTCTCGCCCTTGCGCATCAGCCCGGTGTCGACGTAGATGCACGTCAGCTGGGGCCCGACGGCGCGGTGCACGAGGGCAGCCGCGACGGACGAGTCGACGCCACCGGAGAGCGCGCACAGGACCCGACCCGGCGCCGACCTCGCGGCGGATCCGCGCGACCTGCTCGTCGATGACCGACGACATCGTCCAGGCCGGCGGGCACCCGGCGCGCTCGTGGAGGAAGCGGCGCAGGACACCCATCCCGTACGGCGAGTGCACGACCTCCGGGTGGAACTGCACGCCGTAGATGCGCCGGGCATCGTCCTCGAGCACGGCGACGGGCGCATCGTCGGTCTCGGCGGTCGCCGTGAACCCCGGCGGGGCCTCCGTGATGGCGTCGAAGTGGCTCATCCAGACGTCGTGCACGTCCGGCGCGTCGTCCGGGAACAGCAGCGAGGCGCCCGTGCGGCGCAGCTTGGCGCGGCCGTACTCGCCGCGCATGCCACGTCCGACCGTGCCGCCGAGCTGCTGGGCGATGAGCTGGGCGCCGTAGCAGATGCCGAGCACCGGGACGCCGAGGTCGTAGATCGCCGGGTCGAGCGACGGCGCACCCTCGACGTGGACGCTCTTGGGGCCGCCCGACAGGATCAGCGCCGCCGGCTTGCGCGCCGCCACCTCGGCCGCCGTGATGCGGTTGGGCACGATCTCGGAGTAGACGGACAGCTCGCGCACCCGGCGGGCGATGAGCTGGGCGTACTGGGCGCCGAAGTCGACGACGAGCACGGCGTGCTCGTGCTCGGGCAGCCGCTCGGCGGGGGGCGACGGGGCGTTCAAGCCCTCGATGGTACGCGGCCGCCCGCTGCCGCGGCTCGCTGCGGTGGTCGGGCGCCCGGGCGCTGGTAGAAACCTGGCCGATGCCCCGTCGTGTCGTCGCCGCACTGGCGGTGCTCGCCGTGCTCCTGGCCGTCGGCCCGCGCGTCCGCGACGCCGACGCGGCACCACCGCCGGTGGTCGCCGCCGCCGTGGCCGGCACGCCGCCGACCGACCCGCCCGCCGTCACCGACAACCCGTTCCTCCCCGAGCGCAACCTCTCCGATTGCGTCAGCGCGGTGCCGCAACCGAACTGCGGCACCGACGCCAAGGGCGGGTGGCGCCAGGCCCTCGTGTTCGCCATCGTGCTGGTCGCGCTGGCGTTCGTCGGCTGGCGCATCACCCGCACCGTGCGCCGCAACCGCCGGACGCTGGAGTCCACCGGTGGACGCTGAGGAGTTCCGCGCTCGCGGCCACGAGCTGATCGACTGGATCGTCGACCACGTCGAGGGCGTCGCCGAGCGTCCGGTCGCGCCCGCCGTGGAGCCCGGCGACGTCCGGGCCCGGCTGCCCGCCCACCCGCCGGCCGCCCCCGAGCCGTGGGAGGCGGTGCGCCGCGACCTCGACGAGATCATCGTCCCCGGGCTCGTCGAGTGGCAGCACCCCCGCTTCTTCGCCTACTTCCCGTCGAACGTCTCGTACCCGTCGATCCTCGGCGAGCTGCTGTCGGCGGGCCTCGGCGTGCAGGGCATGAGCTGGGTCACCTCGCCGGCCTGCACCGAGCTCGAGACGCTGATGCTCGACTGGATGGCGGAGTTGCTCGACCTCCCCGCCGCGTTCCGCTCGACGAGCGCGACCGGTGGCGGTGTCATCCAGGGCTCGGCGAGCGAGGCCACGCTGGTGGCCATCCTGGCGGCGCGTCACCGGGCGACGGCAGGCGCCGTCAACCACGACGGCGACACGACGCGGCTCGTCGCCTACGCCACCGCGCAGGCCCACTCGAGCATCGAGAAGGGGCTGCGGATCGCCGGCATCGGCACCGATCGGCTGCGCGTCGTCCCCCACGACCGGCACTTCCGGATGGATCCCGCCGCGCTGGGGGCGCTGATCGACGACGACCGGGCGGCCGGCCTGGTGCCGTGCTTCGTGTGCGCCACCAGGGGGACCACGTCCTCCCTGGCGTTCGACCCCGTCGTCGAGATCGCCCCGGTGTGCCGCGAGCGCGGGGTGTGGCTGCACGTCGACGGGGCGATGAGCGGGATCGCCGCGCTCGGCGCCCGAGCACCGCTGGGTCAACGACGGGCTCGGCCTGGCCGACAGCTACTGCACGAACGCCCACAAGTGGATGGGCGTCAACTTCGACTGCGACCTGTTCTGGACCGTCGACCGCGGCGCCCTGCTCGGGGCCCTGTCGATCCTGCCCGAGTACCTGCGCTCGGCGGCGGCCGAGTCCGGCGCGGCGATCGACTACCGCGACTGGCAGATCCCGCTCGGCCGCCGCTTCCGCGCCCTCAAGCTGTGGATGACGTTGCGACTCGACGGGGTCGAGGCCATCCGGGCGATGATCCGCCGCCACGTGGAGCTCACCGACCGCCTGGCCGCCGAGGTGAGCACGGACGAGCGGTTCGAGATCGTCGCCCAGTCACCCCTGAACCTGCTCGTGCTGCGCCTCGTCGGCGACGGCGCCGACGGCCGGACCGACGCCCTGATCGAGCGGGCCAACGCGACCGGCACGGTCCAGTTCACACGCACCGTCCTCGACGGCCGCGTCGCGCTGCGGTTCTCGATCGGCGCCACGGCCACGACGTGGGACGACGTCGAAGCCGGGTGGCAGCTCCTGCAGCAGCTCGCCGCGGCCTGACCGGCGACCGCCGGCTCGTCAGCGCGGGGCGGCGGCGATGCGGGTCAGCAGGTCGACGAGCATGAACGCCGTCGCGCCCCACACCGTCTCGTCCTCGAGCTCGAAGAAGTGCAGCAGGCGATCGGTCGGACTGCGGCCCCAGCGCTCCGAGTGGTAGGTGTCGGGGCGCACGAGCTCGGCGAGCGGCAGCCACATCACGCGCTCGACCTCCGGGCTCGCCGGGCCGAGCGGCACGACGGCGGACAGGCGCCCGACGACGGGCACGATGTGGCTGCGGCTGACGACCGTGCTGAGGTGGTCGAGCTCGGCGAAGAGCGTGACGAGGGACGAGTCGAGGCCGACCTCCTCGTGGGCCTCGCGCAGCGCCGTCTCGGCCGGGGTCTCGCCGGGATCCATGCGCCCACCGGGGAAGCTGATCTCGCCCTTGTGCGTGCGCATGTGGCGCGAGCGCCGCGTGAGCAGCACCTCGGCGCCCTCCTCGCCGTCGGCGAGGGCCACCAGCACGGCGGAGGCGCGGGCGTCCGGGAACGTCGGGGCGATCGGCCGGCCGGGCGTCGCCCCGGCGAGGGCCCGCTCGATGTCGTCGACCGTGACCGCGAGCGGGTGCGCGGCCGGGGCGTCGAGCTCGCCCACCGTCCAGGCGGTCGGACGGGGGATGATCTGGGCGCCGCCCGGCCTGCGGTCGGGCTGCTCGGCCACCGTCACGACGTCCTCACGAGCGGGGCGTCCAGCCCTCCTCGGCGAGCTGCTGGAGCACCTCGGGGAGGCCGGCGGTCTTGAGGTTGGCGAGCACCCGCCCGGGCGCCTCCTCGCCCACCTCGAACTGCTCCCACGCCGCGATCAGCTTCTGGAGGTCCGGGGCCGGACGTTCGAACGCCATGGCGACGACGCTACCGGGGACGACGCGTGGCGCTTCTGTCCGGGTGATCCAGCCCGATCGGGCCGGATCCGGCTGACAGGACGGCGTCAGCCGGACCTCGTGCGGTCGCGCACGGCCTTGGCGATGCCGCCGGCGAGCCGCCCGGCACCGCGGCCGATCGCCTCGCTGCGGTCGGTGGGCTGGGCGCTGGAACCAGCGGGCGGGCCAGCCGACGAGCCGTCGGCGGGCGCCGCGGCCGGCGTGGCCGGCGCGCCGGACCGGCGTGGCCGGCGGGCCTCGAACGCCGAGTTCCACCACACGACACCGAGCACGGCCGCCGCCCCGCCGAGCAGCACGCGGCTCGTGGCGTCGAGGTCGCCGAACGGCAGCACGGCGGCCAGCCCGAGGGCGGCGATCACGACGACGTCGACGACGCGGTGGGCGCGGCGGGAGAACAGCCGGAACGCCCCGAGCGGCCCGTCGACGAGGGCGGCGTTGAGGAGCACGACCCCGCCGGCGATCGTCGGCACGGCCGGCTCGATCGCCTGCAGCCCCATCGCCACGAGCACCAACCCGATCAGGTACTCGGCGCTCTGGTGCAGCCAGAACGGCCGCAGCACCCGGTCCGTTCGCGCCATGCCCCCCATGCAACCACGGTTCTCCCCATCCGAGTGTTTCGCGCATCGGAGTGTTTGCTGCGGGGCCCCCATGCAGCAAACACTCCGGTGCAGCAAACACTCGGATGACCACAACCCGGGACGCGCAGGAGCCCGAGCCGCTCGCGCAACTCGGGCTCCTCCGGTGTGGTCTTCGGGGGGACACCGGGGGCGGAGCCCCCCGTGGGTCTACATCATGCCGGGCATGCCGCCCATGCCGCCGCCGGGCATCCCGCCACCGCCGGGCGACGGGGGCTCGGGCTTGTCGGCCACGAGCGCCTCGGTGGTGAGCACCATGGCGGCGATCGACGCCGCGTTCTGCAGCGCCGCCCGGGTCACCTTGGCGGGGTCGACGATGCCGGCCTTGACGAGGTCGGTGAGCTCGCCCGTGGCCGCGTTGAGCCCGGTGGTGCCGTCCTCGGCCTCGACCCGCTGCACCCACACCGAGCCCTCGAGCCCGGCGTTCTCGGCGATCAGCCTGGTCGGCGTCACGAGCGACTCGTACACGGTGCGGGCGCCGGTCGACTCGTCGCCCGTGAGCGACTCGACGACCTTCAGCACTGCCGGACGGGCCCGCAGCAGGGCCGTGCCGCCACCGGCGACCACACCCTCCTCGATGGCCGCCCGGGTCGCCGACACGGCGTCCTCGATGCGGTGCTTCTTCTCCTTGAGCTCGACCTCGGTGGCCGCGCCGACCTTGATGACGGCGACGCCACCGGCCAGCTTGGCGAGGCGCTCCTGGAGCTTCTCGCGGTCCCAGTCCGAGTCGGTGTTCTCGATCTCGGCCTTGATCTGGTTGATGCGGCCCTTGATGTCCTCGGCGTCACCGCCACCGTCGACGATGGTGGTGTTGTCCTTGGTGACGATGACCCGCTTGGCCGTGCCGAGCAGGTCGAGGGTGACGTTCTCCAGCTTGAGGCCGACGTCCTCGCTGACGACCTGGGCACCGGTGAGCGTGGCCATGTCCTGCAGCATCGCCTTGCGGCGGTCGCCGAAGCCCGGCGCCTTGACGGCGACGGCGTTGAACGTGCCGCGGATCTTGTTGACGACGAGCGTGGCGAGGGCCTCGCCCTCGATGTCCTCGGCGATGATGACGAGCGGCTTGCCGGTCTTCATCACGGCCTCGAGCGACGGCAGCAGGGACTGCACCGTCGAGATCTTCGCCTGGTGGATCAGCAGGTAGGCGTCCTCGACGACGGCTTCCTGGCGCTCCTGGTCGGTCACGAAGTACGGCGACAGGTAGCCCTTGTCGAACTGCATGCCCTCGGTGAACTCGAGCTCGGTGCCGAACGTGTTCGACTCCTCGACCGTCACCACACCGTCCTTGCCGACCTTGTCGATGGCGTCGGCGATGACCTCGCCGACCGACGGATCGGCGGCCGAGATGGTGGCCACGTTGGCGATGTCGGTCTTGTCGTCGACGTCCTTGGCCTGCGACTTGATCGACTCGACGGCGGCGGCGACGGCCTTCTCGATGCCCTTCTTCAGGCTCATCGGGTTGGCGCCGGCGGCGACGTTGCGCATGCCGAGGTGGACCAGCGACTGGGCGAGCACCGTGGCCGTCGTGGTGCCGTCACCGGCGACGTCGTTCGTCTTGGTGGCGACCTCCTTGACGAGCTGCGCACCCATGTTCTCGAACGGGTCCTCGAGCTCGACCTCCTTGGCGATCGACACACCGTCGTTGGTGATCGTCGGGGCGCCCCACTTCTTGTCGAGGACGACGTTGCGGCCCTTCGGGCCGAGCGTCACCTTGACGGCGTTGGCGAGCTTGTCGACGCCCGCCTCGAGGGCACGGCGCGCCTCCTCGTCGAACTTCAGCAGCTTGGCCATCGGGTCAGCTCTCCACGACCGCGAGCACGTCGCGGCTCGACAGGATCAGGAGGTCCTTGCCGTCGATCGTGACCTCGGTGCCGCCGTACTTCGAGTACAGGACGGTCTGGCCGACGCTGATGTCGAGCGGGATGAGGTCGCCGGAGGTCTCGGCGCGCTTGCCGGGGCCGACAGCGAGGACCTTGCCCTGCTGCGGCTTCTCCTTGGCGGTGTCAGGGATGACCAGGCCGGAGGCCGTCGTCTGCTCGGCCTCGTTCGGCTCCACGACGATGCGGTCATCGAGCGGCTTCAGGGACATGGGCAAGCCTCCATTGGCTCTGGTGGGACTGGGCGGGATCGAGTCCGTTAGCACTCGATCGATGCGAGTGCCAATGGTAGGGCATGCAGCCGAGCGTTAGCAACCGCGGGTCGAGAGTGCTAA
>CAVVSE010000002.1:0-384859 GCA_963750905.1 uncultured Acidimicrobiia bacterium
CGGTCACGATGAGCCGACTGTGGCCGCGCTCCACCGTGGTCGCCGTCCTCTTGGCGGTCGTCGCGATCTCTCGGCGGTTCGCCGGGCATCACGGCGAATGACCCCAGCTGGCCACGGCTGGCCGATGGCGTGACGGCTTCAACAGGATCGCCGAGCGCCCCAGCCGAGCCGCGCCGATGGGGTGCGTCGGCGCCTTCGGGTCGGACGCGTCGGGATGGCCCATCGTGAGTTCGGCCACGAGATGCCCTGGTACGTGGGCCGGCGGACGCGGTTCTCAGGAACGGTATCGGCGCCCACCTCGAGCGCGCTGACCGGCCGCTTCATGGTGCTGTCATGTGCCGTGGCCAAGAGTCTGATTCGGCCACGACGCTGCGTCGATATCGACGGTGGGCCACCGAAATCCTCGCGCCCCTTCGCCCGACCTCGCCTGTCAGCCTGACGCGAGGGTCTCGCGAGGTCTCGTCCGCGGGTGCCTGTGAGAGGCTTGAGGGAAGACGGAGAGGAGAGGCATGATGGCCCTCACGTTGAGTCCCGAGGTCAGGGCGGTGATCGAGTCCGGGCGGCTTGCTCACTTCACGACGATCGCCAAGGACGGCCGCCCCCACACCACGGTCGTGTGGGTGGGTCTCGACGGCAACGAGATCGTGATCGGCAAGCTGATGCACGATCAGAAGGTGGCGAACATCGAGCAGGACCCGCGGGTGACGTTCTCCATGGAGGCCGACGGCGAGCAGTTTGGCATCAGTTCCACCTCGTCGTCGAGGGCACGCGGCGATCACTGCAGGTGGCGCCCCGGGTGTCCATGTGGCCCAGCGGTAGTCGGCCCAGGGCGGAGTTCCGCCAATGCCCGACCCGCCGGAAGGGGTCGTGATCCGAGTCCTCCGACCAAGGTGCGCGGCATGGGGCCATGGGCGAGTCAATGACGAGGTGGGAGCCGCAGCCTGATGCACCCGGGCCAGCTGCTCTTGCCGCTTGTTCGACCGTTCCGTGATGGCGCCACCGCCACCAGTTCGAGGTGCTGCTGCAACTTCAGGCGTCAGTGCGCTGTTGCTGAGTCACGGCGGTAGCTCGCCAAGCTGCATTCGACCGCCTCTCGACGGGGGCACCACCGAGGTGGTGATGGGGACACCTTGCGCTGGCACAGGTCTCGGATCGATCGGCCTGCCGGTGTCGACCAGCGGACCCGGAACGACGAGCAAGATCGGGTTCGACGCGTTAAACAGCTCGACGGCGGTCTCACGTGCGCCAGGCCGACGCTCGCTAGCCGGGCTGGCCGGGCTGCACCGGTCCAATGCGGTAGGGGCGCATCATCTCGTTGTCTTCGTGCTCGACGATGTGGCAGTGCCAGACGAACTGGCCGGGCGAGGTGAACTGGGCCCGGATTCGGGTGACCTGGGCGGGATAGGCGATGACGGTGTCCTTCCAGCCCTCCTCCCAGGCCTCTGGCTGGGCGACGACGCCGTCGAGCTCGAGGGGCACGGCGACATCGTCGCCGTCGAGCACCAGGCCCTCCCGGTTGACGACCTGGAACAGCACCTCGTGGACGTGCATCGGATGGGCGTCGCCGGTGGTGTTGTAGAACTCCCACACCTCGCAGTCACCGACGTTGGGGTTCTCGGTGATCGGTTCCATCCACATCCGCTCGGTCGGTACCCCTGCCAGAGTCTCGGGCTCAATCGCGTCCGGGCCGACCGTGCCGAGCAGGGCCTCCAGCGGGCCCTCGACCTCCTCGCCGGTGGCGTCGAATCCGATCCCCATCTTTTCGATCAGTCCGAGCGGCCGGACGAACGCCTCAGGCGGCAGCGGCACCAACGCCGGCAGCTGGAGGTACCGCGGCGGGGTCGTGCGGTCGGGCGCCACCGCCGGCACGACGTCGAACTGCAGAACCTGGCCGGTCGAACTCGGGTCGGCCGGGTCGAAGTCCACCCCGGGAATGCCGCCACCGAACGGCTCGTCCGGGCCGACGTTGCCGAGTACGTAGCTGCCCACGGGCACGTGGGTGAAGTCGACGATGACGTCGGCCCGCTCGGCCAAGCCCATCAGAAGCCGGTTGTGGTGGTCCGCCGTGAGGTTCACCGGTGCGGCCAGGAAGCCACCCTCGTTGCCGATCTGCCACACCTCCACGCCGGGGATGTCGGCGAAGTCGAGGATGAGGAAGCGGGATTGGCATCCGTTGAGGAACCGGAACCGGTACCGGCGCTGTTCGACGGTCTGGAACGGCCACGTGTTGCCGTTCACCATGATCATGTTGCCGAAGAACTCGGGTTCCAGATCGGAGAGAAGCTCCCGCCCATGTCGTCGTCCGTGTCGTCGCCGCCGTGTTCCCCCATGTCCGGGATGAACGGGCGGACGATCCCGTCGAAGAACTCACGGGTGTTGGGTAGAACAGCGACCCGTCACCGTTGAACGAGCGGTCCTGGACGGCGATCGGGATCTCGTAGTAGGTCTTGTTCGGCGGGAACTGGTCGCCTTCCTTGGGCGCGGGACCGGGCAGCACCGCACGGGTGCCGAAGCGCCCGTCGAGCACAGCATCGTCGCCGTCGGGTCCGCCGCGAATGATGAAGAAGCCGGCCGGACCGGCGTAGACGTTCAGCCGCGTCATGCCGAGCGTGTGGTCGTGATACCAGATCGTGGAGGCCCGCTGGGAGTTCGGGTACTGGAATGTCGCCTCGCCCGGTCCCCACGTCACCCCGTGTGTCGTGGCTGCCTTCCCGGCGAAGAAGTCGTACCAGGTGCCCTCGGTGGCGTACCCGGCCGGGATGTTGGTTGCGGACGGCAGGAACCAGGCCTCGGCATAGCCGTCGCTCTCGTCACCCACCCCAGCCGAGCCGTGCACATGCGTGACCATCGGCACCGGCCCCATGTAGCGGCCTGGGGTCGACGTGAACGTCGGCCGGAGTCGCGCCCAGCATCGCCGCCAGGCGGGTTCGCCCAGTGCAACGTCGGGTCGACCGGCAACAGGTGCGGCAAGTAACCCCCGTTCACGTCGAGCAGGTCGTTGATCCACCGCACCCGCACCGGCCGCTTCCATCGCGCCTCGATCGTCAACGAGGGAGCGTGGTGGATCAGCAGCCCCTTCTTCGACGCCGACTTCACCGCGCCGTAGCCCCACACCGTCGTCGGCGGGAACCCGACGGGCAGAACCTGCTGGGAGATCTGCCGCATCGAGATCTCGTAGTAGTCGGCCGGCTTGCCGCCAGGCAGGGGGATCGTGCCCGCCCGCGGCATCACCGGCGGGATCAGCAACGGCGTGACGTACTTCGGCACACTGGATGGATCGAGGCCGCCACCGGGGATCTGCGCCGCCGCGACCGGAACCTGGAAAAGCTGACCACCGACCTGGCCCACGAACATCAACCCGACCCCGACACCGCCGCTGATGCGCAGAAAGTCCCGACGCGACACCGCCCGCACGTCCATCGCCCACACTCCCATCGAGGACCACCGGTGACCAACCGCAGGTCAGCCCCGCCGCTGGACCAAACGAAGACTATCGCGCTCGAAACCGTGCGCTGGAAGGGGGGGACCTACCTCCCGTCGACCCCATTCGCCTTCGCTTGCCGCGGGGCGCGTCGGTGATGGCCCCACCGCAGCTCTATGCCGGTTGCGAGCGGTGCTGCTCACTGCTACGCGCGACCGATTGCCCGCGTCCGGAGCGCCGACTACGACCCGATGCGAAGCATCGAAGGGCGAGGGGCGCGACCATTCGATCTGTCTCGGGGCGTAGGCCGGCCCGCACCCAGTCGGGACGAGCGCCGTACGCCTCGCCCGCGGTCGACCGGACGGTTTGCTGGCCGAGCGGCCAGGTACCGTCCAACGTCTATGGCGAGGTCGATCTGGAGCGGCACCATCTCGTTCGGGATGATCGCGATCCCGATCAAGCTGTTCACGGCGGTGCGGCACAAGGGGTGTCGTTCAACCAGCTCGGGCGGTGGAGCAGGCGTCAGCAAGCCGGCAAGGCTTGCCGCCAGGCGCAGGTCTCGGAGCCCGCCCGCATCCGAGGCCTGCGCCGTTCATCCATGCCGCGAACTGCGGTGCTGTTGGGGTTGAACGGACTGCGAGTCAGCGAAGAGTGCGGCGCCAACGTCCAGGCCCTCGGGGATCGAGGGTGGACATCGCACGCCGCCCATCGTCGGCAAGGGCAATCGGCCGATGCGGCAACACGCGCCGCCCCAACAGATGAGTGGCCGTGGGGGCACGGAGGATGGACCGATTCCAGGCTTTCCGACGATTCTGGGCCGGTGTGTGGGGTCGGGTTACATGCGGTCGGCGGTTACTGGAGGGCTACTTGAGACCCGGTACCGCTCGTCGGGTGTGATCTGGTGGTCGGCGTCATTTGCGTCCTCGCCGAGGTCGATCTGGATCCAGCCCGATTCGGCCGTTGAAGTCCGAGTCGGTGGACTGATAGTCGTCACTGACCGGTGTGAGGCGGTCGCTGCGGACGTCGGTCTTTCAGTGCTCGCTCGCTACAACACTGTGGCCCGGCGACCCGCCATGACCTGGTGGTCAGCGTCGGGCCCGGAAGATGCTGCGCAGCACCAGCAGGGCCACGACGGCCACGATCTGACCGCCGAGGACGATCCGATTGACGTCCACCGCTGGGCGCCAACGCACGCCGGATCGATCGATCACGTAGACCCCGGCCGGTTTGGCGACGAGTCCGAACCCGCCGCCCGACCCCGATCCGCTGCCGGAGCCCTCCGGGCCAGGGCCCTCGCCGTGTCCACCGCCACCCCCACCGCGGACGGCCGCAACTGGCACCACCGTCGTTTCGTCGCGCTCATAGGGTTCGCCGAACACCCGCGACACCCTCAGTGCGTCGCCGGTCTGGTTCATGAGTTCGTTGACGTCCATGGTCGTCTCCTCTTGTCGGGACCAGTCCACCAGACGCGCCGACCGGCCGGCGGTGAGGTGATAGCGGGCCGTGGCGGCGCTGGAGGATGCCGACCTGGCCTGATCGCCTGGCGCAGATCACGCCGGAACCACGTCGCTGTCCGGATCGTTGCTGCCGTTGGCCGTCGCCCGGTAGAGCCATCGCGCGGGCGCTCACACCGGTAAGAGATCACCGGTCGTCGCCGGGCGCCCGTCCGACTTGTTGCGCTGTCGACCGGCGTCAACGCGCTTCGTGGGTGCCCCGTCATGACGATGGTCCGTTGGGCCGACACCCCCACATCACCTACGACTGCGCCATATGCAGCGTGCCGGTGTCGCTGCGCTTCGGGCCGGGAAGCGGAGGGACGAAAGCCTCTGGTTGTCGAGGGCCTTTGCAGCGTTCCCTAAGGGTGTGGGTTGGAGTGTCAACGCCGAACACGTGCGTCCCGACCAACTCACGGGAGGGTCGTCATGAAGATCGAGTACCTGCACGCATCCAAGTTCGGCAACGGGGCCATGGTCGCGGATGAGTTCAAGAGGCTGATGGCCATCGAGGATGTCGCAGTCGACGTCCATCACATCCGCGACGTGGACCCGACCACGCTGGCGCCCGCCGACCTGTACGTGTTCAGTTCACCCGGCCGCATGGGCAAGCCGATCCGCCGGATGCGCCGCTTCGTGAAGAAGATGACTCTGCCCCAGGGCACTCGCTACGCCGTCCTGACGACCGAGATGACGCCGCAGCCTGACAAGCGGACCGGACGGGTGCCGAGCGATGAAGAGCTGGCCAAGCGGCAGCGGGTACGCCCGATCATGAACGAGCTCCTCCAGCGCAAGGGTCTGATCGAAGTCGCGGAAGACAAGGTCCTCGTCACCGGCCTCAAGGGACCGTTGGAGGATGGCTGGCCTCAGAAGGTGGAAGCGTTCGCCGCCCGGCTCGCCACCAGCGAGCCTGTCCGAGCCGAGGGTGAAGGTGCCTCCCGCGCCCTCACAGCAGGGGCCGACCGCTGATGACAAACACGACGCGACCGGTGCCAAGCGGCGTGAGTCGTGCGTTCGAGACCTTCGGCCGAGAGGCCCCCAGTCACGCCGCGGCCTGGATGAACGCCACCCAAGCGTTGGAAGAAGCGACGGCGCTCGACCCGAAGACGAAGGACCTCGCCTACCTGGCGGTGCTCGCCGCGCTACGCCTCGAGTCCGGTGTCGCCTTCCACGTGCAGCACGCCAAGGCGCACGGCGCGACTCGAGACGAAGTGATCTCCGCAGTGCTCCTCGGACTGCAGCCGGCCGGCCATGGCGTGACCGCGTGCCTGCCGGCAGCCGTCGACGCCTACGACGCCACATGATCGCGCTGCCCGCGCTGATGGCCGCCGCGACCGGCTGGCGTGATGACAGCAACAACGCCGGCACGTGAACGGACGTTGCAGCGGATCCCGAGAACGCTTGGGGTGGTGGCGTGGAGCGGGCAGCCAGACCGGAGACGTTTCGGGGGCGCTGAGGGCTGGCCGCCGTGAATCTGTCCTGACCGTTCGCGTTGGTCATCAGCGGGACGGGGCTGAGCTTCCGGCACAGTGGCGGCGCGTGGTGACGAGCCATGCACGGGAGTTGAACCAGACACCGTCATCGCACAGGTACGCGGCAAGCGCCTTGCGCAGTCGCCCGAGCGCGCGTTCCGCGTCGGCGGGCTCGAGCTGCTCGAGAGCTCGGCTGGTGCAGGTGAAGCCGCCGACCCAGTCGACGGCGGTGTCCAGGTCGGGGCCGTAGTAGACGGGCACATCGACGTCGGCGAAGGCGACGTCCATGAATCGCGCAGTCTCCAGGAGTTCGGTCACGGCCGTCGGGTCGGCGAGGGAGAACGGATCCGGTCCTGCGGGATCAAGGGTTGCTGGTGCGTGGCATCCACCGAGTGATCGGCGGATCGCGACGTCCCACTCGTTGCGGTCCTGTGCTTGCCAGACCATCATGACCAGCCGTCCGTCCGGGCATAGCGCCCGCCAGATGTTGGTGAACGCGGCGGCCGGATCGGTGAAGAACATCGCGCCGAACCTGCTGATCGCCAGGTCGAAACGTCGGGGCGGGAAAGGGGAAGACCTGCGCGTCGGCGCACTCAAAGACCCCGCTGCGGAAACGGTCTGCTTGAGCGAGATCGCGGCGCGCTCGATCGCGGGCGCCGAGACGTCGACCCCGAAAGCGCTGCCGGCCGCGGCCATGCGCGCCGCCCGCCGGGTCGTGTGCCCGGTCCCGCAGCCGATGTCGACGACGTGGTCGCCGGACTGCATGCTGCACGCCCGGCGCAGCCTTCGTGATGCCGCCGCAGTTCGGCGTCGTCGTCGATGGCGCCTGGGCGCTTCTGCTGATCG
Source organism: uncultured Acidimicrobiia bacterium (assembly GCA_963750905.1). GTDB lineage: Bacteria > Actinomycetota > Acidimicrobiia > Acidimicrobiales > Ilumatobacteraceae > JALZMG01. Next base: position 7,233 of record CAVVSE010000002.1, read on the forward strand.
GCGTTCATCATGGACCGCACCTGGTGTCAGCCTGCGCGCCGGACAGGGCGCCGCCGACCGGTAGGAGTCAATCCTGGCCCGGCGGCGTCTGTCCTGAGGCGATCCGTCAGCTCGTGCGGACGGATCGGCGCAGGCGTGGACCCGCCTACGCGTTCTGACAGCGGGACGACGCGCACCCGCCGCACGGTCCGGGGCCATCCGATCTCGCGGACAGAATGCCAACCGCCCGAGTCCGCTACCGCCGGCCGGCCCCGCTACCGAACATCGTAGACCGCTTTGGTGCACCGGCTGTACGTGCCGTCGCCGAGCGTCCGATCGCGGCCGACGCGCACGCCGGCGGGACGACGGACACGCCGTTCGCCGTGTACGTGCCGCCCCGTGCCGCGTTGAGCGCACCTGGTTCCGGCGTCGTCTCTCGTAGGCGCAGCCCAAGTCATCCCGCCACGTCGGCTGCGAGACTGGCCCGGCCATCCGCCTGCGAGTCGTCACGGGCGCCTCAACGAAAGGGGGCAGCAAATGAGCGACCTCGTCGTTCGCACCTCGATCCTCACCCTCCCGCCCGAGCGGCTCGCCGAGGCCGAGGCGATCCTCGTCACCGCCGAGGACGACCTTCGCGGGATCCTCGCCCTCTCCGGTCTGATTGCCTACTTCGCCGGCGTGGACCGCCAGCGCTCACAGCTGATCAACGTCAGCTTCTGGAACACCGTCGACGAAGCCGAGCAGATGAGTACGTTCCAGCCGATGCTCGATCTGGCGCAGCAACTCGCTCCCCTCGGGGCCACCTTTCTCCGCCCGATCCCGAACTTCGAGACGGTATGGCATTGGGGCCACATCACGCCCGCCACGGCCTGAACGAACCGGCCGCTTCCACTCAGGCCGCGGCGAAGGCGCATTGGGCGAGCCGCGCTCACCGACCAGCGCTCGCGGGCGTCATCTGCCCTTCAGCTGCCACGTGCATCGGTTGCCGCCGTGTCCAGCTGCAGCGGACACGGCCCCCCACGAGACGATGGTCACGGCCATCGCGAGGCGGCAGAGGAGAGCGGGCGGAGATGCCCCGATGATGGAGGCGTTCGACGCCTGGGAGTTGCGATGGACAGCCCGACATCTGCCGACTCTGGACGCGGCCAGGTTGCCTCCGTCATCCCTCGATCCGGCACCCAGGGTCGTCTACGAACACGACGTGTACATGCTTGCGGGATCGGACCGGATCAACCTCAAGGTTCGCCATCGCGAGAACTCGCTCAAGCTCAAGCGGATGCTCGAACGAACAGACGATGGTTTCGAGCGATGGCGCACTGAGTTCGACGTGCCGTTGCCTGCCGGACCGGAACGCTTCCGCGACGTCCTGGACCTGATCGGACGGGCCGGGTCGGCGGAACGACTTGGTGCTGCGGCGCGAGCCGGTGAGGTGGTCGAGATCCTGGATGCGATCTGTGATCCGTCGCAGCTGGTTGCCGTGCACAAGTCGCGCCACCTGTTCGAGCGCGGAACCTGTCGCGTCGATGAGGTTCGCTTCCGGACCCGCGGGGGCACCTACCGTTCCCTAGGGGTCGAGAGCAGCAGCCTCAGCGACCTTCGCTCGTTTGTGCAAGACCTGGGACAGGGCAGGCTGGGCTCGCCGCGCAACTACACCGAGTTCCTCGCGGTCCGTCGCTGGCAAGGCGACCTGCGCCGCGATCGCCCGGGAGCACCGGATTGCGCTGATGGGCGCCTCGACGACGAGTGAGTTGAGAACCCGACACCCGCTCCGATCGACGTGGGTGTTCGGTGGGACATCGCCGGCGGAAGCGCACGGCCGTTCGGGCGAGTCGGACCACCGCATGCGCCGGCCGCTGGTGCGAGCCGTCGTGCAACGGGCCGAAGTCCTCGCTCTCGGCGGCCCCCGGTCGGCGCACGGGGACTAGGACCAAGGCCCCTGGCTCGGGCACGTCCCTGGATGGGATAGTGGTGCGAGCAGACGGCTCGCGGAGGTCAACGTATGAAGGCTGCAGTGGTGCATGAGTTCGGATCGCCGCTCTCCATCGAGGAGAGGCGAAAGCCGGAGCCCGGCCCCGGTCAGGTGGTGGTGAGGGTGGAGACGTCGGGGTTGTGCCACACCGACATCCACGCTGCCCGGGGTGATTGGCCGGTCAAGCCGGCATTGCCGTTCGTTCCCGGACACGAGGGTGTCGGTCTCGTCGAGCGAGTGGGCGCGGGCGTGACACGGCTGCGCGAAGGAGATCGCGTTGCGGTGCCCTGGTTGGGTTGGGCGTGTGGTGCGTGCGAGGCGTGCGCGTCGGGGTGGGAGACGCTGTGTCCGGACGCCAGGTACACGGGCTACATGGTCGATGGTGGCTTCGCCGAGTATGTGCTCGCCGACGCCGCCTTCGCCGGGCTCGTGCCCGAGGGGATCGATCCGCTCGACGCTGCGCCGCTGACGTGTGCGGGCGTGACGACGTACAAGGCGGTCAAGGTGTCCGGGGCACGGCCATCAGATCTCGTCGCCGTGTTCGGCGTCGGTGGACTGGGCCATTTGGCCGTCCAGTACGCGCGGATCGCCGGCGCCACCGTCGCCGCGGTGGACATCCTCGACAGCAAGCTCGACGTCGCCAAGCGTCTCGGTGCCGAATATGGAATCAACGCCGCGTCGCAGGATCCGGTGGCCGCGATCCAGGCGCTTGGTGGAGCCGACTCGGCGATCGTGCTCGCCGCGACCCCAACGGCCTGTGAGCAGGCGTTCGCGAGCCTCAAGCGCAATGGTCAGCTCGTCTTGGTCGGCCTTCCGAAGGACAACACGATGCGCCTGCCGATCTTCGAGACCGTTCTCCAGGGGAAGAAGGTCGTCGGCTCACTTGTCGGAACCCGCGTCGACCTTGTCGAGACCTTCGAGCTGCACGCGTCAGGCCGCACCACGATCGTGCGCGAGTCGCGGCGACTGGACGACGTGAACGGTGCCATGGCCGAGGTCCTCGCCGGCCATGTCGACGCCCGTCTTGTGTTCGACCTTCGCTGACCAGCAGCGCGTCGTCGTCCCCGGCTTGGTTGGCGGGCGTTGGCGGCAGGTGAAGCCGTAGCCGGATGGAGGTGCGTTCGGTGCTGGTGAGGTTGGCGAGTTGACGGACTCGAACCGGTGAAGCGTTTCGTCGTTGCTGATCGTGCAGGTGATCCGTGCGGAGGCGTCGTCGCGTGGGGTCGAGCCGGGGGCAAATGGCCTGGTCGTGGGTCGCGACGTAACCGAGCTCGCCGAGTAGTCCCGCCAGCGGACGCGGACACGACGGCCTCCGCAAGAGCGACACGCTTGCGGATGTTCGAGGATCTGGACACCCAGCATTCCGGGGCGTCCCGCCTGCGGAGCACGCCGACACCCGAGCAGCGCTCGCGCCACCACCGCCGGAGCCAGCTCGACGTGCGGGTGACATCCATCAGTCGTCGCCAAGGTGGGCATCGGCAAGCATGATGGAGGCCACACCCGCCTCCAGGAGTCACCATGTTCAGGTCCATCGTTGTCGCCCTCGACCTCGAATCGGGCGGCGACCGCGCCCTCCCCGTCGCCCGTCAACTGGCGGCGACCGGCAACCTCCCCGTCACGCTGCTCACGGTGTCATCCCCCCACATGAGCGAGGACGAGGATGCCTACGAGCTGAGCCGGCGCGCGATGGCGAATGGCTGGCCGGCCGACAGCTGGGCGATCGCCCACCACGATGATGCGGCCCGCGCCATCGTCGAGCACCTCGAGCACCACGGCGACGCCCTCCTGGTCATGGCGACCTCGGCCAAGGGATCGTTCACCGCCCAGTTCCTCGGCGGTGTCACCGAGGACGTCCTGGGCCTCATCGATCGACCCATCCTCCTGATCGGTCCGCGTGTTCCGCCGGACCTCGATCTCGGTGATCCAACACCCGTCGCCTGCATCGAACGAGGCGATGTGGCCGAAGCGGCGGTGCCGGCGATCGTGTCCTGGATGCGGACGTTCGGCGGCGCGGACCCGTGGCTCGCCGAGCTGACGAACCCGTCGGCGTCGACGGATCAGCCGTCGCTCGTCGAGCCGTTCGTCACCCTCCTCGCCGCCGAGAGCGTCCGCGGTGTCGCGACACAGCTGCACGGCGACGATGTCGAGTCCTGGCTCGACGACCTCGATGACCGCGTCGCCGACCCGGTCCTGGTGTCCACGAGTGTTCGTTGGACCGACAAGCACGCCCGTGGACGGAGTACGACGCGCCGGCTCGTGCAGCGCTCGACGGGTCCTGTCCTCGTCGTCCCCGCCCGGTTCGCGCCGTGGCGGACCCACCCGGCGCCGGCGCCGTCACACGAGCTGCCCCTCGATGCGGTCGAGGAGCTCACGGCGACGGCCTGTTGGAGCGTGCTCGGCGCGTCCCAGGTCGGGCGCCTGGCCGTGTGCGCCGACGGGTCCCCGCACATCTTCCCGCTCAACTACGTGGTCGACGAGCAGACCATCGTGTTCCGCACCGCGCCGGGCTCCAAGCTCGCCGCCAGCCGGAACGCCGACGTCGCGTTCGAGGTCGACGACTACGACGTCGACAGCGGAAAGGCGTCCAGCGTCATCATCGAAGGTCGGGCGGCGGAGATCACCGAAGCCGCCGACTGGGACCGGGCCCTCGAGTTGCCACTGTTCCCGTGGCACGTCACACCGAAAGGCCACTTCGTACGCATCACGCCGGACACGGTGAGCGGTCGTCGCTTCCGGACCGCCTACGCCGCCCGCGTGGATCGACGCTGAGGCCGCGAGCGAGATCGCGAACGAGCGCGGCCGTCGCCATGAAGTCGGAGAGCAGTTCAGGGGCCACGACTTCCACGCCGAAGGCGCCGGCCGGCGCGCTCGACGGTCGTGGACCGCGTGTCGGGTGATCATCCTGAGACATGGGCCCAGCGCTGCGCCGAGTTCGAAACGCGCCAGATCGACTGGCCGACGAGGCGCTGAGCTGTCCCCGAGTGCGCGCGAATACGGGCCCGGGGGCATCGCCCCAATGTGCCGTTCCGGGGCGCTCGCGATAGCAAGCGAGACGTGTCGTCGAAGGCTCGTTCGTGGCGCACAGGTCGACGGGCTCGGCGTCTCATCCGACGAAGGCGCCGCAGCAAACCGCTACCCCACCGGGCGACCCCTGAGGATCCCGCGGGGAGCGCCGAACGTGCGGAGGGGGTGTCCTCGAACACCGGTCCGCCGTGTCCGGTACCGCTGGCTGTCGGACTTTAGTTTGAAAGGCGCCACGGGAATCGTCCGGGGCTTCCCCGTGTTGGTCACGGTCGTACGAGTTCGAGGAGGTGGAGTGATCCCGACGATGTTGCTCGCGGGACTCTGCTTCGGAGCGCTCGTGCACGACGGTCGATCCTTGACCCGCTCGCTCATGCTCGGCGCCGTTGTCTCCGTGTTGTGGGGAATCCTGGTCGGCATCTACGCGTCAAGCCTCATCGTCGCGGCTGGCGGGACGGCACTTGCGGTCATCAACGTCGCGTTGGGCGCTCTCATCGGATGGGGCCTACGATGCGGTTGCGGCGCCGTTCGGGCCAACACCGAGCCGTCCACCACGTCTCGGTAGCCGGGCGGGCCCAGTCCAAACAGCGCTTCCAGCCGGGACAGCTCGATTCCTCGGGATCGCTCGGTCGTGTCCGGCAATGGCGCCCACATTGATGGCGAAGCGCGTCACCGAACGCCGGGGCCTGCGTGCTTCGGCGACGGCCACAGAAATCTCGCAGACTTGCACGATGACGCGGCTCGATCAGGGTGCTGTCGTCGCGGCCGTGATCGCCGCGGGCCTGGGCGCGGCGAGCGCAGCGATGAGCGTGTACTGGGCGCTTGGAGGTACGGCGTTGCTCCACACCGTCGGCGGCGAGATCGAGCGCTGGGGGCGGGAGCGTTCGGCCAGTGTCGTCGCCACGCTGTGGCTGATCACCGTCGCGAAACTCGTCGGCAGCGGTCGCGCCGCTCGTGCTCGTGGGAGTCGGGGCGAGACGGCTCCCGGCGTGGACGAGAGCCCAGCCGATGCGAGTGCTCGGATGGATCGTGGCGATCGGGCTGACCGTCTACGGCGGTGTGCTCACCGTCGTCGGCCTGCTCGTCGAGGCTGATGTGATCAACGCAGCGGACGACGCCGACGAGCATGCCATTGCCTGGCACGCGTTCTTCTGGGATCCGTGGTTCGCCTTGTGGGGCGGCGCCTTCACTGTGGCCATGTGGCGCAGTCGTCCACAGGCGTCCGAAAACTGCGGGGAATAACGCGACCGCCAGCATCCTCGATCGCTTCGGGACGAGGGACACGTCCTCCGGCTCGCCGTGTCCGAGAACGACGCCCGAGTATCACGGTTCGCGACACTACCCTCCCCCCTTCCATCGGCCGGCGAACGGGGGCATCCGAGCGCTTCGCCCACGCGGTCGGAACGAACGCCACCGACCGGCCGCACCTGGCGGCTCGTGGGCCTCACCGATCGATCGGCTGCCGCCCGCCCCAAAGCGCCCGGGGCGGTCGGTGCGTCGTTAGCAAATCCGTTAGCAAACGACACACCCGCCCCAGACGTAGGCCCTGACCAGGGGGTTTGCGCGCCGCAGGCGTGGAGGTGGGACCACACCGTAATGCCGCTCAGCGAGGCAAAGGCCCAGGTCAGCGACTTGCGGCGCAATCGGCGACAGCCGACGGATCGACGCTCAACGCCACTACCAGGGCCTTCGCGTCAGTGTCGGAGGGGGGACTTGAACCCCCACGAGCATTAGTAGCTCACTAGCACCTCAAGCTAGCGCGTCTGCCATTCCGCCACTCCGACGTGGTGGGCCACCGAATCTACCGGGCCCAGCGGCGTTCCTCTACGTCCGCACGAGGAGGAAGCTCAACGCCAACACGGAGAGCACCCACGTGAGGGCGAAGGCGAACGTGATCCTCGTCAGGTTGCGCTCCGCCGCCGACGAGCCGAGGGCGGCGCCGCCACCGCCGCCGAACATGTCCGACAAGCCGCCACCGCGGCCACTGTGCATCAGGATCCCGGCGATCATGGCGAACATCGACACCACGTTGATGATCAACACCAGGTAGAGGACGACGTCACGCACGGCCGGTCAGTGTACCGAGCCCTCCGTCAAGTCGACCGGCGTCACGGTCATCGTCTCCGGCATGCGCTCCGGGTAGTGGCAGGCCACCGGGTGGCCGAAGCCACGATCGACGAGCTCGGGCTCCTCGGCCGCGCACCGCGCCTGGGCCTTCGGGCAGCGGGTCCGGAACCGGCAGCCCGACGGGGGGTCGATCGGGCTCGGGATGTCGCCGGAGAGCACGATGCGCTCGCGGCTGCGCTCGGCGTCGGGGTCCGGTTCGGGAGCGGCGGAGAGCAGGGCCTGCGTGTACGGGTGGGCGGCGGCCGTGTAGAGCGTCTCGGACGGGCCGATCTCCATGATCTGGCCGAGGTACATCACGGCGACCGTCTTGGAGATGTGCCGCACCACGGAGAGGTCGTGGGCGATGAACAGGTACGACAGCCCGATCTGCTGCTGGAGGTCCTGCAGCAGGTTCATGACCCCGGCCTGGATCGACACGTCGAGCGCCGAGACGGGCTCGTCGAGGATGATCACCCGCGGGTCGAGGGCGAGGGCGCGGGCGATCCCGATGCGCTGGCGCTGGCCGCCGGAGAACTCGTGGGGGAAGCGCTTGGCGTGGTCGGGTGCGAGGCCGACGAGCTCGAGCAGCTCGGACACCTTCTCCCGGTGGTTGCCCTTGATGTGGTGGATCTGCAGCGGCTCGGCGATCGCGTTGCCGACGGTCAGCCGCGGGTCGAGCGACGCGTAGGGGTCCTGGAAGACGATCTGCAGCTCGCGGCGCAGCGGCTGCAGCTCGCGGCGGCTCATGCCGACGAGCTCGCGGCCGTCGTACTTCACGGAGCCGGCGCTCGGCTCGATGAGCTGCAGGACGCAGCGGCCGACCGTGGACTTGCCCGACCCCGACTCCCCCACCAGGCCGAGCGTCTCACCGCCGCCGATCGAGAACGACACGCCGGAGACGGCCTGGACCACGGCCTTGTGGACGCGCAGGCCGGCCGACTGGCGGACCGGGAAGACCTTGACGAGATCGGTGACCTCGAGGCGGGGGACCTCGCCGTGGCCGTTCACGCTCGCAGTCACGGTGCCTCCACCGACACGTCGACGAGCTCCTCGGCCCGGATGCACGCCGTCTCGACGACGCCGAACGGCCGCAGCTCGGGGATCTCCCCGGCGCACGCGTCGATGGCGAAGGCACAGCGGGTGCGGAACGCGCAGCCCGACGGCGGCGCCAGCATGTTCGGCGGCGAGCCGGGGATGGGCGTCAGCCGCTCGCGCCCGAGCGCCGGCAGGCTCGCCAGCAGGCCCTTCGTGTACGGGTGCGTCGCCCGGGTGAAGATGTCGCGCACCTCGGCCCGCTCGACGGCGCGGCCGGCGTACATGACCTGCACCCGGTCGGCGATGCGGGCGACGACGCCGAGGTCGTGGGTGATGAACACCACGGCCGTCCCGAGCTCGCGCTGGATGCGCTGGATGACCTCGAGGATCTGCGCTTGCACCGTCACGTCGAGGGCGGTCGTCGGCTCGTCGGCGATCAGCACCTCGGGGTCGTTGGCGATCGCCATGGCGATCATCACGCGCTGGCGCATGCCGCCGGAGAACTCGTGCGGGTACTGCTTCGCCCGGGTCGCCGGCTGCGGGATGCCGACCATGTCGAGCAGCTCGATCGCCCGCTTGGCCGCTGCGTCCTTGGACAGCTGCTGGTGCGAGTCGATCATCTCGACGATCTGCGAGCCGACGCGGTGCGTCGGGTTGAGCGCCGAGAGCGGGTCCTGGAAGATCATGGCGATGCGCTTGCCGCGGGAGCGTTGGATCTCCTTGCGCTTCTGGGCGAGCAGCTCCTGGCCGCGGATGCGCACGGAGCCCGTGACCGTCGCCGACTTCGGCAGCAGCCCCATGGCGGCGAGGAACGTCACCGACTTGCCCGAGCCGCTCTCGCCGACGATGCCGAGCAGCTCGCCCTCGTGGACCACCACGTCGACGCCGCGGACCGCCTGCACCGGGCCGGACTCCGACTTGAACGACACCCGCAGGTCCTGGATCTCGAAGAGCCGCTGGCGGTCGGCGATGTGGTCCTGGGACTCGGTCTCGGCGAGCGGGGCCAGCACCTGGCCGTCACCGCTGAGGTCGATGTTGGTCACGCTCGCTCCCGGTTCGCCTTGGGGTCGAAGGCATCGCGCAGCCCGTCACCGACGAAGTTGATGCACACGATCGTGATGACGAGCGCCAGGCAGGGGAACAGCACCTTCCACCAGTAGCCGGGGAGGATGGACTCCGGCGCCTCGGCGATCAGCAGGCCCCACGTCGCCTGGCCGTTGCCGCGCTGCGGCCCGTACCCGAAGAACGACAGCGTCGACTCGAGGAGGATGGCAGCCACGACGGACAGGCTGAGGGCGACCATGATCGGCCCCAGCGAGTTCGGGATGAGGTGGCGCAGGACGATGCGCGGACCGCTCGCCCCGAGCGCCCGCGCCGCCTCCACGAACTCGCGCTGCTTCAGCGACATCACCTCGCCGCGGACGATGCGGGCCACGGGCATCCAGCCGAGGAACACGAGCAGCATGACGATGAAGCGCACCGAGTTCTTGTCGCCCATCACGGTGCTGACCACCGGCACCTCGACGAGCAGGTTGCGCAGGATGAGCAGCAGCACGAGCACCGGGAACGCCAGGAAGACGTCGGTGATGCGCATCAGGATGTCGTCGGTCTTGCCGCCGACGTACCCGGCGATGGCCCCGACCAGCGTGCCGACGGTGCAGGAGATGATCGCCACGCTGAGGCCGATCAGGATCGACACCCGACCGCCGTACCAGATGCGGCTGTAGAGGTCGTGGTTCAGGTTGTCGGTGCCGAACCAGGCGCCCGAGCTCGGCGGCGAGTTCGGCCGCACGGTCTCGGAGATCGGCAGCCGCTCGATCTCGCCGTAGCGGGCCGGGATGTGCGGGAAGAGGCAGCAGAACATGATGATCAGCAGCACGACGAGCGCCGTCATCGCCAGCCAGTTGCGGCGGAACCGGCGCATCGCCAGGCGCATCGGGGACCGGGACTCGGACCCCAAGCCCTCGGCGTCGGCGCCCGGCACCGGGCCCGGACAGGTCGACCGACTCGGCCTCGGTCGCGGCGTGGTTGATGAGCTCAGTCAAGGCGGATCCTCGGGTCGAGCACGGCGTAGAGGGTGTCGGCGGCGAGGTTGGCGAGGATCACGCCGAGGACGACGAAGACCGTCCACGGCATGAGCTGGGGGAAGTCGCCGTTCTCGTAGGCGGTCAGGAAGAAGTCGCCCATCCCCGAGGTGCGGAAGATCCGCTCGGTGACGATGAGGCCACCGATGATCGCCCCGACGTCGATGGCGGCGAACGTGACGATCGGGATCAGGGCGTTGCGCAGGGCGTGCTTGATGAGGATCCGGCGCTCGCTGATGCCCTTGGCCCGGGCGGTGCGGAGGTAGTCGGAGTTCTGCACCTCGAGCAAGGACGCCCGCATGTACCGGGAGTACACGGCGATCGTCTGGATGGCCACGACGGTCACCGGCAGGATGAGGTACTTGGCGCGGAGCGCGGGGTCGAAGCCCTCGTGGCCGGGCGGGTACGTGCCGGCGACGGGCAGCTTGAGCCACGGGATCCACGCCGGGATGGTGATGGCGAAGAGCAGTTGCAGCAGGACGGCCGAGATGAACGGCGGGATGCTGATCCCGACGAACGCGGCCGTCGTCGAGCCGGAGTCGAACACGGAGCGGGGCCGGACGGCGGAGATGATGCCGATCAGCAGCCCGATCGAGACGCCGACCACCGTGGCGCAGATGCCGAGGACGAGCGTGTTGGCGATGGCGCTCTTCAGCTCCGGCCACACGGGGCGGTTGCCCTTGATCGAACCGCCCCAGTCGAACGTCACGAAGTTGTGCAGCCAGGCGACGTACTGCTGGACGATCGTGCCGTTCAGCCCGTTGGCGTCCTTGTACTTCTGGATCGTCTCCTCGGTGGCCCGCGGGTTCAGGCGCGTGTAGGAGGCGACAGGGTCGGTTCCGAGGCGGATCGCCCAGAAGACCAGGAACGTGATGACCAGCAGCGTGGGGATCGCCCACAGCAGCCGGCGCGTGACGAAGCGGATCACGTCGCCCACCTCCCGAGATCTGGCGACCGGCGCGCGGTCTCTCTCATGAGCTCTCCTCCCCGGTGAGACTCAGCGTGAAACGGGGCGGGGGCCGGCCCGCAGGCCGGCCCCCACCTCGAGTTGACGTCGACGTCGTCCCGTGACGGGACTCAGCCGACGGTGACCTCGGGCTCGCCGACCAGCAGGTCGGACGGCTTGTACTCACCCTCGGACGTCGTGTCCCAGAGGGCCGGCAGGACCTTGAAGCCCACCGTCCACTGGTACCACGACGAGTTGGCGCACTCCGTGACCGGGTTCAGGCACTCCGGCCACTGCTCGGCACCGATGATGATCTGACCGTCACCGTCGGTGTCCTCCCACTGGTGGATGTTCTGGAAGCCCTGGTAGTTACCGGCGTCCTGGTCGACCGGACCACCGATCTTCGTGCCGTTCCAGGCCGCGATGTTCGGGAACTGGTAGAGCGGGAGCATCACCGCATCCTCCGCCAGGTAGCCGGCGATCTCGTGGATCAGCTCGGTGCGGGCGGCGACGTCCAGCGTCTGGTCGGACTCGGTCATCAACGCCGAGGCGTCCTCGTTGCACCAACCGGAGCTGTTCTGACCGACGTTGTTGTTCTCCGGCGTCGGCACCGAGTCACAGGCCATGATGCCGGTGACGGTCGGGTCCGGCTGCGCCGTGTTGATGTACATCGTCAGGTCGTAGTCCAGCGATGGCAGGCGCTGCTGGAACATGCAGGCGGCGTCGCAGTTGTCCGGGACGACGTTGAAGCCGGCCGCTTGCAGCTGCGGGATCATGAGCGCCTGGGTGTCCTCACGGCGCTGGTTGCCGGCGGTGACCATCCAGCGGATGGTCGGCGCCTCGGCGCCGTCCTTGGCCCAGTAGCCGTCGCCGTTCTTCTCCCAACCGGCGTCGGTCAGGATCTGCTCCGCCGCCTCCGGGTCGTAGAAGGCGTCGGTGCCCTCGGGCGTGCCGAACACCGTGTCGTCGCACCAGTCGCCGATCGTCGGCACCCAGAGGCCGCAGTTCAGCATCGGGCCACCCGGGAAGATCGGGTCGTAGATCGACGCCAGGATGTCGTCGCGGTTGATCGACTTGGCGAACGCCTGACGGAAGTCGTCGTCGGCGAACGGACCGTCGAGCTGCTGGAAGTACAGGCCCTCGTAGTTCGTGCCGTAGCCCGGCGTGTACGAGATGTCCGGGTCGCTGTCGAGCGTGTCGGACAGACCTGTGAACGCCTGCGGGAAGATGAAGTCGACCTCGCCGGACAGCAGCGCCGTCTCGTCACGGGGAACCATCACGACCCGTTCGGTCACCGGCGCATCGCCCCAGTAGGCCTCGTTGGCGACCAGGACCTCCTGGTCCAGGCTCCACGACTCGATCTTGTACGGACGGCCCGAGAAGGGCACCTCCTGGCCGAGGTCAGCCGACACGTCCATGCAGTCGGTGAAGAAGTCGGCCTTGAGGAGGAAGTTGAACAGGTTCTTGTACGCCGCGTAGGGCTCGCCGAACGACATGACGACCTCGCCGTCCGTGGCGCCCTCTTCCAGCGACGTGATCTTGTTGTAGCCCTCCTGCGTCAGCGAGCCCGGGGTGTTCATCACCGCGTCGAGCGTGCACTGCAGGTCGGCGATCGTGATGGGTGTGCCGTCATCCCACACCGCGTCGGGGTTGAGCTGCAGGGTGACGGTCATCGCCCCACCCTCCCCCGCGGGTGTCGTGCCGGCCGTGTCGGCCTCCGTCGTGTCGGTCTCGGCCGTGTCGGCCGTCGTGGTCTCGCTGCCCGCCGTGTCGGCGGTCGTGGTGTCGGTGCCCTCGGCCGCGGCCTCGGTCGACGGTGCTCCGGTGTCTGCCGTGTCGTCGTCGTCGTCGCCACCGCACGCAGCGGCAACGAGGGCGAGACCGGCCACGAGCGCCACGAGTCGCTTGCTGCGCCTCATGCTCACGTGATGGTCCTCCTCATGGGATGAAATGGGAGGGAGGTACAGCGCCGCAAGCCCTCACGACCACCCTGCGGTGCGTGACAGCCTGATCGGTGCTTCGGTTTCGCCCATCGTCCTCCCCGATCAACGGGCGCCGCGAACATACCAGTTCCAGGTTCGATCTGCGCCGGAACGTGTGTTACGGCTCGTTTGCGGGTGGCGCGACGGTCTCGTCGCGCTGCGCCTCGGGAGACCACGGCGACACGTCGACCGGTCGCGTCAGCTTCACCGACGACGTCGCGAGGTCGACGTCCCCGGTGTCGAGCAGCGCATCGCGCGCCGTGCGCCGCGCCGCCTGCTCGTCGGGATCGGGCACCGGCACGGCCGCGAGCAGGCGCTTGGTGTAGAGCTCCCGCGGCGCGGTGAGGATCTGCTCCCGGGTGCCGACCTCGACGAGCGATCCCTTCTCCAGCACGGCGATGCGCTGGGCGAGGATCTCGACGACGGCGAGGTCGTGGGAGATGAACAGGCAGGCGAAGCCGATCTCGCGCTGCAGCTCCTGGAAGAGGTCGAGCACGCGCGCCTGCACGGAGACGTCGAGCGCCGACGTCGGCTCGTCGGCGATCAGCAGCCGCGGCCCGAGGGCGAGGGCGCGGGCGATGCCGACCCGCTGGCGCTGCCCGCCGGACAGCTCGTGGGGGTAGCGGTTGCGCAGGTCGCGCGCCAGGTGGACCTGGTCGAGGAGGCGCCTCGACGCGGCGCGCCAGCTCGGCGCCCTTGGCGACCTTCTGCAGCAGCAGCGGCTCACCGATCGACTCCCCGACCGGCAGGCGCGGGTTGAGCGACGAGCCCGGGGTCCTGGAACACGAAGCTGACGTCGCGGCGGACCTTGCGCAGGTCCTCCTTGGACACGCCGACCATGTTCGTGCCGAGCACGGTGGCGGTGCCCTCGACGAAGGGCAGCAGCCCGACGATGGCCCGCCCGATCGTCGTCTTGCCCGACCCGGACTCGCCGACGAGGCCGACGACCTCGCCCGGTCCGATCGTCAGGTCGACGCCTTCGACGGCGCGGAACGCGGGCGCCCGGCCCCGCTTCGGGTACTCGACGGCGACGCCTGCGAGGTCGCACGATCGGCTCGCCCGCCTCGTCACCGTTCGCCCGCACCGGCTCGTGATCGCCCTCGAAGTCGTTGGACACGATCGTGCCGAGGTGCGGCACGGCGCGCAGCAGCTCCTGCGTGTACGGGTCGACCGGCTGGTTGAACACCTGGCGCGAGTCCCCGCTCTCGACGATGCGGCCGCGCTGCATCACGAGCACGCGGTCCGAGAGGTCGGCGACGACGCCCATGTCGTGGGTGATCAGCAGGATCCCGGCGTCGATGCGGTCGCGCAGGTCGCGCATCAGCTTGAGGATCTCGGCCTGCACCGTGACGTCGAGCGCCGTCGTCGGCTCGTCGGCGATGAGCAGCTTGGGGTCCATCGCCAGCGACTGGGCGATCATCGCCCGCTGGCGCTGCCCGCCCGACAACTGGTGCGGGTAGGCGTCGACGCGGCGTTCCGGGTCAGGGATCTCGACGAGCTTGAGCAGCTCGATCGGCCGCGCTGCCGGGCCGCCTTCGGCGACATCGCCTGGTGGCTGCGCATCATCTCGGCGATCTGGAACCCGATCGTGTACACCGGGTTGAGCGCCGTCATCGGCTCCTGGAAGATCACCGACACGGCGCGGCCGCGCATCTGGCGCAGCGAGCGCTGGTCGATGCCGAGCAGCTGCTGGCCGTCGAGCTCGACGGAGCCGCGGACGCTCGAGTTCTTCGGCAGCAGGCCCATCAACGACATCGCCGTCGTCGACTTGCCCGACCCGGACTCGCCGACGATCGCCAGCACCTCGCCGGCATCGAGGTCGAACGTCGCGTCGATCACGGCGGGGTACCACGTGCCGTCGACCCAGAAGTCGATGTCGAGGTGCTCCACCCGCAGGACGGGCGTGTCCGTCGTCGTCGTCACGGGACATCGTTCCTCTCGTGGTCGGTGGCTGCCACGATGACGTCGTGCGCCAGGTGTTCCGACCGCTGTTCGGGCGGGTGCTCACGGTGGCCATCGGCCTGCTGTGCACCGGCGCGTTCGTCTGGCTGCTCGTGGACGACCCGGCCGGCGCGGCGCGCGCGCTCCCGTGGCTGCTGCTCGTGGTCGGCGCCTGCTGGGCGGTCTACTGGCGCCCGCACGTCGTCGTCGACGACGGCGGCGTGCGCCTCGTCAACCCGCTGCGCACGATCGACCTGCCGTGGCCGGCGATCCAGGCCGTCGACACGAAGTTCGCGCTGCAGCTGATCACGGCCTACGGCCGCTTCACGGCGTGGGCGGCGCCGGCACCCGGCCTGCGCCAGGTCCTGCTCGCCGGGCGCGAGGAGGCCAAGCACCTGCCGCCCAGCACGACCCACGCCGGCGCGATCCGGCCCGGCGACCTGCCGTCGAGCCCGTCGGGCAGCGCGGCGTTGCTGATCCGGCGACGCTGGGAGGCGCTGCGCGATGCCGGCCACCTCGACGACCCACGCCTCGAGCACGAGCGGGCGCCGGTGCACTGGCACATCGGCACGATGGTCGGCGCCGGGGTCCTGATCGTCGTCGCGGTGGGGTCGTTGTTCGTCTGACATCCGCAGGTTCAGCCGCCCTGGGCGCCGATCGGGCGCGCCCCGCGAGCCAGCTGCGCGTCGCCCTCGAGGTTCTTCTCGAGGTCCTTGCGCTTGGGGATCCGCTTCTGTCGCGGGTCGAAGGCGTCACGGAGACCGTCGCCGATGAACTGCAGGCACAGCACGATCGCGACGATGAACACGCCCGGCCAGAGGAACAGCCACGGCCGGCTGGAGAACGCCCCCTGGTAGTCGTTGACCAGCGAGCCGAGCGACACGTCCGGCGCCTGGATGCCGAAGCCGAGGAAGCCGAGGGCAGCCTCGGTCAGGATGCCGGCGCCCATCAGCAGGGTCGTCGCCACGACGATCGTGCCGACGGTGTTGGGCAGGATGTGCCGGAAGATGATCCGGCCGTTGGACGCCCCGGCGACGCGTGCCGCGTCGACGAACTCCCGTTCGCGCAGGGCGAGGAACTCGGCCCGCACGAGGCGGGCGAGTCCGGGCCAGGAGAACAGCCCGAGGGCGAGCGTGACGGTCCAGATGCCGCTCAAGCCGAACGCGAACGCTGCGACGGCCGCGATGAGCAGCAGCGGGATGACGAGGATCATGTCGGTGAACCGCATCAGCGCGTTGTCGATCCCGCGCCCGAAGTAGCCCGCCACGGCGCCGATGACGACGCCGATCGAGACCGCCATCACGGCCGAGCGCGGCGATCACGATCAGCGTCTGCTGCACGCCGCGCATCGTCAGGGCGAACATGTCGCGGGCCTTCTCGTTGTCGAGCCCGAACGGGTGGTCGCCGAACTGGATGCCGGCGCCGCCGAGCCAGGTCGGGCGCAGCGACATCGTCGGGGCCTGGTCCGGGTTCGGCGGCACGACCTCGTCGTAGCCCCACTTCCACCAGTGCGGGATCGGACCCCAGCCGATGCTCGTGGCCGCGAGGGCGACGATGAGGACGAGCAGGATCAGCGAGACCATCGCCCCCTTGTGGCGGAAGAATCGCCGGCGGACGATCTGGCTCTGGCTGAGCCCGGCGACCTCGCGCTGTTCGAGCGACGTCTCGTCGACGTCCACCGGCGGCTCGCCGGCGTGCTGCGGGTCGCGGGGATCCTGGATCAGCGTCATCGTGAGCTCCTCAGTCCGAGATCCGGATGCGTGGATCGAGGACGGCGTAGACGAGATCGGCGGCGATGTTGGCGATGACGGCGAACAGGGCGACGACGACGAAGAACCCCATCACCCGGTTCGGATCGACCGTGCGCAAGCCTTCCGTGAACATGCGCCCCATCCCGTTCCACTCGAAGACGGTCTCGGTGATGACGGCGCCGCCGAGGATGCCGCCGATGTCGACGGCCACCACCGTGGCCAGCGGGATCAGCGCGTTGCGGAAGCCGTGGCGCACGACGACCGTCCGCTCCGTGAGGCCCTTCGCCCGGGCCGTGCGGATGAAGTCCTGGTTGAGGACCTCGAGCATGCTCGCCCGCGAGTACCGGGTGTAGGTGGCGACCGAGATCAACATCAGCGCCAGCGTCGGCAGGATCAGGTGGCTGAACGTGTCGTTGGCGATCACCCAGAAGCTGCCCTCGAGGCGGCTCTCGTGGTCGCCGATGGTCTTGATCGGCCGGCCGCGGATGACCGGGTTCTCCGAGTACTCGCTCCACGACTGCATGGCGCGATCGATCCACACGACGACCGAGACCAGGAACCCGGTGATCGCCGCCGTGCGGGCCGACAGGCCCTTGTCGAACCCGCCGAAGGCATAGCCGACGGCCACCCCGACGAGGATCGCGACGATGGCGAGGACGAACGTCAGCCAGATGCTCATCGCGTCGCTGTCGAACACGGCCTGCAGCGGGAACGACAGCACGACACCGATCCCGGCCGTGGTCAGGGCGCTGTAGAACGCCCGCTTGTTGCGGATGCCGGCCATCACGGCGGTGACGCCGTAGGCGATCCCGGCCGAGATGATCGCCAGCACGACCGGGCCGAAGCCGGGGTCGAGCAGCCACTGGCTGGCGGAGACGTAGATGAGGATGGCCGTGAAGACGCCGCCGCCGATGAGGGCACCGATCAGGCGGCGACCCGTGCGGCCGCCCGTGATGCTGTAGGCGAAGCCCGCCGGCAAGGAGGCCGCCGATCACGATGATCACCGGCGAGAAGTGGGCACCGTCCCGCAGCCAGTCGTTGAAGTTGATGCCGCCGAAGCCCTTGAGGATGACGGCGACCCAGAAGACCGGCAGGGCGAAGAACACGAACGTGAAGAACGTCGTCACGTAGTCGATGCCCGAGTACTGCTTGAGGGCGGTGACGATCCCGACGATCGTCCCGACGAGGATCGACAGCACGGCCGCCGCCGTGACCAGCTTGAGCGTGGTCGGCAGGCGCGACGCGAGGTCGTCGCGAACAGGTTGCTGCAGCACGAAGGAGTCCCCGAAGTCACCGTGCAGCAGGAGGTCGCGCAGCCACAGGAAGTAGCGCGGCACCGGGTTGACGTCGAGGTGCAGCGAGGCGGTGACGGAGTCGACCATCGCCTGGCGCTGGGTGGGGTTGGCGATCTCGGACGTGAACGCCGAGCGGGTCCCCGGCGTGGGCCATCATGATGTAGACGATGAACGACGCGCCGAGGACGATGAAGAACGCCGCGACCAGCCTGCGCAGCACGAACGTGATCACGTTCCGGCCCTCCCCTGGGTCTCGGTGACGGCGAGCGTCGTCGCCGCCACGTACGGCGACCGGTCCGGCGGACCGGTCACGGGATGCACCCGCACCAGGGTGCCAGATCCCGGAGGACCTGGCACCCCGTGCGGATGGTGGTGGTCAGTGCCCGATCAGGCGGCTTCCCACTCCCAGAAGTTCCAGAACACCGTCGGCGTCAGGGCGATCGAGTCGACCCCTGACACATAGGTGCTGTTGAAGGCGGTGATGCCCGGGTGCTGGAAGATCGTCACGCCGAAGGCGTCCGACCACAGGTTCTGCTCGATCTGCAGCAGCAGCTCCTGCTGCTCGTCCGGATCCGAGCTCGCCTGCAGCTGGACGAACAGGTCGTCGACGGTCGGGCTGGAGTACCCCTGCGGGTTGTTCATGCCCTCGGTCACGAAGTTGGCGTTCGTGCCGGCGATGTCGACGGCGGACGAGGCCCAGCCGAACAGCGAGGCGTCGTACAGGTCCGTGTTCTCGCGGTCCTGACCCCACGTCGGGCTGTTGCCGTCGATGACGTTGAAGCCGGCCTGCAGGGCCGAGTCGCGGATCAGCTCGTACTCGTTCGCCCGCCGCGGGTTGTTCGCCGCGAACAGGAAGCGCACGTCGATCGGCGTCGTGACGCCGGCCTCCTCGAGCAGCGCCGTGGCGCCCTCGATGTCGACCTCGGCGTAGGCGTCCGAGCCGTTGTCGGCGACCAGCGCGTCGTACGTCGGCGCACCGGGCACGGTCGTGAACGAGTCACGCAGGATCGCGTCGGGGTTCAGCGGCTTGATGAGGCGGTCCAGGATGTCCTCGCGCGGGATCGTCTTGAGGAACGCCTCACGGACCATGTGTGCCTTCTCGGCGTCGCCGCCGTAGGTCGCCGGGTCGAACGGGCCGCCGTTGTTCATGACGAGGTCGACATGCTCGTACGTGCCGCCGTCGCCCGTCAGCACCTCGACGCCGCGGCCCGAGAGGGCCTCCAGCTGGGTGAGGATGTCGGCGGTCGCCTGCGGCTGGATGATGTCGATCTCCTCGTTCTCCATCGCCTGCACGGCAGCCGTCGGGTCACCGATGATGCGGTAGACGATCGTCGCCACCTTCGGCTTGGGGCCCCAGTCGAAGAGCGGGTTGATCTCGAACGTCATCTGGCTGAGCTCGTCGTACGACACCAAGTTGTACGGACCGGCGCTCAGGTACAGCGCCGGGTCGTCCGGGAGGCTGGTGGCGTCGAAGCCGGTGTTCCAGAACTCGGCGATCTGCTTCAGCGCGGCGCGGTCGTTGTTGGCGAAGGCGTCGATCAGCGCCTGCTTGGCCTCCAGCGGGTCCTCGATGCCGAGGGCCTTCTGCGCCACGACGTGCGCCGGCGAACCGACGGTGATGCCGGTGGTCTGGTAGTCGACGTAGAACGAGTCCCACGTCGCCGTGATCGACTTGCCGTCCTCGGAGACCACGGGCATCTCGGTGACGAGCGCCAGCGACTCGCTGGCCGCGTCGAACGTCACGAGGTCGGTGGCCTCCTGGTAGACGTTGCCGGGGAGCAGCGCGCCCTCCTCGTCGAACGCCGTGTCGAACGGCACGACGGCGCCGGCGGCGTCGACGATGACCGGGTTGCCGTCGGCATCGGCGATCGCCGTCGTGCCGTCGTCGGTGACCACGGTGCCGGCGTCGTTGAACACGCCGCTCGTCGCGCCCCACGTGAGGATCAGGTCAGCGGCGTCGACCGGCACGCCGTCCGACCACACGACGTCGTCCTGCATCGTGTACGTGACGCTCAGCGGGTCGAGCGACTCGATCGTGCACGTGCCGAAGCTGTCGTTGTTGACGAAGTTCAGGTCGCCGTCGTAGTACGTGAAGCCGCCCCCGTTGCCGAGACCGCCCATGAAGTGCTGCGGGTTGAGGTTGGCGACGGCGTTGCCACGCGCGGACTGGGCGTTGAACGACAGCAGCGGGTCGTTCCAGGCCACGCGGACCTCGCCAGCGGGCTCGACACCCGGGTCTTCGTACGGACCGTGGGGGATGCCGCAGCCGCTGCCGCCGACGGTTCCGACATCCTCGGCACCGGGCAACGCCTCGGTCTCCTCCGCCTCGGTGGTGTCGGTCGCCTCGGTGTCCTCGGTGGCCTCGGTGTCCTCGGTGGCCGCAGCGGTCGTCTCCGACCCCTCCGTGCCCTCGGTCGTCCCGGCGGGCTCGGTGTCCCCCGCCGCCGTGGTGTCCTGCGAGATCGCGTCGTCGTCGTCATCGCCGCTGCAAGCAGCGACGACCAACGAGGCGGCGGCGATCGCGGACAGGAACTTGATGCTCCTCCGTCGACTCACGTTGTCGCTCTCCTGTTTGTGTGTTCACGGGGCACGCGGTGGTGCGTGCCGGGGAGGACGGGTCGATCGCGCGACCGCGCCGGGCGGACCGGCGCGTCCAGGAGCCTCCCGAATCCTCCTGGATCGCGGCAAGAATACCGGCTACGAGGGGCAACGTCGGAAATTCCCCGACGACATCGCGCGCCGCCCGGTACGCCTGTTCCAGGCCATCGTCTGCGGCTACCGGAACTGGACGATGCGGGCGAACTCGTCGGGGTCGAGGCTGGCCCCGCCGACGAGGGCGCCGTCGATGTCCGGCTGGGCCATCAGCTCGGCGATGTTGGACGCCTTCACCGAGCCGCCGTACTGGATGCGCACCGCCGCGGCGGTGGCCTCGTCGGTGAGTCCGCCGACCGCGCTGCGGATGGCCGCGCACATCGCCTGGGCGTCGTCGGAGGTGGCCGTCCGGCCGGTGCCGATGGCCCAGATCGGCTCGTAGGCGATGACGAGCGCGGCGACCGTCGCCGCCGATCGCCCGGCGAGCGCGGCGGTGACCTGACCGAGGACCTTGGACTCGGTCTGCCCCGCCTCGCGCTCGTCGAGCGTCTCGCCCACGCACACGATCGGCGTCATCCCGTGGCGCAGGATCGCCGACGCCTTGTCGGCGACCATCGCGTCGGTCTCCCCGAAGAGCTCGCGTCGCTCGCTGTGGCCGCAGATGACGTACTTCACCTCGAGCTTGGCGAGGAACGCCGGTGACACCTCGCCCGTGAAGGCGCCCTTGTCGTCCCAGTGGCAGTGCTGGGCGCCGAGCAGGAACGGCAGCTTGTCGGCGTCGATCGACGTCTGCACGGTGCGGATGTCCGTGAACGGTGGGTGGATGCTGACGTCGACGTCATCGGTGGCGTCCTTGGGCAGCAGGTAGGCGAGCTTCTGCACGGTCTGCAGGGCCTCGAAGTGGTTGAGGTGCATCTTCCAGTTGCCGCTGATGAGCGGACGGCGCGTCACGTCGGGCCTGCCGTTCCGACTGGGCGGCCGCGGTGCACGATCGCCGTGTTCGCAGTGAGATCAGCCACGGGCGACCGCCTCGCGCAGCGCCCGGAGGCCCGGCAGGTCGCCGTGTCTCCGTGGGGGCTGCGCCCCCACACCCCATCGCCGTGCCGCTCGCTGGCGCTCGCGGGCCCGGCCGGCGACCTGCCTGCTCATCGGTCACCCCGCAGCGCAGCCAGCCCCGGCAGGTCGCCGAGCTCCAGCAGCTCGAGCGACGCTCCCCCACCTGTCGACACGTGGTCGACGTCGTCGGCGAGGCCGAACTCGGCGAGCGCGGCGGCCGAGTCGCCGCCCCCGACGACGGTGAACGCCTTCGTCTCGGCCATCGCGTGGGCCACGGCACGCGTGCCGGACGCGAAGCGCTCGTCCTCGAACATCCCCATCGGGCCGTTCCAGAACACCGTGCGGGCGTCCATCACGACATCGCCGAACTCGGCGGCCGTGCCGGGGCCGATGTCGAGCCCCTTGGCGCCCTCGGGCAGGCGGGTGCCGAACGTCTGCACGTTGCCGGCCGCGTCGAGGCCGACGATGTCGCTCGGCAGGTGGATCGGCTTGGTCGTGCCGGCGAGCAGGCGCTCACACGTCGCGACCTGGTCCGGCTCGAAGAGCGACGCGCCGATCGGGTTGCCCTGGGCGGCGAGGAACGTGAAGCACATCGCCCCGCCGATCGCCAGCGCGTCGACGGTCTCCAGCAAGGCGTCGATGACACCGAGCTTGTCGGACACCTTGGCCCCGCCGAGGACGGCGACGAACGGCCGGCCCGGCTTGTTGCGCATGCCGAGCAGGACCTCGACCTCGCGCTGCAGGAGCCGCCCCGCCGCGCTCGGGACGTACCGGGGCGGCCCGACGATGCTGGCGTGGGCCCGGTGCGACGCCCCGAACGCGTCGTTCACGTACCCGTCGATGCCGTCGACGAGGCGGCGCACGACCGCGTCGTCGTTGCCCTCCTCGCCCGGGTCGTAGCGCAGGTTCTCCAGCAGCTCGACCCCGGGTGCCAGCTCGGCGAGCCGGGCTCGCACCGGCGCCATCGAGTACTTCGGGTCGGGTGTGCCCTTCGGCCGGCCGAGGTGGCTCGCCGTGACGACCGCCGCGCCCCGCTCGCGCAGCCACTCGATCGTCGGCAGGGCGGCACGGATGCGGAAGTCGTCGGTGATCGTCGTGGTGGCGCCGTCGCGCTCGAGCGGGACGTTGAAGTCGGTGCGGACGAGGATGCGCGTGCCGTCGAGCGACCCGAGCGCCGCCTCGAGGTCCTCCAGCGTGGGGACGTCGCTCACTTCTTGCGGGACCCGAGCTTCTTGCCCGCGTAGAGCATGAAGTCGACCATCCGGTTCGAGTAGCCCCACTCGTTGTCGTACCAGCCGAGCACCTTGACGAGCTTGCCCATGCTCATCGTCAGGTCGCTGTCGAAGATGCACGAGTGCGGGTCGCCCTGGATGTCGCTCGACACGATGGGGTCCTCGGTGTAGCGCAGGATGCCCTTCAGCGGTCCGGTCTTGGCGGCCTTGGCGAAGGCGGCGTTGATCTCGGCGACCGAGGCCTCCTTGCTCAGGATGGCGTTGAAGTCGGTGATCGACCCGGTCGGCACGGGCACCCGCAGCGACGTGCCGTCGAGCTTGCCCTTCATCGACTCCAGCACGAGCGACGTGGCGCGGGCGGCCCCGGTGCTCGTCGGCACGATGTTGATCGCCGCCCCGCGGGCCCGCCGCAGGTCGCTGTGCGGCCCGTCGACGAGCTGCTGGTCGCCGGTGTAGGCGTGGATCGTCGTCATCAGGCCCTGCTCGACGCCGAACGCGTCGTCGAGGACCTTGACCATCGGCACGAAGCAGTTCGTCGTGCAACTGGCGTTGGAGACGACCTTGTGCACCTTGGGGTCGAACGTCGTGTGGTTGACGCCCATCACGAACGTCGCGTCGGCGCCGGCCGACGGGGCCGAGACGACGACGAGCGGCGCGCCCGCTTCGAGGTGGACGGCGGCCTTCTCGCGGGCCGTGAACAACCCGGTCGACTCGATCACGAGGTCGACGCCGAGGTCACCCCACGGCAGCTCGGCCGGGTTGCGGACCGACAGCACCTGGATCTCGTCGTCGTCGACCTTGATGCCGCTCTTCGTCGCCTTGATCGTCTGCGGGAGGATCCCGAGGATCGAGTCGTACTTGAGGAGGTGGGCCATCGTGTCCAACGACCCGAGGTCGTTCACCGCGACGAAGTCGATGTCCGCCCCACGCTCGTTGGCGGCGCGGAAGAGGTTGCGGCCGATCCGGCCGAAGCCGTTGATGCCGACACGAACGGTCATGGGGAGGTGGTCCTTTCACCGGCGGGACTGAGCGAACGCCCGCGGACCTTAGTCGTCGGGGCCCGCCGGCCCTCAGGGCACGACGCCCGGCCCCGGTCAGCGGGCGACGTCGCGGTGGGTGGTGCGCACGGCCGTGCCACGGGCGCGCAGGCGGGTGGCGAGCTCCTCGGCGATGGCGACGGAGCGGTGGCGACCGCCCGTGCAGCCGATGGCGATCGTCAGGTAGCTGCGGCCCTCGGCCTCGTACGACGGCAGGATCGCCCGCAGGAGGTCCTCCAGGCGCTCGAGGAAGGCCGAGGTGTCCGCCCGCTCGAGGACGAAGTCGCGCACCGCCGGGTCGTGCCCCGTCAGCGGGCGGAGCTGGTCCTCCCAGTGCGGGTTGGGCAGGAAGCGGACGTCCATCACGATGTCGGCGTCGAGCGGCAGCCCGTGCTTGAACCCGAAGCTCTCGACGGCGACCTGCAGCCGCGACGTCCGGGCGTGGTCGAACGCCGAGACGAGCCGCTCCTTGAGCTGGTGCACGTTGAGGTCCGACGTCTCGATGACGAGGTCGGCGGCGTCACGTGTGCCTTGCAGCAGCTGCCGCTCGAGCGCGATCGACTCGAGCAGGCCGTCCGTCTCGGCGGCGAGCGGGTGCTTGCGGCGCGTCGCGTCGTAGCGCCGCACGAGGTCGGCGTCCTGGGCGTCGAGGAAGAGCACGGTCACCCGGTGGCCCGCCGAGCGCAGGGAGGCGACGGTGTCGAGCACGGTGCCGTGGTTGCGCCCGGACACCAGGGCGAGGCGCTCGATGCCGCTCCCGGGGGCCGACGCGAGCTCGACGATCGTGGTCACGAGCGACGACGGCAGGTTGTCGACGACGTACCACCCGAGGTCCTCGAGGACGTCAGCCGCAGCCGACCGCCCGGCGCCGGACATGCCGGTGATGAGGACGATCTCGGCCACCGCTGGTCAGGCTAGCGAGCAAGCGTCCCCTGCTCCCGGGTGCGCGTCACCCGATCTTGGACGTCCGCAGGTACAGCAGCCGGGGCACGGTCGCTGCGTCGGCGTACTCCGCGGCGAGGGCGAGGAACCCGGGCGGCGGCGCCGGCTCGACCATCCGGGTGAGCAACAGGCCGTGCTCGGCGAGGGCGTTCACGTACCGCGACAGCGGGCGGTGCACGAAGCGGATGTGCACGCCGAGCTCGACCTCCTCGACCGTCACCGCCTCCGGCAGGTACGGCCCGATCCGCCAGTACTGCTCCGGTGGGTCGAGGACCTGGTCGTCGATCCAACCGCTGCCCGGCGTCTGCAGCAGCGGGTGGTTGAGGAAGAAGCAGAAGCGCCCGCCCGGCTCCAGCACGCGGGCGATCTCGGCGATCGCCACGTCGACGTCGTCGATGTGCTCGAAGACGAGGCAGGCGACGACGGCATCGAACGACGCGGCCGGGAACGGGAGACCGTCGGCGCCGGCGCGGGCGAAGCCGGTGGCACCACCCCGAACGGCCGCGACGCGGATCTGGTTCCACGTCGGGTCGATCCCGACGGCCGACTCGACGCCGGCGAGGTGGGCGGCGAGGCGCGTGATCTGCCCGTCGCCGCACCCGACGTCGAGGACGCGCCGGGCACCGGTCAGCTCCTCGGCCGCCAGTGGGAGGATCTGCTCGACGTACTCCGGGTCGGCGCCGTCCGTGAAGCCGTCGATCCACCAGGCCGCGTAGCGCTCCCAGAGGTCGTCGGGCGCCGCGTCGCTCACTCGTGCTCGCTCACGGCGCGGCGGTCACGTCGAGGGCGTGGAACTTGGCGTGGATGGCGTCGGCGACGGCGTTCGGCAGCCACGGCAGGGCGCGCAGCGTGTCACGGTCGGCGGCCCTGACGGCGTTGACACCGCCGAGCTCCTTCACGAGGCGCTTCTTGCGCGTCTCGCCGAGCCCGGCGATGCCGTCGAGGGCGCTCGTCGTCATCCGCTTCGAGCGTCGCTCGCCGTGGAACGTGTTGGCGAAGCGGTGCGCCTCGTCGCGGATCCGCTGCAGCATGAACAGCGCCTCGCTCCCCCGCGGGATCTCGACCGGCTCCGAGCGGCCGGGCACGAAGACCTCCTCGAAGCGCTTGGCCAGGCCGGCGACGGGGATCTCGTCCTCCAGGCCGAGCTCGCGCACGACCCGTTCGGCCACGCCGAGCTGACCCTTGCCGCCGTCCACGACGAGCAGCTGCGGCGGGTAGGCGAAGCGGCCCGGCTTGTCACCATGCTCGAGCGGCGGCCGATCGCGCTCGACGAGGTAGGCGGTGAGGCGCCGGGTGAGCACCTCCTCCATCGCCGCGTAGTCGTCGTTGCCGGGCACGTGGACCTTGAAGCGGCGGTACTCCCGCTTGTTCGGCAGCCCGTCCTCGAGCACGACCATCGAACCGACGTAGTCGGTGCCCTGCAGGTGGGCCATGTCGTAGCACTCGATCCGCAGCGGGGCCTCCGGCAGCTCGAGGTAGCGCTGCAGCTCGGTCAACGCCCGGCTGCGCGTGTTGTGGTCGCTGGCCCGCCGGAGGCGGTGGCGGGTGAACTCCTCCTGGGCGTTGCGGGTCACCGTCTCGAGCAGCGCCCGCTTGTCGCCACGCTGGGGCACGCGGATCTGCACGCGCGAGCCGCGCTGCATGCCCAACCACTCCTCGTACGTCGCCACGTCGTCGGACATCGTCGGCACGAGCACCTGCTTGGGGACGCCCTGCGGCGGGTCCTCGCCGTACAGGCTCTCGAGGATGCGGTCGATGAGGCCACCGGGGCTGAGCTCCTCGACCTTGTCGACGACGAACCCCTTGCGGCCGACGACCCGTCCCCGCCGGACGTAGAAGACCTGCACCGACGCTTCCAGCTCGTCCTCGGCGAGGCCGATGACATCGAGGTCCTCGGACGTGTCGGCCACCATCTGCTGGCGCTCGATGGCGCGCCGGACGGCCGCCAGGCGGTCGCGGACGCGTGCCGCCCGCTCGAACTCGAGGGCGGTGGCGGCGCCGCGGATCTCGTGCTCGAGGCGCTTGACGATCGGCTCGGTGTCGCCGTCGAGGAAGTCGCACAGCTCGTCGACGAGCTGGCGGTACTGCTCGGCGTCGATCTCGCCGACGCACGGGCCCGAGCACTTCTCGATGTGGAACAGCAGGCAGGGCCGCCCGAGGCGCTCGTGCTGGCGGAACTTCCCAGGGCTGCACGTCCGGATCGGGAACGAGCGCAGCAGCTCGTCGAGGGTGTCGCGGATGGCGTAGGCGTGGGCGTAGGGCCCGAAGTACCGGGTGCCCTTGCGCTTGCGGCCGCGCATCACGAGGGCCCGCGGCCACTCCTCGTCGACGGTCACGGCGAGGAACGGATAGCTCTTGTCATCACGCAGGCGGATGTTGAAGCGCGGCTGGTGCTGCTTGATCAACGAGTACTCGAGCATCAGCGCCTCGACCTCGTTGCGGACCGTCGTCCACTCGACCGATTCGGCCGTCTGGACCATCTGCGCCGTGCGCGGGTGCATGTACCGCGGGTCGCCGAAGTAGTTCGAGAGGCGCTGGCGGAGGCTCGCCGCCTTGCCCACGTAGATGACCCGACCCTGGGCATCCTTGAACTGGTACGAGCCCGGCGCGTCGGGGATCGTTCCGGCTGGGGGACGCTTCACCATCAGGTGTCGAGGATACGGTTGGGGCCCATGGCCGGACGCTTCTCGTTCTCGGTGCCCGAGCGTCGCAACGCCAGTGATCCGTGGTTTCGCATCGGCACGCTCGACGTCTCGACGACGATGCTCGTCGTCCTGGCCTCGGTCGCCACGATGTTCGTCTGGGCCATCAGCCAGGAGCTGTGGTCCAACCTCATCCTGATCCCCGACGCCGTCCGTGGCGGCGAGGTGTGGCGCCTGTTCACGTGGCCGCTGGCGAACCAGCCGGGGATCTGGGAGGTCCTCACCATCGCCATCTTCTGGTACTTCGGGCGCGAGATCGAAGGGCTCCTCGGGCGCTCGAAGTTCGCCATCATGCTCGTGCTCCTGGCCGTCGTCCCCGGACTCTTCGGGGTCGCCCTGGACATCGGCGACTTCTCCCTGCGCGCCATCGAGCTGGCCGTCTTCCTCGTCTTCATCGCCGAGTACCCGTACGTCCGCTTCTTCTTCGGGATCCCGGCCTGGGCGATCGGCGCCGTCATCGTCGGCATCCAGATCCTCCAGTACCTGGGCTTCCGTGAGACCGAGCGGATCGTGCTGCTCTTCGTGACGATCGCCGTCGCCGCCCTCACCGCCCGCAGCATGGGGCTGGCCCAGAACCTCCCGTGGATCCCGAAGATCCCGTACCCGGGGACCGGTGGCGGGCGGCCCCGGCGGAAGCGCCGGGCACCGCGCGGCTCGACGACCGGGGCGGTGATCGACGGACCGTGGGGCACGTCGTCGCGCAGCGGGACCACCGGCAAGGCCACCCTCCCCCAGCCGCCGCGACCCGTCGACGACCCCCAGGACCAGGCCGAGCTCGACCAGCTGCTGGAGAAGATCTCCGAAGGTGGCGGCATGGACGCCCTCACCCAGGCCGAGAAGCGCCGCCTCAACGAGATCAGCCAGCGCCTCCGGAACCGGAAGTGATCGACCTGTCCGTCTGAACCGGCCCGATCGGGCAGGTTCACGCTGACAGTTCGGCTCAGGCGCCGAGCACGTCCCGCAGGTAGCGGCCGGTGTGGCTGGCGTCGACCGTGGCGACCTGTTCGGGCGTGCCCTCGGCGACGACCATCCCGCCGCCGCTGCCGCCCTCCGGGCCGAGGTCGATGATCCAGTCGGCGGTCTTGATGACGTCGAGGTTGTGCTCGATCACGAGCACGGTGTTGCCCTGGTCGACGAGCCGGGACAGCACGGTGAGCAGCCGCCGGACGTCGTCGAAGTGGAGGCCGGTCGTCGGCTCGTCGAGCAGGTAGATCGTGTGCCCGGTCGAGCGCTTGGCGAGCTCGGTGGCCAGCTTGACGCGCTGCGCCTCGCCGCCCGACAGCGTCGGTGCCGGCTGGCCGAGGCGGACGTAGCCGAGGCCGACGTCCATCAGCGTGTCCATGTAGCGGCTGATCGAGGGCTGGTTGGCGAAGAAGCCGACGGCCTCCGCCACCGGCATGTCGAGCACGTCGGCGATGTTCTTGCCCTTGAACTCGATGTCCAGCGTGTCCCGGTTGTAGCGGGCGCCCTTGCAGACCTCGCACGGCACGTAGACGTCGGGCAGGAAGTGCATCTCGATCTTGATCGTGCCGTCGCCGGCGCAGGCCTCGCAGCGCCCGCCCTTGACGTTGAAGCTGAAGCGGCCCGGGCATGTAGCCGCGGACCTTGGCCTCGTTCGTCGAGGCGAACAGCTTGCGGACGCTGTCGAAGACGCCGGTGTACGTGGCCGGGTTCGAGCGCGGCGTGCGGCCGATCGGCGACTGGTCCATGTCGATGACCTTGTCGAGGTGCTCGATGCCGGTGATCCGGCGGTGCTTGCCGGCCGGGGTCTTCGACTTGTAGATGCGCTGCATCAGCACCGGCAGCAGGATGTCGCGCACGAGCGTCGACTTGCCGGAGCCCGACACACCCGTGATGGCCACGAAGTTGCCGAGCGGGATGGCCACGTCGAGGTCGCTGAGGTTGTGCTCGCGAGCGCCCTGCACGACGACCTGCTCGGCGCCGCGCGGGCGGCGCACGGCCGGCACCGGGATCTTCTTGCGGCCCGACAGGTACTGGCCGGTGACGGAGTCCTTGGTCTTGAGGATGCCCTTCACCGGCCCGCTGTAGACGACCGCGCCGCCGTGCTCACCGGCACCCGGCCCGATGTCGACGATCCAGTCGCTCTCGAGGATCGTCTCCTCGTCGTGCTCGACGACGATCACCGTGTTGCCGAGGTCGCGCAGCCGGGTGAGGGTGTCGATCAGCCGCCGGTTGTCGCGCTGGTGCAGGCCGATCGACGGCTCGTCGAGCACGTACAGCGTGCCGACGAGGCCGGAGCCGATCTGGCTGGCCAGGCGGATGCGCTGCGCCTCGCCGCCGGCGAGCGTGCCGGCCGAGCGCGACAGCGTGAGGTAGTCGAGGCCGACGTCGAGCAGGAACCCGAGGCGCGCGTTGACCTCCTTGGTGACCCGCTCGGCGATCATCCGCTCGCGCTCGGTGAGCTCGAGGACGGCGAGGAACTTGGCGGCCTCCCCGATCGACAGGTCGCAGACCTCGGAGATGTTGCGCTCGTTGATCGTGACGGCGAGCGTCTCGGGCTTGAGGCGGGCGCCGCCGCACACCTTGCACGGGACCTCGCGCATGTAGCCCTCGTACTGCTCGCGGGCCCAGTCGCTCTCGGCCCCCTCGTGGCGCCGCTTGATCCACGGGATCACGCCCTCGTACGTCGTCGTGTACTGGCGCTGGCGGCCGTAGCGGTTCTTGTACTTGACGGTGATGTTGCCCTTGGTGCCCTCGAGGATGACCTTCTGCTGCTTGGCGGTCAGCGAGCCCCACGGCGCGTCCATGTCGATGCCGGCGTCGTCGGCGACCGAGTCGAGCATGCGCGTGAAGTACTGCGTGTGGGCGCTGCGCCACGGGGCGATGGCGCCGGCGTTCAGCGACAGGTCGGCGTCGGGGATCACCAGCTCGGGGTCGATCTCGAACGTCGTGCCGAGGCCGTCGCACGTCGGGCAGGCGCCGTAGGGCGAGTTGAAGGAGAAGTTGCGCGGTGCGGGCTCCTCGAAGCTGCGCCCGTCGACGGGGCACACGAGGTGCTCGCTGAACGTCAGCAGGTCGTCGTCGGCCGGCTCCTCGCCCTCGCGCCGCACGATCTCCAGCTCGGCGACGCCGTCGGCCAGCTTGAGGGCGGTCTCCAGCGAGTCGGTGAGCCGCCGGTCGATGCCCTCGCGCATCACGAGGCGGTCGACGACGACCTCGATCGTGTGCTGCTCGTAGCGGGCCAGGCGCTCGGGGCGCTTCAGGAACTCGTCGATGTCGACGACCTCGCCGTCGACGCGGGCCCGCACGAAGCCCTGCCCCGAGAGGTCCTCGAGCAGCGTCTCGTACTCGCCCTTGCGGCCGCGCACGACGGGGGCGAGGACCTGGAACCGGGTGCCCTCCGGGAGCAGGAGCACGCGGTCGACGATCTGCTGCGGCGTCTGGCGACCGAGGCGGTTGCCGTGCTCGGGGCAGTGCTGGACCCCGATGCGGGCGTACAGGAGGCGCAGGTAGTCGTAGACCTCGGTGATCGTGCCGACCGTCGAGCGGGGGTTGCGGCTGGCCGACTTCTGGTCGATCGAGATCGCCGGCGAGAGGCCCTCGATGACGTCGACGTCCGGCTTGTCCATCTGGCCGAGGAACTGGCGGGCGTACGACGACAGCGACTCGACGTAGCGCCGCTGGCCCTCGGCGTAGATCGTGTCGAACGCCAGGCTCGACTTGCCGGATCCGGAGAGCCCGGTGAAGACGATCAGCTTGTCGCGGGGCAGCTCGACGCTGATGTTCTTGAGGTTGTGCTCGCGCGCGCCACGCACCGAGATCGTCGGCGCACCCGGTCCGGATGCGGTTCGAGAGGTGCGCGCCGCCATGTCAGCGGTCCAAGCTAGCGAGGAACGACACGGGTGGCATTCTAGCTTCCGATCGAACACCCGTCTGACGTACTCACGTTCGCCGAAGCTGCCCAGCGCCGACTTCCACGGGCGGCCCGACCCCACGCTCTGGACGGGCTGCGTGGCCGGATCCGCCAACATTCAGACATAGCGGCCAGGATCTGGCCGCCTGGTCTGAAAGTTGGCCGGATCGGGGCGATCGCGGCGGCGTCAGCCGGCGTCGCGGAGCTCGCGGCGGAGGTCGGCGACCTCGTCGCGCAGGCGGGCCGCGTACTCGAAGCGGAGGTCGGCGCTGGCCTCGTGCATCTCCTCCTCCAGGGTCTGGATGAGGCGGGCCATCTCCTGCTGCGGCAGCGTCTTGAGGTCGCGCTGCACCTTGTCCCGCTCGCGCTGGCGGCGGCGGTCCTTGCCGGGGACGGCGGGCAGGTCGTCGGGCCGCAGCAGCGACAGGATGTCGCCGACGGCCTTGCGGATCGTCTGCGGGTTGATGCCGTGCTCGGCGTTGTAGGCGACCTGCGAGGCCCGGCGGTTGTTCGTCAGGTCGATGGCCCGGGTCATCGAGTCGGTCATCTTGTCGGCGTACATGATGACCTGGCCGTCGACGTTGCGGGCGGCCCGACCGATCGTCTGCACGAGCGACGTCTCCGAGCGCAGGAAGCCCTCCTTGTCGGCGTCGAGGATGGCCACCAGCGAGACCTCCGGCAGGTCGAGGCCCTCGCGGAGGAGGTTGATGCCGACGAGCACGTCGAACTCGCCGAGCCGCAGGGCCCGGAGGATCTCGATGCGCTGCACCGTGTCGATGTTGGAGTGCAGGTAGCGCACCCGCAGGCCCTGCTCGAGGAGGTAGTCGGTGAGGTCCTCGGCCATCTTCTTCGTCAGCGTCGTGACGAGCACCCGGTCACCCTTCGTGACCCGGTCGTTGATGTTCTCGATCAGGTCGTCGATCTGGCCCTTCGTCGGTCTGACGATCACCTCCGGGTCGACGAGCCCGGTCGGGCGCACGATCTGCTCGACCACCTGCTCGGAGACCCGCAGCTCGTACGGGCCGGGCGTCGCCGACATGAACACGCACTGGTTGATCCGCTCGAGGACCTCCTCGAACGTCAGCGGGCGGTTGTCGCGCGCGGACGGCAGCCGGAAGCCGTGGTTGACGAGCATGTCCTTGCGGCTGCGGTCGCCCTCGTACTGGCCGTGCAGCTGCGGAACGGCCTGGTGGCTCTCGTCGATGACGAGCAGGAAGTCGTCGGGGAAGTAGTCGAGCAGCGTGAACGGCGGCTCGCCGAAGTCGCGGCCGTCGATGTGCATCGAGTAGTTCTCGATCCCGTTGCAGTAGCCGACCTCCGCCATCATCTCGAGGTCGTACTGCGTGCGCATGCGCAGGCGCTGGGCCTCGAGGAGCTTGCCCTCCTGCTCGAACCAGGCGAGCCGCTCCTGCAGCTCGGCCTCGATCTGGCGCATCGCCCGCTGCATCCGCTCGGCGCCGGCGACGTAGTGGGTGGCCGGGAAGATCTGTGTCCGCGGCAGCTCGCGCAGCGTCTCGCCGGTGATCGGGTCGATGACCGTCAAGCGGTCGACCGTGTCGCCGAACATCTCGATGCGCAGCACCGACTCCTCGTAGGACGGGTGCACCTCGATGGTGTCGCCGCGGACCCGGAAGCGCCCCCGGCCGAGGACCTGGTCGTTGCGGTCGAACTG
Source organism: uncultured Acidimicrobiia bacterium (assembly GCA_963750905.1). Lineage (GTDB taxonomy): Bacteria > Actinomycetota > Acidimicrobiia > Acidimicrobiales > Ilumatobacteraceae > JALZMG01. The sequence goes on from CAVVSE010000002.1 coordinate 40,449, forward strand.
CAGGTCGACGAGGCGGCGCAGGATGTTGCGCATGTCGTAGTCGACCCCGACGGAGAGGTCGATCATCGACCCCTTGTACTCCTCGGGGTTGCCCATGCCGTAGATGCACGAGACCGACGCGACGACGATGACGTCGCGGCGCGTGAGCAGCCCGGCGGTGGCCGAGTGGCGCAGCCGGTCGATCTCGTCGTTGATCGAGGAGTCCTTCTCGATGTACGTGTCGCTCGACGGGATGTACGCCTCGGGCTGGTAGTAGTCGTAGTAGGAGACGAAGTACTCGACCCGGTTGTCGGGGAAGAACTCCCGCATCTCCTGGGCCAGCTGGGCGGCGAGGCTCTTGTTCGGGGCGAGGATCAGCGTCGGCTTCTGGGTCCGCTCGATCGTCCAGGCGATCGTCGCCGACTTGCCGGACCCGGTGATGCCGAGCAGCGTCTGGAAGCGGTCGCCGCGCTCGATGCCCTCGCTGAGCCCGACGATCGCCTTCGGCTGGTCCCCGGCGGCACCGAAGTCGGAGACGACGCGGAACGGCTGCTCCTGCATCCGTTCAGTCTACACCGAACAGATGTTCTCGCATCCTCAGTTCGACGCGGGGAGCGCCTCGATCCACGCCCACAGGGCGTCGACCTGGGCCTCGAGCTGCGGCAGGTCGCCGCCGTTGTCGACGACGAAGTCGGCCAGCGCGCGGCGCTCGTCGCGTGAGATCTGCTTGTCGATCCGCGCCCGCACGTCGTCCTCCGGGAGCCCGCGCTGCTCGACGACGCGTGCGACGGCGACCTCGATCGGCGTGTCGACGACGACCATGCCGTCGAACGCGAGCCCGTCGATCACCGTGAGCAGCGGCGTGTCGAGCACGACGATGCGATCCGAGTCGCGCTCGGCGGCGATGCGCCGGCGGATCTCGGCGCGCACAGCTGGGTGGACGAGCTCGTTGAGCGCCTGCGTCGACTCGTCGTCCTTGAAGGCGATGGCCGCGAGCCCCGCCCGGTCGAGCGACCCGTCGGCGTTGATGATGTGGGCGCCGAAGTGGTCGGCGAGCACCTGCAGGAGCGGCATGCCGGGAGCCTGCAGCTCCCGGACGATGGCGTCGGCGTCGACGATGACGGCACCCCGCGCGACGAGTCGCGTCGTGACCGAGGACTTGCCCGCGCCGATGCCGCCCGTCAGGACGACCAGCTTCACTGCCGGGTCACTCGGTGGTGTCGTCGTACGCCGGCTCGGCGGCGGCCTCGACCGGAGCGTCCTCGAGGCCCTCGACCGGAGCGCCTTCGACCGGCGCACCCTCGACGAGCTGACCGTCCTCGCCGTAGTACTCCGACCAGGCGGCCTCGCGCTCGGCGTCGGTGTCGCCGGCGGTCCAGTTGCCGTGCTCGTCGACCTCGAAGTGCTCGCGGTACTCCTCGGCCAGCTCGCCACCCTCGGCGGCCTGCTTGATCGACAGGCTGATCCGGCGCCGGGCGAGGTCGAGGTCGATGATCTTGACCCACAGCTCCTCGCCGGGGGTGACGACCTGGTCCGGCGAGTCGACGTGGTGGGTCGACATCTCCGAGATGTGGACGAGGCCCTCGATGCCGTCGCCGACCTGGACGAAGGCGCCGAACTGGACGAGCTTGGTGACCCGTCCGTAGACGAGCTGCCCGACCTCGTGGCCACCGGCGAACTCCTGCCACGGATCCTGCTGGGTGGCCTTGAGCGAGAGGCTGATGCGCTCCCGGCTCATGTCCACGTCGAGGACCTGGACGTCGACCTCGTCGCCGACGGCGACGACCGAACCCGGGTGGTCGACGTGCTTCCACGACAGCTCGCTGACGTGGATGAGGCCGTCCATGCCGCCGAGGTCGACGAAGGCGCCGAAGCTGACGACCGACGACACGGTGCCGTGCCGGACCTCGCCGACCTTGAGGTTGTTGAGGAACTGGTCGCGCGACTCCTTCTGGGTCTCCTCCAGGTGGGCGCGGCGGCTCAGCACGACGTTGTTGCGGTTCTTGTCGAGCTCGATGATCTTGGCGCTGATGCGCTGGCCGACGTACGGCTGCAGGTCGCGCACGCGGCGCAGCTCCACGAGCGACGCCGGGAGGAAGCCGCGCAGGCCGATGTCCACGATCAGGCCGCCCTTGACGACCTCGATGACCGGGCCCTCGACGACGCCGTCCTCTTCCTTGAGCTTCTCGATCGTGCCCCACGCCCGCTCGTACTGCGCCCGCTTCTTCGAGAGGAGCAGGCGGCCCTCCTTGTCCTCCTTCTGGAGGACGAGCGCTTCGACCTTCTCGCCGAGCGTCACGATCTCGTGCGGATCGACGTCGTTGCGGATGCTCAGCTCACACGACGGGATGACCCCTTCGCTCTTGTAGCCGATGTCCAGCAGCACCTCGTCCTTGTCGATCTTGACGATCGTGCCGTTGACGAGCTGGCCGTCCTCGACCTCGACCATGGTGCCGTCGATGGCGTCGGCGAAGGACATGCCGAGGTCGTCGACCGCGACCTCGCGAGGGGTGTAGTTGCCCTCCTCGTCGAACGTGCCGAACCCACTGGTGGTCGGGACGGAGGTCGGGGAGGTGGCGATGGTGTCGGACAAGGAACGGGCTGCTTTCGAAGGTGGACAGGAGATGAACGGACTCGGAGACGCTGACCGGCCCCGATGCTCGAAACGAGCAGGTCGAGGTTACCAGCGCCTCCGTGCCATTCAATCGCTGTTGATCCGGGCGCGCGATCGGAACGAGCGCGCCTTGGCACGGTTGCCGCACGTGTCCATCGAGCACCACGACCGGGAGCGGTTGCGGGACCCGTCGACGAACGCCCACCGGCAGGTCTCGGCAGCGCACAGCTTCACACGGGCCCAGTCGCCGTCGTCCGCGAGCCGCACCGCGGCCAGGAGGATCGCCCCGGTCGCGTCGAGGGGGACGGTGCGCGGCCGGCCGTCGACGAGCCCGGCGGCGACCGGCACCGTCAGCTCGGACGCCGAGGCCTCGCCGGCGGCGATCGCCCGCAAGCCGTCGCGCACCGTGCAGCGCCGTCGCCAGCGGGCCCGCCGGGGGGAGCGCGTGACCAGCCGCCCACGTCTCCCACCCCGCCTGGGTGTCGATCGCGTCGCCACCGGTCTCGGTGTCATAGGTGTTGAGGAACGCCACCACCAGGTCGGAGTCGACCCGTCGCTGCGTGGCCGAGGTCACGCGACCAGCGTACGGCGATTGGCGGTTGCCCGATGAACATCACTGGTGTAATCTGTTCACCGGTTACTCACCCACACTGGAGGAACACGATGCCCGACACCGCCGTCCCCCGCTTCGGCTCGCTGGCGATCGACTGCCCCGACCCCGTCGCGCTCGCCGACTTCTACGGCCGCCTCCTCGACTGGCCGACCTCGCCGGCCGACGAGGGCGCCGAGTGGGTCGACCTCGCGGCGCCGGGAGGTGGCACCGCCCTGGCCTTCCAGCGGGCCGCCGACTTCGTCGCCCCGACGTGGCCGCAGCCCGACGTCCAGCAGCAGCTGCACATCGACTTCCAGGTCGGGGACCTCGACGCGGCCCACGCCCGCGCCGTCGACCTCGGCGCCCGGCTGCTCGACACGCAGCCGTCGTTCCGCGTCTACGCCGACCCGGCCGGCCACCCCTTCTGCCTCTGCGCGGACTGATGTGACGCCCGATTATCTCGGCACATCGTGATCAGAGGTAGTCGGCCTGGCCGGTGGCCAATCTTGAACGATTCACGCGTCGCTGTAGGCGTAGATGCCGTAGTCGTGGGCGAGCGGCACCTGGAACGCCTCTTCGACGACGATCGCCACCTCGTCCTGCAGCGCGGCGGCCCGCTCGTCCGGATCGACCGCGGCGCGCGTGACGAGGTTGGCGGCCTCGAACTCGGGCGTCGTGTGGTCGCCCGGGTTGGCGAAGTCGCCCTCGCTGAACTGCAGCTCGAGCGTCATCTGCGGATCGGGGCGACCACCCCACTGGGCCACCGAGCGCGTCGGCCTCCTCCCGGGCGTAGTAGACGTCCGCGGTGGCGGGCGGGTCGACGGGCACGACGTTGGGCGTGATGCCGACCTCCCCGAGCATCTGCATCAACGCCTCGGCGAGGCGGTTGGCGAGGTCGCTCGTCGGCACGAGCATGTCGAACTCGAAGCCGTCGGGCAGGCCCGCCTCGGCCAGCAGCTCCCGGGCCCGCTCCGGATCGAAGGCGTAGTAGTCGGCCGGGTAGTCGGCGTTGTGGGCGAAGTAGCCCTCCGGGAACGGCTGCACGGTCGGCACGCCGGCGCCGAACAGCACGGCGTCGACGAGCGCCTGACGGTCGATGGCGTGGTTCAGCGCCTGGCGCACGAGGCGGTCCCCGAACTCCGACTTCGCCCGGTTCAGGTACAGCACGAGGTAGGTGAGCGCCGGCTCGCCCTCGGTCGTGAAGCCGGCGCCCTCGACCTCCGGCGCCTCGTTGCCGGTGAGCACTGTCATGTCGATCTCCCCGGCGCGCAGGGCGTTCGCCCGCGTGCGGGCGTCGGGCATGATCGAGAACTCGATGCGGTCGGGACCGCCGGCCTCGGTGTCCCAGTGCTCCTCGAAGCGCTCCATGACGATGCGGCTGCCCTCGGTGTGCTCGACGACCCGGTACGGGCCGGCGCCGACGGGCATGCGGTCGAGGTCCGGGTTGTCGAACGCCGTCGGGCTCACCATCGCCCCGGCGCGGTGCGACAGCATCCCCGGCAGCATCGTGTTCGGGGTCGACAACGTGAGCACCACGGTGTGGTCGTCGGGCGTCTCGATCGACGTGATCTCCGACAGGTCGCTCATGATCGCCGAGCCCTCGACGGTCTGGCCGCGCTCGATGTTCGCCTTCACGGCGGCGGCGTCGAACGGCGCGCCGTCGTGGAACACGACGCCTTCGCGGAGCTGCATCGTGAAGATGGTCCCGGTCTCGTCGAACGACCACTCGGTCGCCAGGCCCGGCACGAGCGCGCCCTTGGCATCGAAGTGGACGAGGCGGTCGTACACGGGCGCCAACAGCCGGATGTCCTGACCGATCGTCGAGCGGTGCGGATCGAAGCGGCTCGGGCCGAGCGCCTCGCCGTACCGCAGCACGCCACCACGACGCTCGGTCGCGACGGGCGCCTCGGTCGTTCCGGTCGCGCCGGTCGCCGCCGAGGCGGAGGTGCCGTCAGGCGGATCATCGCTGCCGCTCGGCGCGGCCACCTCCGTCTCCTCTGGCGGCGCCGACTCGTCGTCGTCGCCGGAGGCGCACGCGGCCGTCACGGTGGCCAGCGCGAGCAGGCCGATCGTCCAACGCTTGAACATTCGAGACCCCCATCTCGGCGTCAGGCGCCCGCAACCCGACCGTAGGCACGGCGGGTGCGTCTGCAACGAGTCGTGACGCGCGCGACGCGGTCAGGTCCGGCGGGCGACGACGAGGTACTCGGGCGACTCCGTCGTCGGCGGCTCGTCGCCGTAGGCGCCGGGCTCGACGCTGCTGATCCGCTCGACGCCAACCCGTGGGCGCCGAGCAGCAGGCGCAGCTCCCGCGGCGTGTAGCACCCGGTCCAGAGGTCGACCTCGGCGATCCGCCCGTCGGGATCGCGGACCTCGGTGCGCTCGTGGGAGACACCGCTGGCGGCGTCGAACGTGGCGTCGTGGTGGTAGCGGACCGCGAAGTAGGCGTTGAACGCGCTCAGCGCGAGCCGCCCGCCGGGCCGCAGCGCCCGGGCCATCCCGGCGACGACGACGTCGTCCTCGCCCGCGGCCGTCATCAACCCGAACGCGCCCTGGCACAGGCAGATCACGGCGTCGAACTCGGCGTCGAACGCGAGGCGCTGCGGGCGTCGAGGCGCTCGAACGTCGCCCCGTCGGGCGCGCCCTGGCGCGCCAGGTCGACGAACGTCTGGGCGATGTCGATGCCGTGCACGACGATCCCCCGCCGGGCCAGCTCGTGGGCGTGGCGGCCCGGCCCGCAGCCGACGTCGAGCACCCGCGCCCCAGGCGCCAGCCCGAGCACGCGCACGACGTGGTCGACCTCCTGCACCGTCCCCTTCGTGAACGAGTACCGGAGGTAGGCGGACCCGAGATGATCGGCGATCGCCTCGAACCAGTGAGAAGAATCGGTCACGGTCCCACCGAGAGCCGAAGTCCACCGTGACCGCTTTGGCCCCCGTCCGCAGCGAGCATGGCTGGTCAGGCCGAGCGTCGGCCCGCTTCGGGCCGGCGGCGCCAGCCGCAGCGAGGCACGAGAGCGAGCGACGAGTCTTCGAGGAGCGAGCGAACCATCATTTCGTTTCCGCCCAGGTGGTGCCCCACGCGACGTTGACCTCCAACGGGACGTCGAGGTCGGCGGCGTGGCGCATGATGTCGACGACGAGCGGGCCGACGACCTCGCGCTCGTCCTCGGGCACCTCGACGAGCACCTCGTCGTGGACCTGCAGGACGAGCCGCGTGTCGACGCCGCGGGCCTCGAGGGCCTCGTCGATGCGGACGAGGGCGACCTTGAAGATGTCGGCGGCGAGGCCCTGGATGCCGGCGTTCATCGCCTGGCGCTCCCCCGCCTGGCGGATCCGCCAGTTGCCGTTGAGCAGCTCGGGGATCGGCCGGCGGCGCCCGAACAGCGTCTCCGTGTAGCCGCGCTTGCGGGCCTCGACGACGGTCGAGTCCATGTACGCCTTGACGTTCGGGAAGGCCACGAAGTAGGCGTCGAGGATCTGGGCGGCCTCGTCCGTCGGGATGTTCAGGCGCTGGCCGAGGCCGAAGGCCTCCATGCCGTACGCCAGGCCGTAGGAGACCATCTTCGCCTTCGATCGCTGGTCGAGCGTGACGTCGACGGGCGCCACCGAGAAGATGCGCGACGCGGTCGCGTTGTGGATGTCCTCGCCGCTCGTGAACGCCGCGATGAGCCCGGGGTCGGCGGCGAGGTGGGCGATGCAGCGCAGCTCGATCTGGTTGTAGTCGGCGACGAGCAGCTTGCCGCCCGGCGCGGCGATGAACGCCTTGCGGAACAGCCGTCCCTCCTCCCGTCGCACGGGGATGTTGTGGAGGTTCGGACGGTCCGAGCTGAGCCGACCGGTGCGGGCGACGGTCTGGTTGAACGTGGCGTGGATCCGGCCGTCGGGCGCGACCTCGGCGAGCAGTCCCTCGCCATAGGTCCCGCGCAGCTTCTCGACCTCGCGGTACTGCAGCAGCGGGCCGATGAACTCGGGCCACTCGTCGCGCAGCTTCTCGAGCGTCGCGGCGTCGGTCGATGCGCCGGTCTTCGTCTTCTTCACCGGTGTCAACCCACGACCGGCAGGCGGCGGGCCGTACAGGATCTCGCGCAGCTGGATCGGCGAGTTGATGTTGAGGTCGTCGCGACCGACGACGCGCTTGAGCTCGGCACCGAGCTGCTGCACCTCGTTGGTGAGACGGGCGTGGAGCTCGCGCAGGTCGGCGACGTCGACGGCGATGCCGGCGTGCTCCATGCGGGCGAGCACGCGCACGAGGGGGTTCTCGATCGTGGCGTAGAGGTCCGCCATGCCCTGGTCACCGAGCTGCGTCGTGATCGGCTCGACGAGCTGGTGGACGGCGAGCGCCTCGCGCCCGGCGACGGCAGCCGGGTCGGCAGACGTGCCGTCGAGGTCGAGCTGACCCTTCGCCGCCGGCTCCTCGGGCGCCAACGCGAAGCGCGTGTAGCGCTCGACGAGGTGGCGCAGCTCGTACCGCGCTTCCGCCGGGTCGAGCAGGTAGGCGGCGATGGCCGTGTCGAGCGCCAGGCCGGCGAGGTCGATGGCCGGCTCGTGGGCGAGCAGCCAGCGCATGAGCGGCTTCGCGTCGTGCGCCCGCACCAGCGCGGCGGTCAGCGCCGCGGCGAGGGCTTCGTCGTCGAGGTGGTCGGCCGGGATCCACGTGACGGCGGCCGTGGCCGCGTCCGTGACGACGGCCAGCCCCGCGAGCGGCGTGCGTCCCGCCTCGCCCTCCCATGACGGCGCCAGGTCGACGGCGCCGAGGGAGGTCAGCGCCGCGAGCGACGCGGCGGGCGACTCGCTGACGGTGATCTCGGCCACCAGCTGCTCGCGCTCGTCGCTCGACAGCACGACGGCCGCCGGCCCCAGCGCGTCGGCGAGGCGCTCGGCGAACGTGCGGAACTCGAGGAAGTCGAACAGCTTCTGGACCTCGACCATGTTCGGCTGCATCACGAGCGAGTCGGGCAGCTCGATGGGCGCGTCCCGCCGCAGGATCATGATCTGGTGGTTCTTGCGGACCCGCTCCTCGTGCTCGGCGAGCGAAGCCCGCAGCTTGGGCGTCTGCGCCTCCACGTTGGCGAAGATGCCGTCGAGCCCGCCGTAGGTCTGGATCAGCTTGGCTGCCGTCTTCTCGCCGACGCCCGGGATGCCCGGCAGGTTGTCGCTCGGGTCGCCGCGCATCGCCGCGTACTCGGGGTACTGCGCCGGTGTGACGCCCGTGCGTTCGAAGATCCCGGCCTCGTCGTAGAGGGCGTAGTCGCTGACGCCGCGCCGGTTGTAGAGCACCCTGACGTGCGGGTCGGCGACGAGCTGGTAGGCGTCGCGGTCGCCGGTGACGATGAGCACGTCGTCGCCGCGGCCGACGGCCTGCTCGGTGACCGTGGCGATGATGTCGTCGGCCTCCCAGCCGGCGAGCTCGCACATGGCGACGCCGAGCGACGGACAGCACCTCGCGGACGAGGCCCATCTGCTGGCGCAGCGGGTCCGGCGCGGCGTCGCGGTTCGCCTTGTAGGTCGCGTCGGCCTCGTGGCGGAACGTCGGCTCGGGGCGGTCGAAGGCGACGAGCACCTGGTCCGGGCGCTGCTCCTTGAGCACGTTGATGAACATCGACGTGAACCCGAAGACGGCGTTCGTCAGCTGCCCGCTCGCCGTCGACATGTCCTGCGGGAGGGCGAAGAACGCGCGGTACGTCAACGAGTTCCCGTCGACCAACAGGAGCTTGCTCACGAGACCCCCCACTGCTCCTGCATCCGAGTGTTTGCTGCATCCGAGTGTTTCGTGCGGGGGGCCCCCGCACGAAACACTCGGATGGCACGAAACACTCGGATGGGCGTCACGGCCGGAGCGATCCGTCGATGATGCGGTCGGCGATCTGGCGCATCTTCGAGCGCTCGCTCATCGCCGTGCGCTGGATGAACGTGAAGGCGTCCTGCTCGGACATCTTGAGCTCGTCCATCAGCACGCCCTTGGCTCGCTCGATGGACTTGCGGGCCTCCAGCTGCTCGCCGAGGGCGTCGATCTCGCCGGTCATCGCCCGCAGCTCGCGGAACCGGCCGATGGCGACCTCGATCGCCGGCACGAGGTCGCTCTTCTGGAACGGCTTGACGAGGTACGCCAGGGCGCCCGCGTCACGGGCCTCTTCGACGACCTCGCGCTGGCTGAAGGCGGTGAGCACGAGGACGCCGCAGAGCTTCTCGGCGTTGATGATGCGCGCCGCCGCGAGGCCGTCGATGCCGGGCATCTTGATGTCGAGGATGGCGAGGTCCGGGAGCAGATCGCGCACCAGCTCGACCGCCGTGTCACCGCGACCCGTCTCACCGACGACCTCGTAGCCCTCTTCCTCCAGCGTCTCGCGGAGGTCCATGCGGATGATGGCTTCGTCTTCGGCGATCACCACTCGGATCGTCACATGAGGTCCTTCCTGCCGGCCAACGGCCCATTCAACCGCATCCCACCGTCGCATCGCGCCGCCGGTCCCGCCAAGCCGGCCGGCGGCCCTCAGGGACTGGTCAGGCGGTCCAGGAGCTCGTCCTGGCGGACCTCGAGACGGGTGATCTCGTCGACGACGTGCTGGCGGTGGCGGCGCATCGCGTCGGCGTGCTTGCGGGCGTCGTTCGACTCGTAGGAGGCCGCCGGCGTCTCCGCCACGAGCGCCCGCAGGGCGAGGTCGTCGGCCGTGTCGACGAGCTGGGCGAGCTGCTCGTCGATCATCGCCAGCTCGTCGCGGAGCGACCGCAGGCGAGCCGCCACCTGCGTCAAGCGCCGTTCGGTCCGCCACGAGCCCATCGCCACGCACGATACGAGTCGGCGCGGGGTGACGAACGTCATGTCGGTTTCCGGCGTCGCTCACGGCGAGCGTGGGTAATGCTTACTTCAGCAAGCACCCCTCGCACAGGAGGCAGCATCCTCATGGCCATCACGTTCCCCACCGCCGCTGACATCAACGGCCGCCTCGACGAGCTCGAGGCCCGCCTGCCGACCGTCCCGGCGCGCCTCGTCAAGTTCCAGCGCACGCTGGCCGCAGCCAACTGCGACCGCACCAGCGCCGCCTTCCAGGCCCTGGCCGACTCGACCAAGGCCTTCCTCCAGACGGCGAGGACGTCCGGCGCGACGGTCACCGGGCAGGCCCGCGCCGCCGCCGGTGACGTCGTGCAGTCGGCCCGCACCGGTGCGTCCACCGTGACCGGGCAGGCCCGCGCCGCCGCCGGCGATGTCGTGCAGTCGGCCCGCACCGGTGCGTCGACCGTGTCGGGCCAGGCCGCCGCGCAGGGCAAGAAGGTCAGCCAGGCCGCCGAGAGCCAGGCGACCAGGCTCGTCGACCGGGCGATCGACGCCGTCGACGACACCCCCGGCTCCGGCACGCCGTACGAGGAGTGGACGAAGGCCGAGCTCGTCGAGCGGGCCAAGGAGCTGCAGATCGTCGGGCCGACGCGCATGAGCAAGGCCGACCTGATCGCCACGCTCCGCGCCGCCTCCTGACCTCATCTCCACACTCGCTCGCACGGGCGCTCCGACCGCTGGTCGGGGCGCCCGTCGCGCGCCCACGCCGTTAGCCTGCGACCGCCGCCCCGGTAGCCCAATTGGCAGAGGCAACGGCCTCAAAATCCGTACGGTGTGGGTTCGAGTCCCACCCGGGGCACGATCCGGGATGCCGGTCCCGGTAGCGCGTTCGCGACCGATGCCCGCGTCTAGGTTGGTCGCAATGCTCGCGTTCACGTTCCCGGGTCAGGGCTCGCAGCGTCCCGGCATGGGCCGGCCCTGGGTCGACCACGAGAGCTGGGAGCTCGTCGAGGAGGCCAGCGACATCGCCGGGCGCGACGTCGCCGCGCTGCTCCTCGACGCCGACGCGGACGAGCTCCGCGACACGCGCAACGCCCAGCTCACGACGTTCGTGTCGAGCCTGATGGTGCTCGACGCCGTCGAGCGCCTCGGCATCGAGCCGAGCTTCTGCGCCGGCCACAGCCTCGGCGAGTACACCGCCCTGACGGCCACCGGAGCGCTCGGCTTCGACGACGGGGTGCGCCTCGTCGTCGCCCGTGCCGCGGCGATGCACGAGGCCGGTCTCGCCCAGCCCGGGACGATGGCCGCCGTGCTGGGGCTCGACGACGACCAGGTCGACGTCGCCTGCCGGCGGGCCGACGAGGACGTCTGGGTCGCCAACTACAACGCGCCCGGCCAGGTCGTGATCGCCGGCTCGCCGGAGGGCGTCGCCGCGGCGACCGCCCACGCCAAGGAGCTCGGCGCCAAGAAGGTGATGCCGCTGCAGGTCTCCGGCGCCTTCCACACCCCGTTCATGACGGCGGCGCGCAACCGGCTGCGCGAGGCGATCGCGGCCGCCGATCCCCGCGACACCGAGGTGCCCGTCGTCTCCAACGTCGATGCCCTCCCCCACCACGAGGGCAAGGAGTGGGCGAGCCTGCTGTCGGCGCAGCTCTCGTCACCGGTGCGCTGGAAGCACTGCCTGCAGGAGCTCGAGGACCTCGGGGTCACCGACTTCGCCGAGCTCGGCCCGGGCGGCGTGCTGACGGGCATGGCCAAGCGCACGATCGACGGCGCCCGCACGATCTCTGTCGCCACGCCGGAGGAGCTCGACAAGCTGCTGGAGTGGGTCCGCGAGGCGTCACCGACCGGCCCGCCGCGCCTCGAGGGCGAGCACCTCTTCGCCAGTGAGCGGCTGGTCGTCAGCCCCGGCGCCGGCATCTTCCAGCCGGCCGAGGCCGTGGTCGACGGCACGACGATCGACGTCGGCACCGTCATCGGTCGCGTCGGCGACCGCGAGGTGGTGTCGCCGTTCGCCGGCACCCTGCAGAGCTACATCGCGGTCGCCACCGAACGGGTGACCGCCCGTCAACCCATCGCCTGGCTGCGCACGAGCTGAAGGGGACCACCATGCCCGCCACCCGACCCGGAGCCCACGGCGCCGTCATCACGGGGTGGGGCACCGCCCTGCCGCCGAAGAAGCTGACCAACCACGACCTCGCCGACATGGGCCTGGACACCAACGACGAGTGGATCGTCGAGCGCACCGGGATCCGCGAACGCCACGTCGGCGGTACGACGGCCGGGCTGTCGGCCGAGGCCGGGCGGCTGGCGATCGGCATGTCGGGCCTCGACCCGGCGTCCATCGACGCCATCATCCTCGCCACCACGACACCCGACCGCGCCGTCCCGGGGACGTCGTCGACCGTGGCGGCCGAGCTCGGGATGCGCTGCGGGGCCTTCGACATCAACGCCGCGTGCTCCGGGTTCACGTACGCGCTGATCGTCGCCCACGGCCTCATCGCCACGGGTGCCGAGCGGCTCCTCGTCATCGGCACCGACACGCTGGCGCGGATCACCGACTGGGAGGACCGCAACACGGCCGTGCTCTTCGCCGACGGCTCCGGCGCCGTGGTCCTCGAGGCGGTCGAAGGGCGCGGCCAGCTCCTCGGCTGGGACCTCGATGCCGACGGGACCGCCGAGCGCTACCTCTACGCCGAGCTCGGCGGGACCCTCGTGATGGACGGCAAGGAGGTCTTCCGGCGCGCCGTGCGGATCATGGTCGACTCGGCGCAGAAGTCGATGGCCCATGCCGGCGTCACGGCCGACGACATCGCGCTCGTCGTGCCGCACCAGGCCAACATCCGCATCATCAACGCCGCGTGCGACCGCCTCGGCATCGGCCACGACCGGGCCGCCGTCGTCCTCGACCGCACCGGCAACACCTCGTCGGCCAGCATCCCGCTGGCGCTCGTCGACGCCATCGACAACGACCGCGTGCACGAGGGCGATCTCGTCCTGCTCGTCGGCTTCGGCGCCGGCATGACGGCCGCCAGCGCGATCATCCGCTGGGGCGGTGAATCGCCGTGAGTGACGGGCGCATCGTGCTCGTCACCGGCGGCTCGCGCGGCATCGGCCTCGCCGTCGCCCGCCGCTTCGCCGACCTCGGCGACCGCGTCGCCGTGACCTACCGCTCGGCCGACCCGCCGGAGGGGCTGTTCGCCGTCAAGTGCGACGTCACCTCGGCCACCGATGTCGACGAGGCGTTCAAGGCCGTCGAGGAGCAGTTCGGCGGCCCCGTCGAGGTGCTCGTCTCCAACGCCGGGATGAACCGGGACATGCTGCTGCTGCGGATGGGCGAGGACGACTTCACGTCCGTCATCGACGCCAACCTCACCGCCGCCTACCGCGTCAGCAAGCGTGCCGCCCAGGGCATGCTGCGCGCCCGGCGCGGTCGCATCATCCTCGTCTCGTCCGTCGTCGGGCTGCTGGGCTCGGCGGGCCAGGCCAACTACGCGGCGTCGAAGGCCGGCATGGTCGGCTTCGCCCGCTCCCTCGCACGCGAGCTCGGGTCGCGCAGCATCACGGTCAACGTGGTCGCCCCCGGACCCGTCGCCACCGACATGACCGCCGCGCTCAGCGAGCAGCGGCTCGCCGAGCTGACGGCGGCCGTGCCGCTCGGCCGCGTGGCGACGCCCGACGAGGTCGCCGGCACCGTCGCCTTCCTCGCCTCGGCCGACGCCGCCTACATCACGGGCGCCGTGATCCCGGTCGACGGCGGCCTCGGCATGGGCCACTGACCAACCGGCGCGCGGAGCCGGCGAGCAAGCGCCGAGGCTCCGTGTGCCACACTCTCACGCAGCAGCCGGCCCCCGGTCCGGCCCAGCTCCATCGCACACCCGTTCGTCCGCAAGGACCCCAGCCGCTCGTCCCGACAAGGAGCCCACCGTGGATCAGGAACTGTTCGGTCGTTTCAAGAAGTGCGCCGTCGAGGTGCTCTCGGTCTCCGAGGACAAGGTCGTGCCGGAGGCCCGGTTCGGCGATGACCTCGACGCCGACAGCCTCGATCTCGTCGAGCTCGTGATGGCGCTCGAGGAGGAGTTCGACATCTCGGTCCCGGAGGAGGAGCTGGAAGGGATCGAGACGGTCGGCCAGGCGTACGACCTGGTCGCCGGCAAGCTCTAGGCATCCTGATGCAGCCGCAGGGCCGCAGGGTCGCGGTCGTCGGCCTCGGGGTGCTCGCCCCGTGCGGCATCGGTCGTGACGCGTACTGGCGTGGGCTCCTCGGGCCGGGGATCACGGCGGGTCGTTCGACCGAGATCGCCGATTGGGACCCGTCGCCGTGGTACTCGTCGCCGAAGGAGTCGCGGCGCGCCGACCGGGTCGAGCAGTTCGCCACGGCCGCCGCGACGGAGGCCTTCGAGCAGGCGGGCGGCCTCGACGCGATCGGCGTCGACCCGGCCCGCTTCGGCACGATCTTCGCCACCGGCGTCGGTGGCCTGCACACGCTCGAGGAGCAGGTCATCGTGCGCGTGGAGAAGGGCGAGCGCCGGGTCTCGCCGTTCCTCGTGCCGATGATGATGGCCAACGCGGCCGGCGCGTCGATCTCGATGCGCTGGGGGCTGCAGGGGCCGAACGAGACGATCGCCACGGCCTGCGCCGCCGGCACCCACGCGATCGGCAACGCCGCCCGCCTCATCGCCTGGGGACGCTGCGACGCTGTCGCCACCGGCGGCGCCGAGTCGGCGGCGACGATCACCGCGCTGGCGGGGTTCGGCAACATGACCGCGCTGTCCACGTCGGGCGTCAGCCGTCCGTTCGACGTCGACCGCGACGGCTTCGTGATGGGCGAGGGCTCGGCGGTGCTGATCCTCGAGGAGTGGGAGCACGCCGTCGCCCGCGGTGCCACGATCATCGGCGAGGTGCTCGGCGCGGCGAGCAACGCGGACGCCCACCACATCACGGCACCGTCGCCCGGTGGCGTCGGGGCCGCGGCCTGCATGCGCCTGGCGCTCGACGACGCCGGCCTGGCCCCGGGTGACATCGCCCAGGTCAACGCCCACGGCACGTCGACCCCGCTCAACGACGCCGCCGAGGCCGAGGCCGCCGTCACCGTGTTCGGCGAGGACGGGCCGCCGGTGACGTCGATCAAGGGCGTGACGGGTCACGCCCTCGGCGCGGCCGGGGCCCTCGAGGCCGCCGCCGTGCTCCTCTCGTTCCACCACCGCCTGATCCCGCCGACCGCCAACACGAAGGTCGTCGACCTCGGGATCGACGTCGTCACCGGCGACGCGCGCGAGTGGGAGCCGGGCCCGACGATGTCGAACAACTTCGGCTTCGGCGGCCACAACGGCTCCCTGATCCTCGCACCCGGCGTAACGCGCCGACACGGCGCCGCGGTGCGGCACGCGTCGACGACGACGAACAGCAGGTCGCACGAGCAGGCGACCGCGCCGTCGGCGCCGCCCAGCAGCGCGCGGCCCGAGCCCTTGCCGGCGCGCGCCGACATCCGCCCGAGCGAGACCTCCAGCGTCAGCGTGTCGCCCGGACCGACCTGGCGGCGGAAGCGGGCTCCGTCGAGGCCGCCGAACAGCGGCAACTTGCCGGCGAAGCGCTCGTCGGTGAGCACGGCGATGGCGCCGACCTGGGCGATCGCCTCGCACATCAGCACCCCGGGCAGCGTCGGGCGGCCCGGGAAGTGACCGGCGAAGAACCACTCGTCGCCGGTCAACGTCCACGTCCCGCGCGCCGACTCACCCGGCACGAGCGCGGTGAGGGCGTCGACGAACAGGAACGGTGGACGGTGCGGGAGGACGTCGATCGGGACGGGCAGGGCGGCGCTCACGACAGCGCGGCGAGCAGGTTCTTCGGCGTGTCCGCCGGGCTCACCTTGTACCACGCGTTGGCGACCGAGCCGGCCTCGTCGATCAGGAACGCCGAGCGCACGATGCCCATGTACTTCCGGCCGTACATGCTCTTCTCCTGCCACACGTCGAACGCCTCGGCGGCGGCGTGGTCGGGGTCCGAGAGCAGCGGGAACCCGAGCCCGTACTTCTCGGCGAACTTGAGCTGCTTCGTCGGCTTGTCGGGGCTGATGCCGAGCACGGCGGTGTCGCCGATGTCGCCGAGCACGTCGTTCAACCCACAGGCCTGCTTCGTGCAGCCGGGCGTGTCGGCCTTCGGGTAGAAGTACACGAGGACCTTGCGGCCGCGGAACGACGAGAGCGTCGTCTCCGCACCGTGCTGGTCGAGGAGGGTGAAGTCGGGAGCAGCGTCGCCGGTCGAGAGGGTCACGTCCCGATCGTACGCAGCCGCTCCCGGACCCCGTCCTGTCCGTGCGAACCGGACCGTTCGGGCCGCATCCGGCTGACAGTTCGGGGTGCGCGCTCCGCTGCGGGCGCCGGGAAGGTGATCTGCCATGGTGAGACCGTTCCGAGAGCAGGGGGTCGCACGTGAGGTCACACACCACACGTTCCGGGCGGACACGTCGCACGTTCGCCGTCATCGTCGGACTGGTCGCGCTGGCCAGCGTCGCGTGTGGGGGTGACGACGACGACGATGCGTCGTCGACCGCATCCACGGACGCGGCGGCGGTCGCCACGGACGCGCCGGCAGCCACCGAGGCACCGGCCGCCACGGAGGCGCCGGACACCACCGACGCCGCAGCCGGCGACGACGACACCGCCACGACCGCGGCGGGCGACGAGGCGCCGGCGACGATGCCGGCCGTCGAGGACCACCCGCACGGCGGCATCCTGCGCTACGCGGCGGTGGCCGAGCCGACGACGCTCGACCCGCACAGGGGGACGTCGGGCGGCGACCACGTGTCGCTGTACCCGATCTTCGACCGCCTGCTGAACAGCGACCCGGCGACGCTGCAGCCGCAGCCGTTCCTCGCCAAGAGCTGGGAGTTCACCGACCCGCAGACGCTGACGATGACCTTGCAGGAGGGCGTCACGTTCCACGACGGCACGCCGTTCAACGCCGAGGCCGTCGTCTACAACGTCGAGCGGGCCAAGAACTTGGAGGACTCGTCGATCAAGCCTGACCTCAGCTCCGTCGAGTCGGTCGAGGCGACGGGTGAGTACGAGGTCACGATGCACCTCAACCAGCCCGACAGCTCGCTGCTCGGCGTCTTCGCCGACCGCGCCGGGATGATGGTCTCGCCCACGGCGGCCGAGGCCGACTCCGACTTCGGGCACCACCCGATCGGCACCGGGCCGCACAAGTTCGTCGAGTGGAAGCCCGGCGACACCTGGACCTACGAGCGCAACGAGGACTACTGGCAGGAGGGCCTGCCGTACCTCGACGGGCTGGCCATCTCGCTGCAGGCCGACGGCAACACCCGCATCAACGGGCTGCGCTCGGGGCAGTTCGACTTCGTCGAGATCGCCGCCGACCGGATCGCCGAGCTGGAGGCGGTCGACGACCTCGTCGTGTCGAGCGACCCGACGCTGTACCAGTCGATGGTGTGGTGGAACATGGGCCGCGGCCCGCTGGAGGACGTGCGCGTGCGCCGGGCCATCAACATGGCCATCGACCGCCAAGCGATGTGGGAGGCCACGGCCCAGGGCACCGGCGAGGTCGCGTGGCTGCCGGTCCCGTCGCAGCACTGGGCCTACGCTCCCGACCTGGTGCCGTCGTTCGAGTACGACCCCGAGGCGGCCAAGGCGCTGCTCCAAGAGGCCGGCTACGGCGACGGCTTCACGCTCGCCATGACGACGGGTGCCGGCCCCGACGCCGTTCGGATCGCCGAGATCATCCAGGCCCAGCTGGCCGAGATCGGCATCACGGTCAACGTGACGCCGGAGCAGACCGTCGACTCGGTGCAGAGCTACTTCACCGACCAGCGGATGGACGCCTACAACTCGGCGATGACGTCGCGCCCGGACCCGTCGATCACGTTCCAGACGATGTTCTCGGCCGACAGCTTCTTCAACACGGCGGGCACGACGCCGGAGGGCTTCGAGGACCTGCTCCGCGCCGCGAAGGCGGCCCAGACGCTGGACGAGCGCAAGGCGGCGTTCCACGACCTCGAGGAAGCGGCCGTCGAGAACGCGATGTGGATCCCGCTGATGTACCCGACCGCCAACACGGCCTACACCGACGACTTCGCCGGCTTCGTGCCGTCGCTGATCGGCAAGCCGGACTTCCTCACGATGTACCAGCAGAGCTGAGCCGCAGCCCGGCGCGAGGAGGGCGACCGATGTTGAGCGTCGAGGACAACGAGCTGCTCACCCGCACGGGCCGGGGCACGCCGATGGGCGAGCTCTTCCGGCGCTTCTGGATGCCGGTGCTGCTGGCGCGCGAGCTGCCCGACCGCGACGGGCCCCCGGTGCGGGTGCGGGTGCTCGGCGAGGACCTCGTCGCGTTCCGCGACAGCGCCGGTCGGGTCGGCCTGGTGGACGCCCGCTGCGCGCACCGTGGCGCCGACCTGTGGTTCGGCCGCAACGAGGAGTGCGGGCTGCGCTGCGTCTACCACGGCTGGAAGTTCGACACCGACGGGCACTGCGTGGACATCCCGACGATGGCGCACGACGAGGGGCTGCGCGCTCGGGTCGGGCTCACCGCCTACCCCACCCGCGAGGCGGGCGACCTGATCTGGGCCTACCTCGGGCCTCCCGACCGCCAGCCGCCACTCCCCGAGCTCGAGTTCTGCACGTTCCCGCCGACCCACCGCTTCGTGACGAAGAAGCTGCAGGAGTGCAACTGGGCGCAGGCCTGCGAAGGCGCCCTCGACACCGCCCACTTCTCGTTCCTCCACACCCCGCTGGTGGTCCCCGAGGTCCCACCGGCTCGGCAGACCCACCCGCTCGCCGACGCCACCCGCTGGATGAAGCACGACGCGGCGCCCGTGTTCCACGTCCTCGAGCACGACGCCGGCCTGCTGCTCGCGGCCTCCCGTCGCGCCGACGGACGACCAGCTGTACTGGCGCGTGACGCAGTACCTCCTGCCGAACCACAGCATGGCCCCGGGCTCGGCTCCCGGTGACCTCCACTTCGGCCAGACCTGGGTGCCGATCGACGACCACAGCTGCTGGGTCTACGTCTACAGCTGGCATCCCGACCGGCCGCTCACCGACCGCGAGGACCGCTTCATCCCGGGTGTGCCGAGCGTGCACGCCGACGTCGACGAGCACTGGGTCCCGCGGCGCAACCGGGCGAACGACTACCTCATCGATCGCGAGGTGCAGCGCACCCGCACGTTCACGGGGATCGAGGGCCTGTCCGAGCAGGACGCCGCGATCCAGGACAGCCAGGGGCTGATCGCCGACCGGACGCGTGAGCACCTCGGTCCCACGGACATCGGCGTCATCCGCTTCCGCCGCACCGTCCTCGGCGCGGCGCGGGCCCTCCGGGACGGCTGCGAGCCCGCCGCGGCGTGCACGCCGGCCGCCTACCGCGTCCGCGGCGGCGCCATGCTCGCCCCGGCGACGGCAACCGTGGAGGAGGCGCTGCGCGCCCGGTTCGGCACCGTCACCGGCGCCGTGCCGACCGCCTGAGGTCGCCGGCGGCCGCCGTCACGCCGTCGACGACGCGGCCTGGACGGCTCGCCAGACGCGCTGGGCCGTGCACGGCATGTCGATGTGCTTCACGCCGAGGTACGAGACGGCGTCGACGACCGCGTTCTGGATGGCCGGGGTCGACCCGATCGTGCCCGACTCGCCGATCCCCTTGGCGCCGAGCGGGTTGCGAGGACTGTCGGTCTGCGTGTTGCTGACCTCGAAGCTCGGCAGCTCAGCGGCCGACGGGATCGCGTAGTCGGCGAGGTTCGACGTGATCGGGTTGCCGTCCTCGTCGTAGGCGACCTCCTCGAAGAGGGCCTGCGCGGCGCCCTGGGCGATGCCACCGTGCTGCTGGCCGGCGACGAGCAGCGGGTTCAGGATGCGCCCGCAGTCGTCGACGGCGACGTGGCGGAGCAGTGTCACGGCGCCGGTCTCGATGTCGACCTCGACGACCGCGACGTGGGACCCGAACGGGTACGTCGAGTCGGTGCCGTCGAAGTCGAGCTCGTGGCGCAGCGGTCCCGGGTCCATCCCCGCCGGCAGCTTCGACGGGTCGACGGACGCGGCGGCGAGGTCGGCCCACGACACACCCCGCGACGGCACGCCGGACACCTCGAGCTGGCCGTCACCGACGACGATGTCCTCGACACCGGCTTCGAGCAGGTTGGCGGCGATCTCCTTGGCCTTGGCGAGCACCTCCGTGGACGCCACGTGCACGGCGCTGCCGGCGGTCTGGAGCGACCGCGAGCCCATCGTGCCCGAGCCACGCGCCACGGCGGCGGTGTCGGAGTCGACGAGCGTGATGCGCTCCATCGGGATGCCGAGGACGTCGCTGGCCAGCATCGCGAACGCCGTGTGATGACCTTGGCCGTGGGCGCTGGTGCCCACGGTCATGGTGGCCGAGCCGTCGTCGTGGACCTCGACCGCGCCGTACTCGACGTGCAACCCGATCGGCGCCGTGACCTCGACGTACGAGGACACGCCGATGCCCAGCTGCCGCGTGTCACCGCGGTCACGGCGCGCCGCCTGCTCCGCTCGCAGCCCGTCGTAGTCCGCGGCGGCGAGGACGGCGTCGAGCGCCTTGGCGTACTCGCCCGAGTCGTAGTTCGCGCCGGTGAGCGTCGTCAGCGGGAAGGCGTCGGGGCGCAGGAAGTTGCGGCGGCGCAGCTCGGCCGGGTCGATGCCGAGGTCGTCCGCCGCCACGTCCATCACCCGCTCGATGAGCTGCGTGGCCTCCGGCCGCCCGGCGCCGCGGTAGGCGCCCGTCGTCGTGGTGTTGGTCACCGCGGTCACGGCGTCGAAGTGGACCTTCGGGACGTCGTAGACGCCCGGCGCCATCATCTGCGTCAGCATCGGCAGGATCGCCCCGATGCCTGGATAGGCGCCGCCGGATGCCACGACCTTGGCGTCGAGCCCGACGATCGTGCCGTCGAGCTTGAGCCCGAGCTTGGCGGTCATCACGAAGTCGCGACCGTGCACCAGCGACACCATGTCCTCGGAGCGGGTCTCGGTCCACTTGACCGGCCGCCCGAGCGCGATGGCCGCGGCCGCCGTGACGAGCTGCTCGACGTACACCGCGGCCTTCGGACCGAACCCGCCCCCGACCCACGGGCACACGATGCGCAGCTGCTCCGGCTCGAGCCCGAGGACCGGCGCCATCGCCGCGTGCAAGGCGTGCGGCGCCTGGTGCGACACCCAGCACGTCAGCCCACCGTCGGGCTCCCCCGGCACGGCCAGGAGTGCGTTGCACTCCATCGGCACGCCGGCCAGGCGCTGACTGACCAGCGTCACCTCGGCGACCGCGTCGGCTCCGTCGAGGGCGTCGACGTCGTCCCCGAACGTGGTCGCGAAGCAGACGTTGGAGCCGTGCGCGGGGAAGATGATCGGCGCGTCGGGCGCCAACGAGGCGGCGGCCGTCGTGACCACGGGGAGCGGATCGACGTCCACGAGCACGGCCTCGGCGGCATCCACCGCCTGGTCGCGCGACTCGGCCACGATCGCGGCCACGATGTCGCCGACGAAGCGCACCCGGTCGGTGGCGAACACAGGCCGGTTGAGCTCGGCCGGCAGCATCGGGAACCCCTGGAACGGCGCCAACCCGAGGTCGTGCCCATCCGCCGCCCGATAGACGGCGACGACGCCCGCCATGCCCTCGGCGGCGCTGACGTCGACCGACGTGATCGTGCCGTGGGCGACCGGGGAGCGCACGAACACGACGTGCGCCGCGCCGGTCTCCGTGAGGTCGTCGACGTACTTGCCGCCGCCGGTCAGCAGCGTCGGATCCTCCATCCGCTGCACCGCGTTCCCGAGGATCGAACCAGCTGTCGCCATCGCACGCCCCCCTCCTGAGCCGACCGCACCGTAGTCCGCGCCAGCGCGACCCCGTGGCGAGCGGGGTCACCCGCGGGGGATGCAGGCCCGCAACGCCGGGTCGCGGGTCGCCGGATGCGCCGGCGGCCTCCCCCGTCAGTCGGCGCGCGGCCGGACGGCGACCATCGGGTCGGCCGCCGAGATCGTCGTGGTCACGACCGCGTTCTCGATCTCGGCCGCGAGCGGGCCGACCGTGCCGTCGAAGCGGCCGGCGCCGGCGGGGTCGATCTCGAGCGTCTCCGTCGGCAGGCCCATCTCGTCGAGCAGCCCGAGGAACGGGACCGGGTCGAGCTCCTCGACGTTCACCATCCGCCCGGCGTCCCACTCGCCCGAGGCGATCAGCCGGGCAGCGGCGATCGGCGGCACGCCGGCGGTGTAGCTGATGGCCTGCGAGCCGACCTCGGCGTACGCCTCGGCGTGGTCGCTCACCTGGTAGATGAACACCTCGCGGCGGCGACCGTCCTTCTGCCCGGTGACGATGTCGCCGATGCACGTCCGACCGGTGTAGCCGGGGGCGAGCGTCTGCGGGTCCGGGAGCACGGCCTTGACGACCTGCAGCGGCACGACCTCGGCATCGCCCACGGTCACCGGCTCGTGGGACAGCAGCCCGAGCGTGCGCAGCACGGTGAAGACGTTGATGTAGTGGTCGCCGAAGCCCATCCAGAAGCGGATGCTGTTGGCGTCGATGTGCTTCGACAGCGAGTGCAGCTCGTCGTGGCCGTTGAGGTACACGGCCTGCCGCCCGACGACCGGGAAGTCGTACTCGCGCCGGACCGTGTGCGTCGGGTACTCGACCCACTGCCGATCGATCCACGTCCACACCTTGACGAACTCCCGGAAGTTGATCTCCGGGTCGAAGTTGGTGGCGAAGTAGCGCCCGTGGCGGCCGGCGTTGACGTCGAGGATGTCGATCGTGTCGATCTCGTCGAACAGCTCACGGGCCGCGAGCGCGGCGTAGGCGTTCACGACGCCAGGGTCGAAGCCGGCGCCGAGGATCGCCGTCAGGCCACGGTCGGCGCAGCGCTGGGCGCGCTTCCACTCGTGGTTGGCGTACCACGGCGGGTCCTCGCAGACCGCGTCCGGGTCCTCGTGGATCGCGGTGTCGATGTAGGCCGCGCCGGTGTCGAGGCAGGCCTCGAGCACGGCCATGTTGACGAACGCGGTGCCGAGGTTGACGACGATCTGGGAGCCGGTCTCCTTGATCGCGGCGACGGTCGCGCCGACGTCGAGGGCATCGAGCTGGCGGGCGTGCAGCCGCCGCGACGTGTCGCGGAGGTGCCCCTTGTCCACCACGCTGTCGACGATCGCCTCGCACTTCGACAGGGTCCGCGAGGCGATGCAGATGTCGCCGAGCTCGTCGTTGTGCATCGCCGCCTTGTGGGCGGCGACATGGGCGACCCCGCCGGCGCCGATGATCAGCACGTTGCGCTTGTTCATCCTGTTGCTCCTCGTCGTGTCGTGCGTCGTCGTCTCATCCGACGCTCGACTCTGAAGTCCTCGTAATCGAACTCGCGGACCACCTCGACGGAACCGTCGAGGCGGCGGACCACGATCGAGGGCATCGTGAGCCCGTTGAACCAGGACGTCTTGACCATCGTGTACCCGGCCGCGTCACCGAACCTGACCTCGTCGCCGATGCACGGCCTCGCCGCCAGGTCGTACTCACCGAAGACGTCACCCGCCAGGCACGTGCGCCCGGCGATGATCGTGCGGTGGCCGCCGGCGGCGGGCGCCACGATCCGTGGGGACGTCGCGTAGATGAGGTGGTCGGGCATGTGCGCCTCGACCGACGCGTCGACGATGGCCACGTCGACCTCGTTGTGGACGACGTCGAGCACGGTGGTCACGAGCTCGGCGCTCGACGTGATGCACGCCTCGCCCGGCTCCAGGTACACCTGGACGCCGAAGCGGTCGCCGAGGCCGCGCAGCAACTCGCAGAACGGTCCGACCGGGTACCCCGGCGCCGTGAACGCGATGCCGCCGCCCAGGCTGACCCAGCGTCACCGCGTCCAGCACGTCGCCGTACCGGTCGCCGATGACGCCGATGGCGCGGGCGACGTCGTCGAAGTCCTCGTTCTCGCAGTTGAAGTGGAACATCACGCCGTCCAGCCGCGGGCACGGCGGCCCGCAGGGCGTCGGCGTCGACGACGCCGAGGCGGGAGTGCGGCCGAGCCGGGTCGGCGAGGTCGAACGCCGAGTGGCTGATCGCCGGGGTTGATCCGCAGCCCGACCTCGGGGCCGACGACGCCGGCGCCGAACCGGTCGAGCTGGGACAGCGAGTTGAAGATCACCTTGTCGGCGATGCGGCTGACCGCCGCGACCTCCTCGGCCGTGAACGCGACGCTGTAGGCGTGGACCTCGCCGCCGAACTCCTCGCGTCCGAGGCGGGCCTCGTACAGCGAGCTGCTGGTCGTGCCGTCGAGGTACGGCCGCATCACGCCGAACACGCTCCACGTCGAGAAGCACTTCAGCGCCAGCACCGACTTGGCCCCTGACTCCTCGCGGACGCGCCGGACGACGTCCAGGTTCTGCACCAGGCGGCGTTCGTCGACCAAGAAGTACGGGGTGCGGATCACACGGATCGGCCTCGGGGCGTTGGCGCCGCGCGACGCGGCGGGGTGCGTGATGGACCGGCCGAGCGGCCGGAATCGCAGAAGCGAGCGACGAGGGTACCGGCGACGCCTGCGGACCCGTCACCACCGGTGCGGAGGCCCACGAGGGCCGGCCGCGCGTCAGGCGTCTGGGCGCCCGGTGCCGTCGACCGGCGGCCGGCGGCGGGGGTGGCGCGACCCGCAGGACCAGCAGTGCGATGTCGTCGTTGCGGCGGCGGAACGTGAGCACGGCCTCCAGCGCGTCGTGGACCCGGTCGGCGATCAGCTCGGCGTTCGTGTCCGGATCGACGGCTCGCTGGACGAGGTCCCCGAAGCGGGATCCGTCGAGGCCGTGAGGCGGCGCGACGTCGGTGGCGCCGTCGGTGTAGAAGACGACGACGTCCCGGGTCGAGCGACGTGGTGTGGGCGACGAACGCGACGTCGTCGAACATGCCGAGCAGCGTGCCCGGCTCACCCAGCTCCCGGTGGCGCCGCGACCGCGCACGTGGATCGGGAGGGGGTGGCCGCCGCTGGTACGGTCAGCTCGGGCCGGTCGCGGACGTGTCGAGCGTGGCGTAGGCGGCGGTGAGGAAGGAGCCGGTGGCGGAGTTGAGCACGGCGCGGTTCAGCGCACCGAGCACCTCGACCGGTGAGTCGTCGTGCCAGGCGCTGTCACGGATCGAGTGCCGGGCGAGCCCGGTGAGGGCGGCGGCCGCCGGCCGGTGCCGCAGACGTCACCGATCACGATCGCCCAGCGGTCGGCGGCCCAGGGGGAACACGTCGTAGAAGTCACCGCCCACCTCGTTGCGCCTCGCCGGCCGGCCAGTAGCGGACGGCGATCTCGACGGCCGGGATCTCGGGCAGGGCGGCGGGAAGCAGGCTGCGCTGGAGCGTGCGGGCGATGAGGTGCTGCTCGTGGAGGCGGAGGTTCTCGATGCTCGACGCGATGCGATCGGCAACGGCTTGAGAGAGCGCGACGTCGTCGCGCGGTGTAGCGCCGCGACGGAGTTCGACATGACGAACTGCATCGCGCCGAGAATGCGCGCGCTTGGTGAGCGGACAGCCAGATGGACGATCGCAGGCGAGCTGTCGATGATGACGTGCGCGCTGGTCGCCGAGGTCGAGGTGCGTCGACCATGTAGTCGGTGATGTCCGGGTAGAACTCCGTCGCGCCCGGTGCGGATGACACGCGGCATGCCGGTCGGGGCGTCGGGTCGAACGGGAAGCGCTCGCTGCAGCTCGACGGGCGTAGGCGACCATCGACGGGTCGACGTGGGCGACTCGACGTCGGGCCGTCCGCCGCGAGCGGCAGACGTGGATGGAGCACCAGTCGCCGAGACGGGGCACGGCGATGGCCGTCACGTTGGCCATGAGCTCGGGAGCGTGAGCGGCGGCAGGCGTCGTTGATGGCGCCAGGAACTCGAGCGTTGGCGTGCAGACGTCGTCGGCGGCTCGATGGCCAGCCGCAGAGCTGGCTCCAGTTCTGGACGATGCGTCGGTGATGTCCATGCGACACCGACGGTGCCGGTGACGTGCCGTGCTGTCGAGGGTGACCGGCCGACGCCGGATATCCAGTGGGTCGAGCCGTCGGGCCATACGACTTGTGCTCGACCGGTAGGCGACGCGATCGACGGCGTGCGGACCGGCGTGAGGACGGGTCGTGATCGGCGGGATGAGACATGGACAGGTAGGTGTCGAAGCGTGCCGGCGAAGCCGCGGGCGGTAGCCGAAGAGGCCTCCGAGCGTTGTCCCAACAGTGGCACCGGGGCATGTCCCAGCGCCAGTGCCGAGACGCCGCCTCGACGTGGCGCGGAGTGCTCGCTGAGATCGGAGCGCCGGCGCGGAGGTCATCGAGTGACGGCTGATCGACGATCGCAGCACGCACGTGGGCGCACGGGCAGGTGGTGGTGTGTACGTGGATGGTGTCCGTGCGGCGGGCGACGAGGTGGACGCGCGCGGCGCGTGCCCTCCTGCGACGCGCGAGGATCGCGGTCGTCCGTGGCCCGGCCAGGTGGCGACAGCACCTCCAGGACGGAGCGACAGAGCACCTCGGCCTCGGACCAGCTGTACAGCGCCTCCGCCGCGGTCGACCACAGCACGATGCGCCAGGCAGTATCGGTCACCACGACGGCACAGGGCATCGCGTTGATGATATGCAGCTCGCTCATTGACACATCGATCAACGCCATCTCCACATAAAAAATATATTAAACAAACAAAATAATAAAAAATCCGGCACGGGCCGCCGACAGCCCTACGCCGGGGGCGTGGGCGCCACCCTGGTCCAGAGGTCGTTGAACGAGATGCTGTCGTAGAACGCCGTGCCGTCGACGACCTGGCCGTCTCGCATCCGCATGAACCAGGCGTAGCTGTTCGCGTAGGGCTGGCCGTCGTTGGCGATCCCGCGGCCGTCCCACAGGACGATCACCGTGTCGCCGTCGGCGAAGATCCCGCGCACCACGACCGGGCGGAACGGCTCGGCCGTGCGGAAGCGGGCCCCGAACGGCGAGAGCACCGCGTCGAGGAAGTCCTGCTTGCCGTGGTACTCGGTGGAGGCCAGCGAGTGCCCCTCGATGCGCCAGACCATGTCGGTGGCGAACACGTCACTGATCGCACGCGTGCCGGCCTGCCACGCGGCGAACGCCGTCCCGGATCACCTCCCTGTTGGCCTCGGTCTGGCCGTCCACCCCGTCTGCCATGTCACCCTCCGCTCGCGGTCCGACGTCGACGACATCGTCGCGCGATGCACGCCGGCCGGGCCGGAGCGAGGGCCGAACGACGCGCCGGCGGGTGGTCGCTAGCTTCGACCGGTGGCCGAGCTCGTGGACAACCCCGCCGGATACGTCTGCCTCACGTTCGACTTCGACGGGCCGTCGCTGTGGTGCAACGAGGCATGACGAGCCCGACATCCATCTCGCGAGGCGAGTTCGGTGCCGTCGCCGTCCCGCGCCTCCTGCGCCTCCTCGGGCGGCGTGGCCTCCCGGCGACGTTCTTCGTGCCCGGGCACACGATCGAGACGTACCCCGACGAGTGCGCGGCCATCGCTGCTGCGGGGTGCGAGATCGCCCTCCACGGCTACGCGCACGAGCTCAACGCGACCGTGCCACCGGATGTCGAACGGTGGGCGATGAGTCGGTCGTCGGCCCTGATCGAGGACGTCTGCGGCACCCGGCCGACCGGCTACCGAGCGCCGTCGGGCGAGCTCACCGAGGCGACGATCGACCTCCTCGTGGAGCACGGGCTGACGTACGACTCCTCGCTCATGGGACACGACCACCGGCCCTACCCCGTGCGGCGCGGCGATCGTTTCCCCGCCGACGGCCCGGCCGAGTGGGGCGCCGCGACCTCGCTCGTCGAGCTGCCCTGGAGCTGGACGAGCGACGACTACGTGTACCTCGAGTTCGTCGCCTTCCGACGCTCGATCATGCCTGGCCTGCGCCGACCGGTCGAGATGTTCGAGAACTTCACGGGGGACGTGCGCTGGATGATCGGGAACGTCGGCCACGGGGTCTACACCGTCGTGTTCCACCCCCAGGTCATCGGGCGCGGCCACCGCCTCCTGGCCTTGGAGGCCTGGCTCGACGAGATCACCGACCTCGGCGTCACGTTCGCCCGCCTCGACGACGTCGCGGCCGCCCACGTCGCCGGCCGCCGCTTCGGGCTCGAACCGCGCCCCGGCCCTCCCGGCGCGTGAGCGGTCGCGCTGGGGTGACGCTGGACCACCCGACCGTGCACACTGAGGCCTCCACCGCCGTTCGGGGAGTCCGCCATGCCGCTCGTGTCGATCATCACGCCGGTGCTCCCCCGCGCCGATGATCACCTGCGCGCCGCCTACCGGAGCCTCGCCGACCAGGTGCTCTCGGCGGGTTGGGAGTGGGAGTGGCTGGTGCACATCGACGGCGGGGAGATCCCGGCCTGGCTCGCCGATCTGGCGGATCCGCGGGTCCACGGGTCCGCCGACCCCCACCACCACGGCGCGGCACTCGCCAGGAACCTCCTCGTCTCCCGTTCGGCGGGCTCCCACCTCAAGGTCCTCGACGCCGACGACCAGCTCACGCCGGGCGCCCTCGCGCGCGACCTGGAGGTCGTCCGCGACCACCCGGACGTCGCCTGGGTGACGTCGCGCGCCCGCGACCTGCTCGACGACGGCACCCTCGTCGAGTTCGACGACGCGCCGGCCCCCGGCGTGGTGGCCACCGGGGACGTGTACCGCGCGTGGCTGGCCCACGACTTCCGATCGTCCATCCACCCGGCGACCCTGCTCGCCGAGCGCAGCGCCGTGCTCGCGCTCGGCGGGTGGACGGCGGTGCCGACGTCCGAGGACACGGCGCTGCTCCTCGCCCTGAACTGCCGCGAGCTCGGTTAGTTCCGCGACGAGGTCGGGCTCATCTACCGCAAGTGGTCGAGCCAGCTCACGAGCCAGGACCACCACCAGTCGGCCGAGCTCAGCCGCCTGCGCCACACGTTCATCCAGCAGCGCTGCGAGCTGCTGCTCCGCAGCTGCACCGCGCCGGCCGGCCGCGAGGATGGACGGCATGCGGCGCTACGTGTGGATGAAGGACGACCCGGTCGGCATGGAGCAGGCCGAGCTGGCGATCGGCGCCGGGCTCGTCGCCACGTCGGTGGCGTTCGGGTCGACGCCGGTGCCGTACCGACTCGACCTCGAGCTGACCACGGACGCCGGGTGGGTGACGCGACGGCTGGCGCTCACCGCCACCGGTGACGGCTGGACGAGGTCCCTCGTGCTGGAGCGGGCCGACGAGGGGACGTGGTCCGGGACGCGGGCGGCCGACGGGTCGGTGCCGTCGGAGGTTATGGCGGCGGCCCGGGCCGGCGCCGTCGAGCCGGCCGACATCCCGGCCGGCGTGCTGGACGTCGACGTGCAGTGGTCGCCCGTCACCAACCTGATGCCGGTGCGCCGCCTCGGCCTCGATCGCACCGGGGTCGCGGCGACGTTCACGATGGCGTGGGTCAGCGTGCCGTCGCTCACCGTGACGCTCGACGAGCAGCGCTACACCCTGCTCGGCGTCGACGACGGCGACGTCTGCGCCCGGTTCGACAGCGGTGACGGCCTCTTCGCCGCGGTCCTCCGGTGCGATCCCGACGGCGTGGTCCGGGAGTACCCGGGGATCGCCCGCCGCCTCACCTGATCGCGGCGGCCGCGCCCGCGGGACGCCTCGTCAGCGACCGGTGCCGCCCTGGTCCGCCAACGTGCCGTGGACCGCCACCGCCACCTTGTCGCGCCGCGCCGAACCCGCGCGACCTGCGGATCCTCGTCGCGCCGGCGACGACCTGGCCCGTGCCAGCCATCAGCGCCTCGAAGCCGGCACGCGCCAGGCCGACCGGATCGTCGGGTCGGCCGGGCGAGCCGACCCGGGCCGACGAGGTCGTCTCCGTCGGGCTCGGGAGCAGCGCCGTCACCGTGACGCCGTACGGGGCGACCTCAGCCCGCACCGCCACGGCGAAGGACTGCACGAACGACGTCGCCGCCGCGGCCGTGGCGTGGCACGGGCCGGGCGTCCGTCCCGTGACCGCCGTGAGCAGGACTCGACCCGCACCGCGGCACCATCGCCTGCAGGGCACGCTTCGCGAGGTGCACGATCGACGCCACGTTGAGCTCGATGAGGTCGATGTCGTCGAGCAGGCTGCTCCTCACGAACGCCCCTCGCTGCCCGCGCCCGCGTTCAGGGCGATCGCGTCGACCGGTCGGCCCGCTGCCGCGATCTCCTCCCACAACCGTTCGACGGCGTCGAAGTCGCGCAGGTCGACCTGGCGCGCCTCACCGAACCCGCACCCCCGAGGGCTGCGGCGGCGCCGATGACGTCGTCGTCGTCGGCGACCATGAGCACGTCGTAGCCGTGGATGGAGAACTGGCGCGCCAGCTCGAGCCCGATGCCGCTCGAAGCACCGGTGACGACCGCGTAGGGCCGCCGCGTGGAGTCGTCGGTCACGGCAGCCTCGTACCCCCCGCTCCGTGGATGATGCATGCTCCGGGCGGCGTGCCGCGATGCGCTGCGGGCGGGTGCCGACCGGCTCGTCAGGCGTCGCTGGCCCCGTCGAGCAGGGCGAGCAGGGTGGTCGTCGTCGCCCAGCTGCGGATCGTCATGCGCTGGTACTCCGGCGTCCCGACGATCGAGCTCATCTTGCTCTTCGTCCGCACGCGCGCTGCGCCGGGCGAAGTACAGGACGCCCTCCCGGCCCACGCCTCGTCGACGCCCTCGCGGCGCTGCACGACGCGCAGGGCCTGCCGGCGGTCAGCGGTGCCTTCAGGAAGAGGACGTCCGAGTGGAAGGTGTCGGGCGCCCGCCGAAGCCGTCGGGTGCCTTGCTCGACGACGGCGCGGAGCTGGTCGTGGGACCGCACCACGACGACGAGCGGCACCCCGAAGCGCTCCTCCAGCAGGCGCTCGATTCGTCCTCCAACAATCGCCGGGCGCCGCCGACTCGAACAGCACGTTGCCGGACTGGATGTACGTGCGACGCGCGTAGCCCGCGCGTCCTCGAACGCCGCGCGAGGTCGGCCATCGCGACCGTGTTGCGCCCGCCGACGTTGATCCCACGCAGCAACGCGAAGGAGCGCTTCGACGCCATCGGCCGAACCTAGTGCGTCCCCGGGGCCATGATCGGCGCCGAGTCGGAGGCCGTCGCCCGGTCCGGGCCGGCCGGCGGGGCGCCGCTACGGTCGCTCCCAGCGGCGCTCCCCGGCGCCGGACGTAGGAGGGCCGCCGTGAAGCTTGCACTCGCCATCGGCTACTCGGGCGCGGAGCTCGACGTGCCGATCGAACTCATCCAGCATGCCGAGCAGCTCGGCTTCGACTCGGTGTGGACGGCCGAGGCCTACGGCTCCGACGCGATCACGCCGCTCGCGTGGATCGCGGCCCGGACCGAGCGGATCCGCCTCGGCACCGGGATCATGCAGCTCGCCGGCCGCCCGCCGGCGATGTGCGCCATGCAGTGCATGACGGTCGACGCCCTCGCCGGCGGCGGCCGCATGATCGCCGGGCTCGGCGTGTCCGGGCCGCAGATCGTCGAGGGCTGGTACGGCCAGCCCTGGGGCAAGCCGTACTGGCGGCTGCGCGACTACATCCAGATCATGCGCAAGATCTTCGAGCGCGAGGAGCCGGTGTCCACGAGGGCCGGGAGATCTCGCTGCCGTACACGGGTCCGGGCGCCACGGGGCTGGGCAAGCCGCTGCGGTCGATCATCCACGGCGACCCGACGCTGCCGATCTGGATGGGCTCGGGCAAGGAGGCGACGGTCCGCCTCACCGCCGAGCTGTGCGACGGCTGGCTGCCGATGCACTTCGTCCCCGGCCGCATGGACGAGTACCGGCCGTGGCTGGAGGAGGGGTTCGCCCGGGCCCGCGCCGCCGGCCGTGACAAGGGCTGGCACAACTTCGAGATCCAGGCCCAGGTCGGCGTCCGCATCACCGACGACGTGGCCGGGGCGCTCGCCGCGCAGAAGCCCGGCATCGCCCTGTACGTCGGCGGCATGGGGGCCCGCGAGGTGAACTTCCACAACGAGCACATGCGCCGGATGGGCTACGCCGACGCCGCGGAGCGGATCCAGGAGCTGTTCCTCGCCGGGCGCAAGGACGAGGCGATCGCCGCCGTCCCCGACGAGTACGTCGACGAGCGCTGCCTCGTCGGGCCCGGCGGCGCGGATCCGGGAGCGCTACGGCGCGTGGGCCGACTCCGGGATCACGGGACTCGGCCTGACCACGCGGCAGCCGCAGGCGCTCGAGGTGCTCGCCGAGTGCGCACGGGAGCACCCGGCCCGCGGCGTGGACGCCGTCGCCGCCACCGGTTGAGCGAGCTCCCGGTTCAGCCGGGGTGGTCGGGTGAGACGAAGATGCAGAAGGGGTGGCCGGCCGGGTCGGCGAAGACGTAGAGCGGTTCGGCCTCGTCGGCCGACCGGTCCGCCAGCACTCGGGCGCCGAGCCCGACGGCGCGCTCGTGCTGCGTCCGGAGGGCGGCGAGATCGGCCACCGTGAGATCGAGGTGCAGCTGCTGGGGGATCCCCGCGTCGGGCCACGTCGCCGCGGGCAGCTCGTCGACGCGCTGCACCGCCAGCCGCGCCGTGCCGTTGGCGTCGCGCAGGACGAGCCAGTCGTCGCCCCGTGGGTCGGGCTCACCGGGCGGCGGCGGCTCGTCGCCGGCGCGGTACTCGTAACCGAGGAGCTGGCGCCAGAACTCGGCGACCACGCGCGCGTGGGTGGCGTCGAGGACGACGGCGCGGAGCGCGGGGTGGGTGGCGGGCATCGAGCGATGTTCGCGCGCTCGGTCGGCGCCGGCGCGGCACGATCCTCGCCCGCTGCCGCCGGGTCCGTCGCCGTCGCCGCCGACCGCCTGATCCCGGCCGGCGGCGCACGCGACACTGCACGACGTGGAGCTCGCGTCCGATCGCCGCTGGGTCTTCCCGGCCGCGCCGGCGGGGGTGTGGCAGGCGTTCGCCGCGACCGGTGAGTACCGCAGCTGGTGGCCCTGGCTGACGGCGTTCGAGGCGGATGGCCTCGTCGCCGGCGCACGGTGGCGCTGCACCGTGCGCCCGCCCCTGCCCTACACGTTGCGCTTCGTCGTCCACCTCACCGAGGTCGTCCCGCCGCGGCTCGTGACCGCCGACGTCGCCGGCGACATCGCCGGGCACGCTCGCCTCGAGATCGACGACCACGACGCCGGCGCGGAGGTCCGGCTGACCTCGACGTTGTCGCCGCGCAACCGGGCGTTCGCGGTGCTCGCCACGCTCGCCCGTCCGGTCGTGCGACGCGGTCACGACTGGGTGCTCGACACCGGCGCCCGCCAGTTCGCCGGGCGCGCCATCGGCACCGCGCCAGCCGCACGTCGCCACGTGCCCGGGTACGGTGCGGCGGTGGACTCGGACCGGCGGCCACGCCTGGCGGCGGTGGACGACGCCGCCGACGTCGCCCGTCTGCTGCACGACTTCAACACCGAGTTCGCCACCCCGACGCCCGGCGCCGACGTGCTGACCGCGCGGCTGCACACGCTGCTCGCCGGCGACGCCACCCTGGCGATCCTCGCCGGCCGGCCGAGCGTGGCCGTCGCCCTGGTCACGCTGCGTCCGAACGTCTGGTACCGCGGGCCGGTCGCCCTGCTCGACGAGCTCTACGTCGAGCCCCACCTGCGAGGACAGGGCATCGGCTCGCAGCTGATCGAGCTGCTGTCGTCCGTCGCCGCGCACGCGCCGCGTCGAGCTGATCGAGGTCAACGTGGACGGTGGGGACGTGGACGCCCAGCGGTTCTACGAGCGCCACGGGTTCGCCGCCATCGAACCGGGCGCGACGGAGCGGTCGTTCTACTACGCCCGCGAGCTGACGACCTGAGCGCGGGCCTGCCGTGGGCAGCCGGTCCCTACTGTTGGCCACCATGCCGACGACGCTGACGCCCGCCGACCTCGATGCTCGCGCCGACCTGACGGACTGGCGCTACCTGCTCGGGCGCATCGAGACGACGTACCGCTGCGGCACCTTCGGCGCCGCCGGCCGGTTGGCCGCTGCGATCGCCGAGGCGGCCGACGTCGCCGGGCACCACCCGGACGTCGACCTGCGCTACCCGGACGTGGTGCACGTCGCGCTGACGACCCACGCCGCCGATGGCGCGGTGACCGACCTCGACGCCGGGCTGGCGGTGACGATCACGCGGACTCGCTGCGACCGCCGGCGCCGAGTGCGAGCGCACCGCCGCCCAGGGCTACGAGATCGCCATCGACGCCATCGACATCGACGCGGTGCGGCCGTTCTGGGAGGCCGTCCTCGGCTACCGCGCCGTCCAGCACCGGCCCGGTGGGCCGATCAACCTCGTCGACCCGGCGCGGATCGGGCCGACGATCTGGTTCCAGCAGATGGACGCACCACGCCCGCAGCGCAACCGGGTCCACGTCGACGTCACCGTCGCCCACGACGTGGCGGAGGCTCGCGTGGCGGCAGCCCTCGCGGCGGGTGGCCGCCTCGTCAGCGCCGCCGGGCGCGCGCGTTCTGGGTGCTCGCCGACGCCGAGGGCAACGAGGCGTGCGTCTGCACGTGGCTCGACCGCGGGTGACGGCGCTCAGACGCCCTCGACCTCGCGCATCGCACTGGTCGCGATGAAGGCCATCACCGCCGTGAAGGCGACGAGCGCGAGACCGAGCACGACCTGCGTCGTCAGCCTGCCGCTCACGTCGGCGAGCTCGTCGACGTCGCCCGGGTCGATCGCCTGGAGGACGCTGGCGACGACGAACGTGGCGATCGCCAGCCCCTGCCAGTAGGTGAGGAACTGCGTCGGGCGCTCGAAGTGGGTCGCGGCCCGACGCAGCTGCACGTACGGGATGACGAGGTTGGCGATCGGGATGTACCAGCCGCCGCACGCCAGGCCGGGCGACACGCCCGTGGCGCCGGCCCGCTTGGCGTGCCGGACGGCGCGCAGCGACCAGAGCGACACGACGATCGTCGTCGCCAGGGCGACCAGCACGACGAGCAGGAGCATCCCGCCGACGAAGTCGTCCGCGGCGTCGACGTCGGCGAGGCCGGCGAAGTCCGGCGACGCCTCGAAGTCCGACCACACGGACTTGCGCCGGACGAGGGCGATCGCGAGCAGTGCCGTCGCGGCGACGGTCAGCCAGTACAGGACGATGGCCGCCTTGCGGAGCCCCGCGGTGTCGCTGGCCGTGCCCGGGACCTGGCCGGCGGTGTGCGACGGCGCCTCGAAATGGGCGCTCGGTGGCGGCGGCGGGTGGGTGCCGAACCGCGAGGACGGCGGCGGTGGCGGGGCGGGCGAGCCGGGTGGCGGCGGGGGCGACGGAGGCGACGGGGGCGGCAGGCTGTCGGACACGACGGCGAGTGTTGCACGTCGTCCGGCGGGGCTCCGGGGATCGATCAGGCGTCGTCGAGGGCGCGCAGCGCCTGGGTGGCCACGAACGCCATCACGAACGCCGTGACGAGCAGCAGGAACGCGGCGACGACCTGCGTGCTGCAGCTTGCCGGCGATGTCCTCGAACAGGTCGTCCTCCGTCGGCTCCAGGGCGAGCACGCCCGTCGCGACGATCCAGCTGGCGATGTGGAACGCCTGCCAGAGGTTCGTCGACCCGGTCGGGCGGCCGCCGTGGCGGGCGATGCGACGGAGCTGGACGTACGGCACGATGGCGGCGGCGTAGGGGATGTACCAGCTCCCGCACAGCAACCCCGGGTGACACGTCCGTGGCGCCGGCCAGCCGGGCGCGCCGCCCGACGCGCAACGACCAGATCGACAGCACGATCAGCGTGGCGACGGCGAGCAGGAAGAGCAGGCCGAACGACGAGCCGACGAGGCTGTCGGCATCGTCGAGCCGTCCGGCGACGGACAGCTCACCCCGTTCGAGGTCGCGTCCACAGGTCGCGGCGGCGCAGCAGGGCGAGCACGAGCAGCACGGTCGCCGCCGCCGTGCACCAGAACAGGGCGATGCTGGCCGTGCGCAGCCCACCCGAGCGGGTGCCGGACGGGGCGACGGGCGCCCCCGAGCCGGCCCACGGTCCGGCGGGTGACGGTGGCGACGGCACGGCGCCCGGTGGTGGCGGGGGCACCGCGCCGGGTGGCGGCGGGGGAACCGCCGCCGCGTGGCGGTGGTGGCGGTGGTGGTGGGATGCCGGAGACGGCGGCGGCGGCGGGGGTCGGTCCGACACGTCGCGAGCATCTCACGGCGCCGGCGACCGCCGGCGGAACCCGCGGCCCCACGCCCGCGGCCGGGCGTGGGCGTGGTAGTGCGTCGGGATCGTGCGCAGGTTGTCGTCGACGACGTGGTCGTCCTCGAACTCGCGGGCCATCACGGCGGCCAGCCGGGCGTGGAGCATGGCCTTGACCTCGTCGGGAGGCGACGGATCGTGGATCTTCCACACGACCATCGGGACGCTGCACGACTCGCACTCGGCGATCCAGCAGTCGTCGTCCTCGTGGAACCACTCGGTGAACCGGGCGGCCTGGCACAGCTCGCAGGTCGGGTCGGGCAGCGGCGCTCATGGGGCGTCGATCGCGGCCCGGACCTCGGCGACGTAGGCACCCACGGCGTCGGGGCCGCGCTCCATCAGGCGGCGCATCGACGGACGCGCCCTGCACGACACCGTCGGCGACGACGCACACCTGGCGGGCCTGCTCGGCGTTCGAGACGCCGACGCCGACGAGCACGGGGCGGTCGGTGATCGCCTTGAGCCGCGCCGCGAGCTCGGTCGCCGACGCCGCCAGCGACGTCCGCTCACCGGTCACGCCGAGCAGGCCGACGGCGTAGATGAACCCCCGAGCGCGGGCGGCCACGCGAGGCAGGCGTTCGTCCGGGGCCGTCGGTGCCGCGAGCATGACGGTCTCCACGCCCGCGTCGTCGGCGGCGTCGCACCACGGCCCGGCCTCCTCGAGCGGCAGGTCGGGCAGGATGCAGGCGTCGATGCCCGCGGCGACGAGGCGACCGGCGAAGCGGCGATGGCCGTCGTGGTGGACGAGGTTGTAGTAGGTCATCACGGCGAGCGGGATGCCGACGTCCAGCTTGGCCGCGGCGTCGATGACGGCGGGTGGCGTGATCCCGGCATCGAGCGCCGCCTGCGACGCCTGCTGGATGACGGGCCCGTCCATCACCGGGTCGGAGAACGGGATCCCGATCTCGATCCCGTCGGCACCGTTCGCGGCGGCGGCACGCACGGCGTCCTCCCACCCCGGGTAGCCACCGGTGATGTACGGCACGAGCAGCTTGCGGCCCTCGGCGCGCGCGGCACGGAAGTGCTCCTCCATGCGTCCCACGTCAGCCCGCCGCGCCGTCGCCGATGAGGTCCATCGCCTGGGCGACGTCCTTGTCGCCGCGGCCGGAGAGGCACACGACGACGGTCTGGCCCTGCAGCGACGGCGCGGCGCGCACGACCCACGCGATCGCGTGCGCCGATTCGAAGGCGCACAGGATGCCCTCCGAGCGGGCCAGGAGGGAGAACGCGGCGAGCACCTCGGCGTCGTCGACCGGCGGGTACTCGGCCCGGCCGATCGAGTGGAGGTACGAGTGCTCGGGGCCGACGCCCGGGTAGTCGAGCCCGGCGGACACGGAGTGCGCCTCCTCGACCTGGCCGTGCTCGTCCTGCATGAGGTAGCTGCGCATGCCGTGGACGACACCGGGCACGCCGCGCCCGACCGCCGCCCCACCCGCCGGCTCGGCGCCGACGAGGCGCGCCCGCGTGTCGACGAACCCGGCGAACAGGCCCGCCGCGTTGGACCCACCGCCGACGCACGCGACGACGACGTCGGGGTCGTCGCCGGTGGCCGCCCGGCACTGCTCACGGGCCTCGTCGCCGATGACGCGGTGCAGCTCGCGGACCATCCACGGGTACGGGTGTGGACCCATCACCGAGCCCAGGCAGTAGTGGGTGTCGCCGACGGTGGCGACCCAGTCGCGCATGGCCTCGTTGACGGCGTCCTTCAACGTCCGGCTCCCGCTGTGCACGGCCTCGACGTCGGCGCCGAGCATGCGCATGCGGAACACGTTGAGGGCCTGGCGGTCGACGTCGACGGCGCCCATGTAGACCTTGCACTCCAAGCCGAGCAGGGCCGCCGCGGTCGCCGTGGCGACGCCGTGCTGTCCGGCGCCGGTCTCGGCGACGAGGCGTGTCTTGCCCATCCGCTTGGCGAGCAGGGCCTGGCCGAGCACGTTGTTGATCTTGTGGGACCCGGTGTGGTTGAGGTCCTCGCGCTTGAGCAACAGCCGCAGCCCGAGGCGCCCCCCGAGGTTGTGGCACTCGGTGAGGATGGACGGGCGGCCGGCGTAGTCGCGGAGGATGTCGGCGAGCTCGCCGCGGTACTCCGGATCGGCCCACGCCTCGCGGAAGGCCGCCTCCAGCTCCTGGCATGCCGGCACGAGCGTCTCGGGGACGAAGCGCCCACCGAACTCGCCGAACCGCCCGGTCTCCGACGGCTCCTGCATGAGGCCGCTGGCCACGTCGGTGCTCACTCGTCACTCCAGTCGTAGGGCAGCTCGTCGGCTCCCAGGTACGGCAGCGGGGCGGCCGCCTTGGCCCGCTCGATGAAGCGCTTCACCTTGATCGCGTCCTTCTTGCCCGGTGACCGCTCGACGCCGCTCGACACGTCGACCCCCCACGGCTCGACGGCCTTGACGGCGTCGGCGACGTTGTCGGGATCGAGACCGCCGGCGAGGATCAGCCGCATCCCCTCGGGCACCTCGCCGGCGAGCGTCCAGTCGAAGAGCTGCCCCGAGCCGGGCGACGCCGCGTCGAGCAGGATCAGGTCGGTGGCCAGCGACCCCGCCGCGGCGACCTTCGGCGAGCCGGCCGGGTAGGCCTTGATGACCCAGCGCACCGAGCGGGCGACCTCGGCGACGGCCTCGGCGTTCTCGTTGCCGTGGAGCTGGGCCGCCTTCACCCCGGAACGGTTGACGAGCTCGACGACCCGCTTGGGGTGCTCGTCGCGGAAGACTCCGACGGTGAGGATCTCCGGCGGCAGCCGGCGCGTGATGTCGTAGGCCTGCTGCACCGCGAGCTGCCGCGGTGACGGCGCGAACACGAAGCCGACGGCGTCCGCCCCCATGGCCACGGCCAGCAGCGCGTCGTCCTCGTTGGTGATCCCACAGATCTTCACGAACATCCGCCAGAGAACGTACCGGCCGGGCACACGACCGAGCGGGGTCCGTTGCCCGGGTCGCGCTCGTCCCACCACCGCGACGCAGCGGCCGGCGCGCGAGGATCTCGAGGCCGATGACCACCACCCCTCCGCTCGTCCCGCCCCGTCACGTGTTCCGCTGAGGCTCGTCGCGGATGTTGCTGTTCGACCTGAGCACGTTCTGGCTCGCCGTCGTGCTCGTCGCCGTGGTCGGTGGGTTCACGGCGGGCGGCATCCTGGTCGGCCGCTACGTGGGCACCCGCCCCGACGCCGGCGTCGAGCCCGTCGGCGTGGTGCAGGGCACGTTGCTGGGCCTCGTCGGCCTGCTGCTGGCGTTCGGGCTGACGATGGCCGTCGGCCGCTACGAGGCCCGGCGCGCCCTCGTCG
The DNA here is from genome assembly GCA_963750905.1 of uncultured Acidimicrobiia bacterium. Lineage (GTDB taxonomy): Bacteria > Actinomycetota > Acidimicrobiia > Acidimicrobiales > Ilumatobacteraceae > JALZMG01. Next base: position 79,849 of record CAVVSE010000002.1, read on the forward strand.
TGCAGGAGGCGAACGCGATCGGGACGACGTACCTGCGCGCCCAACTGCTCCCGGAGCCCGCCCGCACGACGTCCCTCGACCTGCTCCGGCCGTACGCCGACCTGGCCATCGACTTCGCCGACCAGGTCCCGTTCACCGATCACTTCGACGACGACGCCGCCGAGTTCGACGGGCTCCAGCGCCAGCTCTGGGCCGCCGCCGGCGACGCCGTGCAGGCCGATCCGACCGGGACGGGGCCCCGCACGTACGTCGAGACCCTCAACGAGATGATCGACAGCCACAGCTCGCGGGTGGCGTCGTTGCGCAACCGCGTGCCGACGCCGGTGATGGCGCTGCAGGTCGCCGGCAGCGCCCTCGCCGTCGCCGTGCTCGCCGCCTACCTCGCGCTCCTCGGCCGCAGCGTCATCACCTCGCTGCTCGCCGCCACCGTGGTCGTCGTGATCCTGTTCGTGTCGTTCGACCTCGACCGCCCCCAGCGCGGGTTCATCACGGTGCCGTCCACCGCGCTCGTCGAGGCGCGCGAGGCGATGGACGCGCCACCCGCCGCCGGTCCCTGACCGGTCTCCGCTGCGCGGCGCGCGGCGACACCGCCATGCATCACGATGGAGACAGCCGACGACATCCGCTCGGGGATGCGGTGCCGACGAACGGGAGGACGTTGTGACTCGATCGGTCGAGGATCGGAGCGAGCTCAAGAACACCGGGTACGAGATCTTCATCGGCATCCTGTCGGTGCTGTCGATCCTCAACCTCGTACTGCTCTACGCGATCCAGGACCCGGCGCTCGACACCGTGCTGTGGGTCATGAACGCGATCCTCGAGCGCGATCTTCCTGGCCGACTTCACCTACCGGCTGTTCACCGCTTCGTCGAAGGCGCATTACTTCTTCCGGATGTACGGCTGGGCCGACCTGCTGGCCAGCCTGCCGTTCCAGCAGGTGAAGATCCTCCGGGTGTTCCGCCTCATGCGGGTCTTCCGGCTGCTCCGGGAGTACGGCGTCAGGAACATCGCTCGCAACCTGCTCCGCGACCGCGCCGGGAGCGCGCTTGCTGACCTTGCTGCTGATGGGCATCCTCGTGCTCGAGTTCGGCAGCCTCGAGATCCTCCACGTCGAGCAGAACGCCGCCGGCGCCAACATCACGACCGCATCGGACGCCCTCTGGTACACGATCGTCACGATCTCGACGGTGGGCTACGGCGACCGCTACCCCGTCACGAACGAGGGACGCGTGATCGGCTCCCTCATCATCGTCGTCGGCGTCGCCATCTTCGGCACGTTCACCGGCTACCTCGCCAACCTCTTCCTCACCCCGCGCAAGGAGGCCGCACGGCCACCGAGCAGCGCCGACGAGCCGGTCGACGTCGACGAGCTGCACGCCCTGATGGTCCGCCAGCAGGCGGCGATCGACGAGATGAAGGTGCTCCTCGACGGCCGCTGAGCGACCCGACTCCGACGCGGGCGCGATGCTGGGGACATGCTCGACCACGTTGGGATCCAGTGCGCCGACCTGGCGCGCAGCGCCGCGTTCTACGACGCCGTCCTCGCCCCGCTCGGCGGCGGCCGCCTGATGGACTTCGGCGTCGCCATGGGATACGGCATCGCGCCGCACCCGGACTTCTGGATCGGGCGGTTCGACTCGGGCGAGGGCTTCCGGGAGTCGCACCTCGCGTTCACCGCGCCGTCCCGGGACGTCGTGCGGCAGTTCTTCGACGCCGCGGTCGCGAACGGCGCCGAGGTGCTCCACGAGCCGCGGGTCTGGCCGGAGTACCACGAGCACTACTACGGGGCGTTCGTCCGCGATCCCGACGGCAACAACGTCGAGGCCGTCTGCCACGTCCCGGAGGCCGACGGCGCCTGACGACCGCCACGCCCCCATCGGGCGATCACGCAGGCGGCGCGTGCATCGTCGCGAGTCGCTTGTCGACGCCGGCACCGAACAGCGGCACGATCGCCCACCGCGTGGCGAACGTCCCCGCGGCCGGATCGAGCTCGATCTCGAGGCGATGGGGGGTGGCCAGGAACACGACGTCGACGAGGAGACGACCGTCGTCGCGCCGTGCCGCGCTCGCCGCGAGTGACGGCTCGGTGGTGCTCCAGCCCGCGGTCAACGGCACGTCGAACGAGGTGCCGTCCTCGTGGACGACCATCCGTCCGGCGACCGTCTCGATGCGCGCCACTGTCCGGTGCCCGCCCGGCTCCTGGGCGCTCGGTCCGAACGCCATCGCCGGCACGTCGGGCGACCCGCCGCCGACGCGTTCGGCCGCTGTCGGCAACGACAACTCGCGCAGCCGCCCGGCCAACGCCTCGTCGGCGGGCGACGGCGCCGACGGGTCGCTGCCCATCGCCGGCAGCAGGTGCTCCCACACGAGGTCGAGGACGACCTGCATGTCCTCCGTGCAGGAGAACATCGCGATCACGGCGTCGTGCTCGGGGAGCACGAGCATGTACTGGCCGAACGCCCCATCGCCGCGGTAGCCGTGCCGGGACCGCCAGAGCTGGAACCCGTACCCCTGGCGCCAGTCCGGCTCCTCGCGCTGCGGGTTGGCGATCTGCACGGCGGACGCCTCGGCCACCCAGCCCGCCGGCAGGAGGCGGCGGCCCTCCCAGACCCCGTCGTCGAGGTACAGCTGTCCGAGCCGCGCCACCGCGTCGAGGTTCGTGTGCACGCCGGAGAAGCCCATGTCGATGCCGGGCCGGAGCTGTGCCCAGCGCAGGTCGCCGATGCCGAGCGGGTCGAGCACCCGCGGTCGCAGGTACGCGGTGAGGCGCTCGCCGGCGAGACCCTGCAGGATGGTGGCGAGCGCGATGACCGGCGGCTGGTTGTACGCGAACAGCGTGCCGGGCTCGGCGTCCGGCGGGATCTTGAAGAACCCACGCAACGGGTCGGCCGAGTCGATGGCGGCGGCTTCGAGGAACGTCTCGCGGTCGTGACCCGTCGCCATCGAGGCGATGTGTCGGACCTTCATCCGCTGCGTCATCGGGTCGGTCTCGTCGAACAGGTCCGGCAGGTGCTCGCGCACGAGGTCGTCGAGCGCGAGGCGGCCCTCGCCGAGCTGCAGCCCGAGGGCCGTGCCGGTGAACGTCTTGCTGAGCGAGTACACGAGGCGGATGCGGTCGGCCGTGTGCGGCGCCCAGTAGCCCTCGGCGATCCGCCGGCCGTGGCGCTGGATGATGAGCCCGTGCGGTTCGATCCGGTCGTCGGCCTCGACGGCGTCGAGGAACCGTGCGATCGCGGTGGGTTCGACGCCCTGCTCCGACGGGCTGCTGATGTCCATGCCCCATGTTCTCGCGCGGCCGGGCCCACCATCGCCCCGCGCCGGTCGTGGCGGGCGACTTCGTCACCGGATGCGCGCGCAGCGGTCGACGGACCGTCACGCGGCTCGTCCACCATGAGCGCTGTTCACGCTGCCCCGGTGGGGTGCCATCTCCCCCGGCGCCTCACCGGCAGCGCGACCGCGGCGACGTCAGAACGACACGAGATCCCGCAACGCCACCGACGGGTCGCCGCTCGTGACGAGCGTCTCGCCCACGAGGATCGCGTCGTAACCGGCCGCGGCGAGCCGCGCCGCGTCGGCGCGGTCGCGCACACCCGACTCGGCGACCTTCACGACGGTGGCGGGGATCGCCGCGGCCATGCGCGCCGCCCGCTCGTGATCGACCTCGAACGTCACGAGGTCGCGCTGGTTGACGCCGACGAGCGTGGCGCCGCACTCCAGGGCGATCTCCAGCTCGGGCTCGTCGTGGACCTCGACCAGGACGTCGAGCCCGATGCCGGTCGCCAGCTGGTGGAGTCCGATGAGGTCCAGCCGATCGAGGGCGGCGGCGATGAGGAGCACCGCGTCGGCGCCCATCAGCCGGGCGTCGGCGACGTCGTGCGACGACACCGTGAAGTCCTTGCGCAGCACGGGCAGCGCGGTCGCGGCGCGAGCAGTGGCGAGATCGTCGACGGAACCCCCGAAGAACTCCTCGTCGGTCAGCACGGACAGGCACGCCGCGCCGCCGGTCTCGTACGCTCGGGCGACCTCGGCGGCGTCGAGGTCGACGTTCAGCGCACCTTTCGACGGGGACCGCCGCTTGATCTCGGCGATCACGGCGAGGCCGTCAGCGGCCGTGAGGGCGCGTGCGAACCCGCGGGTGGGCGTCATCCGGCCGGCCCGGTCGACGAGCTCGTCGAGCGGTCGGCCGTCCGTCGCCGCCACCTCGCGGTGGCGGGCGACGATGCGGTCGAGGTAGGTCGCCGTCAGAGTCCCTTGCCGATGACCGGTGTCAGGATCGTCAGCTCCGGGCGGCCGCCGGCGAGGTCGCGCAGACCCTTGCCGAGCTCCTTGAACGTGTCGCTCGAGCCGTGGGCCGTCAGCGCATCCTGGTCCGTGTAGAGCTCGTAGAAGTACACCGAGTCGGGGTCCTTGGCGTCGGTGTGGAGGATGTACAGCAGCGTGCCGGCCTCGGTGTTGGCGTTGTCGATGAACGCGTGGAGGGCAGCCACGAGCTCGTCGCGCTTGCCGGGCTGGGCGGGGATCTTGGCGAGGACGGCGACCTTGCCGCCGGATGCTTCACTCATGACGGCGACCGTAACCGGCGGAGCGGACAGGACCCAGTGCGGGGCGTGCTCAGCAGCGGGCCATGACGGCGGGTCGGTCAGAACCCGAGGCGCTCGCCGAGCTCGCCCAGCAGGTCGTCGATCGGGACGCGCACCTGGTCGGTCGTGTCGCGGTCGCGGATCGTGACGGCCTTGTCGTCGAGCGAGTCGAAGTCGACGGTGACCGCGAGCGGCGTGCCGATCTCGTCCTGGCGGCGGTAGCGGCGGCCGATCGCCTGCGTCTCGTCGTAGTCGACCATGTAGCGCTGGCTGAGGGTGCGACGGATCTCGTGGGCCATCGGCGTCAGGGTGTCCTTGCGCGACAGCGGCAGCACGGCGACCTGGTACGGCGCGATGCGGGGGTGCAGGCGCAGCACGGTGCGGTCCTCGCCGTTGATCACGTCCTCGTCGTACGCCGACAGCAGGAACGCCGCCATGGCGCGCGTCGCCCCGGCCGCCGGTTCGATGACGTAGGGCGTGTAGCGCTCGCCCGATGCCTGGTCGAAGTAGTCGAGGCGCTCGCCGGAGCGCGCCGCGTGGGCCTTGAGGTCGAAGTCGGTGCGCTGGGCGATGCCCTCGAGCTCGTCGAAGCCCCACGGGAACAGGTACTCGACGTCGGACGTGCCCGCCGAGTAGTGCGACAGCTCGTCGGCGTCGTGCGGGCGCAGGCGCAGCTGGTCGGCGGGGATCCCGTGGCGGACGTACCAGTCGAGGCGCTCGGCGCACCAGTACTCGTACCACTGGGCGCTCTCGGCCGGCGGCACGAAGTACTCCATCTCCATCTGCTCGAACTCGCGGGTCCGGAAGATCCAGTTCTGCGGCGTGATCTCGTTGCGGAACGACTTGCCGACCTGGGCGATGCCGAACGGCGGCTTCTTGCGCGTGGTCTGCAGCACGTTGGCGAAGTTCGTGAACATGCCCTGTGCCGTCTCCGGGCGCAGGTAGGCGACGGCGGCCGAGTCCTCGACGGGCCCGGCGTGGGTCTTGAACATCAGGTTGAACTGGCGCGCCTCGGTGAACGTGCCGTGCTTGCCGCAGCTCGGGCAGGTGTTCGGGTCCTCGAGCTTGTCGAGGCGGAAGCGGTTCTTGCAGTTCGTGCAGTCGACGAGCGGGTCGGTGAAGTTCGCCAGGTGGCCGCTGGCCTCCCAGACCTGCGGCGGCCCGAGGATGGCGGCGTCGAGCAGCACGATGTCGTCGCGCTCCTGGACCATCGCCCGGATCCAGGCGTTCTTCACGTTGCGCAGCATCAGCGCGCCGAGCGGGCCGTAGTCGTAGGTGCTGCGGAAGCCGCCGTAGATCTCGGCCGAGGGATACACGAACCCGCGCCGCTTGCACAGGTTGACGATCTGGTCGAGGTCGGTCGCCGGCATAGGGCTCCCAGGCTACGGCCGCCGCTCGCGCCACGGCCCGGGGATACCGCGTTCACAGCTCGGTCTGTTGCGCTGAGCGCAACAGGATCGCCGGAGAAGCGACGTTCCCTTCCCGGCCGGTCGCGACACCCATGCCCCATGTGATCAACCGTCCCGACGTCATCACCCTGTTCACCCGCCAGCACAACGTGGCTGCGCTGCGCCAGCTCGAGCGGCTCGGCGTGAGCCGGTCCGCGGTCGCCCGGGCATGCAGGGGCGGCTCGGTCGACCGCGTCCACCTCGGCGTCTACCGGCTGGCGGGAGCCACCCTGGACTTCCTCGGAACCGCCCTGGCGATCCAGCTCCTCGCCGGCGACACCGCCTTCCTCAGCGGCCCGACAGCCGGCGCGCTGCACGGGCTGCGCAACATGCCGCGCTCGCCGATCGAGGTCTCGGTCCGGGAGTCACACCGATCCGACCTCCCTCACCCCCATCACGCTCGACGCACCACCTGGGACCTCGAAGGGCGTGACGTCGCGGTCCGCGCTGACGGCATCCGCGTCGCCACGCCGCTGCGCACGCTGTTCGACCTCGCCCGCTGCTTCAACGAGCACCGTTTCGAGCGGGCGGCCGAGGACGTCTGGCACCGAGGTCTGGTCACACCCGACGAGGCGGCCGAGTACCTCGCCGAGGTCCGGCGGCGGGGCCGCACGGGCGTGACGGCCCTCGAACGCTGGCTCATCCGGGTGGCCGAGCGGACACGCCCGGCGCAGAGCGGGCTCGAGCTCGACATCATCGAGGTCATCGAGCGCGTCGGCCTCCCCGCGCCCGCCCGCCAGCACCCGCTGACCCTGCTGTCGGGCGAGGAGATCCACCTCGACATCGCCTGGCCCGACATCCGGCTGGCCATCGAGCCGGGCCACTCGTGGTGGCACGGCGGCGACCTCCGCCAGCGCGCCGACCAGGCGCGTGACCGCGGTTGTGCCTTGCTCGGCTGGCTCGTGCACCGCTACGACGAGGACGCCGTTCGCCGGCCCTCCGCCACGGGTCGGGAGATCCTGGCCCTCTACCGGCGCCGGGCGGCCGACGTCGGGCGTTCTCCGGCGATCCTGTTGCGCTCAGCGCAACAGACCGAGCTGTGAACGCGATCGGGGGCCGGGTCAGTGCTTCTCGAACATGGCGATCGCCCGGAGGCGCCGCTCGAGGTGGTGCTCCATCGCCCGTGTCGCGAGCACGCCGACCTCGTGGGTCGCCGGCGACTCCGGCGCCGACAGGGCTGCGTTCAGCGCCCCACCGAGGATCCCGCGCAGCAGCGTGAGGGCGTCGGGGCTGATGGCCTGGCCGGAGCGGCAGGCCGCGGCACAGCACACCGCCCTCCTGCATGTCGAACGCGACGAGCGCGACGTCGGGCGGGGCGCCGCCGCAACGTACGCAGGCGTCGAGCTCGGGGCGCAGGCCCTCGGCGGCGAGCAGCTTCCAGTAGAACGCCGGCACGACGAGCGGCGCCGGACGCTCGGCGATCGTGCGCAGCACGCCGACGAGCATCCGGTACAGCTGCGGCGTCGGCTCGCGCTCCAGCGACAGCTGATCGGCGGCCTCCAGCACGGCCATCCCCTGCGACGCCCGGTCGAGGCTCGACAGCAGCGGGGCGAGCGGCTCGACGGACTCGGCCTGGCTGACGATGTCCAGCTCGCGGCCGCGGTGGAGCAGCAGCCGGACGTGGCTCAGCGGCTCGAGCCGGGCCCCGAACTTCGACGTCGTCTTGCGGACACCCTTGGCGACGGCGCGCACCTTGCCGTGCTCGGCGGTGAGCAGCACGACGATGCGATCGGCCTCGCCCAACTTGTAGGTGCGCAGGACGACCCCGACGTCGCGGTACAGGTGGCTCGTCACTGGTCGAGCCCGCCGAAGCGGCGGCGCCGACCGTGGAAGTCCTCGACCGCCGCCTGCAGGTGAGCGGGGCGCAGCTCGGCCAGCGTGATCGGCTCGAAGACGAGCTCGCTGTAGGCGAGCTCCCAGACCAGCGACGGCGGCAGCCGCGTCGGTGGCCCGAGGACGAGCACCAGGTCGGGCTCGACGTCGGCCGGTTCGTAGAGCACGCCCGTCACGGCCTTCTCGTCGACGATGACCCCCGGCGGGAGGTGGCGCATGGCCTCGGCGAAGCGCTCCCGACCGTCGCTGACCGGATCGACGATCACCGTGCAGCGGCCGTCGGCCGTCGTCAGGTGGCCCGGGCGCGAGAGGTCGTCCGCGGCCCCGTCGCCCGCCTCGTAGGCACGCACGGTGAGCCACGCCCCACCGGCGTCGGCCACGACCTGGCCGAGCTCGAGGGCCAGACGTGACCAGGCGTCGCGGTCCAGCGCCTGCCAGTCACGGCGGGTTCCCGCCACGACCATCACGTGCGCGAGCGACGAACCCATCGCACCCAGTATCCCAGAGCGCGACGGACCCGGTGGGTCCCGGTCGGCACGGGTCGCGCCGTATCGTTGGTCGCACCGTGTCCGCCGCCCCGACGCCTCCACCCGACCATCGCGCCGGGCTGCACGTCGCCTGCATCATGGACGGCAACGGGCGCTGGGCGGGACGTCGTGGCCTGCCCCGGACAGAGGGCCACACGGAGGGTGAGGAGAACCTCGCCCGACTCGTGCGCATCGCCGTGCGGCGCGACATCGGGTGGCTGACCGTCTTCGGGTTCTCGACCGAGAACTGGATCCGTCCTCGTTCCGAGGTCCGCCACATCCTCGGCCTCCACGCCAAGCTGTTCGGCCGCGTCCAGGAGCTCAACGACCTGAACGTGCGCATCCAGTGGATCGGCCGGCCGTTCGACACGCCCGACGCGCGCACGCCGAAGTACGTGCAGCGGGCGATCCGCAAGGCCATCGCCGACACGGCCGCCAACACCGGCATGCTGCTCACCGTCGCGTTCGACTACGGCGCCCGCCAGGAGCTGATCGACGCCGTGCGCCGGGTGCGCGCCGGCGGTGGCGAGGTCACGACCGACGCCATCGCCGAGCACCTCTACCTGCCCGAGCTGCCGCCGGTCGACGTGTTGGTGCGCACGTCCGGCGAGCAGCGGGTCTCGAACTTCCTCCTCTGGCAGAGCGCCGGGGCGGCGATCCACTTCACCGACAAGCCCTGGCCGGACTTCGACGCGGCCGAGCTCGACGCCGCGCTCGCCCTCGTCGGCTGACCGAGCGCGACGCGTCCCCGAGCGGCACGATGGAGCGCGTCGACCTCGCCCCCGTCACCCGGGCCTTGCCCGGCGCCGAGGAGCGGCCCGGCCAGCAGCGGATGGCCGAGCTGGTGGCCGCCTCGATCGACAGCGGCCGCCACCTCGTCGTGCAGGCGGGCACCGGCACGGGCAAGACGCTCGCCTACCTCGTCCCCGCGATCACGTCCGGGCGCCGCGTCGTCGTGGCCACGGCCACCAAGGCGCTGCAGGACCAGCTCGCCGGCAAGGACCTCCCGTTCCTCCAGGACGTGCTGGCGACGCCGTTCGAGTGGGCGGTCCTCAAGGGTCGGAGCAACTACGTGTGCCTGCAGCGCCTCCGCGAGATGCACGCCGACGGCGTCGGCCAGCTCGAGCTGGAGGGGCTGTCGGCGACGACCCGCGAGGAGCTGACGCGGATCGCCACGTGGGTGGCCTCCACGGAGACGGGCGACGCCGCCGAGCTCGACTGGGCGCCGTCGGACACGGCGTGGCGCGCCGTCAGCGTCGGCAGCGACGAGTGCCCGGGCAAGGAGCGCTGCCCGCTCGGCGACGCGTGCTTCGCCGAGGCGGCGCGGTCCCGCGCCGCCGCCGCCGACGTCATCGTCGTCAACACCCACCTCTACGGGCTCCACGTGGGCAGCGGCGGGGTGATCCTCCCGCCGCACGACGTCGTCGTCTTCGACGAGGCCCACGTCCTCGAGGACGTGATGAGCGACACGGTCGGGGCGCAGTTGGCGCCGGGCCGGTTCGTGACGCTGGGCGGGACGCTGCGGCGGATCCTCGACGACCCCGCCGTGATCGCCTCCGTGATCGACATCGCCGACCTCCTGCGCTCGGCGATCGCGCCCCACGCCGGCGCGCGGCTGCCGGTGCCGTACCCGGACGCCATCCGGGACGCGCTCGTCGAGGCCCGCACCCGGCTCGACCGCGTGTCCGGCGTGCTCACCGCGATCCAGACGCCGGTCGAGGACGCCAAGCAACGCAAGCTGCGCGCCCAGCTGCTCGTCGGGCGGGCCATCGAGCACCTCGACCTGGCCCTCGGCGAGCACGTGGGGTACGTCGACTACGTGTCCGGCAGCCCCGAGCAGCCGCGCCTCGAGATCGCCCCGCTCGACGTCGGGCCGACACTGCGCGACGGCGTCTGGGACGAGCGCACGGCCGTGCTGACGAGCGCGACGATCCCGACGTCGCTGCCCGCTCGTCTCGGGCTGCCGACGGCGCGCACGGATGTCGCCGACGTCGGCAGCCCGTTCGACTACGAGCACCACGGCCTCCTGTACTGCGCGATGCACCTCCCCGACCCGCGCGACGCCCGGTACCGCGACGCCGTCCACGACGAGCTGGTCGCCCTGATCACCGCCGCCGGCGGCCGCACCCTGGCGCTCTTCACGAGCTACAAGGCGATGGACCTGGCCGCCGCTGCCGTCCGCGAGCGAGTCGCGGTCCCGATCCTCACCCAGCGCGACCTGCCCAAGCCGGCGCTGGTCCGGCGCTTCGCCGCCGACGAGGCGACGTGCGTGTTCGCCACGGCCGGGTTCTTCCAGGGCATCGACGTGCCGGGCCGCACGCTGAGCATGGTCGTCGTCGACCGCCTGCCGTTCCCCCGGCCCGACGACCCGCTGCTCTCGGCGCGGCGCGAGCTGCTCGGCGCCGACGCGTTCAGCCAGATCGACGTCCCGCGTGCGGCGATGATGCTCGCCCAGGCCGCCGGCCGGCTGATCCGCACGGCCGAGGACCGCGGCGTCGTCGCCGTGCTCGACCGCCGGCTCGGCACGGCCCGCTACCGCTGGGCGATCGTCAGGGCCCTGCCGCCGATGCGCCGCACCCGGGAGCGAGCCGACGTCGAGGCGTTCCTGCGCACGCTCGACGCCTGAGTACGGTCGCCGGGCATGGCTGACGAAGAGGTCGTGCACGCCGCGGTCGCCGACGGGATCGCCACGATCACGCTCGACTCGCCGGAGAACCGCAACGCCCTGTCGACCCGGCTCGTCAGCGGCCTCAACGCCGCCCTCGACGTCGCCGAGGCCGCGGTCGCCGCCGGCGAGGCGCGGGCGATCGTGCTCGACCACGTGCCGCCGGCGTTCTGCGCCGGGGCGGACCTCAAGGAGCGGCGCACCGGTCCGCCCGACTCGTCGCCGATGGTGCGCGCCATGACGCGGTTCATGGACGCCGACGTGCCGACGATCGCCGCCGTCAAGGGCCCGGCGCGGGCCGGCGGCGTCGGCCTGATGTCGTGCTGCGACCTCGTCGTGGTGCGCTCCGACATCACGTTCGCCTTCACCGAGGTCCGCATCGGCGTCGCCGCGGCGATCATCTCGGTGCCGATCCTGCGCCGGGCGAGCGGCAGCCGGCTGGCCTCGGCGTTCCTCACGGGCGAGACGTTCGACGCCGCGTTCGCCCGTGACGTCGGCCTCATCACCCACGTCACCGACGACGTCGACGGCACCGTCGCTGCGCTGTGCGCCGGCATCCGCATGGGCGCGCCGCGCGCCGTGGCCGAGTCCAAGCGCATGCTCCGTGTCGTGCCGACGCTGCCGCGCGACGTCGCCTTCGATCAGATGCGGGCCCTCTCCGACGAGCTCTTCGCCTCCGCCGACGGCATGGAGGGCATGGCCGCCTTCGCCGAGAAGCGCCGCCCCTCCTGGCAACCCCCGGCCTAACCCATCCGAGTGTTTGCTGCATCGGAGTGTTTCGTCGGGGTGGCCCCCTCACGAAGCACTCGGGTGGCACGAAACACTCGGATGGGATCTACCGTCCGGCGGCGTGACCGGCGATGAGATCTCCGACCTGGCCGAGCGGCTCTTCCGGGCGTTCGAGCGCAACGAGTACGCCGACCTCGGTCGGCGCCCGGCGCGCGACGCGAGCTAGGCCGCGACCGGCAGGACGCCAGCGGCGCGGAGGGCGTCCGGGTTGAAGTACTCGGTGAAGCGGGTGATCCGGCCGTCGCGGAGCTCGACCACGGCGATGACCTCCGCCGCGTACGTGGCGCCCGACGCCAGCACCTCGATGTCGGTGCGCCAGCGACCGACCACGACGTCGGGGTCGGCGGTGGCCACGATGCGCCGGTCCCTGAACGCCACCCGCCCGTAGGCGTCGAACACGGCGACGAACAGCGTGCCGATCTGCTCGCGGCCGGAGCCGCCGGGCGGCAGCGGGGGCGGCGCGAACGGCGCGACGAGCTCGGCGTCGGGGGTGAACATCGCGGTGGCGGCGGCGATGTCGTGGACGCTCAGGTGGTCGAGCAACCGCTCGACGAGGGCGGTGTTGCAGGTGACGGCGGTGCGCATCGCACGATCATCCGCTGACCGCCGCTGGCGCGCTCGGAGACGGCGTGGAGATCTGTTGGATTCATCGGCAACGAACTTCGTTGCCGATTCAACCGCGCGGCACGTCCTTCCAGGCGACGTCCTTGTCGAGGCGCGGCTCGGGCGGCAGGCCGAGGGCCCGCTCGCCGACGATGTTGCGCTGGATCTCCGTCGTCCCGCCCTCGATCGTGTTCGCCCGGGTGCGCAGGAAGAACTGGCGGGCCGAGCCCGGTGGGCCGACGTAGCCGAGGTGGTCGTCGCGACGGAACCCGAAGTCGGCGTCGACGAGGGCGGCGGCGCCGAGGAGGTCCACGCACAGCTCGTAGATGCGCTGGTTGACGAGGGCGAACGCCAGCTTGGCGGTCGAGCCCTCGGGACCCGGCGTGCCACTGCGCCGGGCGGCGGACGCCCGCAGGTTCGTCAACCGCAGCACCTCGGCATCGCTCCACAGCGCCATCAGCCGGTCGCGACGCGCCGCCGTGCGGATGCCCGGGTCGGCGGCGGCCCAGATCCGCAGCGCCTCAGCGATCGCCCCGCTGCCTCGGACGGGAGCCCGCCCGCCACCGCCGATCGACGTGCGCTCGTTCGACAGCGTGGTCATCGCGACCCGCCAGCCGTCACCGACGTCGCCGATCCGGTCGGCGTCGGGCACGCGCACCCCGGTGAGGTAGACCTCGCTGAACTCGGCCTGCCCGGTCAGCTGGCGCAGCGGCCGCACCTCCACGCCGGGCGACGTCAGGTCGAGGGCGAAGTACGTGATGCCGCGGTGCTTCGGCATGTCCGGGTCGGACCGGGCGATCAGCATGGCGCGGTTGCAGAGGTGGGCGTTCGTCGTCCACACCTTCTGGCCGTCGACGACCCACTCGTCCCCGTCGCGCACGGCGCGGCAGCCGAGGCCGGCCATGTCGGAACCGGCGCCCGGCTCGCTGAACAGCTGGCACCACGAGTCCTCGCCCGTGAACGAGCGGCGCAGCAGGCGGGCGCACAGCTCGTCGGAGCCGTGGACGGCCATCGTCGGCCCCGCCAGCGACACCCCGCCACCCGCGGCGAGCGTGCCGACGGCGATGCCCTGGTCCTGCACCCGGCGCACGACGTCGAGCTGGCGGCCCGGCGCGGCGCCCAGCCCGCCGCGGCCGCGCGGGTGGTGCACCCAGGCCAGGCCGAGGTCGAACAGGCGGCCGCGCTGCTCGATCGGGTCGGTGGGGACCGCGGCGAGCAGCTCGGCGATCGCCGCGTCCACGTCGTCGGCAGGCATCACCGCAGCCTGCCGCCGGCGCGCCGCGAGGAGCGAATCGTCAGGCGAGCAGGTCGCGCACGCCGGCCTCGATGTCGTCCTCCGACACGAGGACGAGGCGCGACGCGTCGCCGAGCGGCACGAACGAGTCCAGCCCGGCCACCCGCCGCACCGGGCCGGCGAACCCGGCCTCGGCGAGCCCGGCGACGATCGCCTCGCCCACGCCACCCGTGCGGCGGGTCTCGTCGACGACGAGCACGCGCCCGATCGACTCGGCGTGGCGCACGATCTCGGCCACCGGCAGCGGCGCCAGCCACCGCACGTCGAGCACCCGGCAGCCGATCCCCGACCCGGCGAGGCGCTCGGCGACGCGCTCCGACAGGTAGCGCCCGTTCCCCCACGTCACCACGAGCACGTCGTCGCCCTCGCGCGCGACGACGGACGACCCGATCGGCACGTGCTCGTGGGCCCACGCCGACGGCGGCGCGTACGGCGCGGTCCAGTGCTCGTCGCCGGGTCCGTGGAGGTCGCGGGTGTGGTAGAGCGCGATCGGCTCGAGGAACACGCTCACGGTGCCGTCGGCGACAGCGGCCGCGACGCACGTGCGCAGCATGGGTGCCACGTCGGCCGGGTGCGACGGCGAGGCGATCACGAGCCCGGGGATGTCGCGCAGCACGGCGACGCCGTTGTCGTTGTGGAAGTGGCCGCCGAACCCCTTCTGGTACCCGTAGCCGGCGATCCGCACGACGAGCGGGTTGGTGTACTGGCCGTTGGAGAAGAAGCGCAGGCTGGCCGCCTCACCGCGGAGCTGGTCCTCTGCGTTGTGCAGGTAGGCGAGGTACTGGATCTCGGGGATCGGGACGAGGCCGGAGACGCCGGCACCGAGGGCGAGCCCGAGGATCGACTGCTCGTCGAGGAGCGAGTCGAACACACGCTGGCGCCCGGCGCGCTTCTGCAGGCCGCGCGTCACGCCGTACACGCCGCCCTTGACGCCGACGTCCTCGCCGAACACGAGGACGCGCTCGTCGCCGCAGAGGAGGTCGCCGAGCGCTCGGTTGACCGATTCGGCCACCGTCAGCGGGCCCTCGTCCTCGGGCAGCCGCCCGAAGAACGCGGCGCGCGCCGCGACCGGCGCGGCCGTGGCGGCGCGGTCGGCCACCGCCGCCGGGCGGTGCGGCGCCAGCGGGGCGACGACCGCGGCGGCGTCGGTCAGGCGCGGTCGGGCCGCCAGCTCGACGGCGCGCCGGCGCACGTCGGCGCGCCCCACGAGGTACCGATCGATCACCTCCGCCGGCGTCGTCCGGCCGGTGGCGACGAGCACGCCGGCTGTCGCCAGCAGGGGGTCACGGGCGAGGTCGCCGCGGATGCCGGCCGCGCTGCGGTAGGCGGCCTCGACATCGGTGCCGGCGTGACCGCCGTAGCGCACGGTCCGCAGGTGCAGGACGGCAGGGTGGCCGGTGGCCCGGACGTGGTCGGCGAGCTCGTCGGCGGCGTCGAAGACCCCGACCGGATCGGTGCCGTCGGCGGCCTCGTAGCGCAGCCCGGGACGGTTGGCGAGGGACGCTGCGACCCAGCCGGTCGGGCTCGGCACGCTGATCCCCCAGCCGTTGTCCTCGCACACGAACAGCACCGGCATCGCCATCCCCTGGTGGGCGGTGTAGGCGGCGGTGTTGAGCGCGCCCTGGGCCGTGGAGTGGTTGAGCGAAGCGTCGCCGAAGCTGCACACCGCGATCGCGTCGGCCGGCCAGCGCGTCGCCAGACCGAGGCGCCGCGCCCGTCCGATGGCGAACGCCACGCCCATCGCCCGCGGCAGGTGCGAGGCGATCGTCGAGGTCTGCGGGATGATCGCGAGCGCCGGGTGGCCGAAGACCTTGTGGCGACCGCCGGCGATCGGCTCGTCGGACGAGGCGAGCAGCCCGAGCAGCACGTCGCGCACGCCGTCGTGACCGGTGACCTGCTGGGCCCGGGCGAGGTAGAAGCCGCCCGAGCGGTAGTGCAGCAGCGCCGGGTCGGTCGGCCGCAGGGCGCCCGCGACGACGGCGTTGCTCTCATGGCCGGCGGACCCGATCGTGTAGAAGCCCTCGCCGCGCGAGCGCAGCCAGCGGGCCGCGTGGTCGAGGTGGCGGCTGGCCAACTGGGCGTCGAAGAGCCGGTCGAGGGCGGCCGCGGTCAGCGACGATCCCGGCGCCAGGGCCCCCTCGCCCGCCGGCGGGCCGAACGGGGCGGCCAACGCGGCCAGCGCCGTGAGCAACGCCCGTTCGAGGTCGTCGAGGTCGTCCGGCCAGTCGACGGCAGGGCGGTCGCTGAGATCGTCCCGCAGCGTCATGGAACGAACGTTACAGTGTGTGTCGTCTTTGGAACGGAGGGACTCATGACCATCGTCGAGCCAGCACCCGCGACCATGTCGGACCTCACGGCCGACGCTCCGGCACCTGCGTTGCGCACGGCGCTGCCCGGTCCGATCGCACGCGAGATCATCGCGCGCGACGAGGCCGTGACGAGCCCCTCGCTGACCCGCGTGTACCCGCTCGTGGTGCGTCGGGGCCGTGGCTGCGTCCTGGAGGACGTCGACGGCAACCGCTTCCTCGACTTCAACGCCGGGATCGCCGTCGCCGCCGCCGGCCACGCCCACCCGGCCGTGAACGCGGCGATCCACGCCCAGGTCGACGACGTCCTGCACTACTGCTCGAGCGACTTCTACCTGCCGGCGTACGCCGACGTGTGCACGCGCCTGGCGGAGCTCGCGCCGATGCCCGACGCCAAGGTCTTCCTCTGCAACTCGGGCACCGAAGCGGTGGAGGCAGCCCTCAAGCTCGCCCGCCACCACACGGGCCGGCCCAACGCGATCGCGTTCCTCGGCGCGTTCCACGGCCGCTCGCTCGGCAGCCTCTCGCTCACCGCCAGCAAGGCCCGCCAGCGCGCCGGGTTCGGCATCGTCACGCCCGGCACGTTCCACGCCCCGTACGCCGACCCGTACGACGCCGCCGCGCTGACCGGTGCGGCGTACATCGAGCAGGTGCTGTTCACCAAGCTCACCGACCCGTCCGACGTGGCGGCCATCTTCGTCGAGCCCGTGCAGGGCGAGGGCGGCTACATCGTCCCGCCGGCCGGCTGGCTCGGCGACCTGCGCCGGCTGTGCGACGAGCACGGCATCCTGCTCGTCGTCGACGAGGTGCAGTCCGGCGTCGGGCGCACCGGGACGATGTGGGCCTGTGAGCGCGAGGGCATCGCGCCCGACATCATGTGCATCGGCAAGGGGCTCGCCAGCGGCCTGCCGCTCGCCGGGATCCTGGCCCGCGCCGCGATCATGGACTGGGCACCCGGCGGCCACGGCTCGACGTTCGGCGGCAACCCGGTGGCGTGCGCCGCCGCCGCCGCCACGCTCGACCTCGTCGCGGACGGGCTGGCCGCGAACGCGGCGGCCATCGGCGACCACCTCCTGCGCGGCCTCGCCGACCTGCAGCGGACGCAGCCGCTGATCGAGCAGGTCCGCGGTCGCGGCCTGATGATCGGCGTCGACCTCCCCGACCACGACACGGCCGACGCCGTCGAGCGGGCGTGCTTCGAGCGCGGGCTGCTCGTGCTGACGTGCGGCGTGCGATCGATCCGGATGGCGCCGCCACTCGTCGTCACGCGCGAGCAGGCCGACACCGCGCTGGCGATCCTCGCCGACGCCGCTCGCCTCGATCGGTGCCCCGGCATGAGCGCGCTGCCCTCGACGCTGGCGCTCGCCGACCGCGCCGCGACGATCCTCGCCGCGTGCGGCGCCGGGGAGCGCGACGGCGCGCTCGCCGCCCGCACGCCCATCACCGGCGGCTCGCTCGGGCCGACCGGCGCACCCGGAGACGTCGACACCGCCGTCCAACGGGCGCGCGACGCCTTCGCCACGTGGCGCACGACGCCGGCACCGGTGCGCGGCAACGTCGTGCGACGCCTCGGCGAGCTGCTGCGCGAGCACAAGGACGACCTCGGCGCCCTGGTGTCGATCGAGGCCGGCAAGATCCGCTCCGAGGGCCGCGGCGAGGTCCAGGAGATGATCGACATCTGCGACTTCGCCGTCGGCCTGTCCCGGCAGCTGCACGGTCTGACGATCGCCAGCGAGCGCCCGAACCACCGGCTCATGGAGCAGTGGCACCCGATGGGCCCGTGCGCCGTCATCACGGCGTTCAACTTCCCGGTCGCCGTCTGGTCGTGGAACGCCGCCCTGGCGCTCGTCGCCGGCGACCCGGTGATCTGGAAGCCGTCGGACAAGACCCCGCTCACCGCGCTCGCGTGCGACGCGCTGCTGGCCCGAGCCGCGGCCGACGTCGGCGCGCCGGTCGACCTCGGCCAGGTCGTCCAGGGCGGCGCGGACGTCGGTGCCGCCCTCGCCGCCCACGAGGGCGTGGCGATCGTCTCCGCCACCGGCTCGACCCGCATGGGCCGCGCCGTGGCACCAGTGGTCGCGGCCCGCTTCGGGCGGCTGATCCTCGAGCTCGGGGGCAACAACGCGGCGATCGTCGCGGCGACCGCCGACCTCGAGCTGGCGACGCGCGGGATCGCCTTCTCGGCGGTCGGCACCGCCGGGCAGCGGTGCACGAGCCTGCGCCGCCTCATCGTCCACTCGTCGGTGCGCGACGAGCTGCTCGACCGGCTGGCGAAGGCGTTCGCGTCGGTGCCGATCGGTGACCCGCTCGCCGACGGCACGCTCGTCGGGCCACTCATCGACGCCGCCGCGGCCGATCGGATCGCGGCGGCGATCGCCACCGCCACCGCCGACGGCGGCGAGCACGTGGTCGGCGGTGATCGGGTCCTCGCCGCCGAGGCGCCGGACGCCCGCTACGTCTCACCGGCGATCGTGGCCATGCCCGGGCAGACCGAGATCGTGCGCACCGAGACGTTCGGACCGCTGCTCTACGTGCTCGGCTACGACGACCTCGACGAGGCGATCGCGCTCCACAACGACGTGCCCCAGGGCCTCGCGTCGAGCATCTTCACGAACGACGTGCGCGAAGCCGAGCACTTCATGGCCGCCGACGGCTCCGACTGCGGGATCGCCAACGTCAACATCGGACCCAGCGGCGCCGAGATCGGCGGCGCGTTCGGCGGCGAGAAGGAGACCGGCGGCGGCCGCGAGTCCGGGTCCGACGCCTGGAAGGCGTACATGCGCCGAGCCACCAACACGATCAACTACGGCCGCGACCTGCCGCTCGCGCAGGGGGTCACGTTCGAGGTGTGACGGACGCGGCGACGCGGGTCATCACGCAGTCGAGCTCGACCAGGCGCAGGTGGCGGTCGCGGCTCACCGGGAACATCGCCGACATCTCGAAGCCGAGGTCGGTGAGCGTGTGGAGGGCTGTCTCGAAGCCCGGCATCTCGTCGTAGATCGGCAGGACGGACAGCTCCGACTGCAGGGCAAGGACGCGGTCGAGCACGCCGCGCGCCCCGGCGATCACGTCGAGATCCCACCCCTGGGTGTCCATCTTCAAGTAGACGGCCGTCGCCGACAGGCCCGCGGTCACCTCGTCGAGGAGGCCGTCCAGGCGGCGCACCGTGATCTCCTCCCGGTGGTCGACGACGTTGCCGTGGGCGACGAACTCCTCGACGACGTCGTGGCGGGGCGGCCGGAGGGACGAGAACGTCGTGGTGCGGGTGACGTTGATGGGACGCGTCTCGTCGCACGCTCCCAGCGCGAGCTGGTGGACGTGCCAGCGCGGATCGCCGGCGGCGCGCTGCACGAGCCGGTCGAACGAGACGCGCACGGGCTCGAACGAGACGAGGTCGCCCTGGTACCCCGCCTCGCGGAGGGCCTGCCCGTACTCCCCCGTGTGGGCGCCGACGTCGAGGACGCAGTCGATCCCGTGGTACGGGAACAGCACACGGGGCAGGTAGTCCTCGATCCGCAGGAAGGGATCGAGGTGGCGGACCTCCCAGCCGCGGCGGCGAACGGCGAGCACGGCCCGGCTCCGCCACCGTTTGCTGCCACCCATCGCCTCGACGCCGCCGGCTCGCCCGTCCATCGCTCGTCCGTCACCTCGCCCGCGCCCGTTCGACCCGACCGTGACCGAACGTGGCAATGACGGTACGACGGGCCGGATGTGCAACAGGTAAACGCCTCGGCCCCCGAGGCCCAGGCCGACGGGCTGCTAGCTTCGCCGCCTCGGCGGGCCGGTCGTGGAGGGTGTGGCGATGAAGGTGATGCAGCGAGGCCGTCTGCTCGGGGCCCTCGCGGTCCCGCTGTTCATGGCGCAGTGCGCCCCGCAGTGCGCGCCGCCGCCGCCCCCACCGGCGTCGATCTCCGAGGCGTGGGGCCGGTTCGACGGTGATCTCTCCGCCCGACTCCTCGGCGGCGGCGCGACGTCCGCATCAGTGACGGTCAGCCTCGGCGGCGAGGTCGTCCACTCGACCGCCTACGGCAAGCGCCTCGGCTGGACCGACGAGCCGGCCGAGCCCGGCGACCGCTTCCGCATCGCCAGCATCTCCAAGGTCGTCACGGCGATCGTGGTGCTGCAGCTCGTCGAGTCCGGCCAGCTCGGGCTCGACCAGGCCGTCGGCGGCGCCATCGCCCAGGGGCTCGGCGTGGCGCCGATCGACGCGCGCTTCAACGAGATCACCGTGCGCCAGCTGCTGTCGCACACGTCGGGGCTCGGCACGTTCGAGTCGCTCGTCTTCGGCGGCATGGTCGGGTCCTGCCCGGAGGCGGCACGGCGCGCCGTGGGCGTCAACCTGGGCGGCGCGCCGGGGTCCAAGTACACCTACTCGAACCTCGGGTACTGCCTGCTCGGCCAGCTCGTGGAGCAGGTCACCGGGCGCTCCTACGAGTCCGTCGCCCGCGATCAGCTGCTGTCCCCGCTCGGCATCGGCGGGATGCGGCTGGCCGGCACGAACGACGTGCAGGCGTCGGAGGTGTTCCACTGGCAGCAGCCGAACCGCAACTACATGGACGTGCTCGGGCCCGGCCGGATCGTGGATGGCCACGTCGGCCGACGTCGTGCGGATCGTCGACTCGCTCGATCCCGCCAAGCCCGGCTTCCACCCGCTCGGTGCCGGCACGGCGGAGCTGATGCGGGGTCGTTCGCCGTTCCTGTACTCGCCGGACCGCTGGTACGGGCTCGGGCTCATCTGCTTCACCGACGGGACCTGGGGTCACACGGGGACGCTGGAGAGCGCCCACGCCATGGTGCTGCACCGCAGCGACGGCATGACGTGGTCGATCCTCGTCAGCGGTGACACGCCGAAGGAGTCCGACGACCTGCGCGACATGTTCAACGACGTCATCGCCAAGGCCGGCGTGCTGCCGTTCCTCGGCCTCTGACGGCGGCGCTCGGCGCCGTCCTCGATCTGGGCGGTCCGGATCGGTGGGCCGTCTACGCGACGAGCTCGGCGAGCTCGTCGCGCAGGTCGAGGAACCGCGGGTCGCGCAGCACGTGGGCAGCCCGTTCGGCGAACGGCACCACGACCTCCTCGGCGATGCGGCCCGGCCGGGGCGACATGACGAGGATCCGCTGGGCGAGGTAGATCGCCTCCTCGACGTCGTGGGTGACCATCACGATCGTGCAGCGCGTGCGCCGCCACACGGTCAGCAGGAAGTCCTGCATCGAGCGGCGGGTCTGGGCGTCGAGGGCGGCGAACGGCTCGTCGAGCAGCAGCACGTCGGGTTCCGGCGCGAGCGCGCGGGCGATGGCGACGCGCTGGCGCATGCCGCCGGAGAGCTCCCGGGGCAGGCGCCCGGCGTGCTCGCCCAGGTGCATGATGCCGAGCAGCTCGTCGACGCGCTCGCGCCGCCGCGCCTTCGGGACGCCGGCGACCTCGAGCCCGAACGCGACGTTCTCGGCGACGGTCCGCCACGGGAAGAGCGAGTAGCCCTGGAACACGACGCCGCGGTCGGCACCCGGTCCGACGACGAGGGCCCCGTCGACGCGCACCTCACCGGTGTCCGCCTCGTCGAGCCCGGCGATGATGTTGAGCAGCGTCGACTTGCCGCAGCCCGACGAGCCGAGCAGGCACACGAGCTCGCCGTCGGCGACCTGCATCGAGACGCCGTCGAGGGCCACGCTGGTGCCGCTCCCGCCGCCGAACGTGCGGCTCACCCGATCGACGACGAGGCTCATGGCCGTGCCCACGGGGCGACGAGCCAGCGCAGCCCACGCAGCGCGAGGTCGCTCACGAGGCCGATCACACCGAACACGATGAGCAGGGCGAACATCGTGTCGTAGGCGAGGAAACGCTGCGCCCGAACGATGCGGAACGCCAGGCCCTCCTGCGCCGCCAGCAGCTCGGCGACGACGAGCATCAGCCAGGCCGCGGCGAGGTTGATGCGGGCGACGTCGATGATGCCCGGCAGGGAGTGCGGCAGGATGACCTTGCGGAGGGTGGTCCCGCGGCCGCCCCCGAGCGTCGCCGAGGCGTGCAACAGCTCACGCGGCACGAGGCGCACGACGTCGGCGACCATCAGGATGTTGAAGAACACCGTGCCGACGACGATGAGCACGATCTTCGGGCTCTCGCCGATGCCCAGCCACAGCAGCAGCAGTGGGGTGAGGGCACCGGCCGGGATGTAGCGGAGGAACCCGAGCTGCGGCTCGAAGAAGGACTCGACGGACACGAACGTGCCGATGAGGACGCCCACGACGACGCCGATCGCGAGCGAGATGGCGTAGCCGACGGCGATCCGTCCGAGCGATGCCGTCAGGTCGCCCCACAGCGTGCCCTCGCGCCACATCTCGACGAGGGCGTCCCACGTCGCCGCCGGCGAGGGGACCAGGAACGAGCTGGCACCGTCGAGGCGGGCGGCCGCGAGCACCCAGACCCCGAGGATCGCCGCCACGCCGACGGCCCCGAGGGTGACCCGCCAACGCATCGACAACGGCGCGCGGATGCGCCCGAGCGGGTGCTGGCGCCGGCCGCGGGTGCTGTCGTCGCGGCGCCGCCCGGTCCTCCCCGTGCCCGGTCCGGTATCGACGGACGGCTCGGGAGCGGTGTCCACGCCCGCCGCGGGCGCCGACCCCTCCCCGCCCGGAGCGGTCCGGGACCCGGTCACACCGGGCGGCGCAGCGGTCATCCGCCTGCGGCGACGTAGGCGGCGGTGAGCTCGGGGACGAACAGGCCGGTGAGGTCGGCCTCCTGCTCGGTGAGCCCCGACGAGACGAGGAACGGGTTGATCCGGCGGGCCATCTCGGGCAGCGAGGTCGGATCGTCCGGCGCGGTCCTCGAAGGAGTCGAGCGCCTTGGCGGCGTCGAAGATCGTCGTGCCCTCGGCGTAGGCGGCGTACTCCTCGGGCGTCACCTCTGCCGCCGCTGCCATGATGGCCGTGGCCTCCTCCGGGTTCGCCGCGATCCAGTCGAGCGTCAGGTACCAGGCGTCGACGAGCTTCTGGAGCTCCTCGGGGTGCTCCTCGGCCGCGGCCGCCGTGGCGACGAAGTGGTCGGAGATCGCGCCCGGGAAGTCCGCCGAGCTGAACAGCACGTGCGAGCCCTCGCGGGCCAGCGCCTGGGTCGTGAACGGGGCGAACACGCCGACGCAGTCGAACTGCCCGCCGGCGAACGCCGCCGCGGCCGCCGCCGTCGGCAGTCCCTGGAACTCGATGTCGTCCTCGCTCAGGCCGGCCTCGGCGAGCCCTTGGAGCAGCAGGAAGTGGTCGACGACGCCCGGCTCGGCGGCGATCGACTTCCCGGCGAGGTCCTCCACGGCGCCGATCGACGCATCGCAGATGATCGCGTCGTTGCCCGTCGAGTTGTCGTTGGTCAGGAAGATCCGCTGCTGGCTGCCGGCGGCGACGCCGAAGATGGTGTCGTTGAGGGTCTGCGTGTTGACGTCGATGCTGCCGGCGACCAGCGCGTCGAGGGAGGCGATGTAGTCGGCGAAGAACGTCAGCTCGACGTCGACACCCGCCTGTTCGAAGATGCCCTGCTCCTCGGCGACGGCCAGCGGGAACCAGCCGGGCCAGGCGCTGTAGCCGACCCGCAGCGTGGCGCCGTCCCCTGCGTCCGGTTCGCTCGAACCGGCCGTCGTGGGTGCGGGCACGACGCTCGCGGCCGGCACCGACGCTGCTGCGTCCGGCGCCGGTGACGCCGATCCCGCGTCGTCGTCGCCGCCGCAGGCTGCGAGGGCCACCCCCAGCGCGACGAGGGGGACCACCGTGCTGCGCCATCGACCACCCTGCATGCGGGTCCTCCCGATCTCGTGCCCTGAGCGTCGGGTGACCCCGACCGCGCCGACCGTAAGGTCCCCGCGTTTCGGCTTCGTTTCGGGCTCGCGAACGGCGAGCTACTTTCGAAGCTCCATCGAAACGATCGGTCAGTCGTCCGCGTCGTCGTCACCGCGGCCGGCGAGCGCGGCGAGGTCCACCATCGTCCGTGGGTCGCTGACGAGCCCGGCGATCGCCAGGTCGGCGATCGCGTCGCCGATGGCGGCCGGGTCGCGCAGCGGTCGCGTGTCGTGGCGGAACCAGTTCTGCACGGCCTCGTCGTTCGACATCAGGGTCAGCGCGGCGAGGCGGACGTTCACCGGTCGCAGCGAACCGTCGTCGACCCCCTCCTGGATGATCGCGGCGAGCGTCGACTGCAGCGTCCGGCGCTCCTTCCAGTACGTCGAGAACCGCTCCCGGTCGCGCGCCGCGTAGCGGTGCACCTCGTTGATGTCGAACGGCAACGAGCACAGGGCCACGACGTCGCCGCGGACGAACCGGTACAGGCGCACGGCCGGTGCCACTGGCTCACCCCGCACCGCGCGCACGAGTTGCAGGGGCACCACGTTCGCCTTCGCCACGAGGGTGGCGAGGATCTCCTCCTTGCTCCGGAAGTAGTAGTAGAGCGAAGACTGCTGGAGACCGGCGGCGGTGGCGATCTGCGACATCGTCGTGCCCATGACGCCACGCTCGCCGAACAGCCTGCTCGCGGCGGCGAGGATGTCGTTCGACGGCTCGCCGCCGGGCGAGCGCGGCTGCAGGCGCGGTCGTCCGATCCGCCCGGAGCTGGACATGGCTGCGGAGCCTACGGGCGTGTTTCGGGGATGTGAAATTCGGCGAGGAACTTCGAGGATCCGCCCGCGTCGAACTCCAGAAGACGGGTTTGACCTGGTGCATCGACAGGTTCGACGACGGCCGCGTGTCGAAGTTCCTCGCCGAAGCTTGCGGCCGCGCTTGCGCTGGGACGGCGTCGACTCCAGACTTTCGAAGGTCAATCGAAACGACGACGAAGGAGGCCACGGTGTCGACGGCGAGCCTGGAAGGCGCCCGCGCCCATGCCCGCAGCCAGGACGGCGCGCTCGCGCCGACGCAGCGCACCGTGCCGCCGGCGACGGCGGCTGAGCTGCCGCCGGGCGTCGCGGCGGGTGACGTCGTGTGGGACGAGACGCTCGGGGCCGGCAACTACGCCACGGCCGAGCTGCGCGCCGGCACCGTCGTGCGCATCGTCGACGCCGAGGGCGACGCGTGCGTCCACCTCGTGGTCCACAACGCCCGCGCCACGGCTGAGCGGCTGAACGTCGCCGACACCGTCAAGGTGCAGTGGCAGACCTACCTCGGGCCCGGCGCCGTCCTGTTGTCGGACATGGGACGGGCGATGATGACGCTCGTGGCGGACACCTCCGGCCGCCACGACGCGCTGTGCGGGGCGACCAGCGCAGCCGTGGCCCGCCAGCGGTACGGCCAGAGCGGGATCCACTCGTCGACCCCGACCGCCCGCGAGCTGCTCACGGTCGGTGCCGCCAAGCACGACCTCACGCCGCGCGACCTGCCGATCGGCGTCAACCTGTTCAAGTCGGCGACCGTCGCACCGGACGGTGCGCTGCACTTCGACGGCGCGGTGGCCACGGGACGCCACGTGGACCTGCGCTGCGAGATGGACGTCGTCGTGCTGCTCGCCAACGTGCCGCACCCGCTCGACCCGCGCCCCGCGTACACGAGCTCGACGGTGCGCATCACGGCGTGGCGCGGCACGCGCACGGCCGTCGACGACCCGCTGCGGGTGGTCAGCCCGGAGCGCCGCCGCGCCTACGAGAACACCGACGAGCTGCTGGAGGCGCAGCGATGACGCTCACCGCCCCGGTCGTCGACACCGTCGTCGCGGCGCGCGCCGCCTGGTCCGGCGTCGTCGCCGCCGGCCAGACGCTGCGGATCGTGGACCTCGGCGGCAACCAGGCCGTCGACTGCCTGCTCTACGACGCCCACGACACCGCCGTGCGCTACTCGGCGGCTGACACGATCGCTGCCCAGGGCAACATCTTCCTCGTGCCGGGAACGGTGCTGCGTTCCAACGAGGGCACGCCGCTGATGACGATCCTCGACACGACGTGCGCCCGCCACGACACGATCGGTGGGGCCTGCAGCAGGGAGTCGAACTCGTTGCGCTACGGGCACCACACGCGGCACCAGCACGCCTGCGTCGAGAACTTCCTGGCCGAGGGCGCCCGCCACGGGCTCGGCAAGCGCGACCTCGTGCCGAACATCAACTGGTTCATGAACGTGCCCGTGGGCGCCGACGGGACGCTCGGCATCGTCGACGGCATCTCGGCACCTGGCCTGTGGGTCGACGTCCGCGCCGAGATCGACGTCATCGTGCTGATCTCGAACTGCCCGCAGATCAACAACCCGTGCAACGGGTTCGACCCGACGCCCATCCGGATCATCGTCAGTGACCCGCTCTGACGGCGTGGCGGCGTGACCGCCACCGACCTGCGCGAGGCGCCCGTCGAAGGGCACGCGGCAGCCACGATGGAGGTCGTGGACGGCGGCCCGCTGACGACCGTGCAGGACCTGCCGGGTCGCACCGGCCTGTGGCACGTCGGGGTGCCACCGAGCGGGCCGATGGACGACCTCGCCCACCGCCTCGCGAACCGCTTGGTCGGCAACCCCGAGGAGGCCGCGGCACTCGAGCTCACGACGGCCGGGCCGACGCTGCGCTTCAGTGCTCCGTGCGTCGTCGCGCTCGGCGGGGCGGCCATGCGCACGACCGTCGACGGGCGACCGGTCGCGCCGTGGACCGCGGTGACGGTGCCGGCCGGGGCAACGGTCCGCGTCGGGCCCGTCGACGGACCCGGGATGCGGGCCACCCTCGCCGTGCGCGGTGGGTTGGACTGCGTGCCCTACCTCGGGAGCCGCTCGACGTTCACGCTGGGCGCGTTCGGCGGCCACGCCGGCCGGGCCCTGCGCGCCGGCGACGTCGTGCCGGTCGGTGACGCGGGGCGGGCGGCGCCCGGTGTGCTCCCACCGGGCCTCGCTCCCGCGCTCGGCCACCGTTGGGAGATCGGTGTGCTGGTCGGACCGCACACCGCGCCCGACTTCCTGACCGCGGCGGGGCTCGACGACCTCCTGCGAGCCGAGTGGACCGTGCACTTCAACTCGGCCCGCACGGGCGTGCGCCTCATCGGACCACGCCCCGGCTGGGCGCGGCGTGACGGCGGCGAGGCCGGCTTGCACCCGTCCAACATCCACGACACCGGCTACGCGATCGGTGCCGTCGACCTGACCGGCGACATGCCGATCATCCTCGGCCCGGACGGGCCGAGCCTCGGCGGGTTCGTCTGTCCGGCCGTGGTCGCGGCGGCCGAGCGCTGGAAGCTCGGCCAGCTCGCCCCCGGCGACCACGTCCGGCTCGTGCCGTGGACCCCTGCCGACGCCCGCCGGGCCGACGAGCGGCGTCACAGCTGGCTGGCCCGGGCGACGGCACCGGCCGAGCCGCTCGCCCGGCCGTCCTGGAACCGACCGCTGCCGCGGCCCGTCGTCCGCGACGACGGCATCCTCGGACGGCGCGAGCCGGACGGCGACCACCCCGGCGTGACGTACCGGCGGGCCGGCGATCGCTTCCTGTTGGTCGAGTACGGACCGATGACCCTGGACCTCGCGCTCCGCGTGCGCGTCCACGTCCTCGAGCAGTGGACCACCCAGCACCTCACCGCGGCCGTCGACGTCACGGCCGGCGTCCGCTCCCTGCTCGTGCAGGTCGACGGCGCACGCCTGACTGTCGACGACGCCCACCGGCTGCTCGTCGAGGCCGAGGACGACCTCGGTGACGTCGAGCACGCCGCGCTCCCCTCGCGCATCGTCCACCTGCCGCTGTCGTGGGACGACCCGGCGACCCGCGAGGCGATCGCCCGGTACATGCACGGGGTCCGCGCCGATGCCCCGTGGTGCCCGTGGAACATCGAGTTCATCCGGCGCATCAACGGGCTGGCATCCGTCGATGACGTGCACCGCATCGTCCACGAGGCGTCGTACCTCGTGGTCGGGCTCGGCGACGTGTACCTCGGCGCACCGGTGGCGACGCCGCTCGACCCGCGGCACCGGCTCGTCACGACGAAGTACAACCCGGCCCGCACGTGGACGCCCGAGAACGCCGTCGGCATCGGCGGCGCCTACCTGTGCATCTACGGCATGGAGGGCCCGGGTGGCTACCAGTTCGTCGGGCGCACCGTGCAGGTGTGGAACCGTGCGCGCCGTGGCCCGCACTTCGAGCGTCCGTGGCTGCTGCGCCCCTTCGACCAGCTGCGGTTCCACCCCGTCGGCGCCGCCGAGCTCCTCGACCAGCGGGCCGAGCAGGAGGCGGGCCGGCTCGTGATCGCGATGGAGGACGAGACGTTCCGGCTGGCCGACCACCGATCGTTCCTCGCCGCCCACGCCGCCGAGATCGAGACGTTCCGTGACGGCCAGCGCGCCGCGTTCGCGGTGGAGCGGTCCGCCTGGGCATCGAGCGGGGAGTCGTGAGGACCGCCGTCGAGGCCGTCGACGAGGCGTTCGCGCGCATCGCCGCGGACGGCCGGCCCGGCATCTGGATCACGCTGGCCGACCGCGACGAGGCGCGGCAGCGGGCGATCGACGTGGATGCGCGGCGGCGTCGAGGGATCGACCTGCCGCTGGCCGGGACCACGCTCGCGGTGAAGG
The DNA here is from genome assembly GCA_963750905.1 of uncultured Acidimicrobiia bacterium. Lineage (GTDB taxonomy): Bacteria > Actinomycetota > Acidimicrobiia > Acidimicrobiales > Ilumatobacteraceae > JALZMG01. The sequence continues at coordinate 108,386 of CAVVSE010000002.1, forward strand.
ACAACATCGACGTCGCCGGGCTGCCGACGACGGCCGGCTGCCCGGCGTTCCGCTACGAGCCGGCAGCGGACGCGCCCGTCGTGGCCGCCCTCGTGGCGGCCGGCGCCGTGGTCGTCGGCAAGACGAACCTCGACCAGTTCGCGACCGGGCTCGTCGGCGTGCGCTCGCCCCACGGCGTGTGCCCGAACGCCCACTGGCCCGGTCTCGTGAGTGGCGGCTCGAGCAGCGGATCGGCGGTCGCCGTCGCCACCGGGATGGTCGACCTCGCCCTCGGCACCGACACCGCCGGGTCCGGGCGGGTGCCGGCCGCGTGCAACGGGATCGTCGGGCTCAAGCCGACGCGTGGCCGGATCAGCGCCCGCGGTGTCGTGCCGGCGTGCCGTTCGCTCGACTGCGTGTCCGTGCTCGCCGCCGACGTGGCGCTGGCGGCCCAGGCGGTCGCCCTGGCGTCGGCCCATGACGACCAGGACCCCTGGAGCCGGCGGCCACCGCCGGCCACCGAACGGCCGGGCGCACCACGCGTCGGGATCGCCGCCGCCGACTCGCTGTCGTTCGACGGAGACGCCGACGGGGCGGCGCGCTTCGCGGCGGCGGGCGAGCTGTTCGCCGCCCTCGGCCCGACCGTGGACGTCGACGTCACGCCGTTCGTCGAGACCGGCGCCCTGCTCTACGGCGCCTCGTTCGTCGCCGAGCGCTACGAAGCCGTCGGGCCGTTCGTCGAGGCCCACCCCGACGACGTGCACCCGGTCGTGCGGTCGATCATCGCAGCGAGCGCGGCCGTGCCCGCCTGGCAGGTGTTCCGCGACCGCACCGAGCTGGCCCGCCGGGCGGCGCTGACCGCGCCGACGTGGGACGCCGTCGACGTGCTCGTCGTGCCGAGCGTGCCCCGGGTGCCGACGGTGGACGAGGTCCTCGCGGCACCCGTCAGCGTCAACTCGATGCTCGGGACGTACACGAACTTCGTCAACCTGCTCGACCTGTGCGCGCTGACGGTGCCGGTGGGGCCGCCGACGGAGGGCGGGCCACCACCGAGCGTCACGCTGATCGGCCCGGCCTGGAGTGAGGACGTGCTCGTCGGACTGGCTGCGTCGCTCGGTACGCCCGCCAGCCTCCGAGGTGCGTGATGTCCGGCGCCCCCTCGATGGCGATCGGCTCGCAGAGGAAGCCGGCCACGTCGGTGCCGTCGGCCAGGAGCACGCGGCCGATGCCGAGCGGGGCGGGGATCGCATCGACGAACGAGCCGAAGCCGGCCTCGTCGAGCTCCCAGACCTCGACCTCGACGGCGCCCGCGCCATCGACGTCGCCGACGCGGATGAGGCCGGGCTTCGGCGGCTCGGTCGGCAGGGCGTACAGCCGGTAGACCGGCGCCGTCGTCGTCGTCGCCACGAGCGTCGCGCCGCGCGACGTCAGCTGCTTGTTCAGCGGCTGGCCGCTCAGGTGAGCCCCGACCACGGCGAGCAACGTCACGTCCGCCGACGGTACCGCCTCCCCATCCGAGTGCTCGCTGCATCGGAGTGTTTCGGTGAGGAACTTCGATGGGGCCGAGGCGAGGACACGTCGCGGGCTGGTCTACCGTCGGCGCCGTGACCGTGCTGGGGGATCACGTCGACGAGCGCAGCGAGGCGTTCCAGGCCAACAGGGCCCACCTCCTCGCCCTGCTCGCGGTCCACGACGAGCAGCTCGCGCTCGTCAACAACGGCGGCGGCGACAAGTACATCGCGCGGCACCGCCAGCGCGGCAAGCTGCTGTGCCGGGAGCGCGTCGAGCTGCTCGTGGACCGGGACGCGCCGCTGCTCGAGCTCTCACCGCTCGCCGCCTGGGGCTCGGACTTCCCGGTCGGCGCCGGCGTGTTCACCGGCATCGGCGTCGTCGAGGACGTCGAGGTGGTCATCATCGCCAACGACCCGACGGTGCGCGGCGGGACGAGCACGACGTGGACGGTCCGCAAGACGCTGCGGGCCATGGAGATCGCCCGCGAGAACCGCCTGCCGCTCCTGTACCTCGTCGAGTCGGGGGGCGCCGACCTGCCGCACCAGAGCGAGATCTTCATCCCCGGCGGTGAGACGTTCCGCAACCTGACCCGCCTCTCGGGTGCGGCGATCCCGACGATCGCCATCGTCTTCGGCAACTCGACCGCCGGCGGCGCCTACGTGCCCGGCATGTGCGACCACGTCGTGATGATCGACCAGCGCTCGAAGGTGTTCCTCGGGGGACCCCCGCTCGTGAAGATGGCGACCGGCGAGGAGAGCGACGACGAGAGCCTCGGCGGCGCCGACATGCACGCCCGCGTGAGCGGCCTGGCCGACCACTTCGCGGTCGACGAGGTCGACGCCCTGCGCATCGGGCGGCGGATCGTGCGCCGGCTCAACCACCGCAAGCTCGGGCCCCCGCCGCGGGGCGCCGGCACGCCGCCGCGCTACGACGGTGAGCAGCTGATCGGCATCCCCTCCGCCGACCAGCGCATCCCGTTCGACCCACGCGACGTGCTCGCCCGCATCGTCGACGACAGCGACTTCGACGAGTTCAAGCCGCGCTACGGCTCGTCGCTCGCCACCGGCTGGGCCGAGCTCCACGGGTATCCGATCGGCATCCTCGCCAACCACCGCGGCGTGCTGTTCAACGAGGAGTCGCACAAGGCCGCGCAGTTCATCCAGCTCGCCAACGAGACCGACACCCCGCTGCTGTTCCTGCAGAACACGACCGGCTACATGGTCGGGCGCGAGTACGAGCAGCGCGGCATGGTCAAGGACGGCTCGAAGATGATCAACGCCGTCAGCAACTCGACCGTGCCGCACCTGACGGTGAACATGGCGGCGAGCTACGGCGCCGGCAACTACGGGATGTGCGGGCAGGCCTACGGGCCGCGCTTCCTGTTCACATGGCCCAACGCGAAGACCGCGGTCATGGGCCCGCAGCAGCTGGCCGGCGTGCTGTCGATCGTCGCCCGCCAGTCGGCGGCGTCGATGGGGCGGCCGTTCGACGAGGAGGCCGACGCGGTGATGCGCGCCGCCGTCGAGGACCAGATCGAGCGCGAGTCGCTGGCGCTGTTCATGACCGGCCGGCTCTACGACGACGGGATCATCGACCCGCGCGACACCCGCACCGTGCTCGGGATGTGCCTGTCGGCGATCCACAACAACGAGGTCCGCGGCCAGCGCGGCTACGGCGTCTACCGGATGTGAGCCGATGAGCACGCTGCGCCCCGAACGCACCTGTCGTCCCATCCGAGTGTTTCCTGCGGGGCTTCCCCCCACGAAACCCTCCGATGCACGAAACACTCGGATGCGGAGGCGGTCGTGATCAAGAACGTCCTGATCGCCAACCGCGGCGAGATCGCCGTGCGGATCGCCCGGACGTGCCGTGAGCTCGGCGTCCGGTCCGTCGCCGTGTTCAGCGACGCCGACGACGGCGCGCTGCACGTGCGGGCGTGCGACGCCGCCGTGCACCTCCCCGGCAACGCGCCGGCCGACACGTACCTGCGCAGCGACCTGCTGATCGACGCCGCCCGCCGCACGGGTGCCGACGCCGTGCACCCCGGCTACGGCTTCCTCGCCGAGTCGGCGGCGTTCGCCCAGGCCGTCGTCGACGCCGGCCTGACGTGGATCGGCCCGCCGCCGTCGGCGATCGCGGCGATGGGCTCGAAGGTGGGCGCCAAGGCGCTGATGCGCGCCGCCGGCGTCCCGGTCCTGCCCGACTCCAGCGTCGAGGGCGCCGACGATCCCGCCGCGATCGGCTTCCCGCAACTCGTCAAGGCGTCGGCGGGAGGCGGCGGGCGCGGCATGCGCATCGTGCGCGCCGCGGCCGACCTCGATGACGCGCTGGCCGCGGCCGAGCGCGAGGCCGCTGCGGCGTTCGGCGACGGCACGGTGTTCTGTGAGCGCTACGTCGAGCGGGGCCGGCACATCGAGGTGCAGGTGTTCGGTGACGCCGCCGGCACCGTCGTCGCGCTGCCCGAGCGCGAGTGCTCGATCCAGCGGCGCCACCAGAAGATCATCGAGGAGTCACCATCGCCGGGCGTCGACGACGACCTGCGGCGGCGGCTGTCGGAGGCCGCCATCGCGGCGGCCGCCGCGGTCGGCTACGTCGGCGCCGGCACCGTCGAGTTCCTGCTCGACCCCGACGGCGGGTTCTGGTTCCTCGAGATGAACACCCGGCTGCAGGTCGAGCACCCGGTGACCGAGGCGATCACGGGCCTCGACCTCGTCGCCGCCCAGCTGGCGATCGCCGACGGCGCCACGGTCGCGGCAGCGGTCACGTCGGGGACCACGAACGGGCACGCCATCGAGGTCCGCCTCACGGCGGAGGACCCCGCCGCCGGCTACCGGCCGTCGGTCGGTCGCTTCGACGTCTTCGCCGGCGGCCCGGTCGACGTGCGGGTCGACACCGGGATCGAGTCCGGCTCGACGGTGTCGCCGTACTACGACTCGATGGTCGCCAAGGTCATCGCCCACGGGACGACCCGTGCCGAGGCGATCCGCAAGCTCGACGCCTGGCTGGCGGGCGCCGCCTTGCACGGCCCCGTGACCAACCGGGACCAGCTGCTCAACGTCCTGCGCCACCCGGCGTTCGTCGACGGGCACCTCCACACCGGGTTCCTCGACGAGTTCCCGTGCACCGAGCCGATCCGTGGCGACGTCCGGCTGGCCGCCCTCGCCGCCGCGCTCGCCGAGCAGGCCGCCAACCGGGACCGCACCGGCGTGCTCGCCGGGCTCCCGTCGGGGTGGCGCAACAACCCCGCCGTCGACCAGGTCCTCGACCTCGCCCTCGACGAGGAACCCGTCCGCGTCACCTACCGCCTCGGGCGCGGCGGCCACCTGACCGTCGACGGCACGCCGGTGGCGGTGTCCCTCGTCGCCGCCGGGCCCGACGCCGTGGTGCTCGACGACGGGGGCATCCGGCGCTCGTTCCGCGTCGGACGCGCCGGCGACCGGCGTGTCGTCGACGCCGACGACGGGCACGTCACGTTCACGGTGCTCCCCCGCCACCCCGAGCCGGGTTCCGCCGCCCTCGCCGGCTCGCTGGTCGCCCCGATGCCCGGGCACGTGTTGCGCGTGCTCGTCGCCGCGGGTGACGCCGTCACGGTCGGTCAGCCGCTCGTCGTGGTCGAGGCGATGAAGATGGAGCACCAGGTGCTGGCGCCGGCCGACGGCGTGGTCGCCGGCGTCCACGTCGCCGCCGGTGAGCAGGTCGACACCGGCCAGGCCCTGCTGCAGATGGAGGAGATGACCCCATGAAGCCCGTCGCACCATGCGAGCGAGCGAGCGCCAGCGAGCGAGCGGCAACGAGCGGCCTGCGTGGCCGGGGAACGCCATGAGAGACCACCCCGTGCGCATCGCCAACTGCTCCGGCTTCTACGGGGACCGCATCTCGGCGGCGAAGGAGATGGTCGAAGGCGGGCCGATCGACGTCCTCACGGGTGACTGGCTCGCCGAGCTGACGATGCTCATCCTCTGGAAGGCCAAGGCCCGCAACGCCGACGGCGGCTACGCCACCACGTTCCTCACCCAGATGGAGCAGGTCCTCGGGACGTGTGCCGACCGGGGCATCAAGGTCGTCACGAACGCCGGCGGCCTCAACCCGGCCGGGCTGCGCGGAGCGCGTCCGCGACATCGCCACCAAGCTCGGGGTCACGGTCAACGTCGCCCACATCGAGGGCGACGACCTGCTCGACCGCGTCGACGGGCTGCGCCCGCACCTGTCGAACCTCGACACCGGCGAGCCGCTGACGGCCGATCCGGTGAGCGCCAACGCCTACCTCGGGGGCTGGGGCATCGCCCGTGCCCTCGCCGACGGGGCCGACGTCGTCGTGTGCCCGCGGGTCACCGACGCCGCCGTCGTCGTCGGGCCGGCCGCCTGGTGGTGGGGCTGGCAGCCGACCGACTGGGACCGCCTCGCCGGCGCCGTCACCGCCGGTCACGTCATCGAGTGCGGGGCGCAGACGACGGGCGGCAACTTCGCGTTCTTCGGCGAGCTCGGCGACCTGTCGCGACCCCTCGGCTTCCCGATCGCCGAGGTCGACGCCGACGGCTCCTGCGTGATCACCAAGCACCCCGGCACCGGCGGCCGCCTCACCGTCGACACCGTGACGGCCCAGCTGCTGTACGAGATCCAGTCGCCGTCGTACGCCAACCCGGACGTCGTCACCCGCTTCGACACGATCCGCCTCGACGAGGTCGGGCCGGACCGCGTGCGCATCTCGGGTGTCCGGGGCGAACCGGCGCCGGCGTCGGCGAAGGTCGCCATCAACTACGAGGGCGGCTTCCGCAACAAGATGACGTTCGTCCTGACCGGCCTCGACCAGGAGGCCAAGGCGCGCTGGACCGAGGATGCCCTGCTCGCGGCGATGGGCGGCACCGACCGGGTCCGCGAGGCCGGCATCACCGTCACCAGCCGCTTCGTGCCGGCCCCGCCGGACGGCGCCGACCAGGAGCGCTCGAGCGGCCTGCTCCACGTGCAGGTCCGCGCCGCCGACGAGCGGGCGGTCGGCCGGGCGTTCTCGTCGGCCGCCGTCGAGCTGGCTCTGGCCAGCTACCCGGGCTACTTCACGACGACGCCGCCCGGGCCGGCCGCGTCGTTCGGCGTCTACTGGCCGGCCCTCGTGCCGGCGACGGAGATCGACCAGGTCGTCGTCGCCGCCGACGGCACCCGCACGCGCATCGACCCGGCCCCGACCGGCCCGGCGTCCGACGAACCGATCGAGCCGCTGACGATCGACGTCGCGCCGGCCGACATCGCCCCTGGCACCGTCCTCGGCGAGCACTTCGGCGCCCGGTCCGGCGACAAGGGCGGCAACGCCAACGTGGGCATCTGGGCCCGTGACGACGCCGGGTACGCCTGGCTGCGTGCGAACCTGACGCCCGACGTCGTGCGCCGCCTCGTCCCGGAGGCCGCCGACCTCGACGTCAGGATCCACGAGCTGCCCAACCTGCGGGCGCTCAACATCGTCCTCGTCGGCTACCTCGGCGAGGGCGTCGCCAGCTCCACCGCGTTCGACCCCCAGGCCAAGGGCCTCGGCGAGTACCTGCGGAGCCGGAAGGCGCCGTGAGACGCGCTCGCTCAGAGCGGCCAGGACGCTCACGCTCGGAGCGGCCGGGACCCACTGCGGCGAGTGCCCAGCAGCCGGTCACGCGCTCGGTACGCGTGCCGAGCGTGACACCCGGCCGCCGAGCGTGACACCCACTGGGTCCCGGCCGCTCTGAGTCGCTAGGCGACGAGTCGGTAGCCGAGGCCGCGGACGGTCACGATGAGGCGCGGCTCGTCGGGGTGGTCCTCGATCTTGACCCGCAAGCGGCGCACGTGGGCGTCGACGAGGCGGGAGTCGCCGAGGTACTCGTAGCCCCACACGCGCTCGAGCAGCTGGTCCCGCGAGAGCACGGCCCCGGCGTGGTCGGCGAACTCGCAGAGCAGGCGGAACTCGGTCTTCGTCAGGCTCACCTCGCTGCCGGCCTTCAGCACGATGCCCTGCTCACGGCGCAGCTCGACGTCGCCGAGGCGGGCGGTGCGCGGCGAGGCCGCCGACGACCCCTGCAGCTGGACCGCGCCGCAGCAGGGCGCGGATGCGGGCCGCCAGCTCCTTCGGGATCACCGGCTTGGTGACGTAGTCGTCGGCGCCCGCCTCGAGGCCGGCGACCATGTCGTAGGTGTCGGTCTGGGCCGTGATGATGATGATCGGCACGATGCTCTTGGCCCGCAGGGCCCGGCACACGTCGAAGCCGGACATGTCCGGGAGCCGCAGGTCGAGGAGGACCAGATCGGCCTCGCGCTCGGCGAACGACGCCAGCCCGCTGGCCCCGTCGGGCGCCTCGCGCACCTTGTACCCCTCGTCCTCGAGGGCCATCCTCAGGGCGAGGCGGATCTGGTCGTCGTCCTCGATGAACAGCAGGGAGTGCACAGTCCGGCCATTCTGGCCCCTGACCGGCCGTTCTGGACGGTTCGAGGCCGCCGCGGGCGTTCTGTGTTGTTACAGAAATCGCACACACCTGCGGTGTCGCCGTCACACACGACCACAAGAGTGAGGGCTGTTCACGCTGCCCCGGTGGGGTACCTTCCTCCCCCTGGTGCCTCACCGGCAGCGGTGATCTCCTGCCACACTGGCACACGTGTCCCGAGGACGGCCGATGCGTCTGCGCACCAAGGTCAGCCTCCTGTTCGGGCTCATCGCGCTGATCGCCACCGTCTCGCTCACCGTCGTCACGTACGCCTTCGCCCGCTCCTCGCTGCTGGAGCAGCGCTGGGAGCTGGCCCGCACGCAGGCCGTGAGCAACGCCCTGCGGGTCCGCGAGCGCCTGCGCTCCGGCGACAGCATCGGCGACTGGTTCCCGAACCTGCGCGTCGAGTCCCCCGGCGGCTTCGCCGCGGTCATCCTGGGCAACGACGAGACCGTCCCCACCGACACCCGCTTCTCCTACGACAGCTTCCCCGACGACCTGCTGCAGGCCGTCGAGATCGGGGTGTCGGGCGTGCAACGGTTCGACCTCGGTGACGAGCACTACGTCGGCGTCGGCGTGAAGATCGCCGAGGTCGACGCCAACTACTTCGAGGCGTTCCAGCTCGGCCCGACCGAGGACACGCTGCGCACGATCCTCGTCACGCTGGTCATCGGGTCGCTCGTCACGGTCCTGCTGGCGAGCTTCGTCGGCTGGTGGACGAGCGGCCGGTTGCTGCGCCCACTCGGGCGGATCACCGACGCCGCCGGGGAGATCGCCGCCGGCGATCTCGACACGCGCGTCGTGCCGGAGGGCGATCCCGACCTCGATCGCCTCGCCGACTCCTTCAACGAGATGGCCGATGCCGTCCAGGCCCGCATCGAGCGGGAGGCCCGGTTCGCGTCCGACGTCAGCCACGAGCTGCGCTCCCCGATCACGGCCCTGGCGGCGGCCGCCGAGGTCATCGACGGGCGCCGGGGTGAGCTGCCCGACCGCACCCAACAGGCGCTCGACGTCGTCGTCGGCCAGGTACGGCGCTTCGACGCGATGGTCATCGACCTCCTCGAGCTGTCGCGCATCGACGCCGGGGCGACCGACCTGCACACCGAGGACGTCGAGATCGAGACGCTGTGCCGGCGCGTCGCGGCGCGCAACGGCTTCGCCCACCTGCCGATCGAGGTGACCAAGGGCCCGGGCATGAACGGGGCGCCGATGACCGCCACCGTCGATCGGCTGCGCTTCGAGCGGATCCTCACCAACCTGCTGGAGAACGCCTCGCACCACGGCGGTGGCCCGACCCGCGTCTCGATCGAGCCCACGGACGGGCCCGTTCCTGCTCGTCGCGGTGGAGGACGCCGGGCCCGGCGTGGCGCGTGGCGAGCGGGCGCGGATCTTCGAGCGCTTCGCCCGCGGCAGCGCGGCGCGCCACCGGATCGGCACCGGCCTCGGCCTCGCGCTCGTCGCCGAGCACGCCACCGCGCAGGGTGGCGAGGCCTGGGTCGAGGATCGCCCGGGCGGTGGGGCCCGCTTCGTCGTCCGCCTGCCGGTCGGGAGCGACCGATGAGGCGCCTCGTGGCCACCGCCGCCGGCGCCGTGCTGCTCGTCGTGCTCGTGGCCTCGTGCGGCATCGGCGCCGACAGCCAGCTGCAGACGATCGACCAGGACGCCCTGCTCGGCCTCGACGAGACGACGACGTCGACGACGTCCACCACGACGATCCCGGCGAGCGTGCCGGCGGTGGTCGAGTCGACGGTGGCGGCGACCTCGACGACGATCGCCACCGAGTCCGTGCAGCTGTTCTTCGTCGACGGCACGCGCCTCCAGCCGGTGACGATCGACCTCGCCGGCACGGCGACGCCCGACCGGGTGGTCCAGGCGCTGCTCGCCGGCCGGCCGCTCGGCGAGATCGGCATCGGCCTGCGGACGCTGCTGCCGCCCGGCCTCGTCAACTCCCCCGTCGTCGACTCGGGCGCCGGCTACGTCACCGTCGACCTGGCCACCGAGCCGTTCAACCGGATCGACCCCGCCGACCAGCGCACGGCCATCGCCCAGATCGTGATGACCCTCGTCAGCCGGCCCGGCATCGGCCAGGTCAGCTTCACGCTCGACGGCGTGCCGCTGCGCGTCCCGCGCCGCGACGGTCTGCAGAGCGAGCCCGGCGAGGGCGTCTTCTACAACGACTACCAGTCACTGCTCGACGCCGTCGACCAGCCGACGACGACCGTCGCCACGGTGACCACGGTGGCGCCGGTCGAGACGCCGCCGCCGGCGACGCCGCCAGGACCCTGACGCCGTCCTGTCAGCGGCGATCGGCCCGATCGGGCCGATCCGCGCTGACGGTTCGGGGTCAGCCGGTCGCCGCGGCGGCGCAGGCGTCGGGGTGGGCGGCGAGCCAGGCCTCGATCTCGGCCACCGGACTGCGCTGGCCGCCGGCACGCCAGTCGTCGAGGTACGGGTACGGCCACACCACGCCGCGCCGGATCGACCACTCCGGCGCCGGGCAGGGCGGCGAGATCCCGACGTGCACGTGGCAGGCGCTCGCCCGGCCGGTGCGCCCCATCAGGCCGAGCCGCTGCCCGATCGCGACGCGGACGCCGGGTTCGATGCCCTCGTCGATCGATTCGAAGTGGGCCATGTAGTAGCGCACCCCGTCGTCGCCCACGACGGCGACCGACCGGCCGCCGCGCGGTCGCCGGATCGTCGACGGCGGGGTCGTACGCGTTGACCCGGCGGGACTCGGTCACGACGCCGTTGACCGGCGAGACGATCTCGGCCCCACACCCGACGAAGATGTCCGTCGCCGTGTACTCGGCGTGGGTCGTGCCCCACCCGGCGCGCGCCACGTCGGCGACGGGGATGCCGTACGGCGTCGTGCCCGATCCGAGCGCCGGCACCGGGACCTCGGGCGCGGGCGGTGCAGGCGTCACGGCCGGCGCGCACGTCGGCGCGCACTGGGCGAGCAGCAGGACGGGCACGGCGGCGACGAGCGAACGCAGCCTCGACATGTGGCTCGACCCTACGCGGCGGACGGGTCAGTAGAGGCGATCGACGCGATCGGGGCGCCGCTGCCAGTCCTTGTCGACCTTCACGCGCAGGGCGAGGAACGTGCCCTCGGGCAGCTGCAGCCGGGCCCGCTCCCCCACCTGCTTGAGCACGGATCCGCCCTTGCCGATGACCATGCCCTTCTGGCTCTCCCGCTCGACGATGATCTCGACGGTGATGCGGTCGCCCTCCCACTCCGTGACGCGGGTGGCGATCGAGTACGGCAGCTCGTCGCGGGTCACGGCGAGGAGCTGCTCGCGGACGAGCTCGGCCACCCACTGCTCCTCCGGCACGTCGTGGACGGCGTCCGTCGGGAAGAACGCGGGGCCGTCGGGCAGCCGCTCGACGAGGTGCTCGACGAGCGCGTCGAGCCCGGCCCCGGTGCGCGCCGACACCGGGAAGTAGGCCTCGGCGGCCAGCTCGCCGGCCGCCCCGAGCTGCACCATCACCTGGTCCCGGCTGGCGCGGTCGACCTTGTTGACGACGACGACGGTGCGCGGCAGGTCGAGGTGCCCGGCGACCCACTGGTCGCCCTTGCCGAACGGCGCGGTCGCGTCGAGCACGAGGCACACGACGTCGACGCCGGCGTCGGACTCGGCGACGCTCTCGATCGCGGTCGCGTTGACCTTCCGACCCAGCGCCGTCACGGGCTTGTGCAGCCCGGGCGTGTCCACGAACACGAGCTGGGCGTCCGGGCGGTTGAGGATCCCCCGGATGCGGTGCCGAGTCGTCTGCGGCTTGTCCGACACGATGCTCACCTTGGCCCCGCAGATGGCGTTGACCAGCGACGACTTGCCGACGTTCGGCCGACCCACCATCGTCACGAACCCGGAGCGCACCCGCCCATGATGCCCGCCCGATCTCGCGTTCGTTCACCGACCGCCGCCAGGCGCACGCCAGCGCACGAACGCGAGTCCATCCGGGCCGGCGGGCGGGACGGGTCCGCCTGCGCCGCCCGGATGGACGACCCGCTCCCCTGCGTTCGTGCAACGCCCGCCGGTGGGGCGCGCGGTGCTGCACGAACGCGGGGGCTACGGCAGCGCCGTGCCCTGGTCGCAGACCACGAGCCAGCGGCCCTCGTCGAAGGCGTAGGTGACGCCGGTCAGGGCGCGCTGGCGGAAGCCGGCCGCCGGGATCTCGTAGAGGGTCTCGTAGAGGACGTGGCCGCACAGCCCGGGCTGCACGTGGCGCGAGAGCTCCGTCCAGGACCAGCGCGCCCGGCGGTGGTCGAAGTGCGCGGCGAGGGCGGCGACGATGTCGTCACGGCCGACGACGACGGTGCCGGTGGGGAGCACGGACACCGCGTCGGGCGCGTGCACCGCCCGCCACGCCTCGCGGTCGAAGTCGCGGAACGACTCCATGTCGACACGCTGGGCGGCGTCGAAGGCGGCATCCACGTGCGCTGACGGTACGGATCGCAACGGCCTGGTACGAGAGCCGATACGCGTGCGGTCGACCAGTCCAATCGGCGCCGCGAGTACCGTCAGGTGCGGTGGACGTCCACGTCACCCTCGTCGGCCGCCGGGACATCACCGGCCAGGTGTTCAACCAGCTGCGGACCTCGATCGTCAACGGCGACCTCCGGCCCGGGGACCGCCTGCCGCCGACGCGCGAGCTGGCCACGCAGCTCAGCGTGTCGCGCACGACGGTGTCGGTGGCGTACGACCGGCTGATGGGCGAGGGCTTCCTCACGGCGCGGGTCGGCTCCGGGACGTACGTCAGCGACGACGTCGGGACGGCGCCGCCGGACGTCGGCGCGCCGGCGGGCGCGCTGCGCCCGCGTGACGTGTGGGCGAGCATCGACGCCCCGCTCGGCGGGCCGCTGTTCGCGCCGTACGACTTCCGCTGCGGCCTGCCCGACTTCACGCGGTTCCCCTACGAGTCGTGGCGCCGCCTCGTCGCCCGCGAGATCCGGCCCGGCGACCTGCGCCGCGCGACGTACGGCGAGCCCGCCGGCCAGCGCGACCTGCGTGCCGCGCTGGCACGCCACCTCGGCGTCTCGCGGGCCGTGCGCGCGAGCGCCGACGACATCGTGATCACGAACGGGCTGCAGCAGGCGGTCGACCTGGTGTCGAGGGTGCTGCTCGAGCCGGGCGACCGCGTCGCCGTCGAGGACCCCGGGTACCCTCCGCCGCGCAGCCTGCTGCAGACGCTCGGCATGGACGTCGCCGCCGTCCCCGTCGACAGCGAGGGGCTCGTCGTCGACGCCATCCCGGCCGGCACCCGCCTCGTCATCGTCACGCCGTCGCACCAGTTCCCGCTCGGCCACGTGATGTCGCTGCGCCGCCGTGTCGCCCTGCTGCAGTGGGCCGACCGGCACGACGCGGCGATCCTCGAGGACGACTACGACAGCGAGTTCCGCTTCGGCGGGCGTCCCGTCGAACCGCTGCAGAGCCTCGACACCCGCGGCCGGGTCGTCTACGCCGGGTCGTTCTCCAAGACGATGTTGCCCGCCCTGCGCCTCGGCTTCCTCGCCGTGCCGGCGTCGATCCGGGCGGCGGTCCGGACCGCCAAGTACGTCACCGACTGGTCGACCTCGACGCCCCAGCAACTGGCCCTCGCCCAGTTCATCGACCGTGGCTGGTTCGCCCGCCACCTGCGGGCGATGCGCGCCCTGTACCGCCAGCGCCACGAGCTGATCACCGCCTACGTGGAGCGCGAGCTGGCCGACGTGGTGCGCCCCATCCCGTCCGCCGCCGGACTGCACCTGAGCCTGCTGACGCCCGACCGCGACCCCGACGACATCACGCGCGTCACGCGCGACCTCCTGCTCGCGGGGCATCGCCGCCTACTCGCTCGGCGTGTTCGGCGTCGTCGAGCCGCGCCACGCCGGCATCGTCATCGGCTACGGGGCGATCGCCACGAGCGACATCCCCGAGGGCCTGCGACGCATCGGCGCCGCCGTCACGGACTGACCGTCGTCACACCATCGAGGTGCGCCCGGCCCAGTACGGCGCCCGCAGCTCGCGCTTGAGGATCTTGCCGGAGCCGGTCTTCGGCAGCTCCTCGATCCAGGCGATCGAGCGCGGCACCTTGTAGCTGGCGAGGTGCTCCCGGGCGTGCGCGCTGACGCCCGTCTCGTCGAGGTCGGAGCCCGGACGCTTCACGACGACGGCGTGGACGAGCTCGCCCCACTCCTCGCTCGGGATGCCGAACACGGCGGCTTCGTAGATGTCCGGGTGGGCCTCGAGGGCGGCCTCGATCTCGGCCGGGTAGATGTTCATCCCGCCCGAGATGATCATGTCCTTCTTGCGGTCGCAGATGAACAGGAAGCCCTCGTCGTCGCGATAGGCGATGTCACCCACGGTCTGGAAGCCGTCCCGGCTGTCCTCGACGAACTTGTCGTGCTGCTTGTAGTAGTCGGCGAACACCGATGGGCTGCGGACGAACAGCTCGCCGGTCGCCTCCGGCCCGGTGTCGGTGACGACGTTGCCGTCGACGTCGTAGAGCCGGATCTCGACGAGCGGCGCCTCCTTGCCGCAGGAGCCCGGCTTGCGCAGCTGGTCCTCCGGCCGCAGGATCGTGTTGACCCCGAGCTCGGTCGAGCCGTAGACCTCGAACAGCGACAGCGGCGGGAAGTCGGTGACGTACTGCTGCTTGAGGGCGAAGCTCCACGGCGCCGCGTTGGCGATCATGACCCGCATCGACGACCGGTCGTAGCGGTCCTTCACGTCGGCGGGCAGGTTCGTGATCATGCGGATCGGCGTCGGCGCCGCGAACGTCGACGTCGCCTTGTACGTCTGGAGCAGGCGCAGCCAGTCCTCAGGGTCGAACTTGCGCTGCAGGACGACGGTCTGGCCGAGCGCCATGGCGATGCCCATGAACCCGCCGGGGCCGCTGTGGTACAGCGGTCCGGTGGTGATGTAGACGTCGTCAGGCGTGTAGCCGATGAACTGCAGCATCGCCCCGAGCTGCGCCGGGTCGCCCGTGTTGCGGCGCAGCGCGCCCTTCGGCTTGCCGGTCGTGCCGGACGTGTAGATCATCGTCGCCCCGACCGCCTCGGCCGCCTCGGGCGCCGCCGGCGGGTCCGTCGACGCCGCGGCCATCAGCTCGTCGACGCCGGTCATGCCAGCGGGCGCCGGGCCGTCGAAGACCAGGATGTCGTTGACCTTCGGGATCTCGGCGCGCACCCGCTCGAACAGCGGCGCGTACTCGGCGTCGACGTACACGATGGTGGCGTCGCTGTGGTCCGTGACGTAGGCAGCCTCTTCGTCGGAGAGGCGGTAGTTCAGCGGCACGGCGGTCGCCCCGACCTTGCGGGCGGCGACGACGAGGTTGGCGATGCCCATCGAGTTCTGGCCGCACCACACGACCTTGACCCCCGGGCCGACGCCGTGCTCGCGCAGCACGTGGGCGAGCCGGTTGGTGACCGCTTCGAACTCGGCGTACGTGACCGTGCGGACGTCGACGCCGAGCCGGTCATCGACGACCGCGACCTTGTCGGGCTGGGCCTGGGCATACGCGGTGAGCAGGTCGGGCATGACCGGAATGCTTAGTTGGCGTGACCCCGGTCACGAGAAACGGAGTGGCCCCGTCGGTCCCCGCGGCATTCGGAGCGACCCCGACGGCGGTGACATGCTGGCGCCATGGCTGCACGCACGATCAACGGTCTCGAGGAGCTGACGACGCTGGTCGGCGAGCACCTCGGCTACAGCGACTACGTCGAGATCACCCAGGACCAGGTCAACGCGTTCGCCGACGCGACCGGCGACCACCAGTGGATCCACGTCGACGTGGAGCGGGCCAAGGCCGGTCCGTTCGGCGCCCCGATCGCCCACGGCTACCTCACCCTCAGCCTCGGCCCGATGCTGTCGCCGCAGGTGTACCGCATCGACGGCTTCTCGATGGGCGTCAACTACGGCGCCGACAAGATCCGCTTCCCCTCGCCGGTGCCGGTCGGCTCGAAGCTGCGCCTCGGCGTGACGCTGCTCGAGGTCACCGAGGTGAGCGGGGGGATCCAGACCAAGCTGGAGTTCTCCTTCGAGGTCGAGGGCGCCCCGAAGCCGTCCTGCGTCGCCGAGGTGCTGTTCCGCCTCTACGCCTGACGCGTGGTGGCCCACGCCTGGTGCTGGCCGCAGAGCGTGCGGCCCGGCGAGCCGGTCGCCCTGCACGTCGACGGCCCCCCGCCGGACCGCGTCGAGGTCGTCCGAGACGGGCTCGTGCCGCGGATCGCCTGGCAGGGCGGGGCGACGGACGAGATCGGCACCGAGCGCGGACTGGCCCGCCGGCCTGTACGTCGTGCGCGTCGACGACGCCGCGCCGACCGCGTTCTTCGTCGTGCGCGGCGGTGGCGCACTCGTCCTCGAGCTGGCGACGAACACGTGGAACGCCTACAACGACGTCGACGGCCCGAACCTCTACACGGGCGCCGTCGAGCTGACGTTCGCCCGGCCGCTGGCGCCCGGGATGCTCGCCAAGGACGACACGACGCCGCGCCTCGTCGAGCGCGGCTACGGGCGCGCGACCCGCGACCAGGCGCTGTCGACGTGGCACGGCATGGCCGGGTGGGCCGGGCAGGAGCGGCGGTTCGTGCGCTGGGCGGAGGCGAGCGGCATCACCCTCGGCTACGCGACGAACGCCGACCTCGAGCAGCATCCCGACGTCCTCGATGGCTGCCGGCTGCTGCTCAGCGTCGGCCACGACGAGTACTGGACGTGGGGCATGCGCGACACCGTCGAGGCCTTCGTCGCGGCCGGCGGCAACGTCGCCTTCCTGTCCGGGAACACGTGCTACTGGCAGGTCCGCATCGAGTCCGACGTGATGGTCGGCTACAAGCACCGCCACGCCGAGGACCCCGTGCAGTCGGAGCGCACGACGACGATGTGGTCGGACCCACTCACCGGGCGACCCGAGACCGCGCTGACCGGCGTGACGTTCACCCGCGGCGGCTACCACCGCATCGCGTCCAGCGTCCCGCACGGCACCGGCGGCTACGAGGTCCACCGCCCCGACCACTGGCTGCTCGCCGGGACCGACCTGCGCCGCGGCGACCAGCTCGGGGCCGACGTCGGTGTCGTCGGGTACGAGTGCGACGGCTGCGAGCTGACGATGGTCGACGGCCTCCCGACGGGCCCGCCCGGCTTCGACGTGGTCGCCACCGCCCCGGCGACGCCGTTCGACGAGCACACGACGCCGCTGCCGCTCGCCCCCGGCGGCCGCTACGAGCTCGAGTTCCACGCCGAACGGCTCGGCGTCGACCCGGACTCGCTGCGCCACGGCCACGCCGTCCTCGGCTGCCGCGAGGGCGTCGGCGGCGCCGGCACGGTCGTCACCGTCGGCTGCACCGACTGGGCCTACGGCCTCGACGACCCCGCTGTCGACCGCGTGACCCGCAACATCCTCGACGTGCTGGCCCGGAGCGGCACGGTCGCGTGACCGAGCACTCAGCGCGTACGTCACGACCTCGATGCGCGGACCACCGGAGACCCGGGTGGCTGAGCGGTCAGCGCAGTGGGTCCTGGCCGCTCCTGAATGACGGCATCACCTGCTCGGCGAACAGGGTGAGGGTCTCGGTGTCGGGGTAGTCGGCGCACCACGGGATGACGCCGCCGCAGCCGAGCTCGACGTAGGCGCGCACCTTCTCGGCGACCTGCTCCGGCGTCCCGACGAGGTTGCCGGCGCGCCAGGTCTCGGCGGGCTCGCCCCACAGGCTGCGCGTGCCGGCGGCGAGCACCTCGTCCTCGGTCGAGCGGATGAAGACCTCCGGCGACCAGGTCATGCGGATCTCGTCCGGGTCGCGCCCGACGTCGGCACAGTGGGCGCGCAGGACGTCGCGCTTGTGGGCCCACTGCTCGGGGCGGCCGCCGAAGTTCGAGCAGTCGGCGTGGCGGGCGACGACCCGCAGCGTCAGCTGCTCGCCACCGCCGCCGATCCAGACCGGCGGGTGCGGGTCCTGCAGCGGCTTCGGGTCGCAGTTCGCCCGCGACACCTCGTAGTGCTCGCCCTTGTACGTCGTCTCCGGTTCGCGCCACATCGACGTCACGATCTCGACGGTCTCGCGCAGCATCCCGATGCGATCCTTCGGCTTCGGGAAGGCGTAGCCGTAGCCGCGGTACTCGAGCTCGTACCAGCCGGCCCCGATGCCCCAGTCGAGGCGGCCGCCTGAGATCACGTCGACGGTCGAGGTGATCTTCGCCAGCAGGGCCGGGTTGCGGTACGAGTTGCACCCGACCATCTGGCCGAGGCGGATGCGCGACGTCAGCTGGCTGATCGCCGCCATCGTCGTCCAGCACTCGAACACCGCCTCGTGGGCCGGGCGCGGCACGTTGTGGACGTGGTCGTAGACCCAGATCGAGTCGTACCCGAGCTGCTCGGCGAGCTGGGCGATCTCGACGGCGCGGTCCCACTTGGCGGTCGCCCCGTCGATGCCCGCCAGCTCCATCTTCCAGCCCTGGGGCATGAACGCCCCGAACACGATCCCGTCGTTGCGCATCCCCGCAACCTAGGGCGGGCCCGCCCCGGCCCGGATTCCACGCCGGCCGGAGACGCCACCTACGTTCGGGGCATGACGGCGGATCCGGGGGACGGCGCGACCCAGCTCGACCTGACCACGGTCCTGCACGCGATCGCCGCCGACCGGCCCGACGCCGAGGCGCTGGTCTTCCGGGACCGCCGGCTCACCCGTGCCGAGATCGCCGCCCGCACGAACCGCCTCGCTGACCACCTCGCCGCGGCCGGCCTCGGGTGCCACACCGAGCGGGACGCGCTGGCGGGCCACGAGACCGGTCAGGACCACCTGGCGATCTACATGCACAACAGGATCGAGTACCTGGAGTCGATGCTCGGCGCGTGGAAGGCCCGCGTCGCGCCGTTCAACGTCAACTACCGCTACGTCGCCGAGGAGCTGCGGTACCTGCTGGCCGACGCCGGGGCCACGGCCGCCGTCGTCCAGTCGAGGTTCGCCCCCACCCTGGCCGCGGTGCTGCCCGACCTGCCGCGGCTGCGCGTGCTGCTGCAGGTGCCCGACGAGTCCGGGCACCCGCTCCTGCCGGGCGCCGTCTGGTACGACGACGCGCTCGCCGCGGCATCCCCCGCGCCGCCCGCCGCGCCGACGTCCGCCGACGACCTGTACATCCTCTACACCGGCGGGACGACCGGGATGCCGAAGGGGGTGCTCTGGCGCAACGGCGACGCCATGATCGAGTGCTTCGGCGCCTCCCCGACCGCCACGACGGTCGCCGAGTTCGTCGCCGAGGCGGTCGCCGGGATGCGCGCGCTGGTCACCCCGCCGTTCATGCACGGCGCCGGCCACTGGGTCGCCTTGGGCGTGTGGCTGGGCGGCGGCGTCGTGCACCTCCTCGATCACCCCGAGCACCTCGACCCCGCCGACGTGTGGGGCGTCGTCGAACGCGAGCGCATCGAGTCCATGCTGATCGTCGGCGACGCCTTCGCCCGCCCGCTCGTGGACGAGCTCGACCGCCGCCGCTACGACCTGTCCAGCCTCAACGTCGTGCTGTCGGGCGGCGCCGCGCTGTCCGTCGGGCTGAAGCGCGAGCTGCTGGGCCACCTCCCGACGATCCTCCTCGTGGACGGGCTGGGATCGTCGGAGGCCGGCGGTCAGCTGTCGCACGTGTCGACGGGTGCCGAGGCGGCGACCGGATCCTTCCCGCCGCGCGACGGCAACCACGTGCTGTCCGCCGACCTCCGGAGGGTCCTCGAACCGGGCGACGAGGAGATCGGCTGGCTCGCCAAGCGGGGACGGCTGGCCCTCGGCTACCTCCACGACGCGACGAAGACGGCCCAGACCTACCCCGTCGTCGACGGCATGCGCTACGTGATCCCCGGCGACCGGGCCCGCATCCACGCCGATGGCAGCATCGAGCTGCAGGGCCGCGATGCGGTGACCATCAACTCGGGCGGCGAGAAGATCTTCGCCGAGGAGGTGGAGATGGCGGTGAAGGCGCACCCCGGCGTCTACGACTGCGTCGTCGCCGGCCGGCCGAGCCCACGGTGGGGCAGCGAGGTCGTCGCCATCGTGCGGCGGCGCAACGGGGTCGACGTCACCGAGGAGTCCCTGCTCACCGAGGCCGCCCTCCACATCGCCCGCTACAAGCTCCCCAAGGGGATCGTCTTCGTCGACGAGATCGTCCGCTCGCCGTCGGGCAAGGCCGACTACCGCTGGGCCCGCCAGGTCGCGGCCGCCCCCCGCGGCCTAGCGCATCCCGTCCCGCCGGTCGGACCGTACTCGGCATCGTGGGCGCAGGATGGCGGTGGTGTCGGCGCTGCTCGCCATGACGGTGCTCGGTGCGTGCGGCGACGACGGGCCGGCGCGCGCCGACGTCGACGACCGGCAACCCCGTCGCCACGATCCAGGTCGTCGACGAGACGTACAAGATCGAGCTCGCCACGCCCGAGCTCGCCGACCACGCCCGCCAGCTGCTGGCCGGCGAGGCGGTCGCGTCGATCCCGCTCGGCACGGTCGTGCGCGACGACCCGGGGGTCAACGACCTCGTGGTCCTGGCACATCGACCCGGCGACGCTCAGTTCAATGACGTCAGGTGCGGGCCGAGTCCATCGTTCAGGAGGCAGGTGAGAGCGACCAGACCGCCTGGTCACGGCACCGATCGGGAGCTTCGCTGCGAAAGATCGTGGCTAGCCTGAGCCTCGATGTCGGCCCCTGCCAGCTGGAACCGGGACACCCTGCCGGAGGGTGACGAGAAGCGTGAGGCGGTGCGCGACATGTTCGACGCCATCGCCCCCCGCTACGACCTCGTCAACCGGATCATGACGTTCCGCCTGGACGTGCGCTGGCGGCGGCGAGCCGTGCGCACGCTCGGCCTGCCGGCCGGCCAACGCGTCCTCGATCTGGCCGGCGGGACCGGCGACCTCTGCGTCGACCTCGCTCGCGCCGGCCTCCGGCCGGTCTCGGTCGACCTCAGCCTCGGCATGTTGCGCGCCGACCGCAGCGGCGCGCCGCGCGTGCAGGCGGACATCCTGCGCCTCCCCGTGCGGGCCGGGTCGGTCGACGGCGTGACGTGCGGGTTCGCCCTGCGCAACCTCGTCGACCTCGACGCCTTCTTCGCCGAGCTCGCCCGCGTGCTGCGACCGGGCGGGCGCATCGCCCTGCTCGACGTCGGCATCCCGCACAACCGCCTCGTGCGGTTCGGCAACGGCATCTACTTCGGCAAGGTCGTGCCACGCATCGGGGCGCTGCTCTCGGACGCCGCGGCCTACCGCTACCTGCCGCGCAGCGTCGCCTACCTGCCGCCGCCCGACGAGATGGTGGCGATGCTGCGCCACGCCGGCTTCGCCGACGCCGCCCATGCCGACCTCAGTGGCGGCATCACCCAGCTGCTCACCGGCACCCGCTGATGCGCGCCGTGACGTGTGCGGCGGACGAGCCGACCGCGGCCCTCGACCTGAACGACATCGCACGCGACGACGGCTTCCTGTTCGTGCGCGACGGCGTCGGCCTCGCCGGGCGCGGCGTCGCCGCCCGCGTGCCGACGAGCGAGGCGGCGGCGCTGCTGGCATCCATCGACCACGAGGACCGCGCCGGCGGCGCCCCGACGCTCCCGGTCGCCATCGGTTGGGTGCCCTTCGAGCCGGGTGCCGACGGCGAGGCCGTCGTGCCCGCCGTGACGTTGCGCAAGACGGCCGACGGCCGCCGGCTGCTGACGGTGGTCGATGGCGGCGTCGAGCAGCTGGCGAGCGCCGCCGATCCGGTGCCGGCCGCCGCGGCCTACGCGATCGAGCCGGTGACGCCGGTCGAGCGCTACCTCGCCGCGGTGGTCGCGGTGCGCGACGCGGTGCGGGCCGGCGCCGCTCACGAAGGCGGTCATCGCCCGCGAGATCGCCGTCACGTCCGACCGCCCGATCGACCGCCACGGTGTGCTGCACCGGCTCAAGGCATCGTTCGGCTCGAGCTACCGCTACGCGATCGACGGCCTGATCGGCGCCTCCCCGGAGCTGCTCGTGGAGGTCGACGGCAACGAGGTCCGGGCCCATCCCCTGGCCGGCACGGCGCCGCGCACCGGCGACGTCGACCGCGATGCCGAGATCGCCGCCGCCCTGGTCGCCAGCACGAAGAACCAGGTCGAGCACCGCGTCGTCATCGACGTCGTCCACGACACGCTGCTGCCGTGGTGCAGCTTCCTCGACTGGGAGCCCGACCCGTCGATCGTCACCGTCGCCAACGTCCAGCACCTCGGCACGCGCATCGAGGGGATGCTGTCGTCGCCGCCGCCGAACGTGCTCGAGCTGGTGGCCGCCCTGTCCCCGACCCCCGCCGTCGGCGGCCATCCGCGCGACGCCGCGCTGGCGTTGATCGCCGAGGTCGAGGGCGTCGATCGGGGCCGCTACGCCGGTGCCGTCGGGTGGGTGGACGCCGCCGGCAACGGCACGTGGGCCGTCACGCTGCGCTGCGCCGAGCTGTCGGCCGACGGCCGGCGGGCCCGCCTGACCGCGGGTGGTGGCATCGTCGCCGACAGCGACCCGCTCGCCGAGCTCGCCGAGACGCAGGCCAAGTTCCAGGCGATGCTCTCGGCCCTCGTGCGGCCGTGACGGCCGGACGCCCGTGACGGCTACCCGATCGCGTCGACGACGGCGGCGTTGATCGCCGCGTGCACCCGCACGTTCTCGGCGCGGTCGGTGCGGATGCGGGTCAGCGACGGGCCCGGGAGCCGCAGCCGGGCCGTCAGCTCGGCCGGTGTCGCCACGGTCGCCGCGTCGAGGCCGTGCGCCGCGGCGAGGGCGACGACATCCGTCCCGTGGGGCGTGCCGAAGAGCTGCTCGAAGCGCGCCGGCGGCAGCTGCGATGCCTGCGGCAGGAACGAGAAGATGCCGCCGCCGTCGTTGTCGACGACGACGATGCGCAGGTCCGCATCGCGGTGCACGCAGCGCCGGTCAGCGCGCCGGCATCGTGGACGAACGCGATGTCGCCGAGCAGGACGATGGTCGGCTCGGCGGTGAGCAACGCCAGCCCGAGCGCGGTCGACGTGACACCGTCGATCCCGTTGGCGCCGCGGTTGGCGTGCGCGGAGCCGCGCGGGCCGCCGAACCACTCCAGGTCGCGCATCGGCATCGAGGCGGCGACGACGAGGTGCGAGCCTGCCGGGCGGGACCGGGCCACGAGCCGCGCCACGGCCGGCTCGGTGAGCGGCGCCTCGGGTCCGAGCACGCGCTCGATCGCCGCGGTCGCGGCGCGTCCCGGCGGCCAGCCACCGCGACCGCCAGCCGGCGTCGCCGACATGGTGCAGGGCGGCTCCCGAGCGCCGGGAGCACGGCGGCGTCGAGGGTCGCGGCGACGGTGTGCTCCGGATCGGTGGTGCCGGGCCCGCCGACCTGCACGACGACCGCGCCCGACGCCGCCACCCACTGGGCGAGCACCTTCGACGACGCCGGGCGTCCGAGCCGCACGACCACCGCGGGTGGCTCCGCCGCGAAGCCCTCGTGGCGCAGGATCGCGTCGAACGGCGCGATCGCCCCCCGGACGTCGCGGCGGCGAGAGACGGCGTCGGCGAGCAGCGGCCAGCCGGTGGCCGTCGACGAACGCCTCGACGACCTCACGCGACGGCGCACCGGCGCCGGCCAGCACGAGTCCCGCGGCCATGGCGCAGGAGGTCGACGAGACCCGGGTCGGGCTCGCCGGCGCGCCGCGTGCGCGAGCGGGGCCACGACGCGCCGCCGTGGCGGCAGCGGCCCGGGCTCGCCGACGAGCGGCTCGCGGAACGGGAGGTTGAGGTGCACCGGACCGGTCAGCGCGGCGGCGAACGGCCCGGGCCCCGAGCGAGCGCCACACCGGCGGGTCGTCGGCGCCCGGCACGCCCGGGTCGTGGTACCAGCGCACGGCCCGCCCGTAGAGGTGGGTCTGGTCGATCGCCTGCGGCGCGCCGACGTCGCGCAGCTCCGGCGGGCGGTCCGCCGTCAGGACGAGCAGCGGGACGTCGGAGAGACCGGCCTCGACGACCGCCGGGTGGAAGTTGGCCGCCGCCGTGCCGCTCGTGCACAGCAGGGCCGCCGGCGTCCCGCCGAGGCCCAGGCCGAGGGCCACGAAGGCCGCACTGCGCTCGTCGTGGACGACGTGCACGGCGAGCTCGGGCCGCGCCGTCAGGGCCAGCGCCAGCGGGGTGCTGCGGGAACCCGGCGCGATGACCGCGTGGCGCACGCCGCACGCCACGAGCTCGTCGACGAGCGCCGCGCAGCACGTCGCCTGCACCGCGGCCTGGTCGCTCACCCGGAGGAAGATACCGAGCCCGCTCCGTCCGCCTCCGCCGCGCCAGCCCGAGGGAGTGTGCCGGCCGCCAGCGACCCCAGAACGCCTGGCGGCAGCGATCTGCAGCGGTGTGGGGCGCCGGGCCCGGTACCCGGCCGGCAGCCCGGGGAGAGGGCCGGCCGACCAGGCACACCGCGTTCGGCGGTGCAGCGGTGTCGGGCGCCGACGGTACCCGCCGGTCGCCGGCCAGACCCGGTGGTCCGAGATCGCCGTCCCGCGGTCGTACTGTGGGCGCCGTGCTCGTCGAGGTCTGGTCCGACGTCGTCTGCCCGTGGTGCTACATCGGCAAGCGCCGCTTCGCGACGGCGACGTCCGAGCTGGCGGCCGACCCGACGTTCGACGCCGCGATCGACATCGTCTACCGGCCCTACCAGCTCGACCCGAAGGCGCCGCCCGGGACCGCCATGGCCGTCCCCGACATGTACGCCCGCAAGTTCGGCAGCCCCGAGCGGGCCGCCGCGATCATCGACAACGTGACCCAGGTGGCGGCGGCCGAAGGGCTCGAGTTCCACCTCGACACGGCGCAGCGGGCCAACACCCGTGACGCCCACCGGCTGCTCTGGTACGCCGAGCACCACGGGCCGCCCGGCGCCCAGGCCGATCTCAAGGAGCGCCTCCTGTCGGCCTACTTCACGCGGGGCCTCCACGTCGGGGACATCGCGGTGCTGGTCGCCGAGGCGGCCGCGGCCGGCCTCGACGCCGATGACGTGCGGCGGTTCCTCGACGGCGACGACGGCCGCGTCGAGGTCGAGGGCTTCCTGGCGTTCGCCGCCGAGGCGGGCATCACGGCCGTGCCGACGTACGTCATCGACCGCCGCTGGTCGATCCCGGGCGCCCAGGACCCGGACGTGTTCGTGCAGGTGCTGCGCCGCCTGGCGGCGACCGAACGTGCCGGCTGAGCAGCTCGCGTCGACGACCTCGGGCGCCGGACCCCGGCTCGTCCTCGTCCACGGCTTCACCCAGACCGGGCGGTCGTGGGACGCGTTGGCGGGGTCGCTCGCCGCCGACCACGAGGTGGTCGCCGTGGACGCGCCCGGCCACGGCGGCTCCGCAGACGTCCGCACCGGGCTCGTCGACGGCGCCACGCTGCTCGGCGCGGCGGGTGGGCGGGCGACGTACGTCGGCTACTCGATGGGTGGCCGCCTGTGCCTGCACCTGGCGATCGCCCAGCCCGAGCTGGTGGAGCGCCTCGTGCTGGTCAGCGCGACGGCCGGGATCGACGGCGCCGACGAGCGGGCGGCCCGCCGCGCCTCCGACGACGCCCTCGCCGGCACGCTCGAGCAGGACGGCCTCGACGCGTTCCTCACCCGCTGGCTCGCCCAGCCCCTGTTCGCATCGCTCGACGACCCCGGCATGGACGATCGCCGCCGCAACACCGTGGCCGGGCTGGCCTCGAGCCTGCGGCAGGCCGGCACGGGCACGCAGGAACCGCTGTGGGACCAGTTGCCGGCGCTCCCGATGCCGGTGCTGCTCGTCGCCGGCGCGCGCGACCCCAAGTTCGTGGCGGCCGCCGAGCGCATGGCGTCCCTCGTCCCGGACGCCACGGTCACGATCGTCGAGGGGGCCGGGCACACCGTCCACCTCGAGCGACCGGCCGCGTTCGAGGACGTGCTGCGCGGCTGGCTCAGCGCGCTGAGCAGCAGCCCGACCGTCGCCAGCGCGCCGAACGCGAGCTGCAGCCGGCCGGTGCCGCCGAGCACCGGGATCAGCCCGGGACCGTGGGCGCCGGAGCGCACGGCTGCGACGGGCGGGCGGGCGAGCACGATGGCGAGCAGGGCGAGCAGGACCCACGGCCGCCACAGCGCGGCGACCGCCACGAGCACGAAGGCGGCCGCCACCAGCGCCACGTAGAGCACGCGCGTCCGGGCGTCGCCGAGGCGCACGGCGAGCGTGCGCTTCCCCGCCACCGTGTCGCCGGGGATGTCGCGCAGGTTGTTGACGACGAGCAGCGAGCAGGCGAGGCAACCCGCTGCGCAGCCCATCACGACGCTCAGCCCGGTGACCCGCTCGACGGCGACATAGGTCGTGCCCATCGTCGCGACGAGGCCGAAGAACACGAACACGAACAGCTCACCGAGCCCGGCGTAGCCGTACGGACGGGGCCCGCCGGTGTAGAACCACGCCGCCGCGATCGCCGCCGCGCCGACGCGCGAGCAGCCACCACGACGTCGCCGCGGCGAGCGCCAGGCCGGCGACGGCGGCGACGCCGAACGACACGAACGCCGCCCGCTTGACGGCCCCCGGTGGCTTCAGCCCGGAGGCCACGAGGCGCACCGGACCGACGCGGGCGTCGTCCGTGCCACGGATGCCGTCGCTGTAGTCGTTGGCGTAGTTCACGCCGACCTGCAGCGCGAGGCTCACGACGAGGGCGACGCCGACGCGCCACCACGTGACGGACCCGGCGCCGACGGCGCACCCGGCGCCGATCGCGACCGGGACGACGGCTGCGGGCAACGTGCGCGGGCGTGCGCCCACCAGCCAGGGGTTCATGCGTCGGCCATGATGGAGCGATGGCGGCGCCGTTACAAGGATGGTGCTCGCCGGCATGAGTGGCCGCCTGGTCGCCCTCGACCTGCCGGGAGGGCCGGCGTTCGTCGAGGGGCTCCGCGACGTGTGGGACCGCGGCGAGGCCGCGTTCCCCGTCGACCAGCGCCTGCCGCACGCCGCCAAGGCCGCGTTGCTCGCCCACATGGGCGCCGGCGCCGTCATCGACGAGCGGGGTGAGACGGCACTCGACGACGGGTGGCCGGTCGCGCCGGGCGACGCCCTCGTCGTCGCCACGAGCGGCTCCACGGGGGTCCCGAAGGGTGTCGTGCTCACCCACGCGGCCGTCGCGGCCTCCGCCGAGGCGACCGGCGGGCGCCTCGCCTCGACGCAGGACGACCACTGGCTGGCGTGCCTGCCGCTGTCCCATGTCGGCGGCCTCGCCGTGGTGACCAGGGCGATGGTGCTGGCCACGTCGCTGACCGTGCTGCCGGGGTTCGACCCGGTCATCGTGGCGGGTGTCGGGGCGACCCACGTGTCGCTCGTCGCCACGGCGCTGCGGCGCCTCGACCCAGCCCGCTTCCGCACCATCGTGCTCGGCGGCGCGGCCCCGCCCGCTGACCTGCCGACGAACGTCGTCACGACGTACGGCATGACCGAGACCGGCAGCGGTGTCGTCTACGACGGGCGGCCGCTGGACGGGGTCGAGGTGCGCCTCGACGAGGCCGGGCAGATCCTGCTGCGCGGTCCGATGCTGCTGCGCGGCTACCGCGACGGCAGCGAGGCCCTCGACCGCGACGGCTGGCTGGCCACCGGCGACGTCGGACGCTGGCTCGCGGACGGCCGGCTGCACGTCGAGGGCCGCGCCGGTGACCTCATCATCACCGGCGGGGAGAACGTCTGGCCGGAGCCGGTGGAGGCCGTGCTGCGGGACCGACGCGGGGTCCTCGACGTGGCCGTCACCGGCACCGCCGACGACGAGTGGGGCCATGTCGTGACGGCGGTCGTCGTGCCGTCGAGCGACGGCCCGCCGGCCCTCGACGACCTGCGGGACGCGGTCAAGGAGACGCTGCCGGCGTTCTGCGCGCCGCGCCGCCTCGTGCTCGTGGCGGCGATCCCCCGCACCGCGCTCGGCAAGGTCCGCCGCCCGGAGCTGCGCCGCCTCGTCGGCGCCCAGTGACGCCGAGCTGTCAGCGTGATCCCGCCCGATCGGGCCGGATCAGGATGACGCGTCGCCGGTCGGGCGACCGCTCCAGGTCCGGCGTCGTGATGATGGGGAACGCCGACTCGATCACGACGTCACGACCGCTGCTGGGCGACGCCGGCGCCGCCGTCGATCACGTACGTGTCGCCGGTGATCCAGCTCGCCCGGTCGCTGGCCAGGAACGTCACGAGGCCCCCGACGTCGTCCGGCTCGCCGAGCCGCCGTGTCGGCATGCGAGCCGCCAGCTCGGCGCCGAAGTTCTGCACGAGGTGGTCGGCGAAGTCGGTCTTCACGAGGCCCGGAGCGATGCCGATGACCCGGGTCGGGGCGATCTCGCCGGCGAGCTGGCGGGTCAGGTGGATGAGCGCCGCCTTGGTGACGTTGTAGACGCCGAGGCCGAACTCCGTGCGCAGCCCCCCGACCGACGCGATGTTGATGATCACGCCGGGCTTCTCCTTGAACGCCTTGCGATAGGCGACCTGCGACCAGAACAGCGGTCCCCGCAGGTTGACCTCGAACGTCTTGTCGTAGCGGGCCTCGTCGACGTCGAGGGTGAAGCCGTAGTACGGGTTGGCGCCGGCGTTGTTGACGAGGATGTCGAGGCCGCCGAACCGCTCGATCGTGGCCTCGACGCACGCCACGCCGTCCTCGGGCTTGCCGGCGTGCGCCGGGAAGACGGCGACGTCGCCGCCGATCTCGGCCGCCGCGGCCTCCAACCCCTCGCGCTTGCGGCTGCTCAGCATCACGGACGCTCCGGACGCGGCGAACTCCTTGGCGATCGCCTTGCCGATCCCGCGCGACGCCCCCGTGACGAGCGCGACCTTGCCTGCCAGTGAGACGTCCATGGCGGGCGAACGTAGTTCGCGCGCTCAGTGGTCGGCGGTGTCCGCCGCTGGCTCGTCGGCGCGGTCGACGTCGACGACCCGCGTCACCCGGACGAGCTTGATGCGCCGGCCGTCGAGCTCCTCGGCCGTGAACCGGAAGCCGTCGAGCTCGACGGACTCGCCGGGCTCGGGGACGTGCTCGAGCGTGCCGAACAGCAGGCCGCCGACGGTGTCCCACTCCTCGTCGGGCAGCTCGACGTCGAGGACGTCGTTGAGCTCCTCGACCTGCACGCCGCCCTCGACGAGGTACTCGCCGTCGGGGAGCTGCCGGATCGCGAGCTCTTCGATGTCGTACTCGTCGACGATCTCGCCGACGAGCTCCTCCAGGCAGTCCTCCAACGTGATGAGGCCGACGACGTCGCCGTACTCGTCGGCGACGATCGCCAGGTGGAACTTCTGGGCCTGCATCTCGCGCATCAGCCGGGCGACCGGCTTGTTCTCCGGGATGAAGTGGACGGGACGGGACAGGTCGGACGCCGGGGTGTCACCGCGGCCCTCCCGCTCGGCGCGCATCAGGTCCTTGGCGTAGACGAGGCCGACGATGTCGTCGCCGTCCTCGCCGCCCTGCAGCGGGAGGCGCGAGTTGCCGTGGGCGATCGCCAGGTCCAGCGCGGCGGTGACGGTGGCGTCGCTCTCCACCGTGACCATGTCCGGCCGCGGCACCATCACCTCGCGGGCGACGGTGTCGCCGAACTCGATGATGCTCTCGATGAGCTCGCGCTCCTCGTGCTCGATCACCTCGTCGTCGGCGGCGGCGCCGACGATGCCGAGCAGCTCCTGCTCGCTGACGAACGGCCCCTCCTTGAGGCCCTTGCCGGGGAGCAGCACGTTGGTGAGGCCGATCAACAGCTTGCTGACCATCCGCAGCGGCCAGAACCGGATCAGCGCCTGCGTGAACCGGGCGGTCAGCAGCCCGGCCCGCTCGGTGTGGAGGATCGCCCAGGTCTTCGGCATCGACTCGGCCAGCACGAAGATCACGATGGTGTTCACCACGGCCCCGACCGTGGCGCCGAGCGCACCGCCGAGGAGGTTGACGAACAGGATCGTCGTCAGCGTGACCTGCACCGTCTGCAGCGCCGTGACGGTGACGAGGAGCGGGTTGATGAAGCGCTCCGGTTGCTCGACGAGCAGGCGCAGCGCCCTGGAGGACTTCGACTTGGCGTTCTCGTCGATCGCCTGGGCCTTGACCTTGGAGATCCGGTTGAGCCCGGTCTCGGCGATCGCCAGCACGATCAGCAGCAGGACGAGGACGACGATCGCGAGCAGGATCAGGATGTCGCTGCCCTTCATGCCTGGTGCTCCTGACGGAACCCGGCCGGCGCCGGTCCGTGCCAGTGGTGCTCCTCGAGCAGGGCCAGCTCGCGGCGGCGCATCACGGTGGTCGCGGCGGCCTCGGCGTGGTCGTGGCCGAGGACGTGGAGCACGCCGTGGACCACGAGCAGGGCGAGCTCGTCGTCGACGGTGCCGGCGTGCGAGGACGCCTGGTCGGCCGCCACGGCCGGGCACACGACGACGTCACCGAGCAGCACCGGGACCCCGGGTTGCGGCTCGTCGTCATCGAGGGGGAACGACAGGACGTCGGTCGGGCCCTCCTTGCCGAGGTGCTCGACGTTGAGGGCGGCGATCTCGTCGCGGTCGACGAACGTCAGCGTCAGCTCCCCGCTGCGGCCCTCGCTGACCAGCGCGGCGGCGGCCAGCGCGACCCAGCGGTCGACGTCGACCGGCACGGCGTCCTGCTCGTCGGCGCCCACCACGACCGGTGCGTCAGGCGATGACGACAGGGCGGTCGCGGCGGGGGTGGGACTGGGAGGCTCGCCCATGCGTCACCGGCCAGCCGACTCGTCGCTGCGCTCGTAGGCGGCGACGATGTCGGCAACGATGCGGTGGCGCACGACGTCGGACGCCGACAGCTTCACGAACGCCAGGCCCTCGATGCCGCTGAGCACGCGCTCGAGGCCGAGGAGGCCGCTCTTGCCGTTCGGCACGTCGACCTGCGTCACGTCGCCGGTGACGACGACCCGCGAGCCGAAGCCGATGCGGGTGAGGAACATCTTCATCTGCTCGGGCGTCGTGTTCTGCGCCTCGTCGAGGATGATGAAGCTGTTGTTGAGGGTGCGGCCGCGCATGAACGCCAGCGGTGCGACCTCGACGGTCTGGCGCTCGAGCAGGCGCTGGGCGCCCTCCGGCTCGACCATGTCGTACAGCGCGTCGTAGAGCGGGCGCAGGTACGGGTCGATCTTGGCCATCAGGTCACCGGGCAGGAACCCGAGGCGCTCGCCCGCCTCGACGGCCGGGCGGGTCAGGATGATCCGCTGGACCTCCTTGGCCTGCAGCGCCTTCACCGCCATCGCCACCGCGAGCCACGACTTGCCGGTGCCGGCCGGGCCGATGCCGAACGTGATGACGTTGTTGGCGATGGCGTCGATGTAGCGCTTCTGGCCCGCCGACTTCGGTCGCACCTGGCGGCCCTTGGCGCCGCGGAACACGTCCTGGGTCAGGATCTCGCTCGGGCGCTCGTCCTCGTCGACCATCCCGATCACCCTTCGCAGGCTCGCTTCGTCGAGCTCGTGGCCCCGCTGCAGGAGGCCGACGAGCTCCTCGAAGAGCCGGCCGACCTGCTCGGACTGCTCGCCGCGAGCCGTCACCTCGTTGCCCCGGACGTGGATCTCGGTGCGCGGGAAGGCCTGCTCGATCTGGCGCAGGTGCTGGTCGCGGGGCCCGACGAGGGCAGACATGAGGTGCGTGCCCGGAATGACGACGGTGGTCGTGGTCTCGGTCGCTGTCATGAAGTCGTTGAGCTGTGGGCGCTCATCGGATTGATGGTAGCGGCTCCCTCGTCGGTGCCGATGAAGCGTTCGAGGTCGCCCGTCGTGACGAGGTTCCAGCGTTCGATGCACCTCGTCTCGCGCTCGTGGCCGAGGATCGAGACGCTGGCCGGGTCGAGCATGAACATCCGTCCGGCGCGCGGGTCGAGCTCGCACCACCGGGCGGTGAGCACGCGCAGGATGTGGGCGTGGGCGAACGCCACGACGACGCCGGGCGTGTCGTGGATCCTGCCGAGCACGCGATCGGCGCGCGCCGCCACCTCGGCGAGCGTCTCGCCGCCCTCCGGATCGTGCGTCCACACGGACCAGCCGGGCACGTCGCGGCGGATCTCGTCGGTGCGCCGGCCCTCCGCCGCGCCGTAGTCCCACTCGACGAGGTCGGGCTCGATCTCGGCGCGCCCGCCGAGTCCTGCCAGGGCGCACGTGTCGCGGGCCCGGCGCAGCGGGCTCGTCAGCACGACGGCATCGCCGATGCCGGTGATGCCGGCCAGGACGGGCTGCAGGGCGGCGGCGAGGCGGCGGCCCTCCTCGTTGAGCGGGATGTCGGTGCGCCCGGTGTGGCGCCGCGTGCTGCTCCACTCGGTCTCGCCGTGCCGCACGAGCACCACACGGTCGGCCATCGCCGGCACGCTACGCCGGTCACACCTGCTCGATGCGTCGTGTGCAGGCTGGACGTGATGAGCTACCTGCATCCCCCCACGTGACCGACGAGACGGAGAATGCACCCATGACTGAGCGCGAGGCCTGGATCATCGACGGGGTGCGCACCCCACGCGGCAAGGGCAAGCAGAACGGCGCCCTGCACCACATCCACCCGCAGGAGCTGCTGGCCCAGTGCCTGAACGCGATCGTGCAGCGCACGGGGGTCAACTCGACGGAGATCGAGGACGTCATCGCCGGCAACGCCAGCGGCATCGGCGACCACGGCGCCGACATCGCCCGCCTGGCCGTGCTCAGCGCCGGCTGGCCGTACGCCACGCCGGGCCTGACGATCAACCGCTTCTGCGGCTCCGGCCAGCAGGCCGTCGGCATGGCCGCCACCGGCGTGCTCTCCGGGCACCAGGACCTCGTCATCGGTGGCGGCGTCGAGTCGATGAGCCGCCCGTTCCGTCACGGCTACGACGGGGTGCCCGGGACGATGGACGGCGACAACCCGCTCGTGCGCCAGAAGTACCCGCTGATCCCGCAGGGCATCTCGGCCGACCTCATCGCCACCGTCGAGGGCTTCTCCCGGAGCGACTGCGACGAGCTCGCCGTGTCCTCCCAGGAGCGCGCCGCCAAGGCGATCGCCGAGGGCCGCTTCGACAAGTCGGTCATCGCGGTGACCAACGAGGACGGCTCGGTCGCCCTCGACCACGAGGAGTTCCCCCGCCCCGGCACGACGCTGGAGAGCCTCTCGACGCTGGCGCCGAGCTTCGCCGAGATGGGCGCCACGCCGTGGGACAAGTTCGACGGCGAGACGTTCGACGAGATGTGCATCCGCACGTACCCGCAGATCGACAAGGTCGACCACGTCCACCACGCCGGCAACTCCTCCGGCGTCGTCGACGGTGCCTCGGCGATCCTCGTGGCGTCGTCGGAGTACGCCAGGGCCAACGGCCTGAAGCCCCGCGCCCGCATCCGCATGACGGCGGCCGTCGGCTCCGAGCCCGTGATCATGCTCACCGGCCCGGCTCCCGCCGCCCAGCGGGTCCTGCAGAAGGCCGGCATGTCGGTCGGCGACATCGACCTGTGGGAGATCAACGAGGCGTTCGCCGCCGTCGTCCTGAAGGCGATCCGCGAGCTCGACCTCGACACCGACAAGCTCAACGTCAACGGCGGCGCGATGGCCCTCGGCCACCCGATCGGCGGCACCGGCCCGATGCTCATCCAGACGGCCCTCGACGAGCTCGAGCGCGCCGACAAGGAGACCGCCCTCATCGCCATGTGCACCGGCGGCGGCATGGGCACGGCGACGATCATCGAGCGGATCTGAATCCCGTTTCTGACGACACTTCTGCCCGCTGAGCGGGCAGAAGTGTCGTCAGATCCGGTTGGACTTCGGGCGTAGTGTCACCTCCAGCGGACGGAGGTGCACCGATGATCTTCACCCAGCACTACCTCGGGTGCCTGTCACACGCGTCCTACCTGATCGGCGACGAGACGACCGGGCGGGCGGTCGTCGTCGACCCCCGCCGCGACATCGGCCTCTACCTTGACGAGGCGGCGGCGGCCGGGCTGACGATCGAACGGGTCATCGAGACGCACGTCCACGCCGACTTCGTCAGCGGCCACCTCGAGCTGGCGGCGCGGGTCGGCGCCGTCATCAGCTACGGCGCGGCGGCGGAGGTCGACTTCGCGATCGAGCCGCTCGCCGACGGCCAGCGACTGTCGCTCGGCGACGTGACGCTGGAGGTCCTGGCCACGCCGGGCCACACGCCCGAGTCGATCTGCGTGGTGGTCTACGAGCACGCCACGGACGAGGTGCCCTACGGCGTGCTCACGGGCGACACGCTGTTCGTCGGCGACGTCGGGCGCCCCGACCTGCTGGCCTCCGTCGATCCCACGTTGTCGGCCGACGTGCTCGCACGCCGCCTCTACCGGTCGCTGCACGACAAGCTGCTCGCGCTGCCCGACGCGACGCGGGTGTTCCCGGCCCACGGCGCCGGCTCGTCGTGCGGCAGGCAGCTGTCCAGCCAGACGAGCTCGACGATCGGCGAGCAACGGCGCACGAACTACGCCCTCGCCCCGATGGACGAGGACGCGTTCGTCACTGCCGTCACCGAGGGCCTCCCGCCGCGACCGGCCTACTTCGCGTTCGACGCGGCCCGCAACCGCGAGGACCACGCCCTGCTCGACGAGTCACCGCCGGCCGCGCTGACGGTCGCCGCGGCGCTCGACCGACGGGCCGACGGCGCGGTGCTGCTCGACGTCCGCGAGCCGGCCGACTTCGCGGCCGGGCACCTGTGCGGCGCCGTGAACATCGGCCTGCAGGGGCGCTTCGCCGAGTGGGCGGGCGAGGTCCTCCCCCCGGATCGCGACATCGTGCTCGTCGGCGACCCGGCTCGCGCCGCGGAGGCCAAGATCCGGCTCGGTCGGGTCGGCTACGACCGCGTGGTCGGCCAGGTCGACGATCCCGCCGGCTCCCTCGCGGCGCGGCCCGAGCTGCACGAGGCGAGCTCGCGGCTGACGATCGAGCAGCTGGCCGAGCTGCGCGGGCTCGAGCCGACGTTGCAGGTCGTCGACGTGCGCGATCCGGGTGAGACCGCAGCCGGGACGCTCGACGGTGCCCGGGAGATCCCCCTCGTCGCCGTGACGTCGTCGTTGGCGGCGATCGACCGCGATGTCGGTGTCGTCGTCTACTGCGAGAGCGGCTACCGCTCGCAGGTCGCCGCCAGCGTCCTGCGCGAGGCCGGGTTCACCGACGTGTCCGACCTCCTCGGCGGCTTCGCCGCGTGGGACGCCGCCGGGTTGCCGGTGACGGGCGGGGAGGCGGCGACGCCGGCGGACGTCCCGTCGGTCGGCGCCCGCGCCGCGCAGTCGCTCGTCGCATCCGGGGCCGTCCTCCTGGACGTGCGCGAGCCCGACGAGTGGCGCGCCGGGCACGCGCCCGACGCCCGCCTCGTGCCGATGGGCCAGGTCCACGAGCACCACGCCGAGCTGCCGGCGGACCGGCGCATCGTCGTCGTGTGCCGGTCGGGTGGGCGCTCGGCGACCGTCACCCAGGCGCTGCGCGCCGCCGGGTTCGACGCCGTGAACCTCACCGGCGGCATGGCGGCGTGGTCGGCGGCCGGCCTGCCGGTCGAGGCGCCGAGCGCGGACATCGACGAGCTCGTCGTGCACAAGACGCAGCCGCTCAACTGCGAGACGACGCTCGAGGCCCTCGTCGGCGGCGTGGTGATGCCCAACGCGCGCTTCTACGTGCGCAACCACTTCCCCACCCCGGTGCTCGACCCGGCGAGCTGGCGCCTGGAGGTCCACGGGCTCGTCGCCCATCCGCTGCGCCTCGACCTGCGCGACCTGCAGCGGATGCCGTCGCACACGATGATCGCCACGCTGGAGTGCGCCGGCAACGGCCGCTCGATGCTCGACCCGCCCGTCGCCGGCGAGCCGTGGCGGCTGGGCGCGGTGAGCACGGCGGAGTGGACGGGCGTACCGCTCGCCGAGGTCCTCGACCGCGCCGCACCGACGGACGATGCCGTCGACGTCGTGTTCCGCGGCGCCGACCGCGGCCAGGCCGAGGGGTCGGGCACCATCGCGTTCGAGCGCAGCCTGTCCGTTGCCGACGCCCGCGACAGCGGCGCCCTGCTGGCGTATGCGATGAACGGCGAGCTGCTGCCCCAGGAGCACGGACGGCCGCTGCGCGTGATCGTGCCCGGTTGGTACGCGGTGGCGTCCGTCAAGTGGCTCACCGACATCGAGGTCATCGGCGCGCCGTTCGCGGGCTTCTTCCAGGTCGATCGCTACTACTTCGAGTCGGAGGAGGACGGGGAGGTGCGCCGCGAGCCGGTGCGCCTGCAACGGGTCCGCAGCCTCGTCACCGACCCGCACCAGGGTGCCGACGTGCCCGTCGGGCCACTCACCGTGCGCGGCGTGGCGTGGTCAGGGGCCGGCCCGATCGGGCGCGTCGACGTCGCCGTCGACGACGGTCCGTGGCGCCCGGCCCGCCTGCTCGGTGAGCCGGGGCGACACCGCTGGCAGTGGTGGGAGCTGGAGGTCGAGGTCGCCTCACCCGGCGCGCGCACCGTGCGCTCGCGCGCCACGGACGCGGCGGGGCGGACGCAGCCCGAGCAGTCGGAGTGGAACCGCCTCGGCTACGGCGCCAACGGCGTCCACACCGTGACGGTGCACGCCGGCTGACAGCCGCCTACCGCTCCTTGCGCTCGGCGCCCTGCATGTTGGAGCGCCCCCGGGCGTCCTTGAGCAGGCCGTCGAGCACGGCCTGGACATCGCCCGGCTCGGCAGGCGGTGTCTTCGTCGTCGGGCCGCGGCGCCAGCCCTCGGCGATCGCCGTGACGGTGCCGGTCGACTCGATCACCTGGCCCGTCACGCCGGCCGACTCGGTCGACGCGAGCCACGTCACGATCGGGGCGATCCAGCGCGGGTCCATCCCCGCGCGGGCCTCGTCGGGGATGCCGAGGTCCTCGGTCATCCGGGTGAGCGCCCCCGGGGCGATGGAGTTGGCGGTGACGCCGTAGCGAGCGAGCTCGTCGGCGGCGATCAGCGTCAACGCCGCGATGCCGGCCTTGGCGGCGCCGTAGTTCGTCTGGCCCATGTTCCCGTAGAGGCCCGACACCGACGTCGTCGTGATCAGCCGGGCGTCGTTCGTCTCGCCGGCCTTGGCCCGGTCGCGCCAGTAGCCGGCGGCATGGCGGGCCGGTGCGAACGTGCCCTTCAGGTGGACGCGGATGACGGCGTCCCACTCCTCCTCGGTCATCGAGAACAGCATCCGGTCACGGAGGATCCCGGCGTTGCTGACGACGACGTCGAGACCGCCGTAGGTGTCGATCGCCTGCTGGACGAGGGCGCCGGCCGCGGCGAAGTCCGACACGTCGGCGCTGTTGGCGACGGCCTCGCCGCCCGCCGCCGTGATCTCCTCGACGACCTCGTTGGCCGGTCCGGGGTCACCCCCGGTGCCGTCGCGCGCCCCGCCGAAGTCGTTGACGACGACCTTCGCGCCGTGCTCGGCGAGCATCAGCGCGTGCTGGCGGCCGATGCCCCGGGCACCGCCCGTCACGATGCAGATCCGACCTTCGCAGAGACGTGGTGCAGCCATGGCCGGGACCGTACCGAGCGCCATCCGTGACCATCGACACGTGCTCCATCCGAGTACCTGCTGCCCTCCGAGTACGCCGTGCGGGCCTGGCCGGCGCCGCGTACTCCGACGGCGCCAGATGCTCGGATGGGCTACTCGCTCGTCGGGCCGGTGAACGTCGGGGTGCGCTTGTCGACGTGGCTGGCGAGGCCCTCGCGGGCGTCGGGGCCGCCGAAGCCGATCATCTCGTAGGCGAGGCTGGCGTCGAAGATGCCGGCGTTGGCGCGGTACCAGTGGTTCAGCGTCTGCTTCGTGAAGCGGATGGCGGCCTGGGCGCCGCCGGCCAGCTGCACGGCGATCGCCAGCGCGCGGTCCTGGACCTCACCGTCCTCGACGCACAGCGACACGAGCCCGATCCGCTCGGCCTCTTCCCCGCTCAGTGGGTCGCACGTCAGCAGGTAGTACTTGGCCTTCGCCATGCCGCACAGCAGCGGCCAGCAGATCGCCGCGTGGTCGCCGGCGGCGACGCCGAGACGGGTGTGGCCGTCGATGATCTTCGCCGTCCGCGACACCACCGAGACGTCGGCGAGCAGGCCGGCGACGAGGCCGGCGCCGACGGCCGCGCCGTGCAGCGCCGACACGATCGGCTTCGAGCAGTTGATGACGTTGAGCACGAGGTCGCGCGCCTCGCGCATCACCTCCAGGCGCCGGGCGTAGTCGCCGATGATGCCGTCGATGAGCTCGAAGCTGCCGCCGGCCGAGAACGCCTTGCCGGCGCCCTGGAGCACGACGGCGAACGTGTCCGGGTCGCGGTCGACGGTGAGCCACACGTCGGCGAGCTGGCGGTGCATCGCCGGACCGGTGGCGTTGAGCCCCGGACCGTCGAGCGTGATCCGCAGCACGTGCTCGGCGGGACGGTCGAACGTCAGGTCCGGGAAGGCGGCGTAGCGATCGGTGTCGGCAGGCATCATCCGCCATCCTTGCCGCTCGTCCGGGCCGCACCGCTCGGCGGGTGGGCTGCCATGCTCGCGGGGCCCATGGACCCCGCCCCGAACATCCTCGTGCTGTGCACCGGCAACGCGACGCGCTCGGTGATCGCCGGCGCCGTGCTCAAGAACCACCTGCCCCACGTCGAGATCGCGACGGGTGGCACGATGTCGATCGACGGGTTGCCGATGAGCTGGCGCACGAAGGCCGGCTTCGAGGCCGTCGGGGTCACACCGCCCTCCCACCGCAGCCGCCAGGTGCTCGCCGAGGACCTCGACCGGGCGACGCTGATCGTCGGGCTGGCTCCCGAGCACGTCAGCTGGGTGCGTCGCACGAGGCCGTCGGCGGCGGCGCGCACGGCCACGCTCAAGCGGTTGGTCGACCAGCTCGCCGCCGACGACCGCCCGCTCGCGGCGCGCGTCGCCGAGCTCGAGCTGGCCGCCGTCGAGCTGGAGCCCTGGGAGGAGGTCGTCGATCCCGGCGGCGGCGAGGTCGAGGCGTTCATCGCCTGCGCCCAGGAGGTCGTGCCCCTGGTGGCGGACCTCGCGGCGCGCCTACGGTTGGCACCCGCCATGGCTGACTGGGGGTCGGAGGACTGGAAGGGCGACCGGGCGACGCGCTGGGTCGAGATGGCGGACGCCGTCGAGGGCCAGCTGGCGCCGGTGTCCGACGAGCTGTTCGCGGCGGCCGCGCTGACCGCCGGTGAGCGCGTGCTCGACGTCGGGTGCGGCACCGGTCCGACGACACGGCGGGCGGCCGAGCTCGTCGCCCCCGGCGGGGTCGTCGTCGGCGCCGACGTGTCGGCCGAGATGATCGACGCCGCGACGGCGCGCACGCCCGATGGGTCAGGCATCGACTGGGTCACGGCCGACGTCGCGACGTGGCAGGCCGACCGACCGTTCGACGTCGTGATCTCCCGCTTCGGCGTGATGTTCTTCGACGATCCGGAGGCGGCCTTCGCCAACCTCGCCCGCCTCACGGCCGACGGCGGCCGGCTGTGCGTCGCCGTGTGGGCGTCACGTGGCGCGTCGACGTTGTTCGAGCTGCCCCTGCGGTCGGCCGTCGATGCCCTCGCGGCCCGTGGTGTCGACGCCGCCGTCCCGCCCGACGACGGCGGGCCGTTCTCGCTCGGCGACGCGCCGGCCGTGACGGCGATGCTCGAGCGGGCCGGCTGGCGCGACGTCGCCTGGACGCCGCGAGCGGTCCGCGTCCCCGTCGGCGGCGGGCGTGGCCCCGCCGACGCTGCGGCCGTCTCGATGCAGCTCGGTCCGACCCGCATCGTCACCAAGGACCTCGACCCCGAGCTGCGCGACGCCGCCGAAGCAGCGATCGCCGCCGCGCTCGCCGAGCACGTCGACGGCGACGGCCACGTCATCCTCGACGCCGCCGTCGGCATCGTCACCGCCACCCGCTGACCCGTGCCGGCTCCCCCATCTGGGCGGGATCCGTTCCTGGGCGGGATCCGTCCCGGATCCCGGGACGATCCCCGCCCGGAGACGATCCCCGCCCAGGTGATGGGACGGCGCCCTGCCGGCTGCGACACCCCCGGCGTAGGTTGGGCGCCGTGCCCGTCCCCGGTCCCGCGCCCCTCGGACGCGGGGTCGTCGTGTCGTCGGGGTCGCCGGTGCCGGCGCCGTGGCGCGACGCGCCCGTCGTCACGATCGACGACGCCGTGCTGGCCGATCCGGCCGCCGCCGTCGCCCGCCTGCACGCTGCGTGGCTCGCTCGCGAGCCCGTCGTCATCGCCCTCGGGCTCGACCCGGCACGCTTCCGCGACCCGCAGTCGTTCCCGATCGAGCCGTGGCGGGCGGCGCCCGAGGCGGAGCCCTGGTTCGACCGCCTGCACTTCCTGACCTGGGCCAACACGTACGACGCGCGGGCCGGCGAGCCCGTCTGGTGGTGGGCCGTCAAAGCAGCCCGGCTCGACGACGCGGCGACCAGCACACCCGACGGCGACGCCGACATCACGCTGCCCGACGGCACGCCGGCGTGGATCGACGGAGGGCCACGGATGCCCGCGCCGCCCGGCCTGGCCGTCGTGCACAGCGATTCGGTCGACCTCGGCGTGCTCACGGTCGTCCCCGCGGCCACGGCTCCCCACGCCGACCTGGCGCCCGACCAGCTCGCCGCCGTCGCCCACGTCGGCGGCCCGGCCCGGGTCATCGCCCCGGCCGGGTCAGGGAAGACGCGCGTGCTCACCGAGCGCCTCCGCCACCTCCACCGGGACCGCGCGTACGAGCCGGCGGCGGTCCTCGCGGTGGCCTACAACAAGCAGGCGCAGCTGGAGATGGAGGCCCGCACGACCGACTTCCGACCACGCGTGCGCACGCTGAACTCGCTCGGGCTCTGGGTGCTCGCAGAGCACCGCGGCTCGTCGCCACCCGTCGTCGAGGAGACCGAGGTGCGCCGCCTCGTCGACTCGTTGCTGCCCGGCCGCCGCCAGCGCCGCGCCAACACCGATCCGATCGGTCCCTACGTCGAGGGCCTGACGGCGATCCGCCTCGGGCTGACCGATCCCGAGGTCGTCGAGGCGTCACGCGACGACGTGCCCGGGTTGGCGGAGCTCTTCCCGGCGTTCCGTGAGCAGCTGCGCCGTCGTGGCGCGGTGGACTTCGACGAGCAGATCTACGCCGCCGTCGAGGTGCTGCTCGCCGACGGCCCGTTCCGTCGCTCGATCCAGCGCTCCTGCCGGCACCTCCTCGTCGACGAGTTCCAGGACCTCACGCCGGCCCACGTGCTGCTCGTGCGCCTGCTCGCCCTGCCGGCCCTCGACGTCTTCGGTGTGGGCGACGACGACCAGTGCATCTACGGCCACGCCGGCGCCGACCCGGCGTTCCTCATCGACTACGCGCCGGCTCTTCCCGGGCGCCGTCCCGCACCCCCTCACCGTGAACTACCGCTGCCCCGTGGCGGTCGTCGACGGCGCCCGCACGCTGCTCGGCTACAACCACCGCCGCGTCGCCAAGCAGATCGATCCGGGGCCCGAGTCGGACCGGTCGCCGGACAGCCTGCGCGTCGTCGAGCACGGGCGCGACGACGGCGCCGACGCGCTGGTCACCACCGTGCGCGCCTGGCTCGGCGAGGACGGCGTCGAGCCGACGTCGATCGCCGTGCTGTCACGTGTCAACTCGCTCCTCCTCGCCCCGCACGTCGCGCTGCACGAGGCCGGGGTGCCGGTGTCGTCCGTGCTGCGGCCCGACGTGCTGGAGCGCACCGGCATGCGCGCCGCGCTCGCCTACCTGCGCATCGCCGCCGCGGGCGACGCCATGCAGCCCGACGACGTCGTCGAGATCCTCCGGCGACCGACCCGGGGCCTCCCCCAGTGGTTCCCGGACCGCCTCGCCCGCCGCGCCCGCTGGAGCCTGGCGCAGCTCGCCGCACTCGCCGACCAGGTGCCCGACAAGGACGCGCCGAAGGTGCTGCGGCTCGTCGACGACCTGCGCGTCGTCGTCGACGCCGGCCGCGCCGGCACGACGCGCCTCGTGCTCGAGGCGGTGCGCGACGACATCGGCCTCGGCGCCGCGATGAGCCTGCTCGACCGCACCGGCGGCGGCCAGGGATCCAGCCACCTCGACGACATCGACGGCCTGCTCGGCGTCGCCGACCTGCACCCCGACCCGGGCGGCTTCGAGCCGTGGCTGCGCTCGGTGTTCAAGCGGGAGACCGACCCGGCCGGCGTGACGCTCTCGACCGTGCACCGCGTCAAGGGCCGGGAGTGGGACCGCGTGGCGATGTTCGGCGTCGCCGACGGGATCGTCCCCCACCGTCTCGCCGACGACGTCGAGGAGGAGCGCCGCGTGCTCCACGTGGCGATCACCCGGGGCCGCCACCGCGTCGCCGTGCTGGCCGACCGCGCGCGCCCCAGCCCGTTCCTCGCCGAGCTCGCCGGCACCGCCCCGAAGCAGGCGCCGCGGCCGACGCGGACCGACCCCCGCTCGGCCGTGACCCCGGCGAGCTCGCCGGGGGCCGGCCGACGATCGACGACCGCGCCGCCAGCGGGCGCCGACGGGATCGTCGCGGCGGCGGGGCTCACCGTGCGCGTGCAGGGCGGCTACGACGCGGTGATCGAGGATGCCGACGGGCGCAGCGCCACGGTGCGCCTCGACACGGGCGCCACGATGCAGGTCCGCTTCGGCGAGCGCGTCGAGCACGACGGTCGCAAGGCGCCGCTCGTCGCGCCGACGACGCTGTGGGGTGGCGCGGCCGAGGCCGAGGCGGCGCTGCGCGCGTGGCGCTCGATGCGCTCGGCAGCCGACGCGGTCCCCGCCTACGTCGTCGTCAACGACAAGCACCTGCGCGGCATCGCCCTCGCCCGCCCGACCACGCCGGCCGACCTGGTCGCGTGCGACGGCATCGGACCGGCCAAGCTCGAGCGCTACGGCGACGAGATCCTCGAGGTGCTCGAACCGTTCGCCGGCTGAGCGGCCGCCGAGCTGTCCGTCCTCACGACAGGTGGACGAAGAGGCAGGTCCGCGGCTCCCCGTCGACGCTGCGGCTGATGTGCCCCTGGCCCGTCAGGTCCTCGGCGAGCAGGATCGTGCCCGGGCCGAACAACCGCGTCTCGCCGGAGCCGACCTCGATCTCGACCGATCCGGTGAGGTTGACGACGAGCTGACGGCGCGGCGCCGTGTGGTAGCCGATGTGGTAATCGCCGTCGACCTCGCGGAACTGCACGCCACCGCCGGCCCACAGCGGCGAGATCCGCCCTGCTGCGCCGGCGTCGTCGAGGTCGATCGCGACATCCTCGAAGTGCGACTGCCCATCGGGACCGGTGAAGACGCGCACGATGTCCATGGCCGGACGGTAGGCGGTCGTCCGGGGCGGGCTGGTGCCGGCGCGCCCGTGTGAGGATCGCGGCGTGGACGACTTCTCGACGAAACCGACCATCACCGGCGAACGCGTCGTGCTGCGGCCCGTCGCCCCCGCCGACGCGGAGGACTTCCTGGCGTCGATGGACGACGAGGGGCAGCGGCTGACGGGCACCCACCGGACGTTCACGCTGCCGCAGATCCGCGACTGGTTCGGCTCCCGCGGCGCGACGACCGACCGCTGGGACCTGTCCATCGTCGAGCGGGCGAGCGATCGCTGGATCGGGGAGCTGGCGATCCTCGACTGGGACCCCGACAACCAGTCGTGCGGGTTCCGCATCGCCCTCGGCCCCGGCGGTCGCGACCGCGGCTACGGCACCGAGGCGACGCGCCTCGTGGTCGACCACGTGTTCCGGGAGCTGCCGATCCACCGCATCCAGCTCGAGGTGTACGCGTTCAACCCCCGCGCCCAGCACGTCTACGAGCGCGTCGGCTTCCGTCGCGAGGGCGTGCTGCGCGACGGCCTCCGCTGGGCGGGCGAGTTCCACGACACGATCGTGATGGGCCTCCTGCGCTCCGACTGGGAGGCCGCGCTCGCCGCCCCGCC
Source organism: uncultured Acidimicrobiia bacterium (assembly GCA_963750905.1). Taxonomy (GTDB): domain Bacteria; phylum Actinomycetota; class Acidimicrobiia; order Acidimicrobiales; family Ilumatobacteraceae; genus JALZMG01. The sequence goes on from CAVVSE010000002.1 coordinate 152,099, forward strand.
GGCCTGACGGGCGGTCCGCCGGGCTGACCGGGGAGGGACGACGGCGTAGGTTCGGAGCCATGATCACCGCCGAGTCGGCCACCGGGCCGACGACCGAGCTGCTGCAGGCCCTCATCCGCAACCAGTGCGTCAACGACGGCTCACCCGACTCGGGCGACGAGGTCCGCAACGCCGACCTCCTGCAGACCTACCTCGAGGGCGGCGGGCTCGCCGTGCAGCGCTTCGACAGCCGCCCCGGTCGCACGTCGATCGTGTCGCGCATCGAGGGCAGCGATCCCGACGCCCCGGCCCTGTGCCTCATGGGCCACACCGACGTGGTGCCGGTGAACCCCGACGGGTGGTCCCGCGACCCGTTCGGCGGCGAGCTGATCGGCAACGAGGTCTGGGGTCGCGGGGCGATCGACATGCTGTGCATCACGTCGTCGATGGCCGTCGCGTTCCGGCAGCTCGCCGACGAGGGGTTCCGCCCGCGGGGCACGTTGATCTACTTCGGCGTCGCCGACGAGGAGGCGGGCGGTCACTGGGGCGCCGAGTACATGATCGACCACCACTGGGACGCGGTCGGCGCGAAGTACGTGCTCACCGAGTCCGGCGGGTACTCGACGATCAGCCACGACGGCACCCGGCACATCACCGTCAACGTCGCCGAGAAGGGCATCGCCTGGCGCCGCCTGCGGGTCCACGGGACGCCGGGCCACGGCTCGATGCCCTACGGGTCCGACAACGCCCTCATCACGGCGGCCGAGATCGTGCGCCGGTTGGCCACGTTCCAGACGCCGTCCCGCCTCGACGACCTGTGGGCCGCCCGCATCGCCTCGCTCGACATCCCCGACGACCTGCGCCGCAGCCTGTCGGACCCGACGACGATCCGCGACGCCCTGGCGACGTTGCCCCCCGACTACGCCCGGATCGCCCACGCCTGCACGCACACGACGGTGTCGCCGAACGTCATCCACGGCGGCCAGAAGACGAACACGATCCCCGACGTGATCGACATCGACGTCGACATGCGCACCGTCCCCGGCGACACCAAGGAGGTCGTCGACGGCTACCTCGCCGAGGTGCTCGGGGAGCTCGCCGGACGGGTGGAGATCTCACCGATCCAGGAGTTCGAGTCGACCCGCTCCCCGGTCGACAACCCGCTGTGGGACACGCTGCGGACCCGCACCGAGGTCGCCTACCCCGGCGCCGTCCTGACGCCCGGCATCATCACCGGCGGCACCGACGCCCGCTTCTACCGCGAGCAGGGCTCGATCGCCTACGGCGCCGCGCTGTTCTCACCCGAGGTCACGGTCGAGTCCTTCGGCCAGCGCTTCCACGGCAACGACGAGCGGATCGACACGGCGTCGCTCGGCCTGTCGACGGAGTTCTGGTACGGCATCGCCAAGGAGCTGGTCGGTTAACACGCCGTTCACACCGTCCCAACAGAGCCGTAACGGAGGGTTCCTACCGTCCGCGACATGGTCTACCCGCCGTACGCCACCCCGTTCCCCGACACCAAGGCCACCGACATCACGCTCGGGGCCCAGCAGCGGGCGATCCTCACGCTGATGGCCCAGAAGCCGGGGCACGTCTTCACGAGCGAGGAGCTGGCGGCGAAGCTCAACCTGCCACAGCTCACGCCACGCCGTGCCGGTGTCCTGGTCGGCGGGATCAACGAGGTCCTCGGCGAGGACACCATCAGCGAGGTGCCGCGACGCGGCTGGCAGCTGAGCTGGTACGAGGACTCGCCGATCACGATCAGCTTCTGACGGCCCACGGGCGCGCCAAGATCGGCGGGTGGCCGACGTCCTGACCCGCCGCGCCCTGAACCGGGCGACGATGGCCCGCCAGCTGCTCCTCGAGCGCCACGAGCTCGCACCGCTGGCGGCTGTCGCCCACCTCGTCGGCCTGCAGGCCCAGAACCCCGGTGATCCGTACCTGGCGCTGTGGTCGCGGCTCGTCGGGTTCGACCCCGACGAGCTCGGTCGCCACGTGGCCGAACGGCGAGCCGTGCGCATCGTCGTGATGCGGGCGACGATCCACCTCCTCACGGCCGACGACGCCCTGACGCTGCGGCCGCTGACCCAGCCGGTGCTCACCGCCGAGCTGCGCCGCCATCGCGACCACGCGCCGCACCTGCGCGACCTCGACCTCGGCCCGCTGATGGCCGACGCCGCGGCGGCGATGGCCGAGCGACCGCTCACCACGACGCAGCTCCGCGCCGCGCTCGCCGCCTTGCACCCGGCGCTCGACGCGCCCTCGCTGGCCTATGCGGCGCGCTGCCTGCTCCCGCTCGTGCAGGTGCCGCCCCGCGGCGTGTGGGGCCGGCGCGGGGCGGTGACCCTCACGACGACGGACAGCTGGCTCGGACGCCCACTCGACCGCAACGCCCGCATCGACGACGTCGTGCGCCGGTACCTCGCCGCGTTCGGCCCCGCGCTGCCGGCCGACCTGGCGACGTGGTCGCGGCTGACCGGCTTCCGCGAGGTGCTCGACCGGATGCGCCCGACCCTGCGCACGTTCCGCGACGAGCACGGCCGCGAGCTCGTCGACGTGCCGGACGCTCCGCTCCCCGACCCCGACACGCCGGCGCCGGTGCGGTTCCTCCCCGCGTACGACAACGTCGTCCTCTCACACGCCGACCGCTCGCGCTACGTGCCCGACGACGTCGCCGCGCTGGCCACCGAGGGACCCGTGCACGGCACCGTGCTCGTCGACGGATCGATCGCCGCGACATGGTCGCAGGACCAGGTCGGCGGCGCGGCGACGCTCACCGTGCGCCACCTGCCACGGTCCCGCCGCGAGCTCGCCGCGATCGCCGCCGAGGCGGAGCGGTTGCTGCGGTTCCTCCACGCGGCCGCAGGGGCACACGACGTGCGACTCGTCGCCGTCGGCTAGAACCGTCCGATGGTCGACACGGGCCCGGCCAGCGGTGTGCGGGTGCGGCTCGTGCGCCCGCTCCGCGACTTCCTGCACACCGAGGCCGCAGGTGGGGTGGCCCTGTTGATCGCCGCGGCCGCCGCCCTCGTCTGGGCCAACTCGCCGTGGAAGGCGTCCTACGTCGAGCTGTGGCACACCCGGCTGGCGATCGACCTCGGTGGCCACGTCCTCGACCTCGATCTGCGGGACTGGATCAACGACGGGCTGATGGCGATCTTCTTCTTCGTCGTCGGCCTCGAGATCAAGCGCGAGCTCGTCGAGGGCGAGCTGCGCGAGCCCCGACGCGCCGCGCTGCCGGCGATCGCCGCGGTCGGCGGGATGGTGACCCCGGCCCTGATCTACGTCGCGTTCAACGCCGGCGGTGAGGGCGCGGCGGGCTGGGCGATCCCGGTGGCGACCGACATCGCGATGGCCATCGGCGTGGTCAGCCTGCTCGGCGCACGCATCGACCCGTCGCTCAAGCTGTTCCTCCTCGCCCTCGCGATCGTCGACGACATCGGCGCCATCGCCATCATCGCCATCTTCTACTCCGACGGCATCGACCTCGGCGGCCGCAGTCGGCGCCGTCGTCGTCGTCGGTGCCGTCGTCGCCTGCCGGGCCCTCGGGGTGCGCTCGATGCTCGTGTACGTCGCCCTCGGCGCCACGCTCTGGCTGGCCCTCCACGAGTCGGGCATCCACGCCACCATCGCCGGCGTCGTGCTCGGGCTGCTGACCCCGACCCGGCCGCTGCGCCGCGCCGAGCTCATCGACACCGCGGAGCTGACCGACCTCTCCGACGTCGAGCACGCCCGCCGCACGGTCGACCTCGCCCGCGACTCGGTCTCCGTGGTGGAGTGGCTCGAGCACCTGCTGCACCCGTGGACGAGCTTCGTCATCGTGCCGCTGTTCGCCCTCGCCAACGCCGGCGTGCCCGTGTCGACCGAGGCGCTCGGCGACGCCATGACGTCGCGGATCACCCACGGCATCGTCGTCGGCCTCGTCGTCGGCAAGTTGGTCGGCGTCAGCGCCTTCACGTGGGTCGCCGTGCGCCTCGGCGTCGGTGAGCTGCCCGGCACCGCCACCTGGCGTGGCATCGTCGGCGTCGGTGGGGTCGCGGGCATCGGCTTCACGGTGTCGGTGTTCGTCACCGGCCTCGCGTTCGACGATCGGCCGCTGCTGCAGGACGACGCCAAGATCGCCATCCTCGTGGCGTCGTCGGTCGCCGCCGTCGTCGGTGTGGCGATCCTGCGCCGCGCCGGTTCGCGCGGCGGCGCAGCCGAGCGGCCAAGCTGACGCCCGTGACCTACTGCCTCGCGATGCGCCTCGACGCCGGCCTCCTGTTCCTCTCCGACACGCGGACCAACGCCGGCGTCGACAACGTCGGCACCTATCGCAAGTTGCACGTGATCCGGGCGGCACCCGACCGGCTGTTCGTCGTGCAGGCGGCGGGGAGCCTCGCCACGACCCACGAGGTGCTGTCGCGGATCGACCGCGACCTCGCCACCCCCGGCGACCACGAGAGCCTGGCGACCGTCAACCACCTCTTCGAGGCCGCGCTCTACCTCGGACGGCTGAACAAGGAGGTGACGGCGTCGCACGTGGCGACCGTCGGGCTCGGTGCCGCGGCCACGTTCATCCTCGGCGGCCAGATCACCGGCGACCGCCCCGACATCCTCATGGTGTACTCGGAGGGCAACTACATCCGCGTGTCCGACACCGTGCCGTTCCTGCAGATCGGCGAGGCGAAGTACGGCAAGTTCCTCCTGGAGCTGGCCGTGCGCGCCCACGTCGACCTGCAGACCGCGGCGAAGATCGCCCTCGGCTCGATGCTCAGCACGGCGCACGCCAACCTGTCCGTCGGTCCGCCGTACGACGCCGCCGTCTACCGCAACGGCTCGCTCGAGGTCATCGAGATGCGCATCGAGGCCGACAACCCGTACCTCGCCGAGCTCGACCGGGTGTGGACCGAGCAGCTGCACGACGCGGTCCAGCACCTGCCGCGGCTGCCCGGCGGCGTGCTCGCCGATTTCTCCTGATGCCGGGGCTGCCGGCGACGATCACGTCCCGGTTGCGGCTCCCGCTCGTCGCCGCCCCGATGTTCCAGGTGTCCGGGCCGGACCTCGTGCTCGCGGCGTGCCGGGCGGGCGCCATCGGTGCGTTCCCGACGGCCAACTGCCGCTCGCTCGACGAGCTCGACGAGTGGCTCGGCCGCTTCGACGACGCCCTCGGCCCGGCCGACGCGCCGTACTGCCCGAACGTCATCGTGCGCCACGCCGCCGCGGCGACCCACGTCGAGCGCATCTGCGCCCACGGCGCCGAGGTCGTCATCACGAGCGTCGGCTCGCCGGCGCCGGTCGTCGCCCCGTTGCACGAGGCGGGCTGCCTCGTGCTCGCCGACGTCGCCTCGGTCCACCACGCCCGGCGTGCCGTCGAGGCCGGCGCGGATGGGCTCGTGCTGCTCACCGCCGGTGCCGGCGGGCAGACGGGGTGGGCCAACGGGTTCGCGTTCGTGCGTGCCGTGCGGCGCTGGTTCGACGGGCCCGTCGTCCTCGCCGGTGGCGTGGCGGACGGGCGGGCGCTGTACGCCGCGCAGGTCCTCGGCTGCGACCTCGCGTACATGGGCACCCGGTTCATCGCGACGGCGGAGAGCATGGCGGCGCCCGCCTACAAGGCGATGCTCGTGACCGGCGAGCTCGACGACGTGCTGCTCACGAGCGCCATCTCCGGGCTCCCCACGAGCATCCTGCGGCCGTCCCTGGTCGCCGCCGGGCTCGACCCCGATGCCCTGCCGGCGACCATCTCCGAGGACACCGCCGCCGCGCTGTACGGCGGGGCGGCGACGGGGCCACGCCGCTGGCGCGACATCTGGAGCGCCGGTCACGCCGTCTCGGGCGTGCGCGACGTCCCGGCCGTCGACGACCTCGTGCGGCGCACGATCACTCGAGTACGAGGCGGCGCGCGCCGACCCCGTGCGCTGAGACGTCAGGCTCGCTCCGCCGCCAGGTCGTGGGCGTACCCGGCCTCGAGGTCGGCGGCGAGCTGTGCCGGCGTCGCCTCGAGCTCGATGTGGCACGTCAACAGCTCCGCCGCGCTCGGGGCCGCCTCGGGCGCCCACGTCGCCGGATCCCAGACATGGCCGCGCCGGAACGACTTGGCGCAGTGCACGAACGCGTCGACGACCTCGACGCCGATCGCCGCCTTCGGCCGCTTCAGCTCGGCCGTGAAGCCGTCGAGGACGGCGTCGTCGGTCGTGAGCCAGGCCCGACCGTTCACGCGCAGCGTCTCGTCGCGTCCGGGTAGGACGAACAGCAGGCCGACGTACGGGTTGGCGACGACGTTGGAGATCGAGTCGAGGAGGTTGTTGCCGCTCAGGTCGGGGATCGCCAGGCGCTGCTCGTCGAGGACCTGCACGAACCCGGGCGGCCCGCCGCGCGGCGACACCTCACACGTCCCGTCGGCCCCCGCCGTGCCGACGAGCACGAGCGGCGCGTTGGCGATGACCGCCCGGCACCCCTCGTCGAGGCGACCGATCTTCTTGCGTCGCACGAGGTCGTGCGGGTGGCGGTACAGCTCGCGCACCTCCTCCAGCGACGTGATGACGTGCTCGAACGGGGCGTCAGGCATGGACGTCATTCTGCCCGGCCGGGCTGCCGTCAGTGCAGCGCCGCGTGCCGGCGCCGGAAGTACGGGTCGACGAGGCGGTCGAGCAGCGTCGCGAACCCTGCGGCCACGGCGAGCGCGATGATCACCCGTCCCACGCGGGGATCGCTACGTGCACGTTCTTGCCGAGCGCCTCGAGCACGATGTAGTGGCTCAGGTAGATGCCGTAGGACAGCACGCCGATGCGGCGATCAACCACTTCGTGTTGAGCAGGCGGAACGGCCCGACGTCGCGTACTCTGATGGCGTAGTAGAAGATCGGCAGCAGGGCGAGGCCCTGCAGCGTGTACCGGAACGTCTCGCGGAAGTCGGCCTCGCGGTACACGAGGGTCGACAGCGGAGCAGCGACACCGGCCGCCGAGAAGGCCCAGTCGACGACGCGGATCGTGGTGCGCTGGGGGCGGGTCGGTGACGGGCGAGCCGGGTTGCAGCAGAGCGCCAGGAGGCACCCGAAGAGGATCGAGTCGAACCGTGTGTCCGTCGCGTAGTAGGTGCGGATCTCGTCGAACCCCGGTCGCGACACCAGCCAGATCCGCCACAGCAGCGCGGCGACGCACAGCACGGCGAACACGACGGCGAGGGTGCGGCGGGCGTTGGTGAACTCGCAGGAAGACGACATCAGCGCCGGATAGACGATGTAGAAGTGCTCCTCGACGGCGAGGGACCAGAGGATGCCGGTGCCGGCCGGGATCGTGTTCGCCGGGATCGACGAAGATCTGGTAGTAGTTCGCGCAGTAGAAGACCTGCGACGCCAGGCCGCCCAGCTCGATCCCGCCGCCCAGCAGGCCGAGGCCGACGAGCAGGTAGGCGATCGCCAGCGTGATGAACGAGCGGTGGCAGCAGGCGGTACGCCCGCCGCAGGTAGAAGTGACCGACGTTGACCCGCGCCGTGCTCGCGCTGCTCGTCGAGGAGCAACGTCGTGATCAGGAACCCGCTGAGGAAGAAGAAGACGGTGACGCCGAGACCACCGGGGATCGCTCGCCATACCCGGCGTGGGACACGAGCACGATGAGCACGGCGAGGGCGCGCAGCCCGTCGAGCGACGGGATCGCCCGTAGCGCACCTTCGTCGGCGCCGCCGTCGCGGAGCGCGGGCGCCGTGACGGCGTGGGCTCCACCGCGGGCACCGCCGCGACCGAAGATGTCGAACGTCCTGCTCCCGTGACCACAGCTGCTCCCGCTCGTGTCGGGAGCCCGCTAGGCATCCGACCGACTCCACCACCCGTGCGCACGCGGACCCGTCTCGCTCGACCAACACACTACCAGGATCGGTCGGAATGATACGGTCGGCCGCCGTCAGCACGTAGCGCGTGCCGACGGCGCTCGGGGCGTAGTGGCGGGGGGCGAAGCGAGCGGCCAGGGCCGCCTTCGCCCGCCAGCCCGTGCAGTGCCCCGGCGCGACGAGCCGCGGGGCGACCAGCTCGGCGAGGTCACGGGTCGTCGCCGGGATGCGGCCCTCCATCGCGGCCCCGGCGAGGTGGAAGCCGCCGAGCACGAGGTCGATCGGCGCGGCGTCGAAGCGCGCCCGCGCGCCGAGGCAGGCGTTGACGATCCCGGCGTGCGAGCACGCCGACAGCACCGTCACGCCGCGTCCGCGCACCTCGGCCGCGAGGAACCGCTCGTCGGCGATGAGCGGGTCGGGCTCGACCGTGTCGCCGCGGATCGAGTGGTGGCCGGGCAGACCGGTCTCGTAGCTCGTCACGCGGTCGATCGCCCCGCTGGCCGCGACGAGGCCGGCGGCGACGAGATGGGGCTCGTCGTGCAGCTCGACGTCACCGCCGGCGCCGCGCAGGTCGGCGAGCGTCGGCTCCGGTGGCAGCAGCAGCAGGGTGCCGTTCGGCCCCATCACCCCGCGCTGATCGGGACGTTCGGGGTGCACGTCGACGACCGGCGCGGGCGATCCGGCCGCCGCCCGCGCCGCGCTGATCGCGCTGACCACCGCGACGAGTCCGCCGCTGTGGTCGGCGTGCCAGTGCGACAGGAACACCACATCGATGGTCGCGAGGTCGATGCCGAGCCGGCTCGCGTTCTCGAGCCACACCCGCCCGTCGGGGCCGACGTCGAACAGCACGCTCGACACCCGCGTGCCGAGTCGCGCGGTGACGAGCACGGACAGGCCGTGGCACGCCACGCACAGCTGGTCGAACACGGTGACCCCGGCGTGGCCGCCCGGCAGCGCGTGGGGCGGCGTCCGGGCGACGAGCGATGCGGCCTCGGGCACCTGGGGGATGCCCGCGTCGACGCTGGACAGGGTGTCGGTCTCGTTGTCGACGACGACGGTGATCGCCAGCTCGTCGAGGGCTCCCGGGCGCGTCGCCGTCGTGGTCATCGTCCGATCTTGGCGCGCCGGCGTCCCCGTCCGGGTCGCCGATGGGCCCGCGCTACGTTCGCCCCGTGGCCTCACCCGACGAGCTGCTCGACGCGGTGGCCGACACGCTGCGGCGCGAGATCGGACCGGCGGTGGGTGATCCGTTCGCCAAGACGCAGGCCTTCATGGCAGCCGTCGTCCTCCAGAAGCTCGCCGGCCAGCTGCGGGCCGCCTCGGTGGACGCCGAGGTCGATCGCCGGACGCTCGTCGCCGAGGTCCGTGCCGCGCTCGGCGCGACGCCGCCGGAGGACGTCACGGCGGCGCTGGACGTCCTCGCTCGCGACGGCGCCACGGCGGCGTGGCGAGCGGTCGTCACGAGCTTGTACGCGACGCGCGACGAGCTCGGCCCGGCCCGCTTCGACGCCGCGCTCGGGCGCGTGCGCACCGGGCTGCGCGCCCGCCTCGACCACGTCCTCGCGTACGCCTCGTGACCACCGTCGACGACGAGCTGACGCGGCGCATCGCCGGCTACCTCGCGGGCCGGCTCGGTGGTGGACCCGTCGTCCTGCACGATGTGCAGCGGATCGCCGTCGGGTGGTCGCACGAGACGTGGCTGTTCGACGCGACGTGGGCGGCCGACGGGGCCGAGCAGCGCCGTGGCCTGTGCCTGCGGCGCGACCCCGGCAACGCCCTGTTGCGCGAGCTGTCCGACCTCGGCACCCAGTTCCGGGTCCTGCAGTGCCTCGCCGACAGCACGGTCCCGGCGCCGCGGCCGTACTGGTACGAGGCCGACCCCGAGGTGCTGGGGGCGCCGTTCCTCGTGATGGAGAAGGTGCCCGGCACGTGCCCCAGCCCATGGGGTCGTGACGGCCTGCGGTTCTATGCGGACGCCGCCGCGCGCGGCGTGCTCCCGGGGAGCTTCACCGATGCCCTCGTCGCCGTCCACACCCTCGACTGGGAGCGGGCCGGCCTCGACTTCCTCGGCGTGCCGGAGCCGGGCGAGCACTTCGCGCGGCGGGAGATCGCGACGTGGTGGTCGCTCGTCGAGGCGTCCGGGATCGACGTCGATCCCGTGCTGACCGACATCCGGTGCTGGCTGGAGGCCAACGCGCCGGCGACCGACCGCTGCACCCTCGTGCACGGCGCCTACCGCACCGGCAACCTGTTGATCCACGAGGACCGCGTCTCGGCCGTGCTGGACTGGGAGACGCCCGTCATCGGGGACCCGATGTACGACGTGGCCTACGTGCTGTCCGAGCTCAACCGCGACGGCACCGACCTCCTGTCCAACCTCGTGCCGCGCGACGAGTTCGTCCGCCGCTACGAGGACGGCACGGGCATCGTCATCGACGAGGATCGCTGCCGCTACTACCACGTGCTGTACGCGATGCGCTCGGCCGCGTTCTGGATGAGCGCCACCGGCCTCTTCGCCGACGGCCGCAACCGCGACCTCCGCCTCGCCAGGACGCAGTGGTCGATCCCCGTCGTCCTCGACCAGGCCGCCCGGACGCTCGGGTACTGATGGACGCCACCGTCGCCTTCGGACCGGCCGACGACGAGATGCACACCGCCGCGCTCGGCGACCACTGGTGGGCGACGGAGACGGCCTGGTTCTCGTTCCACCACCCGCAGCGCCGCGTTGGCGGCTGGCTCTACACGATGGTGCGACCGAACATCGGCACCGTCGCCGGCGGCGCATGGGTGTGGGACGACACCGCATGGCTGCCGTGGGACGTGCTCTACAGCACCAACTTCTCGGCCCTGCAGCTGCCGCCCGCCACCGACCTCCGCGACGCGACGCTGCCGACCGGCGTCCGGATCCGCGCGTCGAGGCGACGCGCTGCTACGACCTCGGCTACGACGACGGTGACCGCCTCCGCGTCGACCTCCGGTTCCGCGGCGTCATGGCGCCCGAGCCGTTGCGCGCCGTCGGTTCGACGTTCGGCTCGGCGCACCACTTCGACCAGCTCGGACACGTCACCGGCACCGTCGACGTGCTCGGCGAGCGGCTGACGATCGACTGCGTGGCGATGCGCGACCGCACGTGGGGTCCACGCCCCGAGCACCGGCCGCGCCGAGCGGCCTACGTCACCGGGGCGACAGCCGACGGGCACGGCTTCCTCGCCGTGACGAGCACGAGCGCTGACGAGGACCCCGTCGCCTACGGGTTCTCGCGGCGCGAGGGGCGCACGGTCGGGCTCACCGCGGGCCGGCGCGTCGTGCGGCGCCATCGCCGTCACGGCTGGGTCGAGCACGTCGAGATCACCGCCACCGCCGAGGACGGCTCGGCGCTGCGCGCCGTCGGCGAGCCGGTGAGCCGCATGATCGTCAACCGGCACACGTTCATCGACATCAACAGCCTCGTGCGGTGGGAGCTCGACGGCGAGGTGGCCTGGGGCGAGGACCAGGACATGTGGCCCGTGCACACGTTCGCCGCCGCCTCCCGCGCCGGCTTCTGAGGGAAGGGTGACCACGATGCCCAGCACACGCACCGACGAACTGCCCGACTACGACGACCTGCCGCTCGTTCCCGGCCTCGACGTCCGCCACGCCTGGGACGTGTTCGGCCGCGACGACGTGCTCGGCTCGATCAACCTCGTCACCCCGGCGCGGGTCGCGCGCCGCATCCGGCGTGCGGACGGGCGAGCTGATCCCCCTCGACCTGCCACTCGACGTCCCCGACCCGCCGCTGTTCGGGCGCCGGCGGTACGAGCACCACGTCGTCGCCCTCAACCGCCACGAGTACGACGACCACCTCGACGACTTCCACCCGCAGGGCTCGACGCAGTGGGATGCGCTGAGCCACGTCCGCTGCCGCGAGCACGGCTTCTGGGGCGGCCGCACGCAGAACCCGACGGACGGCCCGATCGGCCTCGGGATCGACCACTGGGCCCGCCACGGGATCGCCGGGCGCGGCGTGCTCCTCGACGTCGGCGGCCCACCTCGCCGCCACCGATCCCGACTACGACGCCCTCACCCCGCGGCCCATCACCGCCGGCGAGGTGCAGGCCACGTTCGACGCGGCCGGGATCGAGCCGCAGGTCGGTGACATCTGGTGCGTGCGCACCGGTTGGGTGCCGGCCTACCTGGCCCTCGATCGGGCCACCCGCGAGGCCTACGCCGGAGCACCGCACTTCGCCGGCCTGCGGGCCGACGAGGAGATGGCGCGCTTCGTGTGGAACGCCCATCCCGCTGCGCTGTGCTGCGACAACCCGGCCGTCGAGGTCGTTCCGGGCGACCCCGCCGTCGGCTCGTTGCACCGGCGTCTCCTGCCGACGCTCGGCACGGCGCTCGGGGAGATGTTCGACCTCGAACGCCTCGCGACGGCCTGTCGGGAGGACGGGCGGGCCACGTTCCTCTTCGTCGCCGCGCCACTGCACCTGCCCGACGGCCTCGGCTCACCGGGCAACGCCGTGGCGATCCGCTGACCGACGATGGCGCCGCCGGCCGCCGGGTTGGGCGCGAGCATGGTGCAGCACGACGAGGAGGTCCCCGATGGATGACCCGATGAAGGACGCCTGGAACGACGTCGCCGACGGCTTCGCCGACCTCGGCCGGACGATGAAGGAGCGCTACCAGGGCGACGAGCGGCCGTCCCCGGCGTCGAGGCGAACGCCGCTGGCGAGGCGTTGCGTGATGCCTTCGAGCGCTTCGTCAACGCCGGCCGCGACGTCGGCCTCCGCGCCGTCGACGTGCTGCGCGACGACGACGTCAAGACGCAGGCGAAGCATGCGGCGACGTCGCTGAACGATGCGCTGTCGGCGACGGTGGACCTGATCGGGCGCGAGGTCGGCAGCCTGTTCCGGCGCCCCGACGCGCCGATCGACGTCCCGGTGGGGGAAGCCGAGCTGGGTGGCCCGAACCCCACGGAGCCCGACGAGGACGGACCGGCGCCCTCCTGACGCCGCGGGCGGCCTGACCGCTCGATCGCACGGGGACGGTTCGTCGCGCTCGGGCCGGGTACAGCCCGGGAAGGCAGAGAGGTGGGCAGTCATGGATCGGTTCCAGGAGCAACTCGAGTGGTCCCGAGGTGCCGCCAGGACCGCTCGGCACGCCGTCGGCGACTGGCTCGACCAGCTCGGCTGCGACGATGCCGCCAAGGAGGACGTCGTGTTGGCCGCCTCCGAGCTCGTCACCCGTGCGGTCAACGATTGCGCCGGTCCGCCGACGCTCCACGCCTGCCTCGGCAACGGGCGGGTCCTGCTGCGGATCGACAGCACCGAAGCGCTCGCGCCCGACGACGTGATCGATCCCCTCCGCCAGATGAGCACGCGCGTCCTGCAGGCCGTGTGCTGCTCGTGGGGCGTCGACGTCAGGCGCGGGTCGACCGTCCTGTGGGCCGAGGTGCCGGGCCCCGCACGCGGGTCGGTCGACGTCACCCGAGCGGGTGGTGCACGCGCCACGGTCGCTTCGATCGTCCCACCTCCGGGTAGGCGGCGGCCGCCGGCACCCGCCGAGCCCGGCCCCGGAGGATCTCACCATGTCGAACCTGCTCGTCGCCGGCGCGCCCGCCGATCCGGTCGCCCTGACCACCGAGGTCGACGGTCACATCGTTCCGACCCTCCTCGCGGTCGGGTGCCGCTTCGACTTCGAGGTGCCGCAGCCGGTGCACGCCGTCGTGATCGTCGAGCCCCACGAGACCGAGGGCGGGCGCGTCGTGGAGGAGTGCTTCACCGCACCCGAGGGCGTGACGAGCTCGACGTATCGCGACGTGTTCGGCAACCAGTGCCGGCGGCTGCTGCTGCCGGCGGGCCACGCCACGTTCTCGTATCGCGCCACGGTGCGGAACGACGCCGGGTTCGACGCCGTCGACCCCGGCGCCGCCGAGGGCGACCTCGGGCTGCTCCCCGACGACGTGCTGGGCTTCCTCCTGCCGAGCCGCTTCTGCCCGTCCGACGAGCTGGCGACGGTGGCCTGGGACCGCTTCGGCTCGCTCGGCCCGGGATGGGGGCGGTGGACGACGATCGTCGGATGGGTCAACGAGCACGTCACGTTCCGCTACGGCGCATCGTCGCCCACGATGTCGGCCGCCGACGCCTACGCCGATCGCGTCGGCGTCTGTCGCGACTTCGCCCACCTCGCCATCACGATGTGCCGGGCCCTGTCGATCCCAGCTCGCTACGTCGTCGGGTACCTGCCGGACATCGCCGTGCCCGACCCCGGGACGCCGATGGACTTCTGCGCCTGGACGGAGGTCTACGTCGGCGACCGCTGGTACACGTTCGACCCGCGCAACCACGGGCAGCGACGCATCGGCCGCACGGTGATCGGACGGGGCCGCGACGCGGCCGACGTGGCGATGACCACGACGTTCGGTCCGGCGACACTCCTCGACATGCAGGTCACGGCGGAGGGCGCCACGACCTGACGACGGCGCCCGCCGTAGCCTGCGGGCGATGTCCGGACGCCTGGCCCGCGGTGGGTGGTTCGCCCTCGGCTGGGTGTCAGTGGCGATCGGGACGGTGGGCATCGTCGTGCCCGGGCTGCCGACGACGGTGTTCTTCGTGGTCGCGGCCGCGTGCTTCTCGCGCTCGAGCCCGCGCTTCGAGCAATGGGTGCTCGACCGCCCGGGCGTGGGCCCGCTGGTCCGCGACTACCGCGCCGGGCTGGGCATGCCGCGTGGCGCCAAGACGGCAGCCGTCACGTCGATCGCCGTCGTCTGCTCCTTGGGCGCGTTCGTCGTGCTCGGCCACTGGGGAGTGCGCGCCGCTGTCCTCGCGGCCGGCGCCGTCGGGATCGGCTGGGTCCTCTGGCGGGTCCCCACCCGCGTCGAGCCCGCCGCGCCGCTGATCGATCGGTGGGCACGGTGGTTCGTCGTCGCGGCGACCGCCGAAGCGCTGACGTGGGCGCGCTCCTCGTGGCCATGGCCGTCAAGTACGTCGGCAGCGGGTCCGAGCGGGGCGTGCAGGTCTGCGGGCCGATCCACGGCGTGGTGGTGCTCGTGTACGTCGCGGTCACCCTGCTGGTGGCCGTCCACCTGGCGTGGGGCGGGCGCACCGTCGCCCTCGCGCTGCTCGCCTCGGTCCCGCCGTTCGGCACGATCGTGTTCGAGTCGTGGGCCCGCCGGACGGGCCGGCTGGCGGCGCGCCCCGCGGATCCCGCGGGGCGCGCCGCCGAGCGGATCAGGCCAGCAGCTTCGCCTTCTGGGCCTCGAACTCGGCCGCCGAGATGACGTTGCGGTCGCGGAGGTCGGCGAGCTTGGCCAACTCCTCGGCGGTGCTCCCGCCGCTGGCCGCGGTGGTCCGGACGTAGTCCTGGAACGCCAACTCCTGCGCCTTCGCCGTCTCGATGTCCCGGTTCTGCATGTCGTGGCCGTGGGCGATGAGGTACACGAGCACGCCGAGGAACGGCACCAGGATCACGAAGATCGACCACAGGGCCTTGCCCCAACCGCTCATCTCGTGGTTGCGGAAGAGGTCGGCGAACACGCGGAACAGCAGGACGATCCATGCGATCCAGATGAAGAACCACAGGAAGGTCCAGAACAGACCCAGCAGCGGATAGTCGTAGGCAAGCATCGATACTCCTCGTCGTCGCGCCAGTGTGGTCGGCGCGGGCTACAGCATCGCCCACCAGCGAGGTCCGGTGGTGGATTCTGCCGGCGGTCAGTGGTCACCTGACGAGGCCACGCTGTCACCCGTGCTACAACCTGCGGCAGCACGCGCCGATCGGGGACGACGAGATGACCGACTCACTTCAGGACCAGCGTTCGCCGTCGCCGGCTCCGGTCGGGGACTGGGCGACCGACTACGACGTGCTCGACCCCGGGTACGTGGAACGCCCGTACGAGGTGTGGGCCGAGCTGCGCCGCGAGTGCCCCGTCGCCCACACCGAGCGTTGGGGCGCGTCGTGGATGCCGACGCGCTACGCCGACATCGCCGCGGTCGCCCACGACACGGACCGCTTCAGCTCGCGCGACGTCGGCGTCGTCGGGGGGTGGCGAGGAGATCGAGGGGATGCCGGACATCGGCTTGCCGCCGATCGACGCCGACCCACCGCAGCACACCTGGGCGCGGCGCTTGATCCTGCCCTGGTTCTCGCACACCCACGTCGACGGCTACGAGGCGATGACGCGAGCGCTCTGCAACGAGCTCATCGACCGGGTCGTCGACACCGGGCACGCCGACGCCGCCCAGGACTACGCCCAACGCATCCCGGTGCGGGTCATCTCGTGGATGCTCGGCGTCCCCGACGAGCTCGCCGACCAGTTCACGGGCTGGGTGCGCGACACGATCGAGTTCGGTCACGACCCGACGCGCAGCGTGCCGGCGTGGAACGCCATCGCCGGCTTCTTCATCGAGGCCGTCGAGGATCGCAAGCAGCACCCCGGTGACGACCTCGTCAGCGAGCTGTTGCGGGCTGAGGTCGACGGTGCCCCGGTGCCCGACGTCCACGTGCTCGGCACGCTCGCCCTGATCCTCGTCGCCGGCGTCGACACCACCTGGTCCGGCATCGGCTCGGCCATGTGGCACCTGGCGACCCACGAGGCCGATCGCCGCCGGCTGGCCGTGGAACCGGAGCTGATCCCGACGGCGATCGAGGAGCTCCTGCGGGCCTACTCCCCCGTGACGATGGCGCGCGTCGTCAACGAGGACACCGAGCTCGCCGGCTGCCCGCTGCGCGCCGGGGACAAGGTGCTGCTCAGCTTCCCCGCCGCCAACCGCGACCCGGAGGCGTTCGAGCGCCCCGACGAGGTCGTCATCGACCGCCAGGTCAACCGCCACGTCGCGTTCGGCGTGGGGATCCACCGCTGCGCCGGGTCGAACCTCGCCCGCATGGAGCTGCGCGTGGCGGTCGAGGAGTGGCTGCGGCGCATCCCCGAGTTCCGCCTCGCCGACGGCGCGAGGGTCACGTGGGCCGGCGGCCAGGTGCGCGGACCCCGCTCCGTGCCCGTCACGTTCTGACCAGCGACCGGCCCGTGGCGACGGACCCGATCGGGTCGGCGACGCAGGTCGTCGACCGGTTCCGCGACCTGCCCGGTCTGCGCATGGCGTTGGTCACCGGTTCGGTGGCGCGAGGTCTGGACCGACGAGGCGTCGGACCTCGACGTCTACCTGTACTGGGACGCCGTCGACACCGCCCGGCTCGCCGAGCCGGCGCGGCTGCAGCCGCTCGGCGCCCGCCGTGCCTTCGGTGTCGCGACGGCGCACGGCTACTTCGAGAAGCACGTCCTCGACGGGCGGTTCCTCGACGTCGAGAGCGTCGCCGTGGCCACCCTCGACGCCGTGGCCGATGCGCTCTGCGCCCCGGCCGCCGTCCCCGGCTGGGTCACCAGGTCGCGGCAGGCCTCCGTGACGCCGTCGCGGTGGTCGGCGAGGCCAAACTGCGCGAGTGGCAGGGTCGCCTCGTGCTGTCCGACACGACGGCGGCGGCGGAGATCACCGCCCACGCCCCGCGCCTGCTCGCTCCGTCGGTGCTCTACGAGCTGACGATGGGACGAGGCGACGTGCTGAGCTTCGCCGCCCGTGTCTCGCACGTGCTCCTCGACGTCGTCGCCCTGCTGGCCGCCGCCAATCGGGTCTGCGTCCCCGTCGACGACCCGAAGTGGCTGCCGTGGCAACTGGACCGTCTCGCCGTCACACCGCCCACGATGGCGACGCGGATCGACCGCGCCCTGCGCCAGCCGTCGCCGGCCACGATGGTCGGATCTCGACGCGCTCGTCGCCGAGGTCCTCGACATCGTCGACGCCGGATGCCCGGCGCCGATACCCGGGCGGCCCGGTTCACGCTGCGCCTCACGCCGGAGGGCCTCACTCCGGGGGAAGGGTGACGGCGATGACGAGGCGACGCAGCACGGCGCCGGCCTCGGCCCGGGCTCGCCCGGGATCGGCGGCCAGGGCGACGTAGAGGGCGGCTTCGTCGAGGGCGCCGATGAGGACGTGGGCGAGCGGCTCGATCGGCTGGTCGGGGATCGCCCGGCCGCCATGAGCTCGCCGAGGAGCGCGGTGACGAGGCCGAGGCCGTGGCGCATGCCGACCTCCCGCCAGCGCTCCCAGCCGAGCACGGCCGGGCCGTCGAGGAGCACGATGCGGCGGACCTCGGGCTCGACGCTGGCGTCGAGCCAGGCATCGGCGCCGGCGACGAGCAGGGCGAGCGGATCGTCAGTCGCGGCCGCGGCACGGCGTCGACAGCCGGCGGTCAGGTCGAGCTCGACCGCCTCCAGCACGGCGGCGAACAGGTCGGCCTTGTCGGCGAACTGGTGGTACAGGGCGCCGCGGGTGACGCCGGCGGCCTGGGCGATGCGCTCGGTGCCGACGTCGGCGTAGCCGTGCTCGGCGAACAGCCGGCGGGCGGCCGCGACAACGCGGCACGGGTGGCGGCGGTGCGGTCGGCCTGGGTGCGCCGCGTCATGGCCACCTTGACATCCATGCAGTCGGTACGTAAGTTACGAACACGCTGCACGGAAGGTACCAGCCGACGGAGGCCGCCATGCCGACCGTCACCATCCCCGCCGGGACCCTCCACTACCGACCGCCGGGCCGCCGACGCCATCGGCCCCACCCGTCGTCTTCGTCCACGGGTTCCTCGTCGACAGCCGGCTGTGGGACCGCGTCGCCGAGCGGCTCGCCGCCCAGGGCGTGCGCTCGTACCTGGTCGACTGGCCGCTCGGCAGCCACCGCACGCCGATGGCGCCCGACGCCGACCTCTCCCCCGCCGGCGTGGCCCGGATCGTCAACGCCGTCCTCGACGCGCTCGGCCTGGACGACGTCACGCTCGTCGGCAACGACACCGGCGGCGCGATCTGCCAGCTGCTGCTCGCCGACGACGCGACGCCGCATCGGGCGCGTCGTGCTGACGAACTGCGACGCGTTCGAGAACTTCCCGCCGAAGGCGTTCGTGCCGCTGTTCCTCGCCGCCAAGCGCCCCTGGCTGACGCCGGCTGCTGCTGGCGCCGATGCGGTTCCGGGTCGTGCGCCACTCCCCGCTCGCCTTCGGTCTGCTGCTGCGCCGGCCACGCGACGCCGAGCTCACCCGCCACTGGATCACCCCGGCGATGACCGACGGCCGCATCCGCCAGGACATCGCCCGCTTCGCCCGGGGCCTCGATCGCAACGCGCTGGTCGACGCGGCGCCGCGCCTGCGCGAGTTCGACGGGCCGGTCCGCATGGTGTGGGGAACCGCCGACCGCTGCTTCACGGTGGCACCGGCCGCCGCCTCGCCGCCGCGTTCCGACGGCGAGCTGGTCGAGGTGCCCGGCGTGTCGACGTTCGTCCCGATCGACGCGCCCGACGCCGTCGCCGACGCCATCGTCGCCACCACGACGGCGAACAAGAGCGTCGCTCGGAGCCTCCTAGGCTCCGAGGCCGTGTACCTGAACGAGTTCGCGGACGACCTCCTGCCGAAGGACATGCGGCCCTCCGCCGAGTTCGCCAGCCTGCTCGAGAGCGCGGCGGACCTCGGGATCCCCCACGACGCCGACGTTCGCTACGTCTCCCGCCAAGCGGTCGTGCGCGGCATGCGCTTCCACTTCACGGAGTGGGGCAACCCGGCGAGCGCGCCGCCGGCCTTGCTGCTCCACGGCGGCAACCAGTCGTCGCACTCGTGGGACCTCGTCAGCCTGCACCTCGCCGATCGCTTCCACGTCTACGCCCTCGACCAGCGCGGCCACGGCGATACCGAGTGGAGCCGCGAGCTCGACTACTCGATGGAGGCGATGGCCGCTGACGTGCTGGCGTTCATCGCCGACCAGGAGTTCGAGCACCGGTGATCTTCGGCCACTCGATGGGCGGCCCGGGTGACCCTGCAGACCGTCCTGCACGACCCGTCGGTGGCCCACGCGGTCGTCGTCGTGGACGTCGGTCCCGAGCTCTCCGCCAAGGGCGCCAAGGTGATCGGCGACTTCATCGCCCACAACATCGAGTTCGACGATCTCGACGTGTTCCTCGAGAACGTCGCCCGCTACGACCGCTTCCGCTCGCGCGAAGACACCGCCTTCACGATCAAGTACAACCTCCTCTTCTGCCGCTTCTACCTCAAGTACGTCAGCAAGGTCGACCACCGGCGGTTGCCCGGTTCGATGCGCGAGATCACGCTCGACGCCGTCGCCGCCATCGGCTGCCCGGTGCTGGTGGTGCGCGGCGGCGAGTCGGACGTGCTCACCGCGGATGCCGCCGAGCGCTTCGTCGCCGCGCTCCCCGTCGGCCGGCTCGTCACCGTGGCCGAACGTCGGCCACAACGTGCACGGCGGCAACACGCCCGGGTTCCTCGCGGCCATCGGGCCGTTCCTGGCCACGCTCGACGAGCCGCTCGGCGGTGCAGCAGGATGACGCCGTGATCCGCCGCGTCGGCCGCAACCTGGGCCTCCTCGACGAGGCCGTGCCGGAGGCCATTGGAGAGCTCGAGCGCGACGGCTACACCGTGCTCCGTGGCGTCCTGGCCGCGGACGAGGTGGCCGCCCTCGCCGCCGAGATCGAGCGGTGTTCGACCAGCGCGACCAACGGGGACGGTCCGACCGCGACGAGTTCCGGTACAAGATGTGAACCACGGGCCCGGTCGCAGCGGGCCGTGGGCCACCGGCGATCCTCGCGGTGATCGAGCCGCTCTCGGCGAGGACTGCCACGTGATCGCCAACACTGCGTGGCGCAACCCGCCGAGTTCGGCGGTGGGCCCTGGCACTGCGACGCCGGTCCCCACGTGCCGCGACGGCAGGCGTCGAGTGGGACGACCGCATCCCGTACCCGGTGTTCGCGATCGGCGCCCACATCGTGCTCCGGGACTGCCCGGTCGAGTGCGGGCCAACGGCGGTCGTGCCCGGCAGCCACCGCTCCGGCCGGCTCGCGCCGCGGGACCGCCTCGACGATCCCGAGCTCTCCTACGACGGCCGCCCGCCGGTGGTGCTCACCGCGCGGCCGGCGATGTCGCCCTGTTCGTGTCCGACGCCTGGCACCGCGGGACGCCGGCCGCGGCGGCGACGGCCGGCTGTTCCTGCAGGTCCACTACGGCCGGCGCGACATCGCCCAGCGCATCCGCCCGACCGATGAGGTGCACCAGCTCTCGCCCGAAGCGGTCGAGCGGGCATCCACGCGCGAGAGCGGCAGCTCGCCGGGCTCCACGACCCGTACTTCTACGACGGCTGAGTCCGCCGCCGTCGGATCATCCCGTCGGGGTGAAGCCGTCGCCGTGGGCCGTGCCGAGGTTCGCGACGACCGCGATCCCCACGTCCGAGGAGCTCACGATGGCCACCCTGACCGCTTGGAAGTTCGACACGCCCGACGGCGGGACGCGGTGGGCGTGGCGGCCGGCGTGCTGGGCGGTTGGCTTGCCGACGCCGGCATCGACGACGACTTCATCGACGCCGTCAACGCGAAGGTCACGCCGGGGCACCTCGGGCGACACGCCGGAGCTGATCCACTCGAACCTCTCCGACGCCGACGAGCCGTAGCTGCGCGAGGCCTTCGCCGAGGAAGTGACCGCCGACGCGGCGGCGGCGCCGGACCGCCGGACGGCACTGGTTCGGCGCCTCCGACCCCGTGCCACACGGCACGTCACGAGGGCTGGGACGCCCCTGACCCTCACCCGTCGATCGTCCGCCGCCGAGGCGATGTTGGATGGTGAGCGCGAGTGTCGAGTGATGGTCCGGACGGCGGCCTGCTCGGTCGGCAGCACGAGCGCGACGTGCTGGACTCCCTGCTCGGATCGGTGCGCGCCGGCGAGAGTCGGGTCCTGGTGCTGCGCGGCGAGGCCGGTGTCGGCAAGACGGTCCTGCTGGACGAGCTCGCCGTGCGGGCATCGGGGTGCCGCATCGCTCGGGCCGCGGGTGTCGAGTCCGAGATGGAGCTGGCGTTCGCCGGCATCCACCAGCTGCGCGGGCCGACGCTCGACCGCCTCGACCGGCTGCCGCCGCCCCAGCGCGACGCCCTCGCCACCGCGTTCGGGCTGGTGGGCCAGCGCCGCTGCCGACCGCTTCCTCGTCGGGCTCGCCGTGCTCAGCCTGCTCGCCGAGGTCGCCGAGGACCAGCCGCTCGTGTGCCTCGTCGACGACGCCCAGTGGCTCGACCGGGCGTCGGCCCAGGCACTCGCGCTCGTCGCTCGGCGGCTGCTCGCCGAGTCGGTCGCCCTCGTGTTCGCCGTGCGTGAGCCGAGCGAGCGGCGCTAGTCGACCACCTCCCGGACCGGACCATCGCCGGGCTGAGCGACCGTGATGAATGGCAACTGCTCGAACTGGCTGATCCTCGGCCGGCTCCACGACCGGGTGCGCGACCGCACGTCGCCGAGCCCGGGGTAACCCGCTCGCACTGCTCGAACTGCCGCGTGTGATTTAGCGCGACGGAGCTGGCCGGTGGCTACCGCCGCCCCGACGCCCAACCGCTGGCCAGCCAGATCGAGCAGAGCTTCCTGCGGCGGATCCGGGTGCTGCCCGTCGAGACGCGTCTTTCCGGCCGACGGCGGCGGCTGAACCGGTCGGCGACGTGGCGCTGCTCCAGCGGGCGGCCGATCAGTTGCAGATCGGCATCGACGCGGCGATGGAGGCGGAGGCCGCCGGGCTCATCGACGTCGGGAACGCGCCTTCGCTTCCGGCACCCCCTGGTGCGATCGGCCGCCTATCGGGCCGGCAGCGCCAGCGACCGCCAGGTCGTGCACCGCGCCCTGGCGGAGGCGACCGATCCCGAGTCCGATCCCGACCGGCGAGCGTGGCATCGCCGCCCGACGCCGCCACCATCCCGGACGACGTCGTGGCCGCCGATCTCGAGCGCTCGGCCGAGGCCGCACGGGCCCGCGGCGGGGTCGCCGCCGTGGCCGCCCTGCTGGCGCGGGCGGCCGAGCTCGACGGCCGACCCGGCTGCCGAAGCCGACGGGCAATCGCCGCCGTGCTGGGCCGAGTTCGAGGCCGGGGCACGCGATGCCACCCACGAGCTGCTCAGGCTGGCCGAGCGCAGCCCGCTCGGTGACCTCGACCGGGCCGCCCTCGTCCGGCTCCGGGCGCAGATCGTCTTCGCCCGCAACCGGGGACGCGAGGCCGCCCCGCTCCTGCTCGACGTGGCCCGTCAGCTCGAGCCGCTGGACACCGCCGTGGCCCGTGACACCTACCTCGAGGCGCTCGGCGCGGCGATCTTCGCCGGTCGCCTCGGCACCGAGACCTCTGCAGGAGGTTGCGGCCATCGCTGCCGCCGCCCCGTCACCGACCGCCGTGCCACGTCCGACAGACCTGCTGTTGGATGCCACGGCGACGAGGTTCACGGCGGGCTACACGGCGTCGGTCGGCTCGACCGCCGTCGCGTTGCAGGCGTTCGTCGAGGAAGGCGCGGACCCGTGACAACGGACGTGTGCACTGGTTCTGGCTGGCGCGGCTGCTCGCCGGCGAGCTGTGGGAGGACCAGCTGTGGGAGGACCTGGCGACGAACGCGGTGCAGCTCGCGGGTGACGCAGGCGTGCTCAGCGAGCTCCCTCATCTCTCCCACGTACCTGGCTGCGGTGCACGTGCACGCCGGTGAGCTCGACTCGGCGGCGGCCCTGATCGCGGAATCCGACGTGATCACCGCCGTGACGGGTCAGGCACCGGTGAAGTACACCGCGAGCCTCCTCGTCGCCTGGCGGGGTGACGAGGAGGCGCTCGCGGACAAAGCTCGGGCGGTACATCCCGAACGCCTACGACCGGGGCGAGGGACGAGCGCTCGGTGGCGACGGCTACATCCGGGCCGTGCTGAACAACGGATTGGGTCGCTATCCCGAGGCCCTCGCCAGCGCTCGTCGAGCGTACGAGCACGACGACCTCGGCCTCACCGGCTTCGTGCTCGTCGAGTTGATCGAGGCCGCCGCGCTGTGCGGCGAGCTCGACGCCGTCGACCGAGGCGCTCGACGCGGCCGGGTGGCACGGACGCTCGCGTCCGGGACCGAGTGGGCCCTCGGCATGCTGGCGCGATCCGCGCCCTGCTCGGCGACGACGCGGGCGCGATGTGCTGTACCGGGAGGCCATCGAGTGACTCGCGGAGCCGCAGCGCCGTCGACTCCGCCCGTGCCCACCTCGTCCACGGCGAGTGGCTGCGCCGCCAGAACCGCCGCCTGGAGGCCCGCGCCGAGTTCCGCCGCGCCGATTACGTGTTCAGCGAGATGGGCGCCGCGGCGTTCGCCGAGCGGGCCCGCCGTGAGCTGGCCGCCACTGGGGAGACCGTCCGCAAGCGCAGCGGGCGGGCTCCGGACGTGCTCACCGCGGAGGAGACGCAGATCGCCCGGCTCACCGCCGCCGGGCACACCAACCAGGAGATCGGCAGCCAGTTGTTCATCAGTCCGCGGACCGTCGAGTACCACCTGCGCAAGGTCTTCCACGCAAGCTCGGGGTCAGCTGCGTGCGGCGAGCTCCGTGTCGCCGTCACACCCTCGTCGATGTGACCTCCCGGCTCGAGCTCGTCGCCGATGAAGCGACGGTGCGTTGCAGCCAGTCGGCGAAGGTGGTCGGTCCGAGCTGGGCGGGCTGGCGCGGCCTGAGCGTCTCGTCGTCCAGTCGCGTGCCTAAGTAGCGGCGTGCCCGGCGTGGCCTCGACCCGGCGGGCGTCGTGCTGGGCGCGCAGGAACTGGGCGACCAGGTCGGCGAGGCCGATCGGGCCCGGACCGGCGAGCTCCTCGATGCCGTCGGCTGGCGCGGCCGTGGCGACGTCGGCCAGCGTGTCGGCGATGTCCTCGGCGGCGACCGGTTGCACCAGGGCCGGCGAGATCCGCACCACCCCGCCGTCCGTGGCGGCGTCGGCGACGGTTCGCATCAGCTCGAACGACTGGGTGGATCGCAGGATCGTGTACGGGATGCCTTCGGCGCGGACGAGCGCCTCCTGGGCGACCTTGGCCCGCATGTAGCCGTTGTGCGGCAGCCGGCTGGCGCCGACGACCGTCAACGTGCCGTGGTGCGACAACACCGGATGTGGCCTCGGCGCTCGCGAGGTTGCGCCCCGAGGTCACGAAGTACTCGAGCACGGCGTCGTCGTCGAACGAGGGGGCGTCCGCGACATCGACGACCACCCGAGCACCGTCGAGCGCCGTCGCCAACCCGATCCGCGTGACGGTGTTCACCCCGGTCGTGGGCGACGCCGCGAGCACGCTCGCTGGCCGTGGCCCTGGAGGGCGCGGACCAGCTTGGTCCCGATGAGGCCGGTGCCGCCGATCACGACGATGCGCATGGCGACGTCTCCGATGCTGTCGTGGCGGTGTCGCGTGTGGTTGCGGGTCCCCCGCAGGAGGGCCGGGTCGAGGAGCACGGCCTTGTGGTCGGCGATGTCCTTCGCCGTCCAGACGACGCTGTGCTCGCCGTGCAGGTCGGTCGCCAGGGCCCAGCGGGCGAGCCCGGCGTACATGCGGTCCTCGGTGAGCCACGCCGAGTACTCGCTGTCGGCGTCGAAGGCGTGACCTATCGAGCCGTGGCTGACGATGTCGTGCACGGCGTGGTAGGCGGTCGTAGGCCCCACCCGGTGACGTGTCGAGGAGCGGATGGCGGCGATCCACGTCGGCGAACGAGCCGGCCAGAGCTCGAGCAGGCGGTGCCGGCGGGTATCCACTCCGACAGCTCCCGCGCGGGTCGCGGTAGGGCTCGCGGTGGTGGGTGAGCACGACACGGATCGGGCGGCGGGTGCAGCCGCTGGTGAGCCGGGCGTACCAGCGGCTCCTCTGCTCGCCCAACTGGGCGTAGGCGGCGGCCGTCAGTGGGCTCGGCGCGTGGCGTGGGGCCGCCAGGAATGCCTCGGCGACGCGTTCGGCGCCTGTTCCCGACGGATGTGCCGTCAAATCGAGCGCGGGACGGCGCCCGCGCCGTGGTGGGGGCTGACGCTGAATCGGTCCCTCCCTTCCGCTCACATCGCGGCGAGCGTGTCGAGGATCGTCGCCGCGACGACGTCGGGTTGGGACACGGACAGGGCGTGTGAGCCGCCGGCGACCTCGCGGGTGCCCGGGCGCCCGCACGCTCGGCGAAGAAGCGGTGCAGCGCGACGGGGATGTTGAGGTCCTGGTCCCCGAACGACGAACCACGACGGGATGTCCTTCCAGGCGGGCGTTTCCGTGGGGAGCCCGTCCGACAGCGCCGCCTGCGTCACGGGCCGCTGGTCGCGCCATGACGGCGGCCGGCGGCGCGGGAACGTCGGCGGCGAACTGGTGGTGGAACACGTCGGGCGGATGACGAGCTCGTGCAGCCGTGCCGACGGGGTGGGCGTCGAGGGCGTCGGCCAGGGTGCTCCCGGGGAACTTGATCGAGAGCTGGAAGGCCGACTCACCGTGGTCGGGCGCGAACGCGCAGACGTAGACCAGGGCGACCACGTCGTGGTTGCCGGCGGCGGCCTCGGTGATGACCATGCCGCCGTAGGAGTGGCCGACAGGAGGACGGGTCCGCCGATCGCGCGACGACGTCGCGACGTAGGCGGCATCGCCGGTGAGGTCGCGAGCGGGTTGGCGACGGCGACGACGTCGATCGACACTGTGCTTGCGGCGACGACGACGCGTGGTGGCGGTGGAGACGCTCGATGACCCCGTTCCAGCTGGTCGATTCGGCGAAGGCGCCGTGGACGAGGACGACGGTGGGTGGTCTGTGACATGGAATGCTGCTTTCTGTAGAAGGGATCGGTTCAACGCGGCGGCGAGCGCGGTCCGCAGGACGTGGACGGCCTGCTCGATGGCCGCCGACGCCGCCGCGGTCTCGCGCAGCGGGTTGAGCATCATGAAGTCGTGGAGCGTCTGGTTGACTCGCACGCACGTGGTGCGCACGCCGGCGGCGGTCAAGCGGCGGGCGTAGGCCTCGCCCTCGTCGCGCAGGACGTCGTTCTCGTCGACGATCACGAAGGCGTCCGGGAGGCCGGCGAGGTCGTCGAGGGTCGCCCGCAGCGGTGAGGCGGTGATCTCGGCGCGGCGCTCCCAGTGCGGCAGGTACGAGTCCCAGAACCACGCCATCGCCTTCGCCCGGAGGAAGGGCCCGTCGGCGAACTCGCGGTAGCTGTCGGTGTCCTGGGCGGCGTCGGTGACCGGGTAGTACAGCGACTGGTGCACGAACGTCACGTCGCCGCGCTGCTTGGCCATGATCGTCAGCGCGGCGGCCATGTTGCCGCCGACCGAGTCACCGGCCACGGCCAGCCGACGGTGGTCGAGCCCCGCGGCGGCCGTCGCGGATGATCCACTGCGCCGTCGCGTACGCCTGCTCGATCGCACGGGTACTGGGCCTCGGGGGAGCGGGCGTACTCGACGAACACGACGGCGGCGTGGCGCCCACCGCCAGCTCGCGGACGAGCCGGTCGTGCGTGCCGGAGTTGCCGAGGACCCAGCCGCCGCCGTGGACGTACAGCATCGTCGGGAGCGTCCGTCGGCACCGACCGGCTTGACGATCCGTACCTGCACGTCGCCGACGTCGGCCGGCACGGTGATCCACGTGTCGTCGACGTCCAGCTTGGCGATCGGCGCGGCCTGGATGTCGTCGAGCACCTGGCGGGCGCCGTCGGCGCCGAGGTCGTAGAGGAACGGTGGTCGCGACGTGGCGTCGGCGAGCTGCTGGGCGGCGGTTCCACACGTGTTCGGTCATGAGAGGTCTCCTCGAATGTCGGTGACTGGCGACGATGTGGACCGGGGAGGGCGGCGATCTGTGACAGGCACGGGCCGCGGGGCACCGACGTGTCACGCGCGACGGCGCTGTCCGGTCTAGATCCGACCGGGGCGCCAGGCTCCGGCACAACACGAAGGTGGTCAACCCATGAAGATCGTCGTCATCGGCGGCACCGGGCGCGTCGGATCGAAGCTCGTCGACCTGCTCCGCGAGCACGGCCACGAGGCCCTCGCCGCGGCGCCCAACACCGGCGTCGACACCATCACCGGCGACGGCTCGGCCGCCGCCCTGCGAGGGCGCGGCGGTCGTCGTCGACGTCTCGAACTCGCCGTCGTTCGAGGACGCCGCGGTGCTCGAGTTCTTCACGACCTCGACGCGCAACCTGCTCGCCGCCGAGGCGGCGGCCGGCGTCGGGCACCACGTGGCGATGTCCATCGTCGGTGCCGATCGCCTCCCCTACAGCGGCTACCTGCGGGCCAAGGTCGCCCAGGAGGAGCTGATCACGGGGTCGTCGATGCCGTACTCGATCGTGCGGGCGACGCAGTTCTTCGAGTTCATCGACAGCATCTGGCGGCCGCCACCGACGGCGACACGGTGCGCGTTCCCCGATGCTGATCCAGCCGATGGCCGCCGGCGACGTCGCCCGCGCCGTCGGCAAGGTCGCGGCCGGCGCGCCACTGAACGGGACGATCGAGATCGCCGGCCCGGAGGCGTTCCCCCTCGACGAGCTCGTCCGCCGTGACCTCAGCGCCCGCCAGGACCCCCGCCGAGTGGTCGCCGATCCCCACGCCGAGTACTTCGGCACCGAGCTCGCCGAGCGCAGCCTCGTCCCGGACATCGGCGCCGCCCAGCTCGGCGCGACCCGCTTCGAGGACTGGCTCGCCCAGTCCGTGTCCGTCGCTGATCCCCGGCCTCGCGCCTCCTCGCCACCCGAGGAGGCGCGATGTCGCGCGTGCCACGAAGGAGGCATCGATGTCCGACCACCCGCACGACAGGACCCGCGGCTCGTGTTCCTGGAGGAGCTCGTCGAGGAGCAGGCCACGATCGCCGGTGACGTCATCGAGATCGACGCCCACACGTGGGCGATCCACGGTTCATCGCGGTGGATGGCGACGTGATCATGGCGGAGTACGACACCGAGGAGCATGCCCGGATCGTCCTCGCCGAGCTCGCGGCGGCCGAGGACGGCCGACGGCCCGCCCCGGAGCCGTGAACGGCGGAGGTCACCCTGGACGCAACAGCGTCACCGCGACGAGCCCGGCGCAGACCGCGGCGATGGCGGCGATGACCGCGGCGGGTCCAGCGACCGGCGCGACCGCCGGCAGCAGCATGATCGCCACTGCGGCGGCCGCGTTCACGCCGGACCTGACGACGAGGCGCGGCAGGATCGCCGTGGTCCACGGCCCACCGGGATCGAGGAACGTGGTCCGACAGGTACGGCGATCGTGTAGCAGACAACGACGGACGAGGCCGTCGTCCCGTGCGCCACGTGCTGCGACCGCGAGCTCGAGGCCGGCGCCGAGCGCGGCAAGCGCGGCGAAGACTCCCGTAGTGGCCGTAGCCCCACCGATAGGAGCGGTCCCGGTTGCGCCAACCCCTCGCCGCACGACTCGAGGGAGTACAGCCACCAGACCGCGAACACCAGCGCGAGTCCGGCGCCGCGATCGTCACGAGCGACGCCACACCACCGGCCTCGGCGAGCGCCTCGTCGAAGCCCATCGACGCAGCGAGCACGCCCTCGCCCAGCAGGATGATGGCGAACAGCCCGTAGCGCTCGGCGATGTGGTGTGGGTGCCAGTTCGTCGGCCGCGCCCGCTCGGCCCACAGCGGGACGCCAGCTCGAAGGCGACGAGCACGAAGAAGACCGGGCCCCGACCACGCCGGGCAGCACGCCGGCCTCGTCGAACGCCAGCGGAGCACCCACGCCACCTCGGCGAGCGTGATGCCGAGGACGTACCGGCGGGCCGTCGCTCGGCTGCGGAGGCTCCTCGCGGCCCGCCCGAATCCACTGGGCGACGAGACCGACCCGCATGATCGGGTAGCCGAGCGTGACGGCGCGAAGTCGTCGTCCGTCGAGGCCGCGGGAACACCGGCGGCGAGGACGAGCACGCCGGCCATCTGCACAAGCGTCAACAGGCGGTACGGGACGTCGTCGGTGTCGAACGACGAGGCGAACCACGTGAAGTTCATCCACGCCCACCAGATGGCGAAGAAGACCTGGAGGAACGGCACGATGCCCTCGACGGGGTGGCCTCGGCGACGCCGTGGGCGAGCTGCGAGGTCAGCCGGCGACGGCGACCACGAACGTCAGGTCGAACAGCAGCTCGAGCTGGCTGGACGGCGATGGGGCTCGTCGATCGACGCGCCGACATCGCCGGGCGGGGACGGCGGCGCGATCCTGGTCGGGGACGCACTCACGGGCGCAGTCAGGGCCGCTCGTCCGGGACCCACTCGAACGTCGGGCCGGCCATCTCCGCGCCGCCGTCGACGGCGACCGCATCAGCTCCTGGGCCTGGGCCTTCAGCCCGTACATCGCGCCGACGGCCGGGCCCAGCAGATCCGGCCGGCCGTCGAAGGCGTCGTCGAGCGGGCCAGCAGCGTGCAGTAGTCGCGTTGAACTCCTCCTGCAGGACGCGGATCGTCGCCTTCGGCTGGTCGGCGATCCGGGTCTCGCCGCATCGGCTGGACGCCGTCCCAGTCGACCTCGACCGGCTCGCCCGTCGGGCCCGATTGGGTGTGTCGCCGCGGCGGTAACGCCGCCCGAGGAGGAGTTCCTTGATGCGGAAGTAGTGGGCGACCTCGTCCCGCTCGGGATGGAACATGTCGCGGTCGCCGTCCCACACGTCGACGTGTGACGCACCTTCGCCCTGCTCGACGATCTCGTCAGGGCGGCCAGGGCGGTGGCGAGGTCGTCCACCGCGATGATGCGCCCGCTGCCGCCGTACGTGAACGCTCGTCACCTGCCGCACCGGGTCGCCGCTGAACACGGCCGCTTCGCCGAGCTCGGCGCAGAGCCGCCGAGCCCTTGGCGATCGCGTCGTAGAACTGGCCGATCGTGTCGTAGCGATCGGCCTGGGGCGCGCCCCCGCTGCCGCCGGCCGCTCGATCTGCGCGAACTGCCGAGCGCCGCCGGTCCGAACGGCAGCAGCGACACCTCGAACGACGGGTCGCCGTGCGGCAGGGACCGCGGGTAGCCCGGCATGAGCGCGGCGGATCCAGTCGTGGGCGGCCGCCGACCGCGTTCAGCAGGTTGGCGGCCAGGGCGAGGTGCAGCATCTCCTCGACGAACACGCTGAGCAGCGCCTCGGCGGCGGCGGCGTTGCGCTCGCGGTCGAGCGAGTACAGGGCACAGAGGTAGGGCGGCAGCGTCGTGTGCTCCAGCTCGATCGCGGACTGCAGGTGCTCCTGCAGGCTGGCGACGTCGTCGATGCGCCCGAACGGGCGGGCTGACCCGATCACATCGTCGACGGCGGCTCGTGTCATCTCGTGCTCCTTCGCAGGTTCCGTGGTGCGGGACGGAGACCGGACGCGGGGCCGATCCGTGACAGGCGGCGCCGAGCGCCCGTCGCGGCCCCCGACTGGGGACGCGGACGGGGACTCCGACGGAGGCGAGCGACCTCCGTCGACCGTCACGATCGCTCCAGGTCGCACCGGACCGCAGGTCGGACCGGCGCCCCGCACCGCTCCTCCTCGGCCCGAAAGGCCCTCCCATGCCGCCCACGTCCACCGCCGTCCGATCCACGCCGCACCCGGCCCCACGGACATCGACGCCGCCGTCGCCGAGTTCGCCGGGCTGCGCCCGCGGTTGCTCGGCATCGCGTACCGGGTCCTCGGGCGCTGGGCCGAGGCCGAGGACATCGTGCAGGACGCCTGGGTGAGGTGGCAGACGTGCGATCGCAGCGTGGTGCTCAGCCCGACCGCGTTCCTCGTCACCACGACCACCCGCCTGGCGATCAACGCCGCCCAGTCGGCGCGAGCCCGGCGCGTGCCGTACCTCCACGAGTGGCTGCCCGAACCGATCGACACGCGCGACGACCCCGCGACCGGTCCGGAGCGCTCGGAAGCGCTGGAGGCAGGGATCGTGCTCCTGCTCGAGCGGCTGGCGCCGGCCGAACGAGCGGCCTACATCTTGCGCCACGCCTTCGAGTACCCGTACACCGACGTCGCCCGGGTGATCGAGACCAGCGAGATGAACGCCCGCCAGCTCGTCAGCCGCGCCAGCAAGCGCATCGCGAGGGAGCGGACGCCGCCCACACCGGTGGAGCCCCGACGCCTCGTGCGCACGTTCGTGGCCGCCTCGAAGCTGGGCGACGTGGCCGTGCTCGAGCGGCTCCTGGCGACCGACGGGGGCCGGCGCGCCGCCGGGTGACGGTCGCGCCGCCGTCGCTCAGGACCGGCCGGCGAGGGCGAAGGCCCGCAGGAGCGCGTCGTCGTCCGGTCCGCCGCCGAGCGAGAGGCACACGATCTCGTCGGCGAGGCCGTCGTAGTCGGCGAAGCGGGCGGCGCACTGTGCCGGGGTGCCGGTGAACGTCAGCCGGTCGAGCAGCTCGTCGTCGATCGTCGCCATGGCCTCGTCCCAGCGCTTCTGCGGCGCCAGCTCCGTCGCCGCCTGGGCGACGTGGGGGTAGCCCTGCTCCCGCAACAGGTAGTCGTAGTACGGGTGCGGGATCGGGTGGAACAACCCGACGATCGCCCGGCGGGCGCGCGCTCGCGCCACCGCCTCGTCGTCGTCGACGCTGACCAGCGCCGCCATCGGGAAGCGCACGTCGGCGGGATCACGGCCGGCGGCTTCGCATGCCGCGACCGCTCGCGGGCGCACGACCTCGGCGAGGTGCGCGGCGCCGATCAGGATGCCGAGGCCGACACCGTCGCTGCTCGTGGCGGCGAGCTCGGTCATCCGTGGCGCAGCGGCGGCCACCACGATCGGGATCCGCCGGGCGGGCGGGCGCACGAACCGCGTCTCGGTGTGGTGGATCGCCCCGCCGACCTCGCGTCCGTTGCCGACGTCGCCCTGCAGGAATGCCCGCAGCACGGCGAGGTAGTCGCTGATCTTGCCCAGTGGGCGGTCCATGGCGAGGCCGAACAGCCACTCGTTGATGTGGCGGTTGCCGGCGCCGATGCCGAACATCAGCCGCCCGCCGGACAGCTCGTCGATGGCGAGCGCCGCGGTCGCCGCGGCCTGCGGCGTGCGGGCGTAGGCGTTGGCGACGTAGGTGCCGATCTCGACGCGGTCCGTGGCGGCCGCGATCGCGGTGAGCGGCACGAACGGGTCGCGCACCCCCTCGATCACGTAGACGGCGTCGACGCCCGCCTGCTCGGCGCGGCGAGCCCGCGCGACGATGTCGACGATCGGGCCGTCGAGGGCGAGGTGCAGGGCGAGCTTCGGCACGCGCTCGCAGTCCAGCACCTGCGGGTGGCGAGTTACGGATCGAGGAGACCGGCCGCGATCGCCTGGGCGCGATCGAGCAGCGGACCGGCGTCGAGGTCGTGGTCGAGCTCGGCGGCCGGACGCCCGGTCGACCGGACGAGCGCCGCGACGACCTGGCGGCGGACGTGGTCGAGGTCGTCGAGCTGGGCCCGGATCGCCTCGGCCGAGCCGGCGAGCCGCTCGACGGCACGGCGGGAGCGACATCGTGGCGTGGGCGCCGGCCCGACGACCGCCGGTGCCGCACGCGACGAGCACGGCCGCCGACCCGGTGGCCCGGCCCATGCAGACCGTCGCCACCCGAGCCCGCATCGACCCGATCACGTCGAGCAGCCCGAGCACGTCGCCGAGGCTGCCGCCGTCGCTGTTGACGACGAGCTCGACATCACCGTCGGAGTGCCCGTCGAGCTCCATCAGCTCGGCGGCCACGCGCACGACTGCGGCGGTGTCGAGCGGTCCGCTGACCAGCACCCGTCGCGGTTGCCTCGTGCGCTCGCCCGGGAGGTCGACGACCGGCACCAGCACGGGGCCCTGGCGGACGGGCGTCGGGCGCTCCGGCGGGTAGGGCCATCCCGGCTCCTGCGGCCAACCCGGCGGGCGGGGCACGTCGGGCCACGACGGGATGGTCACGGGGCCGGGTCCTCGGCGACGGCGAAGGAGACCGCGGTGTCGAGCGCCGCGGCGTAGCGGGTGAGCGTCGACAGGCGGGGATCGCCGCGCCCGGCCTCGAGCCGGGCCACCGCGGACTGCGACGTGCCCATCCGCGCGGCGACGGTCGTCTGGGACAGCCCGAGCCGCTGGCGCCGCCGCACCAGCGCGTCGAGGACCTCGCTCGGGTCGTCGGCGAACGCCTCGAACCCCGGGAACCGGCTGCCTCCCATCGCAGCGATGGTATCACTCCGATGATATGAACGGGTGCCGTAGCGTCGGGCCCGTGCGCGAGTTCGTCGTCGCCCGGAACCCGGAGGAGGAGTCGTCGCTCCCCTACCTCGTGCGCCTCCCGCTCCCCGACGGCGCCGTCGTGCTCAAGGTGCGCGACGTCTGGCCGCGCACCGCCAAGGTGTACTGCCACCGCGCCATCGAGTGGCCGGCCGATCCCGACATCGTCGAGCGCGTCCCGGTGCGGGTCTGCCAGCGCCGCGGCGCCGCCGTCGACCTCGTCCTCGACCGGGCCCGCGAGAACCGCTCGCAGTTCGTCTTCACGAAGGCCCGCGGCCGCGACGTCATCTTCTGGCAGTCGGCCCGCACCAGCCGGCAGGCCCGCCCGAACGTCGCCGTGCCCACCGCCCGCGCCGCCGGGCCGGCAGCTCGAGATCCTCGTCGACAGCCACGAGCGCTACCCGTGGACGTTCAACCACCAGCAGGCGACGACCGAGCGCCGCGCCCTCCCGGCCGGCGACTACGCCGTGTAGCTCGACGGGCGCGATCGTCGCCGCCGTCGAGCGCAAGTCCCTCGCCGACCTCGTGTCGACGATGACGAGCGGCAAGCTCCGCTACCTCCTCGCCGATCTCGCGGCGTTGCCGAACGCGGCGGTGGTCGTCGAGGACCGCTACTCCGCCGTGTTCAAGCTCGACCACGTCCGCCCGGCGGTCGTCGCCGAAGGCCTCGGCGAAGCGGCGGCCCGGTTCCCGACGGTGCCGATCGTGTTCGCCGAGACCCGCCCACTCGCCCAGGAGTGGACCTACCGGTTCCTCGGCGCCGCCCTCGCCCACCACCACGACGACCGCGACGCCGCCTCACTCGTCGCCGACCTCCCACCCGCCGGCGAGGTCCCGCCACCGGAACCGACGACGGCCGAGGTCAGGGCATGGGCCCGCCGGGAGGGCTTGGCAGTCTCCGATCGCGGCCGGTTGCCACCCGAGATCTGGACCGCCTTCCGCGACGCCAACTCGTGACGCCCGCCTCTCATCGGTACGGTCCGATGTGATGGCCGAGTCGGACGACCTACGCTGGATCGTGGCGAGCGGGACCGCATGATCGTCGCGGCGCACCGATCCGGGCGGTCGATGTCGGACATCGCGGCCGAGGTCGGCCTGAGCACGGAGCGGGTGCGCCAGGTCGTCCGTCGTGCCGACGGCGGCGCCCGCCCACGCCGACGTGGCGGTGGTGCTGGCGGGGGCGAGCGGGTCCGCTTGCGCATCGGCAACATGGCCAAGGCCGTGCTGGTGACCGGGCAGGCGTACCAGGATCCCGAAGGATGCGCTGAACGAGTTCGTCTCGAACGCCGCCGACGACTACGCCGAGGCCGGCCTGACCGGCCAGCGGATCAGGATCCTGCTGCGGCGGCGGGGCGCACGCGCCGCGATCGCCGTCGACGACAGCGGGCGCGGGATGGATCCGGACCGGCTGCGGGCCGTGGCCCGCAACCTGTTCGAGTCGTCGAAGGCCGGCGACGACCGCACGCTCGGCGAGAAGGCGATCGGTCTGCTCGCCTTCCAGCAGCTCGGCGGGAGCTGCGAGATCGTGTCGCGTGCCGTCGACAGCGACGAGACCTGGACGCTCCGGCTCCGTCGCGGCGACGCGACGGCCGAGCTGGTCCGCGAGCGGCGTCGGGCGCGGGCGACGAGCGGCACGACGGTGTTCATCTCCGAGCTCGATACCGAAGCGGCCGAGTGCTGACCCAACGCAAGGTCGTCGAGTACATGCGCCGCCGTCGCGGCGCGGCGATCGCCGCCGGCGCCTACGAGCTGGAGGTCGTCGAGGGCCGCACCGGCGAGCTCGTCACGCCGGACGAACCCGCCGGACTGCCCATCCCGCTCGCCGGACACGACACGCTGTGGGGCAAGCTCGAGTTCGCGCTCTACGTGGCCGGCGACACCGACCCCGGGCGTCGCGTCGCCGTCGTCGGGCGCGCCGGCACCACCATCATCGACGACCTCACCGACCTCGAGGAGTTCGACCACGAGCCCTGGACGAGCGGCCACCTCTCGGGCCGAGTGTCGTTCGAGCCGCTGCGCCAATCGGCCGGCCGCCGGGCGATCCTGCGCGACGACGAGATCTACCCGGTGTTCCGTGACGCCGTGCGCTCCGTCGAACCCGTCCTCACGCGGGCCATCGAGCGGGTCCGTCGCGACCTCGACGTCGCCACCGCCGAACGACTCGGCGACGCCCTCCGCCAGGTCTTCGGGCGCGTCCTGCGCGAGCTCGCCGACCTCGAGAACCCGATGCGCACCCTCGTCGGCGACGAACCCGACACCGACGGCGACGGCATCGCCCCTCCCGCACCCCGACCCGGTGCCGACGAGCCATCGGAGCAGCAGCCATCGATCGAGGACCTCGATCGCAGCACCCCAGCCGGGCACGCCGCCGGCGCCGCCGACCCGTCCGGGCGGCGGCCACGATCGTCAACGGCATCTGCCGTCGATCGCGCCCGACCCCTCGCCCAGTCACCGCCGCAGCCGGTTCGACGCCGACTCGGGCACCGTGCTCTACAACGAGCAACACGCCGACTTCCTCCTGGTCAAGGACGACGAGACCGCCCTCCTGGACTACCTCGCCACCCTCGTCGCCAAGGAGTACGTCGTCTACAACAACCCACGCGCCGACACCGACGAGCTCGCCGAGGAGCTCGTCCGCATGCTGATCCGCGTCCGCCGCCACCTTCCCCGCCGACCCCGGCGACGTCCCTGACGCACTCGGCGTCAGTTGGCACAGTCGACGGCGACCTCGAGCGCTGCGCAGACTCTCGCATCCGGCCGTCGCTGAGCCGACCGAGGCGCTCCACCAGGACACCGATGGACACGCTCTCGACTGAGTCGAGGTTCACGGCGCTCGCCCGCGGCACGGGATCCAGCTCCGGCTCCAGGACGACCTCGCTGCTGAGACCTCGGATGGTCGTCGTGCACGGCGCGACCAGCGGCCGGCGAAGTCGAGGGATCGCGACGTCGCGAGACAACACGACCACCGGTCGGCGCCCGATCTGCGGCGGCTCGCACCACCACACCTCACCTCGCGACGGGACCGGCCATCAGCTCGCTGCGGCCGCCTCCTCGGAACGATGCGAGATCGCCCCACTCGTCCGGCTCGTCGAGCGGGTGGACGTCATACGCGTCGTACTCCGCGTCCAGCTCGGCGGCGCGGTGACGCAGGAGGAATGACCGAAGCGCCTCGTCGATCAGCGACCGCATCAGGTTGCCCACCGCAGGCTTGTCGAGCACGGGCGAGAAGCTCCTCGTCGACCGTCGTGCTCACTCGCACCCGAGCCATGCCACAAGTATGCCACGGGCGAGCCTCGGATCACAAACACACCGGCTCGCGCGGGCTGAGCACTTCGATCACGCCGGATGCGCAACCAGGTGAAGCCGCAGCCCATCGTTTCGGGCCGGCGACGTTGACGACGGAGATTCGTTCACAGGCCGAGCTCGGCCCGGTCACAACTGTCGGCTTCGCCCATTGATCGCGAGGCCGTCCACGACGCCGAGCTGACGAGCCCGGTCACCGGCCGGCGCATCCAGCGAACCCACAAAGGCGGTTGACACGCAGAGATAACGACTCCCGCGGCTAGCGGGTAGCCGTCACACGCCAGCTCCTCGCCGGTGCGCACGGTGACCGAGCCGGTCGTCCTGGGCAGCACGACGTCGTCGCCGACGGCGTCGTGGCGGGCGACGCAGGCGAGCGAGCGCCTGGCAATGGGTCCGGGATGGTCGGCCAGCGACCTCGTGGTGACGGAGCCTGACGGGTCGATGGTGCACCCCCAGGTGCTCACGGCCGGCACTTCAAAGTGCTCGGCGTCGGCCGGAGCTGCCGACGGATCCGCCTCCACGACGTGCGCCGGCCTCGCCGACCGCCACGCGCTCGCCGCGGGGTCGCCATCAAGGTCGTGTCGCAGCGGTTCGGGCACGCCGAGCATCGCGGTGACGCTGCGCTTGTGACGTGACCACGTCCTGCCGGGCGACGACGCCGTCATGCCGCCTGAACTCGTGGCGCGGTCGCTCGCAGGTCTGTGACCAATCCGTGACCACAACCTCTCCGGCCAGGACAAATGCCCTGGTCAGAGGGGCCACGGATGGAGGCGACGCCGGGAATCGAACCCGGGTAGACGGCTTTGCAGGCCGTTGCCTAAACCACTCGGCCACGTCGCCCCGCGACGGCCGGAGCCGTCACTGGAACCCGCACGATACCGGCGGCACGCTCGACCCGACCGCAGCGTTCTGTCCGTCGGAACCGGCCGGATCGGGCCGGTTCGGCAGGACAGAACGGGTGGCCTGGCAGAATCGCCGGCATGGGGTACAACTCGACGGGGCTGGTCGTGCACGATGCCGACGCCCACATCATGGAGCCGCCGACGTGGCTGCGGGACCACGCCGACCCGGGGATCCGGGACCGGCTGCCGACGCTGTCGTACGCCGGGGGCAACGAGTTGCGGCAGACGGGCGACCCGGACGAGCAGCTGCGGGACCTCACGGCGTCGTTCGCCCGGCTCGCCGAGCAGCACCGCAGCCCGCGACTACGTCGGCGACGAGGCGGCGGAGATCATGAACCGCAAGAACTTCGCCGCCACGGGGTCGTTCCTGCCTGAGGACCGGCCACGGGCGCTCGACATGCTCGGGTTCGCCAGCCAGCTCGTGTTCAACACGTTCCACAACAGCCGGCTGCACGACTGGGAGCACGGCGGCGACCGGGAGCTGGCGATCGGGGCGGCGCGGGCACACAACCGCGGGATGGTCGAGTTCTGCGCCGTCGATCCGCGGCTGCTGCCGTCGTGCTACGTCCCGCTGAGCGACCTCGACACCGCCGGCGCCATGGCAGCAGAGGCCATCGAGATGGGCGCTGCCGCGCTGCTCGTGGCGTCGGGGTGCCCGGCGGGGCACTCCCCCAGCCACGTCGGGCTCGATCCGGTGTGGGCGGCGGCGAGCGAGGCGGGCATCCCGGTCGTGTTCCACGTCGGCGGCACGGGCGACCTGATCGACCCGAACTACTTCCGCAACGGCTTGCCGGTGCCGCCGGACTTCCACGGCGGCGAGGAGAACTTCCGCTCCGTGGACTACATGGGCATCCCCGGGCCGCCGGCCCAGACGCTCGCCACGATGATCTTCGACGGCGTGTTCGAGCGCTTCCCGGACCTGCGCGTCGGGGTCATCGAGCAGGGTGCGATCTGGGTGCCGTCGTGGATGCGCCAGATGGAGTCGGCGTTCGACGCCTTCGCCCGCCACGAGGACCGCCTGCAAGCACT
This sequence comes from uncultured Acidimicrobiia bacterium, assembly GCA_963750905.1. Classification (GTDB taxonomy): domain Bacteria; phylum Actinomycetota; class Acidimicrobiia; order Acidimicrobiales; family Ilumatobacteraceae; genus JALZMG01. The sequence goes on from CAVVSE010000002.1 coordinate 191,068, forward strand.
CAGCATGCGCCCGAGCGAGTACGTCCGCCGCCAGATCCGCTGCACGCCGTACCCGACCGAGGACGTCGGCTGGATCATCGAGCAGGCCGGGCCGGAGGTCTGCCTGTTCTCGTCCGACTACCCGCACGTCGAGGGTGGGCGGCGGCCGATCGAGCGCTTCGAGCGGTCACTGGACGGCGTCGACGCGGCGGCCCGCCAGGCCTTCTACCACGACAACTTCGTCGACCTGATGGGCGCCGGGCTCGACGCGCCGCGTGTCGACGCGCTCAGCGCGCGTCATGCCGTACGCCCGCTCGGGGCGCAGACGCAGCACGAGCCGGCGATCGGCGACCATCGCCCGGCGGTAGTCGTCCCAGTCGGAGTGCTCGCCGGACAGGGCGCGGTAGTACTCGACGAGCTCGTCGACGACTGCGTCGTCGGGTGCCGTCGCCACGGGCGTCACCTCGGCCTGCGCCTCGATGACCACGTAGGACCAGAAGTCGTCGCTCGTGATGTGCAGCGACGCCCGGCCGTCGCGCCGCAGGTTCGCCGTCTTCGCCCGCCCGTCGGTGGCCGACACGCGGATGATCCCGTCGTCGGGCAGCCAGTAGACGATGTTCGACAGCTGCGGCCGCCCGTCGCGCTTCTGCGTCGTGATCACGCCGTTGCGGTGATCGCGGGCGAACGAGAGGGCGGCGGCGAGCTCCATCGGGCCGGTGTATCACGGCCACCGCTCGCGGCTCATGTCCCGCAAGCGGGAACCACATGAGGGACCACGGAGGGCGTGGCCGGCGCGGGCGCCGGCCACGCCCGGTCCCTCCGCTTCAATGGGTGTGATGCCCGACCCGAGCCCCGGTGACGCCGACCGGATCGCCGCCGCCACCGAGCTGGCCGAGCGCCTGCTCGCGCGCCGCCATCGCCGGGACGACCCGCTCCGAGCGCCGCCGCGCCGACCGCCTCGGCCGCCTGCTCGCCGATCCCGGCGGCCGGGCCCTGCTGTTCGCCCTGACCGACGAGGTCCTGCGCACGCCCCAGCCGGCGCGGGCGATGGCCCAGCTGCGCGAGCTCGTCGCGCGTGGTCTCCCCCGAGCACTCCCCCGCGGCGACCGGCTCGGTCTGCGCGCCGCCGCCCTCGCCTCCCGCACCGCACCACGGCCGGTGGCGGCGATCGTGCGCCAGCGCATCCGCGCCGAGACCCGCGGCGTCATCGTGCCCGCCGGCGACCCGGCGTTCGCCCGCTACGTCGCCCGCCGCCGGGCCGACGGGCTTCGACCTCAACGTCAACGTGCTCGGCGAGGCCATCCTCGGCGACGACGAGGCGGCCGCCCGGCTCGCCGCGGTCGAGGCGCGCATCCGGCGCCCCGACGTCGACTACGTGTCGGTGAAGATCTCGGCCCTCTGCGCCGGCATCGACGTCCTCGCCTACGACCACGAGCTGGCCCGCATCGCCGACCGCCTGCGCGCCGTCTACGACGTCGCCGCCGCCCAGTCGCCGCCGGTGTTCGTCAACCTCGACATGGAGGAGTACCGCGACCTGCACCTGACGGTCGACGCCTTCACGACCGTGCTCGACGAGGCGCCGTACCGCGACCTGCGCGCCGGGATCGTGCTGCAGGCCTACCTCCCCGACACCCACGACGTCCTCGACCGCCTGCTGGCGTGGGTCGCCGATCGCCACCGCGCCGGCGGGGCGCCGGTGAAGGTGCGGCTCGTCAAGGGCGCCAACCTGGCGATGGAGGACGTCGACGCCGAGCTCGCCGGGTGGACACCGGCGCCGTACGCCGCCAAGCCCGAGGTCGACGCCAGCTACAAGGCGCTGCTCGACCGGCTCCTCGACGGCGCCGCCGCCGGAGGCCTGGAGGTCGGCGTCGCCAGCCACAACCTGTTCGACGTCGCCTGGGCGCTCGGCGAGATCCGCCGCCGCGGCCTCACCGGGCGGGCCGAGATCGAGATGCTCGAGGGGATGGCGCCACCGCAGTCGCGGGCGACACGCGACGAGGCCGGCCGTCTCCTCCTCTACACGCCCGTCGTCACCGACGAGGACTTCGCGGCGAGCATCGCCTACCTCTCGCGGCGCCTCGACGAGAACGCCGGGCCGGAGAACTTCCTGCGCTCGCTGTTCACGATCACGCCCGGCTCACCGTCGTGGGCGGCCGAGCGAGCGCGCTTCGAGCAGGCCGTCGCCGACCGGACCGACGTCCATCGGACGCCGCGCCGCGACCAGGACCGCACGACCGAGCACCGGACGTTCGATCCCGACGCCCCGTTCCGCAACGAGCCGGACACCGACTTCACGCAGCACACCAACCGGACCTGGGTCGCCGCCCACCTCGCCGACGACCAACCGGCCGAGCTGCCGCCGCTGCTCACGACACCGGCCGAGATCGACGACGTCGTCGCCCGTGGCCGCGCCGGCGCGGCGCGCTGGGCGGCGACGACGACGGCCGAGCGCCGCGCCGCGCTGTGCCGCATCGCCGAGGTGATGGCCGCCGAACGGGGCCGGACGATCGCCGTGATGGCCCACGAGACCGGCAAGACCGCCCGCGAGGGCGACGCCGAGGTGTCCGAGGCGATCGACTTCGCGACGTGGGCGGCGGCCTGCACCCGCGAGCTCGACGACCTCGCCGCCGACGGCGTGGCGAGCCGAACCACGCGGCGTCGTGCTCGTGGCCGGGCCGTGGAACTTCCCGACCGCGATCCCCGCCAACGGCGTCCTCGCCGCCCTCGCCGGCGGCAACGCAGTCATCCTGAAGCCGGCCCCCGAGGCCGTCGCCACCGCCGTCGAGCTCGTCCGCCACGCCCACGACGCCGGCGTCCCCGCCGACGTCGTGCAGCTCGTGCGGTGCCCCGACGACGACACCGGCCGGCACCTCGTGACCCATGCCGGGATCGACGCCGTCGTGCTCACCGGCTCCTACGACACCGCCCGCCTCTTCCTCGGGTGGCGGCCCGACCTGCACCTGCTCGCCGAGACGAGCGGCAAGAACGCCCTCGTCATCAGCCAGACCGCCGACGTCGACCTCGCCCTGCGCGACCTCGTGCGCTCGGCGTTCGGGCACGCCGGGCAGAAGTGCTCGGCGGCCTCGCTCGCCATCGTCGAGGGACCGCTGCACGACGACCCCGCGTTCCTCGAGCGCCTCGCCGACGCCGTGCGCACGGTGCGCGTCGGACCGGCCACCGACCTGGGCTCCGTCATGGGCCCGGTCATCGCTCCGCCGTCCGGGCCGCTGGAACGGGCCCTCACGACCCTCGACCACGGCGAGCGCTGGCTCGTCGAACCGCGCCGGCTCGACGACAGCGGCCGGCTGTGGTCACCGGGCGTGCGCATCGGCGTCCAGCCCGGCTCGTGGTTCCACCGCACCGAGTGCTTCGGTCCGGTGCTCGGCGTGATCCGCGCCGACGACCTCGACCACGCGGTGGCGATCCAGAACGCCGTCGCGTTCGGGCTCACCGGCGGGCTGCACAGCCTCGACGAGGCCGAGATCGAGCGGTGGCTCGAGCGCGTCGAGGTCGGCAACGCCTACGTCAACCGCCACACCACGGGTGCCATCGTGCAACGTCAGCCGTTCGGCGGGTGGAAGCGCTCGGCCGTCGGCCGCGGCGCCAAGACCGGCGGTCCGGGCGACGTCGCCCGCTTCGTGTCGTTCCACCGCGCCACGGCGACGGACGAGGCGGCGGCGACCGCGTCGTACCAACGGTGGTGGGACGAGCGCTTCGGCACCGCCATCGACCGCACCGGGCTGGCCGCCGAGCGCAACGTGCTGCGCTACCGACCCGTCGCCGGCGTGGTCGTGCGGACCGCACCGGACACGCCCGAGCTCGACGTCGCCTCGCTGCGTGCCGCCGCCCGCCAGGCCGGCGTCGCCATGACGGTCACCGACTGACGACGCCGGCGTCCTGGCCGCGCTCGCCGCCGGCGGGGTCGACCGCGTGCGCGCCCTCGCCCCGCTCTCCGACGCCACGCTCGCGGCCTGCCACGACGCCGGCGTCGCCGTCGACCGGACCGCCGTGACCCACGACGGGCGCGTCGAGCTGCCGTGCTGGCTGCGCGAGCAGGCGATCTCGTGGACGGTGCACCGTCATGGCCGCGTCGCCGCCAGCGGTCAAGATGGCGCCCCATGATCCCGACGACGCGCCGCGGGCAGCAGACCCGGGCCGCGCTCGTCGAGGCCGCCGCGCGCGGTGTTCGCCGAGAAGCAGTTCCTCGCCACCAACGTCGCCGACATCGCCACGCGGGCCGGCACCGCGCACGGGACCTTCTACCGCTACTTCGAGTCCAAGGAGGACATCTTCCGCCAGGTCGCCATCGACCTCCAGCGCAAGATGCGCGAGCACGGTGAGCCCGACCGGGCCGTCGAGCCGCCGCCGTTCGACTCCCTCGAGGACGAGCTGCTGTGGCGCATCACGCGGGCCAACCACCGCTACCTCGCCGCCTACCAGGAGCACGCCAAGCTGTTCGCCGTCATCGAGCAGGTCGCCACGTTCAACGACGAGCTGCTCGCCATCCGCAAGGAGATCCGGCGCGGCTTCGTCGACCACGCCCACGCCTCGATCGAGCGGATGCAGCACGAGGGCCTGGCGTTCGACGACGTCGACGCTCGCTACGCGGCGAGCGCCCTCGGCTCGATGGTCGACCGCTTCGCCTACGTGTGGCTCGTGCTGCACGAGCCGTTCGAGCTCGACGAGGCCGCCCGCACGCTCGGTCTGCTGTGGGCCCGCTCGCTCGGCCTCGGCGTGCGCCTGCCCGGCGACGACTCCCGGAAGCGCTGATCCGGCGGCAGACTCCTGGCCATGGCCGGGCTCGGATCATCCACCACGTGGCGCCACGTCGTGGTCGGCGCCGTCGTCGTCGCCGGGCCCGTGCTGGCGCTCGCCGGCTGCCTCGGGCGGCCGTACGAACCGGAGGGCTTCGACGCCAAGCAGATCGTCGTGACACCCGAGGGCACCGATGGGGTGCGCATCCGCGAGACCGTCGACCAGGACTTCGGCACGTTCGGCAAGCACGGCTACGAGCGCAGCATCCCCAACGACTTCGGCGTGCCGGTCGACGTCGAGGCGACGTCGCCGGACGCCCCGGCCGACGTCAGCGTGGTGCCCGACCCGGCGCGGTCCCGGGCACACGCGCATCCGCATCGGCGACCCGGACGAGACCGTGAGCGGCCAGCACCGCTACGTGCTCACCTACACGCTGCCCGCCGCCCAGCTGTCGAGCGGCAGCCTGTTCCTCGACATCATCGACCCCGGCGAGCCGTTCGCCACCGACGACTTCGAGGTCGTCGTCACCGGCCTCACGCTCGACGATCCGCAGTGCGACCGCGGCGCGGCCGGCGCCACCGGCGGCTGCGAGCTCGTCGCCGACGGCGACGTGTACCGCGCCGAGCTCGGCCGGCTCGACACCGACGAGGGCGTCTCGATCAGCGGTGGCATCGTGCAGCGCTTCGAAGCGCCGCCCGTCGCCGAGCCGCCGCTGCCCGACCGCCGGGAGGAGAGCAGCAGCATCCCGCTCGCCGCGGCGATGCTGCCGATCGGCGCGGCCGGCGCGGCGACCGTGTTCGCCGTCTCCCGGCGCCGCGGCCGCAACGAGGTCTACGCCGGGGGCGCGGCCGACGCCGCGTTCGGCGGCGCCACCCTGCCGCCCCCGGGCAGCCCGCCGCTCGCCGTCACGTACGTCGCCGACGACCGGATGGGCGACCTGGCGACGACCGAGTTCGAGCCGCCGCGTGGCATCGCCCCGTGGCAGGGCCAGGTGCTGCTGGCCGAACGCATCAACGCCGACTCCGCGAGCGCGTGGTTCTCGGGCCACGCGGCACGCGACGTGCTCACGCTGACCAAGGACGACGACGAGCACGTCGATCGTCGGCAAGGGACCGCGGTTCGACCAGGCCGACGACGGCGACCGCGCCGTCCTGCGCCCGCTCTTCGACGGCGCCGACACCATCGTGCTCGACGGCTACGACAAGGCCTTCGCCACCGCGTGGAGCGCGGCGCAGGCCGAGATGCGCGGCGAGATCGCGGCCAGCGGGTGGTGGCGGCGGCGCTCGCCCGGTGGCCGCAGCACGGTCGGCACGCTCGCCCTCGGCTGCCTCGGATCGCTCGGCATGGTCGTGCTCGTCCTCGTCGCCGTCGGCCTCAGCTTCCTCATCGGAGCCGTCGGCGCCATCCTCTTCGCCATCGTCGTGCCGGCCGCGGTCGCGATGCTGATGTACCGCTCGCTGCTGCCGTCACGGTCGGCGCCCGGCAGCGCGCTGGCGCTGCGCACCGAGTCGTTCCGCCGCTTCCTCCAGGCCAGCGAGGGACGCCACGTCGAGTGGGCGTGGAGCCACGGCCTGCTGCGCGAGTACTCCGCCTGGGCCGTCGCCCTCGGCGCCGCCGGCGCCTGGGAACGGGCCATGGAGCGCTCGAGCGTGCCGCCCGCCGAGCTGTCGGTCGGACCGCTGCTCGTCTACTCGATGGCGCCGAGCTTCTCGTCCGCCCACACCGCTCCGAGCTCCAGCGGGGGCGGCGGCGGGGGCGGCTTCTCCGGCGGCGTCGGCGGCGGCGGGGGCGGCGGCAGCTCGGGCTCCTGGTAGCCCACTACCGTCCCCTTCCATGGGGGCCGCACTGCACGACACCGTCACGTACGCCGATCTCGTCCTGACCGCGCTGCGGAGGTGGCCGGACCGCACGGCGTTCGTGCAGGACGGCGTCGAGCTGACGTACCGCCAGACCGAGGACGGGATCGCCCGCCTCGCCGCCACGCTCGTCGACCGCGGGCTCACGCCGGGCGGCGGCGTCGGCATCCTCTCGCCGAACCGGCCCGAGGTCTACATCGGGCAGGCGGCGTCGATCTTCGCCGGCGGCCGCTTCACGGCCCTGCACCCGCTCGGCTCGCTCGACGACCACCGCTACAGCTGCGACGAGGCGGAGCTCGAGGTGCTGCTCGTCGATCCCGTCTACGCCGCCCGGGCGGCCGACCTCCTCGACGGCTGTCCGACCGTGCACACCGTCCTCACGTTCGGTCCGGCCGACGCCGGCGAGGACCTCGGCCCGATCCTCGACACCGCCCCGGCGACGACGTTGCGCTGGGGCACGCGGGCGCCGGAGGACCTCAGCTGGCTGCTCTACACCGGCGGCACGACGGGGGTGCCGAAGGCGGCGATGCTCCCCGAGCGCGCCGTCGCCCAGATGGTGCAGTCGGTGTCGGTCGGCTGGGACCTGCCGCAGGACCGTCGCTACCTGGCCTGCGCACCGATCTCGCACGCCGCCGGGATGCTGTTGACGCCCGTGCTGCTCAGCGGCGGCACCGTCTTCCTGATGCGCTCGTTCGACGCCGGCGAGTGGATCGCCCAGGCCGCCCGCCACCGCATCACGCTCGGCCTGCTCGTGCCGACGATGATCTACGCCGTCCTCGACCACCCGGACCTCGACGGCACCGACCTGTCGGCGCTGGAGACGATCATGTACGGCGCCTCGCCCATGTCGCCGTCGCGGCTCGTCGAGGGCATCGAGCGGATGGGCCCGGTCTTCGCCCAGCTCTACGGGCAGACCGAGTGCGCCGGCATCTCGACGTCGATGAGCCGCGCCGACCACGACCCGACGGACCTCCAGCGCCTGACGTCCTGCGGGTTCCCGATGCCCGGGGCTCGCGTCTCGGTCCGCGATGACGACGACCAGGACGTGCCCGACGGCGAGCCCGGCGAGATCTGCGTGCAGGGCGCGTCGGTCATGCAGGGCTACTTCAAGCAGCCCGAGCTGACGGCCGAGACGATCGGCAGCGGCTGGCTGCGCACGGGTGACGTGGCGGTGCGCGACGGCGACGGGCGCTACTACATCGTCGACCGCAAGAAGGACATGATCGTGTCCGGCGGCTTCAACGTGTTCCCCCGCGAGATCGAAGATGTCCTCACGAGCGATCCGTCGGTGTCGGTGGCGGCCGTCATCGGGGTCCCCGACGACAAGTGGGGCGAGGCCGTGACCGCGCTCGTCGTCGCCCGGCCCGGTGCCACGCCCGACGTTGACGCACTGCGGCAGCTGGTCCGCGACCGCAAGGGCGCGGTCTACGCCCCCAAGACCGTCGAAGTCGTCGACTCACTGCCACTCACTCCGGTCGGCAAGGCGGACAAGAAGGTGCTGCGGGCCCGGTACTGGGGCGACCGCAGCCGCGGCGTCAACTGACGGCGCGCGCCGAGCGCAGGCGCGCCAGGGCGAGGTGCACGACGCGGCTGTCGAGCCGCGGTGCGACCTCCAACATGGCCTGGAACTCCCACCGGTTGCCGACGTAGACGACGACGGGCGACAGCGTCCGCACGGTCGCCCCGGCCGGCACGTCGCAGAGCAGGGCGAGCTCGCCGACGATGCTCCCGGGCCCGACGACGGCGATCTCGACGCCGCGCTCGTCCTCGACCGCCACCTCGCCGTCGGCGATCACGGCGAACTGCTTGGGGGCGGCGCCGCGCTCGATCAGCACCGCGTCGGCGGGCAGCCGCACGGCCGTCAGGAGCGAACGGATCCGCGCCAGCTCGTGTCGGTCGCAGCCGGCGAACAACGCCAGGTCGGCGACATCAGGGATGAGGACCAGCCCACGCCTCTCCATGTTCCCGGTCTATCGACGGTGATGCGGAACCAGCCGTTCTGACACCTGTGTCATCGATCACCCGCCGTCACGTCGGGAGGCGCACGAAGGCCGACTGGCTGGCCGTCCCGAGCAGCGTGCCGTCCTCCGACCACAGGTGGGCGATGCCGTGCCCGTAGCCGTCGACGACGGCGTGCACCTGCACGTCGGCCAGCACCCACTCCGTCGCCACCAGCTCGCCGGTGCGGATCGTGTTGTCGAGGCTCGATCCCGAGATCGGCTCGCCCGTCGCCTGGGGGAACGCCGAGGGCACGAGGTCGCCGACGAGCGCCAGCTCGGCGGCGTCGGGCACGTGGTGGCCGCCCGGCAGGCGCACCCAGTACGCGGCGCGGCCGCCGGTCTCGACGTGCTCCTTGCCACGCAGCAGCTGGCGCCGCGAGACGCCGCGCACGATGCGCATGTCGAGGACGTCGTGGATCGTGCCCGCCGCCTCGGGGACGACCTGGCGGCGCGTCTCGTCCGGGCGCGGCACGGCCGGCGGCTCGGCGTAGGTCCAGTGGGCGTGCTCGTCGCGGTGCCCGAGCGTGGCCAGCACGCTGAGGATCTCCTGGTCGCCGTTCGACACCGTGCCCCGGGCCTGCGTCGTGCGGGCGCCGACGACGGGCAGGTGGAGGCGCACGTCGAGCGTCGCCGGCATCCGGACGAACGACAGGTACTGCGCCGTCGCCCACACCAGCGGCCGGCCCGTCGACACCTCCAGGGCGGCGATCACCGCGGCGAGGCCCGATCCGCCGTAGAGGGCGCCGCGGGCCGTCGTCATCACCTTGGTGATCGGCAACCGCCAGGTCAGCGGATCACCGGTCGCCTGGAGACCGATGAACGCCGCAGTGGTCACGATCGGGGGACGGTAGCCGTCAGCCCCTAACGTCCGCGAGATGAGGTCAGCGGTGCTGCGCGACGGGGCCATGTTCGTCCGGGACGACGTCGAGGACCCCGTGCCGGGTCAGGGCGAGGTGCTCATCGAGGTCGCCGCCTGCGGGATCTGCGGGAGCGACCTGCACTACGTCCATCACGCCCCGGCGATGATGGAGGTCACGTCGCGGATCGAGGGCACGCCCGACCTCGGGCGCACGCCGACGGACCTCTCGCGCGACGTCTTCATGGGCCACGAGTTCTGCGGGCGCGTCCTCGACGTCGGCCCATCGACGGACGGACCGGCGCCGGACACGTTCGTCACGTCCGTGCCGATCATGCTGACGGCGACTGGCATCCAGGACCTCGCCTACACGAACAACGCACCGTGCGGCTACAGCGAGCGGATGCTGCTGTCGTCGCTGCTGACGCTGCCGGTCCCCAACGGCCTCGCCCCGACGCACGCCGCGCTGACCGAGCCGATGGCCGTCGGCCTGCACGCCGTCAACCGCTCGGGCCTGCAGGCCGGCGACGGGGCCGTGGTCGTCGGCTGCGGACCCGTCGGTCTCGCCGTCATCGCGGCCCTCCGGTTGCTCGGCGTCGCCCCGATCGTGGCCGCCGACCTGTCGCCGGCCCGCCGTGCCCTCGGCACGACGATGGGTGCCCACGAGGTCGTCGACCCGCGTGACGAGACGGCGTTCGCCGCCTGGTCCCGCGTCGGCGGCGGTCGCCAGATGGCGGTCTTCGAGGCCGTCGGCGTCCCGGGCATGATCGACGAGCTGATGCGCGTCGCCCCCTCGCAGAGCCGCATCGTCGTCGTCGGCGTGTGCATGCAGCCCGACGCCCTGACGCCGATGTTCGGCATCGCCAAGGAGCTCAACGTGCAGTTCGTCCTCGGCTACACGCCCGAGGAGTTCGCCGCCAGCCTGCAGTCGATCGCCGAGGGCGCGATCGACGTCGCCCCGATGATCACCGGGCAGGTCGGCATCGACGATGTCCCGGCGGCGTTCGAGCTGCTCGCCAACCCCGAGCAGCACTGCAAGATCCTCGTCGTGCCGGGCGGTGCGCCATGAGGATGCGCCTGGAGCCCTCCGACGACCTCCTGCACCCAGTGGAGGAGGCGTCGAACTTCAACGAGAGCCGCTACTACAACTTCTTCGACGCCGGCACCGGTCTCGGCGGCTGGATGCGCATGGGCAACCGGCCCAACGAGGGCTACGCCGAGCTGACGGTGTGCCTGTACCTGCCCGACGGCCGCGTCGGGTTCATCTTCAAGCGCCCCGAGATCACCGGCCACACCGCCCACGACGCCGGCGGGCTGCGGTTCGAGGTCGTCGAGCCGTTCGTCGAGCACCGCGTGACCTACGACGGCAGGGTGCTGCTGCTGACCGAGCCGCGCACCATGGTCGACCCGCGCCAGGCGTTCGCCGACAACCCGCGGGTGCCGTGCACGATCGATCTGACCCACCGCGCCGTCGGACGGCCGTGGGGCGGCGAGCCGGAGTGGGAGGAGGGTGACGAGCGCCCGCCGGTCGATCCCGACAAGGCGTTCGCCCGTGGCCACACCGAGCAGCACATGGCGGTCACCGGCACCGTCGTCATCGACGGGGAGGCGTACGAGCTGACCGACGGCCTCGGCATGCGCGACCACTCGTGGGGTCCACGCTCGTGGCAGAGCGTGTGGTGGTACCGCTGGCTCACCGGCAACGTCGGCCCGGCCCTCGGCTTCGCCATGACCGTCGCCGGCGACGAGGCCGGCGGCCGGCACAGCCACGGGTTCCTCTACGACACGGCCCGCTACGGCGACGACCGCTGGGTGCCGATCCGCGGCGTCGACCTGACCTCCGACTACGACGACGATCGCTACCACCGGGCCCTCCACGCGTCGGTGCGCACCGACGACCACACCTACGAGATCGACGGCACCGTCTGGTCGAACATCCCGCTGCGCAACCGCAAGCAGGCGCCGACGGGCGAGTGGCTGATGACCCGCATCGCCGAAGGCATGACGACGTGGACGTGCGAGGGCGCCACCGGATCGGGCCTCGCCGAGTACCTCGACCAGGTCGTCGACGACGTCCCGGTCGGCAGCCGCGTCGGGATGTGACCGGCCCGCGGGGCACCCGGCCCGTACGCTGGGGCTCCCGCCATGGAACACGAGTACTACACGTCGCCATCGACGGATGAGCGCCGCGCCTGGGTGCCGATCGTCATCGTCCTCGGCGCGGTGGCCCTCGTGCTGGGCGGCCTGTTCCTCGCCTTCCGCGACGACGGCCCGGCCGAGTCGGAGGGCCCGTTGCCGTCGCTGCTCGACCCCACGCGCCAGACGGTGACGCCGGCGCCGACGCTCGCCCCCACGATCCCGCCACTCGTGACCCCGCCCGTGGTGGTCGTGCCGCCCGCGACCTCCGACCGCGACGATTCGTCCGACGAGACGGACCTCGACCAGGCACCGGCCACCGCTCACGAGGCCCTGGACCAGCTCGTCGAGGAGCTCGGCGCGTCCGACGCCACCGACATCGTGGCGATCGGGTCGGACCGCTACGCGCTGCTCGTCGTCGACGACGACGCCGCGCTCTACCGGTGGGACGTCGACGCGTGGCAGCTCGACGACACCGTCGACACGCCGAGCGGGGTCCGCTCGGTCGAGGCCGGTGACGTCACCGACGACGGCGTCGCCGACTTCCTCGTCCACCTCGTGGGACTCGACGAGGCGGGCGGCGTCTACAGCCGGGAGACGTTCGACTTCCAGCTGCTGCCGTTCAACCTGACGTCCGGGCAGACCGACTGGGTGCCGCGGCTGGAGCTCGACCTCGGGCGCCTGCTGTCGGACGTCGAGTCCGACGCCGGCGGCCGCGTCACGGTCGAGTGGACCTGGACGGGCCGCCAGTTCGAGGTCCTCGGGTAGCTTCGGCGCCCATGACGGGGGCGCTCGACGGGATCAAGGTGTTGGAGGCCGGGTTGCTCGTGCAGGGCCCGCAGGCGGCGGCGCTGCTCGCCCAGCTCGGCGCCGACGTGACGAAGATCGAGCTGCCCGGGTTCGGCGACCAGTCGCGCTGGCTGCCGATCTCGATGACCGACCTGCGCAGCGCCTACTTCATGGGCTGCAACCGGGGCAAGCGCAGCATCACGATCGACGTCCGCATCCCGGCTGGGCGCGATGTCTTCGTGCGCCTCGCCGAGCAGGCGGACGTCGTGATCACGAACTTCAAGCCAGGCACGATGGACGCCTGGGGCCTCGGCTACGACGTCCTCGCGGCGCGCAACCCGCGGCTCGTGTACGCCACCGGGTCGGCGTTCGGTCCGATCGGTCCGGACGCCGAGCGCGAGGGTGCCGACCTGTCGGCGCAGGCCGCCGGGGGGCTGATCAGCGCGACGGGCACCGACGACGGCGAGCCGACGACCGTCGCCGTGACGATCGCTGACCACATCTCGTCGCTGAACCTCGTCAGCGGCGTGCTCGCCGCGCTGATGGCTCGCGAGCGCACGGGCCGCGGTCAGCGCGTCGACGTGTCGCTCCTCGGCAGCCAGATCTGGGCCCAGGCGAGCGAGTACACCTACTACCTGTCCTCCGGCGAGCTGCCCGGCCGGCCCAACCGCGGCCACCCGATGATCGCCGGCCTGTACGGGATCATGCCGACCGCCGACGGCTGGATCGCCGTCGTGGGCGTGACCGCGGACAGGAAGCCGGCGTTCTACACGGCCATCGGCCGGCCCGACCTGATCGCCGACGAGCGCTTCGCCACGCCGCTGCTGTCGAAGCCGCAGAAGGCCGAGCTGTTCGCCATCCTCGCCGAGGTCTTCGTCGAGAAGCCGACGGCGGAGTGGTGCGACATCCTGCGCGCCGCCGGGCAGCGCTACGCGCCGGTGCGGGACTACAGCGAGGTCGCCACCGATCCGCAGGTCTGGGAGAACGGCTACCTGGCCGAGGCCGACGGTGGGCGCGTCGTCGGCACCCCGATCCGCCTCTCGGACACGCCGGCGCGCGTCGGCAGCCCGGCGCCGGACCTCGGTGCCGACACCATCGAGGTGCTGCTCGCTGCCGGCTACACCGACGCCGAGCTGGCGGACCTCCTCGCGGCCGGCGCGATCTGACCGCTGGCGGGCCTCCTAGGCTCGGCCCATGGATGTCCTCTACACCGCGACCGCGCATGCCACCGGCGACGGGCGCAACGGCCACGCCCTGAGCGACGACGGGATCCTCGATCTCGACCTGCGGATCCCCAAGGAGATGGGCGGACCGGGCGGCGCGACGAACCCGGAGCAGCTGTTCGCCGCCGGCTACGCGGCCTGCTTCCACTCCGCCCTGAAGGTCGTCGCCGGCCGCGAGAAGCTCGACGTCACCGGCACCGAGGTGTCGGCGTCGGTCGGCATCGGCACCCTGCCGAACGGCGGCTTCGGCCTGCAGGTCGCCCTCGACGTGCACGCCCCGGCGCTCGACCAGGCCACGGCCGAGGCGATCGTCGCCAAGGCCCACGAGGTCTGCCCGTACTCCAACGCCACGCGCGGCAACATCGAGGTCACGCTGACGGTCGTGTGACCCGCCCTGGGTACGGTGCGGGCATGACCGCGGTCCAGGACATCCCCCTCTCCACCATCGACGGGCAGGGCACCTCGCTCGCCGACCACGCCGGCAAGGTGCTGCTCGTCGTCAACGTCGCCTCGAAGTGCGGCCTGACACCGCAGTACACCGCGCTCGAGTCGCTGTACGAGGCCAAGCGCGACGACGGCTTCGAGATCCTCGGCTTCCCGGCCAACAACTTCGGGGCCCAGGAGCCGGGCACGAACGAGGAGATCGCCGAGTTCTGCGCGACGACGTTCGACGTGCAGTTCCCGATGTTCGCCAAGCTCAGCGTCGCCGGCGACGACCAGCACCCGCTCTACCGCGAGCTGACGTCGTCGATCCCGCGCGCCGAGGGCGATGCCGACACGTTCCGCGAGCGCCTGCGCGGCCACGGCATCACGCCGAACGAGGACCCCGACATCGTGTGGAACTTCGAGAAGTTCCTCGTCGCCAAGGACGGCACCGTGGCGCGCCGCTTCGCACCGACGATGACGCCCGACGACCCGACGATCCTCGCCGCCATCGACGAGGAGCTCGCCAAGTAGTCAGGCCGCGCGGCACCGGTTGCGCAGCACCCCGACGCCGGAGATCGTCGTCTCGACGAGCTGACCGTCGGCGAGGAACCGCGGTGGCGTGCGGCCGGCGCCGACGCCGCCGGGCGTGCCGGTGGCGATGACGTCACCGGGCAGCAGCGTGAGGACCGTCGACAGGTAGGAGACGAGCGTCGGGGCGTCGAAGACGAGCTCGCCCGTCGTCGACGCCTGCACGACCTCCCCGTCGACCGCGCAGCCGATGTGCTGGTCGGGTCCCGGCGCGGCACCGGGCTCGTCGGGCGTGACGAGCCACGGGCCGAGCGGCGTCGAGGACTCCCAGGTCTTGCCCTGCAGGAACTGCAGCGTCCGGTTCTGCCAGTCGCGCATCGACACGTCGTTGAGCACGGCGTACCCGGCGATCGCCGCCGTCGCCGCGGCGAGGTCGCCGCGCCGGATCGGCGCGCCGATGACGACCGCCAGCTCGGCCTCCCAGTCGACCGCGCTCGACTCCTGCGGCAGGACGATGTCGTCGTGGGCGCCGATCAACGACGAGCGGTACTTGGCGAAGATCGTCGGGAAGTCGGGCGCCGTGCGGCCCATCTCGGCGACGTGGTCGCGGTAGTTGAGGCCGACGCAGATGATCTTGTCGGGGCGCGGCACGAGCGGGGCGTAGTCGAGCCCGTCGACGGGCAGCGCGGCGCCGGTCGCGGCGGCGGCGCTCGCCTGCCAGCCGGGGTCGGCGAGCAGCACGCCGACGTCGGTGACATCGAGGACGGTGGCGACGTCGCCGTCGATGCGGACGGCGCGGTGGCCGCCGTCCAGGCGGATGGTGGCGAGCTTCATCGAGCGCTCCCGAGTTCGTCGTAGATGGCCAGGGTCTTGCGCGCCGCGGCGTCCCACCCGAACTCGCGGCGCGCCCGCTCGCGGCCGGCGGCCCCCATCCGCGCCGCCAGCTCGGGGTCCGCCACGACGCGGTTGACGGCCGCCGCCAGCTCCGCCTCGAACCGCACCGGCGCGGCGGGGTCGTAGTGGGCGAGCAGCCCGGTCTCGCCGTCGGCGACGACCTCCGGGATGCCGCCGACGTCGCTGGCCACGACGGCCGTGCCGCACGCCATCGCCTCCAGGTTGACGATCCCCAACGGCTCGTAGACGGATGGGCACACGAACACGGTCGAGTGGCTGAGCACCTGGATGACGTCGGGGCGCGGGAGCGCCTCGGGCACGAGCACGACGCCGTCGCGCGCCGCCCGCAGCTCGGCGACCGCGGCGTCGGTCTCGGCGCCCAGCTCGGGCGTGTCGGCGGCACCGGCGAGCAACAGGACCTGGGCGGCCGGATCGAAGGCCAGCGCGGCGCGCAGGAGGTGGGGCACGCCCTTCTGGCGCGTGATCCGCCCGACGAACGAGACGACCGGCCGGTCGAGGTCCATCCCCAGGCGCTCCAGGACGTCGGTCTCGGGCACCGGGCGGTAGAGCTCGGTGTCGATCCCGTTGTGCACGACGTGGATGCGCGCCGGATCGAGCGCCGGGTAGGCGGCGAGCACGTCCGTCATCGACGATGCGCTGACCGCGATCACCGCATCGGCGGCCTCGTAGGCCGTGCGCTCGGCCCAGGACGACAGGGCGTAGCCACCGCCGAGCTGCTCGGCCTTCCACGGGCGGGCCGGCTCCAAGGAGTGCGAGGTGACGACGTGGGGGATGGCGTAGAGCAGCTTGGCGAGGTGCCCGGCGAGGTTGGCGTACCACGTGTGGGAGTGGACGAGGTCGCACGCGCCGACGCCGGCGGCCATCTCGAGGTCGGCGGCGAAGATCCGCAGCGCCGGGTTGGCGCCGGCGAGACGGGGGTCCTGCTCGCTGTGGGCGGTCGCGCCGGCACGCGGCGCGCCCATGCAGTGGACGTCCACGTCGCAGAGCCGGGCGAGCTCGCGGGTCAGGAAGTCGACGTGCACACCGGCGCCGCCGTAGACGTCGGGCGGGTACTCCCTCGTGAGCATCCCGACCAGCACGACGGGCGAGCGTACAACTGTGGGCTGGGCGGCCCCAGATGGCACGCTCGCGCCCGATGAGCGAGTCGTACCCACTCCCCTACGTGTCCAACGATCTCAGCGGGCGCGTCGCCTTCGTGACCGGCGCCAGCTCCGGCCTCGGGCGGCGCTTCGCCCTCACGCTGGCGTCGGCGGGAGCCAAGGTCGCCGCCACCGCCCGCCGCGTCGACAAGCTCGAGGAGCTGGCGAAGGAGATCCAGGCCAACGGCGGCGAGTGCGTCCCGATCGCCCTCGACGTGACCGACGACGAGTCGATCACGCAGGCCGTCACCCACGCCAACGAGGCGCTCGGCCTCGTCGACATCCTCGTCAACAACGCCGGCATCCCGGACGCCCAGCGGGCCCACAAGATGTCCCTCGAGCTCACCGACGCCGTGCTCGACACCAACCTGCGCGGTCCGTGGCTGCTCGCCAACGAGGTCGCGCGGGGCCTGCTCGCGGCCGAGCAGCCGGGCCGCATCGTGAACATCGCGTCGGTCGGTGCGTTCAACTACGGCGGCAACGGCGCCGCGCTGTACTCGATCTCCAAGATGGCGATCCACCGCATGACCGAGGTGCTCGCCGTCGAGTGGTCGCGCTTCCACATCAACGTCAACTGCATCGCGCCCGGCGCGTTCGCATCCGAGATGATGGACGGGATGCTCAGCCGGATGGGCGACATCACCCAGCACTTCCCGCGCAAGCGGCTGCTCGACCCGGCGCTGCTCGACTCGACCCTGCTCTACCTCGTGTCGCCGGCATCGGAAGCCGTCACGGGCACGACGATCAAGGTCGACGACGGCCAGGGGTCGCGCTAGCCGTTTCCCGGTCCTGAGCGGGGGGTACGCGGCTCGGTCGTGACTCGGATCGCGGTCGTCGCCCACCAGCGCAAGCTCCAACCGGCCGATCGGCGGGCCCTCGAGGACGCCCTCTTCATGGCCGGCCTCGAGGCCGCGTGGACCGACGTGCCCAAGGCCAAGCTGGCCAAGAAGGCGGCGAAGGCGGCCGTGGCCGAGGGCGCCGAGGTCGTCATCGCGTGCGGCGGCGACGGCACCGTCCGGGCCGCGTCCGAGGCGCTCGTCGGCACCGATGCCGCCCTCGCCGTGCTGCCGGCCGGCACCGCCAACCTCTTCGCCGGCGGCTTCGGCCTGCCGTCGAAGCCGGCCGACCTCGTCGGCCTCATCGTCGCCGGCTCGACGCGCACGATCGACAGCGGGATCTGCAACGACCGCACGTTCAACGTGATGGCCGGCGCCGGCTTCGACGCCCGCATGATCGACGACGCCGACGACGGCAAGGAGCGCTTCGGCATGCTCGCGTACGTCCGCGCCGGGCTCCACCACGCCCGCGGCGGTGACCGCTTCGACGCCCAGGTGACGGTCGACGGCGAGCCGTTCTTCGCCGGCCCGGCAGCGTGCGTGCTGGTGGCCAACATCGGCACGCTGAAGGCCGGCGTGGCGGCGTTCCCCGACGCGTCCCCGGACGACGGACGACTCGACGTCGGCGTCGTGACGGCCGCCGGGTTGCGCCAGTGGGCCGCCGTCCTCGCCAAGACCGTGCGCCGCAAGGGCGACGAGTCGCCGCACACCACCATCCGCCAGGGCAGGGAGATCGAGGTGCGCCTCGACGGCAAGCACCGCTTCGAGCTCGACGGCGGCTGCAAGGGCACGACGAAGAAGCTGTCGTTCAGCGTGCGACCGAGCGCGCTGCGACTGTGCGCTCCCGCGTCCTGAACGCCAGCAGCACGAGGGCGAACCAGCCCCACCCCACCGCGAGGCCGGCGAGGATGTCGGTCAGCCAGTGCACCCCGAGCAGGGCCCGGCTGCTCGCCACCGCGACCGCCAGCACCACCGCGGCGGCGGCGAGCAGGGCGCGCGCCAGGCGCGGCGCGTCGTGGCCGAGCACGAACGCGACGGCCGCCCAGCACGCCGCCGCGGCGGCCGAGTGGCCCGACGGGAACGACGGCCCGTGCACCGTGACGAGCTGCAGCACGTTCGGTCGGTCGCGGTCGACGATCGACCTTGATGAGGTTGACGAGGACGAGCTGGCCGATCCCGACGGCGGCGAGGAAGACCAGGATCTCGGGCTTGTGCGTGCGGCGGTAGGCGACGAACCCCGGTCGTGGCCAGCGCGACCATCACGACCGGCGTGCCGCCGAGGTCGGTCAGCACCTGGAGCACGTCGACCGTCGCCGACGAGGCGTGTTCGGAGCCCCACTCGGCCACCTCGTCGTCGAGCTCGGCCAGCCCGGAGCCGGCGTTGACCATGTCGAGGAGCGCGCCGACGACGAGGGCGACGGCGAACAGGATCCCGAACGCCGCCGTGACCAGGAAGCCGCGCCTCGTCTCCCGGTCGAACCGCTCGCGCAGGAAGCGCCGCACCCGCGGGTGGCGCTCGATCGGGCCGCGGGGATCGATGGCGACGGCGTGCGACGCCGACACGGCGAAGCCCACGGCGCCGGCGAGCAGGGCGACCGTGACGACGACGAGCGTCACGCCCATGTCAGGCCCGATCGCGCAGCAGCAACCACACCGCGAAGACCGACACCGCGCCGAGGATCGCTCCGGCCACGACGTCGGACAGGTGGTGCATCCCGGCGTACGTGCGCGCCCACCCGACGATCAGGAGGACGACGAGCGGGACCACGATGCTGACGATGCGCACGACGGTGTTCCGGACGTGCCACCAGATGACCACGACGATCGCGAAGTAGACCGTGGCGGCGGCCGTGTGCCCGGACGGCCAGCTGCTGGCGACCGGCGAGCTCTCGAGGCGCGGCACGTCGGGGCGTGGCCGCCCGACGAGCCAGGTCACGACGATGAACACCGACGCCTCGAGGATCAACGGCAGCACGATCATCGCCACGTCGCGCCATGACCGCCAGATCGCCAGGATCACGGCGGCCGCGATCGCGGTCACGATGATCTTGACGAAGGTGTCGGCGAGCATCGCGCCCGCCACCGCCATGTCGTCGTAGCGCGGCGTGCGCCCGTCGGCGAACCACCTCGAGATGCTCTCGTCGGTGCGCACGAACCCGGAGCCGTCGAGCGGTCCGGTGATCAGCGCACCGACCGCCCACCAGACCCCGACGAGGCCGACGAACCAGCCGAGGAGCACCGCGGCGTCGCGCCGCTCGAGCGGCCACGTCCGGGTGTGAGGGACCTGCAACGCAGCCGTCATGGAGGTTCCTCGGTACCCGTCGACACCTGCCCGCAAACGAGGCGTCACCCCTGGTTCATCACCAAGCCGAGCTGGCGGGACCGCGCGACGAGCGCACCGGTCTCGTCCCAGAGGCTGCCCGTCTCGATCATCCAGCCGTCGGCGACGTCGTCGCACTCGAGGCGGGCCTGCACCCAACCGGCCGCCGGCCGGCGCCGCACGTGGACCGTGAGCTCCAGCGTCGGCACCCATCCGACACGCGCGACGACCGCGTGCACGGCAGGCGGGAACGCGTCGGCGAACAGCACGAGGGCCGCCGTCGTCGGCGCGGTGCCGTCGCGCAGGCGGATCCAGCCCTCGACGACCGCACCACTCGAGGCGGCGTCGCCGGCGGACCCGCACGTCGACGCGCGAGAGGATCGGCAGCTCGATGCCCTGGTCGAGCTCGGCCCGGTCGACGCAGCGCTCGGGAGGCGGGATGTCCGGACGGGCGAGGGTCAGCCCGGGATCGGCCGTGACCGTGCCCGGCGCGGCGAGGTCGCCGAGCACGGCGGCGACCGTCAACCGCGGCGTGCCGTCCTGGACGAGTCGCCCGGCGACGTACGTCGCCCGACGGCCGGCCCGCACGACTTCGGTGACGACCTCGCCCTCGGCGTCCCCCAGCGCCGGCCGCAGGTAGTGGACCGTGACGGACACCGGATCGGGGCGCTCGGCGGCCGCACACAGCGCCCGCAGCACCGGCTGCACCGCGTACCCGCCGTTGGGGTTGGCGCCGATGCTCCACGCCGCCGACAGCCTGGTGGTGATGCGGTCGCCCGCCCGCCGGACGGCGGTCTCGTCGTCGAACTGGCCCATCCGTGCATCATGGGTCATGGCACCGACAACGTGGTGTTCGGGTCGCAGCGGGCTACATTGTTGGCCCGGCGCCGGGCCTGCCCGGAGCGTGCGGATGTAGCACAGTTGGTAGTGCGCAACCTTGCCAAGGTTGAGGTCGCGGGTTCGAGTCCCGTCATCCGCTCCAGCCGAGGCCTCCGGTCACCGACCGGAGGCCTTCGTCGTTTCCGGCGCCAGTGGGCGATCGCGATCGAACGGGTGTTGCGTTCGGCGTTCGAACGTGCGTACGATCGCGCGATGAACGGAGGAGCGCCGGCGACCGCCACGCCCGCCCCCGCGGCCGGCCGCGGGACGACATCGAGGAGCGCCTGGCCGTCATCGTCGGGCAGCTCAACGCGCTCCACGCCCAGCTCGTCGATCTCGTCGTGGAGGCGCGGGAGACCGACGCCTGGGCCGGCGTCGGCATCCGCTCGCTCACCCACTGGCTGACGTGGAAGGCGGGCGTCACCAACGAGCGCGCCGCGGCCCTCGTGCGCCTCGCCGACGCCCGCCGGACGCATCCGGCACTGAGCCGTCGCTTCGCCGACGGCGAGCTGACCGTCGACCAGGCGGCCATCGCGGTCAAGGCACCCGAGTACGCCGACGCCCAGGTCGCCGAGATGGCGCCGCTCGCCACCGTCAACCAGATCCGCACCATCGTGCGCTGCGCCCAACCGGCGACGCCGCCGCCCGCCGCGCCGGACCGCACCGACGACCCAGGCCCGGCGGACCACGTCTCGCTGTGGTCGGGCGACGACGGCCGCTACCACCTGCGCGCCGACCTCGCCGCCGACCGCGGGCGCATCGTCGAAGCCGCACTGACCGCCGCCCGCGACCGCCTCCGCCAGGACAGCGGCACCCGCGTGACGTGGATCGACGCCCTCGTCGACGTCGCCGAGCGGTCGCTCGACACCGAGACCCCGGCCCGCCGCGACCGCGTCCGCATCAACCTGTTCATCGACCCGACGGCTCCGGTCCCGGCGACGTGGCCCGACGGGACGGCCGTGCCCGACGCCATCCGCCGCCACCTCACGTGCGACGGCCTCCTGTCCCCCGTCTTCACCGCCGGCGGCCACCCGGTCAGCGTCGGCCGCAGCCGGCGCATCGTCCCCGACCGCACCCGCCGCCTCGTCATCCACCGTGACCAGGGGTGCCGCGTGCCGTGGTGCCGGGCCCGTCGCCACCTCGACGTGCACCACCTCGACCACTGGCAGGACCACGGCAACTCCGACTACCCCGACCTCGTCACGCTCTGCAGCCGCTGCCACCGCGCCCACCACCACGGCGAGCTCGGCGTGCGCGGCAACCCGCTCGAGCCCGACGGGTTGGTGTTCACCGACCACCGCGGCCGCGTCATCACCGGCCAGCCCCGAGCCGTCCCGCCGGCCACGCCGCCGCCGGACCCTCGCCACCCGTACGAGCACGCCCTCGGCGAACGGCTCGACACCCGGTCCGTCGCCGCCGCCCTCCCCGACCCGCCGCAGCACGCCCCGCCCAGCTCCGACGTGGCCTGACCGGTCGGACCGCGGCGGTGTCACCCGCCACGGGCGCCGGTGACGTCATCACCCCACGCCGGCCGACCCGCCGGCCGTGGGCCCGGCCACACCGGCCGGTGGGAGGACGTCGCCATGCACCGTTGGTTCCGCGCGCGCCGGCGCCGACCCGCCGTCGTCGCCGCGATCGTCGCGTGTGTTGCGACCGCGGCGGTCGTGATGGCGACGGCCGGTGCAGCCAGCACGGCCACTGGAGCCGCGGCCCCTGGGTCCGTCGGCCTTGCGCCGGTCGAGCCCGCCGTGCGGCCCGCCACCCCCTGCGGGCCGCCGGTCGGGCCGGTGGGCCCGGGCGAGGCGGGTGAGGCGGGCGAGGCGGCGGCGGCGGATGGACCTGGCGGGCAGGCCACTGCGCTCACGCGGACGTTCGACGGCGGCGTCGACGGGCTCGTCGGCGCCGACTACCAACGCACCGTGCGCCTCCCCGACGGTCGCGTCCTGTGGTTCGTGCAGGACGCCGTCGTGACCGGCACCGGCGGCCGCACGCACCTCGTGCACAACGCCGGCATCCTGCAGGACGGCCGCTGCTTCACGCTCCTGCGCGGCGGTCCGCCCGACCGCCCAGCGTCATGGCTCGCACCGGAGCTCACGAGGCCCTACGAGCAGTGGTTCTGGCCGCTCGGATCGGCGCTCGCCGCCGACGGCACGCTGCGCGTGCTGCTCGCCGAGATGCACGAGCGGGGCGACCGCTACCTCGATCGCAGCGAGCCCGTCGCCACGTGGATGGTCACGCTCGACCCCGTCACGCTGGCCGTTCGCGCCCTCGGGCCGGCCCCCGACCCGAGCGCGGCGCTGTACGGGTGGTCGGTGGCGTCCGACCGCCAGTTCACGTACCTGTTCTCGCACTGCCACCGGCAGTTCGGGTTCGGGCTCCTCGGCCACGACCCCTGCACCGCGGAGGTGCGGGTCGCCCGGATGCCACGCGGTCAGCTCGACACCGCGCCGCAGTACTGGGACGGCCACGACTGGGTCGACGACGCCGCCCGCGCCGTGAACGTCGCGCCGACGTCGGGCCCAGACGGAGAGCGCCGCGTCGTCAATCCCATGCAGTTCGCCTACGCCAACGGGAGGTGGCTGGCGGTGACGAAGGAGGGCGACTGGTGGGGCACGACCGTGTACCTCGATCGAGCCGCCCGCCCGACCGGACCGTGGACCACCGCGTCACGGCTGCACCCGCGCGCCCTCGGCGACCCCGCCGAGCACAACACGTACTTCGCGAGCCTCGTCGCGGTGCACTGGTGGAGCGCCGTCGTCGGGCTCAGCAACAACCGCTGGGACGGCCGGCCGTCGACGGACTACCGACCGACGTTCGTCAGCATCCCGCTGGCGGCGTGGGGCACCTCGCGGCGGGACCAGCGCTGAGCGCCGGCGGCGCTCAGCGGCTGAGGTTCACGCGCAGCGTGAGGACGCCGTCCTCGAGCGTCGCCTCGGCGTCGCCGATGATCGCGAAGTCCTGGAAGTCGAGCTGCGCCTGGGCGATGAACGCCTGCCGCTCCTCCCCCGCGACCGGTGGCAGTGGCCGGCGTTTGACCGCCGCGGCGCGGTCCCGGAAGCGGGCCAGCATCTGGTCGACGTCGAGCGAGGCCATGCGGCGACAGTACCGCCGCGGCCTCAGTGCGCCTGCGGCGCCGCCTCGGCCGGCTCGTCGGGCTCGCCCTGCTCGGCGGCGGCCGGCTCGGCGGTCGGCGGGGCAGACTCGTCCGCGATCGGCGACGACGACGGCTCGGCGGCGACCGGCTCCGGTGCCAGCTCGGCGGGCTCGGCGGCGGCGGGCGCGCGGCGGCCGCGCGAACGGCGCGACGGGCGCGGCGGCTGCGGTCGTCCTCGATCTCGAGCATGGGAGCCGGCTCGATCGCGCCATCGGGGCGGGCGCCGGCGAGGATCGCGGTGCGAGCGGCCCGGTCGCGGCGGCCGAAGCGGCGGTCGCCCATCACCTCGAGCGGGCCGAGCGCCCGGGTGTCGGTGCGGGTCGCCCGGACGAGCCACACGGCGACGAGCAGCATGACCACACCGAGGGCAACGAGCAGCACAACGAGGACGAACGTCGTCGAGCCGGTCGAGCCGAGGAGGGGCGGGGCAGCAGGCACGGCGCCCCAGATCTTGCCAGGTTCAACGTTGGTGAGCCGGACACCAGATGGTCGTGCGGCCACCGACGACGTCGCGGGCGAGGGCCGCGCCGTCACGCCGGCACCAGCCGACGGCGTCCCGCTCGGCGGGCGCCAGCATGCCGGTGTGGCTCCCGCCGCGCCGCAGCATGACGGGCAGCCGGCGGCGGATCGCCCGCTGCAGCGCGGCCACCTCGTCGGCCTCGAGCGACCCGGCCGCGGCGGTGCGGATCGAGCCCGGCCCACCACAGCACCTCGTCGACGAGCATGTTCCCGAGCCCGGCGATCGCCCCCTGGTCGAGCAGCACCGCCTTGAGCGGCGCGCGGCGACCGGCCAGGGCGGCCGCCAGCTGGCGGCGGGTCAGCGTGAGGACGTCGGGACCGAGCGCGTCGAAGCTCGGGTGCAGCCAGATGCGCCCGAGCCGCCGGGGATCGTGGAAGCGCACCCGCGACCCGTCGTCGAGCCGGGCGACCCAGCGGTCCCAGCGCTCGTCGTCGCTGGCCGCTCCGTACGTCGAGGCGGTCGATCGCCGCCGCGGTGCCGTCGCGCAGCAGGCGGCCCGTCATCCCGAAGTGGAGGCCGAGCGACGGCCCGTCCGTGTGCAGCACGAGCACCTTGCCGCGCCGGCCCGGCCCCTCGACGATGCAACCGGGCACGGCGGCGTCGACGCCGGCTCCGACGACGAGCGGGTCGGTGCGCTCGACCGCGAGCACCCGGCGGCCGACGAGCGCCTCGGCGGCGCGCCGGGTCAGCTCGACCTCGAGGACCTCCGGCACCGGCCGAGTCTGCCCGACCCCGGATGGCATGCTCAGGTCATGACGAGCGTGCTGTGGATCGTCGGGGCCGTCGTCGTGAGCCTCGGCCTCCTGTACGTCGCCTACTCGATCGAACCGCACTGGGTCGCCAAGGACGGCCGCCGCTTCCTCGCCACGTCGGAGATCGTCGACCGCCATGGCACGCCCGTGGGCCGGCGTCGCGAGGTGCGCGGCTCGATCCGCGACGACGGCACGGTGGTCCTCGGCAAGCGCGCCCTGCTGCGCACGCGCCACACCGAGTTCCACCTCCGCGGCAAGTCGCCGCAGGAGTCGCGCGGCCGCCAGCAGTACGTGCTCGAACCGGTGCCGCCCGACCCCGCCGGCGACCTCATGATCCTGCGCATCCCGCACGACAGCCGGCTCACCGCCCGCCTCGACGCGATGGCCGAGGGGTCAGCCGAGGAAGCGTGAGATCGGTTCGGCGAGCTGGTCGAGGTTGATCAGGAAGGCGTCGTGGCCGTGCGGTGAGTCGACCTCGACGTAGCGTGCTGTCGACGCCCTCGGAGCGCAGCAGCTCGTCGATCTGGCGCTGCTGGTAGTTCGGGTAGAGGAGGTCCGACGAGATGCCGATCGTGAGCGCCGACGCCCGGATGCGGCTCATCGCCCCGGCCACGCTGCCCCGGCTGCGGGCGACGTCGTGGAGGTCCATCGCCGTGCCGATGGACACGTAGCTGCCGGTGTCGAAGCGGCGCCCGAGCTTGGCGCCGTGGTACTCGAGGTAGCGCTCGACCTCGAACTGGTCGTCGACGATGTCGCGGCCGAAGCGCTCCGTGAACACGTTGTCGCTGCGGAACGTCACCTGGGCGACCATGCGGGCCACCGCGAGCCCCTCGTCGGGCCCGTCGCCCGGCTCGGCGTCGTAGTAGTCGCCGCCGCGCCAGCGGGGGTCGAGCTCGATCGCCCGTCGGCCGATCGCCCCCCACGCGATCTGCTGCGCCGTCGCCTGCATGCACGTGGCGATCGGGATGATCGAGCGGACCCGCTGCGGGTACATGATCGCCCACTCGAGCACCTGCATCCCGCCCATCGAGCCGCCGATCACGGCGTGCCAGCGGGCGACGCCGAGGTGGTCGGCGAGGCGGGCCTGCACCCGGACCATGTCGCGGATCGTGATGACCGGGAAGCGCGAGCCGTACGGCCGGCCGTCGACGGGGTGCGGGGAGGCCGGACCGGTCGTGCCCTGGCAGCCGCCGAGCACGTTCGAGCAGACGACGAACCAGCGCTCGGTGTCGATCGGGCGGCCCGGGCCGACGAGGCCCTCCCACCAGCCCGGCTCGGGATGGCCACGCCCGGCCGGGCCGGTGACGTGGCTGTCGCCGGTCCAGGCGTGGCAGATCAGCAGCGCGTTGCTCGCCGTGGCGTCGAGCGTCCCCCACGTCTCGTAGGCGACGGTGACGTCGGTGAGCGTCGTGCCGCGCTCGAGGGCGAAGGGCCGGTCCCGGGCGATGCCGAGGAACTGGCGGTGGCCGGGCGGGTCGCCGGGCATCCAGGCACCGGTCACGCGTCGCTCGTTGCGCTTCGCCGCGATCTCCGATGCCATCTGCCCGTGTCCTCTCAACGCCTTGGTTGCCGGATCGCTCCGACCACATCCCGCCCCGTGTCCGGGACGGCAACGGCACCTTGGGGCGTTCGCCCAGGTTGCCGGGCCCGCAGGCCGCTCGTAATGCAGGCTGGAACCTACCAGCGGGTGGCGGTCGTTCCCGGGCTCATTCGACGGCGCCGATCACCGGCTGCGAGTGGACGCGGTGCTGGTCGAAGCCGGCCTCGTAGGGCAGGAAGCCGTTCGGGTCGGGATAGAGCAGCTGCACCACCTCGAACGGCGCGCCGCGGTACCAGGCGGCAGCGGTGCGGAACAGCGGGCCCCAGTCGGCGAGGTCGACCGGCGCGAACCGGCAGCGCAGGTCGTTGTCGAGGAGGCCGACGAGCTCGACGCCGATCGGGATCTCGGTGCCGCCCTGGCACAGGTCGCGCGACGAGGCCGATGAGCCCGCGGGCCTGCACCGGCTTGAGGCCGAACACGACGACGTCGGGGAAGCCGACGTGGGCCGGGAACCCGATCGTGTACGTGTAGCCGGCGACCGGCGGATCGCTGGTCGTGTCGGGCGGCACCGGCTCGATGGCGAAGCCGTCCGTCTCGATCATCCAGTCGATCTTCTCGGCGTGCGGGATGTGGAAGTCGGGCAGCTCCACGCCTGCCGACCGTACCCGCAGGTGCCGGCGGTACCGTCTCCGCCGGCCCATGTACCGGTTCCTGCTGTCCCCTCGCTGGCTGGCGTTCCACCTCCTGGTCATCGTCGGGATCGTGACGATGGTGAACCTCGGGTTCTGGCAGCTGCGCCGCCTCGACGAGCGCAAGGCGCTCAACGCCGCGGTGGCGAGCCGGGTCGACCTGCCGCCGGCGCCGCTCGACGACGTGCTCGTGAGCCGGCGCCGACCAGGCCACGCTCGAGTGGCGGCCGGTCACGGCGACGGGGACGCTACCTGCCCGACGAGCAGCTCACCGTCGTCAACCGGTCCCAGAACGGGCTCGCCGGCGAGATCGTCGTGACACCGCTGCAGCT
Organism: uncultured Acidimicrobiia bacterium; assembly: GCA_963750905.1. Classification (GTDB taxonomy): domain Bacteria; phylum Actinomycetota; class Acidimicrobiia; order Acidimicrobiales; family Ilumatobacteraceae; genus JALZMG01. Next base: position 218,692 of record CAVVSE010000002.1, read on the forward strand.
CGACGACGGGCGCATCCTGCTCGTCTCGCGCGGCTTCGTGCCGCTCCAGGCGCCGATCGCCGCGCGCGCCGACCGGCGAGGTCGAGATCACCGGCCGGCTGCAAGCCGTCGCAGCGGCGCAACACGGGCGGGCTCAGCGACCCGGCGACGGGCGACCTGACCGAGGCCCAGCGCGTCGACATCGATCGCCTCGCGCCGCAGCTGCCCGGCGAGGTCGTGCCGATGTACGTCGAGCTGACGTCGTCGGACCCGCCGGAGGCCGAGCCGTACCCGCAGCCGCTGACGCTCCCCGAGCTCACCGACGGCCCGCACCTCTCCTACGCCGTGCAGTGGTTCATCTTCTCGGCGGCGGTGGTCGTCGGCTGGGTGCTGGCGGTGCGGCACTCCGTCAGGACCCGCCAGGCCGCGGCACGACGAGCAGCCGCCGGCGCATCCCCGGCGGCAGCCGACGCAACAGCGCCGTCATCGTCCGCATGACCTCGCGGGGCGCGGCGTCGATGCGCAGGTAGGGCGCCCAGACGTCGACCGGCAGCTCGAAGAAGGTGTCGAAGAACGTGGCCAGCGCGTCCTGGTCGAGGCCGAGCAGGACCCGCAGGCCGTAGTCGTGGAGCCGGCGGGTGCGCCGCAGCGGGCGCGGCCACACGGCGTCCCACACCGGCGCGGGGTCCACGCGGCCGGGCGTCCGGGCCGCGGCGGCGGCGAGCGCCGCGGCGACCCGCGGCGCGGCACGCAACGAGGCGGCGACGGAGAAGCCGGTGGCCGGATGGGTGTAGCCGGCGGCCGCCCCGAACAGCGGCACCGGAGCCGCGGCGCGACGGCAGGCGGCCGCCGATCGGGATCGTCACCGCCTCGGTGCGCACGGCGGGTGGTGGTGCCGATGCGCGCGGCCAGGCGCCCGAGCGAGCTCGGCGGGCGGCACGGGCGGGCGGGCGGCGAGGACGGTCTCCTCGATCAGCCAGCCGTCGGCGACGGGCACGACGTAGCAGAACGTCGGCGGTCCCGAACCGGCGGGCCGGAGGTCCATCAGCACCGGCCCGCCCGGCGGTCGCTCGCGCACGACCACCCCGTGGGCGGTCTGGGCGGCGCCGGCCGGCCGCTCACGGCGGCCGCGGGCGTCGACGACGATGCGGGCCTCGATGTCGCCCTCGGCCGTCACGACGGTGCTCCCCCACGGCATGTGGCGGATCCGCTCGGCGATCGTCGCGACGGTCGGCACGTCGCCGCCGAGGTGGTCGCGCAGCGCCTCGTTGTCGACGATCCCGTAGCGTCCGCGCGATCTCGTGGCGGACGTGGCCGTGGACGGCGATGCCGGGCAGCACGGCGCCGAAGCAGTCGTCGGGCACCATCGGCACGTCGTCGCGCCACGTCCCGTACGTGGCCGTCCAGGGTCGGCCGCGGACCGACGAGGACCACGTCGAGTCCGACGGCGCGCGACGGCCGCGGCGAGCGCCAGGCCGGCCGGCCCGTCACCGACGACGGCGACGTCGCGGCAGGTCACCCGGGGTGGTCGAGGGCGGCCATCCGCCGGAACTGCTCGACGACGTCGGGGCTGCGGTGCGTCGGGTCGAGCGTGCGGTACACCGTCTCGACGTTGACGGCGATGCGCCCGGCCTCGCCCCAGGTGGCGAAGTCGTGGCCGGCCCCGATCAGGGCGCTGATCTCCTTCGCCGCCTCGAACGCGTCGACGCCGGCGTCGTGGCGCGCCGTGGCCTCGGTGTCGACGAACGCCAGGTAGTCGCGCACCGCGACGACGCCGGCTTTGTCGGTGAGCGGCCCGTGGCCCGGGACGACCACGTCGACGTCCATGCCGAGCATGAGGTCGCACGCCGCGACCCAGTTCGCCAGCGGTCCGGCCCACACGATCGGCGTGCCGTTGATGAACAGGATGTCGCCGGTGAAGACGGTCCTGGCGTCGGGCACGTAGACGATCGTGTCGCCCTTGGTGTGCGCCGGCCCGACCTCGATGAGCTCGACCTCGCGCCCGGCGACGTCGACGCTGAGACGACCCTCGAACGTCCGCGTCGGCGGCGTCAGCGTGATGCCGTCGAACTGGAAGTCGCCGAAGAAGCTGCGGAACAGGTCGCCGACCTCGCCGGGGGCCGACGACAGCCCGCCGAGCATCGCCGGCGAGACCTCGGCCATCTCCTCGGCTGTCGCCGTGGAGGCGATGATCTCGGCGCCCGCCACGAGCTCGTTGCCGTAGCAGTGGTCGCCGTTGGCGTGGGTGTTGACGACGACGCCGATCGGAGCGCTCGCGGTGCGGGTGCCGAAGGCGTCGAGCATCGCCGCCGTGCACGGGAGGTCGAAGAGCGTGTCGACGAGCAGCGAGCCGCCGTCACCAACGACCAGCCCGGCGTTGCTCCACCCCCACGACCCATCTCGCTGGACGTAGGCCCAGCATCCCGCACCGGCGTCGAACACTGCTCCGTTGGCCCCCATGGGCCGGATGTTACGGGGTGCGCTCGACGAGGCGCGCCGCCAGCCGCTCGGCGAGGACGAGCGTCGGCAGGTACGTCCCGGACGGCGGCACGTCGGGGAACACCGAGGCGTCGACGACGTGGACGTTGGCCAGGCCGCGTACGAGGCCGGCGTCGTCGACGGCCGACCCCATCGGCAGCGACGACGTGAGGTGGTGGACGCCGGCGGCGCCTCGTCCGCGTGGCCTCCGCGACGATGGCCGCGAACGCGGCGTGGCCAGGAGGTCGTCGACGATGCGGCGTCCGTCCTCGAGGGCGCCGGGCACCATCGCGACCGCGAGCAGCATGGCGTGACCGGGCACGTCGGGTCCGAGGTGGTTCATCGCCGTGACCTCGACTCCGCCCCGGCGCAGCACGACGCCGGTGACGATGCCGTGCACGTCGACGTCGACGTCGGGACGAGCCGCAGCGTGACGGCCAGCCCGTCGTGGTTGCGCGGCTCGACGCCGACGTCGACCCGGACGCCCGCAGCAGCGCCGGTGACCCGACCGCCCCGGCGGCGACCGCGACGGCGTCGGCCGGGACGTCGCGACCGTCGGCGAGGCGGACCGCGACGGCCCGGTCGCCGTCGAGCACGAGCCGGCGCGCCTCGACGCCGCTCACCAGCGTGATGCCGTCGTGGTGCAGGTAGACGTCGGCGGCCGTCACCCGTCGCCCGTCGCGCATGGCCAGCATCGCCGGCGCGGCGTCCGGGTCGGCGGCGAGCAGGGCGCGGTCGACCGAAGGCCGAGGTCTCGGCCGGCAGCATCGGCACCCGGACGCGGGCCAGCGCGTCGTCGACGTCGTCCCAGCCCCACGCCCGGTACTGGTCCCGGTCGCCGAGGGCCATCAGCATGCCGTTGACGGCGCCCGAGCCGCCGAGGCCCCGCCCGCGCACGATCGGCCCCTTGAACACCGCGCCGGGGAACGCCAGGGCGTCGAACAGGCTGACGACCGGCGGGACGGCCCAGCCGGCCTCGACGACCGTCACCTCGTGACCGGCCTCGGCGAGGCGGCCGGCGACGACGCAGCCCGCCGTGCCGCCGCCCACGACGACCCAGCGCATCGGCCTCAGAGCCCGGCCAGGTGGGCGGCGTCGTTGTAGCGCGCCAGGCGCCAGCGACCGGGGGCGACGAGCAGCAGCTCGGTCAGCGAGGCGTTCGTCGTGAACAGCTCGAAGCCGCCCGTCGACGGCGTCCGCAGGGCCATGCGCATCACGGCGTTGACGACGCCGCCGTGGCAGCACACGACGATCGTCGGCCGGGGTGCTCGCGACGGCGTCGCTGACGGCCTGGCCGACCCGGTGGTGCAGCTCGGCGAGGTCTCGCCGCCCGGGAACGTGACGGCGTGCGGGTCGGACTCCCAGTCCGGCATGCCGTGGCGCTCGATGAACTCGTCGAACGTCAGGCCGTCGCAGTCCGGTCCGGGGTCGTGCTCGCCCCAGCGGTCGTCGACGAGGACCTCGACGCCCCGCCGAGCGCCCCGGCGAGGCGGGCCGCCGTCTCCTGCGCCCGTGGGTAGCCGCTGGCGTAGAGCACGACGTCGCCGAGCTCGCCGGTCTCGGCGAGGCGGGCGGCGAGGCGGTCGCACTGGGCCCGGCCGTGGTCGGACAGCCCGGCGCACGTGCGCGGTCCGCCGATCGCCCGGTTCACGCTCGCCACCGACTCGCCGTGGCGCACGAGCACGAGCCGGGTCACCGGGAAGTCCTGGATGGCGTCGGTCACGCGGCCCACCGTACCGACTGAAGTTTTTCGTTCAGAGTCCGGGCCCGAGCGGGCGGGGGCCGTAGGGTCGGGCCAGTGGCGCCCGGCCCCCGACCGAAGCACCGTTTCACGGTCCGGTCGCGCGAAGCCGACCCCCGTGCGGCCGCCATCGACGCCGGCGCGGCGTCGCTCGGCCTGCCGCTGGACGGAGCGCCGCCGTCGCCGACATCGTGTTCGTCGAGGGCGAGCTGGACGCGGCGGCCCTCGACGGCTCGGCACGTTCCTCGCCGATCCGCTGCTCCAGACCGGCACGTGGGACGTGCCGACCGGCGACGGCGTCGAGATCACGCTGCACCCGGGCGTGACCGACGGCGCCGCCGACGCGGTGCGCCACGCCGCCCGCCAGCTCGGCGTGGACGTGACCGCAGCGGCGACCGGCCGGCGCATCGAGCTGCCCGCCGGCGCGGCGACCGACACGCTGCTGCGACGGCTCGTCGCCAACCCGATCATCGAGCACTGGACGGCCGGCACCGCCGAACCCGACCTGCACCCCGGCTCCGACGACGTGCCGGCGGTCGAGGTCATCGCCATCCGCGACCTCGACGACGACGCGCTGGCCCGCGCTCGGCGTCGAGCGCTCGCTGGCGCTCGACCCCGAGGAGCTGGCCGTCATCCGCGACCACTTCACGGCCGCCGGGCGCGACCCGACCGACGTCGAGCTGGAGACGCTGGCCCAGACGTGGAGCGAGCACTGCGCCCACAAGACGTTCCGCGCCGTCATCACGACGCCGGACGGCGACCGTCGAACCTGCTCGGGCTGCTCCGGGACGCCACCGACGCGGTCGCCGCGCCGTTCGTGCGCTCGGCGTTCGTCGGCAACGCCGGCATCGTGTCGTTCGCCGCGGGCACGACGATCGCCCTCAAGGCCGAGACCCACAACCACCCGTCGGCGGTCGAGCCGTTCGGCGGCGCCAACACCGGCGTCGGCGGGGTCATCCGCGACGTGCTCGGCGCCGCCCACCGCCCGATCGCCTGCACCGACGTCCTCTGCTTCGGCCCGCCCGACCTGCCCGTCGACGACCTGCCCGACGGCGCCCTGCACCCGCGCCGCATCCGCGAGGGCGTCATCGACGGCGTCGCCGACTACGGCAACAAGATCGGCCTGCCGACCGTCGCCGGCGCCGTGCTCTACGACCCGGCGTACACGACGAACCCGCTCGTGTTCTGCGGCTGCATCGGCGTCGCCGCCGACCGCCCGCTCCCCGACGGGCCGTTCCCCGGCGACCGGGTCGTCGTGCTCGGTGGCCGCACCGGCCGCGACGGCATCCGCGGGGCGACGTTCTCGAGCGCCACGATGGACGCCACGACCGGCGAGGTCGCCGGGGCGAGCGTGCAGATCGGCGACCCGGTGACCGAGAAGCTGCTCATCGACGTGCTCACCGGCGCCGACGACCTGTGGACGGCGATCACCGACTGCGGCGCCGGCGGGCTGTCGTCGGCGGTCGGCGAGATGGCCGAGCGCATCGGCGCCGACGTCGAGCTGACGGCCGCGCCGCTCAAGTACCCGGGGCTGGCGCCGTGGGAGATCTGGCTCTCCGAGGCCCAGGAGCGGATGGTCGTCGCCGTCCCGCCGGCGACGGCTGGCCGAGCTGCAGGCGCGCTGCGACCGCCACGGCGTCGAGCTCGCCGACCTCGGCTCGTTCACCGGTGACGGGCGCCTCGTCGTGCGCCACGCCGGCGCGGTCGTGCTCGACCTCGACACCGACTTCCTGCACGACGGCCGCCCGCAGCGCCGGATGGTCGCCGAGATGCCGCAGCCCGACCGCACGCCCGGCCGGCGGACGGTCGCCGATCCGGCCGCGACGCTGCTGGCCCTGCTCGCCCACCGCAACATCGCCTCCAAGGCGGCGACCATCCACCGCTACGACCACGAGATCGGCGGCGGCACCGTCGTGCGCCCGCTCGTCGGCGTGGCCGCCGACGGCCCCGGCGACGGCGTCGTGCTGGCCGACCCGCGCGACACCCACGGGATCGCCATCGGCATCGGCGTCAACCCGTGGCTCGGGCTGCACGACCCGGAGGCGATGGCCCACGCCGTCGTCGACGAGGCGATCCGCAACGTCGTCGCCGTCGGCGGCGACCCCGACCAGGTCGCCCTGCTCGACAACTTCTCGTGGGGCGACCCGCGCCGGCCGACGACGCTCGGCGAGCTCGTCGCCGCCGTCGCGGGCTGCCACGACGCGGCGCTCGCCCACGGCGCCCCGTTCGTGTCCGGCAAGGACTCGCTGAACAACGAGTACACGGGCGCCGACGGCCAGCGCCACGCCGTGCCGCCGACGCTCGTCATCACGGCCGTCGCCCACGTCCCCGACGTCGGGCGGTGCGTCACCGCCGAGCTGACGGCGCCCGGCAACGTCGCTGTTCCTGCTCGGGACACGGCGCCGGAGTTCGCCGGCAGCCACCTCGACCACGTGCTCGGGCCGCCGGCCGACGTCGGCGCCGCGCCGCAACCCGACCCGGCAGCGCCCGACCGCTACCGGCGCCTGCACGCGGCGATCCGCGCCGGCCTCGTCGCTGCGTGCCACGACGTCAGCGAGGGCGGGCTCGCGGTGGCCCTCGCCGAGCTGTGCATCGCCGGACGCCTCGGCGCCACGGTCGACGCCCTCCCGCACGACGACACGGCGACGGCGCTGTTCGCCGAGTCGATCGGCCGCCTCGTCGTCGAGGTCGCCCCGGGCGACGTCGAGGGCTTCCTCGGCGACCGTCGGGCGCCGCCACCCGGCTCGGCACCGTGACGGCCGAGCCGGTGCTGGCGCTGCCCGGCCTGGCGCCGATCGCCGTCGACGACCTCGCCGCCGCCTTCCTCGGCGGTGACGCATGAGCCGGCCGACCGCGCTCGTCGTCGCCGGGCCCGGCACGAACCGCGACACCGACGCCGTGCTCGCCCTCGACCTCGCCGGCGCCGAGCCGTCGGTCGTGCTCGCCGGCGAGCTGACGGCCCGACCCGAGCTGCTCGACGACGCCCGCATCGTCGTCGTCGCCGGCGGGTTCAGCTACGGCGACGCCCTCGGCGCCGGCCGCATGCTGGCGCTCGACCTGACCGCCGCCGACGGCGGCCGCCTCGGCGAGCGGCTCCGCGCGTTCGTCGCCAGCGGGCGCCCGGTCATCGGCATCTGCAACGGCTTCCAGGTGCTGACGCGCACCGGGCTGCTGCCCGGCGCGCTCGGTCACAACGCCGGCGGGCACTTCGACTGCCGCTGGGTGCGGCTGGCGCCCGGAGCCGGCCAGCCGGTCGATCTGGACCGCCGGCCTCGACGACGAGGTCGAGTGCCCGATCGCCCACGGCGAGGGTCGCTACGTGCACCCCGACCCCGATGCGCTGGCCGCCGCCGGGCAGGTCGCCCTGCGCTACGCCGGCGGCAACCCCAACGGGTCGGTCGCCGACATCGCCGGCGTCGTGCGACGAGACCGGCGTCGTGCTCGGGCTGATGCCGCACCCCGAGAACCACGTGCTGCCCCGCCAGCACCCGCGGCACCGGCTCGACCCGACGACGTCCCGGACGCTCGGGCTGCGCCTGTTCGAAGCCGCGGTGCGCCATGTCAAGTGAGCTCGACGACCGCGGCCCGCTCGTCGACATCGACCTGCCGCTGCCGGACCGGCGCGACGGCAAGGTCCGCGTCTCCTACGACTGGTCGCCGACGGCCAGCGGCTGTTCGTCACCACCGACCGACTCTCGGCGTTCGACCGCATCCTCGCCGGCGTGCCGTTCAAGGGCCAGGTGCTCAACCAGCTGGCGGCCTGGTGGTTCGACCGCACCGCCGACCTCGTCGCCAACCACGTCGTCGCGGTGCCCGACCCGAACCTGCTGATCGCCCGGACCGCCACCACGCTGCCGGTCGAGGTCGTCGTGCGCGGCTACATCACCGGCGTCACGTCGACGTCGCTGTGGAAGCCGTACGCAGCCGGGCGCGCGGACGATCTACGGCCACCACTTCCCCGACGGGCTGCGCAAGAACACCGCCCTGCCCGAGCCGATCGTGACGCCGACGACGAAGCCGCCGGCGGGCTCCGACGTGCACGACGAGCCGATCACGTGGGCCGAGGTCGTCGAGCGCCGCCTCGTCGACGTCGCCCGGTGGGAGCACGTCACCGCCGTCGCCCTCGAGCTGTTCCGCCGCGGCCAGCAGGTCGCCGCCGAGGCCGGGCTGATCCTCGTCGACACGAAGTACGAGTTCGGCGTCACCGCCGACGACGAGCTGCTGCTGATCGACGAGCTGCACACGCCCGACTCGTCGCGGTACTGGGTCGCCGCGACGTACGCCGAGCGGATGGCGGCCGGCGAGGAGCCCGAGAGCCTCGACAAGGAGGTCGTGCGCCGGGCGTTCATCGACGCCGGCTACGGCGGCGACGGCGACCCGCCCGCCGTGCCCGACGACGTGTGGAGCGCCACGTCGACCCGCTACATCGACGCCTACCAACGACTGACCGGGCTGCCCTTCGAGCCCGGTGCCACCCCGGCCGACGCGCGGATCGCCGCCTGCGTCGCCGCCCTGCGAGAGGACCTCTGATGGACGCCCGTCCCCGTGAGCATCCAGACGACGCACCCCGCGAGGAGTGCGGCGTGCTCGGCATCTCGACCCCGCACGGCGAGGGCGTGGCCCAGCTCACGTTCTTCGGCCTCTTCGCGCTGCAGCACCGCGGCCAGGAGGCCGCCGGCATCGCCGTCAGCGACGGCCAGCGGGCCCGGGTGCACAAGCAGCCCGGGCTCGTGTCGCACGTCTTCACGAACGACACGCTCAAGCCGCTGACCGGCTACCACTCGATCGGCCACACCCGCTACTCGACGACGGGCTCGTCGAACGAGCGCAACATCCAGCCGTTCCTCGTCGAGACGATGCACGGCCCGCTGGCCCTCGCCCACAACGGCAACATCGTCAACACGCCGGCGCTGCGCGACGAGCTGCTGGCCCGCGGCTTCGGCCTCACCGCGACGAGCGACTCCGAGGTGATGACGCTGATGCTCGCCGCCGCCGGCGGCAAGACGTGGGAGGAGCGCATCGAGCGCACGCTGCCGGCGTGGAAGGGCGCGTTCTCGCTCGTCCTGCTGGCCGCCGACCGCGTGCTCGCGGTGCGCGACCCGTGGGGCTTCCGCCCGCTCTCGGTCGGCCGGCTGCCGCACGGCGGCCACGCCGTGGCCAGCGAGACGTGCGCCCTGTCGACGCTCGGCTGCGTCGAGATCTCCGAGGTCCAGCCGGGCGAGATCGTCACGCTGCGCGGCGCCGAGCTGCACCGCCGCCAGGCGCTCGCCGCCGTCCCAGGCGCAGGCCCGCTGCACGTTCGAGTTCGTGTACTTCTCGCGGCCCGACTCGGTGTGGAGCGGCCGCAACGTGCACCACGCCCGCGAGAAGCTCGGCGCCGAGCTGGCCGCCGAGTCGCCCGGTCGACGCCGACGTCGTGATCCCGGTGCCGGACTCCTCGATCCCGGCCGCCATCGGCTACTCGAAGGCGAGCGGCGTGCCGTTCAACGACGGCCTGATCAAGAACCGCTACATCGGCCGCACGTTCATCGAGCCGACGCAGGAGATCCGCGACCGCGGCGTGGCGCTCAAGTTCAACGCCCTGTCCGAGAACCTCGCCGGCAAGCGCGTCGTCATGATCGACGACTCGCTCGTGCGCGGGACGACCGCCGGGCCGCTCGTGAAGCTGATCCGCGACGCCGGCGCCACCGAGGTCCACGTCCGCATCACGTGCCCGCCGATCATGCACCCGTGCCACTTCGGCGTCGACATGGGCCACGACGGCGACCTCATGGCCGCCCGCCTGACGCGCGACGAGATCCGCGACGGGTCGGTGCCGACAGCCTCGAGTTCCTGTCGCTGGAGGGGATGATGCGCGCCGTCGGCAACGACGACGGCAGCGAGGACGGCTACTGCAACGCCTGCTTCACGGGGCGCTACCCGCTCGAGGTGGGTGAGGCCCAGGCGAAGCTCAGCTTCGAGGGCGTGCTCGCCTGATGCGCGTCGCCGTCATCGGGCGCGGTGGGCGCGAGGAGGCGATCGCCTGGGCCTGCGGCCGCCACGGGCACCGCGTCGCGCTGGTCGACGGCGATCGACGACGTCGACCCCGACGACGTCGACCTCGTCATCCCCGGGCCCGAGGCCGCCCTCGTCGCCGGCGCCGCCGACCGCTGCGCCGAGCTCGGCATCCCGTGCTTCGGGCCGCCCGCCGCGCTCGCCGCGCTGGAGTCGTCGAAGGGCTTCGCCCGCGAGCTGGCGACGTCGCTCGGCATCCCCGGGCCGGCGTTCGCCCGCTTCACCGGCGGACGACGTCGACGCCGCGCTCGGCGTGGTGGCGGGCGCTCGGTGCGCCGGTCGTCGTCAAGCTCGACGGGCTCGCCGCCGGCAAGGGCGTGACCGTGCCGGACGGCGACGCCGCGACGGAGGCCGCGATCCGCGCCAGCGCCGGCGAGGCGTTCGTGCTCGAGGAGCGGATGGTCGGGCCGGAGTGCTCGCTGCTCGCCCTCTGCGACGGACGCACCGCCGTCGCCCTGCCGCTCGCCCAGGACCACAAGCGCATCGGCGAGGGCGACACCGGCCCGAACACCGGCGGGATGGGCGCCTACGCGCCGGCGCCGGTGCCGTACGACGCCGCCGAGCTGCTGGCGACGTTCGTGCAGCCGGTCCTCGACCACCTCGCCGCGGCCGGCACCCCGTACGTCGGCGTGCTCTACGCCGGGCTGATGCTCACGACCGACGGCCCGCGGCTCGTCGAGTACAACGTCCGCTTCGGCGACCCGGAGGCGCAGGCCGTCCTGCCGTTGCTGCGCACCGACCTCGCCGCCCTCGCGCTCGCCGCGACGCAGGGCGACGTCACCGCGGTGCCGCTCGACGTCGTCGACGGCGCGGCGTGCACGGTCGTCGCGGCGACCGCCGGCTACCCGGCTGCGCCGCGCCTCGGCGACCCCGTCACCGGCATCCTCGACGTCGACCGCGCCGACGCCCTCGTGTTCCCCGCCGGGCTCGTCGACGGTCGCACCGCGGGCGGCCGGGTGCTCGCCGTCACCGGCCTCGGCGACGACCTGGCGGCGGCGCGCGACGCCGCCTACGCGGCGATGGCGCGGATCTCCTTCGACGGCATGCAGGTGCGCCGCGACATCGGCTGGCGCGCACCCGGCGCCGAGCTGCGCTCCTACGCCGCCGCCGGCGTCGACATCGACGAGGGCAACCGCGCCGTCGCCCAGCTCAAGGCGGCCGTCGAGCGGACCCACGGCGGCGAGGTCGTGCGCGGCGTCGGCAGCTTCGGCGGCGCGTTCTCGGCCAAGGCGCTGCTCGGCATGGACGACCCGATCCTCGTCGCCTCGACCGACGGCGTCGGCACCAAGGTCGAGCTGGCCGCCCGCCTCGGCAAGGTGCGCGGCACCGGCATGGACATCGTCAACCACTGCGTCGGCGACGTCCTCGTGCAGTCGGCCCGGCCGCTGTTCTTCCTCGACTACATCGCCGCCAGCACGCTCGACGCCGACCTCGTCGCCGAGGTCGTCAGCGGCATGGGCGCGGCGTGCGAGGCGGCCGGCTGCACGCTCCTCGGCGGCGAGACGGCCGAGATGCCGGGCGTCTACGCGCCGGGTGCCTTCGACATCGCCGGCACGCTCGTCGGCGTCGCCGAGCGCGCCGCCCTGCTCCCCCGCCCCGACGTCGCCGCCGGCGACGTGCTCGTCGGTGTCGCATCGAGCGGGCCGCACACCAACGGCTACTCGCTGCTGCGCCGGTTGTTCGCGTGGATCCCGATGGACGCCGTCCCGGACGGCCTCGACCGCCCACTCGGCGACGCCCTGCTCGAGCCGCACCGCAGCTACCTCGACGTCCTGACGCCAGCGCTCGCCACGGGCCACGTCAAGGCGCTCGCCCACATCACCGGCGGTGGCCTGCCCGAGAACGTGCCGCGGGTGCTCCCGCACGGCGTCGACGCCCGCATCGAGCTCGGCTCGTGGCCGGTCCCGCCGCTGTTCCGCCTGGTGCGCGAGCTGGCCACCGGGCTCGACACCCACGAGCTGCACCGCACGCTGAACATGGGCATCGGGATGGTCGTCGTCTGCGCGCCCGGCGACGTCGCCGCGGTGCAGGCCGCGATCCCCGAGGAGACGTGGGTGATCGGTGCCCTCGTGCCGGGCGCCGGGAGCCCGGCCGTGCACCTCGTCTGAGGGCCGGCGCGGCGTCAGCCGGCCGGGCGGGCCCAGGCGAACTCGCCGGACACCTCGGTGCCGTCGAGGTGCAGCACGTCGTCGATGCCGACCCAGGTGAGACGGCCACCGGCGGACCAGGCGTCGACGGCCGGCCCTGGCAGCACGACGTCCGACGCCGGTCGGGGTGCCAGCGTCACGGCGTCGTAGGCCTCGAGCCGATCGGCGACGGTGCCGCCGCGGGCGCCGCGGAACACGAGGACCGAGCCGTCGGCGGCGATGCCGCCGAGGTGCGGCCACGTCGCCTCGATGTCGGTGCCGATGACGACGCCCTCGGCAGCCGCGGCCGCCGTCAAGCCGGCGTCGATCACGTCCAGCCGGAGCTCGTTGCCCGTGTCGGGCTGGCGCAGCTCGACGATGGCGAGCGTCGCATCGTCGAGCCACATCACGCTCTCCGGCTGGCGGTGGACCGGGTCCGTGGACAGGTCGGCGCTGGCGAGGATGGCACCGTCGAGGTCGGTCACCGTGATCCCACCGGCGCCGACGGACGCCAGCCGGGTGCCGTCGGGCGACAGCGCCAGGGCGTGGCCGTAGCGGACGTCCGAGATCGGCTGCCCGGTTGCGTCGACCTCGAACCAGGTCCCGGGCACCGGTTCGCAGCACGTGCTGACGAACGTCCGGCCGTCCGGCGTGAGCACCACGCTGTCGACGACGGTCAGCTCGCCCTCGGGCGGCGCGTCACGGGGATCGGCGCCGGCGAAGCGCAGCGACGTCGTCAGGTCGGCGGCGACGGTCACCGCATCCCCGTTGCCGAGGATCGCGGTGGCGACGGCCGCCGGCTGTGGCCGCGACCGTCGTCGTGGCGTCCGTCCCGTGGTCGTGGGCGCCGCAGGCACGAGGCGGCTGCCGCCGCCGTCATCGTCCGTCAGCACCAGCGCGGTCGGCACGACGACGGCGGCCAGGACGACGAGGCCACCGGCCGTGGCGAGGGTCGCGCGACGGCGGCGCAGTTGCCGGGCACGGGCCGCGCCGGCCGCCGGAGAACGTCGGACGGGCACGAACGGTTGCCTACGCGTCCAGCGCGAAGCGGATCCGGCGGTTGCGCTTGCCCTTCGACTCGACCTTGGTGATCCGGAACGGGGCCGACTGGGCCATGTTCGACAGGTGCGTGCCGCCGCACGCCTGGCGGTCGACGCCGTCGATCTCGATGATCCGGAGACGGCCGTCGGGCGTCGGCGGCGGGGCGACCGACAGGCTGCGCACGAGCCCGGCGACGCTCGCCGCGTCGCCGGCATCGACGTAGACGCTGCGCACGTCGGCGCCACTCGCGATCACGTCGTTGACCGCGGCATCGAGGCCGCGCAGGGCGTCGTTGTCGACCTCCGACAGGTCGAAGTCCATGCGGCCGGTGCCGTCGGCGTTGATCTGGGCGCCCGTCACGAGCGTGCCGGGCCAGCGGTCGTAGACGACCGCGTTGAGCACGTGCGAATCGGTGTGCAGCTGGGCGACGCGCGACCGGTGGTCGGCGTCGACGCGCACGACCACGTCCCCCGCCAGCACGATCTCGGCGTCGAGCACGTGCCACACGACGTCGCCGGCGGCCTCGATGCCGCGGACGGTGACGATGCCGCCGGCGTGCTCCAGCGTGCCGGCGTCGCAGACCTGCCCGCCGCCGCCGGGGTGGAACGCGGAGCGGTCGAGGACCACCCGGCCCGGTGCCGCGTCGAGGACCGTCGCGCCGTGCTCGTAGAGGTCAGGTTGCTCGTGGCACAGGTAGACGGCCATGGCCCGACGCTAGCGACGGGACCACGAGCACCGGCCCCGGCGACCGCCGCAGCAACCGGCCGGCGACGCCGCCGAGCAGGCCGCGGTGGTGGCTCGGCGCGCCGACGACCGCGACGGTCGCGGCCCCGAGGAAGCGGCCGAGGCCGTCGTCGGCCCGCTCGGCGGCGACGGTGTCGAAGGACGCCGTCGGCGCCGGCAGCTCGCGGGCCACCCAGTGCAGGTGGGCGCAGGCCGGGACGTCGAGGGCCCGCCAGCCGGCGCGCACGACCTCGATCATCGTCAGCTCGGCGCCGAGGCGATCGGCCAGGGCGGCGGCCGCGGCTGCGATCCGGTCGCTCGCCGCGGTCGGGCCGTGCAGGCCGACGACCACTCGCCGGGTCACGCCGTCACCGGGCCGCCACGCCGGACCGATCACGAGGACCGGCACGCCGCACGCCCCGAACGGCCCGATGCGCCCGTGCCCGCCCGTGCCGACGCAGCCCATCCGGGCGCCCGACCACGTCACGTAGGGGCCGATGTCGTGCGGCGGCCCGTCGAGCAGGTGCCAGCTGACGACGTCGACGCCGGCGTCGGTGGCGACGCGGCAGCGGCGGCGGAGCTCGGTCACCCGGCGCTCCGACTGGGCGCCCTGGCCGGCGTCGACGAACTCGACGCCGAGACCGGCCTGCCGGGCGAGGCCTGCCGCCACCCGGGTCGTCGCCGCCGGATGCCGGTCGGCGGTGACCGGCACGGCGATGCGGTCGACGGAGCATCAGCCCCCCGTTCTAGTGTCGTGGCGTGCCCCCCGTGTTCGACCCGTTCGATCCTGCGTTCCGCGCCGACCCGTACCCGGCGTACGCCGGCCTCCGCGAGGCCGATCCGGTGCACACATCGCCGTTCGGCTTCGTCGTGCTGACCCGCTACGCCGACGTCGCCCGCACGCTGCGGGGCAACGAGTTCTCCCGCGACATCGACGCCAACGCCAACGTCACCGACAACGCGGTGCGCGAGCAGCGCCGCGAGCGCCTGCGCCGGCGCCGGGAGCAGGGCGACGCGGCCAAGAACATCCTCAACCTCGACCCGCCCGACCACACCCGGCTGCGGCGCCTCGTGTCACTCGCCTTCACGCCGTCGGCGATCGAACGCCTGCGACCCCGTGTCGAGGCACTCGTCGCCGCCGCCGTGGACCGCGCCGCCGACCGCGGCTCGATGGAGCTCGTCGACGAGCTCGCCTTCCCCGTCCCGTTCCAGGTCATCTCCGAGCTGCTCGGCATGCCGACCGAGCGCGAGGCGGAGGTGCGCGACTGGTCGCAGACGCTCACCGCGGCGCTCGAGCCGACCGCCGACGAGGACACCCTGACGGCCTCCGAGGCCGCGGCGGCGTCGATGTCCGCCCACCTCGACGACGTCATCCAGGATCGTCGCGGCAACCTCGGTGAGGACCTGCTCTCCCAGCTGCTGGTCGTCGAGGAGGCCGGCGACCGCCTCACGCCGGCGGAGCTGCGCTCCTTCGTCGCCCTGCTCTACATCGCCGGCCACGAGACGACCGTGAACCTCATCGGCAATGGGATGCTCGCGCTGCTGCGCCACCCCGACGAGCTGCGCCGCTGGCGGGACGACCCGTCGCTGGACGCCACGGCGATCGACGAGCTGCTGCGCTTCGACGGCCCCGTCCAGCACACGGTGCGCGTGCCGCTGCAGCCGGTGTGCTACGGCGACGTCGAGGTGGCCGCCGGGACGACCGTGATGACCGTGCTCGGCGCGGCCAACCACGACCCGGCGATGTTCGCCGACCCCGACGACCTGCGCCTCGACCGCCCCAACGCCGGCCGGCACCTCGCCTTCGCCGCCGGCATCCACTACTGCCTCGGCGCCTCCCTCGCCAAGCTCGAGGCGACCGTCGCGATCACATCGGTGATCAGGCGCTTCCCCGACGTCGCGCTCGCCGGTGAGCCGCACTGGCGCGACCGGTTGACGATCCGCGGCGTCGACCAGCTGCCCCTCGCCTGGTGACACCTGGCCCGACCGTTGACTTCTCGTCAAGGGTCCGTGGGTCTCACGACGGGTCCGTCTAGCGTCGAACCATGCCGGGCTCCCGTCTCGTCGTCCTCGCCTCCGGCAACGGCTCGAACCTCCAGGCGATCATCGCCGCGTGCGGCGACGGGCGCCTGCCGGCGGGCGTCGTCGCCGTCGTGTCCGACCAGGCTGACGCCCATGCCCTCGTGCGAGCCGGCGCCGCCGGCATCCCCGCCGTCCACGTCGGGCGCAACCCGGGCGAGGCACGCGCCGACTACGACGCCCGCCTCGCCGACGTCGTCGCCGGCTTCGGGCCCGACCTCGTCGTGCTCGCCGGCTGGATGCGCATCCTCACGATGAGCTTCCTCGGCTGGTTCCCCGACCGCGTCGTCAACCTCCACCCCGCCCTCCCCGGCGAGCTCCCCGGCACCCACGCCATCGAGCGGGCGTGGCAGGAGGCCCTCGCCGGCGAGCGCACGGCCACCGGGGTGATGGTCCACCTCGTGCCCTCCGAGTGCGTCGACGACGGTCCCGTGCTCGGCACGACGACCGTGCCGATCCGCCCCGACGACACCCTCGAGTCGCTCACCGCACGCGTCCACGACGCCGAGCACGAGCTGCTCATCGCCACCCTCGCCACCCTCTGCCGACAGGAGGTCCGTCAATGACATCCCCTCGCGACGAGCTGTTCGACCGCTTCGAGGCCCTCACCTTCGATGACGTGGTCATCATCCCCGGCTACTCCGAGACGCTCCCCGACACCGTCGACACCGCGGCCACGTTCGCCGCCGGCATCACGCTCGCCGTGCCGCTCGTCTCGGCGGCGATGGACAAGGTCACGGAGTCGCGCATGGCCATCGCCATGGCCCGCCAGGGCGGCATCGGCGTCATCCACCGCAACCTGACGATCGACGCCCAGGCGGCCGAGGTGCAGAAGGTCAAGCGCAGCCAGAGCGGCATGATCACCGACCCCGTGACGCTGGCGCCGACGGCCACGCTGCACGAGGCCGAGGAGCTGATGAACCGCTTCAAGTTCTCCGGCGTGCCGATCACCGACCACGACGGGCGCCTCGTCGGCATCCTCACCAACCGCGACATCCGCTTCTGCGAGGGCGCCGACTTCGACCGGCCGGTGGCGGAGTTCATGACGTCCGAGCACCTCCGCACGGCCTCCGTCGGCACCACGCTCGAGCAGGCCAAGGCGATCCTGCAGCGCTACCGCATCGAGAAGCTGCCGCTCGTCGACGAGGACGGGCGCCTCGCCGGGCTGATCACGGTGAAGGACATCCAGAAGCGCCAGGAGTTCCCCAACGCCTCCCGCGACGACGCCGGTCGCCTGCGCTGCGCCGCCGCGGTCGGTGTCGGCGACGACGTCGAGGAGCGCGTCGAGGCGCTCGTCGCCCGCTCGGTGGACGCCATCGCCATCGACACCGCCCACGGCCACTCCGCCGGCGTCATCAAGGCGATCGAGCGGATCAAGGCGAGCTGGCCGGCGCTGCCGGTCGTCGCCGGCAACGTCGTCACCGAGGAGGGCGTCGAGGCGCTCGCCGCGGCGGGTGCCGACGCGATCAAGGTCGGCGTCGGCGCCGGCTCGATCTGCACGACGCGCGTGATCAGCGGCGCCGGCATGCCGCAGCTGTCGGCGATCTGGCACACGACGCGCCGGGCCCGCCAGCTCGGCGTGCCCGTGATCGCCGACGGCGGCATCACGTACTCCGGCGACATCGTCAAGGCGATCGCCGCCGGCGCCGAGACCGTGATGCTCGGCTCGCTGCTCGCCGGCACCGAGGAGAGCCCCGGCGAGATGGAGCTGTTCGAGGGCCGCCGCTACAAGAGCTACCGCGGCATGGGCTCGATGGGCGCCATGCAGGGCCTCGGCGCCGACCGCTACGCCAGCGCCCAGTCGAGCGCCGTCGGCGCGGCGACGCGCAAGCTCGTGCCCGAGGGCATCGAGGGCCGGGTGGCCTACGCCGGACCGCTCAGCGACGTCGTCTACCAGCTCGTCGGCGGCCTGCGCAGCGGCATGGGCTACGCCGGCGCGGCGACGCTCGAGTCGTTGCGCCACACGGCCCGCTTCATGCGCGTCACGACGGCGGGACGGGCGGAGAGCCACCCGCACGACGTGACGATCACCAACGAGGCGCCGAACTACCAGCGCAGCTGACGCGAAACCGGCATCGCGCGGCGCGGTCGCGCGCGCCACACTGGCGGCGACACATCGGGTGCCGGCGCGGCCGGCGGGACACGGGAGGTGAGCAGTGAACGAGATCTCTGATCCGCGCGCCCGCAGCCCTCGTCCGCTCGCGCCCGTGCCTCCTGCAGCCCACTGACGCTGCCGCACCGGCGCTCCACCCGATGGAGCCCATCCCGTGTCCCGTTTCCGCTACGACGACGCCGACGACGACGTGTTCGTCCGGCGCCCGCCGCCCTCCCCGCCGCCGCCCCGAGCCCGACACCTTCGTCGACCCCCGCCTCGCCGCCGGTGGCACCCTCAGCACCTACCCCGACGCCACCCACGGCCCGCGGCCCGTCCCCGACTGGGTCGTCACGTCCGGCGACGCCCTCGACACCGATCGCGGCCCGCTCAAGACCGGCAAGGAGGCCGACGTCCACCTCCTCGAGCGCCACGACCCGGCGACCGGACAGACGTCGCTGATGGCGGCCAAGCGCTACCGCGGCGCCGACCACCGCCTGTTCCACCGCGACGCCGGCTACCTCGAGGGGCGCCGCGTCCGCAAGAGCCGCGAGACGCGGGCGATGGCCAACCGCACCGGGCTCGGGCGCCAGCTGATCGCCGAGCAGTGGGCGGCGACGGAGTTCGCCACGCTCGGCCGGCTGTGGTCGGCCGGGGTGCCGGTGCCCTACCCCGTGCAGCTCGCCGGCAGCGAGCTGCTCCTCGAGCTGATCGGCACCGACGGCGCCGCCGCGCCCCGGCTCGCCGAGATCGCCGGTGGCCCCGACGAGCTCGCGCCGCTGTGGGAGCAGTGCATCGACGCGCTCTGCGCGGTCGGCGCCGCCGGCTTCACGCACGGCGACCTCTCGCCCTACAACGTGCTCGTCGACGACGGCCGCATCGTGCTCATCGACCTGCCGCAGATCGTCGACATCGTGATCAACCCGCAGGGTCGCGACTTCCTCGCCCGCGACTGCCGCAACCTCGCGTCGTGGTTCGCCCGCAAGGGGGTGGCCGCCGACGCCGACGAGCTCGAGGCGCTGATCCTCGACGCCCGGCCGGGGTGAACCGTCAGGGCCCTGCCGCCCGGATGGCCGTCGGGCCGAACGTGCGCTTGCACGTCGGGCACCAGAACGCCTGGTGCAGCTCGGTGCCGCACGGGGCGTGGACGAGCGTGGCGGTCGTCTCGCCGTCGCCGAACCAGCGGTCGCCCCAGCGCAGCAGGGCGACGAGCATCGGCGACAGCTCGACGCCCATCGGCGTCAGCCGGTACTCGTGGCGGACCGGGCGCTCCTGGTACGGCACCTTCGTCAGCACGCCGGCGTCGACGAGGCGCTTGAGGCGCTCGGTCAGCACGGCCCGGCTCATGCCGAGGTCGGCGCACAGCTCGTCGAAGCGGCGCACGCCCCGGAAGACGTCGCGCAGCACGAGCATCGACCACTTGTCGCCGACGAGCCCGGCGACCGCGGCGATGGTCGCGTCGTTCGTCGTGGCCGGCATGGGGTCGACGCTACCAACGCCAGTGAGTTCGCAATCCGAACCCACTCGCGCTACGGTGCCCCGGATGGACGACACCGACCTGCTGCAGACTGGCGCTCGACGACCTGCTGCCGATGGCCGCCGGCACGCCGGACGAGCACGCGGATCACCTACTCCCCCAAGGTGTTCATCCCGCTCACGACGCTGTGCCGGGACCGCTGCGGGTACTGCACGTTCGCCGAGTCCCCGGCCCGGGCCGCGACGCCCTACCTCGAGCCCGCCGCGGTGCTGCGCATCGCCACGGCGGGCGCCCGGGCCGGCTGCCACGAGGCGCTGTTCACGCTCGGCGAGCGGCCCGAGCTGCGCTACGCCGTCGCCCGCGACTGGCTGCGCGACCACGGCTACGCGACGACGGTCGAGTACCTCGGCGGCGATGTGCCGGCTCGTGCTCGACGAGACGGGCCTGCTCCCGCACGCCAACGCCGGCGCCCTGACCGCCGACGAGCTGGCCGCGCTGCGCCCGGTGTCGGCCAGCCAGGGGATGATGCTGGAGACGCTGAACGGCGACCTCGAGTGCCACCGCAACGCACCCGACAAGACCCCGGCGCGGCGCCTGGCGACGCTGGAGGCCGCCGGCGAGCTGGCGATCCCGTTCACCACCGGGATCCTCGTCGGCATCGGCGAGTCCCGCCAGGACCGCCTCGACGCGCTGCGGGCGATCGCCGCCAGCCACCGCCGCCACGGCCACGTCCAGGAGGTGATCGTCCAGAACTTCCTGCCCAAGCCGCTGACGCCGATGCGCCGCGCCCCCGCCGCGCCGTCCGACGACTACCGCTGGACGCTCGCCGCGGCCCGCGCTGATCCTCCCGCCCGACGTCCACCTGCAGGCGCCGCCGAACCTCAGCGACGACTTCGGCGCCCTCCTCGCGACCGGGCATCGACGACTGGGGCGGCGTGTCGCCGGTGACGGCGGACCACGTCAACCCGGAGCGCCCGTGGCCCGACCTCGACGTGCTGCGGGAGGTCACCGAGGCGCACGGCCTGACGCTGGCGCCGCGCCTGACGATCTACCCCGAGCGCGCCCTCGACCCGACGCGCTGGCTCGACCCGGCGCTGCACTTCCCCGTCCTCGATCGCGCCGACGCCGAAGGGCTCGGGCGTGACGATCCCGGCGCCCACCACCCCGAGCGCGTCGAGCGGCACCCGTGACACCGGCGACGGCGCCGAGGTCGTCCTCGTCGGCGACCGCTCGACGGCGTGGTACTCCGGCGCGCCGGTCGCGCCGCCCGTCCTCGTGCCGGCGTCGCGCCCACGCCGGCGGCGCCGTCGCCGAGGTGCTCGACGGCGTGCGGGCCGGTCAGGAGCCCGGCGTCGACGAGCTCGTCACGCTGTTCGGCGCCCGCGGGCCGGAGGTCGCCGCCGTCGCCGCCCTCGCCGACGAGCTGCGCGCGGCGGCCGTCGGCGACACCGTCACGTGGGTCCACAACCGGAACATCAACTACACCAACGTGTGCACGTTCAAGTGCCGCTTCTGCGGGTTCTCGAAGGGCCCGCTGTCGCTGAACCTGCGCGGCAAGCCGTACCTGCTCACGCTCGACGACATCGCCGCGCGCGTCGCCGAGGCGTGGGACCGCGGGGCGACCGAGGTGACGCTGCAGGGCGGCATCCACCCCAGCTTCGACGGCGACTACTACGTCGACGTCACCCACGCCGTGAAGGCCGCGGCGCCCGACATCCACGTCCACGGCTTCACCGCCCTCGAGGTCACCGAGGGCGCCAAGCGACTCGGCGAGCCGCTGGCCGCGTACCTCGTCCGCCTGCGCGACGCCGGGCTCGGCAGCCTGCCCGGCACGGCCGCCGAGATCCTCGACGACGAGATCCGCGCCGTGCTGTGCCCCGACAAGATCACGACCGACGAGTGGCTGGAGGCCCACGAGACGGCCCACGCCGTCGGCCTGCGCTCGAACGTGACGATCATGTTCGGCGCCGTCGAGCAGCCCGTGCACTGGGCCCGCCACCTCGTGCGGACCCGCGAGCTGCAGCGCCGCACGGGCGGCTTCACCGAGTTCGTGCCGCTGCCGTTCGTGCACATGGCGGCGCCGATCTACCTGCAGCGCCGGTCGCGCCGCGGGCCGACGTTCCGCGAGACGGTGCTCGTGCACGCCGTCGGGCGCATCGCCTACCGCGGCCTCATCGACAACATCCAGGCGTCGTGGGTGAAGATCGGCGCCGATGGCGTCGCGCCAGCTGCTGCAGGCCGGCGTCAACGACCTCGGCGGCACGCTGATGGACGAGAACATCAGCCGAGCCGCCGGCGCCGCCCACGGCCAGGGCATGGAGCCCGACGACTTCGCCGCCCTCGTCGCCCCGCTCGGGCGCCCGCTGACCCAGCGCACGACGCTCTACGGCTCGGCGGTCGCGTGAACGCCGACGCGGCAGCCGTCGTGGCGGCGCTCGAGGCGCTGCAGTCCGACGTCGAGCTGGCCAAGGTCCGCACCCGGCTGGCCCCCGGCGAGCCGGCGATCGGCGTGCGCATGGGCGAGCTGTTCGCCGCGGCGAAGGCGCACACCGACATCGACCTCGCCGCCGTCGACGAGCTGTTCGCCCACCCGGCGTACGAGCCGCGCATGGCGGCCTGTTGCATCCTCGACTTCCAGGCCCGCCGGCAGCTCGACGCCGCGCGGCGGGCCGAGCTGTGCGCCTGCTACCTCGACCACCACGACCGCATCACGACGTGGGACATGGTCGACCGTGCCGCGCCGCGGGTCGTCGGCGGTCACCTCGCCGGGCGCTCGAAGGCGCCGTTGCTCGAGCTCGCCACGGCGGCCGACGCGCTGCGCCGGCGCACGGCGATCACGGCGCCGCTGTACTTCGTCAAGGCCGGCAGCGACGAGGACGTCGCCGCCGGCTACGACGTGGCGGACCTGTTGGCCGACGACCCCGAGCCGGTCGTGCGCCGCGCCGTCGAGATCTTCCTGAAGCACGCCGGGCGGCGCCAGGTCCTCAGGCCGTGAGGAGCTCGCCGTCGACCGTGATCTCGGCGCGCGTCGGGTAGAAGCTGAGGTGGCCGGCGATCGCCGCGGCCGCCTCGATCGGCGTCTCGTACGCCCACACGATCCCGTCGTGGGTGGTGCCGTCGACGTCGGCCGACCAGTACGACGCCTCGCCCTTGAACGGGCACGTCGTCTGGAACGTCGTCGGGCGCAGGAGGTCCATGCGCACGTCGTCCTTGGGCAGGTAGAACCGGTCGGGCAGGCCGGTCTCGGCGAGGCGCAGGGCGCGGTCGCTCTTGGCGAGCAGCTCGCCGCCGAGGCGCACCTCGACGTGGGCGTCGGTGGGGGTGATCGTGACGGTGTGGCCGGCGGTCATGGGTCCACGCTACGGGCGGCGGCGGACCTCGTAGCTGCACGAGTGGGCGCCGGCCATCATGTGGGTCACCCGGTCGATCTGCGCCTCGGGGAGCGCGGCCCGCAGGAACTCGAGCTCGGTCGAGCACGCCTGGGGGTGCTCGCCGGCGACGGCGAAGATCGCGCAGTTGCGCTCGGCGATGCGGAACGCGTGGCGTCCGATCGGCTCGACCGATGCCAGGTACCCGTCCTCGTCCAGGATGCGCGCCAGCTCGGTCACCTTCGCCTGGAACCCGCGGATGGGGGCGAGGCGGGCCTGGGCCGCGGCGATGCGATCATCGCGACGGTGCTCGAAGGCGGCGGTCACGGCGCCTGCCGGGACGTGGGCCAGGAGCTGGTTGGTCAGCTCGCCGTAGGCCCGCGGGAACAGCGGCTCGGCCGCCGGTGCCACGCAGTACACCTGCTCGGTGCGACCCTGCTGGCCGGCGGCCCGGGTGGCCCGCCCGGTCTCCAGCAGGCCGGCGTCGACGAGTGCGGCGAGGTGCTGGCGGGCGCCACTGGCGGTGATCCCGAGCCTCGCGGCGACGTCGGCCACCGTGGCCTCGCCCCGCCGCCGCACGGCGTAGAGCACGCTGCGCTGGGCGGCCGTGACGGGCGGGGGGACGCTGACGCCGGGACGGGTGTCGGTCATCGTCGCTCCGGGAGGATCAGGTGGACGTCGCCGAACTCATGCCATCGATACCCTGCAGCGAGCGCCGCCCCGTACGCAAGCTCCAGCGCCCGCCGCCCGGCGACGGCCTCCAGCATCTGCAGGTGGCTGGCCGCCGGCTCGTGCCACCCCGTGAGCAGCCCGTCGACCACCCGCACGCCCCGTTCCGGCGTGACGACGAGCTCGGTCCACCCGCTGCCGGGGTGCACCACGCCGTCGGAGGCGGCCGCCGTCTCGAGCGCCCGCACGACGGTCGTGCCGATCGCGACGACGCGGCCGCCGGCGGCCCGGGTGGCGTTCACGAGGCGGGCCGTCGCGACCGGGACGCGGTAGCGCTCCGGGTACGGCATCTCGTGGGCCTCCAACGAGGCGACGCCGGTGTGCAGCACGATCGGGGCCACGACGATGCCGTTGGCCACGAGGTCGGTGATGACGTCGGCGGTCAGCACCCGGCCGGCCGAGGGCATCTCGGCCGATCCCGGCTCGCGGGAGAACGAGTTCGTGTAGGCCGTGATCGGCCACGAGTCGGGCACGTAGCCGTAGCGGATCGGGCGGCCGAACCGGCAGAGGTGCTCGAGCAGCGGCTCCGGCAGGTCGAGCGTGGCGACCCACAGGCGCACCGAGCCCGGCATCCGCCCGAGGATGCGCACGGCGCCACCGCCGGCGAGGGCCAGCGACTCGCCGGCGCGCTCGCCGAAGTCGGGCGTCGTCGACCCGTTCGGCTCCTGCCGGCGCACCTCCACGAGGTGCAGGCCGGTCGGGAGCTCGGTCGACAGGTGGACCACGACGGTCCGCCCGTCGGGCGCCGTGGCGTCGATCGCCGCCGGGATCGTCGCCGAGGTGTTGACGACGACGAGGTCGCCCTCGTCCAGCCACGAGCTGAGGTCGCGGGCCGTGCTCGGCCGCGGGCGCTCGTCGCCGATCGAGACCAGCATCCGCACGGCGTCGCGGCGGCCGAGCGTCAGCTCCGGCGGCTCGGTCGCCTCCAGCTCCGGTGGCAGCGTGAAGTGGGCCAGGTCGACGGGTGTGACGACGACCGCCGTGGGTCGTCGATGACCACGCTCACGACGGCACCGCGGCCCGGTAGCGGCCGCTCGGGACGTCGCCGTCGACGAGGGCGAGGATGCCCGGCACGCTGGCGCCGGGCGGCGGGCGGTCGGAGATGTCCTCGCCCGGGAAGGCGTCCTGGTGCATCTGCGTCCGCATGTCGCCGGGGTCGATGCTCAGCACCCGCAGATCCGGGCGCTCGACGGCGAGGACGCGCCCGACGTGGTCGAGCGCCGCCTTGCTCGCGCCGTAGCCGCCCCAGCCCGGGTAGGCCTCGACGGACGCGTCCGACGTGATGTCGACGACGACGGCTCCGGGGGACAGGTGCGGCAGCGCCGCCTGCACGAGGCCGAGCGGCGCCGCCACGTTGACGCGGAACAGCTCGACGAGGTCGGCGAGCGGGTAGTCGGCGAGCGCCGGGAGCGGGGACGGGCCGAGCCCGCCGGCGTTGTTGACGACGAGGTCGACGGCGCCCGCCGCGGCCACGAGGGCCTCGCGATGGGCGGGGTCGGTGACGTCGCCGGGGATCGCCGTCACGCCGGCCAGGCCGTCGACGGCGGCGTGCAGGGCGGCGCCGTCGCGGCCGTCGGTGACGACGGACCACCCGGCGGCGCTGAGCGCCTGCACGAGGGCGAGGCCGAGGCCCCGTGACCCTCCGGTGACGATGGCGGTGCGGTGTTCCACGTCTGGCTCCCTTCGACAGGATCGATCGTAGCTGTTTCAACAGTGATCACTGTTTTTGATTCCCACGGCGCCATCGCTGCCCCTTGACACTGCACCCCACCGGTGTCTACATTACCAATCAGTTATGGAACTGATCGGTGATGCACGGCTCGACGCGACGTTCGCGGCGCTCGCCGACCCGACGCGCCGGGCGATCATCGCCCGGCTCGTCGACGGCGAGGCGTCGGTGACCGAGCTGGCCGAGCCGTTCGCGATGACCCAGCCGGCGATCTCCAAGCACCTCAAGGTGCTCGAGAAGGCCGGCCTCGTCTCCCGCCGGCGCGACGCCCAGCGGCGCCCGTGCCGGTTGGAGGCGAACGCCCTGCGCGCGGCCACCGAGTGGCTCGACGCCTACCGCCGCCACTGGGCCGAGCGCTACGAGCGCCTCGACGCACTCCTCGACCAGCTGCAACCCGTCGACGATCCGGAAGGACCCCAGCCATGAGCCAGACCGCCACCCTCGACGTCACGCCCGTCGGCGACCGACTCGTGCGCATCACGCGCTCGTTCGCCGCGCCCCGCCGCCTCGTGTTCGACGCCCACACCAGGCCCGAGCTGCTGCGGCGCTGGTTGGGCCCGGCCAGCTGGACGCTCACCGAGTGCTCGATCGACCTCCGGCCGGGTGGCTCGTTCCGCTACCTGATGCACGGCCCGGACGGCGCCGAGATGGTGCTGCGCGGCGAGTACCGGGAGGTCGACCCGCCCGGCCGGCTCGTCGCCACGGAGTCGTTCAGCGACGACTGGACCGGCGGCGAGACGCTGAACACGACGACGTTCGACGAGGTCGGCGGCGTCACCACGGTGACCGTCGTCGTCGAGTTCGCGTCGCCGGCCTCGCGCGACCAGGCGCTGGCGACCGGGATGGAAGCCGGGCTGACCGAGGGCTTCGACCGCCTCGACGCCCTCGTCGCCGAGTCGATCGAGGGCGCCATCGGCACCCGCTACCGGCGGCGCGCCGACCGCTTCGACGCCCTCGTCGCGGCCGTGGCGCCGGCCGACTGGGACGCCCCGTCGCCGTGCGCCGAGTGGCGGGCCCGCGACGTCGTCGGCCACATCGTCGACATGCACGGCGTGATGCTGCGCCCGGCCGGGCGTGAGCTCAGCGCCGCACCGTCGGTCGACGACGACCCGGTCGCCGCCTACCGCGCCGCCCGCGCCGACGTCGAGGCCGTCCTCGCCGATCCCGACCTGGCGATGTCCGAGTGCGACACCCCGATGGGACGGATGACCATCGCCGAGCACATCGACGGTGTCATCAGCGCCGATCTCGTGCTCCACGGATGGGACCTCGCCCGTGCGGCCGGCCTCGACGACACGATCGACCCCGACGAGGTGGCGCAGATGCTGCCGGAGATGGCCGACATCCCCGACGAGATGCGCATCCCGGACCACTTCGGGCCCGGCGTGGTCGTGTTCGGGCCCGAGGTCCCGGTGCCCGACGACGCGCCGGCCCAGGACCGGCTGCTCGGGAAGATCGGGCGCGACCCCGCCTGGGTCGCCCCGCGCTGAGCACCACGGCGTACGGTGGCCCCGGGGATCGAGACATCCAGCATCAGGGGGTCACCATGCCGTTCGAGTACCCGGTCATCAGCGCCGATTCGCACATCACCGAACCGCCCGACTGCTACACCGCGCACATCGACCCGGCGTTCCGCGACCAGGCGCCGCACATGGTCACCGACCCGAAGCGCGGCGACCTGTTCGTCGTGCCCGGGATGAAGAACCCGATCGCCATCGGCCTCGTCGCCGCCGCCGGCAAGGCCGCCGAGGAGCTGACCGAGTCCGGCGTCCTGTTCGACGAGATCCACCGATCGGGATGGGACGCCACCGCACGCGTCGCCGACCAGGTCCGCGACGGGGTGTCGGCCGAGGTCATCTACCCGACCATCGGGATGATGATCTGCAACCACCCCGACATCGACTTCAAGCGGGCGTGCTTCCAGGCCTACAACCGCTGGATCACCGAGTACTGCTCGGAGGACCCGCAACGGCTGCTCGGCTGCGGCCAGACCGCCCTGCGCAGCGTCGACGAGGGCATCGCCGATCTCGAGGAGATCGCCGCGGCGGGCCTCCGCGGCGTGATGATGCCCGGCACGCCGGGCACCGAGGAGGACTACGACGACCCGGTGTGGGCGCCGTTCTGGGAGGCCGCCGTCGACCTCGGGCTGCCGCTGAGCTTCCACATCCTGACGGCGCGCGGCCAGGGCTGGCGCGGCCCGCGGCTGAACAGCTTCATGTCGATCGTCCGCAGCATCCAGGACATCATGGGGACGCTCGTCTTCGGCGGCGTGTTCCAGCGCCACCCCGGCCTCAAGGTCGTGTGCGTCGAGGCCGACGCCGGCTGGGTGCCCCACTACATGTACCGGATGGACCACGCCTGGAACCGCCACCGCAACTGGCTGGCCCCCGGCGTGTCGCTGGAGCGCAAGCCGTCGGAGTACTTCGCCGAGCACATCTACGTCACGTTCCAGGACGACTGGACGGCGTTCCGCTTCGCCGACGACATGAACTGGCACCGCTTGATGTGGGCCAACGACTTCCCGCACTCCGACTCGACGTGGCCGTGGTCGCAGGAGCTGCTCGCCGAGCAGACCGTGCAGCTGACGCCCGAGCAGACCAAGGCGATCCTCAGCGACAACGTGGCGTCGCTCTACCGGATCGACACCACGCAGTTCGCCCTCGTCGGCGGCGCCTGACGCATCAATCGCCCTGGGCGACGAGGGCGGCCACCCAGCGGCGCCGGCCGGGCCCCCAGATACCGGAGCCGTCAGAGCTTGAAGATCGACAGGTACGTCGCCCCGCCGTCGGTCGCGAAGTCGGTGTGCACCGACCCGGCTGCCGCCACGTAGGCATCGCCCGGTCCCATCTCGACGCCCTGCGTGCGCAGCGTGCCGGCGAGCACGTAGAGCAGCTCGGCGAAGGCGTGCTCGTGCGGGTCGCCGTGGTAGCCGGCAGCGGCCTCGACGAGGGCCAGGTAGTAGCCGTCGCCGGTCGCGAGCACCTTGGCGCGGGCGTCGCCGCGGGACCCCCACGGGCTCCACTCGAGCGCCGCGACCCGGCCGATGTCCCATCCCTGCAGGTCGTGCGCATCCATCCCGATCCTCCGATCACTCAATGTTTCCATTGGCAACTCTAGCGTCGGGGAGGCGATGTTGTCAACGGCAACTTCGACTCACGCGGCGGTGGCGAGCAGCGGGCCGAGGTGGCCGGGATCGAAGAAGCGGGCCGGGGAGAGCACGCCGGCCGCCATCGCCGTGAAGGCGTCCATCGCCGGTGCGCTCGTGCTGACGGTCCCGAGGAGCTGGCCGAGGTCCGGCGGCGGCGGCTCGAGGCGGGCGAGCTGCGTCGTGAAGTCGTACATCGGTCCGACGGCCTCGTCGCGCCGTCGCTGGGCATCCCCCACAGCGACGTCGAACGGGCGACGGCCGCGGAGCACGTCGTCGAGGGCGGCGGCGATGCGCTCGGCGTCGAGGAAGGCGTCGCTGATCCCCTGCCCGGTGATCGAGTCGCGCGTGTACCCGGCGTCGCCGACGAGCACCCAGCCCGGCCCGTGCTGCTGGCGGAAGAAGTTCGGCACCGAGCCGCCTCCGAAGCGCTCGACGCGGGTCGCCGCCCGGACGCGGGCCGCGAAGGCCGGCACGAGGTCGAGCGTGGCGCGGTAGTTGCCCTCGATGTCGGCCTTGTAGGCCGCCACCTCCGACATCGGCCAGCCGACGGCGAGCAGCGTCAGCCCGTCGTTCGTCGCCATCGCCGCCCAGCCCCGTCCCGGTCGGATGTACGTCTCGAAGCCGTCGACGGGCAGGTCCCGCCAGTACGAGTACGAGCTCCACTGCAGCATCGGCTGCTCCCGGTAGCTCGCCGCCCCGACGGCCTCGGCGACGCGGGAGCGCCAGCCGTCGGCGCCGATCACGACGGGCGCCCGGGCGACGTCCGCGACGCCGTCGGCGTCGGCGCCCGCGGATGCCGGTGACCCGGCCGTCTTCGGTGAGGACCTCGTCGACCCGGAAGCCCTCGCGGACCTCGGCGCCGGCGTCGCGCGCGGCGTCGACGAGGATCGCGTCGAGCACCTGACGGCGCGGCGAGTAGGCCGTCCCGGGCGCTCCGGCGATGGTGAACGGTCCGAAGTCGAACGAGTAGCGCTCGATCGGCGGGCACCCGGATCCGGCGACCCGGTCGAGCAGGCCCCAGCGGTCGAGGGCCGCCACGCCGGGGGCGTGGACGAGGTGGGTGGACGTCGTGTCGCTCGGGAACGTCGCCCGGTCGACGACGAGCACGCGGTGGCCGGCCCGGGCGAGGAGCATCGCGGTCGGCGAGCCGGCGCAGCGGGCGCCGACGACGATGGCGTCGTAGTGGTTCGTGGGCATGCCCCGACGATGACGGGGCGGGCGCGACGACGGATCGGGGAGATCCCCTATCGACCGCCCAGTTCCGCCCGGTGGGCGTACACCGCCGCCTCGGCCCGACTGCGCAGGCCGAGCTTGACGAGGACGTTGCCGACGTGGTGCTCGACGGTCTTGCGGCTGATGAACAGGCGCGCCGCGATCTCCGGGTTGGACAGCCCGCGCCCGAGCAGGTCGAGGACCTCGCGCTCGCGGCGGGTCAGCACACCGTCGTCGCGCGCCGGTGCGGCCGGCCGCACGCCGAGCTCACGCAGCAGCGCCGCGGTCGCCGCAGCCTCGCGGGTCGCCGCCAGGCGCTCGAACGCGGTCAACGCGGCGCGCGCCTCGGCGATCGCGACCTCGGGCTCGGACGCCTGGACGGCCTCCGCGAGGGCGCGCCGGGCGCGGGCGAGCTCCATCGGGAGCTGGGCGGCGGCGAAGCCGGCGACGGCCTGGCGCAGGCTCTCGCGGGCGTCGCCGGCGCCACCGGCGAGCGCGACCCGCCCTTGCGCCAGGGCGGCGAAGGCCCGGACGTACGCCAGGCCCGGGTAGGCCGCGGCGCACGCGACGAGCTCGTCGGCGACGGCGGCCGCGTCGTCGGGGCGGCCCTGGGCGACACGCGCCTCGACGAGGAGGGCGAGCAGCGGCACGGCCCCGGTGTGGGCGCGGTCGACCCCGTCGAGCGCCCGCTCGAGGACATCGGCAGCGAGCGCCGGCTCACCCTCGGCGAGGCGCAGGGCGGCGAGCGGGCGCGCCGCGTCGGCCTCGGTGTCGAGGCCGAGCAGGAGCGCCCGCGCCTCGTCGAGCCGGCCCTGGCGCACCCGCAGCTCGGCCAGCCGAGCGAGGGCGCCGGGCCGCTGGAAGAGCCCGCCGTGCTCGGTCCACAGGCGCACCGCGTCGCTCAGCGCGACGTCCGCCTCCGGCCAGCGGCCGGCCGCGGTGAGGATGCCGCCGTAGTGGGTGTGGCAGAACGCGGCAACCGCCGGCAGGTTGCGGCGGGCGGCGAGGGCCTCGCCGGCGCGCATCCACTGGTCGGCGCGGGTGACGTCGTGGGCCCGCTCGCACGCCGCGAACAGCTGGCAGAAGATCTCCTCGAACAGCTTGACGTCGTCGACCTCCTCGCCGGTGGCGCCGGCCAGCGCCTCGTCGAGCAGGGCCATGCCCTCGTCGATCCGGTCGTCGTGGACGAGGTTGGCCCCGAGGTAGGCGAGGGCGACGAGCTCCAGCGACGTGTCGGCGTGGGCCCGGGCGAGGTCGAGCGCCTGGCGGAAGCGGACCGTCCGCGTCGCCCGGTCGGGCTCGAACATGCCGCGGTTCACGGCCACCCACCCGGCCTCCGCCGAGCCGGTGGGGTCGTCGCCCATCAACGTCTGGGCGCGGCCCAGCCAGCCGGCGCCGACGGCCGGCTCGCCGAGGATGACGACGTGCAGCGAGGCCAGGTTGCGGGCGCAGCGGATCGCCCCGCCGACGTCACCGCCGGCGCGGAAGGCGTTGTAGGCGTCCGTGTAGTGCCGGCACGACGCCTCGACGTCGTGCTCCAGGTAGGCGGCCTGGGCGCAGAGCTCCGCCCGCTCGGCCGCCGGCGCGGCGCGCCCGTCGTCGTCGTCGAGGGCGGCGCGCGCCGCCGCCCCGTCTCCCTGGCGCAGGGCGACGCGGGCCCGGGCCAGCGGATCGGTCACGCCGCGATCTTCGCGTCTCCCCGCTCGAGCACGGCGACGATTCCCCGACGTCTACGCTCCCCGCGTGCGGCGGTCGGTCGGGCTCCTCGTCGCACCCGCGGTGGCGGTGGTCGCCCTCGTGGCGCGGCGCGTCGACCGCCTCCAGAACGGGCCCGACGCCGGGGTGTTCGCCGGCATGGTCCGCAACCTGCGCTCGTCGCTGTCGCTGACGTCGCCGACGGACCAGTTCTGGATCCGCCTCTCACCCGCCGAGACGGTGGCCCGGCTCGGACGCATCCCCGTGCCCGACTTCGGTCCGGTCTACGCCGCGGTGGTGGCGGCCGTGCCGCTGCCGCTCGACCTCGCGTTCGTCGTCGTGCACGCCGTCGCGCTGTTCGTCGCCGTCGGCGCGGTCGGGTTGCTGGCGGCGCGCGCGACCGGGTCGGCGGTGGCCGGCGCCGCCGCCCAGGTGCTCGCCTTGTGGGGGCCGTTCGCACCGGACGTCTTCTTCAGCGAGGGCCGGCCGCTCGACGTCTTCGCGATGATCGGGTCCGACGGCGTGGCCGTGGCGTGCTTCCTGGCCGGGCTCGCCCTCGTGACCGCGGAACGTCGGTCGCGCGCCACGGACGTCGGCGCGACGGCCGGGCTGGCGGCCTCGATCCTCACGCGCTACGCGCTGGCCGGCGCCGTGGCCGGCGTCCTCGCCGGGCTCCTGCGGGCGCGCCACGCCGGGGGCGAAAGGCGCTGGGTGGTCCCCGCCGCCGCGCTCGCGGCCGGTGCGGCGTGGGTCGTGATCCTCGCCCCGCTGCTCGTCGGCGGCGCCGCCGCCAAGGGCCTCGTGGTGCACCGCGGCGACCTGGCGCCGCTCGGGACGACACTGGCCGGCTGGCTCGGTCTCGACGTCACGGGCACCTGGGCCTCCGCCCTCGTCGTCGGGCTCCTCGCCGTGCTGCTCGTCGTCGGGGTGACCGGCGCGCCCGGTTCGGTGACGTCGCTGACCGCGCTGGCGGTGGTCGGACACGTCGTCATGGTCGTCGCCGGCCGCCAGCTGCTCGACGCCGGGCTCAACCTGCGCGAGGAGCGCCACGTCCTGCTCGTGCGCTTCCTGCTCGTCGTGCTCGTCGTGCGCGGCGTCGCGCTGGTCGCCGCGCGGTGGCGCGGCGAGCGCGCCGCCCGCGCCGCCGTCGCCGCGCTGGCCGTCGTCGGCGTGCTCGCCGCCGGCGGCTGGCCCGGTCCGCGGGCGCTGGCGCCGCGCCCGGTGCGGCTGGCGGTTGACGGCTGGCTCGCCGCCCAGGGCGACCTGCCGGTGCTGTCCAACGAGAGCGACCTCTGGTACCAGCAGACGGGTGTCCCGGCAGCCGACCTGCCGCGCAGCGGCGAGTCGACGACGGGCCGCACCCGCGACGTGGACGCCGAGGTGGCCGCGCTGGCGGCGCGGACCGGCGCGGTCGTGCAGGCCTACCGGTCGGGCCTGCTCGACACCGTCGACCTGCGCACGCTGCCGTGCGCACGGGTCGCGGCGACCAGCGCCGACGCCGACCTCGACGGCTTCGAGCTCGCCGTCGTCGACCTCAGCGGCTGCCGGCGCGGCTAGGCGAGCTTCTCGACGAACCCCTCGAGCTGGCGCAGGTTGCGGCACTCGTAGACGCCGTCGGTGTGGGTGGCGTACTCCCCGACGATCGAGTCGCCGGTGTTCCAGTACGACCGCGGCTCCGGGTTCAGCCAGTAGACGTGGCGCGCCTTGTGGCGCATCTCCTTGATCGTCCAGGCCTGGCTGGCGTGGTAGTTGTTGCGGGCGTCGCCGAGCAGCAGGACGGTCGTCTTCGGACCGACGTCCTTGCCCCACTTCTCCCAGAAGACCTCGAAGGCGTGCCCGTAGTCGGAGTGCCCGTCGACCCACACGACGTCGGCCTCGGTGTTGACCCGGTGGATCGCCTCCTGGATGTCCTCGGTGGCCCGGAAGTACTCGGTGACCTCGTCGATGCCGTCGATGAACACGAACGAGCGGACCTTCGAGAACTGGTTCTGGATGGCGTACACCAGCATCAGCGTGAAGCGGGCGAACGCGGCGACCGACCCGGAGATGTCGGCCACGACCATCAGCTCGGGCTTCGACGGGCGGGGGTACTTGAACTTCGGCTCCGCCGGCACCCCGCCGTAGGAGAGCGAGTGGCGGACGGTGTTGCGGAAGTCGAGCGGGCCCTTGCGGCCGTGGCGGCGCTTGCGGGCGAGGCGGGCGGCGAGCTTGCGGGTCAGGGGGTACAGCGCCTTGCGCAGCGACTGCATCTCGTCGCGGCTGGCGTGCATGAACTCGACGTCCTCGGGCAGCGGCTTGCGCAGCGTCTTGGCCATCGCCGCCGCACCGCGGTCGGCCACGAGACGGCGCCGGATCTCGGCTTCGATCTCGTTCTTGAACTTGTCGATGCGGTCCTGGTACTCCTCGCGCTCGAGGCGCTCCTCCAGGCTCGTCAGCTCCCCGCCGATCTCCTCGCGGGTCGCGTCCATCAGCTTCTCGAGCATCCCGTCGAGGTCGAGGTTGCGCAGCGTCCGGTACAGGTAGTACGTGCCGCCGACGGGGCGACCCGGCTCCATGCCGGCGAACCGTTGCACGGACTGCTTCGCCAGCGCCCGCATCATCGCCTGGTCGCCGTGGAGCAGGGCCTGCATCAGCAGGAGGGCGATCTCTTCCGGCGTCAGCGAGTCCATCGACCCGCCGGCGGCGCCCTTGCCCTCGCCCTGCTGCTCCTGCATCTCGCGGAACAGCTCGTCGAGCGCGTCGGCATCGCCTTCGGCGAGCTTGTACTCGGGCCCGCGCAGGCTGAAGTAGACCTCGAACACCGTCTCGAACGCCCGCCAGTGGCTGTTGTTCTTGATCAGCGTCGCCCCGAGGGCGTACTTGAACGCCTCCCGGTCCTCGATCGGGATGTGCTGCACCGCCTCCATCGCGTCGAGGTTCTCCGTCAGGCTGACGGGCAGCCCGGCGTTGCGCAGCTCGACGACGAACCCGTTGAGGAGCTCGAGCATCCCCCCGGTCGGCCGTGCGGAGGTGTCAGTCACTACTTGTCCTCGACCGAGAGCTCTTTCGTCGCCTTGGCGATGTCGGTCTGGTACTTGAGGAGGATGTGGAGGGTCTCCTTGGCCGTCTTCTCGTCGATCGTCTCGATGTTGAGCAGCAGCAGCGTGCGGGCCCAGTCGAGGGTCTCGGAGACGCTCGGTGACTTCTTCAGGTCGAGCTGGCGGATCGAGCGCACGACGCGGGCGATCTGGTCGGCGAGGTTCGCCGGCACGTCGGGCACCTTGGCGAGCACGATCTCCTTCTCGCGCTCGAGCGTCGGGTAGTCGACGTGGAGGTAGAGGCAGCGCCGCTTGAGGGCCTCGGACAGCTCACGCGTGTTGTTCGACGTGAGGAACACGAGCGGGATCTGCGTCGCCTCGATCGTGCCGAGCTCGGGGATCGACACCTGGTAGTCGGAGAGGATCTCCAGCAGCAGCGCCTCGGTCTCGACCTCGACGCGGTCGACCTCGTCGATGAGGAGCACGACGGGCTCGCTGGCCGTGATCGCCTCGAGCAGCGGGCGGGTCAGCAGGAACTCGTCGGAGAAGATGTCGTCGTGGACCTCGGTCCACGACTCCGAGCCCTTGTCGGCCTGGATGCGCAGCAGCTGCTTCTTGTAGTTCCACTCGTACAGCGCCTTGGACTCGTCGAGCCCCTCGTAGCACTGGAGGCGGATCAGCCGGGCGCCGATCATGTCGGCCACGGACTTGGCGAGCTGGGTCTTGCCCGTGCCCGCCGGCCCCTCGACCAACACCGGCTTGCCGAGCCGGTCGGCCAGGTAGACGACACCTGCGATGCCGTCGTCGGCGAGGTAGTCCACCTGGCGCAGCCCGTCGCGGACCACCTGCACGTTCTCGAAGCGTTCGCTCACGGCGGCGACGCTACTTGCGGTCTTGACCGCGGGGTCAATCGGAAACACACGAGTCACACACGGGCCTCCTACCCTGCGAGCCGTGCCGGGAGTGCTGGAGAGGTACGTCGACGCCTTCGTGGACGCGGTGAACGCCGAACTCGGCGAGCTCTCGGGTCGCGATCACCGCACCGAGGCGACGATCGAGGCGGGCGACATCGTCGCCGCGGTGATCGACAGCGACGAGCGGCGCTCGGCCGCCGAGCTCGAGGCGTGGCTCGACGACGTCGGGGCCCGGTTCGTGCCACCCGTGCGGGCGTCGTCCGAGCAACTCCGCGCGAGCGGCCTGCTCGACGGGCGCCGTCGTTGGCTGGCGCGCCCGAGCACGTTGTTCGACCTGCTCGTGCGCGCCGACGCCCGTGACGCGACGGCCCGCGCCGCCCGCTACTACGACGTCGCCGTGCGCCTCGCCCACGCCGCGGCGGCGATCGACCTCGTGCCCTCGCCCGACGAGATCGCCGCCATCGACGCCTTCCGCGACGTGCTGCTGCGGGCGTTCGACGCCGCCGGCGTGACGCGTCCGGGCCAGCGGGCACCGGCGTCGCCGGCGTCGCCCGCCGCACCGGCTCAGCCGACGGCGCCGCCGTCGCCCGTCCTGCCGCCGGCGCGGACCATCGAGGAGCTGCTCGCCGAGCTCGACGCGCTCGTCGGGCTCGCCGAGGTGAAGGCCGACGTGCGGCGCCTCACGAGCCTGCTGCGCATCCAACGCCTCCGTGAGGAGCGCGGCCTGCCGACGATCGAGACGAGCCACCACCTCGTGTTCACCGGCAACCCGGGCACGGGCAAGACGACGGTCGCCCGGCTGCTCAGCCAGATCCTGCGCACCCTCGAGGTCGTGTCCAAGGGGCACCTCGTGGAGACCGACCGCTCGCAGCTCGTCGCCGGCTACGTCGGCCAGACCGCGACGCGCACCCGCGCCGTGCTGGAGTCGGCGCTCGGCGGGACGCTGCTCATCGACGAGGCGTACGCCCTGGCCCGCGGCAGCGAGCAGGACTTCGGTCGCGAGGCCATCGACACGCTCGTGAAGTTCATGGAGGACCACCGCGACGACCTCGCCGTGATCGCCGCCGGCTACCCGGACGAGATGGCCACGTTGATCGCCGCCAACCCCGGCCTGCAGAGCCGCTTCACGCGCACGATCCACTTCCCCGACTACGCCACCGAGGAGCTCGTCGCGATCTTCGAGTCGATGAGCGCCGCGGCGTCGTACCACCTCGACGCGGGTGGCGCCCTCCGGCTGGCCGCGGTGATCCACGCCGCGCCGCGGACCCGGGGCTTCGGCAACGCCCGCTTCGTGCGCAACCTGTTCGAGGCTGCGGTGAGCCGCCAGGCCGAGCGCCTGGCGTCGGTCGAGGCCCCGACGGACGAGCAGCTGACGACGTTGACGGCCGACGACGTGGCTCCGCCGCCATGAACAGGCGGGCCTGGATCCTGTTCGGCCTGATGGGCGCCATCTGGGGCGTGCCGTACCTGTTCATCAAGGTCGCCGTCGAGCACATGGCCCCGCCGGTCGTCGTGTTCGGGCGCACGGCCATCGCCGTCGTGCCGCTGCTCGTCATCGCCACCCGCGCCGGTGCGCTCCGCCCGACGCTGGCCCGCTGGCGCCCGCTGCTGGCGTTCGCCACGCTGGAGATGGCGATCCCGTGGTTCCTGCTCACCGACGCCGAACGGCACCTCCCGTCCGGGCTGACCGGCCTGCTCATCGCCTGCGTGCCGATCGTCGGCGCCGTCGTCGCCTTCGCCCTCGGTGACCGTACGGCCCTCGCCCCGCAGCGCGTCGCCGGCATCGCCCTCGGGCTCGGCGGGGTCACCCTGCTCGTCGCCGCCGACCTCAGCGGCGAGGCGCCGTGGTGGAGCATCGTCGAGGTCCTGCTCGTGTGCGTCGGCTACGCGACCGCCCCGTTCATCGCCTCGCGCCGCCTCGCCGACGTCCCCGACGTCGGCGTCGTCGCCCTGTCGCTCAGCGCCGTGGCCATCGTCTACGCGCCGATCGCCCTCGCGACGTGGCCCGACGAGACGCCGCCGGGCCGCGCCATCGCCGCCGTCGTGGCCCTCGGCCTGCTCTGCACGGCGGTCGCCTTCGTCCTGTTCTTCCGCCTCATCGCGGCCGTCGGCCCGGCCCGCTCGACGCTGATCACGTTCGTCAACCCGGCCGTCGCCGTCACCGTCGGGGCGGTGTTCCTCGGCGAGGAGATCACGGCGACCACCGTCGGCGGCTTCGTCCTCGTGCTGTCGGGCTGCTGGCTGGCGACCCGCCAGGCCACCGTGGTCGTCCCGGCCGCCGAAGCTCCCCCGCTGTCAGTGTGAGCTCGCGGTGGAGCGGGCGCGGCGGGCGTTGCGCGCGGCCCGTTGCTCGGTGCGCTGGGCCAGCAGGGCCGCAGTCTCGTCGCTGACGGGCGTCACCAGCACGGACGTGACGAGGTCGACGAGGTGGCTCGTGAACAGGCGCTCGGTCTGGTGCGGTCGCTCGCTGGCGCGGCGGCCGAGCTCGATGTGGGCGAAGCGCATCGCCGCGTAGCGCCGGTGCAGCGGCGGGCCGACGACGATCGGCGCCAGCAGCGGCCCGACGAGCGCGCTCCAGCGGGTGATCGAGTCCCGCGGGTCGTGGCCCATCGGGTCCGACAGGATCGACACCTCGTCGGGCTCGATCTCACGCGACGCCCGGTTCACGAGCTCGGCAGCGATGCGCAGGTAGCAGCGGCCCCCGTCGTTGTCGTGCAGCTTGGCGACGAGCGGCAGCACGAACGCCGAGGCCAGGGCGCGGATGTCGTCGACCCCGTTCGCCTCGTACTGGTCGAGCAGCGCGTTGCGCCGGGCGTCGATCTCGCGGGTGTGCTTGTCCATGATCGCCCGCAGCAGGCCCTGGCGGTCACCGAAGTGGTACTGCAGCGACGTCGTGTTGCGCTGGCGCGCCTCGCGGTTGATCTCGCGCAGCGAGACGCCGTCGATCCCGCGGTCGGCGAACAACTGCTCGGCGGCGCTGATGAGCGACGCCGAGGCATCGGGGGTGCTCGCGCTGGACGCTCTCGCCATCCGGGCGACCATATCGACGGGGGGCTCCCGATGGCCGACCGAGCGTGCCAGTAGATTCCTGCCCGATGGCGTTCCGCGACCGCTTCTGGACGCCTGCCACGGCCAGAGCGATCCTGTCCTGGCGGATCCTCCTCGGCGCCGCCGTGGGGGTCGGCGCCGGGCTGCTGGGCGTGCCCATCCCGCTCGCGATCCTGCTCGGTGTCGGCGTGTACGCCGGCGCCGTGGCGTTGGCCATCCCGCGCGAGCGCCGCGCCCCCGCGGTCGACCCGTTCGCCGTCGGGGAGCCGTGGCGGCAGATGGTGCAGGCCGCCCAACGCTCCCGGCGGCGCTTCCTGGAGACCGTCCGGTCGATGCAGCCGGGACCGCTCCACGACCGCCTGCGGGACATCGGCGCCCGGCTCGACGGTGGACTGGCGGAGGGGTGGGCCGTGGCCCGCCGGGGTCACGAGATCGACGCCAGCATCCGCCACCTCGATCCGACGGCGCTGCGCTCGCGGCTGACCACATTGCAGCGCCGGCGCGCCGATGCGCCGAGCGAGGACCTCGACGCCGCCATCGCATCGGTCGAGCAGCAGCTGGCCGGCGTCGACCGGCTGAAGGCGCTGTCCGCGTCGACGGCCGACCGCATGCGCCTGACGGTCTCGCGCCTCGACGAGCTGTGCGTGCGGGCGACCGAGGTCAGCATCGGAGCGGGCGACACGGACCGCTTCGCCCACGACGTCGACGACCTCGTCCTCGAGCTCGAGGGGTTGCACCAGGCGGTGCAGGAGCTGCCGGGCTGACGTGACCGGCCGACGCATCGGGGCGGTGCTGATCGCCGTGGCGCTCATCGCCGGGGCCCTCGTGCTGCGCCGCGTCGTGCTCGACGACGACGAGGACGCCACGCCGACCGGCTCGACGACCACGACGACCGCTGCGGCCACGGCGGCCGGCCAGCTGATCTGCATCACCGAGCTGCAGGCGGTGTGCGCAGCCGTGCGGACGGACCATCCGGAGCTCACGGTGACGGTGCAGGACGCCGGCGCCACGCTCGACGCCCTTGCCGCGCTGCCCGACGACGCGCCGCGCCCGGTGTGGCTGACGCTGCAGCCGTTCCCGGCGATGGTCGACGCGCTGCGCACCGGTGCCCGCCGGGCCCCGTTCGGCGGCGCCGTCGACCCCGTCGGGTCCTCCCGGTTGGCGATCGCCACCCCGCCCGGTCGCGCCGAGGCGATGACCGCGTCGTGCGGCACGGAACCGCTCTGGCGCTGCATCGGGTACGCCGCCGGGAACCCGTGGACCGACGTCGACGGCGAGGCGGCGTGGGGCCGGGTGCGCCCGTCGCTCGGTGCCGTCGATCGCCAGGCCGTCGCCCTCGGCTCGTTCGCCGCCGCCGTCGGCGGCTACTTCGGTCGTCCCGACATCCGCAGCTCGGACTGGCAGAACGACCCCGCGTTCACGCCGTGGTTCAGGCAACTGTCGGGCGCGGTCGACGTCTCCGCGCTCTCCGGCGGCACGCCGCTGGCGACGATGGTGAACCGCCCGAGCGCGCTCGACATCGCCGCCACGACCGATGCCGAGGTCGCCGCCCTCGGTGGCGACCGATTCGCCGTCAACTACCCTGAGCCGTCCATGT
Source organism: uncultured Acidimicrobiia bacterium (assembly GCA_963750905.1). Taxonomy (GTDB): domain Bacteria; phylum Actinomycetota; class Acidimicrobiia; order Acidimicrobiales; family Ilumatobacteraceae; genus JALZMG01. The sequence continues at coordinate 258,939 of CAVVSE010000002.1, forward strand.
GGGTGGAGGCGGTGCTTGCCGTGCCCGACGGCACGGCGGTCCCCGCGGGCCTCGTGCCCGCCCTCGCGACCGCGGCGTCGGCCGCCGGTTGGGATGCACCGGGCGCGGCGACCCAGCCGTTGCCGGGTGCGACCACGATGCTCGCCCTGCGAGCCCTCTGGCAGGAGACCGTGTGAAGAAGCTCATCGGCGCGCTCGGTGCGCTGTCCCTCGTCGTCGTCGCCTGCACCGGTGGCGACGACAGCGCCGGTGACGACGACGCCCCCGACGCCACGACGGAGGCCGGCTCCGACGATGTCGACACCGGTGATTGCATCGTCGTCGACATGGCCGTGAGCAGCGAGAAGATCGCGCTCCTCGAGGACCTCGCCGAGGCCTTCAACCGATCGGACGCGGCAACCGCCAACGGGCGCTGCGTCGTCGTGCTGCCGCGCAGCGTCGCGTCCGGCCTCGCCGCCACGTTGATCCCGGACGGCTGGCCGAACCCGGAGGCGAACGGCGAGCCGCCCGTCATCTGGTCGCCCGCCGCGTCGGCCTGGGCCGGCATCGTCAACGACCGGGCCGGCCAGGTGCTGGCGCCGCCCGGGACGCCGTTCATGCTGACGCCACTGGTGATCGCCATGCCGCGCCCGATGGCCGAGGCGTTGGGGTGGCCCGCCGAGTCGATCGGCTTCGCCGACCTCGTGCCGCTCGCCCAGGACCCGGCCGGGTGGGGCTCGGTCGGGCACCCCGAGTGGGGTCCGTTCCGGCTCGGCAAGACGAACCCCAACTTCTCGACGAGCGGGCTCAACTTCACGATCGCCGAGTACTACGCGGCCGTCGGCAAGACGCAGGGCCTGACGATCGAGGACCTCGCCCGGCCCGCCGCGGTCGAGTTCGCCAGCCAGATCGAGTCGGCGGTCGTGCACTACGGCGACATCACGATGACGTTCCTCAACAACTGGTTCGCCGCCGACGCCCGTGGCACCGCGCTGACCTACACGAGCGTGGTCGCCGTCGAGGAGAAGAGCGTCATCGACTACAACCTCGGCAACCCCGACGGGGTGCTCTCCCCCGGCGAGGAGCCGCGCGTGCCGCGCGACCCGCTGGTGGCGATCTACCCCGAGGAGGGCACGCTCTTCTCGGACAGCCCGTTCATCGTCCTCGACACCGAGTGGGTCGACGAGGACGAGAAGATGGCCGCGGCGGCGTTCGAGACGTTCGTCCAGCTGCCCGAGAACCAGCAGCAGGTCCTCGCCTACGGGTTCCGGCCGAACAACGCCGCCGTCCCGCTCGGTGACCCGATCGTCCCCGCCAACGGGGTCGATCCCAACCAACCGACGGCCGAGCTCGAGGTCCCGTCACCGGACGTCCTCGTCGGCATCCTCGACTCCTGGGCCCAGCTGCGCAAGGACGCGCGCGTGCTCCTCGTGCTCGACATCTCGGGCTCGATGGGTGAGTTCGCGTCGGACGACAAGACCCGCCTCGACCTCGCCCAGGCCGCCGCGATCAGCGCCCTCGACCAGTTCAAGGCCACCGACGACGTCGGCCTGTGGGTGTTCAGCACCGACCTCGGCGAGCCCGACCCGAACGTGCGCGAGCTCGTCCCGATCGGACCGATCGGCGAGCAGCAGGACGCCATCGCCGCCGCCATCGCCGACCAGTTCCCGACCAACGGGACGCCGCTCTACGACGTCACCGAGCAGGCGTACGAGTCGATGGTGGCCGGTTACGACCCGTCCAAGATCAACGCCATCGTGCTGCTGACGGACGGCGAGAACGACGACGGCGACCTCGACGACGACGACCAGCAGTTCGCCGACCTCATCGCCACGTTGCAGTCCGGGAGCGAGGGGTCGAGCTCGCAGCCCGTGCGCCTGTTCACGATCTCCTACGGCGAGACGGCTGACGTGGCGACGCTGCGGGCGATCTCCCAGGCGACGCAGGCGGCGACGTACAACGCCAGCAACCCGGCGACGATCGACCAGGTGTTCACCGCCGTCATCAGCAACTTCTGACGGCGACGATGACCTCCTTCCGCGACCGCTTCTACACCCCGAAGGTGGCGCGGGCGATGATGTCGCCGCTCGGGATCGTGCTGTTCGGGGCCGGCGCCGCGGTGAGCATCGTGGCCGGGCTGCCGCTCGTCGCCGCCGCGGGCATCGGGGCGCTGGCGTGGGGCGGGCGCGTGCTCGCCGCGGTACCCAAGGACCCGCCGTCGGCGCGCGTGCCGGCGAACACGCTGAGCGAGCCGTGGCGGTCGTACGCGACGCAGGCCGAGGACGCCAAGAAGCGCTTCGACCGCGTCGTCGCCTCGGTCGCCGCCGGCCCGTTGCGCGAGCGCCTGCAGCAGCTGTCGGGACGCCTCGACGAGGGCATCGACGAGTCGTGGCGGATCGCCCGTCGCGGCCACGAGATCGTCGGCGCCATCGGGCAGATCGACACGACGTCGGCGCAGGCCGAGCTGGCCGAGCTCAAGCGCACGGTCGGGCGCCGTCAGCCGACACCCTCGCAGGTGCAGACGAAGCAGGCGTTGGAGGCCCAGCTCGCCTCGGCGCACCGGTTGGCGACGCTCGCCGACAGCAGTCGCGACCGGCTGCGGCTGCTCGACGCCCGCTTCGACGAGCTCGTCGCCCGCACCGTCGAGGTCAGCGTCGGCTCCGGCGACACCGACATCCTCGGCAACGACGTCGACGGCCTCGTCAACGAGCTCGAGAGCCTCCGCATCGCGATGGAGGAGACGGATCGGGCGGCCGGCGGCGACCTGACGGCGACTCCCGTCGCCCGAGCCGCCACGACGGCCAGTCTTCGAGCACGACCGTGAGCTTGCTGCGGTCCAACCTGGTCGTGGCGACCGGGACGGCGCTGTCGCGCGTCACCGGGCTGCTGCGCGTCAGCGTGTTCGGCATCGTCATCGGGCAGACGGCGCTCGCCGACGCCTACACGATCGGCAACGAGACGCCGAACATCGTCTACGAGCTGCTGATCGGCGGCGTCCTGTCGGCGACGCTCGTCCCGCTGTTCACCTCGTTCGTCGAGAAGGACGACGAGGAGTCGACGAACGTGGTGATCACCGTCGCCCTCGTCGCCCTCGTCGCGCTCACCGTCGTCGCCGTGCTGCTGGCGCCGTTGATCTTCGGCCTCTACACGATCAGCCCGGCCGCCAACGTCGACCCCGAGGAGTTCCGGCGCGTCGGCACGCTGCTCACGCGGATCTTCCTCGTGCAGATCTTCTTCTACGGCGCGACGGGCCTGGCGAGCGCCCTGCTCAACTCGCGGCGCCGGTTCTTCGCCGCCGCGTGGAGCCCGATCCTGCCCAACCTGATCATCGTCGCCACGCTGCTCTCGCTGCCGGACCCGGGCAGCACCGGTTGGGGACTCGGCGACGTGCTCGACGATCCGCAGCTGCGCTGGACGCTCGGCCTCGGGGCGACGTGCGGCATCGCCGCGATGGCGATCGTGCTCATCCCCGCCGTGCGCGCCGCCGGCGTGCACTGGCGGCCGTCGCTGCAGTTCCGCCACCCGGCCGTGCGGCGCCTCGTCGCCCTGTCGGGCTGGACGCTCGGCTACGTCGTCGCCAACCAGGTCACCGTCGCCGTCGTGCGCAACCTCGCCGATCCAGGCTCCGGCGACGCCCGCGCCTACTTCAACGCCTTCACGCTGTTCGTCCTGCCCCACGGCCTGCTCGCCGTCTCGATCGCCACGACGTTCGCCCCCGAGATGGCACGCTCCGTCAGCCGGCGCGACAAGGCCTCGTTCTGCGCCCAGGCGTCGCTCGGCGCGCGGTTGATCGCCCTGCTCGCGCTGCCGGCCGGCGTGCTGTTCTTCGTCCTGCGCCGCGCCATCGTCGGGGCCCTGCTGCAGCACGGCGAGTTCTCGGCCGCCAACGCCGACATCGCGGCGCGGGCCCTCGGTGGCTTCGCCCTCGGGCTCGTCGGGTTCTCGCTCTACCTGTTCGTGCTGCGCGGCTTCTACGCCCACCAGGACACGCGCACACCGTTCGTCATCAACGTCGTGCAGAACGTCCTCAACATCGTGCTCGCCATCGCCTTCGTCGGCCGCTACGACATCCTCGGCCTGGCCCTCGCCCTCGCCATCTCCTACGTCGTGTGCTCGCTGTGGGCGCTGCAGGTGCTGGCGTACAAGGTGCCCGGCTTCCCGCTGGGCGACGTCTTCGGCAGCCTGTGGCGGATGATCGTGGCGACCGCCGTCGCCGGCGAGGTCACGTGGCTCGTCGCCCGTCAGGTCGGCGCCTCGTCGGGATCCGGCGCGTTCGCGCGGATCGTCGTCGGCGCCGTCGTCGGAACCCTGTCCTACGTCGGCGTGCTGGCGCTGCTGCGGGCGCCCGAGCTGACCGCCCTGCGGGCCCGGCTGCCCGGCCGTCGCGCGGCGACTGCGGCATAAGCTCGACGCATGTTCAAGCTCGCCAAGAAGTGGTGGAAGTACCTCACCGCCAAGCTCACGGGTTCGTTCAACGAGCGGGCCGACCCGAAGGTGCAGCTCGAGCAGGCGCTCGCCGAGGCGCAGAGCCAGCACCGCCGCCTCAAGGAGCAGGCGGCGAACGTCATCGCCAACCAGAAGCAGAGCGAGTTGCGCCTGAACGCCAAGATGGCCGAGCTCGAGAAGCTCAACGCCACCGCCCGCCAGGCGCTGATCATGGCCGACGACGCCCAGAAGTCGGGCGACGCGGCCAAGGCCCAGCAGTACGGCTCGGCCGCCGAGACGATCGCCAACCAGCTGATCCAGGTCGAGAAGGACGTCGAGAGCCTGAAGTCGATGGTGATCGAGTCGACGCAGGCGTCGGACCAGGCCAAGGCGGCCGTCGCCCAGAACAGCCGGCTCCTGCAGGAGAAGCTCGCCGAGAAGTCGAAGCTGCTGTCGCAGCTCGACCAGGCGAAGATGCAGGAGGAGATGAACTCGGCGATGGCGCAGCTCAACGAGAGCGTCGGCGCCGACGTGCCGAGCCTCGCCGAGGTGCAGGACAAGATCCAGGCCCGCTACGCCAAGGCCAAGGCGACGTCCGAGCTCAACGAGACGTCGGTGACGTCGCGCGTGCTCGAGGTCGAGCAGGCCACGGCCAACGTCGAGGCCCAGAGCCGCCTCAGCGCCCTGCGCGCCGAGCTCGGCCTCGGCGGCGGCCAGGCCGCCCCCGAGCCGCAGCCCGTCGAGCAGGCCCAGGAGGCCCCGCCCGCCTGAGGTCCTGGTCGACGTGCGACCGCGATCCGGACAGAGCGCTTGCGTCCGCGTGTTCCGCCGACATCGGACGTCATACGCGGACACAAGCGCCGGATCGCGTCGCTGCGACCTACGCCGGCAGCAGGACCAGGGAGTCGCGGTGGATGACCTCGTGGGCCATGCCGGGCGGGAGGTCGCTGGTGTGGCGCCCGGCGACGCGGCGGAGCTGGGCCGCCTCGACGAACACCATGCCGCGGGCGAACGGCACGCCGTCGGTGCCGGTGACGTCGACGGTGTCGCCTTCGCCGAAGCGGCCGGTGACGTCGACGACGCCGGCCGGCAGCAGGCTCGTCTGGCGCTCGACGAGGGCCCGGCGGGCGCCGTCGTCGACCGTCACCGTGCCGGCGACGTGGGCGGCGAAGGCGATCCACAGCTTGCGGGCGGCGAGCTTGCGGCGGTGGGCCTCGAACGTCGTGCCGACCGGTGCGTCGGCGATCGCGTCGGCCAGCACGCCGTCGCGCCCGGCGTTGGCGATGACCGTGCGCACGCCCGACCACGACGCGATGCGGGCGGCCTCCAGCTTCGACGCCATCCCGCCGCTGCCCCGGCCGCTGCCGCCGCGTCCGGCGCGGATCGACAGCAGCGGGTCGTCGCTGCGGACCCGCGCGACGAGCTCGGCCTCCGGCGTGACGCGGGGGTCGGCCGTGTACAGCCCGTCGAGGTCGGTGAGCAGCACGAGCACGCCGGCGCCGATGTTGTGGGCCACGAGGGCGGCGATGCGGTCGTTGTCGCCGTAGCGCGTCTCGTCGCTGGCGATGGCGTCGTTCTCGTTGATGATCGGCACCGTGCCGAGCTCGAGCAGCCGGGTGAGCGTGCGCCGGGCGTGCAGGTACTGGTGCCGGTCGACGAAGTCGTGGGGGACGAGCAACGCCTGGGCGGGCACCAGCCCGTGGCTGCCGAGGGCGGCGTCCCAGCTGCGCATCAGCCGCGGTTGACCGGCCGCGGCCAGCGCCTGCAGCGTCGCCACGTCGCTCGGGCGGCTGTCGAGGCCGAGGGCGGCGACACCGGCCGCCACCGCGCCCGACGACACGACGACGACCTCGTGGCCGGCGAGGCGCGCCGCCGCCACCTCGCCGGCGAGGGCGGCGATCGCCCCGTCGTCGATGGCGCCGCGGTCGTCGGTGACCGACGACGTCCCGATCTTCACGACGACGCGCACGTCAGTCCCGGTACTCGAAGCTGAACGCGCCGATCCACACGACGTCGCCGTCGGCGGCACCGGCGCGGGCCAGCAGCTTGTTGACGCCGAGCCGCTCGAGGCGGAACTGGATGTAGGCCATCGCATCCGTCGTCGTGATGTCGTTGAGGGCGACGACGCGCTCGACGTCGCGGCCGCGGACCCGGAACTCGTGCTCGCCCTCGCGCTCCACCGCCGCGCCGAGGGGCACCGGGCGCAGCAGCACGACGCCGTCGCTGCACCGGCTCGGCCTGGCGCGCCTCGTGGACGCGCGCCGCCATCGCCCCGACGAGCGGGCCGAGCCCGTCACGCGTGACGGCCGAGATGACGAAGCGCGCCTCGCCGTCGGGCACGAACCCGAGCTCGTCGAGGTCGGTCGTGCCCGGTGATGTCGGCCTTCGTCCCGACGACGAGGCGGGGCCGCTCGAGCAGCTCCGGGCGGTAGGCGCCGAGCTCCTCGAGCAGGACGCGCTCCTGCTCGGCCGGCGGCGTGCCGTCGAGCGCGGCGAGGTCCACGAGCAGGCACATGACCCGCGCCCGCTCGACGTGGCGCAGGAACTGGTGCCCGAGCCCGCGCCCCTCGCTCGCCCCCTCGATGAGACCGGGGATGTCGGCGACGATGAACTCGGTGCTGTCGTCGACGCGGACGACACCGAGGTTCGGCACGAGCGTCGTGAACGGGTAGTCGGCGATCTTCGGCTTGGCCGCCGAGATCACGCTGATGAGCGTGCTCTTGCCGACGTTCGGGAAGCCGACGAGGGCGACGTCGGCCATCAGCTGCAGGTCGAGCTTGAGCCAGCGCTCCTCGCCGTGCTCGCCCTGCTCGGCGAAGTGGGGTGCCCGGCGCTTGTTGCTGAGGAACTTGGCGTTGCCCCGCCCGCCCCGTCCGCCGGCCGCGGCCATCCACCGGTCGCCGTGGTGGAGCAGCTCGGCGAGCACGTCGCCGCTGTACATGTCCTTGACGATCGTGCCCTCCGGCACCGTGATGACGAGGTCCTCGCCGCTGCGACCGTGGAGGTCCTTGCCCTTGCCGTGGACGCCGTTCTGGGCGCGGCGGTGCGGGTGGTCACGGAACGCCAGCAGCGACGCCACGTTGTGGTCGGCGACGAGCCAGATGTCGCCGCCCTTGCCGCCGTCGCCGCCGTTCGGCCCGCCGAAGGCCACCGGACCCTCGCGCCGGAACGCCACCGCGCCCTGCCCCGCCGTCGCCGCCACGCACGTTGAGCTGGCACTCGTCGACGAACTGGGACATCCTCCAGAGCGTAGGGGCGCCGTTAGCGCTCCGGCCGGTTCGGGTAGGGCTGCCGTGCATGAGGGACCAGCCTCGTGTCTGCGTGTTCGCGCCGGCACCGCTGCTGACGGTCACGATCGAGCGGCCGTCCACCGAGCGGGGCGACGGCGAGGTCCACCTCCACCCCGGTGGCCAGGGCTTCTGGATCGCCCGCCTGCTCGGGCGCCTCGACATCGACGTCGTCCTGTGCGCCACGCTCGGCGGCGAGACGGGGCCCGTCCTGCGCCGCATGATCGCCGACGTCGGCATCCGCGTGGTCGCGGTCGACGCCGGCAGCAACGGGGCTTACGTCCACGACCGCCGCAGCGGCAAGCGGGTCGAGGTGGCCGCCATGCCGGCCCTCACGTTGAGCCGCCACAGCGTCGACGACCTGTACGGGGCGACCCTCGTCGAGGCGCTCGGCGCCGAGGTCACCGTGCTGAGCGGCCCGGAGGCCGGGGCCGACGTCGTGCCGCACGACTTCTACCGGCGGCTGACGGTCGACATCCGCGCCAACGGCGGACGCGTCGTCGCCGACCTGTCCGGCGAGCGGCTGACGGCGGTCGTCGAGGGCGGCGTCGACGTGCTCAAGGTCAGCGACGAGGAGCTCGAGCGCGACGGCCTGCTCGCGGCGCACGGCTCGGTCGAGGCGGCGATGCGCCACCTCGTCGACGTCGGGGTCGGCAGCGTGATCGTGTCCCACGGCGACGAGCGCGCCAGCGCCCTGATCGACGGCGAGCTCGTGCGGGCGGTGGCGCCGGCCCTGGAGCCCGTCGAGACCCGCGGCGCCGGTGACTCGCTGACCGCCGCCGTCGCCGCCGGCCTGGCACGGGGCGGGACGCTGGCCGACGCCCTCCGCCTCGGCAGCGCGGCCGGCGCCCTGAACGTCACGCGCCGTGGCCTCGGCAGCGGCGGGCGGGACCAGATCGAGCGGCTCGCCGAGCGGGTCCGGATCGAGCACGAGGAGGCATCGTGAGAGCACTGATCACGAACGACGACGGCGTCGAGAGCCCCGGCATCCACGCCCTCGCCCGGGTCGCCGCCGACGCCGGGTTGGAGACCGTGATCGCCGCGCCGAGCTGGGACAGCAGCGGCGCGGCGGCGTCGTTGACAGCGGTCGAGCGCGAGGGTCGCTTCCTGATCGACGAGCGGTCCGTCGCCGACCTCCCCGACGTGCGCGTGTTCGCGGCCGAGGCGGCACCGGCGTTCATCGTCCGCGCCGCCGGCACCGGCGCCTTCGGCGCGGCCCCCGACATCGTGCTGTCGGGGATCAACCGCGGTCCCAACACCGGCCACGCCGTCCTCCACTCGGGCACCGTCGGCGCCGCCCTGACGGCGTCGACGTTCGGGCTGCCCGCGCTCGCCGTGTCGCTCGACGTCCGATCGGCCTCGGCGGCGTGCCACTGGGACACCGCCATCGTCGTCGCCCGCGTCGCGCTGCGCTGGCTGCTCGACAGCGCGACCCCGCTCGTCCTCAACGTGAACGCCCCGAACTGCCCGCCCGACGAGCTGCGGGGCATCCGCTCGACGCGCCTCGCCGCCTTCGGCGCCGTGCAGACGATCGTCACCGAACAGGGCTCCGGCTACGTCAAGCTCGCCTACGACGAGATCGCCGAGGACCTCGTGCCCGGCACCGACGCCGCCGCGCTCGCCGCGTGCACGGCGTCGGTCACCTCCCTGCACGCCGTGTGCGAGGAGGTCGAGGCCGGCCTCCCGGAGGCGTTCGACCTCGACGTGCACTGACGACGGCGATCCGCCGGCGGGTCGCACCTCCCCTCCAGAACCTTGTATCAGCGCGTCGCCTCGCGCCTCTCGTGCAGCACACACGGCGGAAATGCCCCTGCTGCCACGAGGAGGTGAACCATGGAGAAGGAGACGAAGACGCTCAAGACGATCGCGGTGCGCAAGCCCGGCGCGGTCCGTCTGACCCGTGCGGCCATCTACTGCTACGGCTGCTGCTGCTGCACGCGGGTGGTGCTCTGACGACCAGGTCTCCTCGGAGGGACCCGGTCACCGGGTCCCTCCGAGGAGACGACCCGAGACCGTGCAGTCCCGTGCCCGCAGCGGCACCGAGCAGGAGGTGAGGTCCGTGACGCTCTCGATGGCCGGACCCGTGCTCGCCTTCCACCAGCTGTCGTTCGCTCCCGAGGGCGACGACGTCGTGGTCGGGCGGCGCGACATCGATTCCTACGGCGTGTTCCCGCCGGACGGCGCGGCCCTCGTGCGCGAGCTGGCGGCCGGGCGCCCGCTCCCCGACGCCGCCCGCTGGTACGAGGACACGTACGGCGAGGCCGTCGACGTCGATGCCTTCGTCGACACGTTGATCGACCTCGAGTTCCTCCGCGACGCCGACGAGCCCGTCGCCGCGGCCGAACCCGTGCGCTGGCAGCGCTTCGCCCGTGCCCTGTTCTCCCCCGTCGCCGCCGTGCTCTACGGGATGGTCGTCGCCGCCGCCATCGGCGTGTCGCTCGGCGACCCTCCTTCGCGCCGCGGCCCGCGCCACGTCTTCTTCGTCGAGTCGTTCGTGATCGTCGAGCTGACGATCGTGCTCGGCCAGCTGCCGCTGTCGGGGATCCACGAGCTGGCCCACCTGCTGGCCGGTCGCCGCCTCGGCCTGCGCAGCCGGATCCGGCTGTCCAACCGCTTCTACTTCGTCGTGTTCGAGACGACGCTCGACGGCCTCGTGAGCGTGCCGCGACGCCAGCGCTTCCTGCCGATGCTCGCCGGCATGGGCGCCGACCTCGTCGTCATGTCGATGTTCACGGTCGCTGCCGCGGCGCTCCCCGACGGCTCGCTCGCGTCGCGGGTGTGCCTCGCCCTCGCCTTCAGCACGCTGCCCCGGATCGTCTGGCAGGGCTACCTGTTCCTGCAGACCGACATCTACTTCCTCCTCGCCACGCTGCTCGGCTGCATCGACCTGCACGCGACGTCGCGGCAGTGGCTCGCCAACCGCTGGCACCGGGCGCGACGGCGCACCCACCTCGTCGTCGACGAGCGCACCTGGCACCCCAACGACCGCCGCGCCGCCCGCTGGTACGGGCCGCTGATGCTGTGCGGCTACGGCACCGCGCTCGTGATGATGGCACTCGTCGCCGCCCCGCTGGCGTGGCACCTGTTCGGCGGCGCCGCCCGCACGCTCGTCGGCGACGACGACGCCGGCACCGGCGCGACGTGGGATGCCGCCGTGCTGTTCGCCGTCTCGGCGGCCCACCTCGCCCTCGCCTTCGTCCTCGCCCGACGCGACCGCCGGCCGCGTCCTGTCCCCTCGACCATCGCAGCCCAGGAGGCCATCGCAGCATGAACGCCCACCGCTTCGTCGTCGGCGCCGACCACCCCGACGTCGACACGCCGACGCTCCGTGTCGACGCCCACCGCCACCGTCACGGTCCCTACAGCGCGGCGGGTGCCGTCGTGCGGGCGATCGTCCCGACGATCGATGACGCCGGGCTCCTGCAGCACCACGACATCGAGATCCTCACCGTGGCCCCGTCGCTGGGCGCGGTGCTGACGAACGCCCGGCCGACGCTGACGTCGACGGCGAGCGCGGAGGAGCGCACCCGGTTCTACCCGCGGGCCCGCACCCGGCGCGTCGCGCACGGTCTCATCGACCTCCTCAACGAGGTCGTGCGTCGCGGCGGGGAGCCGTGGACGCTCGTCGTCGATCACGTCGACGGCGCCGACGCGACCGATGCCGAGTGGCTGACGCACCTGCTGCGGCGCGCCGACCCGCTGCTGACGCGTCGTCCTGACCGCACCGACCGCGGCGCTGACCGACGACCTCACGGGGGCCGTGTTCCGCTTCGCCGAGGTCGAGCGGGCGGCACCCGACGGGCGCGCCGACGACGCCACTCGACGGCGCCGCCCGGTTCGTCGCGTCGGACGGCACCGACGGGCGGTGGCGATCGGCGTACGACGCCCTCGGGGCGAGCGCCCGCGCCGCGCTCCACGACGCCCGCGCCGAGCACCTCGCGTCGGCGGGCGACGACGCAGCCCGGCTCGGCGCCCTGCCGTACCACCTCACGCGCGGCAGCGATCCCCGCGGGCGGGGCGTCGAGGCGCTGCTGGTCGCCGTCGAGCACTGCGTGCTGATGGGCTTCTACGACACCGTCATCGAGCTCGGGCGCGCAGGCGCTCGACCTCCTCGACTGGGACGAGCGGCCGGAGGACTGCTGGCTCGTGGTCGCCAAGGTGACGACCGCCCTGACGGCCCTCGACCGGGCCGACGAGGCCGCCGAGCTCTACGACGTGGCCTGCGCCTCGTCCACCTCGCCGTCCGTGCACCTCCAGGCCGCCTACGGCCGGGCCATGCTCTTCACGCGCTTCTACGACGACGCCCGCCTCGACCACCGGCGGGCGAAGGCGCACATCAACACCGCGATCGCGATCTCCCAGCAGCTGCCCGACGAGGCGCGGCGCAGCTTCAACCTGACGTTCAACGAGAACGGGCTGGCGCTCGTCGAGATGCACCTCGGCGACGTCGAGCAGGCGCTGGCGCTCGTCACGGCGGGGCTCGAGCGCCTCGACCGCGAGCTCGGGCCGGACGCCCAGACGCTGCACCGGTCCGTGCTGCGCTACAACCGGGCGCTGCTCCTGACCCGCATCGGTCCGCCCGAGGCCGCCCTCGCCGAGTACGAGCTGCTCCTCGCCGCCGATCCCCACCACTCCGAGTACTACTTCGAGCGGGCGGCGATCCATCGCCACCTCGGCGACATCGACGCCGCCATCGACGACTACACGGCCGCCATCCGCCTCAGCCCGCCGTACCCGGAGCCGCACTACAACCTGGCCGACGCGGCCCTCGAGCGCGGCGACACCGAGCTCGCCCTCGCCCACCTCGACCGGGCCCTCGACCTCGAGCCGGAGCTGCTCGACGCCTACGTCACGCGGGCCGGCGTGCGCCACGAGCTGGGCGACCTCGACGGCGCCCTCGCCGACGTGGCGACGGGGCTCGCGCATCGACCCGACGTCCGCCGAGTTGCGCTGCCTCGACGGCGTGCTCCTGCTGGCGAGCGGGGCCCTCACCGACGCCCTCGCCGCCTTCGACGCCGCCCTCGCCGCCGACCCGCTGCTCGTCGCCGCATGGGCCAACCGGGCCGTGGCCCGCTACGAGTCGGGCGACGCGCTCGGCGCGGTCAGCGACCTCGACGCGGCGATCGCCCTCGACGACGACCCGGACCTGCGGGCCAACCGCGACGTCGTGCTCGGCGTCGCTGGCGGCCTGACCGGCGCCGCCTCGGCGGCACGGTGACACCCCTTCCCTATCCTCGGGTCCATGGACCGCGACGACTCGATGCAGGAGCGGGCCGACCGCTGGGCGTCGACGATGGGCGGCGTCCCCGACCGGCCCGGCATCCGGCTCGCCCACGCCGACTCGCACGCCGCCGCCGGGCCCTCGATCCGCCGCCTCGCCCGCCAGGACCTCGAGCACGAGCTGCTGGCGGCGAGCGCCACGCCGCGCCGTCGGGGCCGGTCACCGCGCCCGCCCGGAGGAGCCCGACGAGTGGCGCACCTGCTTCGAGCGTGACCGCGACCGCATCCTCCACGCCCCGGCGTTCCGTCGCCTGGCCGGCAAGACGCAGGTCTTCGTCTTCCCCGACGACCACCAGCGCACGCGCCTGACCCACGCCCTCGAGGTCGCCCAGGTCGCCACGTCGGTCGCCCGCGCCCTCGGGCTCAACGTCGCCCTCACCGAGGCGATCGCCCTCGGCCACGACTGCGGCCACGGTCCGGGCGGGCACGCCAGCGAGGACGCCCTGTCGCCGTACGTCGCCGGCGGCTACGACCACGCGACCTGGGGCGCCGACGTCACGTTGGCCCCGCTCAACCTGTGCGCCGAGACGCTCGACGGCATCCGCAACCACTCCTGGAGCCGCCCGGCGCCGGCGACGCCGGAGGGCGAGGTCGTCTCGTGGGCCGACCGCATCGCCTACGTGTGCCACGACTTCGAGGACGCCGTCGCGGCCGGCATCGTCGGCGCCGACATGCTCCCCGCCAGCGTCGCCGCGCGGTGCGGCACGTCCCGGTCACGCCAGCTCGGGGCGTTCATCCGGGCGATGGTCGACGCGGCCGCCGAGTCCGGCGCGCGTCGGCATGACGCGAACGCGGCGGCCGATGCCCTCGCCGACTTCCGGCGCTTCAACTACGAGCACGTCTACCTGCGCCCGGCCAGCCGCGCCCAGGCCGACGCCGTCATCGGGCTGCTGCGCGCCCTCGTCGAGCACTACGGCGACCGCCCCCACCTGCTCCCCGATCCGCCACGCGTCGCCGGTGGCAGCGACGCCGCGGTCACCGCCGCCGTGTCCTACGTGGCCGGGATGACCGACCGCTACGCCTGTCGCCAGGCCGTCTCACTGCTCGGGTGGGACCCCGCCAAGCTCCCCCAGGGCGTCACCTGATCTGGAAGCCGACTGTCGCCCGTCGGGAGGCTCCTCGGTCACGTCGACACCGCTGACGTCGGCGCGGGGCGGGCCCATCCGGCACCAGGCCACCATCTCGGCGACGGCCGGTGCGGGTCCTTCGAACACCGCCTCGACGGTGCCGTCCATGCGGTTGCGGACCCAGCCGGCGACATCGCGCGCCAGCGCCTCGCGGCGGCAGGAGTCGCGGAACCAGACGCCCTGGACGCGTCCGGAGACGACGACGCGGGCGCGGGTCAGCAGGTCAGGCGGTGGCGACGGGTTCGACGTCGACGACCTTGCGGCCCTTGCGCTCGCCGAACTTGACGGCCCCGTCGACGAGCGAGAACAGCGTGTCGTCGCCGCCGATGCCGACGTTCTTGCCGGGGTGGAACTTCGTGCCGCGCTGGCGCACGATGATCGTGCCGGCGGTCACCTGGGTGCCTCCGAACGCCTTCACGCCGAGGCGCTGGGCGTTGGAGTCACGGCCGTTGCGGGTGGAGCCGCCACCCTTGGTCTTCGACATGGCTGGCCCTCTACTTCGTGGCGATCTTGGTGATCTCGACGACGGTGTAGCGCTGGCGGTGCCCGTAGCGACGGCGCTGGTTGGTGCGCCGCTTGTACGTGAACCCGTTGATCTTCGGGCCCTTCGCCTCACCCACCACCCTGCCGGTGATGGTGACGCCACCGAGCTCGTCGGGGGTCGCGAGGACGGTGTCGCCGTCGACCACCATCTTGGCCGTCAACGTCACCTCGTCGCCCTCGTGGGCGTCGAGCAGGTCGACCTCGACCCGCTCGCCCTCGGCGACCTTCTTCTGGCCGGCGCCGGCCCCGATCACTGCGTACATAGCGATCTGCGATGCTACCTGGGCCGTCGGGGATCCCCTACCACCGTCGGACGAGGAGGAACACCCGTGCCCGACAGCGGCGCGCCATTGGCGAGCTGGAACGACACACCGACGCGCCAGGCGATCGTCGACTTCGTGGACGCCGTGACCGACGAGGACGGCCCCGACCACGTGCCACCGGCCGAGCGCATCGCGACGTTCGACAACGACGGCACGCTGTGGGCCGAGAAGCCGATGCCCATCCAGCTCGACTTCACGCTCCACCGGCTCGCCGCGATGGCTGCCGCGGACGCCGGACTGCGCACCGAGCCACCCGACGCTCGGCCGGCCGTACCGCGCGTGCGGCTACCAGCCGATGGTCGAGCTGCTGCGGTTCCTGGAGGCCAACGGGGTGACGCCGTACATCGCGTCCGGCGGCGACCGCGACTTCATGCGGCCGATCGCCGACGAGCTCTACGGCATCCCGCCCGAGCGGGTGATCGGCAGCTCCCTCGCCCTCGACTACCGGGAGGTCGACGAGGAGCACCGCGCCGTGCTCTACAAGCCGCAGATGGAGTTCTTCGACGACGGGCCGACGAAGCCGGTGCGGATCTGGAGCCGGATCGGCCGGCGACCGATCATCGCCGGCGGCAACTCCAACGGCGACGTGCCGATGCTGCGCTTCGCTCGGCAACCGGGACGCCGCGCGCTGCGGCTGCTCGTCCTCCACGACGACGCCGAGCGGGAGTTCGACGACACCGCCGGCGCCGAGCAGGCGCTCGAGCAGGCGGCCGCGGCCGGGTGGACCGTGGTCAGCATCCAGCGCGACTGGTCGCGCGTGTTCGCCGACTGACGGGGTCCGTCGGTGCTCGTCGGTCAGGTCGTCCGGGCGTCGCCGGACCCGGCGACGACGTCCCGGTAGTGGCGGATGGCGGCGAGCGACGTCGGGTACAGGCGCCCGTCACGGACGAGCTCGTCCCAGCGTGGCGCGCGCCGCGCAGTGGCGAGCGTGCGCGGCGGCAGGGCGGCGATCCAGAACGCCACGTCGCGGGCGGCGAGCTCGCGCTCGAGGTCCGCGAACTGGTCGATCACCGTGACCGGCAGCATCCCGACGGCCGTGGCGTCGAGCACGAACACGTCGGGGCCGGCGGCATCCACCGCGGCCAGCATGCGGCGGTGGGCGCTGCGCACGTTGGCGGTGTAGAGCGGGCCGTTGAGGCGCAGCACGAGCAGCCCGTCGACCGGCACCGTGCCCTCCCCCGCCGCGTGCACGTCATCGCCTGCGGGCGTCGGCTGCAGCTCGGTGACACCGACGCGGTCGAGCTCGCGCAGCACCAGCAGCAGGGTGAGGAGGACCCCGACGAGCACGGCCGGCAGCAACCCGAACAGCAGCCCGCTGGCCGCGGTGACGACGGCGACCCAGAACTCGACGCGGTCGAGCTGCCAGAACCGCCGCAGCTCGGACGGCCGGATCAGCCCGGCCACCGCGACGACGACCATGCAGCCGAGCGTCGCCTGCGGGAGGTCGCTGAGCACGCCGCCGAGGAAGAGCGCGCACGCCACGGCGAGCAGCGCCGTGACCAGCTCGCTGAGCTGGGTGACGGCCCCGGAACGCTGGTTGATGGCGGTCTGCGAGAACCCACCGGCCGAGGGCATCGCCCGGAAGAAGGCGCCGGCGACGCAGGAGACGCCGTTGGCGGCGAGCTCCTGGTCGTTGTCGATCGGCGGCTCGTCCGGTCGTCGCACCGAGCCGGCGACCGATGCCGTCTCCAGGAAGCACATGATGGCGATCGCGAACGCGCCGCCGAGCAGCCCGCCGAGGTGGTCGAACGCCGGCGCCACCGGCGTCGGCAGGCCCGACGGCACCGGCGCGATCAGCGCCACGCCGTGCTCGTCGATCGAGAACACACCGACCAGCACGATGCCGAGGACGACGGCGAGCAGCGGGCCCGGGACCCGCGGGGCGAGCCGGTTGACGCCGAGCAGCACGGCGATCGTCGCGATCGAGAGCGCGACGGTGACCCAGCTGATGTCGCCGAGGTCCTCGACGATCCCCCGCACCTCGCCGATGAAGGCGTCGGCGGTCGGGTCGCCGGCGATGCCGAGCAGCTTCGGCAGCTGGCCGGCGGCGACGGTCAGTCCGACGCCGATCTTGATGCCGGTCAGCGTGGCCTCGGAGATGTTGTCGATGAGCGTGCCGAGCTTGAGCAGGCGGGCCGCGAGCAGGATCACGCCGACGAGCAGCGTGAGCATCGCGAGGTCGCCCGCCGGGTCCTCGCCCGACGCGGCGACGCCGGCGGCGATCAGCGTCGAGCCGGTGAGCACGGCGACCGTCGAGGTCGTGCTGACCGACAGCGTGCGCGACCCGCCCAGCAGGGCGTACACGACCATCGGGACCATGCACGTGTACAGCCCGACCTGGGCCGGCAGGTCGGCGATCGTCGCGTAGGCCATCGCCTGCGGGATGACCACCGAACCGGCGGCCAGGCCCCCGACGACGTCCTTGCCGAGCGACGACCGGGTGGTGTGGGGCAGCCACCCCAGCGCCGGCACGAGCTTGGCGATCCCCGTCGAGCGCCCCGCCGGCGCGGCCGTCGCGGTCACGGGTCGGACGTGAGCTCCTCGCCGTGCACGACGAGGGCGTAGATGATGAGCACGTCGAGGGCGATCGCCACGACGCTCCACCACGGGGAGGCCCCGAGCGACGTGAAGTGGGCGACCAGGTTGAGCATGCGAGGACGACGGCGAGGACGCGGGCGACCCGGGCGCCGCGGTACAGGCCCACGCCGACGGCGACGAGCAGGATCGCCGATCACCAGGTGGATCCAGCCCCACGTGGCGTGGTCGAACACGAGCACCTCGCCCGGGCCGAAGAAGGCCTCGTCGCGGAAGATCCCCGCCAGGCCCTCGATGATCGCGACCGCGCCGTTGACGACGAGGATGACGGCGGCGAACAGGATCCAGCCGGCCCACGCGGTCGGGAGGGTGCCGGCTCGGTCGTCGGACGTCATGCGGCTCCTTCGTCGGGTCAGTCGCTCAGGCCGGCGATGCCGCCGCCGAGCAGCTTGGCACCGAGCACGAGCAGGACGACCATCATGATGACCGCGTTGTGGTCGGACATGAACTGCTTGATCGACGCGAGTGGTGCCGTCGCCCGGTCCTTGGCGATCATCGTCGAACACGACCGGCCCGGCGACCGTCAGGGATCCGATCACCACGAACACGGCGATGCTCACGGCCGTCCCGCCGCCGTCGAGCCCGGCCTGGGCGATCGACGCGGCGGCCGCCATCGTGAGGGCGAGGTTCTTCGGGTTGACACCCGACAGGGCGGCGCCCAGCACGAGCGACTTCCCGGGCGCGAAGCCGTCGATCGTCTGCATCCACGTCGGCATCGGCGCCGTCGCGCCGTCGCTGTGGTCGCGTGCGCCACTGCTGCCGCGCCATCACGAGGAACACGGCACCGAACAGCAGCTTGATGACGTCGACCGTCGTCGACGAGCCGGAGTCGGGGTCGTCGGCGTCGCCTGCGAGGAGCACGACCACGATGCTGACGATGACGAGCCCGAGGACCCAGCCGACGGCGAACGCCGGCCCGTTGGAGCGGGCCTTCGGCGTGCCCAGGATCAGGATCACGGCGATGATCGGCACCGGGCTCAGCGCCACGCCGACGGCCGATGGGAGGAGGTCCCCGATGGCTTGGCCCACGGCGCGCCCTATCGCCCCAGCAACGCCGGTGTGGCGGGCAGTCGGTCGTGGGTCACCAGGCGGCCGCCCGAGGCGGCGACAGCGGCGGCGAGGCGCCGGGCCCAGGTGTCCTCCCAGACGATCACCACGGCCGAGCTCCCGAGGCTGAGCGCCCCGGCCGCGCTGGCGACGTCGTCGTCGGACAGCAGCCCGGGCGCCGCCGCGCCGAGCTCGGCGACAGCGGCGGCGACCACGCCGTCGAGCGCACCCGACTCGACCATGGCCACCGAGCCGTCGACGTCCTTGGTGACGAGCCGCAGATCGAGGATCGTCACGATGCCGTCGTCGACGAGC
Source organism: uncultured Acidimicrobiia bacterium (assembly GCA_963750905.1). Classification (GTDB taxonomy): domain Bacteria; phylum Actinomycetota; class Acidimicrobiia; order Acidimicrobiales; family Ilumatobacteraceae; genus JALZMG01. The sequence goes on from CAVVSE010000002.1 coordinate 277,859, forward strand.
TCGGCGAGCGTCGGCACGATCTCCCCGTCGAAGCGACTGGCCAGGGAACTCCAGCACCGCGATCTCCACCGGCGCCGCGATCCTGTTCTCGAGCATGGATCACCTCCGCGCGGCGACGGTAGGGAGCACGGCGCGCCGACCGCACGTAGGCGATCCCCTACTCTTCGGCCGCCTGCCTGTAGGGGTTCACCTACTTGTGACGACGGCGTCATCTGCGCACGGTCGGGCCGGTGAGGTATGAGGTCAACGTCATCCTCCGGGTGGACGACAGCGTGCGGGGTGCGCCGGCCGTCAGGGGCGAGGTCGAGTCGCGCTACGGCCGGCAGTCGTTCGCCGGCTGGCTCGAGCTGCTCGGACACCTCGAGGCGCTCGTCGACCGCGCACGCGAGTGAGCCCGCCCGGGCGGCCGTCCGCCGCGACGCCGAGGGGTGACGGCGCCGGCGCCCGGCCATCGCTAGTCTCCGCGGCGTCTCGCAGGGGACCGGTGCGCACAGAGGGAGACGACGTGCACGAGCGCTTCGTCGGGCGGGACGCGGAACTGACGGTGGTCGCCGAGCTGCTCGAGCGCGCCCGGGCGGCGCAGCCGCGACCGCTCCTCGTGACCGGTGCGTCGGGTACGGGCAAGTCGATGCTGGTGCAGCGGCTCGTCGCCGACGCCCAGGCGAGCGGGTTCCGGGCCCTGCACGTGCGCGGCGAGCAGCTCGACGGTCCCCTCCCGTTCGAGGCCCTGCGCGAGGCGGTCGCCGCGTGGACCAGTGGCGACGACAGCCTGCCCCAGGACGAGCTCGCGTCGCTGCGCTCGACGCTCCCGGCCGGCGCGGCGACGCCGACCAACGAGGGCCGCGTCGCGATCGCCGAGGCGGCCCGCCGGCTGCTGGAGGCCGCCGCCGGGCAGCGGCCCGTGCTGCTGGTCGTCGACGACCTCGACCTCGTCGACGCGGAGACGGCCGCCCTCGCCGTGTTCCTCATGCGCCACGTCCGCCGGCACCGCGTGCTGATCGTGGTGACCTGCCGCGCCGGGCCCGACGCCGTCGCCTGCCTCGAGGACCTGTGGCGCGCCCACGCCGCGGGGCAGGTCGCCCTGCTGGAGCTCGAGCCGTTCGACGACGACGAGCTCGCCGCGCTGGTCGCGGCCCACCTCGGCCGGCAGCCCGAGCCCGCTTCGTGGCCAGCCTGCGCGAGCGCACGGGTGGCATGCCGTTCTTCGCCGCCGAGCTGGTCGGCGCGCTGGCCGGCGCCGGGGTGGTCGAGCTCCGCGACGGGCGGGTGACGATCGCGCCGACGGAGCCGCCGCTCCCGCGCCGCGTGGCGACCACCGTGCTCCACCGTGTCTTCCAGCTCGGCGCCGACGCCCGTCGCCTGGCCGCAGCCGTCGCCGTGCTCGGTCCCGTCCGCCTCGACCGCCTGGACGTCCTCGCCACGGTGACGGGGTCGTCGAACGACCGCACCGACGCGGCGTTCGACCGCCTCGTGCGGGAGCACGTGCTGGTCGCCGACGCCGGCCGGTACCGGTTCGCCCACGCCATCGTGCGCGACGCCCTGCGTGCCGACGTCGGGCCGGCGGCCAGCCGGGCCTGCACGCCGCCCTCGGGCGAGCCCTGGCGGCGTCCCGCGTCGCCGGCGGCGACCCGGACGCCGAGGAGATCGCCCGCCACGTGCGCGCCGGCGCGAGCGGTCACGACCGCGTCGCCGCGGCGCTGCTGGCCGAGGCCGGCGACGCGACCGTGTGGGTCGCACCGGGCCGCGCCACGTCGTGGTACGGCGACGCCCTGGCCCACCTGGCGCCGGACGATCCCCTCGTCGCCGACGTGCAGGTGCGCCTGAGCCGGTCCCTCGCCCTGGACGGACGCCCGGGCGACGCCGAGCGCGTCGCCCGGGCGGTGCTGCAGCACCACTCCTCCAGGCGAGCTGCGTGACCGCGCCGCTGTCGTCGCGGCCCACGCCGCCGCGGCGCGCGGGGCGCCCGAGCGGGCCGCCGCGCTGCTCGACGACGTGCTGACGCCGCGTGGCGCGGGGACGGCACGCCTCTTGCCGCACCGCGCCCTGGTGCACGTGTGGGAGCACCGCCTGGCGGACGCCGATCGCTGCTCGACGAGGCGGTCGCGATGGGCCGCCCGCACGACGATCCGTTCGTGCTCGCCGTGCGGATGCACGAGCGGGCGGCCGCAGACGACGTCACGGAGGCCGCGCGCCTGGCGGCGGTCCTGCGCCGGCCGGAGACCGTGGCGCTGTCGCCCGGCGCGCGGGTGCACCGCGACCTCGCCGTGGCCACCCTGGCCGCCCTCGCCCTCGATCCTCGCGACGCGCTCGGCGCCGCGGGTGCCGCGGCGGGCGAGGGACCGATGGTGGCGTGGTTCGCGGCGGCCATGGCGTGGGCGTTCCTGCGCACCGGCGAGCTCGAGCGGGCCCTCGACGCGGCCGCCACCGCCCTGCGCCGGAGGCAGGGCGGCGCCCGACGACCAGCTCACGGCGCTCGTGGCGCCGGTGCTCGTCGTCGCCCATGCCGAGCGTGGCGACATCGACCGCGCCGACGAGCGTGACGACGTCCACGTGGAGCGAGCGGCCGTCGCCGCCGCCATCGCCCTCGCTACGGCGTCCGCCCGGGCGCGCTGGCTCGCGGGTGAACGTGGCGGGGCGGCGACGCTGCTCGACCAGGCCGAGCGGCAGGCCACGATCCTCGGGCGGATCGGACCGCTCGCCGCCGTGCTCGCCGGGCGGATCGAGGTCGCCGCCGAGGACGGCGACGACGCAACGGCGCGGGCCGCCAACGCCCGGCTCCAGGCGCTGCCATGTGACGCGTGCCGCCGTCGCGGTCCGGATGCACCGCCTGCTCGGCGACGCCCTCGCGCGGCGGGACCCCGCCGCGGCGCAGGCGGCCCGGGCCCATGCCACCGCCCACGGGTTGCAGCTCGACGCGGCGCGTGCGGCGGCGCTCGACGGTCGCTGGCGCGCCGATGCCCGCACGCTCCGCCAGGCAGGCGACGAGATGGCCCGTCTCGGCGCCACGGCGCGCGCCCGCCGCGTGGCGCTCGCGATCCGCGACCTCGGTCGCCACACCCCGGTCCCGCGTCCGGCCGCCGGCGCCCTGCTCACCGCCGTCGAGGCGCAGGTCGCCGCGCACGTCGCGGGGGGGCTGACGAACCGCCAGGTCGCCGAGCGGGTCCATCTCAGCCCGAAGACCGTCGAGGTCTACCTCACCCGCATCTACGCCAAGACCGGGTGCCGCTCGCGCGGTCGAGCTGGCGGTGGCGTTCCACGCCGCGGCGGCGGACGTGCCACCGAGCCCAGTAGGGGGTTCCCTACTACCCGCCGCGCCGCCGGCCGGTTCGAATGGCGCCATGGGGCGCGCGCCGTGCCGCCCCGCGACCGCACGACACCGCGACTGGAGCCCAGATGGCCACGCTGACCGCATGGAAGTTCGACACGCCCGAGGGGGCCGCGCAGGCCGAGGCGATCCTGGTCGGGCTGTCGAAGGAGCAGCTGATCAACATCTACGACGCGGCGACCGTCGAGTGGCAGGCGGGCAAGCGCAAGCCGAAGACCCGCCAGGCCAACAGCCTCGCCGCGGCCGGCGCCCTCGGCGGAGCGTTCTGGGGCCTGCTGTTCGGCATCCTCTTCTTCGTGCCGCTCCTCGGCATCGCCATCGGCGCCGCGTCGGGCGCGCTCGGCGGCTCGCTCGCCGACGCCGGGATCGACGACGACTTCATCGACGCCGTGAAGGCCAAGGTGACCCCGGGGACCTCGGCCCTGTTCCTGCTCACGAGCGACGCCGTGATGGACAAGATCCACGGCGCCTTCGAGGGCGTCCACGCCGAGCTCATCCACACCAACCTGTCCGAACGAGGACGAGGCCAAGCTGCGCGACGCCTTCGCCGAGGAGGACTGATCCCGCACGCCGGATCGAGTCGTCGCGATGAGCGACTGCGCCACGTCGCGCCGCCGCGCCGGGGGCCGTGGCCGGTGTTCGCGTCGTCAGCCGGGTACGACCGCGCCTGGCTGCGCGGCGACCTGATCGCCGGGCTCACGGTGTGGGCCGTGCTCGTCCCCGAGGCGCTCGCCTACGCGTCGATCGCCGGCGTCTCGCCGGTCGTCGGGCTCTACGCGGCGCCGCCCGCGCTCGTCCTCTACGCCGCCTTCGGCAGCTCGCGCCACCTCGATCGTCGGGCCCGATGTCGGCGACGGCGGCGCTGTCGGCCGCCGCGGTCGCCGACCTCACCACCGGCGGGCCCGACGACGTGCTCGCGTTCACGGCCATGCTGGCGCTCGTCACCGGCGTCATCGCCCTCGTCGCCGGGCTGCTGCGCCTCGGCTTCCTGGCGAACTTCATCTCCGAGCCGGTGCTCAAGGGCTTCATCATCGGCCTCGCCCTGACGATCATCATCGGGCAGGTCCCGAAGCTGCTCGGGATCGACAAGACCGACGGCAACTTCTTCGAGCAGGCGTGGGGCGTCATCCGTCACCTCGGCGACACCCATGGCCGGACGCTCGCCGTCGGCGCCATCTCGCTCGCTCGTGGTGCTCTCGCCTGCGCCGCTGGCTGCCGATGGTGCCGGGCTCGCTGGTCGCCGTGATCTTCGGCGTCGTCGCCGTCCAGCTGTTCGACCTCGCCGACAAGGGCGTCGAGATCGTCGGTCCGATCGACAGCGGGCTGCCGTCGATCGGCCTGCCGGACGGGCGTCGGCGCCGCCGACTACCTGCACGCGGTCGGCTCGGCCGCCGCGCATCATGCTCGTCGGCTTCGCCGAGGGCCTCGGCGCGGCGAAGACCTACGCGGCGCGCGCCCACTACGAGGTGGACGCCAACCGCGAGCTGATCGGCCTCGGCGCGGCCAACATCGGCAGCGGGCTCATGAGCGGGATGGTCGTCAACGGCAGCCTGTCCAAGACGGCGGTGAACGGCAGCGCCGGCGCCCGCTCGCAGGTGTCAGGGCTCGTCGTCGCCGTCCTCACCGTCGTCACGCTGCTGTTCCTCACCCCGCTGTTCGAGGACCTCCCCGAGGCGACGCTCGCCGCCGTCGTGATCGCCGCCGTGGTCGAGCTCGTCGACATCGACGCGCTGCGCGACTTCTACCGCCTGTACTCACGAGCGCCTGGGCAGCATCTACGGCCGGGCCGCCCGTCCCGACTTCATCGCCGCCGTCGCCGCGATGTTCGGCGTGCTCGTGTTCGACACCCTGCCCGGGCTGATCATCGGCATCGTCGTGTCGCTGCTCCTCCTGCTGTACCGCTCGTCGCGGCCGTACGTCGCCGAGCTCGGACGCGTCGTCGGGACGGCCCACCAGTTCGGCGACATCGCGCGCCACCCGGAGAACGCGGTCGATCCGGCCGTCGCCCGTGATGCGCGTCGAGGCCGGGCTCTACTTCGCCAACGCCGACGCCGTGCGGCACGCCGTGAAGGCGCGCGCCGCGCGGCCTGGCACGCGCGGCGTGGTCATCGACGCCGAGGCGATCGCCTTCATGGACATCACCGCCGCCCGCATGCTCGACGAGCTCGCCGACGACCTGGCGCGCGATGGCCAACAGCTCGCCGTCGCCCACGACCTCGGGCAGGTGGGCGACATCCTCGCCGCCGAGCGGACGGGGAGCCTGTCGCTGCACCGGACGATCGACGAGGCGATCGCGGCGGTGCGCGACGCGGCGCCCAGCGGCGAAGATGGGTGATGTGGACCACTGCTGCACGCCAGGTCGGGCCGCCGGACCGGCATCGAGCGGAGAGCAACCGGTCGCCATCGCGCCGAGCCCCGGAGCCCTGACGCTGCTGGACCTCCCCGGCGGTTCGTTCCACATGGGCTCGGTGGGGACGGGCGCCTACCCCGCCGACGGTGAGGGGCCGATCCACGTGGTCGAGCTCTCGCCCCATCGCATCGCTCCGCACGCGGTGACGAACGAGGAGTTCGCGACGTTCGTCGACGCCACCGGGCACGTCAGCGAAGCCGAGCGCTTCGGCTGGTCGTTCGTGTTCGCCGGCCTGCTGCCCGACGACTTCCCGCCCACTCGGGCGGTCGTGCAGACACCGTGGTGGCGGCAGGTGGAGGGCGCCGACTGGCGGCGTCCGGAGGGCGCCCACAGCGACCTCGGCGGGCGCGAGCGCCACCCCGTGGTGCACGTGTCGTGGCACGACGCCGCTGGCGTTCTGCGCCTGGCAGGGCACGCGGCTGCCGACCGAGGCCGAGTGGGAGCACGCGGCACGCGGCGGTCGTCGGGGCCTCACGTTCCCGTGGGGCGACGACCTCGAGCCGGGTGGTCGTCACGCGATGAACGTGTTCCAGGGGACGTTCCCGGCCCACGACACGGCCGCCGACGGCTACGTCGGAACCGCGCCCGTCGACGCGTACGAGGCCAACGGGTTCGGCGCCTACAACATGACCGGCAACGTCTGGGAGTGGTGCCTGGACTGGTTCTCGCCGACGTACTACCGCCACAGCGACCGCCGCGATCCGCGCGGTCCGGCGTCGGGCACCCACCGCGTGATCCGCGGCGGGTCCTACCTCTGCCACGAGTCGTACTGCCGCCGCTACCGCGTCGCGGCGCGCAGCTCGAACACCCCGGACAGCTCGGCCGGCAACATCGGCTTCCGGGTCGCCGCCGACACGTGAACCCCGCCGGCGAGGTGTTCGTCGGACGCGCCGCCGAGCTGGCGGTCGGCGCCCGGCTCCTGCAGCGCGCCCGGGCGGGTCGTCCCACCGCGCTCCTCCTCACGGGCGAGCCCGGCATCGGCAAGACGTCGGTGCTCGCTCGAGCTGCGCGGCGATGCGGAGCGCTCCGGGTTCCGGACGATCGCGATCGACGCCGACCGCGTCGACGCCGGGATGCCCTACGCCGCCCTCCGCCTGGCGCTCGAACCCCTGCTCGGCGACGAGCACGACCCGTCCCTGCGTGGCCGCCGCCACGCTGCTCGGCGAGACCCTGACCGGCCGCGCCGGCCCGCCTTCGGCACGGCGCGTCCACGACCTCCTGCGCGCGGTCGTCGAGGGGTGGGCGTTCCGGTCGCCCGTGCTGCTGACCGTCGACGACCTGCACGACGCGGACGACGGGACCGCGGCGTGCGTGCTGCACCTCATCGAGCACGGGCGCGGCCATCGGGTGCAGGTCATCGCCACGAGCCGCCCCGCCCCGGCCCTCGGCCCCGCCGTCGGCACCGGCCTCGCTGCGCTCCGACGGACGGGGCGACTCGAGGCCGTCGCACTGAGCGCCCTCTCGCTCGACGAGGTCACCGAGCTCGTCCTCCGGCGCACCGGGCTCGAGCCGACGGCGCGGCTGGTCGAGCTGCTGGCCGAGCGGTCAGGGCGGACACCGTTCTTCCTCATCGAGCTGCTCGACGCGATGATCCGCTCCGGGGATCTCACGACGATCGACGGCACCGTCGATGCCGCCGGCCACGAGCCGGTTGCGCTGCCGTCGCGGGTGACGACAGCGGTCGTGCACCGTGTCTTCGGGCTCGGCCGCGACGCCCGCGCGATCGCCGCCGCGGTCGCCGTCGGCGGCTCGCTACCGCCCGACCCGGCGGCCCTGCTGGTGGCCGTCACCGGCATGGCGGAGCCTCGCGTCGCCGCCGCCCTCGACGCGCTGGTCGAGGCCCGGCTCATCGGCGTCGAGGCCGGGCGGACCCGGTTCGTCCACGCCATCGCACGCGACGCGGTCTACGACGACATCGGTCCCGCGGCCCGACGGCGCTGGCACGGCCGTGTCGCCGACGGCGCTCGCCGCGCTCCCCGCCGGCCACGTCGACGACGTCGAGATCGCCGGTCACGTGCTGCGCGCCACGTCCGGCCACGACGCCGCCGCGGCGCAGCGGCTCGCGGCCGCCGGACGGGCGGTGGTCGGGAGCAACCCGGGCGCGGCCGCCGACTGGTACCGCGCCGCCCTCGCCCACCTCGGCCCGCAGGAGCCCGCGGTCGTGGCGATCCAGCTGGCGCTCGCCGAGGCCCTCCTGCTCAGTGGGCGCCACGACGAAGCGGCGCGCCTCGCGCTCGCCGTGCTCGCGGCGCCCGCCGACGCGCCGACACGGATCGCGGCGATCGCGACTGCGGCGCGAGCGATGGTCAACAACGGCGCGGGGCCACGACGCCGTCGAGCTGCTCGAGCGCGCCGCCCTGCACCCCGGACCTGCGGACACCGGCCGTGCTCCTCATGCTGGCGCGGGCCCTCGCGTGGACCAACCGCCGCGGGGACGCCCTCACGCTCGCGGCCGAGGCGCGCGTCGGCGGCGATCGGGACGAGCAGGCGCTGGCCGACGTGCTCGGGCTCTACGTCGCGATCGCCGACGGCGCGGCGGCAACGGTTGCGCAGCTCGCCGACGGGCTCGACGAGCGTGGAGCCGCGCCTGTCACCTGGCGCCCGGGTGACGTCACGCCTGGCCCGTTGCGTCGCCGGCGCCTTCGAGCTCGATCCGGCCGACGGCCTCGCGATCGCGGACGGCGTCGACGATGCGGCACCGCTCGCCGAGTGGTTCGACGCCGTCGCGGCCTGGGCTCGCTATCGCCAGGGTCGCTACGCCGAGATCCCGCTCCACGGCGCGGTCCGCCCGCGCGGAGGGCGACGACGGCCGGCTGGCCAGCGGCCTGCGGATGGCCGCCGTCGCTGGCCGCGCACGTCGAGCGCGACGACCCCCGAGCGGCCGAGATCGCCGACGCCGCGGCGGCCGCTGCGCCCGTGCCGGTGTTCGCCACGACGGTCGACGTGGCCCGCGCGATGTGGCATCGCCGGCGCGGCGAGCACGAGCCGCGAGCGTGCTGCTCGCCGCGTGCGCGGCGCGGGAGGAGGCGAGCGGTCACGTCAACCTGCAGGCGCTCGTGCTCGCCCACCTCGTCGACGCCGCCGTCGACCGCGGCGACGGATCGGCTGCCCGCGCCGGCGCCGATCGCCTGCAGACGCTGGCGGGCCGCGGCGGCGTGGCGACGACGATGCACGTCCTGCTCGCCCGGGCCGTCGCGTACGACGACCTCGCGGCGGCCCGTGCCGCACTCGACCACGCCACCCGTCACCAGCTCGGCGCCGACGCCGGACGTGCCCGCGGCCTGGTCGGTGCGCTGACCGACGACCCCGGCGAGCTCGCCGCGGCGTACCGCGAGCTCGGTTCCATCGGCGCGGTGTGGCGCCAGCGCGTGGTCGCCCACGAGCTGCGCCGGCGCGGCCACCGCGTGCCGCACGGTCCGGCGGGGTCCGGTGACCTCAGCCCGGTCGAGGTCGAGGTCGTCAGCCTCGTCTCGGCCGGCCTGACGAACCGTCAGATCGCGGCCCGCATGGCCCTCAGCCCGAAGACGGTCGAGGTCTACCTGTCGCGGATCTACGTCAAGACCGGCAGCCGGTCACGGGTCGAGCTCGCCGTCGCGGCGCGTCAGTCGCGGGCCATCGCCGCCGCGAGGTGGGCCTCGACGTCGACGTAGGCATCGTCGGCGATGTCGAACACGACCTTCTTGATCGTGCCGCCCGTGAACGCGAACCCCGACGAGTACATCGAGCTCACCGGATCGGCGCTGTCGTACCCGATGCACAGGCCCTCGCCGCACAGCGAGAAGTGGCCCATCACGGTGCGGATCTCGGCCTCACCGACGAGCTGGTCGTCGATGTAGAGCTTCAACGGGCCGATCCCCTCGCGGTACTCGCCGATCCGCTCCTTCGTGAACTCGACACCGATGATGTGCGGCCCCGACGTCGGCACGGGCGCCGAGATGCGATCCTCCGGCGGGATGCCGAGGAAGTTGTAGGCGTACGTGACCTGGCCGTCCTTGACGAACAGGGCGTGCCCACCGAAGCGGGACCCGTGGGCGAAGATGACGCCCTCGGTGTCCGGCGTCAGCACGAGCTCGGCCAGCACCTTGTAGGACACGTTGTGCACGTTGGCAGCCGAGCGCTCCGGGATCTCGCTGGTCCCCGGGTAGTACGTGTACTGGCCGCTCGCCGAGACCGGGAGGTGGAACTCCATCTGGACGAACGTCTCGAAGTCCTTCGGGTTGCCGATGATCTGGAGGTCGTTCAGCGGCAGGACGTGGTTCGCCTCGGCCTCGGCGAACCACAGCGCCGTCAGCTCGGCGAGCTTGTCGGGGTGATCGGCCGCCAGGTCGTGGGCCTCGGCGCGGTCCTCGGCGGTGTGGAACAGCTGCCAGCGGTCGTCACCGAAGTTCCTGCGTGCCGGCCATCGGACCGTGCTCGGTGACGGCCTTCCACCCGTCGTGCCAGATGCCGCGGTTGCCGAGCATCTCGTAGTACTGGGTGTGCTTCGTGGTGGGCGCCGTCGGCGTCGTCGAACGAGTAGCGCATCGACACACCCGAGAGCGGGTTCTGTGCGGCGCCGTTGTAGACGTCGGGCATCGTGACGCCGCACACGTCGAGGATGGTCGGGACGATGTCGGTGGAGTGGTGGTACTGGTCGCGGACCTCGCCGCGCGCCTGCATCCCGGCGGGCCAGTGGATCACCAGCGGGTCGCAGACGCCGCCCTGGTAGACGTAGCGCTTGAACATCCGGTACGGGGTGGAGAACGCCGCCGCCCAGCCCGTCGGGTAGTGGTTGTAGGTGTTCGGGCTGCCGAGCTGGTCGACCATCGACAGGTTCTGCTCGAGGTCGTCGGGGTAGCCACCGAAGATCTTGCCCTCGTTCACCGAACCGTTCGGCGAGCCCTCGCCCGACGCACCGTTGTCGGCGCAGTAGAAGATGATCGTGTTGTCCAGCTGGCCGGACTCCTCGAGGTAGTCCACGATGCGCCCCACCTGGGCGTCGGTGTACTCCGAGAAGCCGGCATACACCTCGGCCATCCGGCAGAACATCGCCCGCTCGGCGTCGTTCAGCTCGCCCCACGGGCGCACGACGTCGGTCGGGTTGAACGTGCCGTCGGCCATCGGGTTGAGCGGCGTGAGCTCGGTGCCCGCGGGCAGGATGCCGCGCTCGATCATCCGCGGCAGCACCCACTCGCGGTACGCCTCGTAGCCGTCGTCGAAGGCACCCTTGTACTTGGCGATGTACTCCTCCGGCGCGTGGTGCGGGGCGTGGTTGGCGCCGGGGCAGAACCACAGGTACCACGGCTTGTCGGGCTCGGTCTGCTTGGAGTCGCGGATCATCCGCAGCGCCTGGTCGGCGAGGTCCTTGGACAGGTGGTAGCCGTCCTCGGGCAGGTACGGCTGGTCGATGTAGTGGTTGTCCTCGGCCAGGCTCGGATACCAGTTGTTCGTCTCGCCGCCGATGAAGCCGTAGAAGCGGTCGTAGCCCTGCCCGAGCGGCCAGTTCTTCTTGGAGGCGCCCATCGTCCACTCGTCGATCGGGACGTTGTGGTTCTTGCCGACCCAGAACGTCGACCAGCCGGCGTCGCGCAGGACGTTGGCCAGCGTGGCGTTCTCCGGCGGGATGTGCGAGTTGTAGCCCGGGAACCCCGTCGAGGACTCCGAGATCGTGGCGAAGCCGTTGAGGTGGTGGTTGCGACCGGTCAGGAACGTCGACCGCGTCGGCGAGCACAGCGCCGTCGTGTGCCACTGCGAGTACGTCAGCCCGTTCGCCGCCAAGCGGTCCATCGTCGGCATGTTGATGCGCCCGCCGTACGGCGACCACGCCGCCTGACCGGTGTCGTCGTAGAGCACGACGAGCACGTTCGGCGCACCGGCCGGGGCACGGTCGGCGAGGAACGCCGGCCAATCAGCCGTCGAATCGCGCACGTCGAGCTCGATCTTGCCGTTGAACGGTCTGGGCATCTCGTTCCTCCGCGGTGGGTTCCCTGCGCGCGATGACCGTAGGCGGTCGACCGGACACGGATCACGTAGGGCATCCCCTACTCGCGGCGCCGGCCGGTGGTCCTCGCACCGGCGCGCCCTGACAGGGAAGACTGGTGCCGACCGACGGGACCCGTCCGCCCGCCAGGAGGAGCTGACCACCATGTCCAAGATGCCCCGCATCGTCTCGATCCTGTTGCTCGTCGCCGGGGTGGTGATGATCGTCGCCGGGGCGGCCACCTACTACCTCGTGCAACGGGAGCTGGCCGACGAGCAGATCGTGGTCTCCGACGACGCCGACAACTTCGCTGGCGAGCCGGTCGAGGGTCCGCTCACCGCCTACAGCGAGGCGATGGTGATCAAGAAGCACGCCGCCGAGATCGCCGACGGGCAGACGTACGCCCAGCTCGACCAGGACGACCCGCGACGCGACTCGGTCGATGACGTCGTCGTTCCTGCGGGCGTCGCTGTTCACGTCGGTCGTCGCCTTCGGGGTCGCCATCCTCGTCATCGGTCTCGGTATGCTGATGATCCTGATCGGTCTGGCGATCATGGCCCTCGACCGCCGCCGTGCGGTCGCCGTCGCGACCGAACCGGCCGTCGCGCCCGGCCCCGACGCCAGCCGCCGACCCCGACACGGCGACCGTGCCCCCGCCCCCGCCCCCGCCGGGGGACCCTGCGCCCGCCGTCTGAGGCCATCCCACCATCTGGGCGGCGCCGCACGCGGCGCGGGAACTCCCGACGCTGCGGCCCCCGCCGCAGCGCGTGGAGGGTCAGGTCGAGCGTTCGGCCGGAGGCCGGGCGCCGCCAGGCGCAGCGAGACACACGAGCGAGCGGAGTCTTCGGAGCGAGCGAGTCAATCCAACAAGGCGTGGTCGACGATGACGCCGCGGCCCTCGCACTCGGGGCAGATCTCGGAGAACTCGGTCAGCAGCCCCTCGCCGATGCGCTTGCGGGTCATCTCGACGAGCCCGAGGTCGGAGATGTCGAACACCTGCGAGCGGGTCTTGTCGCGCGACAGCGCCTCGCGGAACCGCTCGACGACGTTGGCCCGGTTCGAGCGGTTCTCCATGTCGATGAAGTCGATGACGATGATGCCGCCGATGTCGCGCAGGCGCAGCTGCTTGGCGATCTCGTCGGCGGCCTCCATGTTGTTGTGGAACACCGTCTCCTCGAGGCTCGACGTGCCGACGTTCTTGCCGGTGTTGACGTCGATGACGGTCAGCGCCTCGGTGTGCTCGATGATCAGCGAACCACCCGACGGCAGCCACACCTTGCGGTCGAGCGCCTTGTGGACCTGCTCGTGCACGTGGTACTGCTCGAACAGGCTGAGCCCCTCGGCCTCCCGGTCGTAGAACTCGACCCGGTCGGCGAGCTCGGGGTTGAACGCCCCGATGTACGCCTGCAGCTCGCCGTGCAGCCGCTGGTCGTCGATCACCACGCCGCGGTAGTCGGCGTTGAACTCCTCGCGGATGACGCGCACCGCCAGCTCGGGCTCCCGGTACAGGAGCGTCGGCTGCTTGGCGGTGGCGGCCTTGGCGGCGATCTTCTCCCACTGGTCGAGCAGCAGCGTCATGTCGGCGCGCAGCTCGTCCTCGGTGGCGTGCTCGGCCGCGGTCCGCACGATCAGGCCGTGCTGTGCCGGCTTGACCCGGTCGAGGATGCCGCGCAGCCGCTTGCGGACGTCGTCGGGCAGGCGCTTGGAGATGCCGTAGGTCTTCGAGTTCGGGATCAGCACCACGAAGCGACCGGGCAGCGAGACCTCCTGCGTGAGCCGTGCGCCCTTGGCGCCGATCGGGTTCTTCGTGACCTGGCACACGATCAGCTGGCGGGCCCGCAGGATGTCCTCGATGCGGGCGCCGTCGCCGCGCTCCTCGATGTCCTCGGCGTCGTACTGGACGTCGCCGCGGTAGAGGACGGCGTTCTTGGGGGTGGCGATGTCGACGAACGCGGCCTCCATGCCGGGCAGCACGTTCTGCACGCGCCCGACGTAGATGTTCCCGTGGATCTGGCTGATGTCGTCGGCCGGGCGGCTGACGTAGTGCTCGATGAGGTTGCGCCCCTCGAGCACGGCGACCTGGGCCATGTTCTCGCGCACCTGCACGCACATGAGGTAGCGGCCGACAGGCCGGCCGTTGCGCTCGCGCCCGCGCCGCTGCTCGAACACGTCCTCGCGGCGGCTCATCGCCGGCGGGCCGGCCACGCGACGCCCGCTTGCGCTTGGGCTGCTCGGCGCCGCCGCGCTCGACCTTCGCCGGACGTCCGCCGCCGGTCGATCGGGCGGCCCGCCCGCGCTTGGCGGCAGGGGCCGGCGCGACGTCGGACGCGCTCGCCGCGGCGGGCGCCGGTCGGGTGTCGCCGATCTGCGGCTTGCGCACGAGGGCCCGCTCGGCGGCCTCCGCCGACGGCCGGTTCTCGCGCATCGGCTCGGGCATCTCGTCGCCCTCGGCGTCAGGGCCGCCGTCCGCGCTCGCCTGACCGTCCGGCTTGCGGCGGCGCTGGCCGCCGCGCGAGCCGCGCCGGCGCTTGCGCGCGACCGCGGTGTCGCCGTCGCGTCCGTTCCGTTGTCGTCGCCGCCGTCGGCGGCATCGGCAGGCGCGGTCACCTGCGTCGGCGGCTCCGGCGTGTCAGTGGGCGCATCGGCCCCGGTCGGGGCATCCGGCCCCGGCATCTCGTTGTCCATGTTCGTCCTCTCTCGTGCGCCCACTCGGGGGCGCCGGCACGACCACCGGCAGCGAGAGCACCTCGCGCCGGTCTCCGTCGTGCTCGATCCATTGATGCGTCCGCAGGGCCCGCAGGCCCGTCACCTCGACGCCGGGGAAGGCCACGGCGGCCAACTCGACCGGGCGCAGGCCACGTCCGATCGTCGCCACCTCGGCGACCAGCGTGCCACCGTCCGCCACCGCCAGCGACCTGATCGCCGGGCGGATGTCGTCGACGCGGCGCTCGCCCTTGCGCTCGCGCTCCACGGGCAACTCGCCCGCCGCCAGGACGCGCGCCGCCGTCGCCGTCGGGTCGCACCCCGCCGGCGTCTCGAGCTCCCACGTCACCGACGTGACGGCCTCCTGCAGCGATGCCGCGCCGTGCTCCTGCTCGGCCGCGACGAGCACCTCGAACCCGACCGGCAGCACGGGATCGAGGCGACCGGCCAATCGATCGACGTCGTCGGCCGTCATCGTCCCGTCGAGCACCTCCGCGTCGAGGTACTCGGCGACCGACTCGGCGCCGGTCGGCAGCGCCAGGCCGAAGCTGAGGCGGGGCCGCGGCGTGAACCCGGCGCTGGTGGCGACCGGCACACCGGCCCGGCGCATCGCCCGCTCCCAGATCCGCGCCGTGTCGCGGTGGCTCGTGAAGCGGACCTTGCCGCGCTTGGCGTAGCGCAGGCGCAGCTTCACCGCCGCGCACCCAACAGGACGACGGGCTGCTCGCCGCCCCGGGCCAGGTCCTGACCGGTGCCCTGGCTGCCACCGGCCGGCGGCACCGGCGAGGCCACCACGTGTTCGATGCCGTAGCCGGTGCACACCCCGCAGTCGTAGCACGGCGTCCACCGGCAGTCGGCGACCCCGCTGGCCGCCAGCGCGGCCTGCCAGTCGTCCCACAGGAAGTCGGCGTGCAGGCCCGCCGTCAGGTGCTGCCACGGCAGCACCTCGTCGCGCTCGCGGTGGCGGTGGACGTACCAGTCGAGCGACAGCCCCTCGGCCACCAGCGCGTCCTCCCAGCGGCGCAGGTCGAAGTGCTCGCCCCACTCCTGGAACGTGCCGCCGGCGCGCCACACGCGCTCGATCACGCGCCCGATCCGTCGGTCACCGCGGCTGAGGATGCCCTCGGCGACCGTCGCCGCCGGATCGTGCCACTTCAGGTTGACGTTGCGCGCCCGGTGCAGCGCGGTGCGCAGGAGGTCGACCTTGCGCTGCAGCTCGGCGCCGGTGTTCTGCCCGAACCACTGGAACGGCGTGTGCGGCTTGGGCACGAACCCTCCGACGCTCGCCGTCACCGACGATCGGCCGCCGTGGCGACGACCGAGCTCGACGCAGTTGCGGGCCAGCTCGGCGATGCCACGCGTGTCGTCGTCGGTCTCCGTCGGCAACCCGATCAGGAAGTACAGCTTCACCCGCGACCACCCCTCGGCGAACGCCGCGTCGACGGCGCCGTAGAGGTCGTCCTCCGTGATCAGCTTGTTGATCACCTGCCGCAGCCGCCACGAGCCGGCCTCCGGGGCGAACGTCAGCCCGCTGCGGCGTCCCGCGTTGACCTGGCCGGCCAAGCCCGACCGTGAAGGCGTCGACGCGCAGCGACGGCAGGTTGACGGTCGTGGTGCACCCCGGCGCGGCGGCCTCGCGATCGGCGAGGATCCCACCGACGATCGACCCGACGTCGCTCAGGTCGGCCGTCGACAGCGAGGTCAGGCTGACCTCGTCGTAGCCCGTGCGGCGCAGGCCCTCGGCGACCATCGTGCGGACCTGCTCGGCCGGCCGCTCGCGGACCGGCCGCGTGATCATGCCGGCCTGGCAGAAGCGGCAGCCGCGCGTGCAGCCGCGGAACACCTCGACGTTGAGGCGGTCGTGGACGACCTCGGTCAGCGGGACGAGCTGGTGCTTCGGGTACGGCCACTCCCCGAGGTCGGCGACCGTGCGCTTGTCGACGGTCGCCGGCACGTCCGGCCAGCGCGGCTCGATCGACGCGATCGCGGGGCCGTCGTACGTCACCTCGTACATCGACGGGACGTACACCCCGGGGACCTGGGCGAGGTCGTGCAGCACGGCCTCGCGGTCGGCGCGACCGCCGCGCGTCCACGCCCCGACGACCTCGGTGATCTCGCCGACGACCTCCTCGCCCTCGCCGAGCACGACGAGGTCGACGAAGTCGGCCAGCGGCTCCGGGTTGAACGCCGAGTGACCGCCGACGACGACGAGCGGATGCTCCGGCCGGCGATCGGCGGCGCGCACCGGGACCCCGGCGAGGTCGATCATCTCCAGCACGTTGGTGAACACGAGCTCGGAGGACAGGTTGAACGCCAGCAGGTCGAAGTCGCCGGCGGCGCGGTGGGTGTCGACGGAGAACAGCGGCACGCCGTGCTGGCGCAGCAGCCGCGAGAGGTCGGTCCAGGGCGCGTACGTGCGCTCGGCGACGGCGTCGTGTCGCTCGTTGAGGATCTCGTAGAGGATCTGCAGGCCCTGGTTGGGCAGGCCGACCTCGTACGCATCGGGGTAGGCGAGCAGCCACGACACCTTGCCCGGCCCGTGCCGGGGGATGACGGCGCCGTCCTCGCACCCGATGTACCGAGCCGGTTTCTGCACCTGTCCCAGGAGCGTTTCGATCCGCGCCCAGAGTGCGGTCATGGCACTCCGCAGCGTAGCTTCGGGGTGCCCCGATCAGCGCACCTGCCCCCGGCCGCGAAGGCCGGCGGTCATGTGCGGTCGCAAGCAGCCCAGACGCCCGCCCCGGGGGCCCTTTCGGCCAACTTTCAGCCCAGACGGCCAGATCCTGGCCGCCACGTCTGAAAGTTGGCGCGCCGCCCACCAACGAGCGCAGCGTCTTCGGGGGTCAGGGGGGCGGAGCCCCCTGGGTCAGCGCATCCGGCGCATGTGCACGCTCTGCACGAGTCCGAGCAGGGCGAACCACGTGATCAGGCTGGAACCGCCGTAGGAGATGAACGGCATCGGCAGGCCCGTGACCGGCATGATCTTGATCGTCATCCCGACGTTCTGGAAGACCTGCCAGAGCAGCATCGTGAACACGCCGGCGCACAGGTAGGTGCCGAACATGTCGCGCGACAGGCTGGCGATGCGCCAGATCCGCACGAGCACGATGCCGAACGTCAGCAGCACGGCGGCGCACCCGACGAGCCCGAACTGCTCGCCGAGGGCGGCGAACGGGAAGTCGGCCCAGATCACCGGGATGTCGCGGCCGTTCGTCAGCGGGCCCTGCAGCCAGCCCTTGCCGAAGATCCCGCCGGTGCCCACCGCCCGCAGGGCGTTGTTCACCTGGTACACCTGCTGCTCGAGATCCGGGTTGTGCTCGTCGAAGAACACCCGCACCCGCTCGAGCTGGTACGGGTTGACGAGGCGGGCGACGAACGCGGCGCCGACCGTGAGGATCGACAGCACGCTGATCGCGGCGATGTAGCGGGCCTTGGCGCCGGCCACCAGCAGCACGCCCATCGTCATCGCGATCAGCACGGACCCCGAGCCGAGGTCGGGCTGGATGATCACGAGCACCGCCGGGATGCCGACGATGATCAGGGCCCCGAGGAAGCGCGGGTAGCTGACACCCTCCGAGCTGCGCTCGTCGCTGAGGTAGGCGCACATCGCCAGCAGCACCACGAACTTGGCGAACTCGGCCGGTTGGATCTGGATCGGGCCGACGTCGATCGCCAGCAGCGGGTCGCCGGCGACACGGCTGACGACGGCGAGCACGAAGAGCACGGCGATCGTCGGCATGTACAGGGCCCGGGCGCGGTCCTTCCACCACTCGTAGTCGACCGCCATCACGATGACCATGGCGAGCGTGGCGACGATGGCGAAGATCACCTGGCGGGTGACGAACGTGTAGGGGTCGGCCGTGCGGACGCGCGTCGCCGAGAACACGATGAAGCAGCCGGCGACGGTCAGCGCCAGTTGCGCGGTCAGCAGGACCCAGTCGATGTTCCGGCTGGGGTCGGCGGGGCTCGAGCGGATGTTGCCGAGACCTGAGTCCGGCTTGCGCTGCAGCATGGAGAGGCCCATCGTCGCGCCGTCAGTCGGGCGGGCGAACCGGGACGTCCGAGCGCGCCATGCACGCCGTGTCGACGTCGCGCAGCGCCGGGGCCGGGCTGGACTGCGTGGTGTCGAGCGGCTCGGAGACCTCGACCGGGTCGAGCAGGATCTTGTCCGACAGGGCGAGGAACATGCACTTGACGACTGGGGCCGCGCCTGTCGACCCGAAGCCCGCCTTCTCGAGGTAGGACACGACCGTGAAGGGGCGCTCCGGCTGGACGCTGTAGGCGGCGAAGGCGGAGGAGTCGTTCCACGGGTAGCTGTAGCGACCCTGGGCGGTACCGGTCTTGCCGGCCACTTGGATCGCATCGGCCGGGTAGTCGCGGAAGAGCTCCTCGGCCGTCGTGCTGCGCCCGTTGTACCCACCCCCGGTCACGTTGCGGCGGATGCCGTCCTGGATCGGATCGTGGATCTCGGGCGGCATCGGGATCGGGTGGCTGACCGGGGCGATGGCGGCGGCGACGACGGCCTGCGACAGGTCGACGAACCCGGGTGCCCCGTCCGGCGTCTCGGGCTCGAGGATCGCCTGGACGACGTGCGGCTGCACGACGTTGCCGCCGTTGGCGAACGCCGAGTAGCCGACGGTGAGCTGCAACGGCGTCGCCGCCAAGAGGCCCTGCCCGATGGCCAGCAGCAGGACGTCGCCGGGCTGCATGTTCGCCGCCTCGTCCGCCCGCAGGGCCCCGGACTCGATCAGCTGGGCCTTGATCTCGTTCGTGGGCACCCGCCCGTCGAACTCGAACGGCAGGTCGATGCCGGTGTCGGCGCCGAACCCGAACAGGCGCACGTTGTCCTGCAGCTGCGTGCCGGGCGTCAGGTAGAACTCCTCGCCCAGCTTGTAGAAGAAGGCGTCGCTCGACACGGCGAGCGATTGCATCACGTTGATCGTCCCGTAGCGGCACGGACCCGGCGGGCTCGGGCAGAACGAGTTGCGGAACTCGCAGCGCACGCCGCGGGCGCAGGCGTCGGACGCGATCGAGGCCTCGCTGAGACGGTACGTGCCCTGGTCGTTGTAGGTGGTGCCGGCGTTGATCCGCCCCGTCGCCAGGGCCGCGTAGGCCGTGAACACCTTGAACGTCGACCCGAGGTTGTACTGGCCCTGGATGGCCCGGTTGGCGAGCGGCGCGGTGTCGGGGTCGAGATCGCCGCCGCCCGGCGCGGTCGTCGGGAAGATCTCGTCGAACTTGTCGTCGTCGACGCCCGAGGAGAACCAGCGGTTGTCGAACGTCGGGTAGCTGGCCATCGCCATGATCTGCCCGGTCTGGTAGTTCATCACGGTCGTCGAGCCGGCGGGCGCCTTGTAGTTGACGCAGGTCCCGACGGCCAGGCTCGGGTCGAGGGGGCCGCGGGTGCCGTCGGGCTTGGTCACCTCGGGGTTCTGGGCGCACGTCGCCCGCAGCCGCCGCAACTGGGTCTGCAGCAGGCGTTCCGTGTACTGCTGCAGATCGAGGTCGATCGACAGCTGGAGGTCCATCCCGTTGACGGGCTCGTGGCGGCTGATCTCGCGCACGATCCGGTTCGCCGCGTCGACCTCGTAGACGACCTCGCCCCACTTGCCGTGCAGCTGGGTCTCGTAGCCGAGCTCGATGCCGGCGCGCCCGACGTCCTCGCCGCCGAGCGACGTGTCGTAGCCGAGGTCCTCGTAGCGCGCCCTCGTCCTCGGCGGTGATGGCGCCCATGTAGCCGATGACGTGGCTGGCCATCGGCGCGTAGGGGTACACCCGCTTCCAGCCGTTGACGATCACGACGCCAGGGAAGTCCTCGACCCGCTCCCTGATCGCCACCGCGACGTTCTCCGGGACGTCGTCGGCGACCGGCAGCGGCTTGTAGCGGCTGTAGAGGTTGGACTCGAAGCGCGTCTCCATCTCGGCGACGGGCACGTTCACCCAGCCCGACAACCGCGTGAACAGGGCGGCTCGATCGCCGTCACGCCGGATGACGTCCCAATCGACGGCGACCGTGAGCACGGCTTCGTTGTCGGCGAGGATGCGGCCGTCGGCGTCGAAGATGCGGCCGCGCTCGGGCAGCAGCCGGACGGTCTTGGTCTTGCGGGCGTCGACGACCTGCTGCAGCGAGTCGGCCTGCACGGTCTGCAGGAACCACAGGCGCGTGCCCATGGCACCGAACAGCAGCGTCGCGACGAGCGCGAGGACGCCGAGTCGTGCGGCGCGCTTGTCAGCTGCCATGGCGCCAGTCTGTCGTTCGGGTGCGCGCTCGGGGCGGCGCCTCAGACCTCTTCACGGGGTGCCTTCCACTCGGGCTGCTTGACACGCATGCACCAACGGCCGACGGGGACGAACAGCGGGCTCAGGACCATCGCCCCGATCGCCACGACCGCCACGACCACGCCGTAGTGCGGCTCGAACGGGTGGTCCTCGCCGACGAAGGAGCGGATGATCGGGATCGCTGCCTCGCCGACGGCGGCGCCGAGGGCCACGAACAGCGCCGCCAGCCACCACGGCGGGCGCACGGTGATGGCCGTGACGTACCCGGCGACGAAGCCGGCGAGGCCCATCGAGATCGACGACGACCCGAGCGGGGTGCCGACGTTGAGGTCGTAGAGCAGGCCGAGCACGAACCCGGCGAGGGCGCCCTTCTGCGGCCCGCCGGCCGCGCCGGCGGCGGCGGCCAGGGCGAGCAGCACCTGCACGCTGACGCCCGCCGGGCGGAGGTCGGCGAAGATCGTCCGCTGCAGGGCGAGCAGCAGGACGCCGACGGAGAACAGCCGCAGCAGCGGCCCCTGGACGAGCGAGGCGAACATCAGTCGCCGCCTGCCACGGAACCGACGGGGCGGCCGCCCGCCTCCGACGACGGGCGGTAGACGATGATGTCGACGTAGTGCAGCCGGTCGAGGTCGGCGCTGAGCTCGACCTCGAGCAACGGGCCCTCTGCCGACGACCGCCGGATCACGTTCCTGACGACGCCGATCGGGATGTCCGGCGGCGCCAGGAACTCGTCGCCACCGGCCGTGAAGACGAGGTCACCGACCTCGAAGCGGCCGATCTGCGGGGCGGCCGACAGGAGGTCGACCTGCGGCAGGCTCGACGGCCCGCGCCCGACGAACTGGCCGGTGTCGCGGCGCAGCGCCTCGAGGTCGAGCGTCGTCGTGGTCGTCGATTCCGGCACCAGGGTCGTGGGCGGCGCGGACGTGGGCGGCACGGTCGCGAGGATCGACGTGGCCGGCACCGACGCCTCCGGCGGCAGGCTGGTCGGCGGCGCCGACTCCGGCGGCGCGCTGGACGGCGGTGGGGGCAGCGTCGGCGGCGGCGGCGGAGGCGTCCCGGCGATCACGTTCGCGGCCGTCGCGTAGTCGTTGTCGGTGGCCAGCATCACGTACGCCTGGTCCGGCAGCAGCGGCGTGGTGATCTTGCCGACGAGGCCGCCGGGGGCGACGACGGCCATCCCCACCTCGATGCCGGCCCGGCTCCCCTTGTTGATCTGGATGACCTGGTCGAAGTTCGTGGGGGTCGTGCCGACGACGCGCGCCGTGATGCGCGGGTAGTCACCGACGACCGTGAGGTCCCGCTCGGCGAGCAGCTCCTGCTGGTCCTGGATGGCGGCTTGGGCGGCGATCTGGTCGGCGCGCTGGGCGGCGATCTGGTCGCGCAGGCGGTCGTTCTCCTCGCTCACGTCCTCCCACTGGGTGATGCCGCGCCACGTGTTGACGACCGGCTTGGTCGCCACGTCGGCGGCCGACTCGAGCGGTTCCATCGCGGTGTTGAAGCCGGAGCGGACAGCGTCGAAGACGGCGTTGCCGCGCAGGTCGAGGGTCAGCAGGAGCACCGACGTGAGCAGCAGCAGGACGATGGCCCGCCGCCGGCCGGGCGTGTACAAGGGCATGGTGTCGAGGACGACGAGCCCGCCGGGCTAATCGTCCCCGCCGAGGGACATGAGGCCGCGCATCGCGTCGATGTTCTCGAGGGCGCGCCCGGAGCCGATGACGACGCTGTAGAGCGGCTCGTCGGCGACCCGGATCGGCATGCCCGTCTCGTGGGCGAGGCGCTCGTCGAGGCCGCCGAGGAGGGCGCCGCCACCGGTGAGCGTGATGCCGTCCTCCATGATGTCGGCGGCGAGCTCGGGCGGTGTCTTGTCGAGCGTCGTCTTGACGGCGTCGACGATCGCCGACACCGGCTCGGCGAGCGCCTCGCGGACGTGCTCCGTGGTCAGCTGGATCGTGCGCGGCAGGCCGCTGATGAGGTCGCGGCCGCGGATGTCGGCGGTCAGCTCCTCCTCCATCGGCCAGGCGGAGCCCATCTGGATCTTGATCTCCTCGGCGGTGCGGTCGCCGATCGCCAGCGAGAACTCCTTCTTCACGTACTGCATCACGGCGTCGTCGAGCTCGTCGCCGGCCACGCGCACGGACTGCGCGGTGACGATGCCGCCGAGGGAGATCACGGCGACCTCCGTCGTGCCGCCCCCGATGTCCACGACCATGTTCCCCGACGGCTCGTGGACGGGCAGGTTGGCGCCGATCGCCGCGGCCATCGGTTCCTCGATGATGTGCACCGGCTTGCGTGCGCCGGCGTACTCGGCTGCGTCCTGCACGGCGCGCTGCTCGACGCCCGTGATGCCCGACGGCACGCAGATGACCATGCGCGGCTTGTTCCACTTGCTGGCGTGGACGCGCTGGATGAAGTAGCGCAGCATCTTCTCGCACACCTCGAAGTCGGCGATCACGCCGTCCTTCAGGGGGCGGATGGCCTTGATGTGGTTGGGTGTGCGGCCCATCATCCGCTTCGCCTCGAGGCCGACGGCGACGGGCTTGCCGTCGTTGACGTTGATGGCGACGACCGAGGGCTCGTCGAGCACGATGCCCTGGCCGCGGACGTAGATGAGCGTGTTGGCAGTGCCGAGGTCGATGGCGAGGTCGCGGCCGAGGCTCAGCGGGTTGTTGCGGCGAGCCATCCCGACACTCCTCTCAGGGCCTGGGCCACGGCTGCTTCGTGACGGTCGAATGTTACAGATCGGGAAAGAAGATGCTGATCTCGCGCTGGGCCGAGGCGAGCGAGTCGCTGCCGTGGACGAGGTTCTCGGTGAACAGGATCCCGAGGTCGCCACGGACGGTCCCCGGAGCGGCCTGGCGCGGGTTGGTGGCACCCATCATGCCGCGCACGACCTCCCACGTGTCCTCGGGTCCCTCCAGCACCATCGCGATCACGGGACCGCGGCTCATGAACGTGACGAGGTCGTCGTAGAAGGCCTTGCCGACGTGCTCGTCGTAGTGCGCGGCGAGCGTCTCCTTGTCCAGCGTGCGGCGGTCGAGGGCGACGATCTGCAGGCCCTTGGACTCGAAGCGAGCGAGGATGTTCCCCACCAGCCCGCGCTCGACGGCGTCGGGCTTGAGCAGGACGAGGGTGCGATCAGACATGACCCACGAGGCTACCGCCACCCCCGTCCGAGCGATCTGAACTGGACCGGCGACACACCATCGCCTGCGCCGGGCGATCTGGGGAAGATCCCTGCCAGCCGGCGTTCTGGGGATCGTGGCTGACGGATCCCGTCAGCCAGCTTCCCCAGATCGGTCGACGCTTCCGCTTCCCGATGGTGGCGACACCCATGGAGGCATGAGCATCAGCGCCCTCGACGTGTTCGCCAGCGCCCACCACGGCCTCGTGACGCGCCACGCGGCGGCCAGGGTCGGCATCTCCGAGCGGAGTTGGTACCGGGCGATCGCCGCCGGCCTGCTCGAGCAGGTCCACCCCGGCGTGTGCCGGATGTTCGGCAGCGCCCGCACACCGGCCCAGGTGGTCCACGCCGCCGTGCTCGCCACGGGACCCGGGGCGATGGCGTCGCATCGCACGGCGGTCCGGTTGTGGGGCGTGCCGCGCCCGGAGGACGAGCCGGTCGACGTGATCCTGCCGCAGCGCTCGCGCCGGCCGACCGTGGCCGGCGCCGTCGTCCACCGGCCTCGCGACCTCCTCGACCTCACGCCGTCGCGGCGGGACCACATCCCGACCACGAACGTGCTGCGCACGCTGTGTGACCTCGGCGCCCTCGACCCGATCGCCGTGCCCGGTGCCGTCGGCCACGTGGTGACGACGGCGCTGGCCTCGCCTGCCGCGCTGGAGGCGGCGATCCGCCGGCACGGGCGGCGCGGCCGGCCCGGCGTCCCGGCGCTGCGCGACGCCCTCGGTGACTGGGTGCTCGACGGCAAGCCGGTCGACAGCGTCCTCGAGCCGGCGATGGCACGGCTGCTCGCCCGGCACGGCCTGCCCCCGGTGGAGTTCCACGCCGTGATCGGCGGCTACGAGGTCGACTTCCTCGTCACCCGCAGCCCGCTCGTGCTCGAGTGCGACGGCTGGACGACGCACGGGCGCGACCGTCGGCAGTTCGAGCGGGACCGGACGCGCGATGCGGACCTCGCCGCGCTCGGCTACGTCGTGCTGCGGTTCACCTACCGGGCGATCGTGACGCGCCCCGCCCGGGAGGCCGATCGGATCCGCCGCAACGTCCTGCGCTGGGCACCGCACCTCCTCGCCGGCGACCGATCTGGGCGCGCCGGCTGACCGATCCGGTCAGGGATCGTCCCCAGAACGACGTGTGGCAGCGTCCTTCCCCAGAACGCCCGAGGCGCTACGGCAGCAGGTGCTGGAGGGCGGGGCGGGCGGCGCCGGCGACGTAGAGGCTGCCGGCGGCGAGGATGGCGTCGTCGCCGTCGGCGCCGTGCATCGCATACGCGCAGGCGTGGGCGACGTCGTCGGCGGCGAGCACCTCGTCGCAGCCGAGCGCGACGGCGGCGCGGGCGACGTCGGCCACGGGGACGCCGCGCGGCGACGGCGCGGTGCACGCGACGACGAGGTCGAACTCGTCGGCTCGCAGCGCCTCCAGCATCGCCGTCGGCTCACGCAGCGTGCCGAACACCAGGATGCGCCGGCCGTCGGGGTTGAAGTCGTCGAAGAACACCTGCGCGCACGTGTCGGCGCCGACCGGGTTGTGGGCGCCGTCGACGACGACGAGCGGCTGGTAGCCGATGACCTCGAAGCGGCCCGGCACGGAGACGGCCGCGAACCCCTCGGCGACGACGTCCTCGGCGAGCGGAGCGGCGAAGAAGGCCTCCACGGCCGTCAGCGCCAGCGAGGCGTTGTCGCCCTGGTGGGCCCCGTGCAACGGCACGAACACGTCGGAGTAGATCGTGGTGGGCGTGCGGATGTCGACGAGCCGGCCGCCGACGGCGAGCGTGTTGCCGGCCGTCTCGAAGTCGGTGCCGCGCAGCAGGCGCGATGCGGCGGGCGCCTCGGCGAGCACGGCGACGATGGCCGGATCGGTCTCGCCGATGACGGCCGCCGAGGTCGGCTCGATGATCCCGGCCTTCTCACGGGCCACGTCGGCCAGCGTCGGCCCGGCGAACTCGTTGTGGTCCATGCCGATGTTGGTGACGACGGCGACCTGGGCCCGGACGACGTTGGTGGCGTCCCAGCGCCCGAGGAGGCCGACCTCGACGACGGCGACGTCGACGGCGGTGTCGGCGAACCAGCGGAACGCGGCGGCCGTGCACGCCTCGAAGTAGCTCGGCCGGACGCCGGTCAGGCCCTCGAGATCGGCGACCGCGGCGATCTGCTCGGCCAGCTCGTCGTCGTCGATCGCCACGGCGTCACGGGTCCAGCGCTCGTTCACGCGCTCGAGGTGGGGGCTCGTGTACGTGCCGACCTGGAGGCCCTGGGCCATCAGCAGGCGGGTGATCATCTGCGCCGTCGAGCCCTTGCCGTTGGTGCCCGTGATGTGGATCACCGGGTAGGCGTGCTGCGGGTCGCCCATCGCCGCGCACAGGCGGGTGATCGGGTCGAGCGACGGCGACGTGACGCGGCCGGTCTTCTCGTAGGACGCGTGGTCGTCGAGGTACGCCAGCGCGTCGTTGGTAGTCCACGGCCAGGAGGCTAGGGGGCGGCCGCGCGCCCGGCCACGGCGACGGCCTCAGCCGTCGGTGGCCACGATGCGCGACAGCCGCGGATACGACGTCGCCTCGAGGGTCCGACCCTCCGGGAGGTACGAGGCTGCGTCGATCTCGGGCGAGCAGCTGTAGAGGAACCCGTAGTCGTCGATGTCCTCGCGGGACCACATGTCGCCGGCCTCGGTCCCGGGGAACATCAGACCCCGGCGATCGGCGAAGTACAGCGTCTGCGGGTCGTACTCGCAACCGACGAGCACGATCAGGTCATCGGGAGCGGTGAGCGACCGCAAGGCGTCCGTCGTCGGATCGCTGCTCGGGGTCGACACCCACTGCCGCACCTCCGCCCAACCGTTCGGTGACGCCGCCGAGCCGACGAGCACGATGCCGGTGCCGACCGCGGCGACCGCCGTCGTGTCGAAGCGCACGCGTTCGGCGATGGCGACGACGCCGATGGCCACGGACGCCACCAGGGCCGGGAAGACGGCGATGAGGTAGTAGTTGTGGACGTAGTAGAGGTTGAAGAACACGAGCGGCGCCACGGCCGCCGTGACCAGCCAGCCGGCGCGCCGGATGCGCTCCGTGCCACGCGTGGCGAACACGATGCCGAGCACGGCGACGAGCAGGCCGAGGCCGGCCGGTCCAGCGATCTCACCGCCGATGCGCCCGAGGATCTGCACGTAGCTGCCCGGGTCGAGTCGCTGGTCGAGCGTGCCGAAGTTCCAGTCGCGCAGCGCGCCGCTCGTCATCGGCGCCGTCAGCGGGTTGTCCTCCTTGATGCCATCGGCGTACCTCGTCCACGCCGCACCCAGCAGCAGGCCGATGCCGGGACCGGCCAGCAGCCCGCCGACGATGCGCCGCCAGGACCGGGTCGCCGCATACGCGACGCCAGCGGCGACGAGCAGCAGGACGCACCACGGCGGCGCGGTCGTGACCTTGACGAGGAACGCCAGCCAGGCACTGAGGACACCGGCGGCGAGGCCGACGCGGGAACCCGAGCGGAACCACGCGTCGAGGCCGACCACCATCCCCAGCGCGCACGCGACGGCGGGGAACTCGATCAGCGAGGCGGCGCCCCACCCGAGCGCGAAGGGCGAGAACTGGAACAGCACGATGGCCACGATCGCGGCGCGCCGGCCGTGCCACCTGAGCATCAGCGCGGTCACCAGCACGGCCGCGACCTGGAAGCCGATCAGTCCGACGAGGCGCATCGCGGTGTCGGCCCGCACGCCGGCGTCGATGAACAGCGCCCCGGCCGCCTGGACGAGCGGGAGCTCCATCGGCACGTCGCCGCTGGGCCCGAAGATCGGGAGCGGCGTGTGCAGCAGGTCGATGCCGTGACGGGCGTACTCGAGGGCGACGTAGGCGGTCTGCGTCTGGCGGAAGGCGTGCATCTCCCGCAAGCTGTGGGCGAGCTGGGGGATGCGCACCAGCGTGCCGAGTGCGATCACGAGCAGCGGCACGGCCCACGGACGTGACAGCAGGCCGCCGCGGGTCGCCGCCGCCATCGTCGGCGCGGTGTCGCCGGCCGGTGCCGTGACCGCCGTCTCGGCCGTCACGGCGCACCTGCGTCGGGACGCGCGCCGCCGCCGTCGTTGTGTCGATGCTGCCGCGACGTGCCCACGCCGTGGCGATCGTTCGCCTCGCTCACCCGCTGTCTCCTGCCGCCAGCCGCCCGACCAGCTCGCGGCAGAGGCTACCCGCCGGCGGGTGTGCCGTCGCACCGCAGCGATGGAGATTCCGGCCCGTCCTGACGGACGATGCCGTATCGTGCACACCCGGACGGAATCGGTGGTCGCCTGGTGGCCATCGCGAGGCGCGGGGTGGACACGATGACGCAGGACGTCGACGAGGGTCGCGTGGTCGAGCAGGGCGACCACGAGGAGCCGACGGTTCGATCGTCGCGCCTGCGCGCCACGCTGACCGGGCCCGTGGTGCTCGGCGCCGTGCTCGCCGTGCTCGGGATGAACCTGTCGTCGATCCGGCCCGTCTTCGGCATCGACTCGTCGTTCCGCGTCGCCCTGACCCTCGCGTGGCTCGAGACGATGCCGTTCGGGGTCGACATCGCCTTCCCGTACGGACCGCTCGGGTTCCTGGGTGGGCCGACGTTCCTCGATCGCGGGCTGCTCGCGCTGGCCATCGTGTACCAGTTCGCGGCGCTCTGGCTGCTGTTCACGATGGTCGTGCTCCACCTCGTCCGCCTCGGGATGCGCACCGGCTGGGCGATGGCCGTGCTCGTGCCGTTCGCCCTCGCCGTCAGCATCACGGACAACATCATCCCGGAGCTCGTGGCCCTGGCGATCGTCGTGTCGCTCGTCGTGCTGTGGCAGCACGCCGGCGCCGGGCTCCCCGCCCCGACGACGTGGTGGGTGCTGGCGATCGCCGGCGCCCTCAGTGGCAGCCTCGTGCTCGTCAAGTTCGGACCGGGCGGCGTGGCGTGCGGCGCCGTCGTGGTCGTCGCCCTGTCGGCCCGGCCGCGATGGCGCAACCTGGCCATCGCCGTCGGCACCACCGTTGCCGGGTTCCTCGCCGCGTGGCTGATCACGGGCCAGCCGTGGTCGGCCCTGCGGCCGTACTTCGAGACGTCACGCGAGCTGTCGAGCGGGTACATGTCGGCGCAGGCCTACGGCCCGAGCACCGACGCCCTCGCGGTCGTCGGCGCGGCGATCGTCGTCGTCATCGCCATCCTCGTCGTCGGTGCCGTCCGCTGGGCGCGTGCTGATCGACGGGCGTGGTGGATGCTCGTGCCGCTCGCCGCGGCCGCCTGGTTCGCCCTCAAGCAGGGCTTCGTGCGTTGGGACGACTGGCACGTCGTCGGGGCGTACATCATGCTGGCGCTGCTCGTGGTCGCGATGCGCTGGGAGCGCCGGCTGCTGCTGTTGCCTGCGGTCGCGCTCGTGGCCGCCACGCTCGTCGCCTTCGCCGCCGACCCGGGCCGCCTCCGCTCCACGTGGTCGGACCGCGGCGACGCCCTCCTCGTCGTCGCCAGCGCCGGGCGCCACGCCGACGAGATGGCGGCGGCGGTCGACGGCCTGCGCGCCAGCTACGCCGTCCCGGCGTCGGTGATCGACGCCCTCGCCGACGGCTCGGTCCACGCCGAGGAGTGGGACGTCAACGCGGTGTGGGGCTACGACCTCGACTGGGAGCCGTTGCCGGTCTTCCAGAGCTACTCCACCTACACCGCGGCCCTCGACGAGCTGAACGAGGCGCGGTACCGGTCGACGGACGGGCCCGACGGCGTGCTCGTCAACCCGGCGACGGTCGACGACCGCTACGGCGTGTGGGAGTCGCCGGACGCCCGCCTGGCGCTGACGTGCAACTTCGCCGAGGTCGTCACCGAGGACGGGTGGTCGGCCCTGCGACGCGCCCCCGACGTGTGCGGCGCACCGACGGAGCTGGCGGTCGAGCGCGTGGCGCCGGGCGCGACGCTCGAGGTGCCGGAGGCGACGAGCCCGGACGCCATCGTCGTCGCCCACTTCGAGCTGCCCACCGACCCGGTCGGGCGGTTGCTCGAGACGGTCGCCCGCCCGATCCGCTACGCCGAGGTCACGCTCGACGGCGACACGACCTACCGCCTCGTCACCGGGACGGCCGGCGGCGCCCACATCCTGCGCTCCCCCGGGACGATCGGTGCGCGCGCGCTCCCCACGGTCGCCTCGACCACACGAGCATCTCGTTCGCCAACGTGGGCGGCGGCGACGTGGTCGTGCGCTTCGAGGAGATCCCGCTGCGACCCGCGTGAGCGGGGCGGACGTCAGCTGGCGGCGCGGCGCGGCCGGGTGTTGCGACCCGCCTCGCGCGGCACGAGGGTCGGGTTGACCTTCTCGCGGACCGTCGGCTCGTCGATCAGGACCTTGCCGACGTCGGTGCGCCCGGGCAGGTCGTACATCGTGTTGAGGAGGACCTCCTCGAGGATCGCCCGCAGGCCACGAGCGCCGGTGCCGCGCAGCAGGGCCTGGTCGGCGACCGCTTGCAGGCCGTCGTCGGTGAACTCGAGCTCGACGTCCTCGAACTCGAACACCTTCTGGTATTGGCGCACGAGGGCGTTCTTCGGCTCGGTGAGGATCTTGACCAGCGCGTCGCGGTCGAGGCTGCGGACGGCGCCGGTGGTCGGGAGGCGGCCGATGAACTCCGGGATCATCCCGTACTTGACGAGGTCTTCGGGCAGCACCTGGGCGAACAGCTCGCCGGGGTCCCGCTCGGACTTCGACTTCACCGTGCCGTGGAAGCCGACGCCCTTGTGGCCGATGCGGCTCTCGATGATCTGCTCCAGCCCGGCGAACGCCCCACCCAGGATGAACAGCACGTTCGTGGTGTCGATCTGGATGAACTCCTGGTGCGGGTGCTTGCGCCCGCCCTGCGGCGGCACGGACGCCTGGGTGCCCTCCAGGATCTTGAGCAATGCCTGCTGCACACCCTCGCCGGAGACGTCGCGGGTGATCGAGGGGTTCTCGCTCTTGCGGGCGATCTTGTCGATCTCGTCGATGTAGATGATCCCGGTCTCGGCCCGCTTGACGTCGAAGTCGGCGGCCTGGATCAGCTTGAGCAGGATGTTCTCGACGTCCTCGCCGACATACCCCGCCTCGGTGAGGGCCGTGGCGTCGGCGACCGCGAACGGCACGTTGAGCAGGCGGGCCAGGGTCTGGGCGAGGTGCGTCTTGCCGCAGCCGGTGGGCCCGAGCAACAGGATGTTGGACTTCGCCAGCTCGACCTCGTCGCGACGGCCGACGCCCATCGACTGCTGGTACTGGATGCGCCGGTAGTGGTTGTAGACGGCGACGGAGAGGATCTTCTTGGCGCTGTCCTGGCCGACGACGTAGTCGTCGAGGAACGACCTGATCTCACGCGGGTTGGGCAGGTGGTCGAAGCTCAGCTCGGCGGTCTCGGTGAGCTCTTCCTCGATGATCTCGTTGCAGAGGTCGATGCACTCGTCGCAGATGTAGACGCCGGGACCCGCGATGAGCTTGCGTACCTGCTTCTGGGACTTGCCGCAGAACGAGCACTTGAGCAGCTCGCCGGTGTCACCGAATTTCGCCACGCTCGTCGTCCCCCTGCCAGGTGCTCGTTCTCGTTCGGATCAGGTCAGCGGATCGCGCCCGTGCGGTCCGCGATGTCGCGGGACTCGATCACGCTGTCGATGATGCCATACGCGAGCGCCTCGTCCGCCTCCATCACGAAGTCGCGGTCGGTGTCCTTGTGGACGCGCTCCAGCGGCTGGCCCGTGTGCTTGGAGAGCAGCTCCTCGAGGAGGTCCCGCATCCGCAGGATCTCCCTGGCCGCGATCTCCAGGTCGGTGACCTGCCCGTAGCCCACCTGGCCGTGCGGCTGGTGCAGCAGGATCCGCGAGTGCGGCAGCGCCAACCGCTTGCCCTTCGTGCCCGCCGCCAGGAGCACCGCCGCCGCCGACGCCGCCTGGCCCAGGCAGATCGTGGCGATGTCGTTGCGGATGAACTGCATCGTGTCGTAGATCGCGAACAGCGACGTGATGTCACCGCCGGGGCTGTTGATGTAGATGTTGATGTCCTTGTCCGGGTTCTCGGACTCCAGGTGGATCAACTGGGCGCAGATGAGGCTGGCGATCTGGTCGTCGATCGGCGTCTGCAGGAAGATGATGTTCTCCTTCAGCAGCCGGCTGTACAGGTCGTAGGCGCGCTCGCCGCGGCTCGTCTGCTCGACGACGTTGGGGACGAGGTAGTTCTGGAAGTTCATGCGGGGGTCTCGGCGCCTTCCGTGCTGGTGGGGGTGGCGACCACGTCCGCCGCCTCGGCGGCGGCGTCGTCGGGGTCGTGATCGTGATCGTGATCGGCGTGGTCGTGATCGGCGTGGTCGTGGTCGTGCCCGCCGTCGGCGTCGTGGCTGTGGCCGAGGATCTCGTCCCGGTCGAGCGGGTTGCCGTCCGGGTCGACCATCTCGACGTGGTGCAGCAGCCAGTCGAGGGCCTTCGACTTGCGGATCTGCGACACCAGCTCGGGCACGAGGTCGTTCTGCTCGTAGGCCTTGCGGACCTGGTTCGGCTTCTGGCCGAACTGCATGGCCATCCGCTCGTACTCGGCGGCGAGGTCGCCCTCGTCCGCGTCCAGGCCCTCGGCGACGGCGACGGCACGCAGCGCGAGGTCGACGCGCACCGCCTGCTCCGACGCGCCCTTCATGCCCTCGACGAACGAGCTGGCGTCCTGACCGGTGACCGAGAGCCACTGGTCGACGTCGATGCCCTGCGCCTGGAGCTGGCGGACGGTGCCCTCGACGCGACGCTGGAGGTCGCCCTGGACGAGCGCCTCGGGCGGCTCGATCTCCGTCAGCGCGGTGAGCGCCTCGGTCACCCGGCCGACGAGCTCCTGGCGCGCCTGGTTCAGCTTCGACTCGCCGAGGCGCGCGGCGATCGAGGCCCGCCAGGCGTCGACGGTCTCGAACTCGCCGAAGTTCTCGCCGACGAACGCGTCGTCCAGCTCCGGCAGGACGAGCTCCTGCACCGCGCTCACGGTGACGACGAAGTCGGCCGGCTCCTCGGTGCCCTTGGGCGTCGTCGTGAACCGCAGCTCGTCGCCCGGGTTGGCCCCGACGAGCTGGTCGTCGAAGTCGTCGGCGACCCAGCCCTGGCCGACCTCGTAGGACCAGTCCTCGGTGTTCAGCCCCGGCACGTCGTCACCATCGCGCGTCGCGTTGAGATCGAGGGTGACCTGGTCGCCACGGGCCGCCGGGCGGTCGACGTCGCTGAGCTGGCCGTGCCGGCGCAGTTGGGCCTGCACCGCCTCCTCGACCTCGGCGTCGCTCGCAGCCGGCGCCGGCAGCTCGACGCGCAGCCCGTCGTAGCCGGGAACGGTGATCTCCGGACGCACCTCGCACGTGGCGTCGAACCCGACCGGCCCGTCCTCCTCACCCGTGGTGATCTCGACCTCGGGCGACGCGATCAGGTCGACGTCGTGCTCGCGGACCGCCTTGGCCAGGTACTGCGGGATGGAATCGCGCAGCGCCTGCTCACGAGCGGGGGCGACCCCGATGCGCGCCTCGAGCACGCGGCGCGGCGCCTTGCCGGCACGGAAGCCCGGCAACCGGACCTCCCGGGCGATCTTGCGGAAGGCCGCGTCGATGTCCTTGTCGAACTCGGCCTCGTCGACGTTCACCGACAACTTGACCTTGTTGCCCTCGA
Organism: uncultured Acidimicrobiia bacterium; assembly: GCA_963750905.1. Classification (GTDB taxonomy): domain Bacteria; phylum Actinomycetota; class Acidimicrobiia; order Acidimicrobiales; family Ilumatobacteraceae; genus JALZMG01. The sequence goes on from CAVVSE010000002.1 coordinate 311,342, forward strand.
GGGGCTCCAACGTGCTCTTCACAGGCTCCCGAGGGTATCGGGCGGGTGTCACAGCCCGCGCGTCCCGGGGGCGCCGCACCGGGTGGACGCGGGACAGCGCGGGCGCGTCGCCGACATCGTCGCGCGCAGACTGTTTGCGTGGACCAAACGCCAAGATTCGCACGACCACGTCCGCGCGGCGGGGACCTCCCGGCGACGGGCACGGCAGTCGGGATGCTGCTGCTCGCCGCCGGCGCCGTCGTGCTCGTCGGCACCGGCCTGTGCACACCCGCGGACCGCAAGCGGGCGACGACGCGTCGTTAGCCTGGAGGTCGTGTCCATCCGTTCATCGCTGCGTCAGCGCCTCGGGGCGTCGGTCACCGAGCTCGACCGCACCCGCCTGCAGGACCGCTGCCGTGGGCTCGACGTCACCCCGATCGACGAGGCGCCGCGGCGCGTGCCGGTCCGCGTCGGAGGCGAGGTCAAGCGCGTGATCGTCGCCCCACGCAACGGCGTGCCGAACCTCGAGGTCATGGTCAGCGACGGGACGGGCGCGATCACCGCGGTGTTCGCGGGGCGGCGGAGGATCGCCGGCATCGACCACGGCCGAGCGATCGTGCTCGAAGGGGTGCCGGTGGACCTCGGCGACCGGGCCGTGATCTACAACCCGGCCTACACCCTGGTGCCGTAGCCCGTCAGGACGGCGCGACGAGGAGGGCGCGGACGTCCGCCTCGGACTCGTCGGTGACGAGCACGACGACCTCGTCGCCGACGCGCAGCATCGTGTCGCCGCGGGGGACGATCAGCCGATCGGCGCGCAGCACGGCGACGACCGTCGCGTCACGCGGCACCCCGAGGTCGACGATCTGCTTGCCGTCGGCCGGCGAGCCGTCGGCGAGGCGGACCTCGGCGAGTCGCGCCTTGCCGCCCTCGAACGAGAGCAGGCGGACGAACGAACCGACGCTGACGGCTTCCTCGACGAGCGCCGTGATGAGGTGCGGGGTCGACACGGCGACGTCGACGCCCCACAGCTCGTTGAACATCCACTCGTTCTTCGGGTTGTTCACGCGGGCCACGACCCGCGGCACCCCGAACTCCTGCTTGGCGAGCAGCGACACGACGAGGTTGTCCTCGTCGTCGCCGGTCACGGCGGCGACGACGTCCGCTCGCTCGACACCGGCGGTGGCGAGCGTGTCGAGCTCGCAGGCGTCGCCGTCGTACCACGTCACGCCGACCGGCTCGCCGGAGCGACGGGCCTGGGCGATCACGACCTTGTCGTTGTCGAGGATCGTCACCTCGTGCCCGGCGCCGTGCAGCTGCTCGGCGATGAACCGGCCGACGCTGCCGCCTCCGGCGATGACCACGCGCACGTCAGTGTCCCTTCTTCGGCGGCGCTTGCAGGGCGCGATCGATGTCGGTCGAGGCGATTCGTCTCCGCCGCGATGTAGAGCACGTCACCCGCCTGGGCGACGGTGCGGGCCGTCGGGATCGTCGCCGCGCCCATCCGGTTGATCGCCACGACGCGGGCCCCGACGGCGTCCTCGACGTCGGCGAGCGGGTGACCGGCCCACGCGTCGGCCAGCGTGCGGTCGATGAGGCAGACCTTGGCCGTCGGATCCGTCCACTCGGCCGGGCGGGCCTCTGGGATCAGCCGGCGCATGACCTGGTCGGTCGTCCACGCCACGGTGGCGACGGTCATGATCCCGAGGCGCTGGTAGATGACGGCCCGGCGGGGGTCGTAGATGCGCGCCACGACCTGCTCGATGCCGAAGTTCTCGCGGGCGACGCGGGCGACGAGGATGTTCGAGTTGTCGCCGCTCGTCACCGCGGCGAGGGCGCCGGCCTCCTCGATGCCGGCCTCGACGAGGCGGTCGCGGTCGAAGCCGATGCCCTGCACCGTGCGGCCGGCGAAGTCGGCGCCGAGCCGGGTGAAGGAGTCGCCGCGGCGGTCGATGATGGCGACGGTGTGCCCGTCGCCGGTGAGGGCGCGGGCGAGGGACGAACCGACCCGTCCGCAGCCGACGATGACGACGTGCACGGTGGCGGAGTGTAAGTCCGGCGCGATCTCGCGTGCCGCATGCGGCCGCCGCGGCCGGCGGCCGCCTAGCGTCGCCGCTCCGTATGGTGTCGCTCGCCAAGCGGATCCTGATCGGCCGCCCGATCGCCACCTCCGAGGAGGGGCACCAGCGGCTCCGCAAGCGTGTCGCCCTGCCGATCTTCGCGTCGGACGCGATCTCGTCGACGGCGTACGCCACGGACGAGATCGTCCTCGTGCTCACGCTGCAGGCCGGCATCGGCGTCGCCGCCTTCAGCAAGCTCGTGCCGATCGCCATCGTCGTCTGCGTCCTGCTGACGATCGTGGTGCTGTCGTACCGCCAGACGATCCACGCCTACCCGTCGGGCGGCGGCGCCTACGTCGTGTCCCGGGAGAACCTCGGCGAGACTGCCGTCGCTCGTCGCCGGGGCGTCGCTGCTGACCGACTACATCCTCACGGTCGCCGTGTCGGTCGCCGGCGGCGTGCTGGCGATCCAGTCGGCGTTCGACTTCGACGCCCAGTGGCGGGTCCCGCTGTGCCTCGCTGATGATCGTCGTCATGACGGTCGCCAACCTGCGCGGCCTGCGCGAGTCCGGCTCGCTCTTCGCCCCGCCGACGTACCTCTACATCGTCATGCTGATGCTGCTGATCGTCGTCGGCTTCTACCGGATCTTCGTCCAGGACCTCGGGCCGATCCCGCTCGAGAGCCTCTCCGAGGAGGCCCAGGAGCTCGCCGCAGGGCACCGCGGCGCTCGAGCCTGCTGATGCTGCTGCGCGGCGTTCTCGTCCGGCGCCGTCGCCCTGTCCGGCGTCGAGGCGGTGTCCAACGGCGTGCCGTCGTTCCGCAAGCCGGAGGCCCGCAACGCCTCGATGACGCTGGCGATCATGGCGGGCGATCCTCGGCGTCTGCTTCCTCGGCGTGTCGGTGCTGGCGTCCCACCTCCACCCGATCCGCGGCGAGGACGACCCCACCGGCATCGCCCTCATGGCCGAGTACATCTACGGCGGCAAGGGGGTCCTGTTCTGGATCACCCAGTTGGCCACGTTCGCCATCCTGATCCTCGCCGCCAACACCGCCTACCAGGGGTTCCCCGGGCTCTCGTCGATCATCGCCCGCGACGGCTACATGCCCCGCCAGCTCGCCAACCGCGGCGACAAGCTCGTGTTCTCCAACGGCATCATCTTCCTCGCCGTCGCCGCCGGCATCCTGATCACCGTCTTCAAGGGCAACATCTCGGCCCTCATCCCGCTCTACGCGTTCGGCGTGTTCACCGGCTTCACGCTGAGCCAGGCCGGCATGGTGCGCCACCACCTCAAGTACCGCGAGGGCCGCTGGCGGGCGTCGCTGGCGATCAACGCCGTCGGCTGCGTGGCCACGGCGACCGTCGCCATCGTCGTCGTGGTCTCCAAGTTCACCGAGGGGGCGTGGATCCCGGCCGTGCTGATCCCGGCGATGGTGGTCGGCTTCCGGGCCGTCAACAAGCACTACGCGCGGGTGCGCGCCGCGGTGCAGGTCGACGACGCGGGCTACACGCCGCTGCGCCGCACCCACCTCGTCGTCGTCCTCGTCGGCACGGTCCACAAGGGCGTGCATCGAAGCCGTCCGCTACGCCAGGTCGCTGGCCCCCGAGCGGCTGATCGCGGTCTCGGTGGTCACCGACCCCGAGGAGCAGGAGCGGCTGCCAAGGCGTGGACCGAGTTCGGGATGCCGATCGAGCTGCACACGATCGCCTCGCCGTACCGCGAGCTGACCCACCCGGTGCTCGAGTACCTCGACGAGCTCGACGCCGAGAGCCCCGACGACGTCATCACCGTCGTCATCCCCGAGTTCGTCACGCAGTGGAAGACGCAGTGGCTGCACAACCAGTCGGCGTTCGCCCTCAAGGCCCGCCTGCTGTACCGGCCCAACACCGTCGTCACGTCGGTGCCGGTGCTCATCGACGCCGACGAGACCCGACGTGATGATGCGGTAGGAACGCCGGCCGCCGGCGGGCCAGAATGGCGGCGATGCAGTTCTGGAAGCCGCACTCGCTGGCCAAGCCGCACGAGGGTCAGCTCGACCTGCGCACTCGGCGACAAGGTCAGGGCGACCATCGACCTCCCCGGCGTCGCCGAGGGCACCGAGGGCAAGGTGATGCTCGCCAACGGCTTCAACTGGCAGCGCTACCGCGTCCGCTTCCCCGACGGCACCGAGCTCGGCGACCTCGACCAGCGCACACATCGACCCGATCGGCCGCGCCGCCAAGCGCCTGGCCAAGGCGGCGGCCAAGGCCGGCTGACGCACTTACACTGCGCTCCCCGTCCGGGGAGTGGCGCAGCCTGGTAGCGCACCTGCTTTGGGAGCAGGAAGTCGCGGGTTCGAATCCCGCCTCCCCGACTACAAAGCCCCAGCTCAAGGCGCACGATTTGGCGTTGGTGGGGTAGTTGAAAGGCGTGAGTGGGGGGACGGTGGGGGAACTGGACTCACAGCGAGGAATCTGCTTCGTACCAGGAGCTCACTGCGGTCAGCTGACCCAACGACCTGGTGCCGGCGCCGTCGCACGCAGGTGGTCATGGACACGCCGGGCGGCGCAGGCATGCGTCCTCTGCGAGCGCTGGCGCGGCCCATGGCAGGCCCAGCACCCACCGGGCGGAGCGAAAGCTCCAGTCTCGAGCGCGGACTGTGAGACCCGGACCGGGGTCGAGAAGACGCCCGCTTTCGTGGTCTGTCGGCCGACTCTTAATCCATTGGTTCAGGGTTCGAATCCCTGGGGGCGCACCAGCTCAGACGCACTTTTGGACTTCCGGAACCCCTCGAGGTGACCAACCGGGTGACCAACCAGGATTGGTCCGCCAAGTGCCTCGATCCGGGCAGCGGTGCTCCGCTGCTCACCTCAGGTTCGGTGCGGGTTGCCCAGGTTGGCGGTCTGACTCCGATGCCCTCAACGACAGGCGACGTGACGTCAATCCGCCGCGACTCGCTCGCGCTCACGAATGAACTCGGCCAGTGCCTCGGCAGACACCAGCCGGCGTGAGCCGAGACGAAACGATCGCAGCTCACCGGACTGCAGGTACCGGTAAACGGTCGGTCGGGTGACTCCGAGGCGCGCGATCACTCAGGGACGTCAAAGGCGCGCGGTCCATCGCTGAGGGGCTCGGCTGAACCTTTCACTTGCGGCATCAGATCTCCCAACGGCATCGAGTCGTGTCATTGGGACATCGACCCCGGCACGATCGAAATGGCGCGAAAGTTCTTGTGGCCGCCCTGTGGTGCTGGAGCCGTCTCAGTGTGAGCGGGCGGCGCCGTCGTCGACGTGGAGCTGGCTTGTGCGACGGTGTCGCCTGGCTCGTCCGGGCTGCGACGACACCAGCTCGGACCCGTGTAGTCAGCGATGGTGTCGGAGGACTGACACCGCGCACGACACGCACCGGACCTCCCCTGCCCCGTTCGAACGCTGGTTCATCGCCACATGAGCGCACCTGAGGTACGAAGCCGGGGACGTCCTCGTCAGCGACGATGGTGGCGCAACTACCGGTGGAGCCCGACCGATGCTTGAACCGCTCACTCGGGTGTTCACGCTGTGCCCCGGAGGAAGCCGGGCTCACTCCCTTTGACACCGCGGTTCCCGGACAATCGCGAACGACATCGAGCCGATACCCGAGCCGTGCCGTGTGGTAGCAGGCGCTCTGCTGCCGAGTCTTTGACTTCGACGCTGAGTGCATCGCCTGCGGCGTTGGGCGTGATCGACGGTGTGAGTGACGCCCTTGCCGGGTTCGCTCGCTTCGGCGGTGGTGCGTTGGCCGACGATGCCGATCGACGGCCGCGCGGGTCGCGGTCGGCGGCTACTCGGCGACTGCGGTGCTGTCGGCTGCGACTGCGGGTGCGACCTCGGTGTGGAAGGTCGCGATCGTTTGAGCGGGCGCCTGGACGGCTGGTGGGCTACGAGTCCCTGCCTGCAACGCGTTGCTGGCTGATGTCATTCCGGCGAAGGCGTACGGCCGGGCCTACGGGTTCGAGCGAGCGATGGACAACCTCGGCGCGATCGGCGGTCCCCTGTTGGCGATCGCTCCCGTCGCCGCCGTCGGCACTCGCTGGGCGATCCGCCTGTCCGTGATTCCGGGTCTGTTGGCGGCGCTGGCGATCGTGTACACGATCCGCCACACGGCTGCACCTCCGACCAGGCCGTCGGGTCGGGGCCAGAGTCGCGAGGGCCTCGTCGAAGCTGTGGGAGATGACGACGTTGCGGGTCTCCGGGGTTGGGGTCGACGCCGTTGAGGAAGCAGTCCCGGCTGGGCGGCACGGCGGGATGATGGAGGCCACGGTGCGCGATCACGCCGCGGCGCTCGCGGTGTGCGCGGTGGCATCCCTCGCGATCCGAACCCGGTCGTCGACGTCGGTGAGGGCCTGTTGCAGGCGGGGAAGAAACCGGGCCGACCCCGTGACACACACCGCGTGGTCGCCCTCTACGGGGAAGACGCCGCAGTCCGGGATGGCGCGGGCCAGGCGCAGTTGGCGAAGGGCGGGACCACACGATCACTCGTCGTCATGACCACGGCACAGGGCACGTCGATCGACCTCAACCAGGCATCGGGACGGTAGGTCAGGAGAGAGCGGACCGCGTCGAGGACGACCGCTGGGTCGTGGTACCCGATGGTGTTCAGCACGGCGTGGTACCGGTCCGGCATCGCCGGGTTGTACTCCCGCTCGAGAAGGCGCAGCACCCGGCCTACTGGACGAAGGAGAGCGCCCGCCGGGCGCCTGAAGGCGGATGCGGTCGCGAGGAAGACGTCATCAAGCGGCGTCCTCGCGAAGGCCGCCGCCGTGGCGCACAAGACCATTCCCGCCACCAGCGCGGGATGCCGGCGCCAAAGGAGCGTGGCACGGGCCCGCCCATCGAGTAGCCGACAACGATCGCGGGCCCGGTGCCCAGCGTTTCCAGCAGGGCTGCGGCGTCGTCGGCGCACGCCTCGAGGGAAAAGAGCCCCCGGACGCCGCGCCCGGGCCGCGCTGGTCTAACGCGACGACCCTGAAACGCTCTGCCAGCGCCGCATAGCAGCCCCCCCAGTTGAGGTCGGCCGTTGCGCCGCACCCATGGAGGAGAAGCACGGTCGGCGCGGCGTCGGGACCTGTCAGCTGGCGGACGCGGCACCTGCCCCGCCACGGCAGCTGGACCATCTCGGGCGACTGATGCACCCTTACGAGCATGACGCAGCGCAGAGCGGACGACATCGCTCGATCGTGCAATTCACTTTTTTCCCGCGAGCTCGCTCTACGGGGCGGTCGGAGGAAGGCACCGTGCACGTAGTGCGCTGGGAGGTGTATGGGGTGGATGGCGGCAGTCGAGTGGCGTTCAGGACTTGCATCGACGACTCCGACGTGGATGCCGCCGCTGCGACCGGCGCCGACCGTCATGACCGCTTCGAACGACTCCTCCGGATGCTCGACGTCGAACCCGCGGGTACGGCTCCGGACGACCTCGACGTCGTCGTCTTGGCGGATCAGTAGGGCAACGTCTTCGCGGCCGCCCTCGACACACCGACTGACGGCGCGGCGGACCGTCCCACGCGTCGCCGCACGTAGGGCCCGCTCGCCGCACCCTCGCGTCGAACTGCACGGCCAGAACGACGCGCCGTGAACGACCGGTGACTCGCCCGAGCCGACGCCGTGCTGCTCGTCCTGCGGCTCCTCCTAGCGGTCGCGGGTCGGTGGAGCCGACGACGGCTGCCCTGGCGGTGCGCCCACGACTGGGGATCTCGACGGATCCGACGGCGTGCGGGAGCGCTCACGATGCGAGGGCAACACCAACCTTCGAGAGAGGAACCAACATCATGAAGATCCAGCTTTCACAGCGGCCCCGGCTCACGGCAGCGATCGCCACGATCGCCGCCATCAGCGGAGCGCTGGTTTTCGCACCGCTCGCGACCGCCGGCGCCGACTCGTCGTCCGGCAGTCAGAGCAAGCCGACGATCGTGCTCGTGCACGGCGCGTGGGCGGACGGTTCGAGCTGGGACAAGGTGAGCGAGCAGCTCCAGGCGAAGGGCTACACGGTCAGGGTCCCGCCCAACAACCTGCGCGGCGTGGCGAGTGATTCCGACCATCTCGTGAGCTTCCTGACGACGATCACGGGCCCGATCGTGCTCGTCGGACACTCCTACGGTGGGGTGGTCATCACGAACGCGGCCACGCGCAACAGTCAGGTGCGCTCGCTCGTGTACGTCGATGCGTACATCCCGGACGAGGGTGACACGCTGATCGCGTTGACGCATCCGCCGTCGGTCTTCGCCCAGGATCCGGCGAACGTGTTGGACTTCGTGCCGTTCCCCGGCGCGCCGCAAGGTGTCGTCGACACGTACGTCAAGCCGTCCATCTTTGGCGAGGCGATGGCCAACGAAGGGTTCTCCGGTCGCGAGGTCGGTGTGCTGGCGGCATCCCAGCGACCGCTCTCCTCGCAGGCGTTCGGGGAGCCCTCCGGCGTGCCGGCGTGGAAGTCCATCCCGTCATGGGCCGTCGTCGGCGAGCAGGACCGGGCCATTCCGATCGCCGATCAGCTGTCGATGGCGAAGGCGGCAGGAGCACACGTCGTCAAGGTCGACGCGCCGCACCTGGCCATGCTCACCGATGCTCGGGCGGTGACCGATGTGATCGTCAGGGCCGCCAAGAGCCGCTGAGCGTCGCATCCTCGACGCGTTCGGGATCGTTGCGAACCCCGGGCCGGGCCAGATCGTCAGCACTGCTGCACGGTCACCCGGCCCGGGGTTCGCGCCTGTTTTCTCCCAACCGTCCGGCCACCCGCGCCCTCGCGCCGGGCCTCTTGATGGAGCGTTCGCATGTCGATCTCTGAGCTCACGGCACCGACCGCCACGCGTCGGCATCCCACACTCCCGGCCGGACTGGCATTGACGGGCGCCGCGATCACGTTACGAGCCTGTACGTGGCGGCCGGCGCGTTGACTCCCCTGCTCGTGGTCTACCAGGATGAGTGGAAGCTGTCGGGCGCGCTGCTCACGTTGGCCTTCGCGGCCTACGCGGTGGGCTTCCTCGTCGCCGTCCTCACGCTGGGGTCGCTCTCCGACCGCATCGGTCGGCGTCCGGTGCTGCTCGGGGCGCTCACGGTCCAGCTGGCATCGAACGTCATGTTCCTCGACGCCTCGACATCGGATGGGTCATCGCCGAGCGCATCGTGCAAGGCATCGCAGGCGGCGTTGCAACGACTGCGTTCACCGCCGCGCTCGTCGAGCTCGCCCCGCCGAACCGGAAGCGCCTGGGAGCGATCCTGGGCAGCGTCGGCGTGACCGGCGGACTGGGCCTGGGTTCGTTGCTGGCTGGCGTCGCGATCCAGTTCACGACAGCCGCGAACGCCATCGTCTTCGTCGTCCTCACCATCGTGACCATCCTCGGGATGGTCGTCATCGCGGCGGCTCCCGAGAGCGTGCCCCGCGCACCTGGCGCGGTGCGGTCGTTGGTCCCGCGTGTCGCCATCCCGCCCGTTGCCCGCAGCGAGTTTGCGGCCACCGCGCCCGTGCTCGCCGCGGTCTGGATGCTGGGCGGCCTGTCGGGAGGACTCGCCCCGAGCATGGTCCACAGCGTCTTCCACTTGAACAGCGGCCTGCTCAACGGCCTCACCGGTGCCGTCGCGCCGGCGACATCGGCCGTCGTCGGGTTGGCGTTCGCCCGACTCGACCCCAGGCGAGCGATGTCTATCGGGATCGTTGCGGCCATCATCGGGCCGATCGTCATCATCGGCGGCGTGCTCCTCGCGAGCCTGGCCACGATGATCGTCGGCCAGGCCATCGCCGGTGTCGGGTTCGGCGCATCGTTCACCGCGGCGCTGCGCCTCATCGTCCCGCTGGTGGCGGCGAACCAACGCGCCGGTGTCGTCGCTGGGATCTACATCGTGTCCTACCTCGCGTTCGGCGTGCCGATCGTCGTCGCCGGTCAGCTCACCGGTGCGCTCGGGCCGGTGCCAACAGTCGTCTGGTACAGCGCGATGACCATGGTCCTGGCGCTCATCAGCCTCGCCGCGCACGTGCGCCTCGAGCGCGACGACCGACGACGACGCGTGGACATCGTGAACGCCCCACCGCTTCTCGCTGACACCTGACTCGCACACACCCACCCCAAACCGACAACGAAGGCCGGAGGTACTCCGATGTCCACGAACGAGAACATGAGGGTCTTCTTGGCCGGCGCGTCCGGTGTGATCGGCGTGCAGCTGATCCCGCGGCTGGTCGAGGCCGGGCACGTCGTCGGCGGGATGACCCGCTCGCCCAGGAAGATGGATCTGGTGGTCGATCTGGGCGCCGAGGCGATCCTGTGCGACGTCTTCGAACGCCAGGCGCTCGTCCGGGCGGTTCGTGAGTTCGAGCCCGACGTGATCCTCGACGAGCTGACCGATCTGCCCGATGACGTGACCCAGATCGGTGCGCTGGCCGAGCGGAACGCTCGCATCCGGACCGAGGGCACCCAAACCTGATCGCGGCCGCCCGCCGGAGCGGGTCGCCGAAGATCCTGGGTCAGAGCGTCGCGTGGCAGCTGCCGGACGGGCCTGATGCGTTGGCGGTCGCCGAGCTGGAGCGCGCCATCCTCGCCGAGGGCGGCGTCGTGCTGCGCTACGGGCAGTTCTACGGTCCCGGGACGTACAACGAGGAGCGGCGGCCCGCCGAGCCGAAGGTCGCCCTCCAACGAGCTGCCGAACGCACCGTGGCCGTGCTGGGCGAGCCGACGGGGATCGTCGTCATCACCGACTGACCGGCACCGCGTCGATGTCGGGTCGGCCTCGAGGAGGACATGCCTGGAGGTCGATCAGCGCGTCCACCAGCGCCGGTGACGGTCGACGTGCGTCGCGGGCGGGGGCCATCACGATGGTCACCGCGACCATCGAGGCGCACACCGTGGCGATCGCCGCGACCGCGCCGGGCAGACCGATGGCGTTCGCCCAGAGCGGCAGGAGCAGGATGACGGAGGCACCGGGGAGCACCACGCCGGGTCGAACGATCGAGCGCCCGACGATGGGCGCCGACACCGCCCACAGCAGCACGAGGAACAGCGCGACCGGGATCGCGACTGCGTAGCTCGCGGCGATCGGCGACAGCCCGATCCGGTGCCCGGTCTCAGCGATCGCGACCTCGAGTCCGGCGCCGAGACCAGCGAGCGCCGCGAAGACGCCGTACTGGGCGAAGCCCCACAGGAACGCCCGATCGCGGTGGTGGGAAAGACCCGTTGCCGACCGGCTCGAGGAAGTACAGCCACCACAGTGCGAACGTCACGACGAGACCTGCGATCGCGATCGTCACGAGGGCGCCGCTGACACCTGCGCCCCTGATCGCGTCCTCCACCTCCGACGACGCAGAGAAGATCACTTCTCCGAGCAGGATGATCGCGAACAGTCCATACCGCTCGGCGATGTGATGCGGGTGCCAGCTGGTGCGCGTCCGGCGCTCCGCCCACAGCGGTACCGAGAGCTCGAGCACCACGAGGCCGACGAAGATCGGGCACACGACGGCGGGATGTGCCAGCGCGCCGGATTCGGCCAGGACGAGGCGGAGCACCCAGGCGACCTCCAACCCGGCGATCCCCGCGGCATAGCGCAGGGCGGTCCCACGATTCGCCGGGTCCTCCATCGCGGCCCGCAACCAGAGGGTGATCAGGCCGACCCTCATGATGAGGTATCCGACGGTGATGCCGCGCAGGTCGTTGTCGCTCAGCGCGGCCGGCACGCCCGCCGCGAGGACGAGCACGCCGGCGATCTGCACCAGCGTCAGGAGCCGATAGACGACGTCGTCGGTGTCGTACGACGAGGCGAACCACGTGTAGTTCATCCAGGCCCACCAGATCGAGAAGAAGACTTGGAGGAACGGCGTGAGTGCTTGCACCGCGTCGCCCGTCGCGATGCTGTCGGCGAGTGGTGCCGTGATCCGCGAGATCGCGACCACGAACGTCAGGTCGAACAACAGCTCGAGCTGGCTCGACGACCGGTGTGGTTCGTCGACCGCACGCGCCGTCATCCGCACCCGGACCGGGCTCATGCCCGAATGCGATCGGCGGGGGCGATGTACTCGAACGTCGGACCGGCAGTCGCGCGACCGCCGTCCGTCGGCATCTGCATCAGCGACTGGGCCTGCCGCTTGAGCTCGAACATGGCGCCGATCGCCCGCCCCAGCATCTGCGGGCTGCCGTTGAACGCCAGGTCCAGGTGCTGCAGGATCGTGCAGTAGGCGACGTCGAACTCGCGTTGCGCCGTTCGGACCTCGCTTCCGGGCGCGTGGCCGGCGCGCCTCGGGTTCGGTTGCATCGGTCGGACGCCCTCCCAGTCGATGCGGATGGCATCGCCGGTTGGCCCCGACGCCGTCGTGTCGCTGCGGCGGTAGCACCGACCGAGCTTGAGCTCCTGGAAGCGGAAGTAGTGCCCGACCTCGTCGCGCTCGGGATGGAACATCTGCGGGTCGCCGTCCCAGACCTCGGCACCCCGCCGGCCCTCACCTTGGACGACGATCTGGCGGAGCGTGGTGAGTGCCGTGGCGAGGCTGTCGACGGCGGTGACCTGCCCGGCGCCGACCGTGGCCGACACCTGACGCTGCGGATCGCCGCCGAAGACGTGGGCCTCGCCGAGTCGCGCGCAGAGGTCGCCCATCCCGCGCTCGATCGCGTCGTAGAACTGTCCGATCGTCTCGTAGGAGTCGCTCTCCGGAGCCGCGCACGGCGCCGACGGCTGCTCGATCTTCAGGAAGATCTCGAGGGCTTCCGCCCCGAACGGGAGCAGCGACACCTCGAACGAGCCGTCGGCGTGCGGCAGCGATCGCGGGTACGGCGCCAGCATCCGCGGCGTGTCGATCCGCGGGCGGCCTCCAACCGCGTTCAACAGGTTCGCGGCGAGCAGCATGTGCAGCATCTCTTCGACGAAGATGCTGCCCATGATCTCGGCGACCTCCGGGTTGCGAGCCGGATCGAGCGAGTACAGCGCACAGAGGTACGGCGGCACCGTCGCGTGTTCGAGCTCGATGGCCCATTGCAGGTGGCGTCGCAGATCGGCGAGCGTCGTGATGCCGGCAAACGACGGTCCGACGGGGAGCGCGCGTCCCGGTCGTGCCGGCGTCGCAGTTGCCGATGTCGTGGTGGCTGTTGGTGTCATGACCTCTACCTCCGTGTGCGAATGCGTGGTACTGCCCGCTCGGCCGCGACCTTTCGGTCGCCGGCCGCAGCGCGCTCGAATTGGGTGTTGGGGGTTGAACGCGATCGAGATCGATCGACGCGTGGATCAGCCCACTGCGGCCAGCTCGAGTCGGCGGAGGCCCGCCACGTCCGACCAGTGGGCCAAGGCGCTCGACGGCGGCCGACGGACGAGACCTGCAGCTTCTGGAAGATGTTGTCGACGGCTCTCCGTCGGCGGACACATCCCCGTGGCTCTCCTGCAGCGTGCAACGGGGGCCTGCGATTCGCGGTTCGCCGGTCGTTGCATCCCTCATCCGACGACTCCCAGCGTGAGGGCGTTCAGACCCACAACATCCGGTACATGAGCCATCGCGGTCGAGAGTTGACGACGAGAGGAGATCTGCAGCTTCTGGAAGACGTGGTGAAGGTGGTACTCGACGGTCCTCGCGCTGATGAACAGCTGCGTAGCGATCTCTCGGTTCGTGGCATGCGCGGCGGCCAAGCTCGCGATGTGGAGCTCGTGAGGCGTGAGGGAGTTCTGCGTGTCCATCGTGCGCTTCCGCACGTGTTCGCCGGTCGCCACCAACTCGATCGCTGCCCGGTCTGCGAAGCAGCCGGCGCCCATGTCGAGGAAGAGGTTGTGGGCACGTCGCAGGTGTGACCGAGCTTCGGCACGGCGCCTCTGGCGACGCAACCACTCCCCGAGCAGCAAGTGGGTACGCGCGAGATCGGGAACGGTTCCCGCGGCGCGCAGGTGTGAGATCGCTTCGAGATACAGCCGCTCCGGATCGTCGTCCGTCGTGTGGACGGCACTGCTTCGCGCCAGCACGCCAAGTCCCCAGCGGGTCGGCTTCGTCCGGACATGGGCCTGGAGATGGCGGAGGGCCCTGGAGGCGAGGGGTCGATCTCCGCCGCGGATGCCGGCTTCGACCATGTCCGGCAGGCTGGTGGGATCCCGGTAGCCGTCCGGGTCATTGTCATGACGGTTGTGCAAGAGCTCCAGCGCGGCGGCGTAGTGGCCGGCGGCCAACTCGAGCACCACCAGCGCATTTGTGGCGGCGTCGACGAGGGCGCCTGCGGGTTGCAGCACGGACCGCGCTTTCAAGATCGCCACACACATCTCCCGGGTCTCGACCTCTCGTCCGACCCAGGGCATTTGCTCGATCTCGTGCACGCTGCAGAGGTGTCGGTGCGGACCGCCCCCTGCGTAGTTCATGCGGCCGTCGGTAGTTGACACCTCGGCGTAGCCGACTCCGCGTTGAGGACGCACTTCAGGCGTGCGAGGGTGCTCCCTCACGCAACCATCGGCTCGGCCGCCGTCTATGTCCGCCTGGTTGCGGTCGAACCGAACGGTCATTCTTGTCTGCAGCGGGCCCAGCTCGTCACGACGGGTGACTTGGTGGGCTTCGAGGTTCGATGTGTTGACCACGACGGTTGACTCCATTGCTTGTCTTGACTGGCGTATTCGGACCGTGCGAGGAACGCCACCGCGATGACTCGGGCACACGGACTGCTCGGAGCGCCGCCTCCCGGCGTGTCTCCCCGGAACCCGTGCAGATCGCGCTCATCGCCGTCCTCGGGCGGTCGGGAAACCACCACGGAACGTCGATTCACGAGCTCGGCAGCTGAATCAGCGGCCGCCAGCCCTCCGGGGTGGCTCGTCGGTGCTAGTACCCGAACGGGGAGGTGCCGTTCGTACCGGTCGAGCTCGCTGTCGCGCCTTCGGCAAGCACGGCGCGCCACGTGAAGTGTTGGCCTCCGAAGTCGTCTGCGAACCCGTTTCCGTTGACGTCGCCCGGCGAGTCCTGGGAGAACGTGTACAGCGGCTTGCCGGCGTTGGTGACCTGTGTGGTGCCGTCGGGACGGTTGATCACACCGAGGTTGGTGACGCCTTCGGTGCCGGTCGGGGGGCGAGCGCCGGCGGCGAGCGGCAACCAGAACGTCGTGCACGCTCCGGTGCACAGCACCTGGCCGTTGGCTTCCTGGTCAGGGGTGTACAGCGTCTGGCCTCTCGCATCAGTCAGCACGTTGCCGATGCCGTCAACCTGCATGGTTGACACGGTGGAGGTCCCGGTATTGGTGGCTCTCGTAGAGCCGTCGCTGCCGCCGGAGCCGCAGGCGGCGAGGGTCAGGCCGCCGGTGACGATGGTGAGGGTGAGTAGTGATTTCATCGTGAATCTCCTTGTGTGTGGTTCTGTGGGAATGAGCGCTTTGCGCTCACCACCTGGGCTTGGATCGCTTCGTCGCGAAGCGCGTCACCAACGAGGTGCCCAGGAGGACGACGGCGGCGATCTCGACCTGTTTGGACAGGGTGATTCCGGCGGGGTCGTAGCCCGGTTCGTGGAAGCCGAACAGCTGTGTGCGCTCGCTGATGGTGAGAAACACCAACGAACTGGCGGCGAGGACGATGCCACTCACGGTGACAAGCGCTACGGCGATGCCGGCCCAACGCCCGGTCATGTGCTCGAGGGGTGCCAGCAGCAGCAGGCCGATCACGGTGGCGCCCGCGAAGTTCAGCACGAACAGCGGGCCGATCGTGGGGATCGCCGAGTACGGGCCGAAGTATTCGTGGAGGTGCACGGCGCCCATCACCAGCAGGGCCAGTGCACCGAGCGCGCGTCCTGCCAACGCCGCCAAGCTGGTTACCGAGGCTGATGTCGAACGGGGATCGTCAGGCTGCGCCGACAACGAGCGGCTGTCGGTGTTGAGCTCCTTGAGGCACGGGAAGCTCGGCCGATTGCTGGTGGAGTCCGGCGTCCTGTCACTCGTCGCATGGTCCAGGGCGCTGGGCATGGCTTGGTTCCTTTGGGTCGATTGGGTCCGGCGGTCATGCCGCGTCGCGGTGGACGTCGATCAGCTGGTGACCCAGTGCGATAGCCCACCCGGTGTCGTCGGCGGCGATGGGCCACGCCCAGCCGTCTCGTCGGACGACGTGGGTGATCTGGTGGTGGTGTCCGTCATGCACGACGAGGTCGCCGGGCTGAAGTTCGTCGGCGTGAATTGTCGTCATGGCATCAACCGTCGCGCTCCACGGCGCAGATCGCCCCCGGGGGACACCCTGGTGACCTCCCTGGGCACTGCAACCCGGGGACCGTCCCATCGGATGTCGGTGTCGTCTCCTCGGTCGCCGATTCGATCCTGCTCGGCGAGTCGGAGTGACGGCGGACCGTCGGTCGCCGCGCTGCGGGCCCTGTTTGTTACGCCCGGATTGCGGCTGGGGTGGGGTCGTTGACCAAGGCCTGGCGGAGCTCTTTGCGGGAGCTGATGTCGAGTTTGGTGAACACGTTGCGCAAGTGCCACTCGACGGTCTTCCGGCTGATGAAGAGCTGGGCGCCGATCTCGGGGTTGGTCTGCCCGTCACGGGCCAGCCGGGCGACCTGCGCCTCCTGCGCGGTGAGGTCGTGGAGCGTCTCGAACGTGCGTTTGCGTACGGTTTCGCCGGTGGCCAGGAGCTCGCGGCGGGCGCGATCGGCGAACGCTTCGGCCCCGATGTGGCTGAGCATGTCGTGGGCGCGGTGGAGCTGCGCGCGTGCGTCCAGGCGTCGATGCTCGCGGCGCAGCCATTCGCCGTACAGAAGGTGGGTTCGGGCGAGGTGGACAGTGATGCGACTCCGGGCCAGCCGCTCGATGGCCTCCCTGTAGAGGGCTTCGGCAGCCGGGCCGTCGCTCAGGAGAGCGTGTGAGCGGGCCTCGATGCCGAGTGCCCAGTCGGTGCCGGCGGCGTGGGTGCGTTCGCTGAGTTGCCCGAGGGCGGCCGCGGCGACTTGCGGGCGATCGCTCCGGGCGCTCGCCTCGACCAGCTCGATCAGCGCCCAGCCGACCAAACCGAGATCGTCGTGTTCACAGGCCCGTTGGGCGGCCGTCAGGGCGGCCTGGTAGCGGCCGAGACCGTTGTCCAGCACGGCGGTCACGTACGAAGCCCAGCTGATGCCTCTTCCCTCACCTCTGGCGGTTGCGTCGTGGATGCTGGCGTCGATCAGTTCGAGTGCCGGAGCCTCCTGGCCCCGCCACGCGGCGAGCACGAGTGAGCTGTACGTGAAGGGCGCGGCGCCGGTTGCCTCCGAGATCGCATTCGCCTCCTCGATCAGCGCGGCTGCCGCGGTGAACTCGCCTGCGTGTACCTGCACCCCGGCGCGGTAGGTAAACGCGACGGGTAACACGGTGAGCGCGCCGGCATCGCGAGCGAGCTGGACCTGGCGGGTGGTCAGCTCGTCCCAGGCTTCGTCGTCCCACAGATCAGCTGCCACGCGGCACGCCAACCACAGCCAGCTGAGGTAATCGTTTGAGCGGCCGCCGTCTCGGCGAAATGCCTGCAGCGTCCGCTTGAGGGGGGCCACTCCTGCCGTGTAGCCCTCCGTGAACCGCGTCGCCAGACCATCCAGAAGCAGGTCCGTCGCCCGTGGCGACGCTGCCAGCGGCGCCGTGAGGGCGGCGCGGCTGACCTCGAGCACCCCGCATCCAGTGCTGAGGCGGCCGGCGAAGATCGCCGCGCCGAGCGCCTCCAAGTACGTCTCACGCGACAGCTCGACGTCGAGCGGAACCAGACGCCGGGCGGCTTGGAGCAGCAGCGGGGGGGCGTAGCTGCCGCGTCTGTGGGCGAACGCGATCGCGCGCAGCCGCTCCAGCCGCGCCCGCTGCAACTCGTCGAGCGGGCACAGTTCCGCGGTCGCAAGCAGTTCGGATGCCGCATCGGGTGCGGCGGCGTCCAACTTGGCCTGCGCTGCGGCGAGCGCACGCTCGCCCCGCCGGACGGCATCGGGGGTCAGCTCGGTCGCCCGCTGCAGAAACGCTGCCGCCGCGGCGACGCCGCCTCGGCCTCGGGCGCGCTCGGCCGAGCGCTCCAGCTCGTCGGCCACCGCCTCGTCGGGACCCGACGCGGCGAGGGCACGATGCCACGCTCGACGGTCGGGATCGATCTCCGGATCGGTCGCCTCGGCCAAGGCCCGATGCACATCCTGGCGGTCGGGTAAGGACGCACCCCGATAGGACGCCGACCGCACCAGAGGATGCCGGAACCGCACCCGCAGACCCACCTCGACCAACCCGGCGGCCTCGGCCGGCACGGCGGCGGAAGTTCCGATCCCGAGCCGCTCGGCCGCTCCCCACAGCAAGGTGGCATCGCCGACTGGTTCCGCAGCCGCGGTCAGCAGCAGCTGCTGGCTATCTCGCGGCAACGCCCGTATCCGTCGGAGAAAGCTCTGCTCGATGCGACTCCCCAACGGTCGCGCGTCCGAGAGCCCGAATCCGCCCGCCACGTCCGCCGGCGTCATCCCCCGGGAAAGCTCCAGCAGCGCCAACGGATTGCCGCGCGTCTCCGCGACGATCCTGTCCCGCACCGGCTCGTCGAGGCGTCCACGGAACACCGAGGACAACAAGAGTCTCGCGTCGACATCGTCCAGACCTTCCAGCACCAGTTCCGGCAAACCGATCAGGGTGTTTTCGGCGCTGGGCTCACGGACCGCGAATACCAGCGCGATCGGCTCGGCCATCAACCGTCGCGCAACAAACTCCAGCGCCTGCGCAGAGCTCTGATCGAGCCACTGCGCGTCGTCAACGAGACAGACGAGCGGCTGCACCTCGGCGACTTCGGACAGCAGGCCGAGGGCGGCCAGACCGACCATGAAACGCTCCGGGATGCCGCCCTCCGACAACCCGAACGCCACGCGCAGCGCATCACGCTGCGGGACGGGGAGACGCTCGAGCCGGTCGAGCATCGGGCCGCACAACTGATGCAGACCGGCAAACGTGAGTTCCATCTCGGACTCGACGCCCCAGCCTCGTGCGACCCGGCACCCCGACGCCTGATCGGCCAGGTAGTCCAGCAGCGCCGACTTGCCGCCGCCAGACTCGGCGCGCACCACGAGCACCGAACTCTTGCCCGCTCGCGCTCCCTCCAGCAGCCGAACCAGTGCCTCGCACTCGCTGTGCCGCCCCCACAATCGAGGGCCGCGGTGACCTTGGGACATGTACTCGCGACCCGACTCGAAGACCATCCCGACGGGGCTATCGCGTACGGCCGCCGGCTCCCATACGCCAGCCGTCGAGCTGGAGTCGGTCCAGGCGCTCGCCGGTCATCTCGTTGGACCAGAGCGTGAGGGCCATCAGGCTCCTCCTCTCTACGCAAGTGAGTCGGTCCGCTGCGCTCGGAGTCCAAGACTCGTCTCGTCGGTGTGCCGGCTGTCATGCTCTCACAGTGCGCCCCGCGTGCGCGACGCGGCAACGACCCGTGACCATCTGAATCGGACACCAGGGCGAGTGTGAAGCTGGGCGCGGTGTCCGGATGGTGCCATGTCCTCGTCACGGTGCACGGACACGGATGGTGTCCTTCAGGGACAACGACACTCGTGTAGCTCGCAGCAGGCCCGTCCGGGAGCTCGACGGGTACGGGCATGGACCAGCGACCGTGACACTCCGCGCACGGGCTCACCGGTCGCACGGCCCGACGCAACCCAGGGTGTTCCCCGGGGTGTCCACCGGGGGCGATCCGCGCCGTGAAGCGCGACGGTGGCGCCGTGTCCGATCCGACCCCCACCTCTTCTCCCAACCGCCCCAACGACCTTGACATCGTGGAGGACCGTCCAGGTCACGGCAGCCTCGGCGGTCGGAACAGAGTGATGCACCCATCGTCCGTTGCTCGCCCTGCCCCCGCCTCGTCCCTCGCGGGGTGCGGGGTTGCCTGGCCGGTTGACTGTGTGGTGCCCCCCACCCACACGGTCCCGGCCGGGCCCTCTCGCGCCGCCATCACCGTCGGGTTGTGGTGGTGGACAGCGGTCGCCGCCATCGCAGCGGTGCCGATGTTGTGGCGGCGCCCGAACCTCGACCGGGTCGAGGCGCTGAACGCCGAGATCCGCAAGTTCTTCGGAACCGACGAAGCAGCTCGGGAACAGCCATGAATGGTCCGTACTCCGAGGTTCAGCTTCGCGAAGAGACGTCGACGGCGCGACACGTGACCCACGACGAGGTCGGCGATCACCGCGTGGTCTCGGACGGTGTCCCCCGTGACGGCGTGCCCGTGCACACGACGGATGTGGTGCCGGCGACGGCGGCGGACTGGTTGGCATTCGCCTACGAGATCGTCCGAGAGGTGGGTGGAGCAACATGACCGTCAACGTGCAGAACTGTCGGGCGACGCTCGACCACGACAAGGGGCCAGATGGCCACGATCGGTCGCCCGATGCGGTCACCGAGCTCGCCAACGGAGGGCGGTTCAGTGGCCCGATCGGGCGGATCGGCCAGCTCGGGCTGCACCTGCTCTACCTGATGGGGTTCCGCCACCGGGTGAAGGTCTTCGTCGACTGGGCGTGGAACTACCTGACGCACGACGCCGCGGCAGTCGGGTCCTGCGCGAGTCGGAACTGCACGCCGTCGAGGCCGAAGGGCCGTGATCGCGACCGAGGGTGCGCAGTGGCGATTCGCGCGGCCAGGCTGGTCCGATGCTCGGCACGCACTGACGGTGACCCATCCCCTTCGTCTCCCGAGGAGTCCCTCCGTGCCTGCTGCCGCCCCCCTCCGCGCCCGCGACCTGACGGTCACCCGCGGGCCGTCACCGTGCTCGACGCCGTCGACCTCGTCGTCGTCCGCCGGCCAGCGCATCGGCGTCGTCGGCCCGAACGGCGTCGGCAAGTCGACGCTGCTGCAGGCGCTCGCCGGGCACGTGCCGCCCGAGCGCGGCCGCGTCGAGCGCACGCCGCCGACGGCGACCGTCGGGCTACCTGCCCCAGGAGCCGTCGCGCGTCGGACGAGACGGTCCGCGAGCTCCTCGCCCGGCGCACCGGCGTGGCGCCGGCGACGCGTCGAGCTGGACGCGGCGACCGCGGCGCTCGCCGCCGGCGAGCGCCGGGGCCGACGAGCGCTACGCCGCGGCGCTCGAGCCGCTGGCTGGCCCTCGGCGGCGCCGACCTCGACGCCCGCATCGGCGCAGGTGTGGGCCGACCTCGGCCTCGACCGACCGGCTGCTCGACCAGCCGACGGCGTCGCTGTCGGGCGGCGAGGCGGCACGCGCGTCGGCTGGCCGCCCTGCTGCTGGCGCGCTTCGACGTCTTCCTGCTCGACGAGCCGACGAACGACCTCGACCTCGACGGGCTCGACCGGTTGGAGCGTTGGCTCGCCGCGGCTCGCCGGCGCGCGGTCGTGCTCGTCAGCCACGACCGCACGTTCCTCGCCCGCACCGTCACCGACGTCGCTCGAGCTCGACGAGTTCACCCACCGGGCCGCGCTGTACGCCGGCGGCTGGCAGGCCTACCTCGACGAGCGCGAGGTCGCCCGCGCGGGCCGCGTGGGAGCGCTTCGAGGAGTACGACACCAAGCGCCGCGGCCTCGCCGGGCGGGCCCAGCGCGAGCGCGAGTGGGCCACGCAGGGGCTGTCCAAGGCGAAGCAGCTCGGACGAGCGCGACAAGTTCATCCGCCACTACAAGGTCAACCAGACCGAGCAGCTCGCCGGCCGGGCGGCCCGCACCGAGCGGGCGATCGAGCGCCTGGAGGCCGTCGACAAGCCGCGGGAGCCGTGGCAGCTGCGCCTGACGGTGGCGTCGGCCGGCCGCAGCGGCGACGTCGTCGGCCGCCTCGACGGGGTCGAGGTCGAGCGCGGCGGCTTCACGCTCGGGCCCGATCGACCTGCGTCGTCGCGGCCGGCGAGCGGATCGCCCTCGTCGGCGCCAACGGGTCGGGCAAGACGACGCTGCTCGACGCCCTGCTCGGGCGGGTGGAGCTCGACCGCCGGGACCGCGCACCTCGGGCCGAGCGTCGTCGTCGGCGAGGTCGAGCAGGCCCGCGACCGCTTGTCGGGACCGACGACCGTGCTCCGGGCGTTCCAGGACGCGACCGGGATGGACGCCGCCGACGTGCGCACGCTGCTCGCCAAGTTCGGCCTCGTCGCCGACCACGTCACGCGCCCGGCGGCGACGCTCTCGCCGGGCGAGCGGACCCGCGCCTCGCTCGCCCTGCTGATGGCGAACGGCGCCAACGTGCTCGTGCTCGACGAGCCGACGAACCACCTCGACCTCCCGGCCATCGAGCAGCTGGAGTCGGCGCTCGAGGGTTTCGACGGGACGATCATCCTCGTCACCCACGACCGCTCGCTGCTCGACCAGGTCCGCCTCACCCGTCGCGTCGAGCTCGCCGCGGGACGGATCGTCCGCGACGAGGCGCTGTAGGCGCCCGGCCGCCCCAACCGCGGCAGCCATCCTCGCCCCGGTCATCCGCGAGGCGCTCGGCGGCTCGGGTGACCAGGTCAGCGCTGAGATACCCTGTCGGATCCTGCTTCCAGAGCGACATACGACGCCCCGGCTCATTGGTCGGCGTGCAGAGTTCCTGCTCTTGGATGAGGTGCTGGCCGACATCCGCGCCGACAGGAGCCGAGTGTTGGTCGTTCACGGTGAAGCGGGTGTTGGCAAGACCGCCTTACTGGACCTTCTCGCGTCGAAGAGCTCGGGATGTCGCGTGGCGCGAGCGGCTGGTGTGGAGTCGGAGATGGAACTGCCCTTCGCCGCCGTCCATCAGTTGTGCGGAACGATGCTCGATCGACTTGACGACCTGCCGAGGCCGCAGCGCGACGCGTTGGGTACGGCGTTCGGGCTGATCGACGGCCCCCCTCCCGATCGCTTCCTCGTCAGTTTGGCGGTGCTGACCCTGCTGTCCGAAGCCGCGGAGGAGCAGCCGTTGGTCTGTCTGGTCGACGACGCTCAGTGGCTCGACCGGGTGTCGGCACAGCTCTTGGCGTTCGTCTCTCGGCGTCTCCTGGCCGAATCAGTCGCGCTCGGTGTTCGCAGTGCGGGAGCCGAGCGATGCGGTCGAGCTGCACGGCCTTCCGCAACACGCGATCGGAGGCCTGGTGAACGGTGATGCGCGAGCGCTTGTTGGAGTCGGTGATCCCGTGGCGGCTCGATGAGCGAGTGCGCGAACGGATCGTCGCCGAGACCAGGGGCAACCCACTGGCGATGCTCGAGCTCCCGCGGGGCCTGAATGCCGCTGAGCTGGCAGGCGGGTTCAAACTTCCTGACGCCCGGCCGATTGCAAGCCAGATCGAGCAGAGTTTCGTCCGCCGAGTCCAGTCGCTTCCGACGGACACACAGAGACTGCTGCTGGTGGCGGCGGCCGACCCGGTCGGCGACGTGGTACTGCTGAGGCGTGCCGCCGGGCAACTTGGGCTCGGAGCTACCGCAGAAGCGCCCGCCGAGGAAGCCGGCTTGGTGGAATTCGGCGCTCGCGTCCGCTTCCGTCATCCTCTCGTTCGCTCCGCGACCTACCGCTCTGCCACGGTGGCAGACCGTCGGAGCGTTCATGGCGCGCTCGCGGACGTGACCGACGGTCAGTCCGATCCCGATCGTCGTGCCTGGCATCGCGCTGCAGGCCGCAGACGGACCGGACGACGCGGTGGCCGATGATCTCGAGCGCTCGGCCGAACGTGCGAAACGTCGCGGTGGATATGCAGCCGCGGCCGCCTTTCTCGAGCAGGCCAGCAAACTCACTCGTGACCCAGCCGCGCGCGCAGTGCGCGAGCCCTCGCCTCCGCGCAGGCCAAATTCGACGCGGGAGCGCATGACGACGCCGAGCGTCTCGTCGCCGAGGCCGAGCTCGGTCCGATCAGCGACCTACAGCGGGCACTGATCGCACGATTGCGGGCCCGGATCGGATTCGCTCGCCGTCGTGGCAACCTGGCGCCGCGCCTCTTGCTGGACGCCGCTCGAGGGCTTGCAACGCTCGACAGTGAGCTGGCCCGTGAGACCTACCTTGAAGCGCTCGCTGCGGCCGTGTTCGCCGGACGCCTCTGCACATATCCCTCCCTCCGGGAGGTAGCCTCAGCCGCCCGCGACGCGCGGAGGGGTCGACCCATCCACGTGCCACCGATCTCCTCCTGGAGGCCGTCGCCACGAGGTTCGCCGATGGCTACGAGACGTCGGCGCCATTGTTGCGCCGCGCGCTGCGCGTCCTCCGGGACGAAACGCAACACTCGGGCGAGGAACAGTTGCGCTGGCTCTGGCTCGTGTGGCTCCTCGCCGCCGAAGGCTGGGACGACGAAGCGTGGGCCGAGGTGGCGACGAGCGCAGTCCGTCTCGCGCGCGAGTCCGGAGCCCTCACCGTCCTTCCGATCGCCCTGCACTATCGCGCAGGTGTACACATCCACGCGGGCGAGTTCGCCGCCGCAACGACTCTGATCGAGGAAGCTGACACCATCACGGAAGCAACTGGCAACGCTCCAGCCCGATATGGCTCGCTGCTTCTCGCGGCTTGGCGGGGAGAGGAACCACACGCGTCCCGCGAGCTCGCGCTGGGGGTTGGACGATGCGAAAGCGCGTGGCGAGGGACGAGCGATCAGCCTCGACAACTACTTCCTCGCCACCCTCTACAACGGACATTGTCAATACGCCGAAGCCCTCTTGGCCGCACAGATCGCGTGCGATCACGACGACCTCGGAGTGTTCGGGTTTGCTCTCGTCGAACTCATCGAAGCCGCGGCGCGCTGCACGTCCCCCGACGTGGCGGTCGAGGCGCTTCGGGCGCTCGAGGCGCGAACCGTGGGCGCTGGAACCGATTGGGCGCTCGGGATCCTCGCTCGGTCCCGCGCTCTGCTCAGCGCGGATGCGGTGGCAGAGTCCCTCTACGTGGAGAGCATCGAACGACTTGGGCGGACCCGAATCGTCCTGCACCTCGCGCGCGCCCAGCTGATCTACGGCGAATGGCTGCGACGTGAGAACCGGCGAATCGACGCACGCGACCAGTTGCGCCCCGCCTACGACATGTTCGACAGAATCGGCGCTGGGGCCTATGCCGAGCGGGCCCGCCGCGAGCTGCGCGCCACGGGCGAGATGGCGGTCAGCCGGTCGCTTCCACCCCAGCATGCGCTCACCTCGCGAGAAGCGCAGGTCGCCGCGCTGGCTGGGCATGGACAAACGAATCCTGAGATCGGCAGCCAGCTCTTCATCAGTCCGAGGACGGTTGAGTATCACCTCAAGAACGTCTTCTCGAAGCTGTCAATCGCCTCCCGTCGCGAGATCCTCGATGCGTTCACAGCCACCGGCCACGCGTCACCGTTGACTGAGTTGGGGGGCACACTCTGATCGTGGGTGAGGCGAGATCGGTGGTTCAGGGCGGGTTGCCATCACCTCAGGTCGGTCGGTAGCACGAGTGATCCTCGCTGTCGGCGACGATGGCGACCCTGCGCGGGGATCTTCAGTCGAGGCCCTGGCGTCCACGGGCGCGCCGTGACGCGGTCAGGAGTGTCGGATCGAGGAGGATCGCCGTGTGGTCCGCTGCTTGGCCGCACGTCCACCTCGCACCAGCCTGACTGTCGAACTCCCCATCGAGTGTTGCATGAGCCGCAGCACTGAGACCGCCCCGGCGGGCTCTGCCGCAGTCACGGGTGCGGCCCGCACGGACGCTGAGGACCCAATCCAATGCGAGCAGGTGTCCGAGTAACCCGCCCGAAACCGCGGTCCCGAGTTTCCGCACCGCCGGCTCGATGGCGCCGGCAGACTCGCCGATAATCCCAGTCGTCCGGCCGAGTCCGACGCGAGCAATTCCGGCGAACTTGCCCGGCGAGATCTCTCGATGAAGAAGCGTGAGTAGCGCTCAGCCCCGTCCAGGCGGCGTCCTCGAAGCGCTGTTCGCCGACGAGCCGGCGCGCGCGACTATGGGCGATCCGCGCAGCCGAACGCATGGGCGAACTGCGCAACCCGCCCGGCGCGCGCCACCGGACCTCCGTGGGGGTTCAAGTCGGCGGTGTAGGCCGGCCGATTCCGGCACGGCCACTCACCAGGTGTTTCGCGGACAACCGTGGGGGTTCAAGTCGGAGTCGAAGTTGTCCACATGCCCTGAGCAGGGGAAACACCGTGTAGACGTGTCGGAGGGGCGACACAAACCCCAAGTACGCGCGATCCCTGGCAGGCATGGCTCGTTGCCGCGTGAGCAAGGCACCCTCCCACCGACATGAACGGTGCGCCGCTCCCCTACCTCATGGGGGTCAAGATCGAGCCGCCCGGCACAGATGGCCGGGACCACGTCGCGAGCTCTTGTACACCCGGGTGTCCTCGGAGGGGCGCCTCGTACATTGCTCCACGCTGTTCGTGGCCATCGAGATCTGCCCACAGGCGGCCACGAACAGTCCATCGCGAGCCATCTCCGACAGCGATGGGAGTCGACGACGCGATGGTCCTCAAACCGGCGGTCGGGGATAGGTCAGCGCCCGACAGCGCCTCGTGATTATGAGACGGTCGTCAAGGGCCGAAGTAGCGCGGCTCTGCCTGCCTCGACGCCGATGTTGTGAGCGCGGATATGTCTCGCCTGGGCCAGTCCGGCGGGTCGATCGACGTGCGCCGTATCGCCGAGTCGGGGCGCGTCGTCAGCGGGTCACCGCACTGGCGGCCATGCGGCCGATCTGCAGATATGGCGCGCCTCAGCACCACGCGCGCGGCCTGATGGCGCCGCGCTCGCGGAGATACCACCGGGTGAAGGGCGACCAGTTGTCGGCAGGGCCGCGATGCAGCGCCGCTTCGCCGTGGACCGTTCGACGCTCGATAGCAGCCACAGGCAGGGGCCGGTGGTCTACCCGTCTGTGGTCGCGGACGCCTCCGTGGTCACGGGCGCCTCGGTGGTGATCGGGGCCGGCATCGTCTCCGTGGCGTCGGTGTTGGCCACGGCCGCGCCGACGTCGGCGGAGGGTGACATCGGCTGAAAGACGGGACCGAACCACCCGGCGACCGCCAACCACGGGTTCGCGTCTTCCGTCACACGCTGTGGGACCGGCGAAGGCACCCTACTTCTTGGGCGTCATGACCCGGGTCAGCCGCGTCATGCCGGTGCCGTCGGGACGCACCGTGAACAGTCCGTCGTCGCCCACGATGAGCAGGCTGCCGTCCGGTGACCAGCATCGGCGGAACGAGCGACGTTGCCACCGCCCGAGCGCCGGTTCCGTCGGCGGCCGCGACCCAGACCGAGGCGCCGGGCTGCATCGGAGCGACGCCGGCCAAGTCGGCTGGCACCGTGTCGGGCGGCATGTCGACGGGGTCGGGCACGTCGACGCAGCGTAGGTAGGCGATGTGGCTTCCGTCGGGCGACCACGACGATGCAAATCCGTCCTCGATCAGCGTGCGACGCTGGCCATCGGCGATCGTGACGACGTCGATCGAGCCGTCATCGAGGCTGATCGCCACGGCCGAGCTGTCGGGCATCCACGTCACGCGAGTGGCGCCATCGCGCTCTACCAGCGGGCGAACACCCGGAAGTTGGGTGATGTCGTCGAAATCCGAGATCGTGCCGATGAGGTCTGCCGGAACGAGGAACAGCCGATCCGGGACGACGTCCCCTTCCCGTGGCGTGAGGAACCACTTGCCGTCTGGGGACATTGTGCCGGACGGGGACCATCCCCGATCGGAGCCGTGGAACGTGGTCCATGTTCCCGTCTCGAGGTCAACGGCCAAGGCGTCCAAGCGGCGGCATGGAGAGGGGACGA
Source organism: uncultured Acidimicrobiia bacterium (assembly GCA_963750905.1). Lineage (GTDB taxonomy): Bacteria > Actinomycetota > Acidimicrobiia > Acidimicrobiales > Ilumatobacteraceae > JALZMG01. The sequence goes on from CAVVSE010000002.1 coordinate 338,931, forward strand.
CGATGAGGCGTCCGTCGGGAGACCACTCGGGCGGCACCGTCACGTGCGAAGGCGGGGGGATTGGGAGGTCTACGGAGAACGTCTCGTCGCCCGTCGCGGGATCGATGACCACCAGCTCGACGCCGCCCTCCCGTTCGTTGCGCAGAAACGCCAGACGTGTCCCGTCCGGTGACCACGCCGGAGCGACCTCGGGCACGCCGGGGGTCGACGTCAGGGCCCGCAACCCGGTCCCGTCCGGCGCGACCACATAGATCTCGGTGTCGGATTCGGCTCTGGACTCGCCGGTGCCGCCGGAGAAGGCGATCAGACCGCTCCCGGCCGAAGGGTCGGCCGGCGGAGCGGCCGGAACTTGGGGTTCGCTCGCGTCGTCTCGGGCGACGAGCATGAGCGCGCCGACGATCATCAGCACGATCGCCGCGGCGGCGATGGTGATCAGCCACCGGCGACCGCTGGTCGATTGGGCGTCGCTCGACATGTGGGTGACGACATCGTTGGGCTCGTCCTGTCCGCTCGTGTCGTGGCCGACCAACTCGGCGAGCAGCCTGGCGTGCAGGGCATCTCGGAACTCGTCAGAGGCGTCCTCGTCGATGTGCTCGAACGCCGACCGGATCGGGTCCTCGATCATGACGCCGCCTCCTGAACTCCGCGGACAAGGGCTCGACGGGCGCGCGCCAAGAGCGATTCGACCGCTTGCGGAGACTTGCCGAGCGCGGCCGCGATCTGAACGACAGTGAGATCATCGAGGTACTTGAGCACGAGCACGAGCCTGTGCTCGGCTCTGAGACCGGCGAGCGCCTGCACGATCCCTGCCGGCTCCTGATCGGGAGGCCACTGCAGATCGTGGACATCGTCGCCGCCTGCCGCGAGCAACGACATGCGGCGCTCGTCGCGCGTGGCCTTGCGGTAGTGGTCGATCACCTTGTGACGCGCCACCCCCAACACCCACGCCAGCGACAGCGCCTCGCACCGCCCCGCACGAGCAGCCACAACGGCCACCACGAACGTCTCCTGCGTGAGATCCTCCGCCAGCGTGTGGTCGCCCAGCACAGCGCGGAGCAGATACCGGTAGACATCGCCGAAAGCAGTGCCATAGAACGCCGAGAACTGATCGGGTGTTACCCGACCAGCCACACCGTCAGCCGGCACGACCTCCATGCCACAACTTCGTAGCAGCCGACACAAATCTGTCGCGCCGCCCGCACATTTCCTCGCGTCAGAGCCCAGACAGCCGCGCCCCGGTAGCGCCGAATGCCCGTTGCGGCGCGTCAGGATCGACACGAGGCCGGGGTCGAGATCGCGACCGATCGACGGTGTTGGCGCGATCGACCCACGGCGACACGGGCCACTGGCGGCCACTGAACGCTCCTCCTCCAGAAACACGGGGCGCGACTACCTGACGTCGCAAGTCGGGCCGAAGTGCTCGGGCTCCGAGGAGGTTCGGTCGTCGTTATGAGTGGCGATATGCCTGCCGCGCGGATTGGGCGAAGCCGGTCATCGTCGACGTGTCGGACGAGCGCGGCGCGGCTCCGGCCGGTGAGGTCGGCGCCGGCTCGGTTTAGGTCCGAACGGTACGTACGTGTGGGGACGGCGAAGCCATCGCCCGTGCCGTTCAGGGCCGTTCGACTCAGGCCGCCGCGCGCCGCCGTGATCATCCGCCCGCGTCCGGCGGGTGTGGATCGCGCCGCTGGGGCGCGGCAGCCGTCGCCGCCCACGCCGGCTTCGCCAGCTTCGGCCGTGCTAGGGGGAGGCCTGCTGGGCTGGTACGCCCGTGTAGTGCTCGGCGCCGGGCGCACCTCGGCCCGGTGTCGGCTCGAACGGCACCCAGCCGATGTCATCGAACCACACCTCGGGCCAGGCATGCGCGTTCCGGCCGAACACGCTGTACCAGCCGTCGGAGCCCAGCTGGCCGGGCGTGTAGCCGACGGCGACCCGCGACGGGATGCCGAGCGTGCGCGCCATCACCGCGAACGTGGCCGCGAACTGCTCGCAGTAGCCATCGCGGACTTGCAGGAAGTTCTCGATCGTGTTCGATCCGTGACCGGGCTGCACTTCGGTGCTGTAGTCGAACGACGTCCGGAACCAGTCCTTGAGCGCCACCAGGCGATCGAAGTCGGTCGTAGCATCGGCTGTCACTTCGGCCGCGAGTTCCGACACGACGGCGGCGAGATTGTCGGGCAGTGCAAGGAACACTTCGTCGGGGGGACTGGCCGACGACGCCGCACGCAACGCCTCGGGCGAGACCTCGGGGGCCACCGACACGATGGTGTACGTGTCGCCGGGCGACAGGGGCTCGTTTTGACCAGCGTGCCCGTGTCACGATTGAACCTGATCTCGGCGTCGGGGGCGACTTGCCGCGGTTCGGCCGCCGCCGGGAGCAGCTGACCCTCAAGCCCGAGGATCTCGATCTGCTGGCGGATCGTGTGCCCGCCCAACCCCGTGCCGTCGTCAACGGGCGCGAGCGCGCGCTGTCTGGCAGGTTGAAGGTCCGGCCATCGAACTCTGACAGCGTGGTGAGGCGCCAGTACGCCTCCTCGTCGGCTTGGACCCGGAACAGTTCCACATCGTCCTGGTTGACGAGGCGCGACCTGATCTCGGCGAAAGGATTGAGGACCGCTCGCGGAGGCGTTGTCGAGGGCACGGTCATGGTCGGAGCCGGCTGGTCGGCTGGTGCGGTGTCGACGTTGCGGGTGACGACGAGGGCGATCGCGACCACGGCAGCGGCGGCGAGGAGGCCGGCCACCACGACCCGCGCCGGCCGCGTCCTGTGGGACTCGGTCGCGACCGGAGTATCGAGATCAATCATCGTCATCGCGTCCGCGGTGAACGGAACCCGCGGCCGCGCCTCGGGGGCGGGGGCGTGATCAACGACCCGCGACCACGTGTCGGGGACGGGCACCCGGTCGAGAACCCTGAAACGGTCCGCCACCATGGAGTCGAAATCGTCACGCATGGTCGGCCTCCATGATCGAGTGCCGCAACGCGGGCATGGGCCCGGTGCATCTGCACCCGCACCGTGCCCGCACTCGTCCCCAGCAGCTCGCCGATCTCGGCTGACGTGAACTCACCGACGTATCGCAACGCGACGCAGGCACGCTGTTTGCGGCGAGAGCTCCGACAACAAGCCGAGGAACTCGGCGACAGACTCGCTCGGTGGCGCCGAGTCGTCCACCGGACAGAATCCCTGTGAGCGCGACCTCGCCGCCAGCATGCCCGAGGCGATGCGAAAAGCACTGCGCCACACCCACGTCGCGACATCGTCGACGGCGTCGTTCCGACGAAGAACTTGAGCGAAGGCCTCGGCCTCGGCGTTGCTCGCCAGTTCGGCGTCACCGGTGTAAGAGAGCAGCGAGCGCCAAAGGCGCGGGTGAACGGACCGGTACACCGCCTCCACCCCGTCCAGATCCCCCACCCTGCCCATCATCACCCTCAACAGGGTGCCGCAGGGCAAGATTCGTTAACACCGCCGCACATCGTCGCCGGCACGACTCGCCTCAGCCGTCGCGGGACACCACCAACCATCCTCGAATGCCCTGAGTCGGAAGCATCGACGCAGGCACGCCAGGCGATCACGGCGCGCCCGCCGCGACCAGACGAACCGGCGCAGACGCACGGGTGTCGCCCAGCGTGACCGGCCAGGCACCGAGCACCAGGCGCGCGTCGACCGGGCGTCGTTACCGCGGTGATGGGTGGGGCCGAACTGCTCGGGGCCCGACGACGGTTCCGGTGTCGTTACGAACGGCGATATGTCGCGGCACCGTCGTCGCCGAGCCCGAAGTCCGGTGAGCCGATCGAGCCGACTATGGGAGCGTGCAAGGCTCGTCGCTGGCGGGCCGCCTCATCGTTCGTTCCCTCCTGCGGCTGGGTGGCCGTCCGGTCGGAGCGGTGATCGGCTCGACTCCGGGCCCGACATCGCGGAGCTCGGCCCGGAATCGGTGCGGGTTCAGCCGCACGTCGAGCAGTTGATCGACCCATCGGGAAACCGCGGCTCGAACACAATGCCGACCCCTGCGCCATCTTGGCCTGGGTAGTCGACGTGGTAGGCGAGCACCGCCAACGCCGCCACCTGGTCCAGTTCGGCCCCCACGTCGTTCAGGGCCTGATCGAGCAGACGAGCCTCATCGGTCGTCACGACCAGACATTGCTCTTCTGAACCATCAAGGCTTGGGACCGTCTCGCTGCCGCGTAGCACCTCGGCGGCGGGGGCGGGGAGCAGGTTCAGCAGTTGCTCGATCAGCTGCCCGCGATCCGGCTGGGGCGTCGACTCGACGTCGACGGTCGTGATCGGCCCTGTTTCGTTCGGGTCGGAAGGGTGGAGGCAGATGCCGAAGCCCGACGGCACGTAGGCCCGGATGGTCTGGTCCTGCCACCCGCTCGCCGGCAGCCAGGACTGCAGATCGGCAAGCCTTTCATTGAGACGTAGGATCGCGTTTGTCTGGTTCTCCGTGGCCGCTTGCGAATCCGGGCCGGCTTGGTCTGGGCAGCCGTAGAAGACCTTTACGAGACGTTCACCGTCGGGGACCCGCATCAAAATGCCGCATGGCCCGGCGTCGTCGTCGGCGATGAGGTTGAGATCCTCGTCGAACAGTCCACTGGCAAGGACTTCGGATCGGATGAGTTCGACGCCTTCTGGTGTGAGGCGTTGCTCGAGGTAGCCGGTCGACCGTGGGTTGGCGCCCTCGGCCAGGTAGCTGGGCTGCTGCCAGATCAGCCGGCCGTCGGCGTACACCAACAAGCGGCTGCGGGCGTACCGGTAGACGACGAGTTCCCCGGTCTCGGGTGTGCTGGGCGTCGCTCCCTCGGGGGGCAAGCCGATGAACCCCACCCTCGCCCTCGCCTGTTCTCCGGCCCACTCGATGGTGCGCCGTTCCCACAGCGCGATCGACTCTTCGGTGAGCCGCCACCCGGAACCCTCGTACATCACGGGGACATCATCCGGGTACTCGGCGGTGACCCACTGTTTGAACTCGTGCCACATCTGCGTGAAGTGCCCTTGAGCGCCGTAGGGCGGCACGTCGAACTCGCCGAAGGCGACGATCGTGTCGTCGCGGACGGCGACGGTTTGGCTGTCGGGGAACGGAGGGAGTCCACGCTCTTCGGATCTGAACGTGTGTGTGTCGAAGGTGCACTGAACGTCGATGCCGCCGGCCGACTCACCTGCTGGCGCGCACCGAATGTTCACGTTCCGCTCGCCCAGCGCGTTCAGCATCCGGCCCTCCAGTCGGTACCCCTCCCTGGTCCCGTCGGCGGCCTCGGCGATGAGCTCGTCGGTGAGGTGGCGCATCGCCTCGTCGGGATCCTCGTACCGCCAGATGAGCATGGCGCGGGCGAGCCCCGCGGCTTGGTCCTCAGCTGGTGGCCCCGGGGCGGCGGTCGTGTTCGGTGCAGCGGGGATCTGGGGGTCGTCGGCGTCGTCTCGGGCGGCGAGCACGATCCCGCCGACGACGACCGCCACCAGGGCGGCAGCAGCAGCAATCGGCCACCGACGCCGCCGGGTTGGTTCGCTCGGAGCGGGTTCGGTGTCGACGAGTGCCATGTCGATCCTCCTCCTGCCCACGGCGTCGATGCCATCACCCGAGTGGTCGACGTCGATCGCCGTCAGGTCCTGACCGGTCGACGCGTCGGTCGAGGAACCCGCGGGTGCGGCCAGTCGCCGGAGCAGCACGCGCTCGAGGCGGTTGGCGAACTCGGCGTCGGGTTCGACGCGGTACGAGTCGCGGTCATCAGTCATCTGGGCCTCCTCGGCCGACGCGTCGAAGCTCGGACCTGGCCCGGGCCAGCAGCGAGTTGGTGGCGGTCTTCTCTCGGCCGATCGCCGCGGCGATCTCGCCGACGGGCAGGCCATCGACGTACCGCATCACGAGAACGGCCCGGTGCAGCGGTTGCAGACCGGCAAGACGATCCAGCACCACCATGCTCGTCGGCTCCTCGAGCGACTCGTCGCTGCGGCGAATCAGGGCCAGCTTCGACCAACCAAGTCGCTCGCGACGAGCATGATCGAGGAACTTCGACCGGGCCACGGTGATCAGCCAGCGAACGTCGGCCCGGTCGATGTGTCCGCGGCGCAGCTCCTCGACGAGGGCGAGCCAGACGTCCTGGGTGAGATCCTCCGCCTCGGCCCGGTCGCCGGCGCAGAGACGCAACAGGTAGCCGTACACCGACGGAAGGTGCAGCCGGTAGAACGCGCACAACGTCTCGGGTGTCATCACCGCTGCCTCAGGCAACGCCCCTCCCGCTTCCACGCCCATTCAACGAACGAGCCCGCACCGAATCGTCGCGCCACGGGCAAGAGCCGCCCAGAAACGGGCCCGCCCTCGCCGTTGGTCGGTTGGTCGAGCAGCGCGGCTGGCAAGGGGGCCGGTGCTGTCAGCATGCCGAGTGTCACGCACACTCTGGGTTGCGGCATATATAGAGAGTGCGATTCCGCGGGGACGCTGTGCGATGGCTTGAGGGCTTGGCCGACGACGAGTTGCTCGGCTTGGCGAGACGCGACCCGGAGGCCTTTGCGGTCTTCTACCGGCGTCGCGTCGAGTCGATCGTGGGGTTCTTCGTTCGTCGTACCTCATGTCAAGAGACGGCGGCCGACCTCACCGCCGAGACGTTCGCTCAGGCCTATCTGTCTCTGCACCGGTACCGTCCCACCGGGGCACCGGCGCAGGCGTGGCTGGCGGCGATCGCCCGTCACGAACTCGCCCACTTCGTGCGGGCGGCCGAGGTGGCGAGCAGAGCCCGGCGGCGGCTCGGGATGCGACCGGTGCCGGCCGGCGACGAGCCGTTCGAGCAGCTGACGCGAGGCGTTGGACGCACGCCGTGACGGGGCCGCCCTCCAACTGGCGATGGACGAGTTGACCGACGGCGTGGCCGACGCCGTGCGCTTCCGGGTCGTCGACGGGCTGGCCTACGCCGAGGTCGCCGCCCGGCTCGGATGCACCGAGGCGGCTGCACGCCAGCGGGTAGCCCGCGGTCTCTCACACCTGTCCGACCGACTCGAAGCACCACCGATGTCGACAGCACTGGAGTTCGATCGATGACCACGAGTACGACCTACGTTGACCGGCTGGAGCACGAGCTCTTGGGCGCCATCGCTCGTCGCCGGCGGAAGCGAACCGTTGTCACACGCCTGGCGGCGATGACCGTCGCCACGACCGCGGTGGTCGGGGCGCTACTGCTGACCCGAAACGGCTCCTCGCCTGCTCTGGCCAGCGACATCAAGGGCCAGCTCTCGGAGAGTTCCGAAGTGGTCGCCTTCGTGGTGAGCAGCCCGACGCCCTCCTACTGGCGCCTGACCGCACTCAGCCGACTTCGACGGCACGACGTGGACACGCGCACGACGAGACCATTGGTGACGCGAGCGGGCCCCTGCCGCACAACTTCGAACCGGGGGCGGACACCGAAACGGTCACCCAAACGTTCGAGATCCATGGTCTGGACGGCATCTGGTTGCCGGCGGCGTTCGAACCAGTCCGAGTCCGAGTCGATGGCCCCGACGGCATCACCTTTGACGCTGAGACCTCCAGCCTGGTCACCGCCGTCGGAAACGTCGGATGGTCTCAGCTACACGGTCGAGTCGGTGCTGCCCCGCTATGACGTCGCCCGCCTGCGTGCCGCAGACACGCCGCCCGCCGGCGAACTCGCCGAACGCTACCTCGCGCTCCCCGCCGACTTCCCGGCCGAACTGGCCGAACAGGCCCGCGAGATCACCGCCGGGGCGGCAACCCGCTACGACCGGGCCATCGCCCTGCAGAACTGGTTCCGAAGCTTCACCTACGACCTGTCGTTCCGTGCCGGTTACAGCCAGAACGCGATGCAACAGTTCGTGGCCCAGCGGCGCGGGTACTGCGAGCAGTTCGCCGGCACGTACGCCGCCTTCGCCCGGGTGCTCGGTTTGCCGTCGCGGGTCGCGGTCGGGTTCACCCCAGGCGAACAACGCGACGACGGCCGTTACTACGTGCAGGGCAAGCATGCTCACGCGTGGCCCGAGATCTACTTCGCCGGTGTCGGCTGGGTGCCGTTCGAGCCCACCCCCGGGCGGGGCAATCCGGCCGCCGAGCAGTACACCGGCGTCGCCGCCGCCCAAGGCAACGGCGGATGAGATGACGGGCAACATCGTGAACCCTCGCTACGCCGGTGAACTCCGGCCAAGGCGCGCTGACCCGGACAGCACGGCCACCTCGCCAGACAGGCGACCATCGGACGTGCCGTGCGGCCACTCGCCCGTCCCGAGCACCCTCACCAGCTGCTGCAGACGACGGCAGGACCGATCAGACGGCTCGGTGCGCGTCCTCACAGCCGAAGCGCGCGGCGTCGAGCGCAGCGCGAGGGCCTCCACCGACGCGGTGGACGCGCATCGAACGCGCCGGCCGGGGCGTCCAAGAACAACGGAGAGATGCCGGGTGACCACGTCCTGGATTGTCGGCTCAACGCGCTCGCGGACCCGGGGGTAATCGCAGCCCTCCGGCCGAGCTCGACTCAAGCAGTTCCGGCGGAGTGCAGGCCCGGACCGTCGCATAACGACCGCACAGGAACGCGGCGGCCTGGGTGCCGCGACGTCCTACCTGAGCCTTCCGTCGGCTCCTCCACGGTGGAGTCGAAGCGCGCCAGATCGACGGTGCCGACGAGGCGCTGGACTGTCCCCGAATGCGCGCGAATACCGGCCTGGGGCATCGCCCCAATGTGCCGCTCGGGGACGCTCGCGCCGCTCGGGGTCGGCGTTCGATACCGCGCGACGCAAACGGTCAGCGCGACCCGCCCAGAGGGCAGCGTGGAGCGCGGGTCGACGACGCTCGCGTCAGCAGCGGATCCGCTGCTCACGGTCGGGGACGGCGGCCAGAACATCCGGGCCATAGGCGCATTCCTTACCAACGACTTCAACGAAGATCGAGCCCGTGGTCGGCTGGTCATCACCGGGGCGGGCCTTCGCTACAGGTCATGGTTAATCGCCCATGAAGCCATGAATCGATCGCCGCTGCGCTGGGCGGTCAGTTCATCGTCGTGGCGGTCGGAATGGGCGGGATCCTTACGAAGGCGTCGGCCAAGATGCTGACGCGCTTTGCGGGTCCTGCGCAGCGCGTCGGGGTAGAGCGACCTCATGTGCGCCATCGCCTGGTCGGCGAAGGTCGTCGGATCGGTGAAGGTCGATGACCCTCACGCAGCCTGCGAGTCGCGGTCGGGTTCGGCGAGCTCGGGTTCGGCCCTGCCGGGAGGTTGGTGTCGTTGCTGGGCGGCGAGGCTTTCCAGCTTGTGGACCCGTTCGTCGTGGCCGATCTGGCGGAGCAGGTCGGCGAGCGTGTCGAAGCGTCCGTAGCCGTCGGCAGCGTCGCAGACGACCGGTTCGTCGTCGAGCTCGGGGTGCAGGGCGACGAAGTGCATGTACTCGTGTTCGGCGTGGTCTTCGAAGCTGGCGTTGAGCCGGTAGCTCCACACCGGTCGGGTCAGATGGAGGAGCCACGTGAACGCATGCCACGGGCCGGCCAGCAGTCGCGGCAGGATCCGGTAGCGGATACGACCCGGCGCTGCGCCACGGCGAATCAGCAGCTCGTCGATGATCAGGAGGTGGTGCTGCTCGTTGTCCTGCTGTGCTCGGGCCTCCACAACACGGTCCATGATCCGCAGTGCGAGATGTGATCGTCCTTCGGTGCGGGCGATGGCGCGTTGAGCGACCCGTTCCCATGTCTGGTACGGGATGCGGGCAAGGTGTTCGAGGACGATGAACTTGGCCAGCGAGGGTCGCTGGCCGTAGAGCACGTTGACGGTGAAGAACATCAGACGGGAGAACGGGTCATAGCGCAGACGCGGCGCGGCCTGCGTCGCCGCTTGCGCCATCCGCAGCGCGTGCGATGGCAGGGTCGGCGGGCCGATGGGGAGCGGCCACCGCAGGAGCTGACCGTTGGGGGACGTGGACATGGTGAAGCCTCCGAGAAGTTGGGGGGTAGGCGGTTGGGCTGACGGCGTCGCTCGTCTTGACGTGGTCAACGCGTCGGCGTGCTCGCGTGCCGGCGCCTCAGCTCGACCGGGTTCGAGCCCGATGAGGTGGCGTTGTAGGTCCAGTCCGGCTGTTTGCGGTAGTGGTGCTCGTCGACGATCGCCCGTCCGTCGCGGATGTCGACGAGCTCGGCGATGAGAGCTGGCTCGGCCGGCGCGGCGTCGCCCGTGACGTGGGCGTCGAACTCGCTGCGGAACTCGTTGAAGATGCTGCTGAGCACGGTCTCCTGCTGGGCGGCCAGGTAGCAGCGGGCGCCGTAGCCGACGGTGCCGATGCGTCGCTCCAACATCTCGAGGTCGGCAGCCGTCGCGTTGCACCGGGCAAGGCGATCGAGCAGGGTGGCCAGATCGATGCCGTCGAGCTTGCAGGGGGTGCACTGCCCGCAAGACTCGACGGCGAGGAAGCGGGCGACGCCGGCGGCGACGGCGACCATGTCTGTCGGGTGGGCGAAGACGATGAACCCCGCCGAGCCGAGGCCGCAGCCGATGCTTCGCATGCCTTCGTGGCTGACCGGCACGTCGAGTTGGTCCCCGAGGATCACCGGGTTGGCGACGCCGCTGAGCACCACCTTGACTGGCGCCGTCGATCCGCCGCCAACAGTCTCGAGGACCTGCCGCAACGGTGTGCCCATGGGGACTTCACCGACGCCGTGGCGGTGGAGATCCCCGGTCACGGTGGCCACGACGGTGCCCGGCGAGTTGGGGGTGCCGAGGGATCGGAACCACTGCGAGCCACAGGAGACGATGTTGGGGACGTTGGCGATCGTCTCGACGTTGTTGACCAACGCCGGCCCGGCGCCGACCCGACGGTGGGGGTCGTCGCCGAGCAGGCCGACCCGGTAGGGCGGCACGATTCGGGGGAAGGGACCGCGACCGTCGATCGTCTCGAGCAGGGCGCTCTCCTCGCCGTAGAGGTACTCGTCGGGTCCTTCGAAGACGGAGCCGTCGATCGACAGCGGTAACAGGTTCGCCGCGCGCATCTCGGCGAGGGCGGTCCAGGTCCGTTCGACCTCGGCGACGAAGGACCGCTTGAGGGCGATGATCACACGGTCGGCGTGGACCGCGCGGGCGGCGATAAACGCTCCTTCGATCACCTGGTAGGGGTTGTGGCGAAGAATGCTGCGGTCCTTGAACGTGCCGGGCTCCCCCTCGGCGCCGTTGACGACGACGGTCGCGGGAGGCCCACCAAGGGCGTTGTCAGCGACGGTCTGCCACTTCCGGCCGCTGGGGAAGCCGGCGCCGCCGCGCCCGCTCAGTCCAGAGTCGAGCACGGTGGCGATGATCTGCTGCGAGCTCATCTCGTCAGCGGCGACGAGCCCACGGAGTCCGCCGACGGCGCGGTACTCGTCGAGCGAGGAGAGCACCATCTCGTCCAGCACGCGCCGCGCACCGTCGGGTGGGCGGCAAACGTCCGGGGTTGACAACGGTGCGACGAGTCGCAGATGTCGGTGCCCGGCAGGTCGGTCTCGGGACACCGGCTCGCCGACCGTCGGGTCGATCACGGGCGCGGCGAGGGAAAGGTTTGTGGTCATAGGGGGGTCTCCAGGGGGGAACGGGCCGGATCGGCCGTTTGGCTAGATGACCCGGCCGGAACGGGTCATGTGACTGCGGCGCGCTTGAACACTCGGATCGAGGTGACGGTGAGGGCGGCGGCGAACACGACGACGACGGTGAGGCTGAGGGCGGCCATCGTCGTGGTGTTGTCCATGCCCCAGATGTCGTGGAGTCCTTGGCCGCTGCGGTCGACCAGCCCGTAGCGCATGAGGGCGAGCACGTGGGTGATTGGCAGCACCTTGGCGATGACGGTGAGTCCAGCGGGCAGGGCGCTGATCGGGAACAGGCCACCGGCGAAGAAGTAGGGGACGATGGCCACCGGAGGCAGTGCGCCGATGTACTCCTCTTGTGTGGGCAGCCGGTTGGCCAGCACCTCGGCGATGCCGTACATGGCGATGGCGAAGCCCAGCGTGGCAGCGACGAACCAGCCCACGCCCGTCGCGCTCACGTGATACTCGGCGCCGCGCACGGCAGACGCGCCGACGACGACCAGGACCTGCAGCCCGCTCAGGGCGACGGCCACCACCAGGTTGCCGACGACGATCAGCGACCGGGGTATCGGCGCGGCGAGGAGGTCGCGTCGAGCGCCGCCGAGGCGGTCGACGACAACGCCGAGACCCGACTGGATGCAGCTCAGCGGCACGAGCAGCCCAAGCGTGGACACGGCGACGAAGGTCATGTAATCGATGCCGCCCGGTGAGGCGTTGAACGTGTCGGCGAGGGCGGGGGCGATGACGATGGCGAACAGCAACGGCGCCATCACCGGGATCAGCAGCTCCCGGGGCGTTCGCACGCTGAGCGCCAGCCGGCGACGGACGAGAGTGGCGACGGCGGCGAGGCTGCCGCCACGGCGACCGGCGCTGGGGTCGGCACGGGCGGCCAGGTCAACGGTAGGTGAGATGGTGGTCATGGGGGTTCCTTTCGAGCGGTGCGTTGCTGAGGGCGTGAGCGGAGAGGCGCGCGAGTCCTCAGGCGGCGAGCGACTCGCCGGTGAGCTGGAGGTAGACGTCGTCGAGCGTCGGTGCGCGGCTGGTGATGGCGCGGGCGGCCACACCGAGGTCGGTGATGGCGGCGACGGTGTCACGACCGGACCCGGTGGCCAGCGGGATGTGGACGGTGGCGCCGACAACGAACATGTCGCTGCCGGCGATGCCGTGGTTGCGCAGCGAGGCGATGGTGGCGGCGGCGTCGCCGTCGACGCGCAGCTCGACCACCTCGCGGCCCAACCGGGCCAACAGCGCACCGGGGCTGTCCAGCGCGACGACGCGGCCCTCATGCACGATGGCGACGCGGTCGCAGAGCTGTTCGGCCTCGTCGAGGTAGTGGGTGGTGAGCAGGATGGTCATCCCCTGACGAGCCCGCAGGCCGGCGATGTAGTCCAACAGCTCGAACCGGATGCGCGGGTCGAGCCCGACGGTCGGCTCGTCGAGGAACAGCACCTGGGGATCCGACACGAGCGCCCTGGCGATCTCCAACCGGCGGCGCTGACCACCGCTGTACGTGTCGACGGCCCGGTCGATGAGCTCGCTGAGACCGAACGCGTCGACCACGTCGTCGATGCGCTCCGCGGCGGCGGCCGGGTCGAGTCCCCACAGCCGGGCGTGCACCGCGAGGTTGCGGCGACCGGTGAGGGGACGGTCGACCACCGGTTCCTGGAACACGACGGCACTCACCCGGCGCGTCTCGATCGGTTGCGTGGCGACGTCGAAGCCGGCCAGGCGGGCGCGGCCGGACGTGGGCGCGATCGTGGTCGTGAGCATGCCGACCGTGGTCGACTTGCCGGCACCGTTGGGGCCGAGCAGACCGAACACTTCGCCGGCGGCGACGTCGAAGTCGATGCCCTTCACCGCTTCGACGCCGCCGGGATAGGTCTTGGTGAGCTCACGAACCTCGATTGCCGAGGTGGCTGTGGTGGAATGCATGCCTGGAAAGGACGCAGGCGGCCGTTGCGTGTGACGTCGCCGACGTCACACCGCGGCGATGTCACATTCCGTCGCCGGGTGCGTCCTCTTCAGACGGGCCGCCCCCGCGGCGCCGTGACCACGAGGAGCACAACCCATGGACCGCCACCGGCGCACAGGCGAATCCCGCGACGTCGACGTCGAGCTCGGTCGGGCCTGGCGCGACCATCGACGCCACCTGCTCGACATCGGCTTCCGCATGCTCGGCAACGTGAGCGAAGCCGAAGACGCCGTGCAGGAGGCGTTCGCTCGCCTGGTGCGAGCCGACATCGGCGAGATCGACGACGTCGGTGGCTGGCTCGTCGTCGTGGTCAGCCGGCTCTGCCTCGACAAGCTGCGCGCCCAACGCCGGCACCCATCCTCGCCCGAGCTGTCGCTGGGCGACCGGGGCGCCGACCCCGGGCTCGACCCGGCCGACCGCATCACGCTCGACGACAACGTCCGCATCGCCCTGCAGCTGGTGCTGCAACGACTCACCCCGGCCGAGCGCACCGCCTTCGTTCTGCACGACGTGTTCCAGTACACGTTCGACGCGATCGCCGAGATCGTCGGCCGCACGCCTGCGGCGTGCCGGCAACTCGCCGCTCGGGCCCGCCGCGCCATCACCGCCGACGTCGGCCCCTCCCGATTTCAGATCGACTCGGCCGAGCAACGGCTGCTCACGGAGCAGTTCATCGCCGCCTGCACGACCGGGGACCTGGACGGCCTGCTGGCCATCCTCGACCCCGAGGTCGACGGCTGGGCCGACCTCGGCGGCGGCGCCTTCAGGAGAGACGCCGGCCCGGCCTCCGTCGCCACCGGGCTGCTGCGCTACCTCGGCCCGAACTCGTCCACCACGCTGCTCTCCCTGCCCGCCGTGGGCGAAGCCGGCGTCGTCGCGCTGCGCGACGGCCGGATCATCACCGTCGTCATGCTCACAGTTCGACAAGGACGCATCGAGCACATCGAAGCGCTCGTCGACCCGTTCAAGCTCGCACCCATCGCCAAGGCGCTCGGCACCAGCTAGCCGTCATCGAGCCTGCCGCAGCCTCCAGCTCGCGCGTTTCCGAGACGCGCCGATGAGCGCTGGCGCCGATCTTCCTCAGAGGCCGTCGATGACGCGGGTTGGGCCCCGATCCGCCCGACGTGCGAGTGAGCACCGGCCGACACGCCTACGGGACGCATGGGGGGTAAGGAGTACGACCAGCACCAGTACCTTCCCGAATACGACTTCCGCCGCGTTGGGAGACGGTGCCGAGGTTGATCGCCCGCCTCACGTGACGGGGCAAGTGCGCACGCCGGGGTCCAAGACCTTACACACGTCAACCCGCGAAGGCCATCGAGGACCTCGACCACGACGCCAAGGTGCCAGCGGTCGAGGCCCAAGCCCACACCGGTTCGAGCAGACGAGGTCGCCGATCATCACGTCCGAGAATTGCTGCCGGCCGCGTCCTGGATCGCCGGCTGGATGGAACTACAGAACGTTGCACGTCCTCGTTCAGTAGCTCGGACGCGTCAGCTGCGGGACGTCGAGCGCCCGTTCGGGCGAGTCGGCAGCATTCCCAGCAGACTGGAGCGGTGGCCTGTCACCGGCGCTGAACGTCCAGTCGGTGCGCTCGCTTTGGCAAGCACCGGCGCCGTCGAGCGCCTCGCGACGCGCCATCGAGCCGGCGGTGGCGGACACGAGCCGCCGCCATATTCGGCGCCGTTAGCAGCACCTGCGGTCTCGACGCGGTGGTCCGTGAGTATCGCTGTCGTTCGGGCAGAGTCCCGGCGTGAGCGTTCTGTGCGGTTCAACCGGATGCGTGCGAGCCGCGGGGATGCTCTCGGCGCCGCTCCCTACGGCCTGGGAGGGGAGCGCCGAGCAGTCGTCATGTGCGTCGTTACCGACCCAGGGCGTTGTGCGTCGTCGACGGCTCCCGTTGGGTTGGCCGGCAGGGCTGGGTTCTGGCTGAGGCTTGGCGCCGGTGTCGAGCGGCATCGTCATGAGCTGAGGGTGGACAGCGACCGCGTGGTCGGCCGCTTCGAGGGCTCCGAGCATTTGGTGCACGAGATGTTCGCTCGGGTTGGCGGGGTCGGGAAGGTCTCGGGGCGGTTCGAAGTCGCCGGCGCGGCTGTATCCGATGGCGGCTCACAGGGTGTGAGGCGACGCGGCGTGTTGAACGCACTGGACTACCGAGGCAAGGCTCCACGCAGGAACAGCCGAACACCGGCGCTCACGGCGTCGACACGTGGCCGCCGCTGTCTCGGCAACGACGGGTTGAACGGACTGATGAGCGCGGCGAACTGGTGCGCTGCGAGTTCAGGGTCGGGTATGGCGATCAGGCCAACCTTCCTGTAGCGGCGCAGGTGGCCCGCTAGCGCGCGCACCACGCGACGCGGTCCTGCCTTCTGCCATGCCTCGACGGCGGCGTCGGCGATGTGGGGCAATTCGGCGTTGACGTGGCGGACGAGAGCGAAGTGTTGCTCATGGTCGGGCACGGGCGCGATCCATGCTCGAGCGAACGCGGTGAGCGCGTCTTCGAGCGCCTCTGCATCCGCCGGGACTGTTCCGAGCTGCTCGTCCATCACCGCGATCTGCGCCTCAGCGACGACGGTGGAACTGGCCACCATCACCGCGTGGAACAACGCCGCCTTGTCGTCGAAGTGGTTGTAGATCGTCCTGGTCGATGCCGACGCCGCGGCGGCGATGTCGTCGATGCTGGCTCGCGAGTAGCCATCTCGGGCGAACACCAAGAGGGCGCCAGCAAGCACCGAGTCTCGTTTGTTGGGTCGCCCAGGAAGCCCGGCTGTGTCTGCTGCAACCATTCCTCCACCCTTTCTGCAACGCACGTTGCAGATCCTACAACGATCGTTGTAGGGTCGCGATCACACCTGAACCACGAGGAGGATCGACATGCTCGATGTCGCTGTCGTTGTCGGATCGACCCGACCCGGCCGCCGAGGCCGTGTCGTCGCTGACTGGGTCCTGGATGGCCTCGCGCAACACCCCGCCGCCCAACCGGCCGGTCCACTGTCGCTTCACCTGGTCGACCTTGCCGACTTCGACCTTCCACTCCTCGATGAGCCGCTCCCGGCCATGTTCGGCCAGTACCAGGGCGAGCGGACCCGCGCCTGGGCGGACGTCGTCGACGGGCTCGACGCCTTCGTCTTCGTCACGCCCGAGTACAACCATTCGCTGCCCGCCGCGCTGAAGAACGCAATCGATCTCCTCTGGGCTGAATGGAACGACAAGGCGGCCGGCTTCGTCAGCTACGGGGTCCATGGCGGCACCCGCGCCGTCGAGCACCTCCGCCAGGTGCTTGCCGAGGTCAAGGTCGCCGGGGTCCGCAGCCAAGTCGCGCTGTCGATGTTCGACGACTTCGCCATCACCGACCCCACCGAAGCGGGCGGGTTCACGCCACGTGCCCACCAGTCCGTGATCCTCGCCGAAATGCTCGACGAGCTCGTCGCGTGGGCCGGCGCGCTGCAGACGCTGCGGGAGGGCGCGGCCGCTCCGGTGCCAGCATGAGCGCGACGAGCCTGGCCGGTACGTCGCGCTCGTAACCAGCGCTCGCGCCCTGCGGCAGTCGGCGCCGGAGTGACGCTCCGACCGTGCCACCGAGCCCGACGTTTCCGGGCAGTCCGAGCACGGCACGAGGCGTGTTATTCGGACGCCGTTCGATTCCGAACGTGCCCTGGGGGACTTCGACTACTTGTGAGCGGTTGTGGCGCGGTCACGATGGCTTCATGCCGACGGAAACTTGCGTCCGACCGACCTCGATTCGACAATGAAGCGTCCGCAGTTGATCCTCGGCGGCGGAGGCGCCGCCCTCCTCGGCGGTGTGAGCGCGCTTCACCTGTACTGGGCGGCCGGGGGTCGACGCGGCCAACATGCCGTAGTCCCGACATCGGACGGCCGCGCGCTCGATAGCACCCTCGAGGACGGCGACGGTCGCCGTCGCCGCGGCGTTGGCGATGGCCGGCGGGCTTTACGCAGGCGCGACGGCACGATGGGAGCCGCGCTGGGTGTACCGCGTTGGGGCGGCCGGCGTGGCGACCGTGCTTGCCGCCCGGGCGATCGGCGACCGACGCTCCGTCGGTTTCATGAAGCGGTCCCGAGACTCAGCGTTCGCCCGGCGCGACACGTACCTCTACTCGCCGTTGTGCGCCGTTCTCGCCGTCGCCGGCGCAGCCGTCTCCGCCTGAGCCGGCGGGGCTCCTCGTCGGGCTCGATGAGGACGAGGGCAGTGAGCGTGAACCTGTCTGTTGCGCCCGCGAGCCGGCGATCAGGGATACCCGCGCCACCTTGTCTCGCCGCGCGTTCTGGGACACCATTCGGTACTCGCCACTCCGAGCAGATCGCCGACTCCGGAGCGCTCGCGAGAGAGATGCCGTGCCCCTGGTTGAGAAAGGGCTCCACGCGTCTCACGTCCGGGCTCGAGGACGACCGCCGCCGGCGCGTCGAAGCCGCTTGCGCACGAACCTCATCGCCTCGCTGATGACACGTGAGCCCGGCCTGCAAGCCCGACCCGGCGCCGGTGTGGTTGTCTGCTCGGTGACCTCGAGACCGTCCTCATCGACAGCCGGTCGGCGCAGGCCAAGCTGCCCGCTCGACGGCGCCTGCGGCCGCAGTCACGCCCCGGGCGGCGAGTACTCGAGCTTGCGGCCGGCGGCGATCGCGTCGACTTCGTCCACGGTCAGCAACGCCACGGTCGTGACTGACACCCGACCGCTCGATGAGACCGTCATCGCCACCGTGGCCGCGGCCTTGTTGTCGGGCAAGTCACAGATCACGTAGGCGTCGTCGTCACCGAAGGCGAAGTGGTACGACTCGACTGCTCCGCCGAGGCTCTTGGCCAATTCGTCGGCCACGGCACGGCGAGCGGAGCCGCCCTCCTTCATCACCCCCGCCAACCCTTCTGGGCTGAACCGGGCCTTGAGTAGGTACTTCGGCATGGTGCCATCCCCTCTCATCAACCGCACCGCTGATGGGCGGTATGGCTCACCCTCGCGCCGTCGCTGCAGCTAGACAAGGGCTTCAACGACGCCCGATCTGACTTCCGACGACCGGCATCACGACACCCGCACGCCGACGGTTCCCTGGCCGCCACCAACACGCCGGCCTGCACCTCAGACTCCTGCGTTATCGACGGTCGGCGGTCGCCGGTGTTGGCTTCGCGTCCAGGGCGGGAGGACATCGTGGGCGATCGCGTCGGGATCGAGCGTCGAGCTGTCGAGCGTCAGGTTGACGACCGGGACCAGATCCGGCTCGCTGGCATAGGCGGCAATCGCGCCGTTGAACCGATCTGCTCGAGCTCGTCACGATGTGGTGGGCCGTGGCCGGCAAGTACCAAGTGCTGCCGCTCGACGACCGGGCGCCGAGCCGGCGTTCTGGGGCAGCTACAAATCGGATGATCTGTACGCGACCGTGGCTTGCGAGCCGAGCCTTAGGGCCCGCCGCGGGATTAGTCGCGTGGTTCATGTGGTTGCGATGTCGTAGTTCCATTCGCCGTGCCAGTCGTGTGGGGTGATGGGGATGGCGGCGAGTTGGTCGTCGGTGATCCTGATGCCGCGCTCGTACCACTCGGGGTCGTAGGCGGCTTGGACGGTGAGCCCGGTCTCGGTGTTGGTCGCCGAGATCAGTTCGACGATGGTGCGCATGTCGGTGAGGGGCCGTCCGCGCCAGTTCATCGAGATGAAGCTGAACAGGCGATGCTCGATCTTGTTCCACTTCGAGGTGCCGGGCGGGTAATGGCAGACGGTGATGGTGAGGCCGGTCTCGGCGGCGAGTTGGGCGAGATGCCACTTCCAGGCGCGCACTCGGTAGCCGTTGGATCCGCCGGCGTCGGCGGTGATCATCAGGCGGGTGGCGTTCGGGAATCGCTCTCGCCCGAGGGTGTTCCACCAGCGCCGGATCGAGTTGACCGCGAACTCGGCGGTGTCGGCTGAGTCACCCACGTTGACCCAGCCCTGGTTGTTGGCGATGTCGTACACGCCGTAGGGGATGGCTTTGGCGAACTCGCCCAGCGCCCGGTCAGCGAAGTCGTGCACCTCGACTCGTTGCGGTTCGCCGCCCGGTTGCCATTCCGTCCCACCGTTGGCGTAGTTGCCGATCAGCTCCTTCTTTTTGGTGTCCACGCTGATCACCGGCTCACCAGCGGCGAGACGCTCGGCGGCCAACGCGTTGAGATGCCGGAACTGGCCATCACGGTCAGGGTGGGCAGCACCCTCGTTCTGCTTGGCCGGCGCCTGCAACGAGTAGCCCATGTCATGCAGCAACCGACGCACCAGCTCGGCCGACACCTTGAACCCTCGAGCAGTCAACTCGCGGGCCAGCTCGTAGGTCGACTTCAACGTCCACCGCAACGCCGACATCGGCGTGCCCCGGGTGTCGGGATGAACCAGCTCGTCGAGCGCTTCGAGCAGACCGGGCTGCTTGTCGATCGCCGGTCTGTCACCTCCGCCCCGGGCGCGCTGACGGTCCGACGGCTCGACACCCGAACGCATCTCGGCCACCGCTTTGGCGATCGTCGACGAGCTCATCGACGACGCCTCCACCACTCGCGCCTGACCTCCGCGACCCAACGCCTCAGCCATCGCCCCCACCACCACACGCCGCTGTCGCTCATTCAAATGCGGCAACACGGTCTCGAAGAAGCCGGTCAGCGCCTCACCCGACAACTCCACACACCAACACTAACCCTCGCGAGTTATGGGATCTGCGCCGCGTTCGCCACTGTCCAGCAGGCCGCGGCGGCGGCGCTCGAGGCCCAGTCGAGGCTGGAGCTTCCGGTTCGAATGGGGTTGCACGTCGGCGCTGTGGAGCTGCGCGATGGCGACTACTACGGCACGACGGTCAACGTGACCGCCCGGGTAGCCGGGTTGGCTCAGGCAGGCCAAGTCCTGGTGTCGGAGGCGATGGCGGCGCTGTTGGGCGACGCCGATCTCGTCGATGTCGGGGTGCACCAGCTACGTGGCCTGTCGAGGCCGCTTCGGCTGTTCCAGCTCGGCCCGGGCATGTTTTCGGCGATCGCTTCCAGCGGCGGGCGAGCTGGCAACGTCCCGGTCGAGCTGGATGAGTTCATCGGTCGCGAACGCGCAGCTCGACGATCTGCTCGCCGTCGTGGTCGAGAATCGGGTGACGACGTTGCTCGGCGCCGGCGGGTCGGGCAAGACGCGCCTGGCCATCGAGGCCGCCCATCGTGTGGCGGGCGATCAGCCGGACGGCTGCTGGTTCGTGGAGCTCTCCAGCATCTCCGACGAAGCGTCCGTGGCGACGGCGTTCGCCAGCGGGTTGGGGATCCGGCTCGGCCCAGTCGGTGACTCGTCCGAGCGCATCGTGTCGTCGTTGTCGACGCGCAGGTCGCTCGTCGTCGTCGACAGCTGCGAGCACGTGCTGGACGGTGCGGGGCGAATGATCGACGCGATCGTGCGCCGGTGCCACGACGTTCACGTGCTCGCGACGAGTCGCGAGCCAATGCAGATCATCGGCGAGAGGCTCGTCCCGGTCGGTGCTCTCAGCGACTCGGAGGCCGTCGAGCTCTTCCTCGTCCGGGCGCGAGCTGCGACACCCGCCGCCGAGTTTGATGACACGGCGCTCGCCATTGTTCGTTCGATCTGCGAACGCCTCGACCGGATGCCGCTCGCCATTGAGCTGGCCGCGTCCCGAAGCCGGGCGTTCAGCGCGTCGGAGCTGGCCGGGCTCCTCGACGAACGGTTTCGCCTGCTGGTGGGTGGCCGCCGAGCCCGAGTGGAGCACCACCAGACCATGCGCACGACGCTCGATTGGTCCTACGAGCTGTGCAACCCCGACGAGCAGGCGGCGTTCGACGCGTTGTCGGTGTTCCCGACGTCGTTCAACCTGACCGCGGCGCGGGCCGTCGCTGCCGACGGACCGATCACCGCGTGGGATGTCGTCGACATCGTGGCCAGGCTCGTCGATCGATCGCTGCTCGAGCACGAGGTCGACCCGGACGGCGCGTCGCGCTACCGGCTGCTGGAGACGATGCGCGCCTACGGCCGTGAACACCTGATGCAGGATGGGCGACGGGACGAGGTGCGCGGCCGGCACGCCGACCACGTCAAGACGATCATGATCGCGACTGCGCCCCGAACGTACGGGCCCGACGAGGGCCAAGCGCGCCATGACCTCGAGCTGCTCGTCCCCGACCGCTACGCAGCGTTCGCCTGGTTCGTCGAGCGGAACGACTGGGACGGCGCGTACTGCGTCGCCGATCCGATGCTGGTCCATGACGTGCGGCCCGAGCAGGAGATGATCTTCACGCTGCGCGACGCGATGTTGTCCAGTGGCGAGGAGCTCCCGGACTGGTTCGCGTCGGTCAGCCTGTTCTGCGACATCTTCACCGATCGGTCCGAGGAGCTGATCTGGAAAGCCTGGGCTGCACTCGATCGCTCGCCGAGGTGGTCGCCTGACCGCTGGTACCCCACGTTCCCGTACTGGCTGATCGGGTCCAACGTCGCCCAGCGATCGACGGACGACCTGCTGGCCACGCTTCGCATCACCGCCGCCTCGAACCTCGTCGTGATGCGCCACCTCGCGCAGATGGGCGTGGTCCTCACTTGATCGCGTGGAACGAGCTCGAGCTCGCCGAGGAGCACCTCAACCGCAGCGCGCCCGGCTGGATCGACTCGGGCAGCGCTACGGGTCGAACACGCGCCGCAGCCGATCCGCGCCAAGCTGAATGCCGCTCGCGGACGATGGGACGACGCCGCCAGGCTGCTCGACGAGGCGCTCCACACGCAACCACTCGACGAGTGGCACTGGTCGGATTTCCTTCTCGCCGATGAACGTCTGGTGGCCCGCGTCCGTGCCGGCTCGACGGTCGACCGCCGTGATCTGACCGAACCGTGGCAGGCGAGGCAAAGCAGCGGCCTCGACCTAGCCATGCCACGGGCCGCGCTCGTTACCGCGTTCGCTCTCGACCAGCTCGCCGCGCCGGCGCTCGCCGACGACTTCAAACGGCTGCTCGCAGGCCTCCCGCCCGAGCAGATCAACGAGGACGCCGCCTCCCTCCGCATCCCCGAGCACTACAACCTCGAAGTGCCGCCCGGAGGAGCGAAGCGACTGGACGACCTGCTCGACGAGCTCGACGAGCTCAGCCCGGGGGTGTCCGACGTCTCCGCCCGGTAGTTGCCGCCGACTGCGTCTTGGACGCCGGGTCGAGAACACGTCGTGGACGGCCAGCTGGAAGGAGTACCGGCTGTCGCGCGGCGCACCGACTGAATGTTCGGCGCCGATGCGAGGTCTGACCGCTCGAGTTCGCGAGTGAAGTTGCGGCGCGCCCGAGCTGCCGTGATGCGCTAATTGACCGTGCGGAGGAACCCGCACATATATCAGCGCCACGGAGCCGGCGTTGGAGGGCACCCGCACGGTCCGTTTCACCGAGCGTTGTGTGGCACGGTTTGGTGAGCGAAGGCCGCGCGCGGAGCTCCGCCGAATCGGGGCGCCGCCTCAGCGTTGCCGCACGGCAACGATCGTCAGCTATGCGTGCAAGACGGTCAATTCGGCGAGCGTTGTACTGTGCGCGCCGACGGGCGGCCGAGCGCATGGCCGCGAGTGCTCGAGTCGAGCCCGGGACGACGCGATCCGAACCTAGCGACGAATCCGGCCCGCCGATCAGTCGTCCAGGTAGAAGGCGAGGAGCCACGTGTTTGATCCCGAGCGGACTGGGCGGTTGGTGCTCGGCTGCTACTCGCCGACCATGAGCGTGACCTCGCCGAGTTGGTCGAACAGGGCGTAGACGGAGTCGCCGGCGTCGAAGGGGACGGCTTTGATGAAGGAGCCGGAGAGGATGACGTCGCCGGGTTCCATGGCGACGTCGAACTCGGCGAGCTTGTTGGCGAGCCAGGCGACGGCGGTGATGGGGTTGCCCATGACGGCGGCGGCGGTGCCGGTTTCCATGATGTCGCCGTTGATCGCCAGGGAGCCGCTGATGCGGCGGATGTCGATGTCGGTGAGGCGTGCCGGGTTGCCGCCGAGGACGACGAACCCGCAGGATGCGGCGTCGGAGATGCTGTCGACGAGGAGCTTCTTGCCGCGTCCGCTGAAGCGGCTGTCGACGATCTCGAGGGCCGGGAGGACGAAGTCGGTGGCCCGGATGACGTCGGCGGCGTTGACCGATGGTCCGGCGAGTCGGGAGCCCATGACGAACGCCAGCTCTTGTTCGACGAGGGGCCGGTTCATCTTGCCGCGTGGGACGACGCTGCCTTCGGCGACGAACCAGTCGTCGTAGAGGAAGCCGTAGTCGGGTTCGGTGGCGCCGACGAGGGAGCGCATGGCTTTGGAGGTGAAGCCGATCTTGTGGCCTTTGATGGTGCGTCCGTCGGCCAGCTTGAGGTCGCGAACCTGGAGGCCGATCCGGTATGCGTCTTCGATGTCGGCGTGCTCCCACCGGTTGGAGACCGGTTCGGTCCAGTCGCCGGTCTGCTCGGCTTCGTAGATCGACTTGGCCGCTTGGCGGTGTTCGTCGGTGCTCAGGTTCATGGTGCGGCTCTCAGTCGGTGACGTAGGCGAGGAAGTCGGCGGTCGCTGTCGGCGCGCCCTTGGTGATGTGGGTGTGGCGCGACGGCCGGGATGTCTCGTCGGGGAACCGTTCGAGCCACGGTGCTTCGAGGGCATCGCGGTGCGCCGGGTCGACGAGCCAGAAGCTCATCTTGGCGACGTCGTCCCAGGTCGCTCCGGCGGCGTCGAGCATCGCGCCGACGTGGTCGAAGATGTTGGCGATCTGCGCCTCGATCGTGTCGGGGACGTGGCGGGTGCCGGGGTCGAACGGGGCGATGACGCTGGACACGACGAGCGGCCCGATGCGGGTGGCGACGGGGATCGCGGTCAGGTGGGCGAGCCCGGGGATGCTGATCGATCGACGGTCGCTCACGAGCGGTCGGCCTTCCACGCTTCGAACTCCGGTCGCCGTTCCTTGGCAAGGGGGAACAGGTCGTCGGTCGATTCGCCGGCGGCGACCCGTTCGATGGCGAACTCCTCGACCTCCTCTTGGGCGACGGCGGCGGCGGCGACCTCGGCGACGAGGGCGTGGGGGATGACGACGGCGCCTTCGGCGTCGCCGACGATGATGTCGCCGGGTTGGACGAACACGCCTGCACAGGTGATCGAGTCGTCGACGCTGTAGGCCATGTGATGGCGTCCGTAGGTCGCTGCGTGGGAGCTCTGGTGGTAGACGGGCAGCGGAATGGCGACGATCGCTGGGGTGTCGCGCAGCGCTCCGTCGGTGATCACGCCGGTGCCGCCGAGGGCGTGGACGCGCATGGCGAAGATGTCGCCGATCGTGCCGGCGTCGGGGACGTAGCGGGCTTCCATGACGACGACGTCGCCGGGTTCGACGGTCTCGACGACCTGCTTCTGGGCGGTGCGTTCGCCGGGGCCGGTGAGGCGGATGTCCTCGCGTAGGGCGACGTAGCGCAACGTGCGGGCTCGCCCGACGAGTCGCATCTCGGGGTGGGTCGGCTTGAGCCCGCTGAGGAAGGTGCTGCGGATGCCGCGCATCTGCAGTTGGTGGGCGAGCGTCGCCGTCGACACCGACGACAGCTGGTCGCGCAGTTCGTCGGTGAGCACCTTGGGGATGTCTTCGGTCTTCGTGATCGGCTCGGGCATCGGCAACCTTTCCGCAGCAGCTGGCCTCCGAAGCCAAGCAGGTGCTTGGTGAGAAGTCAACCGAGAAACCAAGCAAGTGCTTGTTGTGTTTTCCGTTGAGGTCTGTCATGCTTCGAAGCGTCCGGTGGGGGCGTCGCAAGGATGTCCCCTCGTCGATCGAAGGAGGCAGCTGTGGCTGCAACTCGCCCGTCTCATCCCTCGGTGAACCACCTCGTGCTCAACGTTCGTGACATCGAGGCCTCGCACCGCTTCTACTGCGAGGGTCTCGGCTTCGAGCAGTGCGGCCAGTTGGAGACGCCGTTCACGTCGAACATCGACATGCGCTTCTACCGCGGGCATCCCGATCACCACCACGACTTCGCCCTGGCCCAGATCCCCGACCCGGCCTCGGCGCCGCCGGTGCCCGAGTGGGGGATGTTCACCAACCATCCCGGCATCGCCCACATCGCGCTGGCGTACGGCACCCGTGAGGAGTGGTTGGCGCAGCTCGAGCACATGCAGGCGTTCGGGATCGAGACGGCGGTGCGCGGCAACCACGGGATGACGCATTCGGCCTACGTCGTCGACCCCGACGGCAACGGCATCGAGGTGCTCTACGAGTTGCCCCCCGAGGTGTGGGAGGGCGACGTCAACGCGGCGTTGAGCCACTTCGAGCCGTTGCCCAACGAGGGTCCCGCCGCGCTGGAGGACTCGACCGACTACGTGCGCTTCGGCGCCACCACCTGAGGCCTGCGGGCCGATCCACCGACCGCGATTCGAGACGAGGAACCGCCGATGCCGGCACGTACTGGACAGGACTACTTGAACGGGCTCAAGGCCACCAACCGGGAGATCTGGTTGGGCGGCGAGCGCATCGAGGCGGTCGCCGAGCACCCGATGCTGAAAGGGGGCGCCGATGCCATCGCCGCGTACTACGACCTGCAGCACCAGTATCCCGACGAGCTGTTGATCGCCGACCCCGAGACCGGCGAGGAGATCAACGTCAGCCACATGCAGCCCCGCTCCGTCGAAGACCTGCAGCGCCGCCACGTCGGACTGGTCCGCATCTCCGAGCTGTCGCATGGGCGTGATGGGCCGCACACCCGACTACATGAACGTCACGTTCGCCGGGTTCGCCGACGACCGCCTGCGGTGGGCCGCCGCGGACGGCTGCAACGAGGAGGGCTACGAGAACCTCGTCGCCTTCCAGAAGCGGCTGCGACGCGACGACCTGTCGCTGACCCACACGATCATCCACCCGACCGTCGACAAGAAGACCGACGGCATCTTCGCCAACAACCCGGTGCCGTTGCACAAGGTCGGCGAGACGGCCGATTCGATCATCGTGCGCGGCGCCCGGCTGCTGGCCACCCTGGCCCCGTACGCCGACGAGCAGACCGTCTACCCGGCCGTGCCGATGCCCGGCGACGGGCCGCCCGAGTACGCGCTGTCGTTCACCGTGCCGATGGACGCCCCCGGGCTGGTGTTCTTGTGCCGTGACAGCGGGATGCGTCCCGGTGCCCATCCGCTCGACGCCCCGTTCTCCACCCGCTTCGACGAGCAGGACGCGTTGTGCATCTTCGACGACGTCGAGGTGCCCAAGGCGAACGTGTTCATCGACGGCAACATCGGTGTCTACAACTCGGTGATGGGCCTGAGCGCGTGGTGGCCGAACATCATGCAGCAGACCACGATCCGGGCTCTGACGAAGCTGGAGTTCGCCTACGTGTTGGCCACGCGGATGGCCGAGGCGGTCAACGACGTCTCCGAGCGGACCCTGGAGATGCTCGGCGAGATCCAGAGCTACATCGAGATCACCCGCAACGCGATCCTCCTCTCCGAGCTCAACGCCAAGACCTGGGAGGGCGGCGGCGTCTACCCCGAAGGCCCGGGCCCTGCATCCGATGCGCTCGATCCTGCCCGAGTGGTTCGCCCGGGTGAACGAGATCCTCAAGGTGATCGGCAGCCACAACCTGCTCGCCGCGGCCAGCCGCGGCCAGCTCGACGACCCACGGATCCTGGCGCTGATGAACGAGTTCCAGCCCGGCGCCAACGGCATCAGCGCCGAGGACCGCTCGGGGATCTACCGGGTGGCGTGGGACTTCATGGGTTCCCTGCTCGGCAGCCGCAACGAGCTCTACGAACGCAACTACCTGGCGTCGTCGAAGACCAACCGCATCGGCTCGCACCTGTTCCACTCAGCCGCCAACCGCGAGCGCGGCAACTACCTCGTCGACAAGCTGCTGGCCGACGCCCGGTCCCGCGCATGAACGCCCGGACCTGGGCGCTCGACGAGATCCAGCCCGGCAACCCCGACTTCTGGACGCTGCCCCCAGCCGACATCGACGCCGCCTTCGCCGTACTGCGTCGCGACTCGCCGGTCACGTACCACCGCGAGTTCGAAGTCACACCGGGCATGCCCACCGGCGACGGGTTCTGGTCGATCGTCCGTCACGCCGACGTCAAGATGGTCGGTCGTCAACCGCAGCTGTTCTCCAGCGTCTCGGGTGTGACGATCGGTGACCAGACCTCGGAGATGGACGACTTCTTCGGGTCGATGATCGGGCTCGACCCGCCCGAGCACTCCCGGCTGCGCAAGATCATCCAGAAGGGCTTCACCCCCAAGGCCATCGGCCAGCTCGAGCAGCAGGTGCGCGACCGGGCCCGACGCGTCGTCGCCGACGCCGCCCCGACCGGTGGCGGTGACTTCGTCGAGCTGTTCGCCGTCCCGTTCGCCCTGCAGATCATCTGCGAGATGATGGGCATCCCCCCGGCCGACGAGCGGCGCATGTTCGAGATCACCAACGTGATCCTCGGCCCCAGCGACCCCGACTGCAACGTCGACTTCGGACAGTTCATCCGCGACACCAAGGAGCTGTTCGACTACGCCATCGACCTCGCCAAGGACCGCCTGGCCCACCCCCGCGATGACATCGCCACCACGTTGGTGCAGGCCGAGGTCGACGGCGAACGCCTCACCTTGGAGGAGTTCGCCCGGTTCACCATCTTGCTGGTCATCGCCGGCAACGACACCACGCGCACCGCGCTGAGCCACGGCATGAAGCTGCTCACCGACCACCCCGACCAGCGGCGGATCTGGACCGACGACTTCGCCGGGGTCGCGCCGACCGCGGTCGACGAGATCGTCCGTGTCGGGACCCCCACGCTGCACATGCGCCGCCGGGCCGTGGTCGACACCGAGATCGCCGGCCAGTCGATCAAGGCCGGCGACAAGGTCGTCATGTGGTACTACTCGGCCAACCGTGACGAAGCCGTCTACGACGATCCGTTGCGCTTCGACGTGCGCCGCAAAGGCGACCTCGTCGGCTTCGGCGGTGGCGGCCCGCACTTCTGCATCGGCGCCGCCCTCGCCCGGCGCGAGATGACGGTGATGTTCGACGAGATCTTCACCACGCTCCCGGACCTGGTGATCGCCGGCGAACCGGAGATGCTGCGCTCCAACTTCATCCACGGCATCAAGCAGCTGCCCTGCGAGTTCACGCCCAGGAGTTGAGCCTCGGCGGCTGCGTGCTCAACGAGCCGCAGGCACGTCCCAGGCTTCGAGCTCGCTGATCGTGGCGACCGCCCGGTCGAGCATCGCTGCGGTCGTGCGTTGCCCGAGCGGCGGCAAGTCCTCGTAGCCGCCGTACAGGCTGACGGGGAAGATGATCATCGCCAGCACCGCCGTGCGGTACACCTCCCAGGCGTCGTCGGCGTCGTCGTCGATGCCGTGGCCGGCGAGCTGGGCGAGGTACACGTCGAGCAGCGCCCGGTCGTTGCCGCGGCGTTGGTCGGTTCGCACCGATTGGCTGACGAAGTAGGCGAGGTCGGTGACGCCGTTGGCCAGGGTGAGCAGCTGCCAGTCGAAGGCGATGACCTCATCGCCGTCGGCGAAGCGCAGGTTGTCGAGCCGGAAGTCGCCGTGGCACAAGGTGCGCGGCGACGTGCTCAGGCGCCGGGTCAGGTTCGGGCCGACCGTCGCCCACCGATCGCCGATGGCCAGCACCTGCGGGGGGAGGCGATCGCCGGCCAGCCGCCGGCAGGTCGGCCACGACCGGGCGAACGTGTCGATCACGTCGTCGAGCTGGCGCGGCGAACCGATCGACACGACCGGGGTCGACAGTTCGTCGGTCCGTCCCCACCAGGTGGCGTGGAAGTCGGCCAACGACCGAGCCGCCAGGCGGGCCTCGTCGAGATCACAGCCGTCGGCCTGCGAGACGCAGCGGTGCGACCCGAGGTCCTCGAGGATCAGGGTGAACTCGTTGGTGCGCTCGTCGATGACCGACGCGTAGCAGCGCGGTGAGCGCATCCGGACCGCGCCGGCGAGGTGCTGGTAGAAGTCGATCTCGCGTCGGTAGAAGTCGAACCGGTCAGCGATCGCACGACGGAACTCGTCCGGACAGGACAGCTTGACGACGACGGACTCCGGGGCGCCGGCTGCCACGCCGTCGTCGTAGGTGAGCTCGAGGCGGACCAGGTCGCTCATCATCGACTCGCCGACACCCAACGGTCGGGCGTTCACCGCGACCACCGCACGGTCGGCCGCCAGCACACCGGCTCGGCGCAACACGCCGGTCAGCTGGACCGGCGTGAACGTGCGTTGACCGGCCGTGATCGGCGCGTCGTCGCCAGCGAGTGCCGTCGATTGCCCGCCCCCGCGGCCATGTTGCTGCGTCATCGGATGAACCCCCGCCCGACCCTACTGCGAGGCCCGCCGCGCCGGCCCTCCAGCGACGCCGCCGGGAGGAGGGGTCAATTGGTTGGCGCGGGTGTTGTCGTGCGGCGGCGTTTGACGGCTGCCGGGGCGCTGCCCGTCGGACCGGTCGGCGGGGTGTGGTTGCACAGGCCGGCGACGAAGAACGCCGCCAGCTCGTTGCCCACCGGCTCGGGTTCCCGGTCGCCGAGCGGCGGGAACCAGCGGATCGAGGAGAGGATCGCGTCCCACATCGCCCGGACGACCACATCGGCGTCGACGTCGGCGCGGAACGTGCCATCGGCGATGCCGGCCTCGACCAGTTCGACCCACAGCAACCGGTTGGCCTGGCGGCGCTGCTCGCTGTCGGCGAGAGCGGGTGTTTCCCTGATGTACTGGGCGTCGTTGCGGAAGATGCGGGCGACGTCGGGTTTGCTGGCCGCCCAGCGCACGGCGTCGAGGATGCAGGCGCGCAGGCCGCTGGCCGGGTCGCCGGCGGTGGCGATCAGCTGGGCGTGGCTCTGGATCCCACCGGTCGCGCCGGGGCTGATGATCTCGCGGACCATCTCCTCTTTCGAGGTGAAGTGGTGGTAGAGGCTGCCCGACAGGATCCCCGCCTCCTGGGCGATGTCGCGCACCGTCGCCGAGGCGATCCCCTTCGTGGCGAAGACACGCGAGGCGATGCGCAGCAGTTCGTCACGACGTGCACCGCGGTTGCGTCGCGGGGTCGGCGACGCTGGAGCGGCCTCTTCAGTCATGGTCGACGTCATTGTATTGCGCCCTCCTGTTGGGCCGCCGTGTCCGCTCAGGCGGTCAGCGGGGTGTGAGCGGGAACGACACGAACCGGGTCTCGGTGAAGAACTCCCGGCTGCGGCCCCCGCCTTCGCGGCCGGCGCCGCTTTGCTTGACGCCGCCGAACGGCTGGCGCAGATCGCGGTCGAAGCCGTCGTTGATCCAGATCATCCCGGTCTGCAACCGGTGGCTGACGTAGTGCGCTGTTGTCTGCGACTCCGTCCAGATGTAGCCGGCCAGCCCGTAGATCGAGTCGTTGGCGATGGCCAGCGCCTCGTCGCGGTCCTCGAACGGGATGATCACCGCGACCGGCCCGAAGATCTCCTCCTGGCAGACCCGGGCGTCGCTGGCGACGTCGACGATCGCCGTCGGCGCGACGTAGTAGCCGGTGTCGACGCCGTCGGGTCGGCCGCCGCCGAACAGGACCCGGCCCTCGCGCCCGGCGATGTCGAGGTAGTTCATCACCCGCTCGTACTGGCCCTTGGACACCAGCGGGCCGAGCCGTGTCGTCGGGTCGAACGGGTCACCGGACTTCCACTTGGCGGCCTCGGCCTCGAACCGGGCGAGGAACTCGTCGTAAATCGCCCGCTGCACCAAGATCCGCGACCCGGCGACGCACACCTGGCCGGCGTTCATGAAGATCCCCATCGCGGCGGCCGGGACCGCCCGGTCCAAGTTGGCGTCGGCGAAGATCATGTTCGCCGACTTCCCGCCGAGCTCGAACGAGGTCCGCTTCAGATCCGGGGCGACGCGCGAGGCGATGTCGCGGGCCGTGCCCGGGGAACCGGTGAACGACACGCCGGTCACGTCGCGGTGCTCGACCAGCGGCACACCGGCTTCCTTGCCGAATCCGAGCACGGTGTTGTACACGCCGTCGGGCAGCCCGGCCTCCTGGAAGATCTCGCACAGCACCTGGATCGACAGCGGCGACAGCTCCGACGGCTTGTGCACCGCCGAGTTGCCGTAGGCCAGGCACGGCGCCATCTTCCACGTCGACAACATGAACGGCCCGTTCCACGGCGTGATCAGCCCGTACACCCCGGCGGCGTCGGCGATCGTGTACGTCAGCAGGTTGTCGTCGCGGTTGAACGACTCGTTGCCGGCCAGCTCCTGCTCTTGGGCGAAGAACCGGAAGTTCCACGCCGAACGCTCCGCGACCGGGTGCGGGCCCGGATGTCTCGGTCCGACCGGACCGCCCATCTCCAACGCCTGCAAGGCGATGATGTCATCGGAGCGGGCCACGATCAGATCGGCGACCTTGGTCAGCACCTGGCGGCGGAACGACGGCTTGGCCCGCGACCACGCGCCGTCGTCGAACACGCCCTTGGCTGCGGCGACCGCCGCGTCGACGTCGGCGGCGTCGCCCTTGGCGACCTTCACCGTCGGGGCCTCGGTGGCCGGGTTGATGTGATCGAACCACTCGCCCGAGACCGACTCGGTGAACTGGCCGGCGATGAAGTGGCGAGCGGGCCCGGGATCGGGAACGGTCATGGAACGGCCTCCTACGTGACAGCGATCGACACTCACACGGTACCCGAAATTGACCTAGACAAGCAAGTGCTTGGTTGCTTGATGTTGTCGGATCCCGTACGGTCGCCGCGGTGATCCTCGAATCGCTGCGCGCCCGGCTGTCGACCCACGATCCGCTCCTCGGCGCCTGGACGTTCCTGCGCGAACCATTGGCCGCCGAGGTCGCCAGCGGCGCCGGCTACGACTACGTCTGCATCGACGGCCAACACGGCATCCACGACTACGCCTCGATCGTCGGGCAGCTCACCGCGATCGCCGCCGGCGGCACCGCCCTACCGATCGTGCGGGTCCCATGGAACGAACCAGGCTTCATCGGCCAGGTCCTCGACGCCGGCGCCGGCGGAGTCATCGTGCCAATGGTCAACACCGCCGACCAGGCCGAAGCCGTCGTGCGCGCCTGCCGCTACGCCCCCGTCGGCGCCCGCAGCCTCGGCCCCATCGGCGCAGGTGCCCGATACGGACCCAAGTACATCTCAGGCGCCAACGAGAACATCGCCGTCATCCCGATGATCGAAACGGTCGAAGCCGTGGCCAACGTCGACAAGATCGCCGCAACACCAGGAGTCGACGCCCTCTACATCGGGCCGGCCGACCTGTCGATGACCCTCGGACTCCCACCCGCCATGGACCACGACGACGAACGATTCAACGACGCGCTGCTCCGCGTCGTCGCCGCCTGCCAAACCGCAGACATCGTGCCCGCCATTCACTCCGACCCAGCCTTGGTTGCCAAACGACGCGACCAAGGATTCCGCATGATCACCATCGGCTACGACCTCCAACCCATGCTCGCCGGCCTCCACCGCGCCATCAGCGACGGCCGCCGCGCCTGACGAGTTCTGTCGAGCGTCCGCTTCCTGGGCAGGCCGACCAGCGTCACACAGAACCGCGCGACCGAACGACGCTCACGAACGATGCAGCACCGCGCCCGATCGGCGTCACTGGCACGGCGTCCATATGGCGGCCTGGATGCCGAACGACGGATACGTTCGGCAAAATCGTCTCGAAGTGTCCCCGAACGCGCGCGGGCATATCGACATGGGGCATCGCCCCGAAGTGCCGTTAGTGGCGAGGCCGGTAGTGAGGCGTCGATCGCTGCAAGCGATCGTTCAGCGATCGCGTGGCCACCTGTGGGCAATGGTTCATGACCGCCAGACCAGTGGGCAGATTCTGGTGGCCGCCCACACACGCCCGTAGGGTCAGGCGTCGGACACGATGACAGTGCGGGCCGACTCGGGGGGATCTGAGGGTGACGACGGTCGCGAGCCGTTCCCCACCGTGACGTTGATGAACACACCGTGACAGTCCACGCGACACGTCGCGGATCACTACCCGACCGTCTTGATCGAGTACCTCACGAGTCATAGATCACGCGTACTCATCGAGTGGGCGCGACACGACGGCTGTAGGCGCGCGACGCAATGGGCGCTCCGACAACGTCACGGCGACGTGGTCTCGCGGCCTCCGCCGGCGCGGGACGTCGCACACGCGTCGCGATCGTCCGGTTGCTGGCTACGACACCTGGACGACGTTCCGTGGGGCGATCACCCCACGTTCGAGGACGCGAGAATCGGACATCGCGGTCCCGGTCGCGAGCGGGTAGGAACGGCGCTTCGAGGATGGCCGCGACGGCTCTCGACTACGGGTATCGGACGCGGAAGTCGGACATCGCGTCGTGCACGTCCGAGTGAACGGTCAGTTCGAGGCGGTGGCTCTACCGGCGGTGGGCGTGATGTGAGCGAACATGCTGCGGGCGTTCCAGGTCGGGAAGGCGCGTACGAGCCATGAGGGGCCGTCGAGCTGGATCCGGGAGTCGCGGGTTGCCTCCGCCCAGGAGAGTTGGCCGGCGTGCCACTTCACGAACGCTTCGGCGTCGGCAGTGATGTAGAGGTCTTCGTCCAGTCCGGGATACGTCTTGCAGATCTCGGCCTCGCCGTGCTCGAGTAGCAACCAGTACCGCTCGTGGGGACGGAAGCCGGTGAAGTCCAACCGGATGACCACGCGCTGGTCCGGGAGTCGGTCCCGTCGAAGCGCGTTGCACATCGACCACAGCGCGACGAATGGATCGAGGTTCTCCGGGGCGATCTCGAGCCACCGGGCTCCCCACTCGCCGAGGGTTTGGCAGACCTTGAACAGATCGTGGCCGGAGCTCGTGAGCTGGTAACGGTGACCGCGCCCGTGAGCCTTGGGTGCCGACTCGACAATGCCGAGGCGTTCGAGCTGTTGGAGCCGCTGCGCGAGGAGCGTATGGGAGAGTCCGGGCGCACCTTCGAGGATCTCGCCGAAGGTTTCACAGCCCAGATGCAGGTTGCGAATGATCAACGGCGTCCAGCGCTCAGCGAAGATCTCCGCTCCACGGGCGATCGGGCAGTACTGCCCGTAGGTCCTCATGAGCACAGTGTCCCGCCCCACTCGACCGCTGTGAAGTCCAGATTCCTTACCTCGAGGTCCAGATCGCTGCCTTCACGTCGGTAGCTCCCGATGTTGCGCTGAGCACATCGACCAGAGGAGGACCGATGACCGCACCAACCACCCAGATCCCCGGGTTCCGCGGCAGCGTGATCTCTCCCGACCACGATGCCTACGACGACGCCCGCGCCGTGTGGAACGGCACGGTCGATCGGCGACCCCGATTGATCGCCCGTTGCAGCGGTACCGCCGACGTGGCCGCAGCGGTGCGCTTCGCCCGCGACCGCGACCTCGAGATCGCCGTACGAGGCGGAGGCCACAATGTGGCCGGCACCGCGGTCTGCGACGACGGCATCGTGATCGATCTCTCGGCGATGCGCGCTGTCTCGGTCGATCCCGTCGAGCGCACGGTCCTCGTCCAGGGCGGCGCCCTGTGGGGCGACGTCGACCACGAGACACAGGCACACGGTCTCGCCACCACGGGGGGCATCGTCGGCCACACCGGCGTCGGTGGCCTCAGCCTGGGCGGCGGCATCGGCTGGCTGATGCGTAAACACGGGCTCACCGTCGACAACCTGATGGAGGCCGAGGTGATCACAGCCGAGGGCGACATCGTTCGCGCATCGGCCAACGATCACCCCGACCTGTTCTGGGCGCTGCGGGGCGGCGGCGGGAACTTCGGCGTCGTCAGCTCGTTCCGGTTCACGTTGCACCCCGTCGGCCCCACCGTCATGGCCGGACCGGTGTTCTGGGCGGCCGAGGACAGCACTGACGTGCTGCGCTTCTACCGCGAATTCGTCACCGACGCGCCCGATGAGCTCGGCAACGTCATTCGGCTCGGCACGATCCCGCCGCTGCCAGCCATCAGGGAGGAACTGCACTTCCGTCCGGCCATCGGCGTCGCCAGCTGCTACACCGGGCCCGTCGAGGACGGTGAGCGCGCCGTCCGAGCACTGCGCGAGTTCGGAACGCCGCTCGTGGACCTCGTCGGACCAACCCCCTACGTCGACCACCAGAGCGGCCTCGACGACACCGTCCCCCATGGCTGGCACTACTACTGGAAGGCCACGAACCTCACCCGCCTATCCGACGAGGTCATCGACATCGTCACCGAGCACGCCTACGACGCAACATCGCCGAGGTCGTACGCGGCGATGTTCCACATGGGTGGCGCAGTTGCCCGAACCCCGCGGGACGCCACCGCCTACCCCAGCCGCGACGTCGAGCACAACATCATCATCGACGCCGTCTGGCTCCCCGACCAGGACGACACCGTCGGAGCGGCAGAGACCGCGTGGGCACGTGACTTCCTCACCGCCCTCCAACCCCACCGTGTCGGCGTCTACGTGAACTTCCTCGACTCCGACGACGACACCAACCGCGTCCGCGAGGCCTACGGCGACGACACCTACCGGCGCCTCGCCGACGTCAAAGCGAAGTACGACCCCGAGAACGTGTTCCACAACAACAAGAACATCCAGCCCCACACGCCCGCGCGATGAGCGTTCCTTCATCGAATCGCGTCGCGGACCGAGACGCGACTACCAACAACGCCGGCGCCTGCCACTCGTAGCGCCGATTGCCCTGATTCACTCTGGGCACTTGCCAGCCACGCCGGCTGCTGACCGAACACGTGGCGTAGCGCGTCAGCGGCCGATGCTCCCGGTCGCCCAGCACCCCGAGGGCGGCGTCCGGGTGGCCCAGCTCAACGATTAGCCGCCGGCCTGTCTGGGGTGCACGCCGCCGCGGCGTTCGGAGCGGATGCGGCGATCGACGGCCGCTCGGGGCGGGCGATGACCGGCCAACGGTGCGTGTCACGGTCGAGCACGTTGACTCACCGGTCGTGCGAGTAGCGCTTGAAGCCGTGGCCTCCGCGGGCCATGACAGTGCCCGCGGCGAACGGGTGTATGGCATCTCTGCTTGGTTCCAGTAACTACTACATCTTGTGTTGGAGGACGTCGAGGGGATGTGGGTCGGTGAGCACGGCTTGCTGAACGAGCCGGTACCACAGCAGGCCTCGTGAGTGGCTGGTGCGTCGGTTGAAGCGGAACGTGAACTCGTCGAGGTAGTAGTCGAGGTACTCGTTGGTCTGACCGTCGTGGAGGGTGCCGGCGAGCCAACGCTTGAGCAGGGCGGCGACGCGGTGGACGGCTGGGAGCATCTCGTGGGCGGGCCCGGCGGCGTGCACGAGAGCGGTCGGTTCGTGGCGCAGCTGCAGCCGTCGCGTGACGTCGCGGTAGATGCTGTCGCCGTCGGTGTAGACGATCGTGCCGTGGGCGACGCAGTCCCGGGTGAAGTCGAACAGTTCGTTCTTGCGGTCGGTGAGCTCGATGTGGCGGAGCCGGAGTCGTCCCAGCCCCTTGGGGTGCTGACGCTCGACGGCGATCACGACCTCGGTCTTGTTGGCGAACCGGGCCAGCTTGCTGACTTGGGCACGACCCCCGATGAAGGTCTGGTCGATCTCGACCGACACGCCCTCCCCGCCGAGCAGGTCGCGTCCTGGGCGCACCATCGCCCGGCGCAGCTTGTGCATCCAGGCCCACGCCGTCTCATAGGACCCGAACCCGAGCACCCGCTGCAGGCCGAGCGCAGAGACGCCGTTCTTCTGCGCGCACACGAACCACATTGCGGCGAACCAGACCCGCAACGGGTAGCGGCTGCGGTGGAAGATCGTGCCCGCCGTCACCGACGTCTGGCGACCGCACGAGCGGCACATCCACATCCCCCGTGCGGTCCGCCAGGCGTCCCGGGCAGCGCACTTCGGACAGATGAACCCATCGGGCCAGCGCACCCGAGTGAGGAACTCCCGACACGCCTCATCGTCACGGAACCACGACCCGAACGCCTGCCACGTGCCTGGATAGTCGATCCCCACCTTCGGGTGCGGCGATCCCATCGACACAACATATGGCGGTCACTGGACTAAAGCAGAGATGCCATACGGGTGTTCTCAAGGAGCTTCAGACCGCGTAGGTGTCTGAATCTCAGACACCTACGCCTGCCGCAAGATGGCCCGATGACCTACGAGTACAAGATCATCGCCGCCACCGAGGCCGCCATCGCGCCGCTCGCCACCCAAGGCTGGCGCGTCGCCCACGTCCTCCCGCCCAGCCCAGTCCTGATCCGCACAGGCAGCAGCGGGAAGCTCGACTCCTCGCCGCGGCTCCTCGTCGAGCGGCCCGTCGCCGGCAGCGAAACGGTCGTCGACAAGGACGCCGTGGCGG
This sequence comes from uncultured Acidimicrobiia bacterium, assembly GCA_963750905.1. Lineage (GTDB taxonomy): Bacteria > Actinomycetota > Acidimicrobiia > Acidimicrobiales > Ilumatobacteraceae > JALZMG01. Next base: position 376,641 of record CAVVSE010000002.1, read on the forward strand.
CGGCACTCGCTGCGCTCGTCGCCCACGGTGGCACCATCCCCGGCCTCGGTCGCTAGCGGGGGTGCCTCCCTGCCATCTTCGGAAGCGGCGACGGGGCAGCCGCTGCGCCTGGTCGATTGATCGGCCTCGCCCGCCGCCTCAGACACTCCGAGGTGCGGGTGGTGTCAAGCGGCGATGTCGTGGCGGAGACAGCTCGGAGCTCAGCAGGAAACATCACAGCCGCGGCGTTGAATTCGACGCGACCAGCAGGCTGCCGGGCCACCGCAACCCCTCGTCCGAAAAACGCGTCCGCTACCTCGCGCCGGCCACATCCTCTACCGGGACGAGGGTGTCATGGACCTCAATGCATCATCGAACTGCCCTTCGAGGTGCCTCAACGGTCGACCCTCCGGGCTCCGCGCGTTCGAGGACGCGGATTCGCGGATAGTCGTCGCGGGTTCGCCACGCGGGCAGGTCCGGCACCTCTCTCACGCGACGCTCGGGCGCGATGTGCATCCAGTTCTGTTTGTCAGGCCAGTGGCCCTGATTGGGTCTCGCGCGACACAAGGATCGGCGATCCGCATCCAAGGCCGTGGGGAGCCCTGCGTGGCGAACCCGGGGTGCGCGTCGTCGCCCGGCGAGGGTGGAGGCTGACCCCGAACCGCGTTACGAGCAGCTGGTCAGGATTCAGGTGCGAAGGGCGCCGGCAGTGCGGCGGTGCAGGCGGTGTCGGGTGGTGCTGTTGGGTTGGCGGTGAAGTCGAGGGTGATCGCTCGGAGGCAGTCGTTGTAGGAGGCGACGACGTGTCCGCCGGCGGGGACGGTGACGATGGTGGTATTGGGGAACTGGCGGCGGACTTCGTCGGCGACAGCTGGTGGAGTGGTCGGGTCGAGTTCGCCGGAGGTGACGAGGACGGGCACGTCACCGTGGGCGGCTTGGAGGCGCCCACCGTCGACAGGGGTGACGTCCCAGATGTCACAGTCGACGGTGTCGACGGTGAGGTTGAGGATGATGTCTTCCCAGACGCCCGGTGAGGTCTTGGCGGCTCGGTCGGCGTCGGTGCGGGCGGCGCCCTCGTCGGCACAGGTCACGGCCGCGGCCATCGCTTTGGCTTCGTCGTCGCGTGGGTCGGCGCTGGGCGCGAAGGTGGCGGCGAGGGCGGCGAGGATCGCGTTGTCACCGGCGGCGATGGCGGCGGCGGCGGCGGGGAGCGCGGGGAGCAGGTCGGAGCGGCGCATGACCAGGATCGCCCCCCAGTAGCTGACGCCGCCGTCGATCAGGCCCGACGGCGCGGCGTAGGGCTGCTGGTCGAGGCGGGCGGCGGCGGCCGCCATGGTCTGCTCGAAGGGTCCGGTGGCGGCGCAGGTCGGCTGGGCGGCGCAGGCGGCGGCGAGGCGGTCGACGGCGTCGTTGGCGCGAGCGATCGTGTCGGCCGGTCCGAGGAAGGGCGCGGTGGGTACTGGGCTGTCGAGGACGAGTCCGGCGACCCCGGCGGGGTCTTGGCGGTAGATCTCGGTGGCGAGGCGGGCTCCGTAGCTGTGGCCGCGCAGCACAACCTGGTCGAGGCCGAGCGCGCGGCGGAGGTCGACGAAGTCGGCGGCGCTCTCGACGGTGTCGTAGCCGTCGAGATTGATACCTTCCGCCTCGAGGCGGTCGCGGCACGCGGCAGCGAGCTGGCGGAGGTCCGCCAATCGGTCCTCGTAGGGAGCTGTCGGCGGGATCGCCGCGGTGTACTCGCCGCAGGCGAGTCGTGGTTCGCTGCGTCCCGCGCCGCGCTGGTCAACGACGACGATGGCGCGGCTGTCACGGCCGTCGAGCACGGCGCTGCCGGCGACCCAACCGGTCGATGCCGTGAGGCCGGGCCCACCTCTGAGCTCGAAGACCGGAGTCGGTGCCCCATCGGGCCCGCCGTGATGGATCACCGCGACCCACAGCCGGATCGTGCGGGCATCGACGATGTCGCGCCGCTCGGGCACCTCCAACCAGTAGCAGTCCGCGGTGTACACGGGCGCCACATCGCACGGCCGTTCCACCAACCGCCCCGGTGCCACAGCGAGCGTCTCCGGGGGTGAATCGGCGACCGACGGCACCGGTGACGTCGACACTCGGGTGGGAAGCGGGTCCGTGGGCGCGGGCATCGCCGACGCCGGGGTCACGTCGGCTGAGGCTTCCGCCGGCGCCGCGCCCAGGTTTGTCTCGGTTGCGGTGTCGTCGCTGGCACACGACGAAGTCACCATTGCGGCGACGGTGGCGACAAGGACTCCTCGGCGGATCGCGGCCTGTCGCGTCCGGTCGAACCTGCGGTCGTGTTGCGGAGGCGCGCCGGTGGATCTCGGTGCACCGATCACGGTGTCACCGGTTGGGGTGCGACGGTCAGGTGGGGCTGCGGTGGTCATGGCTGGAGGACGTCGAGGAAGGCTTGGGCGATGACGGCGTAGCCGGTGGTGTTGGCGTGGACGTCGAAGGCGTACTTGTCGTCGCAGAACCACGTCCGGCGGCAGACGTTGGCGACGTTGACCGGGATCTCGCCCCACTCCTTCGTGAGCACGCTGTCGGTGAAGTTGTTGCTGTCGAAGGCGCCGGCGACGTCGGCCACCGGGACCCCGGCCGCCTGGTAGGCGGCGGTGAGCTGGGCGTTCAGGTCGGCGACGATGGGGGCGTTGTGCACGGCGACGGCCCGGGCGTCGGGGCCGAGCACCCACAGGCCGAGGAACGCGTCGTAGTAGTTCATCCCGACGATCGGAACGCCGGGCGCCGCCTCGTGGAGGGTGGTGAGCACGATGCCGAGGTCGGCGAGGGTGGCCGGGAAGGCCTGGTCGAGACAGCCCTGGTCCAGCAGCTGCGTGGTCGGGTCCAGGCAAGCCAAGACGTCGTTGCCGCCGATGTCGATGGTGATCACGGCGACGTTCCCGGGGTGGTCGGCGAGAAGGTCGACGGCCACGTCGAGCTGGCTTTGCGTGTCGAAAGCACCGTCCGGGTAGAGGCAGAACCCGGCGACAGTTGTGTCGATCATCGAAGCGGCGGTCTCACCGCCGCAGCCCAACTTGATGTGCCGCAACTGATCGAAGTCACCACGGATCGCCTTGAACACTTCGTCGGTGTAGCCGTGGGTTAGCCCACCGTTGGGTTGGTAGCTCTCGGCCAGCGAGTCCCCCAGCGACAGGTAGTAGTGGGTGCCGTGGTCGGCGTCCGCCAATGCTTCCGACGGGGCAACCAGCCCGACAGCCGCAGCGGCGAGCGCGGCGGCGACGATCAACCTTCTCATGATCTCTCCTCTATTTGATCCCGGTGTTCCCGGTCGACTTCGAACGTGGGTGTCAGTTGCATTCGGACGCCGTTCTCTGCTGATTCATCTGACCTGTGGGGCAACGAATTGGACCTCCAACGGCGGTTGGTCACGAAGGATCCGAAGCGTCGAGGCAGCGCGTGTTCGGGTGAGCAGCGGAACCGAGGCGACCGCCGTCCCGGTCAGCAGGAGGGCGGGTCGGGCGCCGATCGTCGCGATCGCCGCCGGCGCGATCCCCGCGCCGGCCAACATCGCCAGCACGGACACCGAGTCGAGCACGCCGAACGCCGGAGCCAGGTCGTGCGCTGCTAGACAGCGCTGCAGCCGTCCGACAACGGAGATCTCGGCGAGCATGCAAGCCGCGCCGGCGACTCCGACGACGATTGCTGCGGCGGCCAGGTTGCCGACCAGGGCCAGCCCGGCCAGCGACAGCGCCGAGACGACGACGAAGACAGGCGGCGCTTCGGGAAGGCGGCGGCGTGAGCTGCCGACCAGGGCGATGGCCACCCCGCACACGGCCCCGGCCCCGGACGCCGCGGCGAGCGTCCCATACGCTGTCGTACCCGCGTCCCGAAGTAGGTCGGCGACCGTGACCAGGAGCACTGCTTCCAGGCCGGCCAGCAAGTTGACGGCCAACAGGAACGTCACGCCCGCACGAGCCGAACGACGACAGAGGGCCCGAGCCGCAGACGACACGCAGGTGCGAAGGCGCTCGGGATTCGACACGGTCGTGCGGGCCGAGCTGCGCACGGGTCCACGGTCGGCGACGAGCAACGCCATCGACATCAGCACACAGGCCGTCACCATGACCCCAACACGACCGGCCGAGCCGAGCAGCAGCCCGGCCAGTGCCGGTCCAGCGACGAACGCCGCCGATTCCACGGCCGCGGTGATGGCGTTGGCCCGGGCCAGTCGCCCGTGCGGTACGACGGCCCGGGTCGCTGCCACCAACGCCGGGTAGACCGGCGTGCCCGCCGACGTGAGCGCGAACAGGAACGCCGCCAGCACCAGCGGGTGCGGCGCGGTGTCGACGAGGAGCGTCAGTGCGCAGAGCACGCCGAGGCGGCACGCGGACGTCGCCCGGCAGACCGCGGCCATCGTCACGCGGGCAGCGAGGGCCCCCGCCACTGGAGAGCACACGACATAGGGCACCAGCCGCGCTCCGGCGGCGACGGCCACCCACGTCGGGGACGCTCCCGCTTCGTCGAGGATCGAGATGACGATCACCACGGGCATGCCCTGCGCCACGCTCGACACGCCGTAGCTGAGCGCCCATCTCGTCCACCGGGTAACCCTGGCGACGACGCTCACGAACGGGGGGCGGCTCGAACGTTGTCGGGGTGGGGCGGCTCCCGGCCCGGACTTGCTACGGGTTCCCTGGTGGCGTGCGTCGAAGGGGTCATGGCGTCGACCCTGTGGATGGATGTTCGAGTCGGGTTAAGGCCCTGCTCAGCGGATGGCTGGCAGGTGTGGGCTGGAGGTGCAGCACTCACGGTGGATCCTCTCCTCAGGTCGTCGGTCCCGGCATGCAGCGCGTTTGACCGGTGCGAATCCCTGTCCTTGGCGCGTCACTGTGTCTTCCAAGGTCAGTCGGGACCGCGTGAGACCATGCGTTAGCGTTCCCGGAGGGCGCTCACGGTCAGGTGGCGATGACGATCCGGACGGTGATCGGTGAGGACGACTTCTTTGTGCGTCAAGGGGTCCAGCGCGCCCTCGACACGCACTCGGACATCGAGGTCGTGGCCAGTTGCGCTGACCTGAGTCGCTTGCGGGTCGCGATCGACGAGCAGCGGCCCGATGTCGTGGTCACCGACATCCGGATGCCGCCGACATCGACCGACGAGGGGATCCGCCTCGCGGCCGAGCTGTCGACGACCGCACCGCACATCGGTGTGGTCGTGTTGAGCCAATACGACGAGCCGGAGTACGTGCTCGCCCTGCTCGAGTCCGGCACCGACCGGCGCGCCTACCTCCTCAAGGAGACGATCTCCGATGCCGCCCAGCTCGCCGGCGCGGTGCGGTCGGTCGCCGCCGGCGGGTCGGCGATCGATCCGAGGGTGGTCGAGCGTCTCGCCGCCGCCCGCTTCGATCGGGGGTCGCTGATCGACTGGCTGACACCGCGGAGCGAGCCGTGCTCGAGGCGATGGCCGCAGGGATGAGCAACACTGGCATCGCCGACCAACTCGGGATTGGTGTGCGTTCGGTGGAGAAGCACATCAACGCCATCTTCTCCAAGCTCGGCCTTGTCGAGGAGGATCACGTCCACCGCCGAGTGCACGCGGTGCTGAAGTTCCTCAGCGAGGTCGGCTGAGCAGCGCCAGCGCTGGGTCTCGCGGATCGCGTTCATGCTGCCGCAGCCTCGATGTGGGGGACCGCGTATCGAGGGCTGTTGTAGAAGCGCAGACCGAGCAGGATGGCGCCCGTCATCGTGATGGCGAGGTCGATCCGTTGCGCCAACCCGGTGACACCGTCGCCGTCGGGTCCCACCGTCGAGAGCTCACCGATGATGATCTCGGTGATCAGTCCAATGACGAACAGCACGGCGACGACGCGGACGAGGCGGGCGGTTCGTTCCCACGCGGGGTCCCGCCGGCAGGCCCGCGCCAAGGCGAACAGACCGACGAGCACGGCGAGGCCACTGACGAGGCCGGAGAGGTCGTGGATCGCGCCGACGGTCGTGTAGCCGGTCATCCCGTCGGCATCGGGGGGATCGCTGGCGAACAGGCCTGAGGCCACGGTTCCGAGCGATGCGATGGCGAAGGCGACGACGGCGACGGTTCGGGGTCGGCTGGGTTGGACGCAACGGGCGATGCCGAGGGCGAGTCCGAACAGACCCGTGGCGGCGCCGAGGAAGGCGATCGTCATCAGCCATCCGCCGTGGCCGTTGGCGTAGTCGCTGACCCAGTTGTGGCGCGGGTCCTTGTCGTGCTGGACGATGTGCAACACGGCGACGGCGACGACGAACGTGGCGAATCCGGCGACGACGAGCGTGCCCGGCAGGCGGCCTCGAGGGCGGGGGTCGCCGGGCCCGGCGATCGGGTGGGTGGATGGACTGGTCGTGGTGGACATCTCGTGGATCCTCCTGGCTGGCGCTCGATGTACTCATCCGACGTCGGCGCGGTTCTGGTTGCGGGAACCTCGCCACGCCGTGCTTCGACGGTACGGACGAGTCCCGGTTTCGTGAAGCGTGCAGACCGGCGGTGGGAGGGGTCGGTCTGCACGGTGGTCGCCGCCGCGGCGATGGAGGAGAATCGGATCATGCGAGCTGCGCGCGAGCGGGCCAGCCCAGGCACCATGCCGGCTCGCGTCGTGTCCACCGTGGTCACGATCGCCGTGGTGGCGGCGGTGTTCAGCGCGCTGGTGGTCCTCGCCCGCGGCCTGAGCGGGTCGAACGATGTTTCGACGACGACCACGGCGCTGGCGGCTGCCGTTGTGGTGGTCGCCTACGAACCGATCCTGCGTCGTGTCCGTCCGCTGGTCACCCGCCGCCTCGGCGGTGTCGCTCCGTGCGGGGTCGCCGATGGACTGTTGGGCGCGATCGCCAGGTTCGAGGATCCCGATCGGGCGCTCCGCGACGTGGCGACGGCAACCCGGGCGGCCGTCGGTGCCGACTCGGTCGTCGTCTGGCTCGACGTCGATCATGCGCCCATCGCCGCAGCTGCCGATCCCCGCGACGCGCCGCTCGACCGACCGAGTGGGATCACCGGCGCCGACGATCTCATCGAAGGGGCCGATGTCGTCGTCGTGCCCATTGTGGACGGTGCCGCGGTCATCGGCGCGCTAACAGTTCGCGTCGGCCGGGCGCTGCGCGCGGCGCAACAGCAGCTGCTGGCCAACACCGCCGCGGCGGCGGCGATCATCGCCCGGACGGCGAGGTTGCGCCGCTCGGTGCGTCACCGGCTCGAGCGGGCGCAGCGTCAGCACGACGAGCTCGTCGCGCTGCGCACGGCGACCGGGCGGGCCCAGCTCACCGAACGGCGCCGCCTCGAGCGGGAGCTCCACGACACGTGCCAGCAGCGCGCCGTCGTCGTTGCCGGCAAGCTCGGCCTGCTGGCGACGGCCGACCCGGCCGGGGGCTCCACCGTCGCGGAGCTGCTCGACGACCTCGAGTTGCTGTGGGCCTCGCTCGAGCGTGTGGTCAGTGGCGGATCCCCGGTCACGCTGATCGGGGGCGGGTTGACCGGTGCGCTGTACGCCGAAGCAGCCGACATGTCGGTCCCGACCGAGATCGTCGACGCCACGGTGCGCCGCTATCCCAACGCCATCGAGGGGCACGTCTACGCGTGCTGTCTGGAGGGGATGCGCAACGCCGTCGCCCACGGTTCGCCGTCGCGGATCGTCGTCCGTCTCGACGAGCGCGACGGCTGGCTGTGCTTCGAGATCGACGACGATGGCGTCGGGATCCACAGCATCGAGGCGACCGACGGGCGAGGCCTCGCCAACATGCGTTCCCGGCTCGACGAGCTCGGCGGCCGACTGTCGATCGTGTCCGCTGGTCGGGGTACTCAGGTGCGTGGCTCGGTGCCGGTCGAGGGGGTGGCGGTGTGACCACGGTGATCCTCGATCGGTCGCCACCGCGCACGGTCGTGCCGACGCGCGTCGATGTCGGCGCCCTCGCCGTCGTCGCCATGGTCGTCGTTGGGTGCCTGCTGGAGGTTGCCTTCGCGATCGGCAACCCCGATCTGCTGCCGTGGTACCGGGTTGTCTCCTTCGGTTACGGGGCCGTCGCCTCGCTCGTCATCCTGGTCGTGGCACGTGCCGTCATGCGCCACGATCCCCGCCATCCGGTCGGGTGGCTGCTCGGGGTGATCAGCGTGTCGGCTGCGCTGGGCGTGGTCACGAACGGATGGACGGTCTGGGGGCTGCCCGGAGCCTGGTACTCACGTGGGTCATGTGGTGCGTGCCCGGCACGGTGGCACTGGCCGCGGCGCTGATGCTGTCCCCGACGGGTCAC
>CAVVSE010000003.1:0-244591 GCA_963750905.1 uncultured Acidimicrobiia bacterium
CGGTGTTCTGGGGAAGGTCGCTGACGGGTTCCGACAGCGAGCTACCGCCAACGCCGGGCCCGGACGCGGCTCGGCCCCGGGGTGGATCCCCGGGGCCGATGCACGTTCGTCGCTGGGTCCGGGACGGTTGGGTCCCGGCCGCTCAGGGCGTGACGGTCACTTGACCTCGACGGAGGCGCCGGCGTCCTCGAGCTTGGTCTTGGCGGCCTCGGCGGCCTCCTTGTTGGCCTTCTCGAGCACGGGCTTGGGGGCGCCGTCGACGAGGTCCTTGGCCTCCTTGAGGCCCAGGCTCGTGAGCTCGCGGACGGCCTTGATGACCTGGATCTTCTGGGCGCCGGCGCCGGTGAGGATGACGTCGAACTCGTCCTTCTCCTCGACCTCGGCGGCGGCGGCACCGCCACCGGCCGGGGCCGCGGCGGCGACGGCCACGGGGGCCGCAGCGGTCACGCCGAAGCGCTCCTCGAACGCGTCGAGCAGGTCCTTCAGCTCGAGCACCGTGAGGGCGCCGATCGAATCGAGGATCTCTTCCTTGGTTGCCATTGTCTGTGTGTCCTTCTGTGAACGAATGTTGTGTTGCGGGGGGGTCAGGCGGCGGCGTCGGCCGACTGCTGGTCGATGAGGGCCTGGAGGCCGTAGGCGAAGTTGCGGGGCAGGGCCTGCAGCAGGCCGGCCGTCTTGACGAGCGGCGCCTGCAGCGCACCGGCGAAGCGGGCGAGCAGCTCCTCGCGGGACGGCAGGTCGGCCAGGGCCGTGATGTCCGTCGCCGACAGCACGTTGGTGCCGAGGGCACCGCCACGCAGCACGAGCAGCGGGTTCGTGCGGGCCGTGTCACGCAGGGCCTTGGCCGCGGCGACCGAGTCCTCGGTGACGAACGTCAGGGCGGTGGGGCCGACGAGCAGCTCCTTGAGCCCGTCGAGCCCGGCCCGCTCGGCGGCGAACCGAGCCAGGGTGTTCTTGTACACCTTGTGCTCGGCTCCGCTCTCGCGGAGCGCGCCACGCAGCGTGGCGAGGGCGCCCACCTTCAGACCGCGGTACTCCGTCACGAAGACCGCCTTGGCGTCGCTCAGCTTCGACGTGATCTCGTCGACGATCGCGACCTTCTCAGCGCGGGGGTTCTCCATCTCGATGCACACCTCCTCTCACATGTCTCGTGGTGACTCGCTGTGGAGCGAGCACCACCCAGGAGACCTGCGTGGGGCGTGCACCTCGGTCGGCGGGGCCTGGCCCCATTACCCACCCGGACGGGTGGACCGACGGTCTACGGCGAGCAACCGTCTGGATTGACCCGGCAACGATAGCGGCGCCGCGCCCCGGTCACTCCGGCCCGGCAGACGGTGCGTGGTCAGCCGTGGACGATCTCGACCAGCAGCTCCATCGAGCGGATCCAGTCCGCACCGGACGTGCGCCACGGGCGCGGCGACGACGTGCTGCACGCCGGCCGCGGCGTAGGCGTCGCGCTCCTCGCGGATGAGCGCCGGGGTCCATGCCCTGCGGGTCCCAGCCGGTGCGGTAGGAGATCGTGAAGTCGTCGCCCGGTCGCTCGGCGCGCAGCGCGGCGATGACCGGGGCGAGGTCCGCCGGCGACGTGCTGATGCCCTGGTAGCCGTCGGCCGCGACGGCGCGGCGCAGCGCAGCCGCGGCTCGCGCCGCCGATCCAGATCGGCATCGCGCCGACCGGCTGCGGCAGGACGCGGACGTCGGTGACGTCGTAGTGGCGACCGTGGAACGACGCCGGGTCGTCGGTCCAGACCGCTCGCATCAGCGCCAACGACTCGTCCATGCGGGCGCCTCGCGTCGCGAAGTCCTGGTCGAGCGCGGCGTACTCGGCCGACGACCAGCCGACGCCGCCGACGACCGTGACGCGACCCCCGCTCAGGCGGTCGAGGCTGGCCAGGCTGTTGGCGAGCTGCAGCGGGTGGTACTGCGGGATGACGAGCACGCTGGTGCCGAGGCGCACCCGCTCGGTGACGGCGGCCGCCCAGCCCAGCGTCAGCAGGGCGTCGAAGAGGTACGGCGACGGGTAGCCCTGGCCGGCGGGCTGGAGGATGTGGTCGCTGACCCAGACGTCGGCGAACCCGAGGGCCTCGGCGCGCACGGCGACGTCACGGATGGCGTCGGGCGACGCGGCCCGCCCGTACTGCGGCAGGTGGATCCCCAGGCGCACGCCCGCCGACCGTAGCCGCGCGTGGTCGGGCGTCATCACGTCAGCTCGTAGCCGAGCTCGAGGGCGGCGGCGCGGTGGACGTGCTGGTGCATCTGGGCTCGAGTCATCGTGCCGTGGTGCAGGACCAGCTGGATGCCGAGGCCGTCGAGGAGGGCGCAGACCCGCCACGCCGACTCGACCGCGTCGGCGCAGCGGAACGCACCGGTGGCGACACCTTCGGTGATGACCTCGGCGACGAGGGCCACCCAGGCGTGGTCGAGCTCCTCGGAGATGCGCCGGAGGTTGGCGTCGCGCAGCGCCTCGCCCCACACGTCGATCCAGAGCACCCATGCCCGGTCCCGTCGCGACGACGGCAGGTAGACGTCGATGGCCTTCGCCAGGCGCTCCTCGGGGGTCGCCAGGCGCCCGAGGGCCCGACGCACGCCGGCGATCTCGCGCTCGGCGACCTCGCCGAGCATCGCCTCGATCAGCTCGTCCTTGGTGGCGAAGTGGTAGTGGATCAGCCCGGTGCTCACCGTGAGCTCCTCGGCGACGTCGGCGATGCGCAGGTCGTGCAGCCCCTTGGCGAGGGTGACGGCGTGCGTGGCGTCGATGATCTGCCGGCGGCGCAGGTCGGGGGCGATGCGGGTGCGGGTCGGCGCGGCCACCGGGGCGCAGCGTACCGACGGGCTCCACGGCGACCCCGAGCAGCTCCGCCACCTGGGCGGGATCCGTCCGGTCCCGGGACGTCGATCGAGCCGTCCTCCGGCTCGGCGGTCCCACCCGGCGCGTCGCAGGCTGGGGCCATGTCGCTGCACGGGTGGTCGGACGATCACGAGGCCCTGCTCGCCGCGCTCGCCGCCCGGGTCCGTGCGCACTTCCGCCCGGACCCGCCGCTCGGGCGCACGCCGGCCACGGCGGACGTCGCCGCCCTCGCCGCCATCACTGCCGACGGCATCGGGATCGACGCCGCGCTGGCGCTCGTCGACGAGGTCCTGCTGCCGAACAACGTCGCCCTCGACCACCCTCAGTTCCTCGCCTACATCCCGGCCGCTCCGGCGACCACGGCCGCCCTGTTCGAGGCGCTCGTCGGCGCCTGGTCGTTCTCCGGTGAGTCGTGGCAGGAGGCCGGTGCGGCCGTCGCCGCCGAGGAGGCCGCCCTCGACTGGCTGCGGACGCTCACCGGGCTGCCGGCCACGGCCGGCGGCTGCTTCGTGTCCGGCGGCTCGGCCGGGAACCTGAGCGCGCTCGCCGTCGCCCGCGACACGTGGCGCCGCGAGCACCCGGGCGCCGGTCGCCCGGCGATCGCCGCCGCGCCGTCGGCCCACTCGTCGGTGCACGGTGCCGCCCGGCTGCTCGACCTCGACGTCGTCGACGTGGCGGGCGACCACCACGACCGCCTCACCGCTGCTGCGCTCGGTGCGCTCACCGCGCCGGACGATCTGCGCCGTCGTCGCCAGCGCGGGCGCGACGAACACCGGGTGCGTGGACGACCTCGCCGGCGTCGCCGAGGTCTGTGCGAGCCGCGGCTGGTGGCTGCACGTCGATGCCGCGTACGGCGGCGCGGCGCTCGCCGTGCCCGGCCTGGCCGGCGCGTTCGACGGGATCGACGCCGCCGACTCCGTCGTCATCGACCCGCACAAGTGGCTCTTCGCCCCACTCGACTGCGCGGCCGTGCTCTATCGCGACCCCGACCTCGCCCGGCTCACCCACCGCCAGTCGGCGGCCTACCTCGACGCCTTCGGCGACGCCCACGTGAACCCGTCGGACCTCGCGTTCCACCTCACCCGCCGGGCGCGTGGCCTGCCGTTCTGGTTCTCGTTGGTGGTCCACGGCACCGCCGCCTACGCGGACGCGATCGGCCGGGCCGTCGAGCTGGCCGGCGCGGCGGCGGCGATCGTGCGCCGCATCGGCCCCCGTGCGCCTCGTCATGGACCCGCAGCTGTCGGTCGTGCTGTTCGAGCGCGACGGCTGGACCCGCGCCGACTGGGACGCGTGGGCCGCCGGCGCCCTCGCCGACGGCCTGGCGTTCGTCGCCCCGACGACGTGGCACGGTCGCCCGTGCGGCCGCCTCGTCTTCCTCCACCCGCGCACCGACCTCACCGCCGTCGACCGCCTGCTCCGCCGCCTCGCCTGAACCCGTCCGAGCCGCCGCGCCTGAACCCGTCCGAGTACGCGGTGCCGGGCAGGCCCGCGCCGCGTACTCGCACGGCCCCAGGTACTCGGATGGGAGAACGGTGGCAACATCGGCGGTGGTGCGCCCGTCCCCGATCCCCTGGTGCCGCTCGTGAGGCTCGCCGTCGCCGCGCCGGTCGACGACGACGCCCTCGGGCGCGTGCTCGCACCCGGCACGACGGCGTGCATGCTGCCCGCCGCCGCCTACCTCGACGACGCCGTGCTGGCCTGGGAGCGCACCCACCTGTTCGCCGCCGCCTGGGTGTGCGCCGGGCGGGCCGCCGATCTCGCCGCGGTCGGCGCCCGGCGGGCCGTCGAGGTCGGCGACGACGCCGTGCTCCTCGTGCGCGGCGAGGACGGCGTGCTGCGCGGCTTCTTCAACGTCTGCCAGCACCGCGCCCACGAGCTGGCGCCGTGCGGCGTGACGTCCGAGCACCGCTCGATCCACTGCCCGTACCACGGCTGGCGCTACGGCCTCGACGGCACGCTGCTGTCGACGCCCCGCTTCACGCCCCCGCCGACTTCGAGCGCGCCGAGCACGGGCTCGTGCCGGTGCCGCATCGAGGAGTGGCACGGCTGGGTCATGGTCAACGCCAGCGGCGACGCGCCGCCCCTCGAGCGAGTTCCTGGCCGGCATCGAACCGCACGTCGCCGACCACGAGCCGGAGCGCCTCGTCGTCGGGGCCACCCACACCTACGAGCTGGCGACGAACTGGAAGCTCGTCGTCGAGAACTACCAGGAGTGCGTCCACTGCCCGCACATCCACCCCGAGCTGTGCCGGGTCAGCCCGTCGACGAGCGGCGAGAACCACCTCGGGCACGACGGGCTTCTGGGTCGGCGGCTGGCAGGACCTGATGCCGCACGCGGTCACGATGTCGCTGGACGGCGGATCACCGACGACGCCGCTGCGCCGGCTGCGCGGCGTCGCCCGCCGACGGATCGACTACATCGGCGCTGCTGCCGAACATGCTCGTGAGCCTGCACCCCGACTACGTGATGACGCACCGCATGGCACCCGTCGCGCCGGGCCGCACGGTCGTCGAGTGCCAGTGGCTGTTCGCCCCGGAGGCCGTGGCCGTGCCGGGCTTCGACCCGGCCTTCGCCGTCGACTTCTGGGACCTCACGAACCGCCAGGACTGGGCCGCCTGCGAGTCGGTGCAGCGCGGGCTGTCCTCACGCGGCTTCCGCCAGGGACCGTTCTCCGTCGACGAGGACGCCGTGGCCCAGTTCGTGCGGCTCGTCGCGCGCGCCTACCGCGCCGGCGGGTGGACGCGCCGGTGAGCCGGCACCCGCGTCACCGCGCCCGGGAACGGCCGGCGGCGGCGGCGCCACAGGCGTGATGCCGAGCAACCGCGGCGCCCGCCTCCGCCGCGTAGGCCTCGTACTCGTCCCGGCTGCGGCCGGCGTCGACGGTCAGCTTGAGGTACACCTCGGGCCCGAGGAGCGCCCACACGACGTCGACGAGCGGCTCGTCGGGTTCGGTCCCGGTGATCGCGACGATGCTGCGGCGGAGGTCGATCCGTCGCCCCGCCTCCAGCTCCCGGCGCCACCCCTCGACCTCGTCGTCGCCGGCCGCGGCCTCCATGATCGCCCGCCACACGCCGGACGACCGCTCGTGGATGTCGGCCGTCACGGCGATCCCGGCACGCAGCCGCTGCTCGCGCTCGCCGTGCCCGAGCGCGGCGAACGCCTCGCGCTCCACGAACGGCACCGGCTCGGCATCACCCACGACGGCGACGTCCATCGCCGCCCGCAGGAGGCCCTTCTTCGAGCCGAAGCCGCTGTAGACGGTCTCCACCGACACCCCGGCCGCGGCAGCCACGGCGTTGATCGTCGTGCCGGCCCAGCCCGCGGCGGTGAACAGGCGGATCGCGGCGGCGAGCACGTCACCTCGCGTCTGCGCGGCCTGCATCGCCCGGCGGTTCGAGTTGTACCGGCGCTTCGGCGCGGCCGGCGGGTCGGCGGCGGGCGAGCTCATGGCTTGCATCATACAGCGTCGTTCTGTTTCAATACAGTTCTGTTCTGATGAATACGCACCAGCACCACCGAAAGGGCGGACACCATGATGTTCCCGACGTTGCCGACCTCAGCCGCAGGAGATCGCCCGCGACTCCTGGCTGATCCCGACCCTCGCCGCCGAGCCCGGCGGCGCGTTCTTCGGCGCCCACAGCCTCGTGATCACGCGGCCGCGAGCCGGTCATCGTCGACACCGGGTGCGCCCTCGTCCGTGACGCCTGGGCAGCTCAGGTCTCCACGGTCGTCGACCCCGCCGACGTCCGCTGGGTGTTCATCTCGCACGACGACCACGACCACATCGGCAACCTGCCGTACGTGCTCGAGCACTGCCCAGGCGACGCTCGTGTGCAGCTTCTCGATCGTCTCCCGCCTGGCCGGCGACGTCGAGCTGCCGCTCGACCGGATGCGCTGGGTGGACCCGGGCGGCTCCTTCGACGCCGGCGACCGGACGCTGCACGCGGTGCGTCCGCCGATGTTCGACTCGCCGGCCACGCGCGGGCTGTTCGATCCGTCGACCGGCCTGCTGTGGGCCGCCGACTCGTTCGGCACGTTCTTCCCGGGCGAGGTGTACGACGCCGACGACATCCCGGCCGACCTCTACGACGCCACGTTCGACCTGCTCAACGGGTGGAACACCCCGTGGCTGGAGTGGGTCGATCCCGACCGCTACCGCTGCCCACGTCACCGCCACCGCCGACCTGCCGCTGGCCGTCGTCGCCAGCGCCCACGGCCCGGTCCACCGTGGCGCCCCGCATCGCCGATGCCTTCCGGCGCACCCTCGCCCTCGCCGGCCGGTCCGTCCCCCCGACGCCGGGCCAGGACGTCCTCGAGCACCTGCTGTCCACCGTCCTCGCGCCGGCCTGAGAGGATCACGCCATGGGAACCCTGATGCGGAGCGGGACGGTCGAGGCCACCACGGCCGCGACGCCGGAGCAGGTCTGGGCGGTGCTCGCCGACGTCACGCGGATCGGCGAGTGGAGCCACGAGTGCAAGGCGGCCTCGTGGGTCGACGGGGCGACGAGGGCGGTGGCCGGGGCCCGCTACACCGGCGGGAACCGCGTCGGGCGGACGCGCTGGTCACGACGGAACGAGATCCTCGTCGCCGAACCCGCGCAGGAGCTGGCGTGGCGCACCGTCCCGTCGGCGCTCTACTCCGACAGCACGACGTGGCGGATCACGCTGGAGCCGGCCGGTTCCGGCACCCGGATCACCCAGTCGTTCGAGGTGACCAAGCTGAACCCGGTGATCGAACGCCTCATCTACGCGGCGATGAAGGTCCACCGCGACCGCCTCGACGCGCTGCGCGACGACATGGCCCGCCTCGGCGAGGTCGCCCTCACCGCGTCGGCGGCGGCTCCGACGTCCCCGACGGCGGGCCGATGAGGTCCCAGCGGTTGCCGGCCACGTCGAGGAAGATCGCCAGCGTCCCGTAGGGCTCGGGGCGAGGCGGGGCGACGAACTCGACCCCCGCCGCGGCCATCCGGGCGTGGGCGGCGGCGAAGTCGTCGACGTGGAGGAAGAGCCCGACCCGCCCGGCCCACTGGTCACCGACCGCCGCCGCCTGGCGCTCGCCGTCGGCCCACGCGAGCAGCACCCCGGTGGTCGTGCCGGGCGGGCGGACGACCACCCAGCGCTTCGGGCGCCCGCCGGCCGACGTCGTCGCCGGCGCGTCCTCCACGAGCTCGAACCCGACGGCGTCGACGAAGAAGCGGATCGCCTCGTCGTAGTCGTCGACGAGGAGCGAGACGAGGCCGAGGTGCATCCGCCGACCGTAGGACGCCGGCCGCAGATCCATGGCACCGCCCGGGCCGCGCGGCTACCGTCCGTTGCTGACTGACGAGTCAGTCAGCAACGGGTCCCGGAGGAGTGATCTTCATGGCTCTCGTCGAGACGGTGCACGACGGGCACCTCGACGCCCTCGACACCCTGATCGCACGCGAGGAGGCGGCGCTGCGGGCCCGCACGTCGCGGTCCCACGAGCTCCACGCCGCGGCGGCCGGCCACCTCCCCGGAGGCGTCGCGTCGTCGTGGCAGGACGCGCCGCCGTGCCCGGTCTTCCTCGACCGCGGCCGGGGTTCGCACGTCTGGGACGTCGACGGCACGGAGTACGTCGACATGCACGCCGGCTTCGGCGCCACCCTCGCCGGACACGGGCATCCCGCCATCGTCGCCGCCGTGACCGCACGGGTCGCCGCGGGCACCCACTTCGCCCAGCCCGTCCCCGACATCGTCCCCGTCGCCACCGAACTGGCGCGCCGCTTCGGCCTGCCGATGTGGCGGTTCACGAACTCCGGCACCGAGTCCACCCTCGCCGCGATCCACCTGATGCGCGCGGCGACCGGGCGCACCCACCTCATCAAGGTCGAGGGCTCGTACCACGGCCATCACGACGCGGTGCAGGTGTCGGTCTTCCCGGACGCCGCCGACTTCGGCTCCCCGGACCGGCCGGCGACCGTCCGCGAGCACGGCGCCGTCCCGCCGGAGGTCGCCGGCCTCGTGCACGTCGTGCCGTTCGGACGCGTCGACGCCGTCCGCCGCGTGCTCCTCGAGCACCCCGGTGCGATCGCCGGCATGATCGTCGAGCCGGTGATGATGAACATCGGGGTCGTCCCACCTCCACCCGGCTACCTCGACGAGCTGCGGACCGTGCTGCACCAGGCACGGCGCGCTGCTCACGTTCGACGAGGTGAAGACCGGGCTCACCATCGCGCCGGGCGGGGCCATCGAGCGCTTCGGCGTCGTGCCCGACATCGTGTGCCTGGCCAAGGCGCTCGGCGGGGGCGTGCCGTGCGGCGCGATCGGTGGCACGGCCGAGGTGATGGAGCCGATCACCACCGGCGTCCTACGAGCAGGTCGGCACGTTCAACGGCAACCCGCTGACGATGGCCGCCGCCAAGGCGATGCTGCTCGAGGTCCTGACCCCGGCGGCCTATGCCCGCTTCGACGAGCTGCGCGAGGAGCTCGTCGCCCAGGCGCTCCACGTCCTCGGCCGCCACCACCTCCCGGGCTACGTGAGCGCGTACGGCGCCAAGGGCGCCATCGTGTTCTCGCCGGTGCCGATCCGCGACTACCGCGACTTCTGCCGCTACGACGCCCGCTACGGCCACGGCCACTGGCTGTACCAGCACAACGGCGGGGTCTTCCTCCCCCCGTGGGGGAAGATGGAGCAGTGGACGCTGTCGGTCCAGCACCGACCGGATGACGTCGCCGTCGTCATCGCCAACCTCGAGCGCTTCGCGTCCGACCTGACGCGCTGACGGCCCGCCGTCGCGGTTGCGCCGGCGGTCAGGGCCGCAGTGACGTCGATGGTGTAGGCGCCGAGGCCGCCCTGCCAGCTGGCCACGACGAGCGTGTAGGTGCCTGTCGCCGGCGCCGACCGCGCTGAGCTCGCCGTCGGCGTACGGGTTCGGGGCCGAACCTGGCGGCCAGCGGGCCCCTCGAGCGTGTAGGCGACGCCGCGTCGTCGGCGGTCCGGTCCCGTCGAAGAGGACGACGCGTCGCCGGCCGCGGCGGTGAACTGGTAGCGGAACGCCTGGCCCGGGACGCGTGATCTCGCCGACTGACGGTCGAGCCGAGCGCGATCTGCTCGGTGACGTCGGGCGGGATCCCGCACGAGCGTGGCGCGAGTACGTGCCGACGCCGCCGTCGCCAGCTGGACACGACGAGCTCGTACGTCGCCGGTCGGCCGGGAGGCACCTGGAGCGCGATGTCCTGGCACACGAACGGTTCGCCGCCCACCGCTGCGTCGGCGGCGGTGAAGAGCTGGTAGGACGACGCCGGTGCACGGCGCTCAGACGCGCGGCTGCTCACCGATGTACACCGGCTCGCCGGCGGCGCCGTCGAAGCGGTACCGGTGGATCTCGCCGCGGTCGAGGATCTCGCCCGTCGCCGGCCGACCGGCCATCGAGCAGGGCGGCGATCGAGATCGGGCCGGATCGGTGCGCAGCTCCAGCTCGTACGGCCCCGTGCCACCGCCGTACGACTCGACGACGACGCGACCACGGCCCGGACTCGGTCGACCTCGACCCGCCCGAGGTCCTGGCACGACGTACGGCAGGTCGCCGAACTGCGTGCCGCCCGGCGTCGAGGAGCCGGTAGGCGACCTGCGGGCCGCACTGCCGTCGTGCCGTGCACGTAGAGGAGCTGGCCGGCGACGAGATCGAGCGTGGTGCGGCGTCCTCCTCGCCGACCGCGTCGATCGTGCCGGCGAGGGTCCGGGCGGTGAACGGCAGGCACCGGCGCGCCGGCTGCGGCAGCGCGGCGGTCGAGCCCGTCGGCGCCGACGCGAGCCGGCGCCGGTGACGGTCGTCGCCACGTCGTCGCGGCTCGCGACGTGCCGTGGCCACGGTCGTCGTCGGCGGCGACGACGTCGGACTGGTCGTCGGGTCGCAGCGCCGACCACACGACGACGGCGGCGGCGAGGAGCGCCGACACCGACGACGACACCGACGAGCGACGCGCCGCCCGCGGCCGGGCGGCCGGAGCGGCGCCGCGGCCGGGCGGCGGCGGCGACCGGTGGCACGCGCGACGGCGGCGGCGTCGCGGCGACGCGGGCGTCCACCGCCAGAGCTCGACGTCGGTGTCGCCCATGAACAGCACCGGGGTCGCCCACTCGACCGTGCCCTGCTCGATGAAGATCGCCTTGCGCGCCTCGGACACCGCGGCGTCGACGGGTCGACTGCCGGCCGATCGAGGTTCGTGTAGAGCTCCTCGGCGAACAGGATCGCGGCGGCGTCGCTGATCGCGAACTGCATCGCCACGACCGCCGGGACGCCGAGCTGCACGAGCGTCGTGGCGACGCCGGCGAACGGGTCGGTCAACGTCGTGCGCGCGCCGTCGCACGCGTTGAGCACGACGAGCCGCAGGGACGTCTGATCGGCGAGCAGGCTGGCGAGCTCGTTGCGGTCGAGCTCGGTGTGCCCCGGCTCGCGTCGGTCGCCGGCCTCGAGGTACAGCACGCCCTCGCCGCTCGGGCGTGAAGTCGCCGTGGCCGACGTAGTGCAGCACGTGGTACGAGCCGTCGCGCAGCACCTCGCGCAGCCGGCGCGGCGTCGCCGGCTCCAGCCAGTCGAGCGTGACGAGCGCCGCGACGCGACGACATCGGCGACGGCCTGCTCGACCCGCTGCCCGCTCGGCCGCGACGTCGAGCGGCGGCGGTGTCGGCCGGGTTGGCGACGACGCCGAGGATGCGCACCGTCCCGTCGATCGCGGGCGGCTCGGGCAGGCCCGGCCACGTCGAGGTGGCGCACGACCGGCGTCTGGCGCTGGTTGGCGAGGAACGTCGGCGGCCGGTACAGCAGCTCCCAGGGCACGCTGAGCAGCGCCGGCGACGGCGCCGAGCGACAGCGTCAGGCGCAGCCCGCGGCCGTCGCCGACCGGCGTCGCGCCGGGCGGTGTCGTAGGCGGCGGCGACGTCGCCGGTCGAGCAGGGCTCGCCGCCAGCGCCCCGCCGAGCGCCTCGGCGTCGATCGCCGGGGCGCGGCGCCGCCACCGACGTCGCGGGTCGCACGGCACGCGTCGTGTGCTGCGGCCACGCCGAGCGACGCGGCGCTCGAGCTCGCTCGCCGTCGAACGGCAGCCGGAACGTGCCGACGGTGCTCGAGCCAGTCCGGGTCCGCGACCGACCGCGTCGTAGCCACCGTCCGCCCGCGGCGTCAGCGTCAGCCGGAACTCGTCGTAGACGTAGCTGCGCCATCTCCCTCGGCGGCTACTGAAGCCCGGCGGCGGGCTGCCGCGGAAGGGGAAGGCGACGGGTCAGACGGCGTCGACGGGGCGCAGGCGGGCGGTGTCGACTCGGACGCCGGGGCCCATCGTCGACGACACCGTGATCTTGCGCAGGTAGCGGCCCTTCGCCGACGCCGGCTTGGCGCGCTGGAGCTCGTCGAGGACGGCGCGGAAGTTCGTCTCCAGGTCGGCCGGCTCGAAGCTCGTCTTGCCGAGCGGCACGTGCACGTTGCCGTAGCGATCGGTGCGGTACTCGACCTTGCCGCCCTTGAACTCGGACACGGCGCGGGCGACGTCGTTCGTCACGGTGCCGGTCTTCGGGTTCGGCATGAGGCCGCGAGGACCGAGGGCGCGGCCGAGGCGACCGACGAGCGGCATCATGTCGGGCGTCGCGATCGCCACGTCGAAGTCGAACTTGCCGGCCTCGACCTGCGCCGCGAGGTCGTCGGCGCCGACGAGGTCGGCACCGGCCTCGCGGGCCGCGGCGGCAGCCTCACCGGCGGCGAACACGGCGACGCGGACGTCCTTGCCGGTGCCCGACGGGAGGGCGACGGTGCCGCGCACCATCTGGTCGGCCTTGCGGGGGTCGACGCCGAGGCGGACCGACACGTCCACGCTCTCGTCGAAGCCGCCCTTGGAGATCGTCTTGACGATCCCGAGCGCCTCGGTCGGCGTGTAGAACTGCTCGCGGTCGAAGCCCTTCAGGGCGTCGGTGTACTTCTTGCCGGACATCGCTGTCTCCCTCGTTGGTCTGATCCGCCGGGCGAGGTCGTCCCGGACCGGATGGTGTGGTGGTGGTGGTGGTGGTGTGAGCGCCGCGGACGATAGCGGTACCAGTGACCGCTTCGGCCCCCGACGCAGCACGGGCTTGTCGTCAGGGAGGGCTTTGTCCCGACGAGCGAGCGCAGCGAGCCATTGACTAGCCGACGACGTCGATGCCCATCGAGCGGGCGGTGCCGCGGACCTGCTGCTTGGCCGCCTCGAGGTCGTAGGCGTTGAGGTCGGGCATCTTGATCTGGGCGATCTCGGCGACGTCGGCCTCGGTCACCCGACCGGCCTTCGTCTTGCCCGGCTCGGCCGACGCCCGCTCGAGACCGGCCTTCTGACGCAGCAGCACCGGCGTCGGCGGGGTCTTCAGGACGAACGAGAACGTGCGGTCCTCGAAGATCGTGATCTCGACGGGGATGATCGTGCCGACCTGGTTCTCCGTGGCCGCGTTGTACTGCTTCACGAAGTCCATGATCGCCACGCCGTGCGGTCCGAGCGCGGTGCCGACGGGCGGCGCCGGGCTGGCCTTGCCGGCCGGGATCTGGATCTTGACGGTCGCTGCGA
The DNA here is from genome assembly GCA_963750905.1 of uncultured Acidimicrobiia bacterium. Classification (GTDB taxonomy): domain Bacteria; phylum Actinomycetota; class Acidimicrobiia; order Acidimicrobiales; family Ilumatobacteraceae; genus JALZMG01. The sequence continues at coordinate 13,392 of CAVVSE010000003.1, forward strand.
CCCTCTTCTTCGCCATGACTCTTCGTTCTTCCTCGGGGGTTACAGCTTGGCGACCTGGCTGAAGTCCATCTCGACGAGCGTCTCGCGCCCGAAGATGTTCACCAGGACCTTGAGCTTCATGTGGTCGGCGTTGATCTCGGCGATCTCGCCGGAGAAGTCGGCGAACGGGCCTTCCTTGACCCGCACGCTCTCACCCACCTCGTACTCGAGGCGGGGCTTGGCGCGAGCGGTCTGCTCGGCCTGGTCGCCCTTGGCGGCGAGGAACGTGCGCACCTCGCGCCGCGACAGCGGCGTCGGCTTCTGGCCCTGCCGGCTCTGGCCGACGAAGCCGGTGACGCCCGGCGTGTTGCGGATGCAGTACCAGGACTCGTCGGACATGCGGCAGCGCACGAGCAGGTAGCCCGGGAAGACCTTCCGCTGGACGATCTGCTTGCGGCCGTTCTTGAACTCGACGACCTCTTCCATGGGGATGACGACCTCGAAGATCTGCTCCTCCATGTTCATGCTCTGGATGCGAGCATGCAGGTTGGCGGTGACCTTCTTCTCGTAGCCCGACTGCGTGTGCACGACGTACCACTCGCCCGGGCGGGTCCACGGATCGTCGACGATCTCCTCGTCGCCGGCTACGGCCTCGGCCGACTCGATGGCGACCTCGCCCTCGGCCTCGGTCGAGACGTCCGCGCCTTCCGTGGGCTCGGCATCGGTGAGCTCGACCGGCGCCTCGTCGTCGAGCACGGTGGTGGCCTCGGGTGCGTCGGCGGGGACGTCGTCCACGTCGACCGAACCGGTCAGCTCGTCGTCGTTGTTGTGGTCAGTCATCCGTAGAACCAGTTCTGGAAGATCCCGAGGAGGGCGTCGAGGCCGCCCACGAGCGCGGTGTAGACGATCACCGTGATGATGACGACGATGGAGTAGCGGATGACCTCGGGCCGCTTCGGCCAGGCCACCTTGCGCATCTCGTCGCGGACCTCGCGCATGTACTGCGGCGGGGTGACCCGCTCCCGCTTCGGCTGCGCCTGACGCTGGACGCGCGCCGGCGCGCCCTTCTCGTCGAGGGCGCCAGTGCGGCGGAGGTGCCGCTTCTGCTCGCGGTTCAGGTCGTCCAGTGACATCGGTGTGGTGCTGTCTTCGGTTCGTGAGGGGCAGGGCAGGAGGGACTCGAACCCCCGACCGTCGGTTTTGGAGACCGATGCTCTACCAACTGAGCTACTGCCCTCGGTTGGGGGAGGCCAGGCTACCAGCGGGCCTCGTCGGCCCGACCGGCGCGCCGGAGCACCCCCAGGTCGGCGACCGGAGCCGCCGCCGAGGTTCCCGTCAGCGGGTCTCCTTGTGGACCGTGTGACGGCGGTCGTTGTTGCAGTACTTCTTCATCTCGAGCCGCTCACGGTCGTTGATCTTCGACTTCATCGTGATGTAGTTGCGGTGCTTGCACTCGGTGCACTCGAGCGTGATCTTGACCCGCTTGTCGTTCTTCGGCATGGCGGCGTCTCCTTACTTGATGATCTTGGTGACGAGGCCGGAGCCGACGGTGCGGCCACCCTCACGGATGGCGAAGCGCAACCCCTCGTCCATCGCGATCGGCTTGCCCAACTCGACGGTCATCACCACGTTGTCGCCCGGCATCACCATCTCCGTCCCCTCCGGCAGCTCGATCGTGCCCGTCACATCCGTCGTGCGGAAGAAGAACTGCGGCCGGTAGTTGTTGAAGAACGGCTTGTGCCGCCCACCCTCGGACTGCTTCAACACATACACCTGACCCTCGAAGTTCGTGTGCGGCGTGATGCTGCCCGGCTTGCACAACACCTGGCCGCGCTCCACGTCCTCCTTCTTCGTGCCCCGCAACAGCGCACCGATGTTGTCACCGGCCTGACCCTGATCGAGCAGCTTGCGGAACATCTCCACACCCGTGCACACCGTCTTCTGCGTGTCCCGCAACCCGACGATCTCGATCTCGTCACCCGTGTGCACCACACCCTGCTCCACCTTGCCCGTCACGACCGTGCCGCGACCCGTGATCGTGAACACATCCTCGATCGGCATCAAGAACGGCTTGTCCAGATCACGCTCCGGCTCCGGGATGAAGTCATCGGCCGCCGCCATCAACTCCATCACCTTGGCCTGCCAGTCGACGTCACCCTCCAACGCCTTCAACGCGCTCGACCCGCACCACCGGCGCATCATCACCCGGGAACCCATACTCCGTCAGCAACTCACGGACCTCCAGCTCGACCAGTTCCAAGAGCTCCTCGTCATCCACCATGTCGGCCTTGTTCAACGCCACGATGATCGACGGCACCCCGACCTGACGGGCCAACAGCACATGCTCACGCGTCTGCGGCATCGGACCATCCGTCGCCGCCACCACCAAGATCGCCCCGTCGACCTGCGCCGCACCGGTGATCATGTTCTTGATGTAGTCAGCATGACCCGGCATGTCGACGTGCGCGTAATGCCGCTTCTCGGTCTCGTACTCGATGTGCGCGATCGAGATCGTGATGCCGCGGGCCTTCTCCTCCGGCGCCTTGTCGATCGAATCGAACGGCGTGTACTCCGCCAACCCCTTCTCCGCCAACGTCTTCGAGATCGCCGCCGTCAACGTCGTCTTGCCATGGTCGATGTGACCCATCGTCCCGATGTTCACATGCGGCTTCGTGCGCTCGAACTTCGCCTTGCTCATGGTGCTTCTTGCCTCTTCTCCGGATGAGATGTCTGCTGGGAGGGATCTGGTAGCGGCGATCGGGATCGAACCGATGACCTTCCGATTATGAGCCGGATGCTCTGACCAACTGAGCTACGCCGCCAGGTCGTGACGTCTCTGGTCGAGCCCTCTGTGGGAATCGAACCCACGACACCAGCCTTACCATGGCTGTGCTCTGCCGACTGAGCTAAGAGGGCGCTCGGCGCGCGGTCGGGCCACGAGCCAGCGGACGAGCATAGCGGCGCCCGGAGGCCGCCACTACGGGCTGTTCCCGCAGGTCAGGCGCGTCGTCGGCCGGGAGCGGCCGACGGCCCGCTCGCTAGCCTGCCCGGCCGTGCCCGACCTCCGCATCCGCCTCGCCGAGGTGCCCGACGCCGAGGCCATCCGCGCCATCTACAACCTCGAGGTCACGACGGCGACCAGCACGTTCGACCTCGTGCCACGGAGCCTCGCCGAGCAGCGGGCCTGGCTGGCGGCCCGCTCGGGGGCCTTCTCGGCGGTCGTCGCCGTCGACGGCGACGACCTCGTGGGCTTCGCCTCGCTGTCGCCCTACAAGGAGCGGGCGGCCTACCGCACGACCGTCGAGGACTCCGTCTACGTCGCCCGCGACCGCAACGGTGAGGGCATCGGCCGCCTGCTCCTGGCCCACATCGTCGAGGTGGCCCGCACCTCCGGGTTCCATGCCGTGATGGCGCGCATCGAGGCGGGCGGGACCGCCAGCCGGGCGCTCCACGCGGCGTGCGGCTTCGAGCTCGTCGGCATCGAACGCCAGGTCGGGCGCAAGTTCAACCGTTGGCTGGACGTCGCCGTCATGCAATTGCTGCTCTGACGACCCCGTCCGACGCCGCCCTGCCGGATCCGCCAACTTTCAGACGTGGCGGCCAGATCCTGGCCGCCTGGTCTGAAAGTTGGCACTCCGGGTTCCTGCCCCGGCGGGCGGGCGACGGTGGCGGCGGGTCAGCGGCGGCTGCGGGCGCGCTGCTCCTCGCGGAGGGCGTCGTAGCGCTCCTCCCAGGCCGGGTCGAGCGGCATCCCGAGCCGGGACGCCTCCTCGGCGGACAGCTCCACCGGGTAGCCGAGCGTGTCGGCGAGGTGGAACGCCAGCTCGCCGTCGAACGTCGCGTGGGCCGCGGCCAGTGCCTGCAGGTGGTCGACGCCCGTGCGGAGCGTCCGCGCGAACCTCCGCACCTCCTTGTCGATCGTCTCGCGCGCGACGTCGCCGCCGGCGCCGGGTCCGACGTCGGGCCAGCGCCGACCCATCACCTCCGACACCCGATCGGTCGCCGTGATGAGCGCCGCGGCGAGGCCCTCGTCCGAGCCGCGCAGCAGCTCGCCGTGGCGGACGGCGCGGCGGATCAGCTTGCGCAGCACGTAGCCCTGCTGCGAGGCCGACGGCCGGATGCCCGCCGCCGCGATCGCCAGGCTCGCCCGCAGGTGGTCGGTGACGATGCGCAGCGACGTCACCGCGTCGCCCTCGACGGTGTCGGGCGAGACCCCGAACGTGTCGCCGACGAGCACCGTCAGCTCGTGCAGCTCGTCCGTCTGCCACACCGACGTGCGCCCGTCGAGGAACAACGCCAGGCGCTCGAGGCCCATGCCGGTGTCGACGTTGCGCTGGGACAGCTCGGTGAGCGAGCCGTCGGCACCGCGGTCGAACGTCATGAACACGTTGTTCCAGATCTCGACGTACTCCGGGATGTCGGCGAAGGGCGGCTGCGGCTCGTCGCCGACGTAGAGGAAGATCTCGGTGTCCGGTCCGCAGAGGCCGACCGGACCGTTCGCCCACCAGTTGTCCGGCAGCGGGTTGATGCGCCCCGTCGGATCGACACCGGCGTCGGCGAACGTCTGGGTCCAGGTCGCCACCGCCTCGGCGTCGTACGGCACGCCGTCGGCACCGGCGAAGACGGTCACGTAGATGTGGTGCGGGTCGATGCCGAACTCGCCCGTCAGGAGCCCGAACGACTGCGGGATGGACGTCTCCTCGAAGTAGTCGCCGAGGCTCCAGTTGCCGAGCATCTCGAAGACCGTGAGGTGGGTGTCGTCGCCGACCGCGTCGATGTCCGTCGTGCGCACGCACCGCTGGACGTCGGCCAGCCGCCGCCCGGCCGGGTGCGGCTCACCCTTCAGGTAGGGCGTCAGCGGGTGCATCCCCGCCGTCGTGAACAGCACGTCGTCGGTCGGCGAGCGCACCGAGTGGCCCTCGATGACGACGTGTCCGTGGCGCTCCATGTACTCCAGGAACGTGCGCTCGATGCGCTGGATCGTCCAGGACATCCGTCGGTCTCCCTCCTCGCACGATGGGCGCGATGCAACGTACTGCACACCCGTTCGGCCTCGCCGGGCCCCGACGGGACCAGCGGCGTCCTGCGGCGCGTTCGGCTGGGGCCCCGGGGCCTGACAAGCTCGCGGCGTGCGCAAGTACGTGATCATGGGTGTCCAGGGCAGTGGCAAGGGGACGCAGGCCAAGCTGCTGACCGGCGATCTCGACCTCGTGCACATCAGCGTCGGCGACATCTTCCGCTGGAACGTCGCCCACCACACGAAGGTGGGCGCCCAGGTGCGCCGCACGATGGCCGCCGGCGAGCTCGTCGACGACGCCCTCGTCGAGACCATCGTGCGGCGCCGGCTGGAGGAGCACGACTGGAACCACGGCTTCGTCATCGACGGGTTCCCGCGCAACGCCGTGCAGGCATCGTTCTTCCTCGAGAGCTACGACATCGACGGCGTGATCCTCCTCGCGATGCCCGATGCCGAGGTCGCCCGGCGGGTGCTGGCGCGCCGCATCTGCTCGCACTGCGGCGTCGACTACAACCTCCTCGGGCACCGCCCGGCGGTCCCGGAGCGCTGCGACATCTGCGGCGGCGAGCTGGTGACCCGCGAGGACGATCAACCGGCGGCGCTGGCGTCGCGCCTCGCCGACTACCACGCCAAGACGCAACCGATCATCGAGCTGTTCGAGCGCAAGGAGTTCGTCGCCCACATCGACGCCACGAGGAGCATCGAGGACGTGCAGGCGCAGATCCGGGAGCGCTTCGAGCTGCCGCCGATGGCCCGCGACGCACCCTGAGCCCGAGCGGGCGCCGGCCGCTCAGCCGGCGGGTGGCGGTGCCGTCGGAGGCGGATCGCCGGACGTGGGCGTGGTCGTCACGGGCTCGGCCCACACACCGGGCGCTGGCGTGGCCGGCTTGGCCCGGATGCTCTGGGCCGCGGTCTGCGCCTGCTGGTGGGCGAGGGCCTCCTGGGCGGCGGCCTGGGCGACGGCGTACTGATCGGCCGCGGCCTGCTGACGGGCGTACTCGCGGGCCGCCGCTTGCTGGGCGGCGACCTCCGCGTTGTGGCGCTCGGCGGCGGCTTGGCGGGCGAGCTGGTCGGCATCGGCACGCAGCTGGGCGGTCTCGCGCTCCTGGCGGCGCAGGCGCTGGGTGATCCAGCGCAGCAGGCCGTCGACGAGCAGGGCGACGATGAAGTACACGAACGCCGCGAACAGCAGCGACATGTCGAGCACGGAGTCGCCGGTCAGCTGGTGGGTGGGGAAGATGCCGCGGAACGGCGCCATCGCCCGCTCGGTGCTGCGCTCGACCCACTGCACGAACCCGGCGTCGGGGTTGGCGCCACCGAGCCGCAGCAGGAAGTCCAGCACCAGCAGCACGGCCGTGACCAGCACGAGTGCCCACAGGATCCACACGAGGACCCGCGCGATGCGCAGGAACACCGGCAACGGCGACTGCTCGGCCTGCTCGGCGCGCTCCTCGGAGGCCCTCGCCATGGCGTCGGTGGAAGACATGCTCATGGCCCCAGGATCGCGCACCCAGGGGGTGTCGTGTACCGAGCGGGAGGTGCGACGAGGGCGGGAGGCCGCCCGGTCCGCAGCACGTGCGGACCGGGAGCGCCTCGGCGACGTGGGCCGGGGAGGATTCGAACCTCCGAAGGCGTTGCCGGCAGATTTACAGTCTGCTCCCTTTGGCCACTCGGGCACCGACCCTGGTTGCGGCCGAGGATCGTACCGCCCCGCCGAGCGGGTTCGCTCCCCTCGAGCGGTGCTGCGCTCACTAGCCTGCCGGGCCATGGCGAGCTTCGATGTGGTGTCCGAGGTCGATCGGCAGGAGGTCCGCAACGCCGTCGACCAGGCGCAACGCGAGATCGGCACGCGCTTCGACTTCAAGGGCACGAACTCCTCGATCGAGCAGGCCGACCTCGTCCTGACCCTCCGCTCGGTCAGCGAGGACCGCTTGACGGCCCTGCGCCAGGTGCTCGAGGAGAAGCTCGTCAAGCGCCACGTCTCGCTGAAGGGGCTGGAGTACGGCAACGTCGAGGAGGCCACCCAGGGCACCGTGCGCCAGGTCGCCACGATCAAGGTCGGCATCTCGTCGGACAAGGCCCGCGAGATCAACAAGCTGATCAAGGAGAAGGGCTCGAAGGGCGTCTCCAGCCAGACACAGGGTGAGTCGGTGCGGGTCACGAGCAAGAAGCGTGACGACCTGCAGGCCGTCATGCAGGCGCTGCGGGAGGCCGACCTCGGCATCCCGATCCAGTTCGACAACCGTCGCGACTGACGAGCCCCGTCCGGGGGACGGCCACCGCCTACGGTGGCGCGATGGGTTGCGGCTGCCTGATCGTCCTGCTCGGTTCGGCGTTCCCGCGGATCGCCCTGATCCTGACGTGGATCTTCACGCGGCGCGTCGACATCGCGTTCGACGGTGCCGTGCTGCTCCCGCTGGCCGGGCTGATCTTCCTGCCGTACACGACGCTGTTCTGGGTGATCGCCTACGCGCCGATCGTCGGCGTGAGCGGGTTCGGCTACATCCTCGTCGGCCTCGGCGTGCTCCTCGACCTCGCCAACTGGTTCGGCGGCGGCCGCGAGGGCCGTCGCCGCTACGTCAGCTGACCGGCGACGCCGACCCGAGGCCGACCGCCGTCATCCGACGATCAGCCGCCGTGACCGCTTCGGCCCCCGTCCGCAGCGAGCACGCTCGGTCAGGTCGGGCCTTGTCCCGACACGTCGAGCGGAGCGAGCCATTGACTAGTCTTCCGGGGGGGCCTCGTCGGCCTTCTTCTTGATCTCGTCGACGACGGTGGCGTCGGCGAGGGTCGTGGTGTCGCCGAGGTTGCGGCCCTCGGCGACGTCGCGCAGCAGCCGCCGCATGATCTTGCCGCTGCGGGTCTTCGGCAGCTCCGGCGTGAGGTAGATCGTCTTCGGCTTGGCGATCGCCCCGATCTCGATGCCGACGTGGTCGCGCAGCACCTTCGTGTCGACGTCGTGCCCGCCACGCAGCGTGACGTAGGCGATGATCGCCTGGCCGGTCGTGGGGTCGTTGGCGCCGACGACCGCGGCCTCGGCGACGTCGGGGTGCGACACGAGTGCGGATTCGACCTCGGTGGTCGAGATGCGGTGACCGGAGACGTTCATCACGTCGTCGACGCGCCCGAGCAGCCAGAGGTAGCCGTCGTCGTCGAGCTTGGCGCCGTCACCGGCGAAGTAGCGGTCCGGGAAGCGGCTCCAGTACGTCTCCTGGTAGCGCTCGGGGTCGCCCCAGATGCCGCGCAGCATCGACGGCCACGGGCGGGTCAGGGTCAGGTAGCCGCCACCGACGGTGACGACCTCGGCGTTGTCGTCGATGACCTCGGCCGAGATGCCGGGCAGCGGGAACGTCGCCGAGCCGGGCTTGGTGGTGGTCGCGCCGGGCAGCGGGCTGATCATGATCGCCCCGGTCTCGGTCTGCCACCACGTGTCGACGATCGGGCAGCGGCCACCGCCGATGTACTGCTGGTACCACATCCACGCCTCGGGGTTGATCGGCTCGCCGACCGACCCGAGCACCCGCAGGCTCGACAGGTCGTGCTTCTCGGGCTCCTCGTGGCCCCACTTCATCATCGTGCGGATCGCCGTCGGCGCGGTGTAGAAGATCGTGACCTTGTACTTCTCGACGATCTCCCAGAACCGGTCGTTGCCGGGGAAGTTCGGCACGCCCTCGTACATGACGACCGTCGCGCCGTTCGCCAGCGGCCCGTAGACGATGTAGCTGTGGCCGGTGACCCACCCGACGTCGGCGGTGCACCAGTAGACGTCGGTCTCCGGGTGGAGGTCGAACACGTACTTGTGGGTGAACGCGACCTGCGTCAGGTAGCCGCCCGTCGTGTGCATGATCCCCTTCGGCTTGCCGGTCGTCCCCGACGTGTAGAGGAGGAACAGCAGCTGCTCGGCGTCGAACGGCTCGGCCGGGCACTCGGCGTCGGCCGCCGCCACGACGTCGTGGTACCAGAGGTCGCGCCCCTCCACCATCGTGACGTCGTTGTCGCCACGCTTGACCACGACGACGTGCTCGATCGTCGTCGTGTTGGCGAGCGCCTCGTCGGCCGCCGGCTTGAGCGGGAAGACCGACCCGCGGCGCCAGCCGCCATCGGCCGTGATCAGCACCTTGGCCTCGGCGTCGTTGATCCGGTCGGCCAGCGCCTGCGACGAGAAGCCGCCGAACACGACGCTGTGGGCGGCGCCGATGCGGGCGCAGGCGAGCATCGCGACCGCCGCCTCGGGGATCATCGGCAGGTAGATGTTGACCCGGTCGCCGGGCACGACACCGAGGCCCTTCAGCGCGTTGGCGAAGCGGGAGACCTCCTCGAGCAGCTCGGCGTAGGTGATGGCGCGGGTGTCGCCGGGCTCACCCTCGAACTGGATGGCGACCTTGTCGCCCTTGCCGGCCGCGACGTGGCGGTCGAGGCAGTTGTGGGCCACGTTGAGCTTGCCGCCGACGAACCACTTGGCGTACGGCAGGTCCCACTCGCAGATGGTGTCCCACTCGGTGTCCCAGTCGAGCAGCTCGCCGGCCTGCCGGGCCCAGAAGCCCTGGTCGTCCTCGGCGGCCTCGTCGTACATCCACGTGCCCGTGACGAGGGCGTCGCGCTTGATGTGCTCGGGCGGGGGGAACGTCCGGTTCTCGGCCAGCAGGGCGTCGATGCCCGCGGAAGCGTCGGTCATGCGATCGACCTTAGTGAGACCGGCCCGACCAGCAGACCGTCAGGGTGCTCCGGCGCGATCGGTCCGCAACGCCCTGCCAGGACTGATCTACGGCGCCAGTGACTGGATGTCCTTCGCCGACGGCGTGAACGAGAACGACGCCAACAGGGTGTCGTCGCACCTCATCGTCTCGACGTCCTGCTCGACGTCGGCGACCACCAGGGTGACCTCGGCGCCGGGCGCGATCGGCTGGGCCGTGAACACGTAGACCTCGAAGTACCGGCTGACGTCGGGTGCGATGCGCACCGCGCACACGGGGTCGTCACTGTCGTTGCGGAAGCGCTGCTCGATGCGGTCGGCGCCGACGACGATGCCGCCGGCGGCCGACTCGTGGCCCTCGGAGTCGGTGGCGATGTACTGGTAGGACCCGTCGTCGAGCTGGTCGCCGTCGTTCGTCAGGCACTCGCCGAAGCCCGGCGCGTCGCGGCGCTCGGGATCCGTCGCGGCGATCCGGCGACCGTCGCGCTCCCACCGACCGTGGACGGCGAGCGGGCGGTCCATCGGCACGGCGGCGCAGATCGTGGCCACGGGATCGGGCACGGCGATGTCGTGACGACCGGTCGCCAGCATCTGGTCGATCTGCACCTGCGCCAGCTCCGGCGTCGACAGCGCGTCGGCGAAGCCGGCGAGGCTCGGCACGAGGCCGGCGATGTAGGCGGGATCGTCGGGCGGTGGCGGGATCGGCGTCGCGCCCGGCGCGCCGACCGCAGTCGTGCCAGGGGCGGCGGACGGCGGCGGGGGTCGGCGCGGTCGGCGGCGCCGTGGAGGCGACCGTCGGCGCCACGGTCGTGGCGATCGTCGGTGCGACGGTCGTCGGCGGGAGCACGACGGCACCCGTGGTCGCCGGCGGCGTCGACGGCACGGCCACCGTGGTCGGGGCGGCCACGGTCGTCGGCGGGGCGACCGTCGTCGGCGGCGGGAACCGCTCGTCCTGGCGCTCGACCGCGTCGAGGGCGTCGTCGCCGCGCGCCATCCAGGCGACGATGCCGACCACGGCCACGAGCGCGAGCACACCGAAGATCAGGAACCACCGGGCGTCAGGTCCGTCGCCGCCACCGGGCCGACGGGCGGGCGCGCTCGGCGCCGAGGGCGGCGGGAGTGGTGATGTCGGCTGTGCTGCGGGCTGTTCGGGCTCCGGGACCTCGCCGGACTGCTCCACCTGACCTCCTCGGACCGGCGCGGTCGAACCTACCCCGCTGCCGTCAGGCGAGAGGGGCAATCGTCCACTCGAGGACACCGAAGCCCCCGAGGCCTGACTCGTCCAGCAGGGCCTCCGACTCGGCGACGCGGCTGCGCATGCGCAGGGCCTCCAGGTCCGGCTGGGCCGCGGCCGCCGTCCACGCCGCCCGGCCCTCGGCGACGAGCGCGGCGATGCCGGCGCGCTGCAGGAACGCCGCCTGGGTGTGCACCGCGTCCGGCACCACGAGCTGGTCGACGGCGACGTCGACGGTGATGTCCTGGTCGCCCGGATCGGCGAGCGGGTGGGTCCCCCGCTCGTGGCCGCGGTACGTGCGCAGCCAGGCTCGCCACGGGACGGCGGCGAGCTCGGCGGTGCGGGCGCGGGTGTAGTCGACGACCGTGACCGTGCCGCGCCCGACGATGGCGCGGGCGGCGCGGACCCACTCGGCCGCCGCATCCTGCAGCGGTGCCCGGGCGCCGTGGGCGGCGGTCCCGGCGAGCACCAGTGGCACCGGGTCGAACGGGGCCGAGAGCACCTCGGTGAAGCGACCGTCCGGTGCGGCCGTCACGTAGGCCTCACGCCACGCCCCGTCGTGCACGGCGAGGCGGAACGGCAGGTTGTCGAGCAGCTCGTTGGCGAGCACGACGCCGTCGATCGGCCCGGCCGGGAGGTCCGCCCGCGACTCGACGTCGGGGGGGTGACGCTCCCGCTGCCGCGCCGCGACCTCCACGGCGACGTAGTGGAGCGCCGCCGCGCACGCCGGGCGCGCCGCGAGCACGGCGCGGGCGAGCGTGCCCGGTCCGGCGCCGGCGTCGACGACGGTGAACGGGTCGGGGCGTCCGAGCCGCTCCCACACCGCGTCGACGTAGCGGGCGACGACGGCGCCGTACAGCGGCCCGACCTCCGGCGACGTGAGGAAGTCGCCGCGCCGGCCCGCCGCGCCGCCGGCGTCGGGATCGGTGTAGAAGCCGTGCGGGCCGTAGAGGGCCCGGGCGACGAAGTCGTCGTAGGGGATGGCCCCGCCGGCCGCCCCGATGGCGGCCCGGATGTCGTCCGCCGCCCGGCCGCCGGGCATCAGCGCCCGAGCGCGCCGCTCAGGTCCTGGAGGTCGGCGAAGCGCATCACGGTGCCCGGCAGGACGCCGAGCACGAGCATGCCGGCCGTCGTGATCGCCAGCGCCGCCGTGATCGGCTGCGGGATGACGATCGGCGTGCGGTCCCCGTCGGGCGGATCGTTCATCCACATCTCGCGCATCACCCGCAGGTAGTAGGCGGCGGCGATGGCGGTGTTGACGGCGCCGATCACGGCGAGCACGTAGGCCGAGTTCGTCTCGGCGTCGAGCAGCGTCTTGAACGTGTTGAACTTGGCGATCCAGCCGCCGAGCGGTGGGATGCCCATGAGCGAGGCGAGGAACAGCGTCATCATCACGGCCAGCCCGGGGGCGTACTGGATCAGGCCGCCGAACGAGGAGATCGTGCCACTGTGGGTCTTGCGGCTGACGGCGATCACGACGGCGAAGGCGCCGAGGTTCGTGAAGGCGTAGACGAGGAGGTACACGACGACGGCCTTGAGCGCCGAGTCGCTGGCGTTGCCCGAGTTGACGTACGCCAGCGGCATGAGGATGAAGCCGCCCTGGCTGACGCTCGAGTAGGCGAGCATGCGCACGATGTTCGTCTGGCGCAGGGCGAGCAGGTTGCCGACGGTCATCGTCAGCGCCGAGAGCACCCACACGAACGGCCCGTAGACCCCGTCGACCGTGGGGAAGGCGAGGAAGATCACGAGCACGAGGGCGACGAAGCCGGCGGACTTCGACGCCACCGACAGGAACGCCGTGACCGGCAGCGGCGCGCCCTGGTACGTGTCGGGCGCCCACGTGTGGAACGGCACCGCCGAGACCTTGAAGCCGAAGCCGGCGATGACGAACACGATGGCGACGACGGTCAACCCGTCGAGCTCGCGCTCGGCGAGCACGCCGCCGATGTCGGTCAGCTTGGTGAACCCCGTCGCGCCGTAGAGCAGGCTCATGCCGTACAGCAGCACGGCGCTGGCGAACACGCCGAGCAGGTAGTACTTGACGCCGGCCTCGTTGCTCTTGCGGTCGCGCTTGCGCCAGGCCGCCATCATGTAGGCGGGGATCGACAGCAGCTCGAGGGCGATGAACACGCTGATGAGGTCGCGGCTCGAGGCCATCATCACCATCCCGAGCACGCTGCAGAGCAGCAGGACGTAGTACTCGCCCTGGTAGTAGCCGCCCTCCTCGAGCTCGGTCTGGCTGATCAGCACCACCACGTACGCGGTCAGCAGGAACAGCGCCTTCAGGATCAACGAGAACTCGTCGATCACGTAGCGGCCGTCGAACATCGAGCGCACGTCGTCGCCGACGACGGCGAGCGTCACGATCGGGACGAACGCAGCGAGCAGCACGAACCCGGTGATGGTGGCCGTCGCCCACTTCTTCGACTCGGCGATCAGCAGGTCGGTGCCGAGCACGATGTTGATGCCGACGATGAGGATGAGCTCGGGCGCGACGGCGTGCCAGTCGATCGTCGGCGCGACCCAGTCGTCCGCTTGAGCGAGGAGCGACGCGATCACGGGGTGAGGTACCGACCGAGGTGGTCGACGAGCCGCATCACGGCCGGATCGAAGATCTTGAACAGCAGCTGCGGGTAGACACCGAGCACGAGGATCAGGACCAGCATCGGCGTCCAGGCGATCCACTCGACGACCGAGACGTCACGGATGTCGGAACCGTGGTGCTCGTCGTTGACGTCGGCGCCGACGGCGTGGGTGACGTGCCCGCCACCCGTCCACTCGGTCGGCACGGTGCCGAAGGCCGTGCGCTGGTAGAGCCACAGCAGGTACGCCGCGGCGAACACGGTGCCCAGCGCGGCCAGCACCATCAGCGTCCGGAACAGCGGCTCGGAGAGCCCGAACGCCGGGCTGTAGGCGGACAGGATCACCGGGAACTCGCCCCAGAAGCCGGCGAGGCCCGGGAGGCCGAGGCTGGCCATCGCCGCGAAGCCGAGGATCCAGCCGAGCTTCGGCATCTGGATCAGCATCCCGCCGAGGCGCTTGATCTCGAGCGTGTGGAAGCGGTGCTTCACCGACCCGGCGAGGAAGAAGAGCATGCCGGTGATCAGACCGTGGGCGACCATCCCGAACAGGGCGGCGTTGATGCCGAACGTCGTGAGTGTCGAGATGCCCAGCATCACGAAGCCCATGTGGGCCACCGACGAGAACGCGATGAGCCGCTTCATGTCGGTCTGGGCGAGGCAGCACAGGGCGCCGTAGAGGATGCCGACGACGGCGAGGATGCCGATGACCGGCGCCCACGCCTTGGCCGCCTCGGGCAGGAACGGGAGGGCGATGCGCACGAACCCGTACGTGCCGAGCTTGAGCAGGATCGCGGCCAGGATCACCGAGCCCTGCGTCGGCGCCTGCGTGTGGGCGTCGGGCAGCCAGGTGTGGAACGGGAACATCGGCACCTTGACGGCGAAGCCGATGAACATGCCGGCGAAGATCCAGATCTGCACGGTGCGCCCGAGCTCGGGCCCGGCCTCCATCAGGTACTGGAACGAGAAGCTCTCGGCGCCGGTCTGGGCGAAGAGCGCCAGGAACGCCACGAGCATCAGTGCCGAGCCGAACATCGTGTAGAGGAAGAACTTCAGCGAGGCGTACTGGCGCTGCTCGCCGCCCCACACGCCGATCAGGAAGTACATCGGCAGCAGGACGACCTCGAAGAAGACGAAGAACAGGATCAGGTCCTGGGCGACGAACGTGCCCGCCATGCCGGTCTGCAGCACGAGCATCAGGATCAGGAACGCCTTCGGGTTCCCGGCCTCGGGCATGTCGTCGAACGTGTAGATGATGACGACGAGGGTGATGAAGCTCGACAGGACGTAGAGCGGCAGGCTGATGCCGTCGAGCCCGATCGTGTAGTTCGCGCGGATCGCCTCGATCCACTCGGCGTTCACGTAGAACTGCAGCTTCTCGGACTGGTCGAAGTCGAAGAGGAACAGCGTGACGACGCCCATGGCGAACGTCGCCGCCGCCGTCAGCAGGGCGATCTGCTTGTGCAGGGCCTCCTCGCCGCGGGGGATGAACAGCATGAGCGCGACGCCGACGAGCGGCAGGAACGTGCCGACGCTGAGCACCCAGTTCTGATCAGTGATGACGTCCATTGGGTTCCTACAGCCTCACACGTTGACGATCACGAGCACGATGGCGCCGACGGCCGCCGCACCGAAGAGCAGGGCGCCGTACTGGTTGACACGGCCCGACTGCATCGGGCGCAGTGCGGTGCCCGTGTTGTCGGCCACCGCGCCGGCACCGTCGACGGCGCCATCGACGACGCGCTGGTCGATGTTGCGGTACACCAGGCCGCCGAGCCGGCGGCCGGCCACGCCGACCGCGTTGACGACGCCGTCGATGATGACCTGGTTGACCCAGTTGGCCGCCCGGGCGATGGGGTGGGCGAAGGCCCGGACGATCACGCCCTCGTAGAGGGCGTCCAGGTAGTACTTGTTGGCGAGGAAGTAGTAGCCGGCGCGGGCCGGCCGGGAACGGTCGGTGAGCCCGACGAGGCGGCGGCTACGCCGGGTGTAGAGGGCGACGCACAGGAACCAGCTCGAGAGCAGCCCGGCGGCGACGATGGCGAGCGACAGGAAGGCCTTGGCCCACTTGAACTCGGCGTGGCTGACGGCGGGGAAGAAGCAGCGGGTGCCCTCCTCGGGCGTCTCGTGCCCGCAGCCGGTGGCGTGCTCCTCCTCGCCCTCGGCGGCCGCCCCCTCCTCGCCGCCTTCGTCGGCGGCGACCGCGTCGGCGACGCGGAGGATCCCGGCCGTGGCGTCGTCGACGGCCTCCTCGGCCTCGAGCACGGCCACCGAGCGCGGCTCGACGTGCTCCTTGAACTTCTCCCACGACGCGCCGAACGGGGTGGCGTTGGCGAAGCCGGCGAAGATCGCGCAGAACGTCAGGATGACGATCGGGACCAGGATCAGCTTGCCCGACTCGTGCGGCGGGTGGTGCTCGCCATGGGAATGGTCGTCGTGGTCGTCGTGGGCACCGTGGCCGCCGCCGTGGCCGTCGTCGTGCTCCTCGAGCGCCACAGCGACGGCGCCGGCGTGGCCGTGGGCGGCCGACTCCTCGAGCTCACCCTCCTGCTGGACCTGCAGCGCCGGGGCGTCGTGGGCCTCGAGGGCCGCGCCGCGGGCGGCTGCGACCTCCAGGTCGTGGGGATCGTCATGGCCGGTGTAGGCCGCCGCGCCGCGGGGCTCGCCGAAGAACGTGAGGTACGTCGCCCGCGCCGTGTAGGCGGCGGTCATGAACGCCCCGGCGAGGGCGATCCACATGAACACCGTGTAGCCGTTGTGGCCCACGTTGTCGATGATCTCGTCCTTGGAGAAGAAGCCCGCCAGCGGGAAGACGCCACAGAGGGCCAACGAGCAGATGATCCAGCACGTCGCCGTGACCGGCATCTTCTTGGCCAGCCCACCCATGTCCTTCTTCATGTCGAAGCTGTGGTGCGAGCCGGAGTGGCTGACGGAGCCGGCGCACAGGAACAGGCCGCACTTGAAGAAGGCGTGGGTGAAGATGTGGAAGACGGCCGGCAGCCACGCCCCGGCGCCGAGGCCGAGCATCATGTAGCCGAGCTGGCCCACGGTCGAGTAGGCGAGGACCTTCTTGATGTCGTTCTGGACGAACGCCAGCAGCGCCGAGATCACGATCGTGATGCCGGCGATCAGCACGATGAAGTTGATGCTGACGTCGGGGATCGAGAACGCCTCCCAGAACACCGGATAGAGGCGGGCCACGAGGAAGACGCCGCCGACGACCATCGTGGAGGAGTGCAGCAGCGAAGAGACCGGCGTGGGACCGGCCATCGCGTCGGGAAGCCAGGTGTGCAGCGGGAACTGGCCGCTCTTGCCGATGCAGGCGATGAACAGGGCGACGGCGCCCCACAGCAGGACCTGGTGGCTGGGGTCCCCGGAGAGGGCCCACCCGGAGATGCCCTGGATGCTGAAGCCGCTCGTGTCGAGGTGCTCCCGCGACCACGAGTTGGCGCCGAAGTAGAGGATCGCCGTGCCGACGAGCAGCCCGACGTCGCCGACGCGGACGGTGAAGAACGCCTTGAGGGCGGCCCGGGCGTTGGGCTCCTCCTCCCACCAGTGCCCGATCAGCATGAACGAGCAGAGGCCCATGATCTCCCAGCCCAGGATGAGCTGGATCATGTTCTCGGCCAGGACCATCACGAGCATGCCGGCCGAGAACAGCGTGATGGCGGCGAAGAAGTGGGTGTAGCGGCGGTCTCCCCGCACGTAGTCCAGCGAGAACACCTGCACGAGCAGGGAGATGAACGTGACGAGGAACAGCAGCATCACCGACAGCCCGTCGATGTGCTGACCGATCGTGAGCGAGAACCCGCTGTTCTCCCACCAGGTCCACGACTTCACGACCGGCGCGACGAACGGCTCGGCGTGGCCGCCCTCGCTGGCGGCCAGGCTGCGGGCGAAGCCGAACGCGACCCCGAGCGGGCCCGCCTCGCCCTCCGTCCCGCTCGCCGCGTTGGTCCGCTGGATCCACTGCACGACGACGCCGATGGACAGCACGAGGGACGCGGCCATCGACAGCAGGCCGAGCTCGGAGCCCTTCATCGGCAGGCGCTTGCCGAACAGGATGATCAGCCAGAACGCGACGCCCGGGATCAGCGGGATGAGCCAGGCCTGCTCGAGGAACCAGCCCGTGGGGAGATCAGCGGCGAGCACCTGGTCAGCCCTTCATCTCGCTCAGCTCGTCGAGCGCGATGGACCGACGGTTGCGGTACACGAGCAGCACCATGCCGAGGCCCACGCCGACCTCGGCGGCGGCGACGGCGATGACGTAGAGGGCGAACACCTGCCCGTCGACGTTGCCGTGCATGAGGGCGAAGGCGATCAGGTTCAGGTTGACCGCGTTCAGGATCAGCTCGACCGACATCAGCACCATCACCGCGTTGCGGCGAGCGAGGACGCCGTAGACGCCGATGCAGAACAGCACCGCGCCGAGCAGCAGGAAGTTGGCGGTGAGCACCGGTCAGTCCTTCCTGGCGAGGACGATCGCGCCGATGGCCGCGGCGAGCAGGATGAACGAGATGGCGAGGAACGGGACGAGGTACGGCGACAGCACGTTGTCGGCGATCGCCTCGGTGGGTGTCGGTCCGCCGGGGTCGGGCAGGGTGTCGTCCCCGGCGAAGTCGAGCACGGCCCACGCCAGCAGCCCGAGCAGGACGGCCGCCACCGGCACGGACCACCCGAAGGCGCGGTTGTTCAGGCCCTGCTCGCGCCCGATCTGGGCGCGCGTGAGCATGATGCCGAACAGGAACAGCACCATCACCGCGCCGACGTAGACGAGCACCTGGCTGACGGCCACGAACTCGGCGGCGGCGAGGACGTACTGGGCGGCGACGCCGCTCAGGACGAGCACCAGCCACAGCGCGGCGTGGACGACGTTGTTCGTCGTCACGACGCAGAGCGCGGCGAAGATCATCATGAAGGCGATGATCCCGAAGCCCACGTTCTGGGCGACGTTGATCGAGTCCGCCGCAACCTGCGCGATCAGCACGGCGGCTCCCCCATCTGGGCGGGCATCGTCTCTGGGTGGGGATCGTCCCGGAACCCGGGACGGATCCCGCCCAGGAACGGATCCCGCCCAGATGTCGGGACGGTCCCGAGCGCGGCGCGACGGATCACTTCTTCTTCTCCGCCCCGGCCTCGAGCTCCGGCGCCTCGGGCACCGTCTCCATCCACTCGCCGAGCTTGTCCTTGTCGTGCAGGAGGTCGGCGATGCGGGGCTCGGAGTACTCGTACTCGGGGCTCCAGAACAGGGCGTCGAACGGGCACACCTCGACGCAGATGCCGCAGTACATGCACAGCGCGAAGTCGATGTCGAAGCGGTCGAGCAGGCTCACCGAGCGCGGCTTGCCCCCGGCGCGGCGCGGTGGGGCGAGCGTCTTGTGGCCCTCGATGTAGATGCACCAGTCGGGGCAGGAGCGGGCGCACAGCATGCAGACGGTGCAGTTGTCCTCGCGCAGGGCGATGACCCCGCGGGCGCGCGTCGGCGGCGCCTCCTTCTCCTTCGGGTACTGCACCGTCTCGGCGCCGTGGGTCACGGTGCGCCCGAGCGTCTTGAGGGTCACGCCCATGCCCTTGAGGAGGCCGGGCATCTTCGGCTTGCCGAGGGCCATCGGTTACACCGCCACCTTCAGGATCGCCGTCAGCACGATGTTGGCCAGGGCGAGCGGGATCAGGAACTTCCAGGCGAAGCGCTGCAGCTGGTCCTCACGGAAACGGGGGACGCTGAAGCGCACCCACATGATGAGGAACGACAGCACGATCATCTTCGTGAAGAGGATCAGCGGGCCACCGACGTTCATCCAGTCGTCGACGTCGTCGAGGCCGGTCCAGCCGAACCAGGCGAACGGGATGCCCCAGCCGCCGAGGAACAGCACCGAGGCGATCAGCGAGAAGACGCCGACGGTGGCGAACTCGGCGATGAAGAAGATCAGGAAGCGGAAGCCGGAGTACTCCGTCATGTAGCCCGACACGAGCTCGGACTCGGCGATCGGCATGTCGAACGGCGGCTGCGTCAGCTCGGCCTGCACGGCGACCATGAACACGAAGAAGCCGATGAACTGGGTGAGGATGAACGGGTTGCCGAGCCCGTCCCAACCGAACATCGAACCGGCGTTCTGGGCGACCACGATGTCCTGCAGGTTCATCGAACCGGCCTGGATGACGACGCCGAGCGTGCCGAGCACGAGCGGCAGCTCGTAGGCGATCAGCTGGCCGGCCGCCCGCAGGCCGCCGAGCAGCGAGTACTTGTTGGCGCTCGCCCAGCCGGCGATGAGGATGCCGAGCACGCTGATCGACGACACCGCGAGGGCGTAGAAGACGCCGGTCTGGAAGTTCGTCAGCCACACATCGGGCCCGAACGGGAGGCAGGCGACGAGCAGGAACGTCGACGTCAGCACGACCAGCGGTGCCATCTTGAAGATGCGGTGGTCGGCCGCGGCAGGCGCCGTGTCCTCCTTCTGCAGCCACTTGCCGACCTCGGCGAACAGCTGCATCGACCCGTACGGCCCGGCCTCCATCGGACCGAGGCGGCTCTGCATGAACGACATCATCTTGAACAGGAAGAGGTAGACGATCGTGCCGGCCGGCAGCAGCACGGCGACGATCCCGCCGAGCACGCGCAGCAGCGACTGGCCCCAGTACGGGATCTCCACCGCCAGGGCACTGCTGAGGCTCATCGGTCGATGTCCCCGAGGATGAAGTAGAGGCTGGCGAGGATCGTGATGATGTCGGGCACGTAGACGCCGCGCAGGACCCACGGGGCGATGGAGATGTTGTTGAAGCTGGCGGAGCGGATCTTGACCCGGAACGGGCCGAGGTCGCCGCGGGACACGATGTAGTAGCCCATCTCGCCGAGCGGGTTCTCCGTCGACACCCAGGCCTCGCCCTCGGGGACCTTGATGATGCGCGGGACCTTGGCCATGATCGAGCCGGAGGGCAGGCCGTCGAGCAGCTGGTCGACGATCTTCGTCGACTCCCGCGTCTCCTGCAGGCGCACCCAGCAGCGGGCGAAGCTGTCGCCGTCGGGGTGCGTCCAGACCTTCCAGTCGAGGTCGTCGTAGGCGAGTGGCAGGACCTGGTCCCGGCGCAGGTCCCAGTCGACGCCGCTGGCGCGCAGGTTGGCGCCCGACAAGCCGTACTGCAGGGCGACCTCGCGCGGGATCACCCCGACGTTGCGGGTGCGGGCCTGGAAGATCTCGCCGCCGATGAGGAGGTCCTCGTTCTCGTCGCAGAACGTGCGGATCTTCTTCATCACTGTCCGGCACTCGTCGACGAAGCCCTTGGGCAGGTCGTCCTTGAGGCCGCCGATGCGGTCGAAGTTCGGGTGGAAGCGGCCGCCGGTGACGGACTCGATGAGGTTGAGCACGTGCTCGCGGTCGCGGAACGCCATGAACACCGGCGTCACGGCGCCGAGCTGCACGCCGAGGTCGCCGAGGAAGAGCACGACGTTGGCGATGCGCGACAGCTCGAACAGCAGCGTGCGGATGTACTGGGCGCGCGGCGGCGCCTCGATCGCCATCAGCTTCTCGGCGGCGAGGATGAACGGCACCTCGTTGGCGAAGCTGCCCAGCCAGTCGATGCGGTTGACGAGCGTCGTGACCTGCGGGTACGTGCGGACCTCGGTCAGCTTCTCGTAGCCGCGGTGCATGTAGCCGCACGACGGCTCGGCCCACACGACCTGCTCGCCGTCGAGCCGCACGATGATCCGCAGCGTGCCGTGCGTCGCCGGGTGCTGCGGGCCGATGTTGAGGGTCATGCCCTCGGTCTCGAGCTCGACGTTGAGGCGCGCGTCGGCCGCCTGGGCGGCGATGTAGGAGAGCTGCTGGCGCTCCGAGAGGAGGTCGGTCATGACGGTGCCTCGCCCTCGTCCGTGGTGTCGGTTCCGGCGGTCGTCGTCTCGCTCGGCTCCGGCTCGCTCATCGTGTCGCGGGCGGGGTCGTCGAGGTCACCGCGTTCGACCGTGCCCGTCGGATCGGTCGCGTCCGGTGGCGTGGCCGCCGCGTCCTCGTCCGGCGCCGCGGGGGTCGGCGTCGCGTCCTCGGTGGGCGCCGGCTCGGCCGGGCGCACGAGGTCGGGGGCCTCCTCCGTGCTCGTGGCCGCGGCGGCCGCATCGGCGGCGTCCTCGGCCGGCGGCTCACCGACACCGGCATCGGCCTGGTCGGGCGTCGGGTTCGTCGGCGTCACCTCGCCGACGACCTCGTCCTCCGGCGGCGCCTCCTCGGCAGGCATCGGCTCGACGTCGACGATGCCCGGCCACGGCTTGACCATCCGGGCGAGCAGCGGGAAGTCCTTGCGCAGCGGGAAGCCCTCGAACTCCGTCGGCAGGTACATGTTGCGCAGGTCGGGGTGGCCGGCGAAGTCGATGCCGAACATCTCGTGCGTCTCGCGCTCGTGCCAGTTGGCGCCGGCGTAGACGGTGAACCACGACTCGACGGTGAGCGTGTCGTCGGGGATGTCCGTCTTGAGCGTCACGCCCACGTGGCGGCGGATGTCGGTGACGCGGGCGAACACCTGGAACCGCGTGTCGCCACCCGTGACGCCCTGGCGGATCGTGGTCTCCCGCTCGGGCGGCGGCTCCGTCGGGTCGTCCTCGCCGCGGCCGTACGGGGACGGCATCCAGTCGATCGCCGACAGGAAGCAGAAGTACTCGAAGCCCATCTGGTAGAGCGCCTCGCCGGCGTCCTTCCAGGCGTCGGTGGCGACGCGGATCCAGAGGTCGTCGTTCGGCTTCAGCTCGCTGTCGACGAGGTGCTCGCCGATGCGCCGGCGCAGCTCGTCGACGATGCCCTCCCGCAACCCGTCACCGGGCAGCGCCTGGGGTTCCGTCTCCGTCGTGTCACTCATCGGCGCACCCCCTCGAGCGAGAGGTCACCGATGTGGACGTGGCGGTGCGCCGCTGAGCCGAAGACCGTGTCTCCTGTTTCGCTCGCTCGAAGCGCTCAATTGCCTCGCTCGCTCGAAGACTCGCTCGCTCGGACAGTCGCTCACTCAATCGGACCACCACCGACGACGATCGGCTCCCGCTCCGGGATCACCTCGCCGCCCTCGCCGCGCCACTTGGCGGCCATGTCCTCGTTGCGGATCTTCTGCTGCAGCAGGACGATCCCCTCGAGCAGTGCCTCCGGCCGGGGCGGGCAGCCGGGCACGTAGATGTCGACCGGGATGATCTGGTCGACGCCCTTGGTCACCGAGTAGCTGTCCCAGTAGGGCCCGCCGCAGTTGGCGCAGCTGCCCATCGAGATCACGTACTTCGGCTCGGGCATCTGGTCGTAGAGGCGCAGGATCGCCGGCGCCATCTTGTCGGTCACGGTGCCGGAGATGACGACGAAGTCGGCCTGGCGGGGGCTCGCCGGCAGCGGGATGACCCCGAGCCGCATGACGTCGTAGCGCGGCGAGGCGAAGGCGGCGCCCATCTCGATGGCGCAGCACGCGAGGCCCCACTGGTACACCCACATCGAGTAGGAACGACCCAGGTTGAGGAGCTTGGTGATCGGCCCGGGCATGCGGCCACGGTCGACTAGACCCACCGCAGCAGCCCTCGCTTCCAGGCGTACAGCAGGCCGTCGAGCAGCAGGATGATGAACGCCAGCATGACGATCAGGCCGAACGTGCCGTAGCGCTCGACGGACGCGGCCCACGGGAAGATGAACACCGCCTCGACGTCGAAGATGACGAAGAGCAGGGCGAACACGTAGTAGCGGATCTGGCTCTGCGACCAGCCGATGCCGACCGGGTCGACACCGCTCTCGTACGCCATCAGCTTGGAGGCGTTCGGCTTGTTCGGCCGGATGGCCGCGGCAACGCCCAGCAGCAGGCCGCCGAGCAGGATCGCGGCGAGCGCGAACCAGACGACGGTGAGGTAATCCCGCAGGAAGGACGACATCGCGCCGCGACGCTACCAATCTTCGTGAATCCACTCCCAAACCCGACCCACGGGGGAAGCCCCACGCACGGGGGAAGCCCCCGTGTCCCCCCAGAAGACCTGGGTCCCCCGAGCAGACCCCGGTCTCACCGATGCGCTCCCTGCCTCGGTGGCGCCTCGCCGGCTGGCCTCTGGGCCGACCCGCGCTCCCGGGCCTCCGCCCGGACTCCTACGTCGTCCGGGCGGTGTGGTCGAGGAACCAGTCGACGAGCGCTTCGGCCGCGGGGCGGCTGCGCGCCGTGTTGGCGCGGGTCTCGGCGAGCAGCTGGTCCGGGTCGCCGCCGCGGGACCGGTACTGCTCGGCGCCGCCGTGCTCGATCCAGTCGCGGACCATCGTCTCGGTCGCCTCGGGGTGGAACTGCGTGCCGACGGCGCGGCGGCTGGCGATCAGCTGCGGGCCGGCGGGCGTCGTCGCCAGGACGTCGAAGCCCTCCGGCACCGTGAACACGTCGTCGTGCCACTCCATCCACGGGCCCGCGGCGGCGGGCGGTGCGCCCGCCTCGAGCGCCGGCGCGTACCAGCCGATCTCCCAGGCGTCGGTCCGGCTGACCGTGGCGCCGAGGGCGTGGGCGAGGACCTGGGCGCCGAAGCAGATGCCGAGCAGCGGCACCTGGCGACCGACGACGTCGCGGACGTACGCGGCCTCGGCGGCGACCTCGGCGGCCGTCGACGGCTCGTAGACGTGCCACTCCGACCCGAGCGTCAGCACGAGGTCGACGCCGGCGAGATCCGGCCAGTCCCCCGGCTGCTCGCGGTGCGCCTCGGTGAAGCGGAACCCCCGCGACCGCAGGTGGTTGCCGACGAACCCCGAGTCGAGCCCCTCCCGGTTCCCGACGACCACCGCTCTCACCCATCCGAGTGTTTCACGCATGCGAGTGCTTCGTGGGGGTGGGCCCCGCACGAAGCACTCGGATGCACCAAACACTCGGATGGGGCGGGGGCAGTAGCGTCCGGGCGGCATGGCCCCGTCGGTGACGCTGGAGGACATCCGGGCCGCCCGACTGGTCGCGGCGACGGTCGCCCGGCGCACGCCGATCATCACGTCGGCGGCGCTCGCCGAGCAGACCGGCGTCGAGGTCGTCCTCAAGGCCGAGAGCCTGCAGCGCACCGGCGCCTTCAAGATCCGCGGGGCGATGAACAAGCTGGCCTCGCTCGGCCCGCAGGCCGCCAACGGCGTGACGGCCGGCAGCGCCGGCAACCATGCCCAGGCACTGGCGTTCGCGGCCCGCCACTTCGGCGTGCCGTGCGACATCTTCGTCCCGGCCGGCGCGCCGATCACGAAGATCGAGGCCTGCCGCGCCTACGGCGCCACCGTCGTCGAGGGCGGTGCGTCGCTCGACGAGGCGATGACCGCGGCGCGCGCCCGCGCCGCCGACGCCGGCATGGCGTTCTGCCACCCGTTCGACGACCCCGCCGTCGTCGCCGGCCAGGGCACGCTCGGCCTCGAGCTCGTCGAGGACCTGCCCGACCTGGCCTGCGTGATCGTCCCCGTCGGTGGGGGCGGGCTCGCCGCCGGCACCGCGATCGCCGTCAAGTCGCTGCTGCCGCACGTCCGGGTGATCGGCGTCCAGGCCGCCGTCGTGCGCGCCGTACGCCGGCGGCGCCTCGCCTCCCGGCGCGGTCGTGACCTTGGCCGACGGGATCGCCGTCAAGCACCCCGGCGCCCTCACGGCCCCGCTCGTCGAGCAGTGGGTCGACGAGCTGGTGGCCGTCGACGAGGACGCCATCGCCGACGCCATGGTCCTGCTGATGGACCGGGCGAAGCTGTACGTGGAGGGCGCCGGCGCGGTCGGCGTCGCCGCCGTCTCGGCGGGCCTCGTCACCCCGGCCGCCACGGGCACGACGTGCGTCGTGCTGTCGGGCGGCAACGTCGACCTCGGCATCGTGCCCGGCCTCATCCGCCGCCACGAGACGCAGGCCGGCCGCCGCCTCGTCGTGTTCGCCCGCATCGACGACCGTCCGGGCAGCATGGTGCGCCTCCTCGCGGCGTTCGCCGCCGCCGGGGCCAACCTCGTCGAGGTCCAGCACCAGCGCGACGGCGTCGACCTGCACGTCCGCGAGACCGGTGTCCACGCGACGTTCGAGGTGCGCAGCCGCGAGCACGCCGGCCAGGTGCTGGCCGCGGTCCGCGAGGCCGGCTACCCGGACCTGCGCGCCGACGTCGGCAGCTGAGCGAGCCGCTGGGGCTCGCGAGGAGAACTTCGCCGTTCGTGACGCAGCTCTACCTACTGGTCGGTAGGCTCTGCGGATGGACGACGCCAGCCTGCTCCGCGAGCTCGAACCCACCGTCGCGCAGCTGTTCGACCGCCACCTGGCCACCACCAAGGAGTGGTTCCCCCACCAACACATCCCGTACGGGCGGGGGCGCGACTACGACCGCGACGAGGTGTGGAGCCCGGAGTCGGCGGACCTCGACGGGTCGACCATCGACGATGCCGCCCGCAGCTCGTTGATCGTCAACCTGCTCACCGAGGACAACCTGCCGTACTACTTCCGCACGATCGAGCGGCAGCTCGGCGCCGACGGTGCGTGGGGTGCGTGGGCGAAGCGCTGGACGGCCGAGGAGATGCGCCACTCGATGGCGATCTACGGCTACCTCATGGTCACGCGCGCCGTCGACCCCGTCGCCCTCGAGCGCAGCCGGATGTGCCAGGTCTCCACCGGGCAGGTGCCGGAGCCCGCCTATCCCGTCGACGCCATCTTCTACGTCGCCCTGCAGGAGCTGGCCACCCGCATCGCCCACCGCAACACGGGCCGCCTGCTCGGTGACAGCGCCGGCTACGACGTGATGGCCCGCGTCGCTGCGGACGAGAACCTGCACTACCTCTTCTACCGCGACCTCGCCCAGGTGGCCATCCAGCTCGACCCGAGCCGGGCGATGCACGCCATCGAGCGCCAGGTCGTCGACTTCGAGATGCCGGGCACGGGCATCCCCGGGTTCGCCGCCCACGCCGGCGCCATCTCGCGCGCCGGGATCTACGACCTGGCGATCCACCACGACCAGATCCTCGTGCCGGTCGTGCTGCGGCACTGGGGCGTCGAGAGCCTGACCGGCCTCGATGCCGACGCCGAGCACTCCCGCGACCGGCTGATGGCGCGCCTCACCAAGAGCGAGCGCGTCGCCCGCCGGGTGGCCGACCGCCGCGCCGAGCAGCTGGCCAGCGTCGGCGCCTGACCGACCCGCCCACACCCGACCGCCACGGAAACCTCTGGCTGGAACGTCGACGCTCGCGGCCAGCATGGACCCCATGGGTACGTGCTTCGTGATGGTCCGCCGTGTCCGCGGCACCGCGGACGCCGGGTCGACGGTCCCGGCCACAGCAGTGGGGCTTCCACCGACTCTCGCCTGACGCGGCGCGCCACGTCGTGCGCCGAGCAGGCGTCGGCGCCGGCGACCTCGTCGTCGACCTCGGCGCCGGGCACGGGGTCCTGACGGCCGCCCTGCTCGACGCCGGCGCCCACGTCGTCGCCGTGGAGCTGCACCCGGCGCGCCTCGCCGTCCTGCGCGACCGCTTCGACCACGCGCCGGTCACGGTCGTGCGTGCCGACGTCGCCGGCGTGCGCCTGCCGCGGGGACCGTTCCGCGTCGTCGCCAACCCACCGTGGTCGCTCGCCGAGTCGATCCGCGCCAACCTCCGGCGCGCACCCGGCCTCGTCCGGGCCGATCTCGTGCTGCCGCGCTGGCTCGTGCACCGCTGGGCCGGCGACGCCGACGTCGAGGTCGGCGCCTCCCTGCGCGCCGAGTCGTTCGTGCCGCGCGCCCCGACCGGGCAGCGCGGTGGCCGTGGTCCACGGCCGGCGGCGCGCGGCGCATCGCTGACGGGTACCGTCCGCGCCGTGGGCGTCGATCCGCCACGCCTGTTCGTGTACGGCACGCTGCAACCGGGACGGCTGCGGTGGCCGTTCCTCGCGCCCTACGCCGGCGCCAGCCGCCCGGCCGACGTCGCCGGCGTGCTCTACGACTCGGGTCACGGTTGGCCGGTGGCGACGTTCGGCACCGGCGCCCGCGTCGTGCCCGGCACGCTCGTCGACCTCCTCCCCGATCGCGCCGACGAGGCGCTGGTGGTGCTCGACGACGTCGAGGCGACCGCCACCGACCTGCTGGCGCGGATCGCCGTCACGACGACGGATGGCACATCGGCGTGGGCGTACCACTGCGCGGCGCCGGAGCCCGGCATGGCGGCGATCCTCCGCTGGGACGCGACGGACGAGCGCTGACCGGTGCCGCCACCTCGACCGACCTGGATCGTTCAGTCGCTCGACGACTCGCTCGGCTCACCCAGGAAGTCGGTGATCAAAGCGATCGTCGCCTCCGCCTGCTCCAGCTGCGGCATGTGCCCGGCGCCGTCGACCACCTCCAGGCGCGACCCGGCGATCAGCTGCTGGAAGTCCTCGCCGTAGGCGGGGTGCACGAGCCCGTCCTGGGCGCCCCACACGAGCAGCGTCGGCGCCGTCAGCCGGTAGAGCCGCTTCGACAGCCCCTTGTCCGGCAACGGCCAGATGAACTGCAGGATGCTGGCCATCGTGTTCGAGGCCCGGAACAACGACTCGGGGTCGGTCGGGTCCGGTGCCGGCAGTGCGGCGACGAGCGGGCTCTCGGGATCGGCGAAGACCAGCGACGGCAGCGAACTCGGCGGGATGCCCGAGATGTCCGGCACCGGGTGGTCGTCGCGCCACAGCCCGATCGGGGCGATCAGCACGAGCTTGTCGACGCGGTGCGGCGACGTGGCGGCGATCTCGGCGGCGACCATGCCGCCGAACGAGTGCCCGACGACGGTCGCCCGCTCCACGCCGACGTGGTCGAGCAGCTCGTTGTAGTAGAGGACGAGGTCCCACAGGTCCTCGACGTGCTCGATGCCCTGCGAGTCGCCGGCACCGGGGTGCTCGGGGGCGATGACGCGGTGGTCGGCGGCGAGGGCGTCGAGGAGCGGGTCCCAGAACAGCCCCCCGGCGCCGTGCACGTAGAGGATCGGGTCGCCCGACCCGGCCTCGAGGACGCGGATCTTGAAGCGCCCGTCGCGCAGCTCGACGAAGGACTCCGACGGCTCGGCCACGTCACTCGCCCCCGACTGGCGAACCGACGCGGGCGCCCTGGCGCGCGCCTTGCGGCCACCACTTGTGCTCCCAGCCCTCGTCCGCCCACAGACCGCTGATCTTCGGCATGACCTCCTTGGCGAACAGTGTGATGTTCTGCTTCGTGAGCTCGTGGGGCATCGACCCGATCTGCAGGAGGGCGATGAGGTTGCCGACGTTCAGGCCACGAGCCGCCTCGATCAGGCGCTCGGTGACCGTCGCTGGACTGCCGGCGATCACGAAGCCCTGCTCGACGAGCGAGTCCCAGTCGTCCCGGGCGGCCGCGGCCGCCGCCATCTCGGCCGGCGAGTTGGTCTTGAGGATGAACTCGGTGCTGCGCTTGGTGCGGTAGCCGGGCGTCTCCATGAAGTACGGCGGGACGTGCAGGCACTTCTTGAAGAAGTACATGACGTGCTCCTGGTACAGCTCCTCGGCCTGCTCGTCGGTCTCGGCGACGCAGATCTGCTGGGCGAAGCCGGCGCGGTACGGGTTGCGGTCGGCACCCAGGCGGTCGGCGGTCTCCCAGAACGTGTCCATCACCTTCTTGGCGAACTTGTAGCCGAAGAAGCTGAGGAAGTTGTACGTGTAGTCGTTGTTGACGGCCATCTCGTACGTCTCGACGGATCCGCCGCCGGCCAGCCACACGGGCGGGTGCGGCTTCTGCAGCGGTTGCGGCCACGGGTTGACGTAGCGCAGCTTGTTGAACCGGCCGTTGTAGGCGAACGGGCCGGGCTGCGTCCACGCCTTCATGATCAGGTCGTGGGCCTCGTAGAACCGCGGCCGCGTCTCCGTCGGCGTGACGCCGTAGCACCGGTTGACGTCCATCGACGTGCCGACCGGGAAGCCGGCGGCGAGGCGGCCGTCGGTCATGCAGTCGAGCATGGCGAACTCCTCGGCCACGCGCAGGGCCGGTGAGTAGAGGGCGAGGGTGTTGCCGAGCACGAGGATCGCCGAGTTGTTCGGCGTGCGCCGGGCCAGGGCGGCGGCCATCAGGTTCGGCGAGGCCATGAAGCCGTAGGCGTTCTGGTGGTGCTCGTTGACCCCGAGGCCGTCGAAGCCGAGCTCGTCGGCGAGCTCGAGCTCGTCGAGGTTCCACTTGTAGTACTGGGCCACCTTCACGGGATCACACAGCTCGGCGTTGGGTGGCGTGACCCACACGCTCTCGTAGCGCTGCTCGAAGTCGTCCGGAAGGTCCCGGTACGGCATCAAGTGGAAGAAGATGGACTTCATCGTCACCCCCGTGGTGTGTTCGATTCCCCACGGGCACTGTACGCGCGGGGTCTACAGACGGGCACCCGGGCGATCCGATGGCTCTCACCGGGAGCGACGTGCACGATCGGGCCGCGCGGGCCGTCCTCGATCGGCACCGGGTGGCCGTCGAGCACGTGGACGGTGCATCCGCCGCTGTCGATCTCGACGAGCAGCTTCGAGCCGTGCCGTTGCATCCGGAACGACACGCCGGCCCAGCGCGACGGGAGGCTGGGCGTGAACCGGAGGGCGTTGCCGCTGTCGAAGAGGCCGGCGAAGCCGAACGCGATCGTGCCCCACGTCCCGCCGCACGACGCCACGTGCACGCCGTCGCTGGCGTTGCCGTGGGTGTCGGCGAGGTCGACGAACAACGCCTCGCGGAAGTAGTCGACTGCGAGCTCGTCGTAGCCGATCTGGGCCGCCGCCATCGACTGCACGCACGCCGACAGCGACGAGTCACCCGTCGTGATCGGGTCGTAGTAGTCGAAGTTGCGGCGCTTCTGATCGAGCGGGAACTGGTCGCTGCGCAGCACCATCGCCAGCACGACGTCGGCCTGCTTGAGGACCTGGTGGCGGTAGATGACGAGCGGGTGGAAGTGGAGCAGCAACGGGTACTTGTCGGATGGCGTGTTGGCGAAGTCCCACGGTTCGAGCTCGAGGAACGTGTCGTCCTGGGGGTGGATCCCGAGCTCCGGGTCGTACGGCAGGTACACCGACTCGGCGGCACGGATCCAGCGCTTGATCTCGGTCTCCTGCAGCCCGACACGCCGGCACAGCTTGTCGTAGGCATCGCGGTCCCACTCGCGGAGCGACTCGACGACCCGCGGACGCGTAGCGCATGTTGAAGCGCGCCATCACGTTCGTGTACAGGTTGTCGTTGACGACGGCCGTGTACTCGTCGGGGCCGGTGACGCCGTGGATGCGGAACACCTCCTCCCCGTTCGTCGCGTAGAAGCCGAGGTCCTCCCACAGCCGCGCCGTCTCGACGAGGATCTCGGCCGCCTCGCCGGCGAGGAAGGCGATGTCGCCGCTCGCGTCGAGGTAGCGCTTGAGGGCGAAGGCGATCGCCGCGTTGATGTGGTACTGGGCGGTGCCGGCGGCGTAGTACGCCGAGGCCTCCTCGCCGGTGATCGTGCGCCACGGGTAGAGGGCACCGATCTGGTTCAGCTCGCCGGCCCGCTGCCGCGCCTGGGGGAGCTGGCGCCAGCGGGAGCGGAGGACCTTGCGGGCGAGCTCGGGGTTCGTGTACGAGAGGAACGGCACGACGTAGGTCTCGGTGTCCCAGAAGTAGTGGCCCTCGTAGCCGTCGCCCGTGACGCCCTTGGCGGCGATGCCGTGCTCCTGGGTCTGGGCGCTCGCCTGGGCCAATTGGAACAGGTTCCAGCGCATCGCTTGTTGACCCGGCTCGTCACCGTGGAGCTCGACGTCACTCGACGTCCAGAACCGGTCGAGCCACTCGCGCTGCTCGGCGGCGATCGTCGTCGGCCCGTCGTCGACGGCCCGGTCGAGCGTGCGGTGGCAGCGGTCGGCGAGCTCCTCGGCGGGCACGCCCGTCGAGGTGTGGTAGGTCACGAGCTTCGTGATGCGCAGCGACTGCCCCTCGCGCACGCGCGCCGTGATCACGGTCTTGGCGAGGTCCTCGCCCACGGTCGTCTCGACGCGGTGGTCCGACGTCGTGTCGACCAGGTGGCGGTACGCGCACGCCAGCGTCATGCCGCTGTTGGCACAGCGGTAGCCGAGGACGACACCGTCGTCGACGTCACCGCGCCGGTCGTGGCGGTGCAGCCGCGGCTCGAGGACGCGGTGGTCGAACTTGCGCATCTTGCGGGGATCCACCGCGTGGCCCAGCGCGTGGCGCGTCACGTGGTACTCGTCCTCGCCGTCCTGGCGGTTGAGGAACTGCGACGACACGACCACGGGGGCGTGGCCGTCGAGCATCGTCACCTCGAACGTCATCATCGCGAGGTGGCGGTGGGCGAGGCTGACGAGGCGCTGCGAGCGCACCCGCACCCGCTTGCCGGCGGGCGTGCGCCACACGATGTCGCGGGTCAGCGTGCCGGCCCGGAAGTCGAGCACCCGCTCGTAGGCCTCGAGGTCGGCGTTCGTGAGCAGCAGCGGCTCGTCGTCGACGTACAGCTTCATCAGCTTGGCGTCGGGGACGTTGACGATCGTCTGGCCGAGCTTGGCGAAGCCGAAGGCGTCCTCGGCGTGGTGGATCTTCCACGTCTCGTGGAAGCCGTTGACGAACGTCCCGTGGCTGTGCGCCTCGCGGCCCTCCTCCGGGTTCGCCCGCATGCCGAGGTAGCCGTTGCCGAGGGCGAACAGCGTCTCGGTGAGGCCGAGGTCGCCTGCGTCGTGCTCCGTCTCGACGAGGCGCCACGGATCGAGCGGGAAGCGGATCAGGTCGAGGTGGTCGGGGGCGCGGGTCTTCACGGCTCGACGTCCAGCAGATCGGCGAGGTCGTCGACGACGACGTCCGCGCCGTGCTCGCGCAGCGCCTCATGGCCGGCCCCGCGATCGACGCCGACGACGAGGCCGAAGTCGCCCGCCCGCCCGGCCGCGACGCCGGACACGGCGTCCTCGATGACGACGGCGTCGGCGGGGTCCACGCCGAGGCGACGGGCCGCGTCGAGGAACATGTCGGGCGCCGGCTTGCCGGGGATGTGCTCGGCGGCCGCGACCAGGCCATCGGTGACGACCGTGAAGCGCGGTGCCAGGCCGGAGGCATCGAGGACCTCCTGGGCGTTGCGCGACGACGACACGACGGCGACGGACGTGCCGCGCCCGGCGATGTGGTCGAGGAACCGCAGCGACCCCGGGTACGGGGCGATGCCCTCGTCGCGCAGGATCTCGAGGAAGAGGTCGTTCTTGCGGTTGCCGAGCCCGGCGACGGAGTCCTGGCTCGGGGGGTCGGACGGGTCGCCGTCGGGCAGCGTGATGTCACGCGACGCGAGGAACGAGCGGACGCCGTCGAAACGCGGCTTCCCGTCGACGTAGTGGAGGTAGTCGTCGAGGCTGAACGGGGCGAGGCCGCGCGGTTCGAGGAACTCGTCGAACATCGTCGTCCACGCCTTGGTGTGGATGTCCGCGGTGGGGGTGAGGACGCCGTCGAGGTCGAAGAGGACCGCGGCGAAGGAGTCGGCTGGGGCGGGTCCGGCTGGGGGCATGTACGGGGAACTGTAGGACGGCGCGCCGGTCCTGGGCCGCCTCCCTAGGGTGGGACCATGACCGAGTCCCGACCGTTGTGGGGCACGCAGACCGACCTGGCGATCGGCAACTTCCCCATCGCCCACCGACCGCTCGACGTCCGGGTGGCCCACGCCCTCGCCGCGATCAAGCGCCACGCGGCGGTCGTCAACGCGTCGCTCGACGTGCCCGGCGTCGACGCTGCGACGGCCGCGGCCATCGGCGCCGCAGCCGGGCGGATCGAGGCCGGCGAGCTCGACGACCAGTTCCCGATCGACGTCTACCAGACCGGCTCCGGCACCTCGACGAACATGAACGTCAACGAGGTCATCGCCACGCTCGCCGTCGCGGGATCTCGACGTCGCCGTGCACCCCAACGACCACGTCAACGCCTCGCAGTCCTCCAACGACACCGTGCCGACCGCCATCCGCATCGGCGCCGGCCGGCTCCTCGTCGACGAGGTGCACCCGGCCGTCGAGGCCCTCGTCGCCACGCTGCGCGAGCTCGCCGTGCGGTTCCGAACCGTCGTCAAGGCCGGACGCACGCACCTGATGGACGCCACGCCCGTCACGCTCGGTCAGGAGGCGGACGCGTGGGCCGGCATGCTCGACGGGGCGCTGGCGCGGTCACGTGCCGACGTCGCCGTGCTCGGTGAGCTGCCGCTCGGCGGGACGGCGGTCGGGACGGGGATCAACGCACCGCCGGCGTTCGCCCCCGCCGTCATCGCCGCCCTCGCCGCCGAGACCGGGCTCCCGCTGCGGCCGAGCGCCAACCCGATGGTGCAGCAGGGCGGCCAGGGGGCGCTCGCCGACGCGTCGGCGGGGTTGCGTGGCATCGCGGTGGCGCTGACGAAGATCGCCAACGACATCCGGCTGCTGTCGAGCGGGCCGTCCGCCGGGCTGGCCGAGCTGCTGCTGCCCGAGCTGCAGGCCGGCTCGTCGATCATGCCGGGCAAGGTCAACCCGGTCCTGTGCGAGTCGGTGAACCAGGTGGCCGCCCGCGTGTTCGGCAACGACGCCACCGTCGGCTACGCCGCGTCGCAGGGCATCCTCGAGCTCAACACCTACCTGCCGGTCATGGCCGACGCCCTGTTCGAGTCCGGGACCCTGCTGGCGAACGTGTGCCGCGTGTTCGCCGAGCGCTGCGTCGCCGGCATCGAGGCCGACGTCGAGCGCTGCCGGTCCTACGCCGAGCGCTCCTCGGCGATCGCCACCGCCCTCAACCCGATCATCGGCTACGCCCGGGCGGCCGAGATCGTGCACCGGGCGCTCGACGAGCGGCGCTCGATCATCGAGGTCGTGATCGAGGAAGGCGTGCTCGACGAGGCCGAGGCACGATCCGTGCTCGACCCCCTCCAGCTGACCGGCGTCGCCCCCTGACCATCGAGTACGTGCCGGGGTCGGCGCTGGGCTCGGTCCCGCCGGCGATCGTCGCCTCGAGGGCGTCGAGGAGGCTGCTGGCGCCGAAGCGGAAGGTGGCGGGCGTCGCCCAGTCCGGGCCCATGATCGAGTCGGCGAGGTCGAGGTAGGTCTTGGCGTCGGCGAGCGTGCGGATGCCGCCGGACGCCTTGAACCCGACAGGCCGACCGGACACGTTGATGGCCTCGAGGATGATCTCGGCGGCCTCGGGTGTCGCCGACACCGGGGTCTTGCCGGTCGAGGTCTTGACGAAGTCGGCGCCGCACTCGATGGCGAGCATCGCGGCGCGATCGATCCTGGACGGCCCCGGTAGCTCGCCCGACTCGATGATCACCTTCATCACCCGCCCCGCGGTCTCCTCGCGCACGACGGCGAGCACGTCGACGGCGGCCTCGGTGTCGCCGTTGAGCCACGCCCGGTACGGCAACACGACGTCGATCTCGTCGGCGCCCGCCGCCAGCGCGCTGGCCGCGACCGCGGCGACGCCCCCTGCCGGGTCCGTGCCGGCCGGGAAGTTGACGACGGTGGCCACCCGCACGCCGCTGCCGGCGAGCCGCGCGCGCGCACGCGTCGACGAACGCCGGCCACACGCAGACCGCGGCGACGGCGGACGCCACCGCCCGCTCGCAGAGGGCGGCGGCCGCATCGGCCGTCGTCTCGGCGCCGAGGTCGGTCAGGTCGAGCAACCCGATGGCCCGGCGGGCGACGGCGGCGTCGGTGCTGGTCACCCGATGCCCAGCTCGGCGAGGAACGCGTCGTTGCTCGGCGGCCGGCCGAGGAAGTCCTCGAGCATCTCCGTCGCCGGCACCGACCCGCCCTTCTCGAGGATCGCCGCCCGGTACGCCTGCCCGACCGCCGGGTTGGTGACGCCCTCGGCGGCGAACTTGCTGAACATGTCGTCGCCGTACACCTTCGACCAGAGGTAGCCGTAGTACCCGGCGTCGTAGCCGCCGAGGAGGTGGCCGAAGTTCGCCGGCATGAACGTCCCGTCGACGTGGTCGAAGAGGGCGACCGACTTCCGCCCGTCGCAGGATCGCCGCCAGATCGCGCCCACCGTCGGGCGTGGTCCCGTCCTCCGGGCGCCGCGGCCCGTGGAAGCCCATGTCGAGGACCCCGAACTGCACCTGGCGCAGGTTGACGACGCCGACGTTGAGGTCGCGCGCCGCGACGAGCTGCTCGACGAGGGCAGCGGGGATCGCCTCGCCCGACTCGTGGTGGCGGGCGAACCGGTTGAGGACCTCCGGCCGCCAGCACCAGTGCTCCATGATCTGCGACGGCGCCTCGACGAAGTCGCGCTCGGTGCTCGTGCCGGAGAAGCGGACCGTCTCCGCCTGCGTGAGCGTCTGGTGGAGGATGTGGCCGAACTCGTGGAACAGCGTGACGACCTCGTCGTGCAGCAGCAGCGACGGCCGGTCACCGGTCGGCTTCGTGAAGTTGGCCACGATCGCCGACACCGGGGTGCGGTACGAACCGTCGGCGAGCCGGCGTCCCGGGACGAGGTCGAACGCCGCGGCATGGCTGAACTTGCCCTCGCGCGGGTGCAGGTCCATGTGGACGACGGCGACGTCCGCCCCTGTGGCCCGGTCGATGATCGTGAAGCTGCGGACGTCGGGGTGCCACACGGGCACGTCGATCGGGCGGTACTCGAGCCCGAAGACCTCGCCGGTGATCTCGAGCATCCCGTCGAGCACCTGCTGCAGCGGGAAGTAGGCCGCGACGGCGTGCAGGTCGACGCCGTACTCGGTCTTGCGCAGCGTGGTGTCGTAGTAGCGCCAGTCCCACAGCTGGAGGTCGTCGTCGCCGACATCCGCGGCGAGGCGGGCGGTCATGACGGCGATCTCCTCCGTCGCCTTCTTGCTCAGCGCCGGGACGAGGCCCTCGTAGAACGCGTCGACGGTCTCGGGGTCGTGGGCCATCTTCTCGTCCATCGTGTGGTGCGCCCACGATGGCCGGCCGAACAGCTCGGCGACCCGCTCCCGCAGCGCGACGGCCTCGGCGAGGAGGGCCGTGTTGGTGTCGGCGGCGCGGTTGTTGAACAGGCGCGACAGCTCCTCGCGGCGCTCGCGGTTGGTGGCGTTCTCCAGGAACGGGACGACGTCGGGGTACGACATCGTGATCCGGTAGCGCCCGTCGTCGTCACGGGCGAGCGCCTCGCGGTACTCGTCGGGGAGGCCGTCGAGGTCGGCCTCGTCGACGAGCAGGACGTCGTTGACCTCGGCGATGTGCTGGTTGAAGCGCACGCCGATCTCGACGAGGCGAGCCATCGCGGCCCGGACCTCCTCGCGGGCCTCCGGCGTCAGGTCGTGGCCGGCGAGGCGCACGTCGCGCTGGGTGAACGCCAGCAGGCGGGCGAGCTCACCGGTCAGGGCCGCCGCCTCGGCCGTCGCGCCGAGCTCGTCGATGGCCGCCGCCACCTGCGGGTCGAAGGGGAGGTCGACGGCCCAGCGCTCGAGGCGCTCGTTGGCCTCATGGGCGGCGGCACGGACGGCGGGATCGGCATGCACGTAGGCCATGAACCCGGCGCCGCCCATCGCCTCGGCGATCACGCCCCTGGCCCGGTCGAGCGGGAGCAGCGTCGCCGCGACGGAGCGTGGCTCCCCGGCGCGGTCGCGGCGGTGACGATCGCCGCGGCCTCCTGCAGTGCGTGCTCGGTGGCGGCGGTGATGGTGTCGGGGGTGGCAGCGGCGAAGTCGAACGGCACGCCGCCGACGCT
This sequence comes from uncultured Acidimicrobiia bacterium, assembly GCA_963750905.1. Classification (GTDB taxonomy): domain Bacteria; phylum Actinomycetota; class Acidimicrobiia; order Acidimicrobiales; family Ilumatobacteraceae; genus JALZMG01. Next base: position 50,452 of record CAVVSE010000003.1, read on the forward strand.
ACCCAAGCCCACGCGAGACGCCAGTCGGTTCCCGATTCACAGTCGGTTTGTTGCGCCACGCGCAACAAACCGAGCTGTGAATGCGCGCTCCGGAGGCGAGTCTTCGAGCCGGAGCGAGCCATCAGAACAGCCACTGGCCGACGGTGTAGATGCCGAGGCCGGCGATGCCGCCGACGACGGTGCCGTTGATGCGGATGAACTGGAGGTCGTGGCCGACCTGCAACTCGATGCGTCGTGAGGTGTCGTGGCTGTCCCACCGCTCGACCGTCGTCGCGATGAGGTCGGCGACCTCGCCCTTGTAGTTGTCGACGACGTAGGCCAGGGCACGCTCCAACCAGTCGTCGAGCTTGGCCTGTAGCTCGGCGTCGGCGGCGAGGCGGCCGCCGAACGAGCGCAGCCCGGCGCTCAGGCGGACGCGCAGCTCGCTCGACGGGTCGTCGGCGGCGTCGAGCATCGTCCGCTTCACCGAACCCCACAGCGAACCGAACCAGGCGTCGACCTCGGGGTGCGACAGGAACTCGTCCTTCAGCTCGTCGACCTTGGCGATCATCACGGGGTCGCTGCGCAGCTGCTCGGCGAGGTGCAGGATGCGCTGCTCGATCGACTGCCGCACCTCGTGGTCCGGGTCGCCCTCGACGTCCGCGAGGAAGTGCTGGACGCCGTTGAAGATCTTGTTGAAGATGCGGTCGTCGACCGGCTCGGGGACCCACCAGGGCGACTCCTGCTGGAGCCGGCCGCGCAGGGTCGCGCGGTTCTCGTCGAGGAACACAGCCGAGGCCGCGCATGATGGCGTCGAGCAGGCGCTGGTGGTGGCCGCCCTCGACGGAGACGTCGACGGCCTTGGCGAGCAGCGGGGCGACGTCGAGCTGGCGCAGCCGGCGCTCGACCATCCCGCCGAGGGCCGACTCGACGTCCCGGTCGTCGAGCACCTCGATGACGCCCTTCATGGCATCACCGGCGGCGCCCGCGGCACGGTCGGCGTGTTCGGGCACGGCGAGCCAGCGGCCGAGGCGCTGGCCGACGTGGACACCCTGCAGCCGCTCGGCGAGCACCTCGCGGGTGAGGAAGTTGCCCTGCACGAACTCGCCGAGGCTGCGCCCGATCTGGTCCTTGCGGTTGGGGATGATCGCGGTGTGCGGGATCGGCAGCCCGAGGGGGTGTCGGAACAACGCCGTGACCGCGAACCAGTCGGCGAGCGCGCCGACCATCGCCGCCTCCGAGAACGCCCGCACGTAGCCGACCCAACCCGGGCCGTGCTCCTCGTTCGCCCGGGCGACGAGGTAGACGCCGGCGGCGAGGACGAGCAGCCCGGTCGCGAACAGCTTCATCCGCCGCAGGTCGCGGAGCCGGACCGGATCGTCAGCGGCCATCAGTGGAGCAGACATCGGTCGAACGCTCACGGCACGACCCCGCAACGTGGCGCGGTGGCGCCATGCGGCTCGCGCCGACACCGTCACCGGGCGAACTGCGTCGTCGTCTCGGCCGCCTCGAGCAGCCACTCGGGGAAGAACCCGACGAGGAGCGTGAACCCGGCGGCGAGCGCGATCGCCAGTCCCGCCGAGAACGGCACGTGCAGGTGGGTCGCGCCCTCCTCGCCCTCCGCAGGCGTGTCCGCCATCCACGTCGACACCATGATCCGCAGGTAGATGAAGGCGGCCACGACGGACGTCACCATCGCGATGATCGCCAGGGCGTAGCTGTGCTCGTCGACGCCGGCGCGGATCACGCCGAACTTGGCGATGAACCCCGACGTGAACGGCACGCCGGCCTGGGCGACGAGCAAGACCGTCAGGGCGAGCGCGAGCAGCGGGCGAGCCCGCCCCATGCCCCGGAACGCGTCGAGCGTGGTGTGGTCGTCACCCCGCTGGGCGACGATGGCGACGACGCCGAACGTCCCGGCGACGATGACCGCGTAGGCCAGCAGGTAGACGAGCGCGCTCGGGACGCCGAGGCCGGAGTCGACCTCGCCGGCGCGGTGGCCGGCGGCCTCCACGCCCACGAGGATGAAGCCGGCGTGGGAGATCGACGAGTAGGCGAGCATCCGCTTGACGTCCGTCTGCACGACGGCCACGAACGAGCCGACGACGAGCGACAGCACGGCCAGGACCCAGATGGCCGGTCGCCAGTCGTCGCGGTAGAACGGCAGGCCGACCACGAACACCCGCATCAGGGCGGCGAAGGCGGCGACCTTGCCGACGGACGCCATGAAGCCCGTCACCGGCGTCGGCGCGCCCTGGTAGACGTCGGGGGTCCAGAGGTGGAACGGCACCGCGGCGACCTTGAAGCCGAGCCCGACGAGCAGCAGCGCGCACCCGGCGAGCACGAGGGCGTCGTTGCGCTCGATGGGGATGTCGCCGGACATCGCGGCGACCATCTCGGAGATGTTCGTCGTGCCGACGGCGCCGTAGACGAGGGCGATGCCGTAGAGCAGGAACGCCGACGAGAAGCCGCCGAGCACGAAGTACTTGATGCCGCTCTCGGCGCTGCCGAGCTTGCGCCGGTAGCTCGCGGCGAGCACGTAGAACGCGAGGGAGAGCGTCTCCAGCCCGATGAACAGCACGATCAGGTCGTTCGCCGACGCCATCACGACGCCGCCGGTCGCGGCGACGAGGAAGAGGGCGTAGACCTCGGGGCCGTCGAGGTCCTCGCGGCGCAGGTAGTCGTCGGTGGTGAGGGCGATGAGCACGACCGCGGCGCAGATCGCGATCGTGACGAACAGGGCGAACGTGTCGAACGCCAACGCGTTGCCGACCAGCGTCGACGTGCCCTCGTCGGTGACGTCGTCCCACAGGAACATCGACAGGACCCCGGCGGTGCCGGCCGCGACCGCCGTCACGAGCGCCTCGAGGCCCCGCGGCCACGTCGGCGTCAGGGCACCGACGAGCAGCAGGAACAGCGCCGTGCCGACGAGGACGAGCATCGGCGAGAGGGCGAACCAGTCGACCTCGGGACCGTTGAAGACCACCTGGGCGATCATCCGCCGCCCTCGCCTTCCTCGACCTGCTCCTCGACCGGCGTCGGCTCGGGGATCACCTCGCCGGTCTTCACCTCGACGTGCTCGATGAGGTGGTCGACGCTCGGCTCGATGCGGTCGAGCAGCGGCTTCGGGTAGATGCCGGTGAACCCGATCAAGCCGATGAAGCAGAGCAGGACGAGGCCCTCCTTGAGGGTGATCTCCTTGAACGTCCGGTTCTCCTCGTCGGCCTCGCCGTGGAACACGCGCTGGTAGGCCCACAGCAGGTACAGCGCGGCGAGGATGACCCCGGCGGTGGCGACGACGGTCCACCACCGCGCCGTGAGGAACGAGCCGATGAGGATGAGGTACTCGCCGACGAACCCGTTGAGCCCGGGCACGCCGATCGACGACAGCATCACGACCATGAACCCGGCGGCGAAGATCGGGGCGACCGACTGGATGCCGCGCAGCTCGGCGATCTGGCGCGTGTGCCGGCGCTCGTAGATCCACCCGACGAGGAGGAACAGGGCGCCGGTGGACAGGCCGTGGTTGACCATCTGCAGGACGCTGCCCGACAACGACTGCTGGGTGACGGCGAACGTGCCGAGGACGATGAAGCCGAGGTGGGCGATCGACGAGTAGGCGACGAGGCGCTTGAGGTCCTTCTGCATCGTCGCCACGACGGCCCCGTAGATGACGCCGATCGTGGCCAGCGTCAGGAACAGCGGGCGCGCCCACCAGGCGGCCTCCGGGAACAGGTAGAGCCCGAAGCGCAACAGCCCGTACGTGCCGAGCTTCAGCATGACCCCGGCCAGGATCACGGAGCCGGCGGTCGGCGCCTGGGTGTGGGCGTCGGGCAGCCACGTGTGCAGCGGGAAGATCGGCACCTTGACGGCGAAGGCGATGGCGAACGCGAAGAACAGCCAGCGCCCGGTCGACGCCGCGAAGTCGGCGTGCTCGGCGAGCACGGTCAGGTCGAACGTGAGGTAGCCGACGCTGTCACGGGCGAGGAAGACCGTGGCCACGATGCCGACGAGCATGAAGGCCGAGCCGAACATCGTGAACAGGAAGAACTTGAGCGCGGCGTACTGGCGCTGGTCGTAGCCCCACCCGCCGATGAGGAAGTACATCGGCACGAGCACGATCTCGAAGAAGATGAAGAACACGAAGAGGTCGAGGCTCAGGAAGCTGCCCATCACGCCGGCCTCGAGCAGCAGCAGCCAGGCCAGGTACGGCTTCTCGTCGTGGTGGGCGTCGGCGCCGAGGATCGCCAGCGGGAACAGCACGCCGGTGAGCACGACGAGGAACAGCGAGATGCCGTCGACACCGAGGTGCCACGAGATGCCCCACTCCTCGATCCAGGAGTGCCGGGTGACGAACTGGAAGCCCTCGTCGCCGGTCTCGAACTCGGCCAGCATCCAGATGCTCATCGCGCCGGTCGCCACGCTGGCGAGCAGGGCGACGAGCTTGACGAGCTCGGGGCGGCGCTTGCCGGTCAGGGCGACGGCGAGGGCGCCGACGACGGGGACCAGGATGAGGGCCGTGAGGATCGGGAACCCCACCGTGGACGTGGGCTCCACTACAGGATCCCCCGCACGAGGACGAACCAGGCGAGCAGGCCGACGACGCCGACGCCGATGATCGCGGCGTAGCCGCGGACGAAGCCGCTCTGGCCCTTGCGCAGCTCGCCGGCCGTGGCGCGGATCGCCCGCCCGGTGCCGTTGACCGCCCCGTCGACGACGTGCTCGTCGAACCACGCGGCACCCTCGAAGGACTCCCGGCCGGGGCCGCCCATGAAGTCGCTGACCGTCCTGTCGTAGTACCAGGCGTGGGCCAGGATCGACGGCTCGCGAGCCTTGATCTTGCCGCGCTCGTAGACGAGCCAGGCGACGACGATGCCGAGCACGGCCCCGGAGCTGGCGAACAGCATGAGGAGCGTCTTGTTGCCGTAGCCCCACGAGTCGGAGATCTGCGCCTCGCCGAACTCGATCACCGGCTCCAGCCAGTGCTCGAGGCGGTCGGTGATCGACTCGGGCAACCACGTCACGTTCGGCAGCTGGATGATGCCGCCGATCGCCGACAGGATCGCCAGCACGACGAGCGGCAGCAGCATGACGCCCGGGCTCTCGTGGGGCTTGAAGTCGCCGTGCGCCCCGTGGTCCGCCGAGTGGTCCTCCCAGCGGGCCTTGCCGAAGAAGACGAGCACGACCTGGCGGGTCATGTAGTACGCCGTCAGCAGCGCGGTGGCGAGGCCGACGATGTACAGCGCCGGGCTCTTGGCCAGGGCGTAGAGCAGGATCTCGTCCTTCGACCAGAACCCGGCGAACGGCGGGACGCCGGCGATCGCCAGCCAGCCGACGATGAACGTCGCCGCGGTGACCGGCAGGAACTTGCGCAGCAGGCCCATGCGGCGCATGTCCTGCTCCTCGTGCATGCCGTGGATCACCGAGCCCGACCCGAGGAAGAGGAGGGCCTTGAAGAAGGCGTGGGTGATCATGTGGAAGATCGCCGCCACGTAGGCGCCGGAGCCGACGGCGAGGAACATGTACCCGAGCTGGCTCACCGTGGAGTAGGCGAGCACCTTCTTGATGTCGTTCTGGGCGACCGCGATCGTCGCCGCGAACAGCGCCGTGATGACGCCGATCCAGGCGATGGAGTCGGGCACCCAGTCGGCCGAGACGGTGAGCACCGGGTTCATGCGCACCATGAGGAACACGCCGGCCGTCACCATCGTCGCCGCGTGGATGAGCGCCGACACGGGGGTCGGGCCCTCCATCGCGTCGGGGAGCCAGAAGTACAGGGGCAGCTGGGCGCTCTTGCCGGTGGCGCCGAGGAACAGCAGGGCGGCGATCGCGGTGGCCGTCGTCCGGGCCAGCGTCCCGCCCTCGGCCGCGTGGTTGATCACCGAGTAGCTCACGGTGCCGAGCGCCTGGAAGGCCACGAACATCGCCAGCATGAACCCGAAGTCACCGACGCGGTTGGTGACGAACGCCTTCTTGCCGGCCGTCGCCGCCGACTCCCGCGTGTGCCAGAAGGCGATGAGGAAGTACGAGCACGTGCCGACGCCCTCCCAGCCGAGGAACGTCACGAGGAGGTTCTCGCCGAGCACGAGCATGAGCATCGAGAAGGCGAACAGGTTGAGGTAGAGGAAGAACTTCGAGAACTTCGGGTCCCCGTGCATGTAGCCGATCGCGTAGAGGTGGATCAGCGAGCCGACGCCGGTGACGAACAGGCACATCGTGATGCTCAGCGGGTCGGCCAGGAACGCCATGTCGACGTGCAGCGTCCCGACGGGCAACCACTCGAACAGCGTCACGATGACGGCGCGGTCCTCGGACGGCTTCGAGAGGAGGTCGAAGTAGACGGCGACGGACACGACGAACGCGGCGGCGGTCATCGCCGTCGCCAGGTAGCCGGCCTTCGGATCGCCGAGGCGGCGCCCGAAGAGCAGGATCAGCACGAACCCCGTCAGCGGCAGGGCAGGGATCAGCCACACGAGGTCGCTCACTGGTGCACCGTGGACTCGTCAGAGCCGCCGCCATCGAGACCGCGATGGCGCACCAGTGAGCGAAGCGCACCGCGACGATGATTCGCTCGCTCGAAGACTCGCTCGCTCATTGCACGGCCCTCAGCCCTTCAGCTCGGCGAGGTCGTCGGCGGTGGCACCGGGGCGCCGCCGCAGGATCGACACGATGATGCCGAGGCCGACCACGACCTCGGCGGCGGCCACCACGAGCACGAAGAAGACGGCCGTCTGCCCGCCGATGTCGCCGACGCGGGTCGAGAGGGCGACGAAGCTGAGGTTGACGGCGTTCAGCATCAACTCGATGCACATGAACATCACGAGCGGGTTGCGGCGGGTGACGACGCCGACGGCACCGATGCCGAAGAGGACGGCCGCCAGGATCAGGTACCACGTCGGCGTGACGAAGAGCTCGGCGATCACGACGGCGTCCCCGTGTCGCCGGTGGGCCGCTTCTTCTCGCGGCGGGTGAGCACCACCGTGCCGGCCACGGCGACGATCAGCAGCACGGACGTGAGCTCGAAGGCGAACACGTTGTCGTCGAACAGGTTGTGGGCGAGCTGGCGGATGTTGGCGTCGTGGAGGCCGGGCGTGCCGCCGTCGGCGGTCACCCGACCGGCGACATCGAGGCCCTCGCCGACGGTCAGCGGCGGCGTGTCCTTGGTCGAGACGATGGCGGCGATCAGCAGGCCGACGATGCCGACGCCCATCAGCGCGGCCAGCGGGCGCTGGATCGGGATCGGCTCGGTGCGCAGGTCCTCGGCCTTGTCGACGCCGAGCAGCATGATGACGAACAGGAACAGCACGACGATCGCGCCGGCGTAGACGATGACCTGCACGGCGGCGAGGAAGTGGGCCTCCATCGCCACGAACTGCACGGCCACGCCGAACAGCGTCAGCACGAGGCTCAGGGCGGCGTGCACCGGATGGGTGTAGAGCACCACGCCGAGCGCCCCGCCGAGCACCATCCCCGACGCGATCACGAAGACGATGACGTCGATCACGGCGCTCGTTCCTCTGGAGGGCGGAGGCCGTAGCCGAGCTCGGCGCTCCAGCCGACCTGGCCGACGAAGTCGGCGTCACCCGACGAGGCCGTCGCCCGGACCCAGCCGCTCGTCTCGAGGTCCTCGCCCTCGCGCCAGTCCTCCCACGGCATGCGCTGTGGCGTGCCGTCGTCGGCGACCACCAGCTCGGCCTTGGTGTAGATCGCGTCGCGGCGGTTCGTGAAGGAGAACTCGAACATCTTCGACTCGGTGATGGCCTCCGTGGGGCACGCCTCCACGCAGAGGTCGCAGTGGATGCAGCGGAGGTAGTTGATCTCGTAGACGAAGCCGAAGCGCTCACCGGGCGACGTCGGCGACTCGGGGTCGTTGTCCTTGCCGCGGACGTAGATGCACTTGGCCGGGCAGACACCGGCGCACAGCTCGCAGCCGATGCACTTCTCCATCCCGTCCTCGTAACGGTTGAGGACGTGGCGGCCGTGCAGGCGCTCCGGCTTCAGCGACTTCACGTCGTCGTGGGCGTCGGGCGCCGCCAGCTCGTCAGGGCCGTGCTTGCCCTTCCGCAACGCCTTCCGTGACGGGCGGCCGCCGGAGTAGTTCTTCGTGAGGCGGTCGCCGCCGAACAGGCGGTGCTGGCGCAGCGTGACGAGGAAGCCGTCGAGGTAGCCCATCAGCTGATCACCCCTTGGCGGTTGCGGGTGCTCGTGCGCACGGCGAGGAGCATGAGCGCGGCCCCGACGAAGAGCACGGCGATCGTGACGACCACGGTGAGGACCGGGTTCCAGTCGTTGTCGTTGCCGAGGCGGATCGCCGCCAGCAGCAGGAACCAGCCGAGCGCGACCGGGATGAGCAGCTTCCACCCGAGGTCCATCAGCTGGTCGTAGCGCAGGCGGGGCAGCGTCGCCCGGAACCAGACGTAGACGTACAGGAACACGAACGTCTTGGCGACGAACCAGATCGTGCCCTCGAGGCCGCCGGGGATGAGCGGGATGTCGAACAAGGCTTGGGGTCCCCCGAGGAACAGCGTGACGATGATCGCGCTCATCGTGATCGCGTTCATGAACTCGGCGAGGAAGAACAGGGCGAAGCCGAACGCCGAGTACTCCGTGTTGAAGCCACCGACGAGCTCCTGTTCGGCCTCGACGAGGTCGAAGGGCGGGCGGTTGAGCTCGGCCGTGGCGGCGATCATGAAGACGATGAACGGGACGATCCCCGTGGCGACGAGGTTCCAGTCAGCGAAGGAGTCCTGCACGCGCACGATGCCCGACGTGGCGAGCGTGCCCGACGCCAGCAGCACGGCCGCCACGCTGAGGCCGAGCGCCGCCTCGTAGCTGATCATCTGGGCCGAGGCGCGCACCGCACCGAGCAGCGGGTACTTCGAACCGCTCGACCAGCCGGCGAGCATGATGCCGTACACCGCGATCGACGACAGGGCGAGCACGAGCAGGATCCCGACCGGCGGGTCGGCGAGCTGCACGCGCGTGACGTGGCCGAACCAGACGACGAGACCGTCCTGGCCGTCGCTGAAGTCGCCGCCGAGCGGGATGACCGACCACACGAGGAACGCCGGCACGAAGGCGAGGAACGGCGCCAGGCGGTACACCCAGCGGTCAGCGCGGTCGGGCATGAAGTCTTCCTTGAAGATCAGCTTCATGCCGTCGGCGAGGGTCTGCAGGAGCCCGAACGGACCGGCCTTGTTGGGGCCGACGCGGTTCTGCATGCCGGCGATGATCTTGCGCTCGAACCAGACCATGAACATCGTGCCGACGAGGCCGATGACGAAGATCACGAGGACCTTCAGGAGCACGATGAGCAACGGGGTCCACAGCAGTGGCCCGTCGAGCAGCGGATCGAGACCGAGCAGCGCGCCGACGTGGTGGCTCCCCGTGCTCACGTCAGGCGCTCCACCCGGACGTCGGTGGCGGGCGCCGTCGCGTCGACGATGTCGGCGATCGATGCACCAGCCACGTTGAACGGCACCCGCAGCGAGCCGCGAGGAACGGCCGCGTCGGCGGCGAGCGGCAGGACGACCGTGCCCTTCGTCGCCACGATGCGCACCTCGGTGCCGTCGCCGACGCCGATGCCCTCGAGGTCGAGCGGGTGCACGTGGGCCGCGCCGTGCGCCGCGAGCGGAGCGAGCGACGGCGAGTGCACCGTCGAGACGGCCCGGTCGTAGAGCTTGCGTGAGAGCACCAGCCGATAGTCGTAGCGGACGCGCTCGGTCGCGCTCACAATCTCCGGCTCGAACGGCGGCGCGCCGGCCGGCACGGCGAGCACGCCGTCGACGGCCGTGCGCAAGGCGGCGCGGGTCGCGCCGGCGTACGCCGGCACGGTGGCGGCGATCACGTCGGTGATCGTGTCGACCGACGTCAAGGTGTCGGCGACGTCGACGTGGTCGAGGAGCTCGGCGAGCTCGACGGCGATCATCCAGTCCGGGCGCGACGTACCGGCGACGGACACCTTCTGGCCGACGTTGGTGACGCGACCCTCGAGGTTGGTCGTCGTGCCCGACTTCTCCCCGAACGCCGCCGCGGCGAGCACGACGTCGGCCGCGGCCGTCGAGTCGGTCAGGAACGTGTCGATGCTGATGACGCGGCGGGCACCGGCGAGGGCGCGGCGAGCGAGGTCGGCGTCCGGGAAGTCGTCGAGCGGGTCGGCACCGAGCAGGACGAGGAGGTCGATGCGACCGTCGGCAGCGGCCGTGAGGATGCCGGCGGCGTCGAGCCCGTCCGCCTGCGGGGTGAGACCGAGCTGCACGGCGCCGACGACGTTGCCGCGCCGCAGCGCCGGCAGGACGCTCGCACCCGGGCAGGCGTCGAGGACCGTCTTGAGCGCGGTTGCCGCAGCCGCGGTCGCCTCGGCGAGGTTCGCCCGCCCGGCCACGACCACCACCGGACCGGCGCGCAGCTGGTCGACGATCTCGTGGTCGGCGAGCGCCGACTGCAGGGCCCCGGTCGCGCCGGCCTCGACGCGGATGCTGCGCCAGGCGTGACGGGTCAGGCCCGTGTCGGCCGGTCCGATCTCGACGATCCTCACCTTGCGCTGCTCGGCAGCGTGGCGCAGGCGCAGGAACAGGACCGGCAGCTCCTCCTTGAGGTCCGGCGCCAGGAGCACGACCGTCGCCGCCCTGGTCGTCTCCTCGATCGTCGCCCGCGGCAGGCCGAGGACGGCGGCCGGCAGGCCGTCGCCGAGTTGGGCGTCGCGGTGCGGTGTGCCGATGGCGTCGGCGAGCGCGGCCCACGCGAAGGCGTCCTCGTTCGTGCCGCGCGCCCCGCCGAGGACGGCGATGCCCTGCGGGCCGCCGGCGCCGAGGGCGTCGCGCACGAGCTGGGCCGCGGCATCCAAGGCGACGCTCCACGACGTCGCGGTGAGGCCGCCCTCGCCGCGCACGAGTGGGACGGTGAGCCGGTCCTCGGCGTTCGTCGCCTCGTAGTTGAACCGGCCGCGGTCGCAGAGCCAGCTCCAGTTGACCGCCTCGGAGTCGACGCCGAGCTTGCGCACGAGCTCGTCACGCGAGGACTGGACGACGATCCGGCAGCCGACGCTGCAATCCATGCACGTGCTCTCGACCTGCTCGAGGTCCCACGGCCGGGCCTTGAAGCGGTACGGCGTGGCGGTGAGCGCGCCGACCGGACAGAGCTGCACGGTGTTGCCGGAGAAGTACGACGAGAACGGCTCGTCGGGGAACGTCATGATCTGGGTCTGGTTGCCGCGCTGCGTGAAGCTGATCAGCGGGTCACCGGCGACCTCGTCGGCGAAGCGGGTGCAGCGGTCGCACAGGATGCAGCGCTCGCGGTCGAGCAGCACGAGGTCGCTGATCGGGATCGGCTTCTCGAAGTGGCGCTTCTCCTCGACGTAGCGGCTCTCACCGGGGCCGTGGCTGAACGCCTGGTCCTGCAGCGGGCACTCGCCGCCCTTGTCGCACACCGGGCAGTCGAGCGGGTGGTTGGCGAGGAGCAGCTCGAGGATGCCCTCCTGGGCTCGCTTCGTCGTCGCCGACTGCGTGTCGACCTTCATGTCCGGCGCCACCGTCACCATGCACGTCGGCGTCAGCTGCGGACCGCGACCGCTGTCGACCTCGCACAGGCACATGCGGCACATGCCGACCGAGCTCATCCGGTTGTGCCAGCAGAACCGCGGGATGTAGGTGCCCTCGCGCTCCGCGGCGGCGATGATCAGCTCGCCCTTGCGGGCGGTGAACGGCTTGCCGTCGATCGTGATCGCCACCGCGTTCGGGTCGGGCTCCGGCTCGGGCTCGACCACGTCGGTGTCGGCCGGTTCGGTCGTCGCGGCCTCCTCGGCCTGCGCCGGCGCGGCGACCTCGCCCGGCTTCGGGTGGTCGCCCGGCTGCGGCGTCGGGTCGGCCGCCATCAGTGACCCCCTCCGACCGGTACCGGCTCGGGTGTCGGGATGTCGATCGCGGCGACCGGGATGCGCGTGCGGACCTTGATCTTGCCCTCGAACTCCTCGCGGAACAGCGTGAGCGCGGAGTGGATGGGCGCGTACGCCGATGGCCCGACGAAGCAGATCGTGGTCATCTTGTACGGGAACGGCACGGCCTCGAGGCCGAGGCGGGAGCTCGCCGCGTGCGGGAACGCCCCGGGGCAGATCGACTCGCCGACGGCGTACAGGAGGTCGAGGTCCTCGGGGGCACCGTGGCCGTCGCAGATGCGGGTCAGGATGCGCTCGAGCCACGTCCCGCCCTCCCGGCACGGCACGCACTTGCCGCACGACTCGTGGGCGTAGAAGCGGGCGAGCGTCAGGGCGGCCTTCGGGATGTCCGTCGTCGAGTCCATCACCATGATCGCCCCGGAGCCGAGCATCGAACCGGCCGCACCGACGAGGCGGCCCTCGAACGGCAGGTCGAGCTGTTCGGGGATGAACCACGGCGCCGACCCGCCGCCGGGCACGAACGCCTTGAGCTCGTTGCCGCCGCGGATGCCCTGGCAGAACTCCTCGCCGTACAGCAGGTCCCGGAACGTGGTCGTGCCGTTGACGATCTCGAACACGCCGGGGCGGTTGACGTGACCGGACACCGCGACCATGCGCGTGCCGGGCGAGGACTCGGTGCCGATCTTGAGGTACTCGGCGGCGCCGTTGCGCAGCAGCCACGGGAGGTTGGCGAGCGTCTCGACGTTGTTGACGATCGTCGGCTGGCCGTAGAGACCGATGGCCGCGGGGAAGAACGGCGGCTTGAGGCGCGGCATGCCGCGGTTGCCCTCGAGGCTCTCGATGAGCGCCGTCTCCTCGCCGACGACGTAGGCGCCGGCGCCCCACTGCATGACGATGTCGACGGAGAAGTCGGTGCCGAGGATGTTCGTCCCGACGTAGCCGGCGGCGTAGGCCTCGTTCAACGCCGCGGCCACGCGCTCCTGGGCGACGGCCATCTCGCCGCGGATGTACAGGAAGCACTGCGACAGGCCGGCCGCATAGCACGCGATGAGGCAGCCCTCGATGAGCTGGAACGGGTCGAGCTCCATCAGCAGGCGGTCCTTGTACGTGCCGGGCTCGCTCTCGTCGCCGTTGACGACGAGGTAGCGCGGCCACACGCCCTGCGGGGTGAGCCCCCACTTGACCCCGGCCGGGAAGCCGGCGCCGCCGCGGCCGAGGACGGTGGCGCTGCGCACCTCGTCGTGGACCGCCGCCGGCGCCTTCGCCAGCGCGGCGCGGAGGCCCTCGAAGCCGCCGCTCGCGAGGAAGCCGTCGAGCGTGTGGGAGTCGTCGCGCGCGAACCGCGACGTGACGATCGTCGGGCGGTCACCGGCGATGAAGCCGGGGGCGCGGGCGATGGGGGTACCGCTCATCCTCCGACCTCGCTGCGCTCGGCTCCGAGCTCGCTGCGCTCGCCGTGCCCCATCGAGACGGCACTGAGCTCGCGGCGCTCGCCGTGCCCCATCGAGACGACGGTCATGCCGAGCTCCCTTCAGGGGCGGGTGGGGGGATCCAGGGCGGCGGGGTCGCCACGTCGTCGGGGTCGCGCGGGCCGACGCCACGGTCGGCCGGGATGCGCTGGCGCACGGTGGCGAGCGTGCCGTGCGGCGGCAGCTCGGCATCGAGGGCGCCGGACTGCAGCTGATCGAGGAGGGTGTCGAGGTCGGCGTTCGTCACGCGGTACCGGTAGCGGTAGTTCACCTGCAGGCACGGGGCCTCGGTGCAGGCCGCCTGGCACTCGGCGTGCTCGAGCGTGATGAGCCCGTCGCCCGTCGTGCCGCCGGCCTTGATCCCGAGGCGCCGCTCGGCGTGGTGCATCAGCTCGTCGGCACCCATGAGCATGCAGGACATGGTCCCGCAGATGTTCACGAGGTACTTGCCCACCGGCTCGAACTTGAACATCTCGTAGAACGTCGCCGTGCCGTACACCTCGGCCGGGGTGTGCCCGATGAGCTCGGCGATGTGGGCCATCGCGTCGTTGGTCAGGTGGCCGTCCTGCTCCTGGGCGAGGTGCAGCAGCGGGATCAGCGCCGACTTCGGACGCGGGTAGCGCCCGATGATCTCCTTGGCGAGCGACACGTTGGCGTCGGTGAGCCGGCTCATCTGATGGCCTCGCTCGCTCCGAAGACTCCGCTCGTTCGGCGTGTCTCGCTGCGCCTGGCGGCGCCCGGCCTCCGGCCGAACGCTCGACCTGACGGCCCGCGCTCGCTGCGGACGGGGGCCGAAGCGGTCACTGCCTCGGGTGTCATCGCGCGTTCATCCCGCGTCATCGGTCGACATCCCCAAGCACCGGGTCCACCGACGAGATGATCGCCACGGCGTCGGCGACGAGGCGGCCGCGCATCATGTGCGGCAGCGTCTGGATGTTGACGAACGACGGCGCGCGCATGTGCAGCCGGTACGGGCGCGGCCCACCGTCGCTGGCGATGTAGCAGCCGAGCTCGCCACGCGGGCTCTCGACGGCGACGTACACCTCGCCCTCGGGCACCTTGAAGCCCTCGGTGAAGATCTTGAAGTGGTGGATCAAGGCCTCCATCGACTCGTCGATGCGGGCGCGCGGCGGCGGCGTGACCTTCTTGTCCTGGATCCGGTAGTCGCCCGTCGGCATCTTGTCGAGCACCTGGCGGACGATCTTCATCGACTCGCGGACCTCGTTGAGGCGGATCGCGTAGCGGTCGAAGGCGTCGCCGTAGGTGCCGACGATGACGTCGAAGTCGACCTCCGGGTACTTCATGTACGGCATGCCGCGGCGGATGTCCCAGCTGACCCCGGTCGAGCGCAGCACCGGTCCGGTGGCGGCGAGGGCCACGGCCTCGGTGGGTGTGATCACGCCGACGCCCTGCAACCGCTCCCGCCAGATCGGCTGGCCGGTCATCAGCGTGTCGTACTCCTCGAGACGCGGCGGGATGAGGTCGAGCAGCCGCAGCACGTCGTCGCGCCAGCCGGGCGGCAGGTCGGCAGCGACGCCGCCGGGACGCACGAAGTTGTGGTTCATCCGCAGGCCGGTGACCTTCTGGAAGAACCGCAGCACCTCCTCGCGCTCGCGCCAGCCGTAGATCATCATCGACACCGCGCCGAGGTCCATGCCGTTGGTGGCGAGGAACAGCAGGTGGCTGGACATCCGGTTGAGCTCGGACAGCAGCATGCGGATCCACACCGCCCGCTCGGGGATGTCGTCGGCGATGCCGAGCAGCTCCTCGGTGGCGAGCGAGAACGCCAGCTCGTTGAAGAACGGGCTGAGGTAGTCCATCCGCGTGACGTTCGTGCCGCCCTGCAGGTAGGTCAGCTGCTCGCCCGTCTTCTCCATGCCCGTGTGCAGGTAGCCGATGATCGGCTTGCAGCGCAGCACGGTCTCACCCTGCAGCTCGAGCATCAGGCGCAGCACGCCGTGGGTGCTCGGGTGCGCCGGACCCATGTTGAGGATCATCGTCTGGTCCTCGTCGGGATCGGCCGGGAGGTCGCCGAGCTGGGCCGCCTCCGCCTCGCTCATGCGCAGCACGGCGCCGAGCTCGCGCATCAGCTCCTTGGCCGTGACCTCCGAGCGCGGCTTGAGCTCCTGGGACTCCTCCGACGTCTGGCGGACCATCGCCTCGTGCGAGAGGGTGTGCGCCACATCGGTCATGAGTTGGCCTCTTTGAACTGCACCGGGATCGAGCCCACCTCGTAGTCCTTGCGCAGCGGGTGGCCCTCCCAGTCCTCGGGCATGAGGATGCGCGACAGGTCGGGGTGGTCGGTGAAGGAGATGCCGAACATGTCGTACGCCTCGCGCTCCATCGCCTCGGTGCCGGGGTGGATGTCGAAGAGCGTCGGCAGCGTGGGATCGTCAGCGGGGACCTGGACGCGCGCCCGGATCCGGCGCCCGGCGTCGATGTCGAGGAAGTTGACGACGACCTCGAAGCGCTCCGGCGCGACCTCGGGCGGCAGGGCGCGGCCCCCGAACGCGAGGTAGTCGACCACGGTGAGGTCGACGCACATCGTGTAGCCGTCGTCGGTCAGCGCCTTCACGGCGTCGATGTACCCCGCACGGGTCGGGTGGATGACGACCTGGCCCCGGCTCACCGAACGCGGGCAGCCGTAGAGCTCGGCCGGCTCGGCCTCCGCCTCGTCGGGCTCGGTGACGCGCTCGTCCGCGCCAGTGTCGGTCACGGGGTCACTTGCTCCCGAGCAGGACCGGCGTCGGCTGGCCGGACGACGGGATCTCGGTGACGTGGATGTTGGCGCCCGCGCCGTCGCGACGGCGCTTCATCAGCTCGCCGTCCTCGATCAGCTGGTGCAGGGTCTCGATGGCGTGCAGCAGCGTCTCGGGCGTCGGCGGGCAGCCCGGTGCGTAGACGTCCACCGGCACGATCTGGTCGACGCCCTGCACGAGGGCGTAGTTGTTGAACATGCCGCCGGTGGAGGCGCAGACCCCCATCGAGATGACCCACTTCGGTTCCATCATCTGGTCGTAGACCTGACGCAGGACCGGGGCCATCTTCTGGCTGACGCGCCCGGCGACGATCATGATGTCGGCCTGGCGCGGCGAGGCACGGAAGACCTCCATGCCGAAGCGCGAGATGTCGTAGTGGGCACCGCCGGCGCCCATCATCTCGATCGCGCAGCACGCCAGGCCGAAGTTCGCCGGCCACGAGCTGCGCGAGCGGGCCCACTTGACGAGCTCTTCGATCTTGCCGGTGATGACGTTGTGCGTCATGCCGGCCAGGCCGTCGTCCAGGATGTCGTTGATCGCACCCACCGGTCCGGCCTCCTACGCCGCTTCCTCGGGCTGCTCCCGGCCTTCCGTGCCGACGCGACGGATCGTCGTGCTCAGCGTGCGCTGCGGGCTGACCTGGGCGGCGTCGCTCGCGAGGTCGCGGATGCGCTGCAGGGGGCCCCAGTCGAGACCGCCGCGTGCGACCTCGTAGACGAACGTGAGGAAGAAGAGGGCGGAGAAGATCACGATGGCCACGAAGCCGTAGGTGCCGAGCTCGCTGTGGGCGATCGCGTACGGGTACACGAAGATGATCTCGATGTCGAACATGATGAAGAGCATCGCGACGACGTAGAAGCTGACCGGGAAGCGCTCCGGTGGCTCGCGGCTCGGCACGATCCCGCACTCGTACGGCGCCTCCTTGGCGGCGGACGGCCGCTTCGGCGCCAGCAGGTGCGACATCACGAGGCTGATCGCCCCGAACACGACGGCCAGGATCAGCAGCACCACGATCGGGAGGTACTGGCTCATCGCTGACCTCGCTCGAGGAGTCGTCGGCTCATGTCGTGATCATCCCGCCGGGACCGGGGCCGTGCTGCGATTCGTCGTCAACACGCGCTCGCGACGGTGCAACAGCCAGCACAGGGTGAAGAAGATGAGGCCGCCACCGATCGTCAGCACGAACGCCGGCTGGCGCCGGGTGCCGAGGTTGCGGACCATGTAGACGTACTGGTGCTGGCGGGTCTCGTCGATGACCGCGGCGGCAGGGGCGCGCCCCGCCTCGGTGCGCGTCGGCTCGAGCGCGGCGACCTCGACGACGACGTAGTGCGGTTCGTGCCAGAAGGCCAGCAGGTCGAACGGACCGATCTTCGGGAAGCGCTCACCGCCGATGTCGAACACGTTGACCGCTTGGAACTCGCCCGCCGCGAACGCACCGGTCTCCTCGAGGAACACGCCGGCTGCCGAGGCCGCTTGGCCGAAGCTCGGCTCCTCCTCGTCGATCGCCGTCCACCCCTCGTTGATGAACTCCCCCGCCACGAGCGCGGCCTCCTCCGGGAACGTCGCACCCTCCGGGATCTCGACGGGCGTGTCGAACACGCCCGCCTGGTACAGCGCGGCGGTGTCCTGCAGGACGGTGCGTCCGGGCACGGCGTCCCACGACGGCTCCTTGCCGCGCAGGCCGATGCCGTAGACCGCCCAGATCATGCCCATCAGGAACAGCCAGCCGGCGAGCCCGGCCAGGGTGACGAGGAAGCCGAGCCGCGCCCCGAGGTTGGTGCCCATGATCAGGTAGACGCTGCCGCACAACGTGCCGACGGCGATGATCACGATGAGGATGCCGCGCAGCTCGGGCGACCACCCGATGGCGAGGAGTGCGGCGGTCATGCTGCGACCGCCCGGTGCGAGCGACCGAGCGCCAGCGGGGGAGCGGTGACGAGCGGCCTGCGTGGCAGGGGAACGCAATGGACAGTCATCTCTCTACAGGCTCCGCACGTACTCGATGATCGCCGTCAGCTGCTCGTCGGTGAGGAGCTGCCCGAAGCCCGGCATCTTGCCGCTGCCCTGTGACTGCGGCGCGTAGCCGGCGCCGTTGACGGACCCGTTGGCGACGAACTCCTTCATCGCCTCGAGGCTGGGGAACTTGGCCGTCGTGTTGCCGCCGGTCAGGTTCCAGCCGAACGCGCCCTGGCCCGGCACGCCGGGATCGCCGTAGCTCCAACCCTTCGTGTGGCAGCGGGCGCAGCTGAAGGCGCCGCTGCCGAGGTCGAGGTTGAACAGCGCCTCGCCGTAGCTCGCGTACGTGCCGTCCTCGACGAGCTGGCGGGCGCGGGTCTCGATGTCGGCCTGGTCCTCCGCCGGGAGGTGGCCGCTCGGGCAGTTCGGGTCACCCTCCTCCTCGGGCAGGCAGTTCTCGCGCGGGATCTGGATCGACTTGAGGTACTCGATGAGCGACTGGATCTGCTGGGCGTTCATCGGCCCGCCGCCGTCGAGGCCCCACGCCGACATCGGCGATCCCGGCCGGCCGTAGGTGAGGATGTAGCGGACCTCGGACTCGTCGAACCGGTAGAGCACGGTGTTCAGCGCCGGGGCCGCCCAGTTGACCGATCGCACCTCCTGCGTGACCTGGTCCGTGACGGTGTACGGGGCGACGCCGCCGTTGGCCGTCATGCCGCCGTGGCAGCCGGCGCAGTTGAAGCCGCCGTCCGCGGTCGGTGCGAAGAGGCCCGCGCCCCAGCCGGCGAGGCGCTTCTCGATGCCCTCGGTGGCGCCGGCCTGGCGGCTCGGCTCGAGCACCCAGTACAGCGGCAGCCCGATGACACAGACGACGAGCAGCAGGACGCCCATCAGCTGGACGCGCTCGAGGCGCTTGCCCTCGAGCGTCTCGTCGTCGTAGTACGGCTTGCGGTTGGCGGCCAGCTCGATCTCGGAGCCGACCTCCTTGCGCGCCGATCCGGCGTTGAGCAGGGCGTAGAAGATCCATCCGACGACCACGATCGCCAGGAGGATCCAGGCGATCGACGTCGTCGCGAGCGCGAGCATTAGTGGTGTTCTCCCCCACCAGTGATGCAGTGCGGCCCCTCGGCCTCCTGCCCGGTCGTGTTGGTGCCGATCGGCGGACCCGTCACGAGGCCACCGGTGTTGATGACGACGTCACCGCTCGCCCCGACCGTGATCGGGAAGCGGTCCATGCCGCGCGGGGCCGGTCCGGCCTTCTTCTCGCCGACCTGGTTGTACTGCGACCCGTGGCACGGGCACTCGAACCACTGGCTCGTCACGCACTGCGGGACGCGGCAGCCGAGGTGCGGGCACTTCTGGTACAGGGCGACGAGGCCCTGCTCCATGCCGGCGAGGATCGACTCGGGGTACACCGCGGCGGCCTTCGGCAGGGCGTCCGCCGGGTACGCCGTCACCCACGTGCGGGCGGACGGGGCGTAGAAGAAGCCCTGGCCGTCGCGGATGCCGTCCTTGACGTCGTCGATCTTGCCGATGTTGACGGGCTGCCCGAAGCCGCCGGTCGCGGTGGGCCACAGGAAGGCCACGAACCCGGCGGCGGCGAACGCACCGAGGCCGGCGCTCGTCAGCGTGACGGTGGCGCGGTTGAAGAACTGCCGCCGGCTCACGCCGAGGGCCTCCGGATCGGGCGGCGACCACGGTGCGAGGGCCGTCTCCTCGACGGTGGCCACGCCCGTGCCGTAGCGGGCGATCTCGCCGGCGCGCTCGGCCTCGCGGCGCGTCGGCGTGGACTCCACGATGCCCTCGGTCGGGTGGGTCTCGCGCGCTGCCGCGTCACGACGGCGCGTCTCGGCGGACAGCGCGCCGGCGCCGCGCACGTCGGACCGGCGGGCGAGCGTGACGAAGCTCAGGGCGGCGAGGATCACCACGACGGCGATCGCGATGGCGATGATGGCGGCGGCAGACATGGGTTCCCTCCTCCGATCAGAGCTCGAAGAACAGCCCGTCCTTCCAGGGCAGCGTGAAGTTGAAGCCGGGTCCCCGGAAGAAGGATCCGATCATCACGAGGACGGCCCAGAACATGATGTGGATCGTCATCAGCGAGGTGGCGAACTTGCGGTCCTCGGGCTTGTTCGACGGGTTCTTGTCGATGAAGGGGGCGAAGATCAACACGATCAGCCCGACCCCGGGGATCGTCACGCCGGCGATCATCGGGTGGAACATCGTCAACAGCTCCTGGAGGCCCAGGAAGTACCACGGCGCCTTCGACGGGTTCGGTGTCTGGTTCGTGTTGGCGAGCTGCAGCAGCGGGGCGTTGACGAAGATCGAGAAGACGAACGTGAACGTCAGGCAGACGAGCGAGGCGACGAACTCCGCCGCGAGGAGGTGCGGCCAGGTGTGCACCTTGTCGACCGGGGAGGCCTTGACCTCCTGGATCGAGCCGCTCTTGACGACCGTCAGCAGCCGTTGGGTGTGACCACCCGGACCGGCACCGACCGGGACGCCAGCGCCCGTCGGCGCGGCCTGGACGACCGACGCGACACGGTCCTGCACGGCGACGGCGCCGCCACCGGCGGCCGGCGCGTCGGCTGCCCCGGCGTTCGCCTTGGCGGCCCGGGAGCGCTCGAGCAGGTGGGCCGGGATGCGCGACTCCTCCGCTGATGGCGCGGCGGCCGCGGGCTCGGCGGCGGCCGGTTCCGCGCTCGAGGTGGTCGGGGGCGGCGGCGGCCTCGTCGGCCGCGGCCTTGTCACGGGCGGCCTGCGCCCGCTTCAGGAGGTGCTCTGGGATCTCGGTCATGGCCGCCTCCTCCTGGTCACAGCGGACCGGAGATGCCTCCGTCCTTGCGGACCCGCCAGAAGTGGATCGCCATGAAGATGACGATGACGAACGGGAGCATGAGGACGTGCAGCACGTACCAGCGCAGCAGCGTCTCGGGCCCGATCTCGGCGCCGCCCAGCAGCACGAAGCGCACCTGCTGACCGAACACGGGCGTGTAGCCCATCATGTTCGTGCCGACGGTGACCGCCCAGAGCGCCAACTGGTCCCACGGGAGCAGGTAGCCCGTGAACGACAGCAGCAGGGTCAGCATGAGCAGGATCACGCCGATCACCCAGTTGAACTCACGGGGCGTCTTGTAGGCGCCGTGGTAGAAGACGCGCGCCATGTGCAGGAACACCGACAGCACCATCAGGTGGGCGCCCCATCGGTGCATGTTCCTGACCAGCAGGCCGAACGTCACCGACGTCTGCAGGTTGGAGATGTCGTTCCACGCCGCGGTGGCCTCCGGACGGTAGAAGAACATCAGGAAGATGCCCGTCACCGTGAGCAGGATGAACAGGAAGAAGCTCAGGCCGCCGAGGCACAGCGTGTAGCTGACCTTCACGGCGTGCCGCTTCACCTTGACCGGGTGCAGGTGGTACAGCACCGAGTTCATGATCACGTAGGACCGGTTGCGCGGGCTGTCGGTGTAGCCCTTGCGGAAGATCGAGCCCGGCCGGAAGATGCTGCTCCAGGCCTGGCTGCCCTGGACGCCGTCGACCGTCTTCGTCAGGCGGTCCTTCATCGTCGGGCGGGGGCGTTCGTCGATGGTCTTGGCCATGGGGTCAGAACCTCATCCCGTAGGCGTAGCCGTGGCTGTTCGTGCGGACGTGGGCGTCACCGGAAGCACCGGGCACGCCGGCCTTGCCGAGGATGATCACGCCGGTCGGGCACCGGTCGACGCACAGCGCGCAGCGGGTGCAGATGTCGTCGTCGATGATGAACACGACCTTGTCGGAGGGGTCCTCGCCGGGGCGCTCGGTGCCGGTGGCCTCGACGATGGCGCTCGGCTGCACCATGTGGATGCACTTCCACGGGCAGATGTCGACGCAGCCCTCGCACATGATGCACTCGGTCTGGTCGATGTGGATGAACTGCTTCGGCTTGACGGCTTTCGTGAGGTAGTCGGCGTCGACCTCGACGAGCGAGTACTCGTCGGTGTACGGCATCATCGGCGGGTTGGCATCGGTCCGGGCCATCAGCACGCCCCCAGCGAGCGAGCGAGCGCCAGCGAGCGAGTGGCCAGCAACGGCCTGCGTGGCCGGGGAGCGCAATGAGCAGTGCGGGCCATGGTCAGCTCTTCCGCACCAGCGGGCGCCCGTACGAGCTCGTCTCGATCTCCGTGCCGGCCGCGGCGACCTGGCCGCGCTTCTGCCACCAGCTCCAGATGAAGATGATGAGGCCGAAGAAGATCACGTGGATGATGACGACGACGATGTCGCGGATCGCCTCGTACTGCAGCGTGATCGGGTTCCAGCCGCCGGCCGACTGCGGCTTGAGGATGCCGCCCGGGCCGTAGACGATCTTGTCCTTGCTCCACCCGAGGTTCTTGTCGGCGTGGTCGATCCACTGGTGGGGGACGATGCCGAAGGCGAGGAACATGACGCCGAAGGCGTAGACCGACGCGATCATCGCCTCGCCCCACGACAGCGGCGTGCCGACGGGACGGCGCTTGCCGTACGGGATCACGGCGAGCGTCAGCAGGATGGCAGCGACGAAGGACACGATGAACGCGACGTTCATCCCTGGCCACTTCGAGATGTCGATGGCGAGCATCGCGCTGTCGGTTGCCTTTCCGGTCGGTTCGTTCTGGTTCGGACGAGGAGCAGGTTGCGGATGACGGTCCTGCCGTCCGTCCGGTGGTGACTCGGCCGCTCGTGAACGCTCGCACGAACCGTAGTCGCACCGCACGTCTGGCTCGAAGTGCAGTCTGGCATGCCAGTCTCACGACTCCGGCAGGTTGTGCACAAGTTCCGTGTCTGATGCCCGCTGCATGCCTCGCTCGTTCGAAGACTCACTCGCTCGGGTGTCTCGCTGCGGCTGGCGCCGCACCGGCCTCCGGCCGGAACGCTCGACCTGACCTTCCACGCTCGCTGCGGACCGGGGCCGAAGCGGTCACTGCGCGCCGCCCTCGCCTTCGCGCACCGAGCGGCGGCTGCTCGGTGGCACCAGGTACTCGGATGGGCAGAGCGCACGACGGCCCTCTCGACGGAACAGCAGTGCAGTGTTTGTCACGGGCTGGGGGTCGCCGCCTATCGTGGCGGCGCGTGACGGAGATCCCCGAACACCTGCTGAAGCGATCGCGCGATCGCCGCGCCGCGCTCGGGCTCGGCGGGGACGACGCGGCGGCGGCGGGCGGGGACGCCCCGGCCGCGGCGACACCGGCCACGACCGCGGCCGCCGCCCCGGCGGCTGCGGCGCCGAGCGGGCCGGTCGGACGCAAGGCCGCGGCGGCAGCTGCGCCGCCACCGCCACCGAAGCCCGACCCGCCGTACGTGGCGGCGGCGAAGTCGCGCCAGAAGATCCCGTTCTGGGCCATGCTCAGCCTGAGCCTGCTGCCGGTGTGGCTGTTCATGTACGTGCGCTCGGTCACCGAGGCGCCCGAGGTCGCCACCGGGCCACTCGGCGTGGGTGCCGAGGAGTACTCCAGCTGCGCGAGCTGCCACGGCTCGAGCGGCGAGGGCGGTGTCGGTCGCCAGTTCAGCGACGGCGAGATCGAGAAGACGTTCCCGCACATCGAGGACCAGCTGCGCTTCGTCTACTTCGGCACGGCCAACTACAACCTCGCCGGCGTCAGCAGCTACGGCAACCCGGATCGCGAGGGCGGCCCGCACACGGCCGGCTCGCTCGGCGCGATGCCCGCTCAGGGCACGCTCGCCGGGGGCGACCTCACCGACGACGAGATCCTCGCCGTCGTGTGCCACGAGCGCTACACGCTCGGCGGCGCCGACCCGGGCAGCGACGAGTACGCCGAGGAGTACGAGGACTGGTGCTCGGACGAGTCACCGATCTACGAGGCCCTGGAGTCCGGCGCGACGTCGTTCGCCACCCTCGCTGATTCCGGCGTGACGAACGCCGCGGGCGACGAGATCGAGATCCTGCCGATCGGCGACGCGCCGGCCGAAGGCTCGCCCCCCGGGTGACCACCACGGCCGGCAGCACCGACGCCGGACCGTCAGCGTCCACGATCACGACGGACGTCCTCGTCGTCGGCGGCGGACCGGCCGGCGCCGCCGCCGCGTACTGGCTGGCTCGTCACGGCCACGACGTCACGGTGCTGGAGAAGAAGACGTTCCCCCGCGAGAAGACGTGCGGTGACGGCCTCACTCCCCGCGCCGTCAAGCAGCTCGACGACATGGGCCTCGCCAGCGAGCTGGAACGGTTCCACCGGTTCCAGGGCCTGCGGGCGACGGGGATGGGCCGCGAGCTGGAGCTCGAGTGGCCGGCCCACCCGATCTACCCGCAGCACGGCTACGTCGTGCGCCGTCGCGAGCTGGACGGCTTCGTCGCCACCAACGCCGAGCGCGCCGGGGCGCACCTGTTGCAGGGCCACGAGGCGGTGCACCCGCTGATCGAGCGGGGCTTCGTGCGCGGCGCCCAGGTGCAGCGCGCCGACGGATCGACCGCCACCCTGCGCGCCGAGTACACGATCGTCGCCGACGGCGCCAACAGCCGCTTCGGGCGGGCGCTCGGCACGTTCCGCACCCGCGAGTGGCCCTACGGCACGGCGATCCGCACGTACTGGCAGTCGCCGAAGCACGCCGAGCCGTGGATCGAGTCCGCCCTCGACGTCAAGGACCGCAACGGCAACCCGATGCCGGGCTACGGCTGGATCTTCCCGGTCGGTGACGGCACCGTGAACATCGGTGTCGGGCTGCTGTCGACGTTCCGCGACTTCAAGAGCGTCAACACCACCCACCTCCTCGACGCCTACGCCCACCAGATCGCCGACCGCTGGGAGATCGACGCCGCCCATCCCGACGGGCGACCGGTCTCCGGGCGCATCCCGATGGGCGGATCGGTCGGGCCGAAGGCCGGCGCCACGCACCTCGTCGTCGGCGACGCCGCCGGCAGCGTCAACCCGTTCAACGGCGAGGGCATCGACTACGCCTACGAGACGGCCCGGATCGCCGCCGACGTCATCCACGAAGCCCTCAGCGAGCGGGACGCGACCGCCCTGCAGCGGTACCCGAAGCTGCTCGACGACGAGTACGGCCAGTACTTCAAGGTGGCCCGCCTGTTCGCCCGCATCATCGGGCGGCCGGTGCTGATGCGCGAGCTCACCCGCGCCGGCATGCACAGCCGCACGCTCATGGAGTGGGTCCTGCGGATCATGGCCAACCTGCTGCGGCCCGACGAGATCGGACCGGCCGAGGCCGCCTACAAGGCCGCCTCGGCGATCGTGCGCCTCGCCCCCAACGCTTGATCCGCGCCTCCGGCGGGCACCGGAGTACCGGCATGACCAACACGATCATGTGGTTCCGGCGCGACCTGCGCCTCGCCGACAACCACGCCCTGACGGCGGCGATCACCGACGCCCGTGACGCCGGCGGTGCGGTCATCCCGCTCTTCGTCGTCGACGACGCGCTGTGGAAGGTCGCCGGCGCGAACCGGCGCTGGTTCCTCGCCGGCGCGCTGGCCGCCCTGCAGGACGGCCTCGACGGGGCGCTCGTGGTGCGCCACGGCGAGCCGGCGGACGTCATCGCCCGGCTCGCCCGCCAGTTCGACGTGTCGCGGGTGCACCGGGCTCAGGACGTCGGCGTCTACGGGCGGGCCCGCGACGAGGCCGTGGCCGAGGCGCTCGGGGAGTCGTGCGCGGTCGTCGAGTCCGACAGCCCGTGGGCGGTGCCGCCCGGCACGCTGCGCACCGGCAGCGGCGGCGCGTACAAGGTGTACACGCCGTACCTGCGGGCCTGGCGCCGGCACCCGCTGGCCGCCCAGGCCAGGCGACCGGCCGACGTCCCGACCGTCGAGGGGGTGCGCTCGGACGCCCTGCCGGCGGCGCCGTCGGTGACGGCCGACCTCCCGACACCGGGCGAGGCGGCCGGCCACCGCGCGCTCGACCGGTTCCTCGCCTCCCGCGTCGACGACTACGCATCGCGACGCAACGACCCCGGCGCCGACGCGACGAGCCGGCTGTCGCCGTACCTGAAGTGGGGGTGCCTGCACCCGCGCCAGCTGCTGCGGCGCCTCGACGGACGCAACCCCTCCCATGACACGTTCGCCAAGGAGCTCGCGTGGCGCGACTTCTACGCCGACGTCCTCGAGGCCTGGCCCGACTCGGCGCGCCGGTCCTGGAACGAGCGGATGGCCGCGATGCCGGTCGACACCGGCACACGGTCCGACGACCGCTTCGCCGCGTGGTGCGCCGGGCGCACGGGGTACCCGATCGTCGACGCCGGGATGCGCCAGCTCGTCGCCGAGGGCTGGATGCACAACCGGGTCCGCATGATCACGGCCAGCTTCCTCGTCAAGGACCTCCACGTCGACTGGTTCCGCGGCGCCCGGTTCTTCATGCAGCACCTCGTCGACGGCGACCTGCCGTCCAACAACCACGGGTGGCAGTGGGTGGCCGGCACGGGCACCGACGCGGCGCCCTACTTCCGCATCTTCAACCCGACCACGCAGGGTGCGACGTTCGACCCCGACGGCACCTACGTCCGGCGCTGGGTGCCCGAGCTCGCCGACGTCGCGACGGCCCACGTCCACGAGCCCTCGCGAGCACCCGACGGACCGCCGCGCGGCTACCCGCCACCGATCGTCGACCACGCCGCCGAGCGGGCCGAGGCGCTGCGCCGGTACGAGTCGCTCCGCCGCTGACCGGAGGTTCTCCTGAGACTTCGGTGGCTCCAGGCCACCGAGGCGCGTCAGAAGCTGGACGTTGGCCTCCCGGGGCGAGCTGCTCGACGCCGTCGACGCCCGCCTGCTCGAGTGCGCGCCCGCAGCGCCAGATCGCGTCGACGTCTCCGAGCACCGTCGCCCGGCTGCGCCGCCTCGAGGACGTCGGCCTCGTGCGGATCTGCGCCCAGGTCGACCAGGGCGAGACGTGGCTCGTCGCCAGCCAGCAGCTCGGGGCGTTCCCCAGGGCTCGTTCTGAGCGCCCGTCCGGGGATCCCGCCCGAGCGGGCCGTGACCGACGGACCGCGCGCCGTCAGACGTTCGACTGCGCCGACTCGAGCAGCACGGCCGGCGCCGCCCGCAGGGCGTCGGTGGCGGGCCCCGGCGGGAGGTCGTCGCACGCCGCCTCGGCGTCCGCGACGTAGCGGCGAGCGGTCGTCACCGCGCTGGCGACGCCTTCGTTGGCCCGCACGATGGACAGCGCCTTGTCGCGCTCGGCGGCGTCCAGCGGTCGCCCGAGGAGGGACGCCAGCTCCTCGCCGACGCCGCCGCCCATCGCCAGCGTCCGCAGCACCGGCAGCGTGTAGACGCCCTCGACGAGGTCGTGGCCGGCCGGCTTGCCGAGCTGCTCGGTCGTGTCCGTGACGTCGAGGATGTCATCGACGATCTGGAAGACCATCCCGAACGCGTTGCCCCACGCCGTGAGGGCGTCGATCGTCGGGCGGTCGAGGCCGGCGACGATGCCGCCGATGCGCGCCGACGTGCCGTAGAGCGAGGCCGTCTTGCCCTGGATCGACACGTAGTAGCTGTCCTCGGGCCGGCCCACGTCATAGGTGTGGCGGAGCTGCTCGATCTCGCCTTCGCAGAGCCACCCGATCGTGCGGGCGAGCAGCCCGGCGACCTCCGTCCCCAGCGACGCCGCGATCTCCGATGCCCGCGCCAGCAGGAAGTCACCGGCGAGGATCGCCTGCAGGTTCCCCCACTTGGCGTTCACCGTCTCGACCCCGCGGCGGGTGTCGGCCTCGTCGAGCACATCGTCGTGGTAGAGCGACCCGAGGTGCACGAGCTCGCACGCCACGCCGCCCCGCACGACGTCGTCGGATGCCATGGTCCCGGCCACCTGGGCAGCGGCGATGGCGACGACCGGACGCAGCCGCTTGCCCCCGGCGACCACGAGGTGCGAGGCGATCTCGGTGAGGTACGGGTCGGCGCTGCGGACGGCCTCGTGGATCGCCACCTCGATGCGCTCGCGGTCGTCGGTCATCAACGCCAGCGAGAACAGTGGGGAACGCACCGGGGCGTCGGACACGGAGGAGAGGCTAGTCGGACCCCGCGGACGTCACCCGTCCGGCAGCGTGACACCACGTCCGATCGCGACGGCTCGCGCCAACGGCACGTCGCCCTCGACGCGCACGATCACGTCGCCGACCTCCCAGGCCAGCGTGTCGGCGACCAGGCGGGAGTCCCGCACACCACCGGTCGGCGACTCGTGGAGGAAGACGTGCGGCGCCGTGATCCACACGCCGGTGGCATCGCCGACGTCCACCTCCGACACCTGCGCCCCCGACGTCACGAGCTTCCCGAACAGCACATCGCCGAACGTGCCCGGCAACGTCGTGACGAGCACGGCCGTGCCGGCGTCGTCGTAGCGCACCGCCACGTAGCGGCCCCCGGGCGCGTAGACCCCCACCGGCTCGCCGAGACCCGTGGCCACGTACGGCACGACCCCGGCGCGACGGGACGCCTCGGCGAGGGTCAGCGGCGGCCCGAGCTCGGCGCGGGCGTCCGGCGGGAGCTGCCCGACGACGTGCACCGGCAACCGCGCCAGCCCGAGCCAGCGGGCGACGGCGTGGCGGCTGTCGGGCACGGCGGTCACGATCACCGCGACCACGAGGACGACGGCCGCCGCCACGAGCACCACCCGCTTCCAGCGGGATGCCGTCGGCGGCCGGCCGATCGCCGCTACCACGTCGTCGGCGAGGGCGTCGGCAGCGGGGAACTGCAGCGCCGCGCCGAGCGATGCGAGGCGCTGCTCGAGACCCACGTCGGTCATGACGCCACCTCCGCGGCCAGCGCCCGCGCCCGCTCGAGGGCCCGTGCCGTTCGCGACTTGACGGTGCCGACCGGCACGTCGAGGGCCACGGCCGTCTCCTGCTCGGACAGCCCGGCGACGAAGCGGCACGCCAGCACGGCGCGGTCACGGTCGTCGAGGCGCCCGAGCAGCTC
Source organism: uncultured Acidimicrobiia bacterium (assembly GCA_963750905.1). Classification (GTDB taxonomy): domain Bacteria; phylum Actinomycetota; class Acidimicrobiia; order Acidimicrobiales; family Ilumatobacteraceae; genus JALZMG01. The sequence continues at coordinate 79,390 of CAVVSE010000003.1, forward strand.
CAGCAGGGCCCGCGCCTCGTCGTCGCCGGCGACCGCGTCCCCGACCGGATCGCCGCCGGGCACCTCGCGCAGCGCGCCGAAGCGCTCCTCCCGCCGCCGTCGGCGGGTGCGGGCGCGGACCGCGTTGCGCGCGTCGTTGGCGACGATGCGCAGCAGCCACGAGCGCACCGGCGCGTCGCCGCGCCAGGACCGCAGGGCGCGGTGGCCCTTCACGAAGGCGTCCTGCACGATGTCCCTGGCCTCCTCTGTCGAGCCGCAGATGCCGGCGGCGACGCGCAGCGCGGCGCCCTGGTGCCGGCGCACGAGGTCGCCGTACGCCCGGTCGTCGCCCGCGAGGGCGCGCCGGACGAGCACGGTGTCGTCGTCCACGCCCGGAGCGCAGCGGTCGGTGGTGCTCACGTGCTCAGCAGCCTCGCAAGGTTCCGACACCTCTCAGACCCAGAGCGTTCCCGGCCCAGTGGGTCACGCACTCAGCAACCCGCTCCCATCGCAGGTTCGCGGACCGGGGTTGTTCGATGTCGGTACGCGGACCACTGATGACACCCGGTTGCTGAGCACGTGCCGGCACTGGGTCCTGGCCGCTCTGGGAGTGAACGTCCCCCGATCATCCGCTCCGCTCTGGGCGTGAGCGTCACCGGTACACTGGACGAACGTCGTCCCCCGCTGGAAAGGGCGCACATGTTCGAACGTTTCACCGACCGGGCCCGCAGGGTCGTCGTCCTCGCCCAAGAGGAAGCGCGCCTGCTCAACCACTCCTACATCGGCACCGAGCACATCCTGCTCGGGCTGATCCACGAGGGCGAAGGCGTCGCTGCCAAGGCCCTCGAGAGCCTCGGCATCTCGCTGGAGGCCGTGCGCAGCCAGGTCGAGGAGATCATCGGCCAGGGCGGTTCCTCGCCGTCCGGGCACATCCCGTTCACGCCGCGCGCCAAGAAGGTCCTCGAGCTGTCGCTGCGTGAGGCGCTGCAGCTCGGCCACAACTACATCGGCACCGAGCACATCCTGCTCGGGCTGATCCGCGAGGGCGAGGGCGTCGCCGCCCAGGTCCTCGTCAAGCTCGGTGCCGACCTGTCCCGCGTCCGCCAGCAGGTGATCCAGCTCCTGTCCGGCTACCAGGGCCCCGCCGGGCGCACCGAGGGTTCGCCCGCGGGCACCGCCGGCGCCAACGTCGGCGGCTCCACCAAGGACAACCCCGAGGGTGACAAGGGCAACAGCCAGATCCTCGACCAGTTCGGCCGCAACTTCACGCAGCTGGCCCGCGAGCGCAAGCTCGACCCGGTCATCGGGCGCACGCGCGAGCTCGAGCGGGTCATGCAGATCCTCTCGCGGCGCACGAAGAACAACCCGGTGCTGATCGGCGAGCCGGGCGTCGGCAAGACGGCGATCGTCGAGGGCCTCGCCCAGATGATCGTCAACAACGACGTGCCCGACACGCTGCGCAACAAGCAGCTCTACACGCTCGACCTCGGCGCCCTGGTCGCCGGCTCCCGCTACCGCGGTGACTTCGAGGAGCGCCTGAAGAAGGTGCTCAAGGAGATCAAGACCCGCGGCGACATCCTGCTGTTCATCGACGAGATCCACACGCTCGTCGGGGCCGGCGCGGCCGAGGGAGCCATCGACGCGGCGTCGATCCTCAAGCCGATGCTCGCCCGCGGCGAACTGCAGACGATCGGCGCCACGACGACCGACGAGTACCGCAAGTACGTCGAGAAGGACGCCGCCCTCGAGCGCCGCTTCCAGCCGGTCAAGGTCGACGAGCCGACGCTCGCCCACACGATCGAGATCCTCAAGGGCATCCGCGACCAGTACGAGGCGCACCACCGGGTGACGATCACCGACCAGGCGCTCGTCGCCGCGGCGAACCTCGCCGACCGCTACATCTCGGACCGCTTCCTGCCGGACAAGGCGATCGACCTGATCGACGAGGCCGGCAGCCGCCTGCGCATCAAGCGGATGGCCACGCCGCCCGACCTGCGCGAGATCGAGCAGAAGCTCAACGACGTCCAGGAGGCCAAGAAGGCTGCTGTCGAGGAGCAGCGCTTCGAGGAGGCCGGACGGCTCCGCGACCAGGAGAAGTCGCTGCTCGAGGAGAAGGCCGCCAAGGAGCGCGAGGTCAAGGCCGAGGGTGTCGACCTCTTCGACGAGGTCGACGAAGAGGCCGTCGCCGAGGTGCTCAGCATCTGGACCGGCATCCCGGTGTACAAGCTCACCGAGGAGGAGACGCAGAAGCTCATCCACATGGAGGACGAGCTGCACAAGCGGATCATCGGCCAGGAGTCGGCCGTCGCCGCCGTCTCGCAGTCGATCCGCCGCACCCGGGCCGGCCTCAAGGACCCCAAGCGCCCGAGCGGGTCGTTCATCTTCCTCGGCCCGACCGGCGTCGGCAAGACCGAGCTCGCCAAGACGCTCGCCGAGTTCCTGTTCGGCGACGACAACGCGCTGATCACGCTCGACATGTCCGAGTACATGGAGAAGCACACGGTCAGCCGCCTCGTGGGTTCGCCCCCCGGCTACGTCGGCTACGAGGAGGGCGGCCAGCTCACCGAAGCCGTGCGCCGCAAGCCGTTCTCGGTGGTCCTGTTCGACGAGATCGAGAAGGCCCACCCCGACGTCTTCAACACGCTGCTGCAGATCCTCGAGGAAGGCCGCCTGACCGACAGCCAGGGCCGCTCGGTGGACTTCCGCAACACCGTGCTGATCATGACGTCGAACCTCGGCACGCAGGACCTGCGCAAGGCCAACGTCGGCTTCACCACCGGTGACTCGGCGATGAGCTACGAGCGGATGAAGGAGAAGGTGATGGATGCGCTGAAGGTGCACTTCCGTCCCGAGTTCCTGAACCGCATCGACGAGGTCATCGTCTTCCACGAGCTGAACCGCGCCGAGGTGCTGCAGATGGTCGACAACCTGACGCGGCGCCTGACGAGCCAGCTCGAGGGCCAGGGCCTCGGCATCGAGCTGACCCAGTCGGCCAAGGAGATGCTGGCGGTCAAGGGCTACGACCCGACGCTGGGCGCCCGCCCGCTGCGCCGGGCGATCCAACGCCTCGTCGAGGACCCGCTGTCGGAGATGCTGCTGTTCAAGCAGTTCCACGCCGGCGAGATCATCGTCGTCGACACCGAGGACGACCCCGACAAGCCGGGCGAGCTGCGGATCAAGTTCACGAGCGTCGAGGGCTTCGTGCCGCCGGCGGCCGTGGAGATGGCGACGACCGCCACCGCCAGCACGCACACGCTCAAGCCGCGCCCGGGTGATGAGCCGAAGCCCGAGCCCGAGGTCGGCGCCGCCCACCGACTGAGCCCGGTCCGGCCGCCCGGACCGATTCACAGCTCGGTGTGTTGCGCCTGGCGCAACAAGATCGCCAGAGAACGCGATCGTCGAGCCGCCGTCGCCGCCCCCGCCGGGCAGCGACGGCGGCTCGTGCGCGTTGTACGGTCCGCGCCATGCGCTTCTCCGTCTGGCCCAACCTCGCCCAACCCTGGTCCGACGTCGTCGAGGTCGCGACCCATGCCGAGGCGACGGGCTGGGACGGCGTCTACGTCGCCGACCACTTCATGGGCGACAACGAGCAGGCCGGTGGCCGGATCTCGCCCACGTTCGAGGCGACCGCCGCGATGGCCGGCCTCGCTGTGGCCACCGACCGCGTGCGCCTCGGCTCGCTCGTGTTCGGCATCACGTACCGGCACCCGGCCGTGCTCGCCAACTGGGCCAAGACCGTCGACCACATGTCGGCCGGCCGCCTGCTGCTCGGCATCGGGGCCGGCTGGCAGATCAACGAGCACGAGCAGTACGGCATCGAGCTCGGCCGGCCGGGCGTGCGCATCGACCGCTTCGAGGAGGCCTGCCAGGTGCTCGCGGCGCTGCTCCGCGAGCCCGTCGGGAACGTCGACGGCCAGCACTACCGGCTCACGGACGCGGTGATGGAGCCGAAGCCGGTGCAGGACCCGCTGCCGATCCTGATCGGCGGCAAGGGCGACCGGATGATGGGTGTCGTCGCCCGCCACGCCGACGAGTGGAACATGTGGTCGCTCCCCGCCGAGCTCGCCGAGCGCTCGAAGGCCCTCGACGCGGCGTGCGCCGACATCGGCCGCGACCCGGCGACGATCGCCCGCTCGACGCAGGCGCTGTTCTTCCTCGGCGACGACACGGCGAAGATCGACAGCCTGATCGCGCGCGTCGCCCCGCGCCCGGCCGTGGGCGGCACCGCGGCGCGGCTCGTCGAGGCCGTGCAGGGTTGGGCCGACGTGGGCGTCGACGAGGTGATCGTGCCCGACTTCACGTTGGGCACGGGCGCCCAGCGCCTCGAGCACCTCGACCTGCTCATCGAGCAGGTCGCCCCCAACTTCCGCTAGCCGCGGGCGGCCACCGGCCCGCCGGGATGCAGCCGATCCGGGCCGGCGATCCGCCATCCTGTCCGGATGCCCCGCCGGACCCTCGCCCGACTGCTCCTCGGGGTGCTCGGCGTGGTCCTGCTGACGTCGTGCCGGCTCGACGCGACGGTCGAGCTGGTCATCGGGCCGGACGGCACCGGGACGCTCACCGTGACCGCGGTCGCCGATGCCGAGGTCGTGCAACAGGCACCGGGCCTGGCCGCCGACCTCCGCTTCGACGACGCCGTGGCCGCCGGGTGGTCCGTCGAGGGGCCGACGGCGACCGAGGACGGCGGACTTCGCGTCGTCCTCTCGCACCCGGTGACGTCGGCCGCCGAGGCGACGAACCTGCTCAACAGCCTGGGCCCCCCGTTCACGAACATGGTCGTGGCGCGGGAGGTCGCCGCTGACGACGACACGACGACCGACACCCTGGCCGGCGACCTCGTGCTGACCGGCGGGTTCGACGCCTTCGCCGACGCCGACCTGCTCGCCGCCGTCGGCGGCACGCCGTACGCCGACCAGCTCGCCGCGTCGGGGGCGACGCCGGCGGGCAACATGGCGGTGCTGCTGCGGGCCCAGCTCCCCGGCGAGGCGACGGAGGCGTCGAACGGCACGGAGGTCGACGGCGCCCGGCAATGGGAGGCGCCCCTCGACGGGAGCACGGCGTCCGTGCAGCTGCAGACGGTGCTGGCGCCGAGCGGTGGAGGTCTCTCCTCGCTGCTCGCCACGTTGCTGCTGGTCCTGTTGATCGTCTGGCTCGTGGCGGCGACGGCGTTCATCGTGTCCGTCGTGCGCGCCCGCGCCCGCCGTGCCCAGCGTCGCCGGCGGGCGCTCTCCCGCCTGCGCTGAGCGGGCTGCCATCATGGGCGCCGTGCGCGCCGACGAGACGGAGGTCGCCATCGTCGGTGCCGGCCCGGCGGGCCTCGTGCTCTCCCACCTGCTCGCCCGGCGGGGCATCGACTGCGTGGTGCTGGAAGCGCGCGACCGCCACTACGTCGAGCACCGCGTGCGGGCCGGTGTCCTCGAGCACCCGACGGTCGAGCTGCTGCGGGCGCTCGGCCTCGCCGACCGCCTCGACCGCGAGGGCCTCGCCCACCGCGGGATCGAGCTGGCCTTCGACGGCGGGCGTCACCGCATCGACTTCCTCGCGCTGACCGGCCGCTCGATCACCGTCTACGGCCAGCAGGAGGTCGTCAAGGACCTCATCGCGGCGCGCCTGGCCGCCGGCGGTGAGATCGTCTTCTCGGCCGCCGCCGTGGCACTGGACGGCCTGACCACCGAGCGGTCCGTGGTCCGGTACCGCCACGACGGGGCGGACCGGGAGCTGGGCTGCCGGATCGTCGCCGGCTGCGACGGCTCGCACGGCGTGTGCGCCGCCGCGGTGCCCGACCGGCTCGTCGCCGAGCGGACCTACCCGTTCGCCTGGCTCGGGATCCTGGCCGAGGCGCCGCCGTCGCAGGACGAGCTCGTCTACGCCCGCCACGCCGACGGGTTCGCCCTCTTCAGCATGCGGTCGCCGACGGTGACCCGGCTCTACCTGCAGGTGGCCCCGGACGAGCAGCTCAGCGCCTGGCCCGACGACCGCATCTGGGAGGAGCTGGCGACCCGCCTCCCGACCGCCGACGGGTTCACACTGCACACCGGGCCGATCATCGACCGCGGGATCACCGGGATGCACAGCTCGGTCGCCACCCCGATGCGCCACGGCAACCTGCTGCTCGCCGGCGACGCCGCCCACATCGTCCCGGCGACGGGCGCCAAGGGCATGAACCTGGCGATCGCCGACGCCACCGTGATGGCCGACGTCATCGAGGAGGCGCTGCGCCGCGGGCGACCCGAGCGCCTCGCGGCGTACACCTCGACGTGCCTGCGGCGGGTGTGGCGGACCCAGCAGTTCTCGCACCGCATGACGTCGATGCTGCACCGCTTCGGCGACGACCCGTTCCAGCAGCAGCTGCAGCGCGCCGAGCTGGACCGTGTCACGACGTCGACCGCGGCGGCGACCGACCTCGCCGAGCAGTACGTCGGGCTGCCGTTCGCCCGCCTCGCCGAGGTCGCCGCATGACCGACCTCCACCCGTTCGCCGCGCCGCCGGCCGACACCCACCCGCCGCTCGACGCCCCCTCCTACCGGTCGACCGCGGCGCGGCACCCGACGCAGCCGCTGCTGCGCCTCACCCCCGGGCTCGCCGATCCGACCGACCTGACCGGGCCGGTGTTCGGGACGGGTGACGTGACGGCGGCGGACGCCGATCTCACCCGCGGCCCGGACGGCGAGGCGGTCGGGCAGCGGATCATCGTCACCGGACGGCTCCTCGACGGTGCCGGCCGGCCGATCCGGCAGTCGCTCGTCGAGGTCTGGCAGGCCAACGCCTCGGGCCGCTACCGCCACCGCGGCGACCAGTGGCCGGGTGCGCTCGATCCGAACTTCACCGGCGGCGGGCGCGTCCTGACCGACGACGAGGGCACCTACCGCTTCACGACGATCAAGCCGGGCGCGTACCCGTGGGGCAACCACCCGAACGCGTGGCGACCGGCGCACATCCACGTCTCGGTGTTCGGGTGGGCGTTCACGCAGCGCCTGGTCACGCAGATGTACTTCCCGGACGATCCGCTGTTCTTCCAGGACCCGATCCTGGCGGCGGTGCCCGCACCGGCGCGCCCGCGGCTCGTGGCCCGCTACGACCACGACGTCAGCGTGCCGGAGTGGGCGCTCGGCTTCCGCTGGGACATCGTCGTGCGGGGCCCGGCCGCCACCCCGTTCGAGGCGCCGTCCGGTGGATGAGACGCCGGCCCAGACCGTCGGGCCGTTCCTGCACCTGGCGCTCGCCGACCCAGCGTGGCGGCACCCGGTCGCCGCCGACGACCACGAGGCCCTGATCCTCCACGGCACGGTCCGGGACGGCGCCGGTGCGCCGGTGCCCGACGCCGTCGTCGAGACGTGGCAGTGGGGTGGCCCGTTCGCCCGCTGCGCCACCGGGCCCGACGGCGACTACGAGGTGCGCACGCGGCGCCCGCCCGGCGTGGCGACGCTCGACGGCACCCCGCAGGCCCCGCACCTGGCGATCTCGGTGTTCGCACGGGGCCTGCTCGACCGCGTCGTGACACGGGCGTACTTCGACGGGGACCCGGCGAACGGCGCCGATCCGGTGCTCGCCCTCGCCGGCGCGCGGGCCGCGATGCTGCTGGCCCATCCCGACGGCCCATCGTCCTACCGCTTCGACATCCGCCTGCAGGGCCCCGATGAGTCCGTCTTCTTCGCCCTCTGACGACGCGTTCGCGTTCCTCACCGCGGCCGGCCCGGTCGCCCGGTTGACGTCGCGGCAGGCCTGGATCGGGGCGCTGCTCGAGGCCGAGGCGGCGCTGGCGGGGGCCCAGGCCGACTGCGGCGAGCTGGCGCCCGCCGCGGCGGCGGCGATCGCCGCGGCCTGTGACGTCGCCCGCTACGACGTCGACGCGATCGTGGCCGACGCCGTGCTCGGCGGCAACCTCGTCATCCCGCTGCTGCCCAGGCTGCGGGCGGCGGTCGGGCCGGAGCACGCCGCGGCGGTCCACCGCGGGGCGACGAGCCAGGACATCGTCGACGCCGCCACCGCGCTCGTCGTGCGCCGCAGCGCCGATGCGGTGGCGGCGGAGCTCGGCGACGCCGCCCGGACGGTCGCCGCGCTCGCCGCGTCACGCGGCGATGCGCCGATGATCGCCCGCACGCTCGGCCAGCACGCCGTGGCGACGACGTTCGCGACGGTCACGACGCGGTGGGCCGACGGGCTCGCCGCCGCCGCGGCGGCCGTGACGACGGCCTCGCGCCAGCCGGTCGGCCTCGGCGGCCCGGCCGGGGACGGCGCCTCCTTCGGGTCGCACCACGATGCGATCGTCGAGCGCTTCGCGGCGCGGCTCGGGTTGCCCGCGGCGCCGCACGCCCGCCACGCCCAGCGCGCCGGCACCGCGGCCGTCGCCGGCGCGTGGGGCCTCGCCGCGTCGACGGTGGCCAAGCTCGCGCTCGACGTCGTGCTGCTCGCCCAGGACGACGTCGGCGAGCTCGCCGAGGTCGCACCCGGCGCGGGCGGGTCGTCGTCGATGCCGCACAAGCGCAACCCGATCGCCGCCATCTCGGCCCGCGCCGCGGCGATGCAGGCACCCGGGTTCGTCGTCACGCTGCTGACCGCGGCCGGGAGCGGCGAGTGGGAGCGGGCGGCCGGCGCGTGGCACGCCGAGTGGCCGGCCCTCGACGGGTTGCTGCGCACGACGGGGTCGGCCGCCTGGTGGCTGCGGACATCGCTGGAACGGCTCGTCGTCGACCCGGAGCGGATGGCCGCCAACCTCGCCGGCGCCGAGCGCCGGCGGTCGAGCCAGGAGGCACGATGACCGACGACGCCTACGAGGCCGGCATGCGCGTGCGGCGCGACGTGCTCGGCGACGAGCACGTCGACCGGGCGACGGCGGCTGCCGGCATCGACGCCGACTTCCAGCGCTGGCTGACGGCCGCCGCCTGGGGCGGGCTGTGGACCCGCGACGCCCAGCTCGACCGGCGCACGCGCTCGTGCGTCACGATCGCCGTGCTGACGGCGCTGCGCGCCGAGCACGAGCTGCCGCTGCACATCCGTGCCGGGCGCCGCAACGGCCTCAGCGACGACGAGATCGCCGAGGTGATCATGCACACGGCCGGCTACGCCGGGATCCCGGCCGCCAACGCGGCGATGGCGCTCGCCAAGCGGATCCTCGCCGAGCCGGCCTGAGGAGCCGACCTGTCAGTGGATCTCGACCCGATCGGGCCGCTTTCCACGGACAGTTCCGGGATCCCCGCCCACGGTGACACCCCCTCGCCATGATCACGGGATGACGAGGATCAGGACCGTCCACGCGTGCACCGACTGCGGTACCGGGCACCCCAAGTGGACGGGTCAGTGCACCGGTTGTGGGGCGTGGAACACGCTCGTCGAGGAGCTCCCGCCCGACGCCCGTCCGGCCGGCGCGGCGCCGCTGGTGGCGGCCGAGGTCACGCTGCTCCACGACATCGACGCGCTGCTCGCCGAGCCGCGGCCGACGGGCATCGCCGAGCTCGACCGCGTGCTCGGCGGCGGCATCGTGCCGGGGTCGGTCACGCTGCTCGGCGGGGAGCCGGGCATCGGCAAGAGCACCCTGCTGCTGCAGCTCCTCGCGGCCTGGCCGGGCACCGCCCTCTACGTCAGCGCCGAGGAGAGCGCCCAGCAGGTCCGCCTGCGGGCCGCGCGGCTGGCCGTGGAGGAGCGTGACCTCTGGCTGGCCAGCGAGACGACGCTCGCCGGCGTCGTCGACGCCATCGACCGCACCGCGCCGTCGCTCGTCGTCGTCGACAGCATCCAGACGATCGCCGATCAGCGCCTCGCCTCCTCCCCCGGATCGGTCGGTCAGGTGCGCGAGTGCGCCCAGCAGCTCGTCGGCGAGGCCAAGCGGCGCGGCGTGCCGGTCGTGCTGGTCGGTCACGTCACCAAGGACGGCGCCCTCGCCGGGCCACGCGTGCTCGAGCACGTGGTCGACACCGTGCTGTCGTTCGAGGGCGAGCGCCACCACGCCCTGCGCCTCCTGCGGGCGGTCAAGCACCGCTTCGGTTCGACCGACGAGCTCGGCCTCTTCGAGATGACCGAGCGCGGGCTGGAGGGCGTGGCCGACCCGTCGCAGCTGTTCCTCGCCGATCGCCGGTCGGCGGTGGCCGGGTCGGTCGTCGTGCCGGCGATGGAGGGACAGCGGCCGCTGCTCGTGGAGGTCCAGGCGCTGACGGTCCCGGTGCCGCCGGGCGTGCCGGCGCGGCGCAACGCCCAGGGCCTCGACGGCGGCCGGCTGGCCCTGCTGCTCGCCGTGCTCGAACGGCGTGCCGGGCTGCGCGTCGCCGACCAGGACGTCTACGCCTCGGCCGTCGGCGGGGTCCGCCTCGTCGAGCCGGGCGTCGACCTCGCCGTCGTCGTCGCCGTCGCCAGCGCCGTCGTCGACCAGCCGGTGGGTGGCCACGACGTCGTCGTCGGCGAGGTCGGTCTCGGCGGGGAGGTGCGCCAGGTCGCCCACGCCCGGCGCCGACTCGGCGAGGCCGCCCGCATCGGCTTCCGGCGGGCGATCGTCCCGGCCTCGTCACCGCCGTGCGACGGGATCGAGCTGGTCCGCGTGCGGACCGTCACCGAGGCGCTGCGCGCGACCGGGATCGGGTGACCCCGCCGGGGCAGGTCTGTGGGCGGCACCGACTCACGTAGGATCGACGGATGGCCAACCGGTATCGCGGCGCCAACGACGAGATGCGCGACGCCCTGGCCAGGGTCTCGCCCGGTACGCCGTTGCGGGACGGCATCGATCGCGTGGTGCGGGCCAAGGCGGGCGCCCTGCTCGTGCTCGACGACGGTCCCGACGTGCTGGCGATCTGTTCGGGCGGCTTCCTCGTCGACGCGCCGTACAGCCCGCAGCGGTTGTCCGAGCTGGCGAAGATGGACGGCGCCATCATCATCTCGACCGACGGCAGCCGCATCGCCCGGGCCAACGTCCACCTCGTGCCCGACCCGACGGTCCCGACGAGCGAGACCGGCACCCGGCACCGCACCGCGGAGCGCGTCGCCCGCTCGCTGAAGGTGCCGGTGGTCTCGGCGAGCGAGGAGATGGGCGTGATCAACATCTACGCCGGCGGCTCCAAGCACCAGCTGCAGGACATCAGCCGCCTCCTCGACCGGGCGAACCAGGCCCTGCAGACGCTCGAGCGCTACAAGGTCCGCCTCGACGACGCCATCGCCAACCTCACCGGTGTCGAGCTGGAGGACGTCGTGTCGCTGCGCGACGTCGTCGCCGTCGTCCAACGCGGCGAGATGGTGCACCGCATCAGCGACGAGATCGAGACCATGATCATCGAGCTCGGGGTCGACGCCCGGCTGCTGCGCCTGCAGCTCGACGAGCTCTACGGCGACATCGACGACGAGCTCGACCTCGTCGTCGCCGACTACCTCCCGGCCGGCCGGACGGTCGCCGACACCCAGGCCGAGATGTCCCGCCTCAGCGACGACGACGTGCTCGACCTGCGCGTGGCCGCCAGCACGTTGCATCGCGACGGGGACAGCCGCGACCTGGAGCAGGAGGTCGCCCCGAAGGGCCTGCGCCTGCTGCACCGAGTGCACCGCCTGCCGGCCGAGCAGGCCGCCGCCATCGCCGACCACTTCGGCGGCCTCGCCAAGCTGCAGCGGGCGACGGTCGAGGACCTCATGGACGTCGACCGCGTCGACCGTGAGCTGGCGGTGTCCATCAAGGACACGCTGGAGCGGGTCACCGAGTCGACGATCCTCGACCAGTACAGCTGACCGCGACGCACGGCGCGGGGCGGCTGCGTTTGGCGCCCGCACCCGGGGGGCTAGAACGGGTCGGTGACGTTCCGAGTGGTGATCATCGGCGGCGACGCGGCCGGCATGTCGGCAGCGACCCGCGTCAGGGCAGCACGTCCCGATGCCGAGGTGATCGTCCTCGAGCGCACGAGGTTCACGAGCTACTCGGCGTGCGGCATCCCCTTCCTCGTCGGCGGTCTGATCTCGGGCGGGGTGGATGCCCTCGTCGCCCGCTCGCCGGAGGAGCACCGCCGGCGCGGCATCGACGTCCGCACCCACCACGACGCCACGGCGATCGACCTCGCCGCCGGCGAGGTCGAGGTGCTCGACGAGCACGCCGGCGAGGTCGTCCGGCTCGGCTTCGACGAGCTGATGGTCGCCACCGGAGGCGCCCCGGTGCGGCCCGACCTCCCCGGCATCGACCTCCCGCTCGTGCACGGCGTGCAGAGCCTCGCCGACGCCCAGGCCCTGCTGTCGCTCGCCGAGGACGGCTGCCGCCGCATCGTCATCGTCGGCGGCGGGTACATCGGGCTCGAGATGGCCGAGGCGTACGTCGAGCGGGGGTGTACGGCGACCGTCATCGAGAAGGCGGCCCAACCGCTCGCCGTCGTCGACGCCGACTTCGGGGCCCGCGTCGCCGACGCCCTGCGCAGCCACGGCATCGACGTGCGCTGCGGGACGGGGGTGAAGGGGTTCGAGCCCGGGGCCGTGGTGACCGACGACGGCCCGGTCGACGCCGACCTCGTGATCCTCGGGATCGGCGTGCGGCCGCGCTCCGAGCTGGCCGCAGCGGCAGGCATCGAGCTCGGGGCGAAGGACGCCATCCGCGTCGACGAGCGCCAGGCGACGTCCGCGCCGCACGTCTGGGCGGCCGGTGACTGCGCCGAGAGCACCCACCTCGTCACCGGCGAGCCGGTGCACATCGCCCTCGGGACCTACGCCAACCGCCACGGTCGGGTGGCCGGCATCAACATCGCCGGTGGTGCGGCCCGCTCCCCGCGCGTCCTCGGCACGGCGGTCACCAAGCTGTGCGCGCTGGAGGTGGGGCTGACGGGTGTCCGCCTCGAGCAGGCGATCGCGGCGGGCCTCGAGGCGTTCGAGGCGACGATCGACACGACGACCGTCGCCGGGTACCTGCCCCACGCGGTGCCGATGACGATCAGGATCGTCGCCGAGCACGGCACCGGGCGGTTGCTCGGAGGCCAGATCATCGGCGGGCCGGGCTCGGCCAAGCGCATCGACACGGTCGCCACCGCGATCACCGCCGGGATGTCCGTCACCGACGTGATGGACCTCGACCTCGCCTACGCGCCGCCGTTCTCGTCCGTGTGGGATCCCGTGGCGGTCGTCGCCCGGGAAGCGGCCAAGGAGGTGTGATGGGCGCGTTCGAGCGCGACACCACCTACCTCACGGACCGCATCACCGCCGACGGTCACGGTGACTGGCCCGTGGAGCCCGGCCGCTACCACCTCGTCGTCGCCCGCGCCTGCCCGTGGGCGAACCGGGCGATGATCGTGCGCCGGCTGCTCGGCCTCGAGCCGGTGCTCTCGATGGGCATGTGCGGGCCCGTCCACGACGAGCGCAGCTGGACGTTCGACCTCGATCCCGGTGGCCGCGACCCGGTGCTGGGCGTCGAACGGCTGCAGGAGGCCTACCTCGCCCGCGACCCGGCGTACGCCCACGGCATCACGGTGCCGGCGGTCGTCGACATCCCGACCCACCAGGTCGTCACGAACGACGTCCACCAGCTGACCATCGACCTCTCGATCGAGTGGCGCGCCCATCACCGGCCCGGCGCGCCCGACCTCTACCCGGCGCGCCGCCGCGACGAGATCGACGCCACCATCGACGTCGTCTACGCCGACGTCAACGACGGTGTCTACCGCTGCGGGTTCGCCACCGAGCAGGTGCCCTACGAGCAGGCGTACCGGCGGCTCTTCGCCCGGCTCGACTGGCTGTCGGAGCGCCTCTCGAACCAGCGCTACCTCGTCGGTGACACGATCACGGAGGCCGACGTGCGGTTGTTCACGACGCTCGCCCGCTTCGACGCCGTGTACCACGGTCATTTCAAGTGCAACCGTTCCAAGCTCACCGAGATGCCGGTGCTGTGGGCCTACGCCCGCGACCTGTTCCAGACCCCCGGCTTCGGTGACACGATCGACGTCGAGCAGATCAAGCGCCACTACTACGTCGTCCACCGGACCATCAACCCGACCGGGATCGTGCCGGTCGGGCCCGACGTCGCCGGCTGGTGGAGCCCACACCGCCGTGAGGAGCTCGGAGGTCGGCCGTTCGGCGACGGGACGCCGCCGGGCCCGCCGATCCCGATCGAGGTCGTCGATCGGACCGCGCACCCCGAGCTGGTGGGCTGACCGCCCCTCCGGGCAGGCCGGCCGCCTCGCTACGACAGCAGCTCGCGGCGCAGCAGCACGAGCTTCGCCGCCGGCTCGCCGTCGCTCCACGGATCGGCGTTGAGGACCCGCTCGTAGCTCTCCCACTCGTGGCGCACACCGGCGAGGTCGCCGGCCCGGGCGTGGGCGCGCATGCGGAGCGCGATCAGCTCCTCGTGGCCGGGCAGCACGCGCAGGCCGCGGTCCGTCGCCCAGAACACGCCGTCGATGTCACCCATCGACAGGTGGTGCCCGGCCAGCTCGGTGGCGGCGCTCGTCGCCAGCAGCACGAGGTTGGACGCGATCCCCTCGGCATCGGGCCACAGGTAGCCGGTCCCGGCGAACGGCGCCCCGCGCACCAGCTCGACCGCCGGTCGCAACGTCTCGATGGCGAGCTCCGGTGGCTGCACCCGCGCCGCGTCGAGACGGCGGCGGATGAGGTCCGCGTCGGCGACGACGCCGGCGTGCAGCGGGAGCACCTCGGTGAGCGTGCGCCCGAGCCACTCCTCGCCGTCCGGTGGCTCGACCAGCCGCGCCATCGCCCGCCGGGCCTCGGACACGACGTTGGCGAACGTGGCATCGCGCACGTCGAGCTCCCACAGCGCCGTCCGCGCCCCGGCGCGGGTGGCCCGCTCGCGGTGCATCGCGAGCCACGCCACGAGCTCCAGCGCCTTCGAGCGCTCGAACGTGGCGGTCCGCCCACTCGCGTCGGCGATCTCCACCGGACCGAGCAGGCGCACCAGCAGCGACCAGTCCACGACTTCCGGGTCACCGACCACGACGACGAGCGGCACCTCCTCGGTGGCCTCGTCGAGCAACGGGGCGTCGGCGGCCACGAGCACGGCGTGCAGCGCGTCGACCTCCGGTGCCGTCAGCCCGACGGGCACGAGCTCCACGCCGAGCGGCTCGAGCCGCCAGCAGGAGCCATCGGCGCGCAGCGTCCAGGGTGCGCCGGGCACCGCTCCGCCGACGACGACGCCGAGCCCGCCGCCGATCCGCGTCGCGGCGCGCCCGACGTCAGCCGCCACCTGATCAGCGAGCGCCGCGCCGACGAGCACGATGGCCGGCTCCCACGCCTCCCCGCTCGTGTGCCGCGCCCGCAGCACGAACGTCGACTGGCGGGTGGCCGCGGTGGCGCCGACGAGCGTCGCGGCCAGCTCGAGCGCGCCGTCGACCGTCGACGCGACCTGGGCTTGACGGTGCTCGAGGAAGGCGTGCTCGTCGACGCCGACGCCGACGAGGTGGGCGACCTCGGCGAAGACGGACGAGGCGAGCGTCGCGGCCAGGCCATGGACGACGGCGTCGGCACGGTCGGCCGGCGCCGCGATCGCGAGGACACCGAGCGCCTCGAGATCGACGAGCACGTCCCGTCCGTCGGCGTCGACGCCGAGCTGGGCGAGCGCGACGCACGGCGCCCCGACGGTGCGCGCCGCGTCGGCGAGCAGCTCGACGGGCAGTGAGCCGGGCACCCGCCAGGTGGTGTCCGCACCCTCCCACGGCGGCGGCAGCACGGCGGGGGCGGTGAGCGTGAGCTCCACGGCGCCGTCAGCGCCGGCCCGCACGACGGCGATGCCGGCGCCCCGATCGACGAGCGATGCCGCCGCGGCGCGCACCGCGACATCGACGCGCAGCACCCGCTCGCCCGCGTCCACCGAGCGCAGCCGACGCTCGGCGTCGACCGCGTCGGGGTGGGGCGCCGGGACACGCGGTGCGCGGTGTGGCGGCGCGCAGGCGCACCCGGCGGCGGGACGCCAGGAGGGCGACGACCCCGGCCGACAGCAGCGCGGCCTCACCGATGCCGATCGGCGCAGGCGCGTCGGGCGACGGCGACGCGTCGGCTGGCGGTGGATCCGCCGCCGGCGCGACCGAGCCGCCCGGGAGGGTCGTGGAGGATGCCGTCGGTGACGTCGGCGGCGCGGCGGCCGTCGTCGGCAGCGGCGCGGCTGCCGCGGGCGGCGGCGATGGGACCGTCGTGGCCGGTGCCGCGGCCGCCGCGGGCGCCAGCGCGGCGGCCGGTGCGCCCGCGACAGCGGGCGGCGCGGCGCCGGCGGCCGCGTCCTGGACGCGGAAGCGGAGCTGCTCGCCGGCGAAGATCAGGTCGGGGTCGGCGACGACATCGGCGTTGTCGGCGATGACGTCGGCCAGGTGGTCGGCGACCGCCGGGTCGTCGTGGGCCAGTCCGGCGGCGGCGAGGTGGTCGCGGGTGAGGTCCCAGAGCGTGTCCCCGGCGGCGACGGTGACGACGACGGTCGCCGCGGTCGTCCCCGCATCGACCTCGGGGATGGCGGCCAGCGCGGGCGGCGCCGCCGGGAGCACGAGCGTCCACCCGGCGCGGATCAGGCTCGGACTCGTCAGCCGGCCGCCGTCGGGCTGCACGGTCTCCCGGTTGGCGTCGAAGATCTCCCGCCACCGATCGGCGTCACCGAGCTCGGCCCTGGCGATGCCGATGAGGGTGTCGCCGGGCGCCACGACGACGCTGCGCACGGCAGCGGTCGGCGCCGGTGCAGGGACAGGCGCTCGCGCCGGGCGGTCGGCCGGCGCCGCCACCGCCGACCGGGCACCCGGGCCCGGACCGAGCCCCGCGGCGGGCGACGGGGCCTCTCGCCCGACGACCGGGAGCAGCACGAGCGCGGCGGCCACGAGCTGCTGGGCGAGGCGTCCCGCCCCGGCGCGCGCCGGCGGCGGGTCGAAGCGCACGCGCTCGGGAGCACCACCCAGCACGTCCGCCTGCCGCGCTCGCTCGTCGAGCTGGTTGCGGACCTCGCCAACCACGGCGAGGAGGAACCGCGCCCAGAGGACCCAGGCGAGCACCGCGAGCACGCCGATGACGATCGCCAGCTCGTCGCCGAGCTCGACCCTCGTCCGTCCCGGCCACGGGTTGCCGACGAGGAGCACGAGCGCGACGGGCGTGGCGACCACCAATCCGACCAGCGCGAGCGCGGCCGCGACCCCGCGAGTGGCGCGCGAGCTCATGGCGCCGCCCCCGTGGTGACGCCCGCCAGCGGGCCGGAGCTCGACGTCGACGAGACCGTGCGGGAGCCGGGCAGGATGAGGTTCGCGACGTCGTCGGTGACCGTCACGGTGACCGTCGCCGGCGCGACGTCGACGACGCCGTCGCGGCCGAGCGCGGCCAGCTGCGCCTCGCCGCGGGCGCGGGCGAGCTCCGGATCGAGCGCCCGGGCATACGCCTCCTGCTCGGTCATCTGTGCCGCGGCGCGCGCCGCGGCCGCGGCCGCCGCGGTGGCTTCACGGCGGGCCTGCAGCTGACGACCACCGTCGAGCACCAGGCCGGCCGCCACCAGCAGCGCCGGGATCATGATGACGACGAGCAGCGAGACGCTGCCGCGCTGACCGTGCAGGCGGGCCGTCACCCCGCGCCGCCTCGCGTCCGGTCGATCACCTCGGTCGCCGAGGCGGTCAGCGTCCGGGAGCCCGGGATCAAGCCGAGGTGGCTGACGTCACCCAGATCGACGGTGCACGACACCGTGACCGTGACGCTGCCACCGGGCCGGAACGTGCCGGCGACCGCCGGCACCGCGCACGTCATCCCGACCTGCGCCAGCGCGTCGACGACGACGTCGGTGGCCAGGATCGACGCGCCGCTGGCCGTCTGTGCGGTGGCCGCCGCCCGGGCGCCGACGGCTGCGGCGTGAGCGACGTGCTCGGTCGCGGTGGTCGTCCGGCTGAACGCCACGACGAGCCCGAACACGAGGAGCACGACGGGCACGAGGATGACCAGCTCGAGCGGCCCGGCATCGCCACGCGCGCCGCGACCACGGCCACTCACGGGCGCTCCGGCTGCGGGACGAACCGCTCGATCGGTGCCGAGGCGGAGACGGTGACGTCGAAGCTGCCGATCGGGAACACCTGCAGCACGTCGGCGCGGACGGTCACCGTGACCCGATCCGGTCCGACGACCGGGTCGACGCGCTGCTGCGGTGACATCGACGCGATCGCCACGAGGACGGCGTCGGCGGCGGCCTGCGGATCGCCGTCGCCGGAGGCGGCCGCGAGCGCGGCGTCTTGCGCGGCCGCCAGCGCGACGTGGCGGACGTGGGCGGCGACGGCGTACTGCAGCACGAGCCAGAACGACAGGAGCAGCGCCGGGAGCACGATCACGGTGGCGACGAGGCCGCCGTCGCCGCGCCCACGGCGCGGCGTCAGTCCGGGACCTTGGCGGCGTTCGAGTTGAGCTTGGCGATGATCACCACGGCCACCGCGGCGGCGGCCACGGCGAGCGCGGCGAGGAAGATCACGCTGCCCGTCAGCTCGCCGCGATCGTCGTCGCGGACGTGGCGCACCGCCGCGGTGAGGCGGTCCTGCAGCAGCAGGAGGGTCGTCATGACCTGGACCTGGATGGGCATGGAGGTGCTCCTTGGGTAGCTCGTTCATCCGGACAGGAACCTCGCGAGGGCCGGGTAGCCGATGAGCACGACGGCGGCGATCGCCATCAGCGCCGGGGCCACGCCCATCGTCTCGGACGCCTTCTGGGCCTCGGCCTCGGCGTCGGTCAGCTGGCGCACGCGCAGCGCGGTCGCCTTGGCGAGGAGGGTCTCGCGGATGCGCGAGCCGGACTCGGCGGCGAGGTCGACGGCCGAGGCCAGCTCGCGCAGCGGCGTGATGTCGGCGCGCACCCCGAGCTCGTCGAGGGCCTGCCAGAGCTTGCGGCGCCGTGTCTGGGCCGCCCGCAGGGTGGCGTCGAGCTGCTCGAACTGCGGACCGGCCCCGGCGCGAGCCGCCACCATCAGCGCGTCCTCGACCCCCGCGCCGCCCGCCAGCGAGATGCCGACGATGTCGACGTACACCGTGAGGGCGGCCGACCAGGCACGCCGCGCCGCGGCGGCCCGGGAGCGGACCTCGACGTCGGGGTACAGCCAGCCGACCGTCGCGAACAGCAGCGCCCCGAGCAGCGTCGTGAGCACCGGGACGTCGACACCGAGCAGCGGGAGCAGCACCGCCGGCACCAGCGCGAGCCCGAGGAAGACCACGCCGTAGCCGAGCTTGTCGAGGGTGTGGCGCAGCGGGTCGCGACCCAGCACGGCGAGGTCGGCCGCCAGGCGCGCCGACGTCCCGCCGCTCGACCGTACGGCGAGGTCGCGCCAGCGCGAGCGGACGCCGTCGGCCGGCACCGCCTGCGCGGCGCGGGCGTCACGCGGGGCGACGAGCTCGTCGGCCAGGACGCGCAGCGGCCGCGCCGACGGCAACAGGGCGCGGGCCACGAGCCAGCAGCCGGCGGCCAGCCCGGCCCCGACGAGGGCAGCCCACATCACGGCACCACCCCCGGCCGTCCCACGCGCAGGAGGCGTGCGGCCCGCGCCGGACGCGACAGCACGGCCATCCCCCACAGGGCCGCGGCGACCAGGCCGCACACGCCGAGCAGCACGACCTGCCCAGCGATCGTGCCGAACGGCTCCATGTAGCTGCGGTTCGTGAGGACGAGGAGACCGACGAAGAACGCCACGATCACGGCGATCAGCTGGGCGGTCCGGTAGGTCCGGGCCCGCGTGGCGTTGATGCGCAGCTGCATGGCGACGGTCTCGCGCGTCGACGTGGCGACGGCCCCGAGCAGCTCCCCGAGGTCCGACACGGCGCGCTGGTCGGCGATCAGCAGGGCGGTCACGACCGTGTCGGCGATGGGATCGTCCATGTCGTCGGCGAACCGACCGAGGGCGGCGGCGAGGTCACCGCGCTGGGCGCGCACGTAGAGGGCGCGGACCTCGCCGCGGATGGCCTCGGGGGCCACCCGCGCCGACTTGCCGATCGCCTCGTGCAAGCCGGCGTTGGAGACGAGGAGGTCGCGCAGCATCTCGGCCCAGACGGCGACGGCCTCCGATCGCGCCAGCTGACGACGGCGGCGGGCGCGCAGGCCCACGAACGAGGGCGTCAGCCAGCCGACCAGCCCGGCCGCGATGGCCGCCACCGGCCAACGCGTCCACCAACCCGCCAGGGCCGCTGCGACCACGAGCAGACCCAGCCGCTGCAGCAGGCCGTCGAGGTCCGGCCGCCAGCGCGCCGGCGCCGCGGCGGGCCGGTCGAGCAGCCCCTGCCAGCCGGCGACCGCGAGGACGACGCCGAGGCCGGCCGCCGCGCCGAGGGCGGCGCCGACGAGCGGGGCGGCCGTCACGACGCCCACCACCCGGCCTCGTTGAGCAGCAGGTGGTCCTCGAAGCCGTGCTCGCGCAGCGTCGCGCGGCGAGCGTCCGTGAGGTGTGGCTGCGGGATGCCCCGGCCGTCGGGTCCCGCGACGAAGAGCCGGTTGAGCTGCACCTCGGCACCGTTCCAGCCGGCGACCTCGCAGATCTCGGTGACCGCGCGGCGGCCCTGGCGATCGCGCCCGAGGTGGACGAAGAGGTCGACGGCGTCCGAGATCAGCAGGGCGGCGATCGGGAACTCGACCGCCTCCGAGCCCTGGGCGACGTACTGGGCGAGCTTCTTCCAGGCCGACAGCGCCGAGTGGTGGTGCACGGTCGACAGGCTCGGATGACCGTGCTGCATGGCCAGCAACATCTCGCGGGCCGCATCCCCGTCGCGCACCTCGCCGACGATGAGCCAGGCGGGGTTGAAGCGCAGGGCGTGGCGAACGAGCTCGCGCTGGGCGATCTCGCCGACGCCCTCGATGTTCGGCTCGCGCGTCTCCCACTCCAGCACCGAGGCGGCGCGTGCCGGGTCGGCGCCGAGGTCGAGCTCGCGCGTGTCCTCGATGATCACGATGCGCGTCGCCGGCGGCAGCACGTTCGTCATCGCCCGCAGCAGCGTCGTCTTGCCGGCGCCGGTCTCGCCGGACACGACGATCCGCATCCCGGCGCGCATCGCCGCGGCCAGCAGCGAGTGCATGGCGCGGTCGATCGTGCCCCGCTGCTCGAGGTCGTCCAGCGACGCGTCGGGCAGCACGTTGCGCCGGATCGCGACCTGCGGCACCGTCGAGACGTTCATGACCGCGGCGAGCCGCGACCCGTCCGGCAGGCGCAGCACGAGCAGCGGCTTGGCGTCGTCGAAGCGGCGCTCGGTGCCGCCGGCCCGCCGGGCCAGGTGGGCGACCTCGTCGCGGAGGTCGGCGGCGTCGGTGAAGATCGGCTCGCGGTGGCGCTGGAGCGTGCCGTCGACGAGCTGCAGCCAGATCGTGTCGTGGGCGTTGACCATGATGTCCGTCACACCCTCGAGGTCGAGGAGCGCCTGGAACTTGCCGGCGTGGAAGTAGGCGGCGATGGCCCGGCGCACGAGGTCGTCCTCGGCGCTGATCGGCAGCGGCGTGGCGCCCGCCTCGAGGGCCGCGCGTGCCCGCCGGGCGACGTACGACGTCGCCGCGTCGTGGGCGAACGCCTCCCGCTCGAGGTCGTCCCAGCGCCGCGGGTCGGCACCCGCCTCGGCCGCCACGAGCGCCTCCTGGACGGCCTCGATGACGTCCTCGAGGCGCACCTCCGTGGTGCTCATCCCGCCACCTCGCTGCGGACCGACGCGTCGAGGTAGGCGGCGACGTCCTCGACGCGGCGCCACCACGGTCGCCACGCACTGGCGCGCATCGCGCCGGGACCCGCGCGGCGACCGGTGGCCACGTGCGGGAGCACCGCGACCACGTCGGCACCGACGAAGTCGGCGATCTCCTCGACCGGCCACGGCGTCGGCTCGACGACGGCGACGCATGGCGTGCACCCGGCGGCCCGCAGGGCGTCGACGCGGTGGGGCAGCAGCTGCAGCAGCGGGAACGAGCCGGCCGAGACGATGACCGTGTGCGCCGCGGCGGTGGCGAAGGGCAGCGCCGGCGAGCGGGCCGAGAGCCGCCCGGCATCGACGAGCCACACCGAGTCGTCATCGGCAGCCATCAGCGCGGCGAGCGGGGTCGCCGCGTGGACGAGCGCCGACGTCGCCTGCTCCGCCGAGGGCGGCGCCGGGATGGCGTACCAGTCGCCGACCCGCGCCGCCCCGCGGGCGACGAGATCGGGGCCGGCCAGCGCCGTCGATCGGATCGCCAGGGCCAACGCCATCAACCCCGGTTCGACGCCGATGCCGAGCTCGGCACCGAGTCGACCGCCGTCGGGATCCGCCTCGACGACGACCCGGGTGCGCGTGGCGTCGGGCCAGGTGGCGGCGAGCCCCAGCACGAGGCTCGTCACTCCCGGCGACCCGGCCACCGAGCCGACGGCGACGATCGTCACCCGCCGGCCCCCACGAGGGCGACCCGCAGGCGATCGGCGGCCGCCGCCACCGAGACGGCCAGCCCGACGGGGCGGTCGACGCGCACCGACAGCCAGAGCTGGCCGGTCGCGATGGGCTCGACGGCCCAGACCGTGCCGGTGCCGAGCGAGTTGGCGACCGCCGCCGTCCCGCCGTCGGGCCCGGCGACCGCCACGTCGAGGAGCTCGACCGACGCCCCGACCTCCAGCAGCGCGAGCGGCGCCTCGCCGGGGTCGAGCGAGGCGCCGACCACGACCTCGTCGGGCCCGAGCGGGACGTCGACCGCGAACATCGCCGGGGCGAGCAGCGTCCCCGCCGGGACCCGGCCGGTCGAGTGCTGACCGACGAGCGTGCTCGCCGCGGTGGCCGGGATCGTGCGCACGGCGTCGTCGACCGCGACCCGCTCGATGCGCAGGTCGCCGGCCGTGACGGCCGCGCCGGGTGCCAGGTCGGTGGCCGCCACCAACACCGCAGCACGCTCGTCGCTCGACGTGAACAGCAGGACCCCGCCGAGCGCGCTGAGCACGACGAGGAGGACCCCGGCGACGACCCAGGTCGGGTTGCGGTGCCGGGCGTCGGCGATGCGGCCGGGCTCGAACCGCGCCGCCGGCGCGGCGGGCGCGGGACGGCGCCGCCCGATCCGGTTGCGGGCCGGGCGTCCCGGCGCCACGGGTGTCGGACCCGCGGCGCGTTCCTCGTCGTCGGTCACCGTCATCGAGCCTCCAGACCGAGCAGGCGGGCCACCGCGAGGGCGGCGAGGGCCCCGACCACGAGGGCCGGGCCGAGGGGGATGGAGCGGGCGTGCCGGGTGAGGCCCCACGCGGCGCCGGCGCCGAGCCCGAGCACGAGTGCGAACACCGCCAACTGCACGTCGAGGAGGCCCAGCGCGGCACCGAGGACGGCGCCCGCCTTGACGTCGCCGAAGCCCATCCCGGCGGGCGACGACGAGGTGGGCGGCGAGCAGCGGGACGGCCACGACGAGCGCACCGGCGAGGACGCCGCGTGCGACATCGGCCGACCACGAGGCGGCGACGGCGGCCAGCACGGGGAGCCCGGCGAGGGCGACGAGCCGGTTCGGGAGGCGGTGCTCGACGGCGTCGACGAGGGCCGCCACGACGAGGACGAGGAGCGCCGCGACCGTGGCCACGACCCGGCCGGACACCGGCAGCCACCACCCCCCGACGAGGACGCAGGCGACCGCACCGGCGAGGACGAGGCTGGCGCCGGGACGACCGACCGCCTGCCAGGCCGCGACGACGACCCCGGTCGTGCTCCCCTGATTGCCGCCCGACGCATCCGAGACCCCGAGGACGGCAGACCCCAACGTCACTCCCCTTCGCCCGCCGGCTCCCACGGCCGGCGTGCGGCCGAACTGTAGACCGTCGCCCGAGCGCGTGCGTCGGGCGCAGCGGCTGCCGGCACGGGACCTCCCCATGTCCACCATGGGTGTTCCGGCACCGGCAAAGGGGAAACGGCGACGCCGATCGCGAGCTGTCAGCGCGATCCGGCCCGATCGGGCCGGATCAGGATGACAGGTCGCTCCGGCGGGCCCGCCGCGCCCACCTGCGGCGACCGCCGTATCCTGGTCCGTGATGCGCACGCTGGCGAACCCACCCTCCACGCTGCCGCAGGCCAACGACCCGTGCTGGTGCGGGAGCGGCCGCAAGTACAAGCGCTGCCACAAGCGCAGCGAGGGCCGCGTCCTGCCGGGCGACGTCACGCCGATGCGCGAGGTCCCCGCCGACATCGGCCGTCCGCCGTACGCCGAGACCGGGCACCCGGTGCCGTGGGACGAGCCCCGCGTGAAGTCCCCCGAGGTGATCGCCCGGATGCGTCGCGCCGGCACCGTCGCCGCCGAGATCCTGCGCCTCGCCGGGGAGGCCGTGCGCCCCGGCATGACCACCGACGAGCTCGACGCCTACGTCCACGAGCTGCACCTCGAGCGCCACGCCTACCCGTCGCCGCTCAACTACAACGGCTTCCCGAAGAGCGTCTGCACGTCCGCCAACGAGGTCATCTGCCACGGCATCCCGGACTCGCGGGTCCTGCAGGACGGCGACATCCTGAACATCGACGTCACGTCGTACGTCGACGGCGTCCACGGCGACACCAACGCCACGTTCTTCGTCGGCGACGTCGACCCGGTGAGCCGCCAGCTCGTCCGCGTGACCGAGGAGTGCATGTGGCACGGCATCGAGGCCGTGCGCCCCGGCCGCCCGATCAGCGACATCGGGCGGGCGATCGAGGACCACGCCAAGGCCCACCGCTACGGCGTGATCCGCGCCTTCATCGGCCACGGCATCGGCGAGCAGTTCCACGGCGACATCCAGGTGCTGCACTACTACGACTCGCGGGCGTCGCTGATCATGCGCCCGGGCATGACGTTCACGATCGAGCCGATGATCAGCCTCGGCACGTGGCAGCACAAGATGTGGGACGACGACTGGACCGCGGTGACCGCCGACGGCAAGCGCACGGCCCAGTTCGAGCACACGATCCTCGTCACCGACGACGGGTTCGACGTGCTCACGGGCGGTCCCGGGGCGGCGTCCCCGGCGGCCCCGTGGGACCGCTGACGCCCCGGTGAGGCGGTCGCTCGCCGTGGCGGTCGCGACCGCCACGCTCGGCCTCGCCGCGTGCGGGGGCGGCGGTGACGGTGACGGCGCCCTCCGCGTCGAGGACGCCTGGGCCCGGGCCACGCCGGCGGTCGTCTCGGTCGGGGCCGTCTACCTGCACGTCACGAGCCCGGTCGCCGACGAGCTCGTCGGCGCCGCCGTGGATCCGTCGATCGCGGCGGCCGTGCAGGTGCACCGCACCGACGTCGACGCCACCGGCACGGCGACGATGACCGAGCAGGCCGCGCTCCCCGTGCCGGCCGACGGCACCCTCGAGCTCGCCCCGCTCGGCGACCACCTGATGCTGGTCGACCTCGTGGCCCCGCTGACCACGGGCGAGACGTTCGACCTGACGCTGCAGTTCGCGACGGCCGGCGACGTCACCGTCGGGGTCGAGGTCCGGGACGACGCCCCGTGAAGCGGCTCGCGCTGGCCGGCCTCCTCCTGCTCGCGGCGTGTGGCAGCAGCGGTGACGGCGACGGGGCGGCCCGGCGCCTCCCCGCCATGGAGCTGGCCGCGCTCGACGCCGGCGAGCCGGCCCTGGCGCTCGCCGACCTCCGCGGCCCTGCCGTCGTCAACCTCTGGGCCACGTGGTGCGCGCCGTGCCGCGCCGAGCTGCCGGCGTTCCAGCAGGTCGCCGCGGCCCGCCCGGATGTGCGCTTCGTGGGCGTCAACAGCCAGGAGACCGGCGACGCCCGCGACTACCTCGACGAGCTGGGGATCACGTACGAGCAGTTCGTGGACCAGCGCGGCGAGCTCGCCGAGGCGCTCGGCGCCGTCGGTCTGCCGGTGACGGTGGTGATCGACGCCGACGGCACGATCGCCACGGAGCACCTCGGGCCGATGAGCGCGGGCGACCTCGAGGACGCGCTCGCGGCCGTCGACTGACGGGTCGCCGCCTCAGACCGCGGCGCCGAAGGCGGTCGCGATCTGGCTCACCAGCTGGGCAGCTGCCGTGTCGCTGCCGAGCGTCGAGTTGACCACCACCACGAGGTCCGAGCCCGGCACGACGGCGATCTGCTGGCCACCCAGGCCGATCGCCGCGAGCTCGCCGCCGGTCGTGCTGAGCCACCAGTGCAGGCCGTACTGCGGGTTCGTCGGTGAGGGGACGCGGACCTCGTCCACCCACGTCGGGGGCAGGATCTGCTCGCCGTCCCACACCCCGCCGCGGGCGAACAGCAGGCCGAAGCGGGCGAAGTCGCGCGCCGTCATGTCCATGCCGAGACCGCCGACGAAGCAGCCGCCGCCGTCGGTGAGCACGTCGGCGGTCGTGATGCCGAGCGGGTCGAGCAGCCGGGTGTGGAGGTAGTCGTCGAGCGCGGCGCACCCGCCGAGGGCGTCGGCGGCGATGCCGGCGACGAGCGCCGACGTACCGGTGGAGTACTCGAAGGCCGTGCCCGGCTCCCGCTCCAGCGGCTGCTGGGCCATGAGGGACGCCGCGCTGGGTGACGCGAGCATCGTGAGACCCATCGTGGCCAGGCTCTGGACCTCGTCCCACTGCAGCCCGCTCGACATCTGCAGCAGCTGGCGCAACGTGATCGCGGTCCGCGGGTCGCCGGCCGGCCACTCCGGCCGCGGCGGGTGCTCGTCGAGGGCGAGCTTCCCGTCGGCGACGAGCAGCCCGATGATCGCCGCCGTGAAGCTCTTGGCCGCCGAGTACGACGCCATCACCGTGTCGGGCCCGACGGACGGGTGGTAGCGCTCGTAGACGATGGCGCCGCCGTGCACGACGACGACCGACCGCACCCCCGATCCGGCGTCGTCGGGACCGAAGGCGGTGTCCACGGCGGCATCGAGGACGGTCTGGTCGACGTCGTCCGGGAGCGCAGCCGTCGGCCAGTCGGCGGCGGGGAACGGGACGCCGGCCGGCTGGGCGGGAGAGGGCGAGGGCGGTGCGCCGACCGTCGATCCCGCCCCGAGCGTCGAACCCGGCGCGGCCGTGGCCGGCGACGTCGCCGGCGCCGCGAGGCTGGTCAGCGGCACCGTCGACGCACCGGCCGAGGTCGCCGGCGCGGTCGTGGCGGGTGCCGAGGCGACGGTGGTGGTTGCCGACGTCGCGGCGGCATCGTCGTCGCTGCACGCGGCGAGCGAGGAGGTCGCCAGGCCGGCGACGAGCAGCAGGGCCGCGCCGTGCGCCGGACGTCGGTGGTCACGCCCCATGCCACCCTCATGCCGCTCGCAAGGAGCCACCTGCTGACTGGTCCCTGCCACCCCGGCCCGACGGTCTGCCCGCTGACCAAGGGCCCGGGGGTCGGTGGGTCGGCGGCCGAACCCGTCCTTCGGCTGCCGCCCACCGGCGCGGCGCGCCATCACGCGTGATCCGCCGGGGGCAGGCGGAACATCGCCACCGCCGCCCCGACGGCGGTCAGCACGGCCACCACCGCGGTGGCCGCCATGACGCCGCGGTCGAGCCAGGCCGGGGCGTCGGTCGGGATGATCGCCCGGAACGCACCGTCGCGGCGCAGCCACACCCACACGGCCAGCTCGAGCGCCGCCAGCAGGACGAGTGCGTACGACACGAGCCGCCGGCCGAGGGCGACGGCCACGAGGAGCGACCCCGCCGCGACGGCCGGCAGCAGCCACCACACGATCAGCGGTCCGGTCTCGGCCGGCAGCGAGCGGAACTGCCACCACCCGATGGCCCCGGCGGCGACGGACACCGCGAGCAACGCCCAGGCCAGACGGGCCCGCCGGAGCAGCGCCAGCAGCACGGCGGCCCCGCCGGCCGCCGCGCCGACCGCCAGCGGCACCCGCGACGGCGCCGCCAGCCACGTCGTGCTGACGTCCACGGCGACGGCGGTCCCGTCGACGAGCAACGGCACCGTGCTGGCCTGGATCTGCATGCCGGGGCGGCCCGCGGCAGGCGGGTCCGGGCTCATCCAGTGGGCGCGGTGGTCGTGCCAGGCCCACGCGCCGCCGGTGCCCACCGGCAGCCAGTTCGGCGCCAGCGTCGGGTCGGCGCCGGCCGGTGGCGTGCCGGTCCCGTAGCGGTCGGCGTTGAGGTAGGTCGCCGGCGAGCGCTGGTTCTCCTCGACGACGCCGTCAGCCCGGATGCGCAGGTAGGGCTCCTGCTGGTAGCCGAGCACGACGACCTCGATGCCCGGCTCGACGACGAGGCGGAGGAACGAGTCGCCGCCGACGATCGAGACCTCCACGCCCGCGACCTCCGGGGTCACCGACGTGACCGTCGTGCGGTAGTCGGTCGGGCCGGCCGGATCGGCGAACACGACGCCGGCCGGGGCCAGCACCGCGGCACCCAGCACGACGAGCGCGCCGAGCACGCGGCGACCGGTCATGCCGGTAGCAGCTGGCGGAGGTCGTCCGCCAGGTCGTCGGCCCGGGCCGTGCCCTCGCCACCCCCGACCGGCCACGTGATCACGAGGTGGCCGGTGTCGTCGACGGCGAAGAGGTTGCTGGAGTGACCGACCTCGATCTCGCCGTCGGGCGCGGTGCGCACCTCGTAGCTCACCCCGAACGCGCCGGCGACCGACTGCAGGGCGGCCTGGTCGTCGGTGCCGACGGCATGGGCGCCGGGGACGAAGCTCTGGATGTAGTCCGTGAGCACGGGCAGGTCGCGCTCCGGATCGACGGTGACCATCGCGACGTCGACCCGCTCGGCGTCGTCGCCGATGTCGTCGAGCGCCGTCGAGAGGTCGGCCATCGTCGTCGGGCACACGTCGGGGCAGTTGGTGTAGCCGAAGTACACGACGAGCAGGCCGTCCGCGGGCGCCCGGAACTCGAACGGCGCACCGTCGGCGCTGACGTCGGGCAGGGCGACGGCGTCGACCTGCGGCGGGTCGTCGTAGGTGATGCCCGCGAGCGTCCGGTCGTCGCCTCCGCACGCCGCCACCGCGACGGCGGCGAGGACGATCGCGATGGCGCGCCTCATCCGCTGAGCGAGGCGATGTAGGCGACGAGGTCGGCGACCTCGGCGTCGGTGAGCGCGGTCTTCGGCATCTTCACCGAGAAGCCCTCGACGATCTGGGCGTCCGGCTCGGTGATCGAGCGCGTCACGTACGCCTCGTCGACCGTGACGGTGGAGCCGTCCGTGAGCGTCACCTCGGTGCCCATGGCATCGGTCCACGCCGGCCCGAGTCCGCCCTGGCCGTCGGCGCCGTGGCAGGCGGAGCACCCACGCGTCCGGGCGAGCTGCTGGCCGCGTCCCACGGCGTCGTCGGTCCCGGGCTCACCGGCCGTCGGGGAGTCGTCGCCGCACGCGACCAGCGCGCCGAGCAGGAGCGGCAGGCCGAGACCCAGCGCCGCCAGCCCCGACCGTGCGCGAACCATGGGCCGGAAGTCTGGCAGCGGAACCCCGCCTTCCCCCATCAGGTGGGGTGTGACGATGTTGCGGGAACCGGACCGCCGGATGGCAGTCCCTGCGCCCACCACGCGACGAGCTCGCCTGCCGCGTCGACACCGTAGGCACGTGTCGCCGCATCGCCGCACGCGGCGACGTCCCCGGCCCGCAGCGCGGCGACGGCCGGCGCGACGTCGCCGGCCGGCCACGGGAGCTCGGCCAGCCAGCGCGGTCCGAGGCGGACGGAGTGGGCGGCGAGGCCGGTGCCGGCGGCGCGGTGCCAGGCCCACGCCGTGGCGACCGGCGAGGTCAGCACCGCGGCGAGGGTCCAGGGGTCGATGCCCGTCGCCGGACGGACCGTGAGCGCGGGCACGCCCGGCAGCCAGGAGCCTGCGCCGTCCACGACCGCTTCGACCACGCGGGTCTGGTTGGCCACGAGGACCTTCGGCACGAGCAGGTCGTCGGCCCAGCGCCGCATGCGCGGGCTCAGCCGGGCGAGGTCGACGGTCGGACGTTCGAACCGCCGCCGGGCGAACGTCACGGGTCGCTGGCCCCACGTCGTGCGTCCCGGGTCGATGAGGCCGCTCGTCACGAGCCGGGGCCCGGGGCCGCCGTCGACGACGGCCGGGACGAGCCCGTAGTACTGGTCCCGGAAGTTCGCCGTCAGACGGGCGCGGTCACCGAGCGTCCCGGCGCTCCGCAGCACCGGGACAGCCGGGATGCCCAGCGCCCCGGTGACGACGTCCGTCCAGCGCTGCCCGGGCGGCGCACCGACCTCGGCGACGAGCGCGCAGACGAGGACCTGGGCGTCGAACACGGGTTCCGGCGACCACCACGACCACGTGATGCCGGCCCGCCGGTCGACCTCGGCGCGCACCGCGGCGGCGTCGCGCGAGGCGAGGATCGACTGCGGGAGCACGAGCCCGAGCCGACCACCCGGACCGAGCATCCGCACCGCCAGGGCGAGGAACTCCACCGCCGCGTCCGCGTAGGGGCCGCCTCCGTGGCGGCTGGCGCCGCCGCGCGTCGTCGTGGCCGCCAGCTGCGAGAGGTACGGCGGGTTGCCGACGACGACGTCGACGCGCGCCGGCCAGGCGTGGCCGAGCGCGTCGGCGCGGCACAGCTCGACCTCCTCGCCGCCCAGCGCGGTGGCGGCCGCGGCGAGGCTGGCGTCATCGATGTCGACGCCGACGAGACGTGGGCACCCGCCGAGGGCGCGGACGCGCCGCGCCGCGGCAACGAGGAACCGGCCGTCGCCGCAGGCCGGGTCGACCACCACCACCTCGCCGCCGGTGACGGGCACCGTGACGGCCTGTTCGACGACGAGCTCGACGAGCCACGACGGCGTCGGATAGGCACCGCGCCGCTTGCGCTCACCGGACGCCGGGCCGGCGACCACCGGACCAGGGTCAGATTGCAGGGCGCCCACGGCCCGAGCGTAGGGTCGCAGGTGTGATCGAGGCCGGGAGCCGGTTCCTCACGATCGGTCGTGACGACTGGGCCGCCCTGCGGGCGGCGACACCGCTGACGCTGCGGGAGAACGACCTCGCCAAGCTGCGCGGCATCAACGAGCGCATCGATCTCGACGAGGTGGCGGCGATCTACCTGCCGCTGTCGCGCCTGCTCAACCTCTACGTCAGCGCCTCCCAGGACCTCGCCCGGGTGTCGTCGACGTTCCTCGGCACGATGGCGCCGCGGGTGCCGTACGTCATCGGCGTCGCCGGCAGCGTGGCCGTCGGCAAGAGCACGTTCGCCCGCATCCTGCAGGCGCTCCTCGCCCGCTGGCCCGACCACCCACAGGTCGACCTCGTCACCACCGACGGGTTCCTGCACCCCAACGCGGTGCTCGCCGAGCGCGGCATCATGGACCGCAAGGGCTTCCCCGAGAGCTACGACACCCGCCGCCTGCTGAAGTTCCTCCGCGACCTGAAGAGCGGCGCCGACGAGGTCCGGGCGCCCGTCTACAGCCACGTCGTCTACGACATCGTCGAGGGCGAGGAGGCCGTGGTGCGGCGGCCCGACATCCTCATCCTCGAGGGCCTCAACGTGCTCCAGGTGTCGACGGAGAAGGCCGAGTTCGTCAGCGACTACTTCGACTTCTCGATCTACGTCGACGCCGACGAGATGGACATCCGCGAGTGGTACGTGCAGCGCTTCTTCGCCCTGCGCGAGACGGTGTTCCAGGACCCCAACAGCTTCTTCCGCCACTTCGCCCACCTCACCGAGGACGAGGCGCGGGCGACGGCGGAGGGCATCTGGGCGAACATCAACGGCCGCAACCTGAGCGACAACATCCTGCCGACGCGCGAGCGGGCGTCGCTGATCGTGCGCAAGGAGGCCGACCACCGGGTGTCGGAGGTCCGCCTCCACAAGCTGTAGCTCACCCGCCGCGTCACGACCAGCAGGGGCTACCCGGCGAGGTCGGTGCGGGCCACGAAGCGCTCGGCGGTGGCGCGGTCGCCGACGACGTCGACGGCATCGAGCGGCAGCCGCCGCCACAGCACGAGCAGCAGGTCCTGCGCCGGCCCGCGGATCGCGGCGTCACCCTTGGCGTGCTCACGGCTGACGTCGTAGCGGCCGGCGCCGTCGTCGCGCACGAGCCACTCACCGGCGACGTCCGTGCAGTGCACGTGGACCGAACCGGCGAGGGCGGCGGCGTCGGCGGCGACCCAGGCGAGGAACTCGAACAGGAACTCGTCGACGCCGTCCGCCGCCAGCTCGGCGTCGATGGTGTGCTCGCGCCCGGCCGTCCGCTCGGCGTCGAGGCGGTGGACGGACGTCTCGTGGGTCATCCGCCGCAGCACGAAGCCGACGGTCTGGTCGCTCCCCCACGTCCAGACGGGGGTCGCCGGGTCGCTGGCCTCCAGCGCATCGAGCAGGTCGGCCGCCGTCGACTCGGCGAAGGCGACCGTGTCGTCGAACGTCGCCGGGCGCGCCGACTGCACGTAGGCGTCCGGGCCGTCGAGACGATCGGCGACGATGGTGCCCCAGAACTCGTGGACCTCGCCGATGTGCCAGGCGAGGTCGGTCGCCGTCCACCCCGGGCACCACGGCACCGGCGCATCCGGACCGGCGGCGCGGACGGCCTCCAGCAGCGCGGCCGCGTCGCGGCGCAGTGAGGCGAGCAGGCGGTCCGGATCCATCCCGCCGATCATACGTTCGTCCGCAGCGCCGCCGGCAGCTCCTTGATCGACGCGAGCTCGTCGAGGTCCTCGTCGTGGTCGACGTGCTCGTGCTCCCACAGCAGCGGGTACGGGATGTGCACGGCGTGGCCACCGAGCGCGAGCACCGGGAGGATGTCGCTGCGCACCGAGTTGCCGACCATGCAGAAGCGATCCGGGGCCACGGCCACCTGGCGCAGGATGCGGTCGTAGGTCGCCGGGTCCTTCTCCAGCACGACCTCGATCTGCTCGAAGTGGTGGGCGATGCCGGACGTCTCGACCTTGCGGGTCTGGTGGACGAGATCGCCCTTCGTGATCAGCACCAGCCGGTGGTCGCGGGACAGGTCGGCGAGCACCGCGGGGACGTCGGGCAAGAGGCGCACGGTCTCGGTGAGCATCGCCAACCCGGCGTCGACGAGGCGGTCGACGACGAGCGCCGGCACGCGCCCCTCGGAGACGGCGACCGCGGACTTCACCATCGCCAGCGTGAACGCCTTGACGCCGTAGCCGGAGACCGGGAGGTGGGCGCGCTCGGTGGCCCGCAGCGCGGCGGCGACGTCCACACCCTCCGGCGCGAACGGCGCGACGAGCTCGACGAACTGCTCCTCGACGCGCACGAAGGAGTCCTCGCTGTGCCACAGCGTGTCGTCCGCATCGAGGCCCACCACGTCGAACCTCACGCCGGCGACCTCATGGGCGGTGGATCGCGTTCAGGTAGTTGTAGACGGTGATGCGGCTGACGCCCATCGCGTCGGCGACCTGCTCCACGGCCCGCCGCAGCGTGAAGGCGCCGCGCTCGTCGAGCATCCGCACCGCCCGCTGCTTCTCCTCCCGACCGAGGTCGGGCAGGCGGCCACCGAGCTCGGTCTCCACGACGTCGATCAGCCGGTCGAGCGCGCCGTGGAGGGGCGGCATGCGGACGGCCGCGATCACCGCGCCCTCCCACATCAGGGGCACGTCACTGGCCTCGCGCTCGTCGGCCGGCACGAGCGTGGCGCCGACGGCATCGACGACCGGGCGGACCGCCACGACCAACGGGTGCGGGTTCACGAGGCGGCGTCCTCGACGCGGGCGACGTGCAGGGACAGGTGGGTGGCGCCGTTGGCGAAGGCGGCCCGGCTGATGGCGGCGACGATCTCGGGCATCCGGCCGTCGTCGGCCCGGCAGCTCGACCCGAACGGGCCGACGTCGACGACCGCGCCGGCATCCGTCGCGGCCTCGATGGCCGCCGTGACGTGGAGGCCCGGGTGGCCCTCGACGAACGGCTCGACGGTGAACTCGAGCTCCTGCACGTCCCGGATCGTAGGGGGCGCTGTCCGCCGGGGCCTCCCGCGACCGTGCGCTACTCGGCCATCGCCGCGTGCAGCGCCGTCGCCCGGGCCTTGCACTCGCTGCCGGCGGCGTCGAACGCCTCCTGCATGCGTGCCAGCGCCGGCTCGAACGACGAGCGCCACTCGCCCTCGAAGCGCTCCCGGGCCGGCCCCTGCCAGACCGTGTTGCCGAGCGCGCTGCGCACGGCCGTGACGATCTGGTCGATGTCGCCGCGCTTCGTCTTGAGCTGGTCACCCAGCTGGTGCAGCTGGTCGACGTCACCTCCGATGAGTCCGCTCACGACGGTCTCCTCTCCGTGTCCCGACACAGGGTCGGCTACCCGGCATGGGTGTTCAGTCCGGGGCGGAAGGGAAAAGCACGGCGCGCGGCAGCAGGGCGAGGCTGTCGGGGACGAACGCCTCGGTGGCGAGCAGGGCGTCGAGCGCGGCGGCGTCGACCCACCGGGCCTCGGCCACCTCGCCGTCGGGGAACGAGATCGGCCCGTCGTGCACGACCCGGTAGCAGCGCCCGACGAGGTCGACGTCGGCGTCGGCGTAGGTGCCGGCGTGGAGCGGCGTCGGCACGGCGTCGACGCCCACCTCCTCGGCGAGCTCGCGCCGCGCCGCGTCCGCCCACGGTTCGCCGGCCCCGACGACGCCGCCCACGCCGACGTCCCAGCGGCCCGGCCACAGGTCCTTGGCGTCGCTGCGCCGGTGCACGAGGAGGTAGCCCGGCGCTCGAGGTCACGACGATGAACACGGCCCGGTGGCGCAGCCGTTCGGCGCGCATCCGCCGGCGGGGGACGGTGGCGACGACCCGGTCGTGCTCGTCCACGACGTCGACCAGCTCGTCACCCGGCCCGCCCGGCTCGGGAACGTCATCCACGGCCCGTGCCTACCATGGCCGCATGCCCGTCGACACGGCCCCGCTGCGTGAGGAAGCCAACGACCTCCTCGCTCCCACGATCCGGCTGCGCCGGACCCTCCACGAGTGGCCCGAGGTCGGCAACGAGCTGCCCGTGACGCAGGAGACGGTGCTCGGCGCCCTCGAGGGGCTGCCCCTCGACGTCACGGTCCACGAGACGACGAGCGGCATCGCCGCCCTGCTGACGGGGGCCAAGCCGGGACCGACGATCCTGTTGCGCGGCGACATGGACGCGCTGCCGCTGCACGAGGACACCGGGCTCGAGTTCAGCTCGCGGTCGGAGGGGTCGATGCACGCCTGCGGCCACGACACCCACACCGCGATGCTCACCGGCGCCGCCAAGCTGCTCGCCGGGCGCCGGTCGGACCTCGCCGGCCGCGTGCTGTTCATGTTCCAGCCCGGCGAGGAGGGCCACCACGGGGCGCGGTACATGCTCGAGGAGGGCCTGCTCGACGTCCCCGACCTCGCCGACGGCACGAAGTCGCCCGTCACCGGCGCCTTCGCCCTGCACATCACGTCGTCGCTGCCGTCGGGCTGGCTGAGCTGCCGGCAGGGCTCGATCATGGCCTCGGCCGACACGCTGCACATCACGATCACCGGCAAGGGCGGCCACGCCAGCGAGCCGCACCGGGCGACCGACCCGATCCCGGTGGCGTGCGAGGTGGTCCAGGCGCTGCAGCTGATGGTGACCCGGTCCGTCGACGTGTTCGACCCGGCCGTCGTCACGGTCGGGCGCATCTCCGCCGGCACGACGAACAACATCATCCCGGAGACCGCGCTCATCGAGGGCACGATCCGCGCCGTCAGCGAGAAGACGCGGGCCAAGGTCCACGACGGCATCCGGCGCGTCGCCGACGGCGTCGCTGCCGCCCACGCCTGCAACGTCGAGGTCGAGGTCCGGCCCGGCTACCCGGTCACGGTCAACGACGACACGTTCGCCGACCACGTGCTCGGCATCGCCGACGGCCTCGTCGGCACCGACCACGTCGTGCGCCAGCCGCACCCGGTGATGGGCGCCGAGGACTGGAGCTACGTCCTCCAGCAGGTCCCCGGGGCGATGATGTTCCTCGGCGGCACGCCCGCCGACCGCAACCCGTCGACCGCTGCGCCGAACCACTCCAACCGCGTCGTCTTCGACGAGCAGGCGATGGCCACCGGCATCGCCACCTACGCCGCCGTCGCCCTCGACCACCTCTCCTGACCGTTTCTGACACGACTTCGTCGGCGTCAGGCCGGCGAATCGTCGTCAGATGCGCGACGGTGGACGTCCTCGGCGCGGCGGCGGTACAGGGCGAGGAGCTCCCGGGCGGTCGCGGCCGGGTCGGCAGCGGCGGCTTCGTCGTAGCGGAGGACGTGCCAGCCGAGCGAGCGGCGCACGCCCGATCGCGGGCCTGGTCGGCGCGTTGGCGGAGGTCGCCGCCGTGCCACCACGAGTGGCCGGGCTCGACGGCGAGGCGCACGTCCGGCCACGCGAGGTCGAGATGGATCGATCTCGCCGGACGGCAGCGTCAACGGCAGTTGCCGGACTGGAGTGGGCAGTCCGACGCTGCTCGATCAGTCTCGACGAAGGCCACCTCGAGGCCGCTCTGCGCCGGACGCTCACGGAACGACATCCGTTCCAACCACTGCTCCATGCGCTTCACGCCCTCCTTGCCGGACTGCCGGACAGCCGCGAGGTACTCGGCGGCCTGGTCGGGCGTGACGAGCCCCTTGTGCCAGACGTCCTCCGCCGCCCGCTCGAAGCGATGCTGGTTGAAGCGGCGCGCCAGCCCGAAGAGCGTGCGCAGCGGTGTCGCGACCCTGATCCCGTCCGCCCTGGTCTCGACGTCGCGCTCCTCGTCGATCCAACTCGTCACGACGAGCCGGTGCGGCGCCGGCAAGGTCGCGCTCCTGGCCTCGGGGATCGTGACCTCGATCGGCTCGATCGGCATGCCTCGCAACCCGTGGACGTGGCCGGCGGTCGGGCCGCTGAGGAACGCCTCCGGGCCGGCGAGCAGCTGCAGCGCGAGGGCACGAGCCTCGAACGTGAGCGGCATCCCGGTGATCGCGTAGATCCCGCGATGGAGTCGGACGAGGCTGCCGCGGCGGCACGCGGTCGAGACCACGTCGCGGGAGATCCCGAGGGCGGCGAGTTGCCAGATGGCGGCGACCCCGTGCTGGGTCGCGAACAGCTCCAGGACAGCGGGACGGTTCATCACATCCGCATGGGTGCTGCGGCCAGCCAGGATGGGAAATCCGCGAATCTGACGACACTTCGTCGGCGTCAGGCCGACGAAGGAGCGTCAGAAACGTCCGGGTCAGGCGCGGGTCAGGCGGAGGGTGAGCAGCTCGAAGGGGCGGAGGGTCGTGGCGACGATGCCGTCGCTGACCTCGTAGCTGCCCGTCGGCTCCTCGAGGAGGTTGCAGCGGCTGGCCGCGGTGATGCGGCGGTCGGCGGCGACGGTCGTGCGGACGCGGTCGCCGCACGCCTCGTGGAGGCGCACGATGAGGTCGCCGGAGCCGTCATCGGCGACCTTCACGGCATCGACCTCGACGCCGGCGCCGGTGACGACGACGGGCGGCGCCGGTGCGGCCGACGCCGCGCCGCCGCCGGGCGCCACGCGCAGCGGGAGATCGAGGCGCTCGGCCTCGGCGACGACCGCCGCGAGGCCGGCGGCGTGCGGGAGCACGGCGACGGTCACGCGGTGGCGGCCCTGGTCGGCGTCGGGATCCGGGTAGCGCGCACCGCGCACGAGGCTGACACGCACGGCCCCGTCGAACACGTGGTGGCCGTAGCGGCCGTCGTTGAGCACGGCGACGCCGAACGAGCGCTCGGCGACATCGACGTAGCGGTGCGCGCACACCTCGAACTTGGCGGCGTCCCACGAGCTCGACGGGTGCGTCGGGCGGGCGACGGCGCCGAACTGCACCCCGCACGTCGCCGTGTCGGCGCGCACGTCGAGCGGGAACGCCAGCGACAGCAGGTGCTCCTGGTGGTGCCAGTCGACGTCGACCTCGACGTCGAGCCGCGGCGAGCCGGCTCGCAGCACGTACGTGAGCGTCGCCGTCGACGGCCCGAAGGAACGTTGCACCTGCACCATCCCGACGAGCGGCCCGGACTCGAGCACGGTCACGTCGTCGGCCGACGTCAGGCGCTGCGGATCGCTGCGCACCCAGGCCTCGAGGTCCCACGCGTCGTAGCGCACGGGCCGGTCGACGGCCAGCTCGAGCACGGCCCCGACGCTCACCGGCGGGCAGCAGCTCGCGGGCGTGGGCGACGTCGATGATCGAGCGCAGGTTGCCGTCGAGGTCCCAGCTGACGGCGAGCCGGCCGTTCGACATCGTGCGGTCGGTCACGACGACGCGCTCGGTGGCCGCCAGGGCGACGGCCGGCGCCACGGCGAGACCGGGGACGTGGGCGCGGAACGCCACCCGCCCGTCGGCGAGGCGCTGCACCGGGCCGTCGATCGCGACGTCGGCGACGACGACCTCGTCGCGCTCGACGGTCGCCGCGTTGGCGAGCACCGGGCCCGCCGGCGCGAGCGCCGCGAGCAGGCCGGCGATCCGCTGCTCGAGGTCGCCGGCGATGCGGGCGTGGGCCTCCTCGGCGTCGGCGTGCACCCAGGCGATCGACGAGCCCGGGATGATGTCGTGGAACTGCAGCGTGAGCACCTCGCGCCACAGCTCGTCGAGCTCCCCTGGGGCGCCGCCGGC
This sequence comes from uncultured Acidimicrobiia bacterium, assembly GCA_963750905.1. GTDB lineage: Bacteria > Actinomycetota > Acidimicrobiia > Acidimicrobiales > Ilumatobacteraceae > JALZMG01. Next base: position 117,653 of record CAVVSE010000003.1, read on the forward strand.
CGTGGCCGTCCACAGCTCCGCCTCCCGCAGCAGCCGCTCGCAGCGCTTGTTGCCGAGCTTCGTGCGCAGCTGGCTCGTGAGCGTGCCGCGGTGGGTCTCGAAGTAGAGCTCGCCGCGCCACACCGGCACCGGTGCGCCGCGCTCGATCTCCCCGTCGACCTGGTCGAAGAACTGGGCCGGCGAGCCCTGCTCGAGCCGCGGCATGCCGTCGAGGTCGGCGAGCCGGCGGAGCCGCTCGAGCATCTCCCGCGTCGGGCCGCCGCCGCCGTCGCCGTAGCCGAACGGCAGCAGCGACCACTCGCTCCACGTGTGCTCGGCGAACCGCCGCACCGAGTAGGCGAGCTCGGCCGGCTCGACCTCGGCGTTGTACGTGTCGACGGGCGGGAAGTGCGTGAGCACCCGCGTGCCGTCGATGCCCTCCCACCAGAACGTCGAGTGCGGGAAGCGGTTCTGGCGGTTCCACGACAGCTTCTGCGTCACGAAGCGGTCCATCCCGCCGGCGGCGAACACCTGCGGCAGCCCGGCCGGGTAGCCGAACACGTCCGGGATCCACACCTCCGTGCAACGCGTGCCGAAGTGCTCCTCGAAGAAGCGCTGCCCGAACACGATCTGGCGCACGATGCTCTCGCCGGACGGCAGGTTCATGTCCGGCTCGACCCACATGCCGCCGACGGGGATCCACTGGCCGGCGGCGACCTTGTCGGTGATGCGGGCGAAGAGCTCCGGCTCGCGCTCGGCGATCCAGGCGTACTGCTGGGCCTGCGAGCAGGAGAACCGGTAGTCCGGCGCCTCGTCCATGAGGGCGACCGCCGACGCGAACGTACGGGTGCACTTGCGCACGGTCTCGCGCAGCGGCCACAGCCAGGCCGTGTCGATGTGGGCGTGGCCGGTGGCGAGGACGCGATGGGCACCGGACCGGGCGGGCACGGCGAGCACCGGCGCGACGGCCGCGCGCGCCGCGACGACCGGCGTCGTCGCAGCCGCCGGGCGGGTGGGCGAGCACGTCGAGGGCACGGACCATGGCGACGCGGATGCGGGACCGGCGCGGGTCGTCGAGTGGGAGCGTGCGCATGACAGCGTCGAGGACGGTCAGGTCGTGCAGCAGCGCCTCGGCGTCGGTGTCCACGCGCACCAGCTCGGCCCGCTCGATCCGGTACAGCTCGGCGTCACCGGCGGTGGCCGGGGAACCGAGCGGTGTCGGCCGGAACTGCACGAGGATCGGGTTCGACGCGGCCTCGACGACGAGCTCGACGGGACCCGCCTCGCTGCGCACGGCGACGGCCTGGCGCCGCGGGTGGATGCCCTGCACCGGGCGCCCCTTGCCGTCGCGCACGAGCCCCTCGCACTGGAACCCCGGCGAGTCGGCCCGGAAGCCGAGGTCGAGGAGCGCCTCGATCCGCCGGCCGGCCCACGCCGGCGGCACCTCGCCGGTGAACCGGAACCACGTCGTGCCCCATGGCGGACCCCACCGCCCACCGACGACGAAGGGTTCGAGCGGCGTCGAGCGTCGGCCCGGCCTCGATGTCGAGGGCGCGGCGCTCGGGGTGCACGAGCGGCAGCACGCGCTCGGTCAGCTCCCGTGTGATCCGCTCCTCGACGAGCTCGCGGTCGTCGTGCATGGTCGCCCATCGTGACACCCGCGACCGGTCCACCACAGCTCTCGGCCGGCGCCCAGCGAGCTCACAGGTCGACGGCGCACGCTCGAGCCATGGACACCACCCCCGACCGCCCCGACGATCACGACGACGACCACGACCGGGGCCTCCAGTTCGATCTCGGCACGCTGATCGCCCGGCGCCGCCTGCTCGGCCTGTTCGCCGGCGCCGCGGGGGCGACCGCCCTCGCCGCCTGCGGCCTGTCGAGCGCGGCGCGCGGTGGCTCGGGCGCGACCGATGGCACCGGCACGACGTCCACGACGGCGGCCGCGGCCGGCAGCGGCACGCTGATCGAGACACCCGAGGAGACCGCCGGGCCGTATCCCGCCGACGGGTCCAACGGCGCCAACGTGCTCACCCAGAGCGGCGTCGTGCGCAGCGACATCCGGTCGAGCTTCGGCAGCTCGACGACGACCGCGGCCGGGGTCCCGCTCACGATCAGGCTCACCGTGCGCGACACCACGGGCGCCGCGCTCGCCGGCCACGCGGTGTACCTGTGGCACTGCGACCGCGACGGGCAGTACTCGCTGTACACGGTCCCTGCGGAGAACTACCTCCGCGGCGTCCAGGAGACCGCTGCGGACGGCTCGGTGACGTTCACGAGCATCTTCCCCGCGGCCTACTCCGGGCGCTGGCCGCACATCCACTACGAGCTGTACCCGAGCCTCGACGCGGCGACGAGCGCCGGCAACAAGATCGGCACGTCGCAGATCGCCCTGCCGGAGGAGGCCTGCGCCGCCGTGTACGCCACGACGGGCTACGAGCAGAGCGTGCGCAACCTCGCCCAGACGTCGCTCGCCACCGACAACGTGTTCAGCGACGGCTGGACGACCCAGCTGGCGACGGTGACGGGTGACGTCACGAGCGGTTACACCGCCACCGTCACCTACGTGGTCTGAACCGCACCGCCTCAGACGGCGACGACGTCGTAGGCCTCGAGGCCCTTCTGGCCGTCGCGCACCGCGAACTCGACGCGCTGGCCGGTGGCGATCGGCGTGCCGGTGTTGCTCTGGTGCACGAACACGTCGGCACCGTCGCCGCCGGAGATGAACCCGTAGCCGCGCCGGACGTGGAAGAACGCCACGGTCCCGGTCTGGCGGAGCGGCGCGGTCCGCTCGGCGTTGAGCGACATGGTCGATGTGACCGGCGCGCTCGGCACCCGCCGCTCGGCCGCGATCGGGGACGGCGTCGGCGCCTTCGCCACCGGCTCGCTGCGCTTCAGGCCGCGGACGTCGGGACGGACGATCTCGGCGTTGACCCGGATGTCGCGCTGCAGCTTCTTGGCGTCCTTCTCCGCACCGCGCTCGACGAACGACACGACGACGCCGGACGCACCGGCGCGGGCCGTGCGGCCCGAGCGGTGGACGTAGGTCGAGCCGTCCTCCGGCGGATCGAAGTGGACGACGACCTGCACGTCGTCGACGTGCACCCCGCGCGCCGCGACGTCGGTGGCGACGAGCGCGGCCACGGCGCCCGACTGGAACGCCTTGAGGGCCCGGTCGCGCTGCGGCTGGCTGCGCCCGCCGTGGATCGGCGCCGCCTTGACACCGAGCTTCTCGAGCTGGCGGGCGAGGCGGTCGGCACCGTGGCGGGTGCGGCAGAACACCATCGTCGAACCGAGCTGGCGCACGACATCGGCGGTGAGGTCGGGACGGTCGACCCGGTCGACCGACCAGAACGCGTGGCGGGTGAGCGTCATGTCGGGACCGACGGCGCCGACCTCGTGGCGGGCGGGCTGGCGCTGCACGGCGGCGGCGAGCTTGCCGACGGCGCCATCGAGGGTGGCCGAGAACAGCAGCACCTGGCGCTCGTTGGCGGTCTGCTCGAGGATGCGGCGGACGGCGGGGAGGAAGCCCATGTCCGACATGCGGTCGGCCTCGTCGATGACGACCTGGCTCACGTCCTGGAGCGAGAGGGCGCGCATCGTGAGGAGGTCCTCGAGGCGACCGGGACAGGCCACGACGAGCTCGGCGCCGTTGTCGAGCGCCTTGCGCTGGGGCCCGTAGCCGACACCGCCGTAGACCGAGACGACGTCGTGACGGCGAGCCCGGGCGAGCGGGCGCAGCTCGGCAGCGATCTGCTCGGCGAGCTCACGCGTCGGTGCCAGCACGAGTGCGGTGGGCCGCTTGCGCTGGGCCGCCTTGAGGTTGGCGACGAGCGGGATGCCGAACGCCAGCGTCTTGCCGGACCCGGTGGGCGCGCGGCCGGTGACGTCGCGCCCGGCGAGGGCGTCGGGGATCACGGCGGCTTGGATGGGGAACGGTTCGGCGATCCCGGCCGCGGCGAGGCGCGCGGTCAGATCGTCGGGCACGCCGAGCGCGCCGAAGGTCGTGGACATCTGGGGGGACTTCCTGTCGGTTGGTCAGCGGAGGCGACCGGGACACGGAACGTCTGCGCGGCAGCGATCAGGGTGACCGCCGGAAGCGACCACCCTACCGGCGCAGCGGGGTATCAGCGTGCCCCGTCGTGGGTCTGCTGGACATGGAACCCGGACATCGGCGGTCGGTGGGGTGGGTGCTCGTCGCCGCCGTGGCCGCCCTCCTCGGCGCCGCGCAGGTCGTGCTCATCGTGGCGTGGCTGATGCTGGCGCCCGACCGGATCGGACGCGTGCTCCTCGCGCTCCCGTGGCTGGTGCTCTGGTACCTCATCGCCCTCGGGGCGCTCCGTGCGGCGCGCCGCGAGCCACGCGGCACGGACGACGCGGGATGGGACGTGTGGGACGGTCCCGTCGTGCCGCCCCGCAAGCACCGCTGACGACCGTCACGGTCCCGGCGGTCGACGGGCCCGCGACCGTCGCAACTGCAACGAGATCGTCACACGAACGGCCCGTTCCGCACGGTCCTCGTTGCCCGGGCCGGTCGCCCAGGGGCGTACGCTGACGCGCTGATGTCCGCCGCCCGGGATGTCGACCCCCGGTCGTCGGCGCGGGTACACGTCGCGCTCTCCCACCGCCTGACGCTCGTGGTCGCCGCCCCCGGTTGGGGCAAGACCACCTTGCTCCGGACGCTCGCGAGCGCGGCCCCGGCCATCGAGGTCGCCCGCCCGCCGGCCGGCTGGACGCCGTTCTCCTTGGCGCGCCAGCTCGTCGACCAGCTCGTGCCCGCGGCCCGCGCCGACGAGCTGCTGCCAGGGCGGCTGGCCCCGGACTCCGCCGACCACCACGGGCAGTCCGGCGCACTGGCGGCGGCCGTGTGCCGGGCGGCGGCGGCCGCCGTGGACGGCGACACGCTCGTCGTCGTCGACGACGCCGACGTCGAGGAGACCGACCCGCTCCGGGACTTCCTCGAGGCGCTCGTGATGCACCTGCCGCCGCGCCTCCACCTCGTCCTGGCGGCCCGACGGCCGCCACCGCTGCGCATCGCCCGGCTGCGGGCGGCCGGCGAGGTCGCCCGCATCGACGAGCACGACCTCGCGATCGCCGGCACCGACATCGCCGGTCTCGATGGCGACCAGCAGCGCGCCGTCGACGCCATCGCGTCGGCGACGGGCGGGTGGCCGCTCGCGGTGCAGCTGGCGGCCGAGCTCGGACGGCGCGGTGGACCGCTCGACCACGACACGATCGTCGATCGCCTGCTCGACCGTGATGCGGTGCTGTTCGAGTACCTCGCCGAGGAGGTGATGGCGAACGCCAGCGACGCCGAGCGCGAGCTCGTCGCGATCGCCGCCCACGTCCCGTTCGTGGATGCCGCGCTGCTCACCTGGCTCGGCCACGACGCGCTCGTCCCGCTGCTGGCGCCGCTCGGGCGCGACGGCACGTTCCTCGAGCGCGACGCGGCGACGGTCGAGCGCTACCGGGCGACGCTCGTCGGCGGCGAGTTCGCCCGGCGCGCCCTCCCGGCGCCGCCCGACGAGCTCGTCCGCCGGGTCGTCACGCTGCTGTGCGAGCGCGGCGAGGCGGACGAGGCGCTGGCGACGTGCGTGCGCCTCGGCGATCCGGCGCTGGCTCGCGACGTCGTGCTCGCCGTCGAGCGACCGGAGCTCCTCGGCGCCGTGCTGGACGACGCCGTCGCGCTGGCCGGCGCCGCCGGTGCCGACACCCGGCTCGCCGAGCTGCGTGGCGACCTGCACTACCTGCGCGGCTCCTGGGACGACGCCGTCGCCGCCTACGCCGAGGCGGCGCGCCTCGGCGACCCGACGCTGACCCGTCTGGCGCGCAAGCGGGCGACGCTGCTCTACCTGCGGGGTCGCCTCGACGATGCCGACGCCACGTGCGCGGCCGCCCGCCTGGACGGCAGCGATCCCGCCGAGGAGTCCAAGGTGCTCTCGTGGCGGGCGGCGATCCGCTGGATGCGCGGTGACGTCGCGGGCTGCCGCCGGTTCCTCGACGACGCGCTGGCGGTCGGCACGGCGGCCGGTGACGACGCCGCCCTCGCCACGGCCCACACGACGCGGGCGATGCTCGCCGCCCTGGAGGGCGATCGCCACCAGAACGCCGACGCGTACCGCGTCGCCATGCGCCACGCCCAGCGGGCTGGGGACGCCGTGCAGATCGTGCGCATCCACTCCAACCGCGGCAGCCGCCACATGGAGGAGGGCAACTACCAACAGGCACTGCTGGAGCTCGGCGCGGCGATCGAGCTCGCCGAGCTGATCGGCTCGGACAACTTCGGCGCCCTCGCCTACTCCAACCGCGGTGACACCTACCGGCGCCTCGGTCGCCTCGACCTCGCCCTCGACGACCTGCGGCGCGCCGAAGCGATCTGGCAGCGCCTCGGATCCGGCCTCGTGCACTACGCGGTCGGTCTCCTCGGCGACGTCCAGGCGCTGCGGGGCCAGCGCAGCGAGGCCATCGCCCTGTACCGCCAGGCGATCGAGCTGGCCGACGCCCAGGGCGACACCCAGGCGCTCGTGCCCGGGCTCCTCGGGCTCGCCCGGACCCTCCTCACCGACGACCCGGACGCGGCGATGGAGGCAGCCGAGCGGGCGGTGGCGACGTCGCGCTCGATGACGATGGCGCATGCGCACCTCGCCGCCGGCTGGATCGAGCTGCGCCGGGGTGACCACGACGCGGCGGCAAAGCGAGCCGCCGAGGCGTTGACGTTCGGGCAGGCGCACCAGGACCGGGCCGCCGTCGCCGAGGCGCTGCTGCTCCACGCGTCCGTCACCGAGCCGCCCGACGTCGCGCTCGCCGAGGAGTCCCGGCGACTGTGCCGCGACCTCGGCGACCGCATCGGCGAGGCACGCGCCGCGCTCGTCGTCGCCCGCACGCTCGACCCACCCGCACGCGCCGACGCCGTGGCGGCCGCGGAGCAGTTGCTCCTCGCCGCCGGTGCGTGGGGGGTGCTCGCCGAGACCAGGGAGTCGCGGCCCGCGGCGGAGACCGCCGCCGTCTCGATCGTGACGCTGGGCGGCTTCCGCATCACCCGGTCCGGTCGACCGGTGGAGGTCGGCGAGTGGGGGTCACGCAAGGCCCGCGACCTCCTCAAGCTGCTCGTCGCGCGGCGGGGCGCACCCGTCGTGCGCGAGGAGGTGGCGGCGCTGCTGTGGCCCGACGAGCCCGACCGGTCGGCGCGTCGGCTCTCGGTGCTGCTGAGCACGATCCGGGGGGTGCTCGACCCCGACAAGGCGATGCCGCCCGATCACTTCGTCGCCGCCGACCACGACACGGTGTGGCTCGTCCGCGAGCACGTCGACATCGACGTCGAGCTGTTCCTGCGCGAGGCGGCCGAAGGACGGCGCCTGCTCGCTGCCGGCGACGTCCCCGCCGCCGAACGGGCCCTGACCCGGGCCGCGGCGCGGTACCTCGGCGACTTCTGCGCCGACGACCCCTACGCCGACTGGGCTGCCGGGACGCGCGAGCTCGCCCGCCACACGTTCGTCGAGCTCGCCGGTGAGCTCGGCCGCCGGGCCGACGTGCGGGCCGAGCACGGCGAGGCCGTGCGGCAGCGGCTGCGGATCCTCGACGTCGACCCGTACGACGAGGAGGCCCACCTCGACCTCATCCGGTCGCTGACCGCGCAGCGCCGGCACGGCGAGGCCCGCCGGGCCTATCGCACGTACTGCACGCGCCTCGCCGAGCTGGAGCTCGACCCGGCGCCATTTCCGTAACGCCCGGAGCGGCCAGGACGTCACGCCCGGAGCGGCCGGGACCCACTGCGGCCAGCGCTCGGCAGCCGATGGAACCCGGCACGCGGCGCCGTCACGCCCGGAGCGACCAGGACTCACTGCGGCCCGTGCTCAGCAGCCGATGGAACCCGCTGACGGCACCGGCTCGGCCGTCTCGAGCTCGGCAACCTGCTCGGTGCGGCGGAGGCGGAGGGCGGTGACGATGGTGATCGTGCCGACGGTGAAGGCGACCACGTTCGGCAGGGCGACGGTGAGGTTCGAGCTCGACAGCCCGTACATGAACCACAGCAGGAAGCCGACGTTCAGGACACCGAAGTAGGGCACGGACACGTCCCGGCTGGAGCGGGTCAGCAGCATCTGGCGGATCTGCAGCACGGGCGAGAGGCCCATGGCCACGCCCCAGACGGCTGCGGTGACGGCAAGGATCGATTCGGACACGGATCACTCCTGGTGAGCGGCGCCCTGGACCGAACGGGCCGTGCTCCCCAAGTGCTTGGCGAGGGGCGCAAGCACGACCGCCGCCCATGCTACGAGCGCCCGGACCCGCCCACGCCACGCGTTCGGCCACCACCGCCGCGACGGCGACGCGCGCGCCGCCGGAACGCGACCTGAACACGCCCCGAACGTCGTCGCCCATGCTCGTCGCGTGGCGTACAGGACGGGCACGGGCGGGCCGGGGCGGAGCGACGAGGGCCGGAGGGGCATCCGGCGTGGGCACGTCGATCCCTACGCGCTCCCGGTGCGGCCGATGGCGGCCGCACCGGGCGCGGGTCCGGTCGTCGACCTGCGCGCCACGCTGCTCGCGGCGCCGCCGGGCGTGGGCACCGCGAGCGCGTGGGAGCACGCCGTCGGCTACCTGCGGGCGGTCGCGCGGGTGGCGACCGGCGCGGCGGCGGCAACCGAGACGATCAAGTCGTTCGATCGCCGCCGCGGCGCCGACCAAGCCCAGCTCGAGGCGGTGCTCGGCGCCATCGATGCCGGCCGTCCGGTCGCGTGGTACGGCTGGTGGCCGACCGGCGAGACGGCGACGACGACGGAGATCCTCGGTGTCGACGCGATGGAGGTCCCGCCGCCGGATCGCAAGGGCAGCCACCTCGTCGACGGCCACGCCGTGGTCCTCGTCGGCTACGGCCGCCACGCCGCGTTCCCCGGCGGCGGCTACCTCATCGTCCGCAGCGGCTGGGCCGCCAGCGGATGGGGCGACGACGGCGACGGCTACATGCCGTTCACGTTCCTGCGCGCCTACGCGACCGAGCTGTGCACGATCCGGGCGGCGGGCGGCGGCCGGGATCGCGGACCGGGCGGTGACGGGCCGCCCGACGCGGACCGCCGGATGACGGGGTCCACCCCGTCTCCCGGCGGTCCCGCCGCGCACGGCGCTCGACGTCGAGATCGACCGCCACGCCCGCTGCGCCGACCCCCGCGCCTCGTTGACCCACCTCTTCTTCTCCGAGGACCTCATCGAGCTGGCCCGGGCCAGCGCCATCTGCTCGGTGTGCGCGGTGCGCGAGCCGTGCCTGCGCCGGGCCCTCGACCGCCGCGAGCCGTGGGGCGTGTGGGGTGGCGAGCTGGTGATCGACGGGGCGGTCGTCGCCGACAAGCGCGGGCGCGGCCGGCCGCCCAAGCACCCCCGGCCGCGGCTCGTGGTCGACGAGGTCACGGGGCTGCCGCGGGTGCCGATCGTCGCCTGACCGGTCGCCATCGTCCGTGCCGTCGGCGGTCACGTACGGTGACGGCTCGTGACTGGTCCACTCACCGGCATCCGCGTCCTCGACTTCTCGCGCGTCCTGGCCGGGCCGCACTGCACCCGCATGCTGTCCGACCTCGGGGCCGAGGTCATCAAGCTCGAACCGCCGGACGGCGACCTGACGCGCTACGCCAGCCCGCGCATCAACGGGCTGTCGACCTACTTCGTGCAGCAGAACGCCGGCAAGCGCAACATCAGCGTCGACCTGGCCTCGCCACAGGGCAAGGAGCTGGCCCTCGCGCTCGCCGCCGAGAGCGACGTCGTGGTCGAGAACTACCGCGCCGGCGTGATGCAGCGGCTCGGGCTCGGCGCCGAGGCGCTGACCTCGCGGTTCCCGCGGCTGATCTACGCCTCGATCTCCGGGTACGGCGCGACGGGACCGTGGGTCGACCGCCGCGCCTACGCGTCGGTCATCGCCGCCGAGACCGGGATCACCAAGCTGCAGGGCGATGCCGCGGGGCGGCGACTACGCCAACGATCCGCTCAGCCACGCCGACACCTACACGGGGATGGAGCTGACGATCGCCATCCTCGCCGCCCTCAACCAGCGCCACGCCACGGGCACCGGGCAGATCATCGACGTCTCGATGGCCGAGACGATGCTGTTCGTCAACGACCACCTCAACGGCGAGCTGTGGGACGGCCCGGAGGACCCGCAGGCGATCCGCAACTTCGGGCCGGGCGACTACATCGTGTTCGCCCTCGCCGACGGTGACCGCGTCATCGTCAGCGGCCACCCGGCGGAACGGGGCACGTTCACGATGTTCCTCACCGCGTTCGACATCCTGCACGTCGCCGACGACCCGCGGTTCGCCGACGTCGCCAGCCGCAAGGAGCACGCCGCCGAGCTGCGCGAGATCCTCGTCGACGCGGCGGCGAAGATCCCCGACTGGCCGACGTTCGAGGAGATCTGCGACCGCAACAAGCTCGCCGTCGGCCGCCTGCGCAGCGGCCGTGATCTCGCCGACTCGGAGTGGGCGCGCGAGCGCGGGGCGATGGCCGAGGTCTCCGACCGCGGCGGCGGCACGATCCGCATCCCCAACCCGCCGTGGCACTTCAGTGCCGCCGAGGTGGGTCTGCAGGGCGGCGCCAAGTACCGCGGCGAGGACAACCGCGCCGTGCTCGCTGACGTCCTCGGCTACGACGACGCCACGATCGACGGCCTCGAGGCCGACGGGGTGCTGTCGAGCCGAGTGCCATCATCGAGCACGTGACCCTGTCGTTCCCGGTGCCGCCGATGAAGGCGACGCTGGGGACGCTGCCCACCGAGGACGACGGCTGGGCCTACGAGGTCAAGTGGGACGGGTACCGGACGTTGGCCTTCGTCGGCGACGGGCGGGTGCGGTTGCAGAGCTCGAACCTGCACGACGTGACGGCCCGTTACCCGGAGATGCAGGCGCTGGCCGACGAGGTCGGCGGGCAGCGGGTGATCCTCGACGGCGAGCTCGTCGTGCTCGACGACCGCGGGCGGCCGCGGTTCGAGCTCATCCAGCGCAAGGAGATCGATCGCCTGGAGGCCGCCTTCTTCGTGTTCGACGTCCTCGCCATCGACCGCCACGACACCATCGGCCTGGTGTACGAGGAGCGGCGGCGACTGCTGCGCGAGCTCCTCGACGACGGCGCCAACTGGCAGGTCCCGGCGCACCGCGTCGGCGACGGGCAGGCGCTGCTCGAGGCGACGGAGGCGCAGGAGCTGGAGGGGGTGATGGCCAAGCGCCTCGGCACCACCTACCGGCCCGGGGCTCGTTCCAAGGACTGGCGCAAGGTCAAGCACCGCCGCAAGGCGGAGGTGGTCATCGGCGGCTACACGGCCGGCACCGGGAACCGCTCGAACACGTTCGGCTCGCTGCTCGTCGGCCGGTGGGACGGCGCCCGGCTGGCATTCGCCGGCGGCGTCGGCACCGGCTTCAACCAGCGCCGGCTCGAGGAGCTGAAGGCCCGCTTCGACGAGCTGCGCACCGACGAGTGCCCGTTCGAGCCGCCGCCGCCGACCGCCTACCGACGCGGCGCGGTGTGGGTCCGACCGGTCCTCGGGGCGCGGGTCGAGCTCACCGAGTTCACGAACGAGGGCTACGTCCGCCAGTCCAGCTTCATCGACCTGATCGAGCCGCCGTGACACCGGCCCGGCTCTCCCATCCGAGTACGTGGCGCGAGCGTACTCGGATGGGACGCACGGTCGTGACGATCGAGCGGGCCGCCGCCGAGGCCCTCGACGCCGCGGACCCGCTCGCCCGCTGGCGGGAGCGCTTCGTCACGCCCGCCGGGCTCGTGTACCTCGACGGCAACTCGCTCGGCATGACACCCATCGGCGCCCTCGAGCGGCTGCAGACCGTCGCCGGCGGCGAGTGGGCCGAGGGCCTCATCCGCTCGTGGGACCACTGGCTCGACCTGCCGCGGCGCGTCGGCGACCGCGTCGCGCCGATCATCGGAGCCGCACCCGGCTCGGTGGTGGTCCACGACTCGACGACCGTCAACCTGTACCAGCTCGTCCACGCCGGCCTCGCCCAGGCCGGCGACGGGGCGCTGGCGGTCGACGCCGGCGACTTCCCCACCGATCGCTACGTCGTCGCCGGCATCGCCGCGGCCACGGGGCGACAGCTGCGGACGTCGCTCGACGACCTCGACGGTGTCGCCGTCGTCGTGCGGTCGGCCGTCGACTACCGCACGGCGGAACGGACCGACATGGTGGCCGAGACGGCGCGTGCCACGGCGGCGGGCGCGGTCACGGTGTGGGACCTCTCCCACGCCGCCGGCGCCGTCGAGGTGGACGTCGTGGCAGCGGGCGTCGACCTCGCCGTCGGGTGCACGTACAAGTTCCTCCACGGCGGCCCGGGCGCCCCGGCGTGGGCGTACGTGCGGCCGGGCCTCGCCGTCGAGCAGCCGATCTGGGGCTGGTTCGGGCAGGCCGCGCAGTTCGACATGGGCGACGCGTACGAGCCGCACGGCGACGTCCGCCGGCTGCTCCTCGGCACGCCCGGCATCCTCGGGCTCGCCGCCGCCGAGGTCGGCATCGGCCACGTCGCCGACGCCGGGATGGCCGCGATCGCCGCGAAGGGCCGGGCGCTCACCCGCCTCGCTCTCGAGCTCTGCGACGAGCTCGGCCTCGACTCGCAGTCGCCGCTCGACGACGCCCGTCGCGGCGCCCACGTGGCGGTCCGCGTCGCCGACGCCGACGCCGTGCACGCCACCGTGACCCGCGCGGCGTGATCACCGACGTCCGCCGCCCCGACGTGATCCGCCTCGGCTGCGCCGCGCTGACGACGCGGTTCACGGACGTCTGGGACGGCGTGCACACGGTCGCGGAACCAGCAGCGTCCGGACGCAGCTGCGTCCCCATGAGCGAACTGACCAGGCCGCAACCGGGTGTCAACGGTGATCCACGCCGACCGCCATCGGCGACCTGACGATCGCCCGGGCCCGCAGTGGGTCCGCTGCCGCTGGCGTCGCCGACTGGTACGAGTACGTCGACGGCGTCGTCGCCATCAACGTCGGCCGTGGCAGCGAGAAGGCCCGGCGGGCCGAGGCCACGGGGTCTGCCAGCCTGACGGTGCAGACGGAGCAGCTGCCGTACCGCTTCGTCACCGTCGGCGGCTCGCTCACGATCGGCCCTGCCGACGACGCCACCCGCCGGCGCATCGCCAGCCGCTACATGCCCGCCGCGATGCTCGACGACTACCTCGCCACCGGCAACGCCGCCGACATGGTCACGCTGCACCTCACGCCCGCCACGTGGCACTCCAACGACTACACGAAGGTGATGTGATCCGCGAGACTCCGCTGCCATGAGCGTCGTCAAGATCAATGCCATCGCCGTGCCGCCGGGCGCCGGGCCGGAGCTCGAGGCGCGCTTCGCGGCACGGGCCCGCAGCGTCGAGCAGATGCCCGGCTTCGAGGACTTCCAGCTGCTGCGCCCGGTCGAGGGCGAGGAGCGCTACTTCGTCTACACCCGCTGGGACAGCGAGGAGTCGTTCCAGGCGTGGGTCAACAGCGCGGCGTTCACCCACGGTCACGCCAAGGCCGAGTCCGCCGACGGCAAGCCGGTCTCGACGGGCGCCCACCTCCTGGCGTTCGAGGTCGTCCAGCACGTGACCGCTCCCGCCTGATCCCCGCCCGTGGCGGCGACACCGGCGGACACCCGGCGCCAGGCGGTAGGCTCGCGGCCCCGTGGCCCTGATCGTCCAGAAGTACGGCGGCACGTCCGTCGCCGACCCGGATCGCATGCGGGCCGTGGCGGAGAACGTGCAGATCACGAAGCGCCACGGCAACGACGTCGTCGTGGTGGTCTCGGCGATGGGCAAGGCGACCGACAACCTGATCGCCCTCGCCAGCCAGGTGTCGGGCACGCGGCCGGGGCGCGAGATGGACATGCTCCTCACGACCGGTGAGCGGGTGTCGGCGGCCCTGCTGACGATGGCCCTCGCCGACCTCGGCATCGACGCCGTCAGCTTCACGGGCAGCCAGGTCGGGATCATCACCGACACCGTCCACGGCAAGGCGAAGATCGTCGAGGTCAAGGGCGACCGCGTCCGCCAGGCGCTGGCCGACGGCAAGGTCGCCGTCGTCGCCGGCTTCCAGGGCGTGAGCACCGACAAGGAGATCACGACGATGGGTCGTGGCGCGTCCGACCTCACCGCATCGGCGCTCGCCAAGGCCCTCGACGCCGACGCCTGCGAGATCTACACCGACGTGACGGGCGTGTTCTCGGCCGACCCGCGCATCGTGCCGCGGGCCCGCAAGCTCGCCCGCATCAGCTTCGACGAGATGCTCGAGATGGCCGGCGCCGGGTCCAAGGTGCTGGCCCTGCGCTCGGTCGAGTTCGCCCGCAACCACGGCGTCGCCCTGCACGTCCGGTCGGCGTTCACGTGGGAGCCCGGCACGTGGGTCACCGACGAGCCGGCCGTGACCGGCGACAAGCCCCTGGAGGGTTCGATGGAAGATCCGATCATCTCCGGCGTCGTCACCGACGCGACCGAGTCGAAGGTGACCGTGCTCGGCGTGCCCGACCGGCCCGGCATCTCGGCCAGCCTCTTCGAGCCGCTCGCCGCCGCCAACGTCAACGTCGACATGATCGTGCAGAACACGTCGACGGACGGCACGACCGACATCAGCTTCACCGTCCCCTCGGCCGACATGGGCGTGGCCGAGGACATCGTGCTGCGCGTCGCCAAGGAGATCGGCGCCGCCGGCGTGTCCCACGACAGCGGCATCGCCAAGGTGTCGCTCGTCGGTGCCGGCATGAAGACGACGCCGGGCATCGCCGCCAAGATGTTCCGCACGCTCGCCGACGAGGACGTCAACATCGAGATGATCTCGACGTCGACGATCCGCATCTCGGTGGTGCTCGCGGCGAGCGACCTCGAGCGGGCGGCGCGCTGCCTGCACACGGCGTTCGGCCTCGACACCGGCAGCGACTACGCGGCGCCGCTCCCTGAGCGTCGCTGAGCGCCGGTTCCCCTACAGTCGGGCGCTCGCGCGACGTCCGAGGGGGGACATGAAGATCTACGTGATCGGGACCGACGGGTCCGAGACCGCGGCGCGGGCCGCCAAGCGGGCCGGTGACCTCGCCCGGGCGACGGGCGCCACGGTCCACGTCGTGTGCGCCTACTCGAAGACCAGCGGCGCCAACATCCGGATCGGCGCCGACGAGTTCGTCGCCACCAGCCTGACGTCGGCCGAGCAGATCGCCGACCAGCAGGCCGCCACGTTCCGGGGCCAGGGGGTCGAGGCGACGTCGGCGGCGATGGACGAGAAGCCGGCCGACGCCCTCATCAACGAGGCGCAGCGCCTCGAGGCCGAGCTGATCGTCGTCGGCAACCGCCGCATGCAGGGCGTCAGCCGCCTGCTCGGCTCGGTCGCCAACGAGGTGGCCCACAACGCCCCCTGCGACGTCCTGGTGGTGAAAACGGTCTGACGCCCCGAGATCGCTGCGGCACGCCGGCGGGCGTGCCGCACGACTCGCGGCAGTGACCGCTTCGGCCCCCGTCCGCAGCGCGCGTGGATGGTCAGGTCGAGCGTTCGGCCGAAGGCCGGGCGCCGCCAGGCGCAGCGAGACACGAGAGCGAGCGGAGTCCTCGGAGCGAGCGAACCACTAGATCGGGCCGGCGGCGAAGCGGCGGGCGATGTCGAGGGCGGCGATCTCCGGCTTGTCGAACCGCAGCTCGCGGCGGTGGGCCCGCGAGCACAGGGCGAGGTGCAGCGTGCGCACGAACCGCTTGAGGTTGACGGCCGCCGCCCGTGACGCCGGATCGAACGCCCCGGACCGCCCGGCGAGCCAGGAGCCGAACGTGTCGATCCAGTCGCAGAGCTCGTCGTCGCTGATCGTCTCGCGACCGATCACGTCGACGACCACGAGGACGAGGCGGTCCTCCTCGTCGTCGACGAACACCGGGCCGGTCGCCCGCGTCAGCAGCGTCTGCAGGGCGTCGAGCACCCGCCGGTGGTCGGCCTCGCCGGTCAGCGGGTTGCGGACCAGGAACTTCAGCAGGTCGGCGGCGTGGGCGGTGGCGTTGATCCAGCCGAGCTCCGGGACGTAGCCGCGCCGATCGGGCTCGTCGAGCAGGTACTCGATGCCCGCGTCGAGCAGCCCGCGCACGCCGGCCGGGTCCAGGAAGTGCTCCTCGACGTCACGGAACGCCAGGATCGCCAGCGCCAGGGCCGAGTAGGACCGGCGCACCGCGGCGCTGTCGGGCTCGATCCCGTCGTCGCCGTCGAGGCCCATGCGCAGGTCCGGGACGAGGCGATCGACGGCGTAGCGCAGCTGGGCCCGGTCGAGGAGGTGGTCCTGGACGACCCAGCGGGCGAGCACGCCGTAGCCGACCTCGTCGCGCAGCCAGGGGTCGTCCTCACCGAGCAGGTCGAGGAGGGCGGGCAGCAGCTCGGCGGCGGTTCGCCCCGGCGGGACCTCGGCGTCGGCATCGACGATGGACTCCCACAGGGCACGATCCGCAACGAGACTCATGCGTCCTCAGTGTTGCACCCCCAGCACGGCCCGATTTCCCCCGCCGCGGCACCTCGCGTTCGTGCACCACCAACCGCCCGCCGGCGACTCGTGCACGAACGCGCGCGATCGGCTGCCGTCGGCGACCTGGAGCCCGGCCGGGGCACCTCGCGTTCGTGCGACAACCGCCCGCCGGCGACTCGTGCACGAACGCGTCGCTGCATCGAGCTGGAGCCCGGTGCCACGGGTCACCCGTCACCGCCGAGGTCGTGCGGGGGTCCACGGGGGCGGAGCCCCCGTGCGTTGCCATACTTGACCGATGCGGCGGCGACCCCAGCTCATCCCGTGGAAGGCGGCCGGCCGGGTCACCGAGGAGCAGGCGAGCGCCGACGAGGTCGTGCAGGCCACGGGCTGGGTCTTCAACAACGAGACCGGCGACACGCTGACGCTCGCCGAGTTCGTCGCCACCGGCGACAGCGAGGTCGCCGTCTACGTCGAGCGCTTCGGGCTCGGCGACGGCGAGGAGGACCAGCGCAAGCTCGTCGAGATCGGCTGCGGGATCGGCCGCATGACGTGCGCCTTCACCCGCCGCTTCGGCACCGTGATCGCCTGTGACCTCGACCACGGGTTCCTCGAGCGCTGCCGGGAGGCCGTCGCCCGCTTCGGCAAGGTCGAGCGGCTGCGCACGATCGAGGTCGGCGACGGGCGCACGCTGCGCATCGCCGACGACACGGCCGACGTGGCGTTCAGCTACATCACCCTCCAGCACTGCGAGCGGGACGACGCCCTGGCGCTCGTCGCCGAGGCCGTGCGGGTCGTCCGCCCGGGCGGCCAGCTCGCCCTCAACTTCCGGTCGTGGTCGGGCACCGACCCCGTCGTGCTCCCGCTCGGGGCGGTCGTACGGGCGTTGTTCCGGGCGCCCGGCATCGGGCCGTGGTTGACGCGCAAGCGCTTCGCCACACGGCTCGCGTGGCAGGCCAACCGGCTCGACCCGCACCAGGTCATCGGGCCGATCCAGGACCGCCTCACCGACGTCGTGGTGTGGCGCAACCCGGCGCGCGACGCCCAGCTGTGGGGCGTCAAGCACGCCACCGTGGAGCACGTCGACGTCATCAACCGCAACCACTGGTGGTTGGTCGCCCGCGTCGTCTGAGAACCGCCCGAGCCGTGCCGGCCGCCCGTCGTTAGCCTGGTGGCCCATGCGTGTCGGTGTCGTCGGTGCAACAGGTCAGGTCGGTGGCGTCATGCGCCGGCTGCTCGCCGAGCGGGGCTTCCCGATCGAGGAGCTGCGCTTCTTCGCCTCGGCGCGCTCCGCCGGGACCACGCTGCCGTGGGGCGGCGGCGAGATCGTCGTCGAGGACGCGGCAACGGCCGATCCGGCGGGCCTCGACATCGCCCTGTTCTCCGCCGGCGCGACGTCGTCGCGGGAGCTGGCGCCGCGCTTCGCCGCCGCCGGCGTGACGGTCATCGACAACTCCTCGGCGTTCCGCATGGACCCCGACGTGCCGCTCGTCGTGTCCGAGGTCAACCCCGGCGCGATCGCCGACGCCCGCAAGGGCATCATCGCCAACCCGAACTGCACGACGATGGCCGCGATGCCGGTCCTCAAGCCGCTGCACGACGAGGCCGGACTGCGTCCGCCTCGTCGCCGCCACCTACCAGGCGACCTCGGGGGCAGGCGGGGCTGGCATCGACGAGCTCGACAAGCAGGTCCGCCAGGTCGTCGACCAGGCCGCCGGGCTGACCCACGACGGCGAGGCAGTGGTGTTCCCTGCCGCCGAGAAGTTCGCCCGCCCGATCGCCTTCAACGTGCTGCCGTACGCCGGGAAGCTCGTCGACGACGGCTCGTTCGAGACCGACGAGGAGCAGAAGCTCCGCAAGGAGAGCCGCAAGATCCTCGGCATCCCCGACCTCCTCGTGTCGGGCACGTGCGTCCGCGTGCCGGTCTTCACCGGTCACTCGCTGTCGATCAACGCCGAGTTCGCCCGGCCGCTGACCGTCGCACGGGCCACCGAGCTGCTCGCCGCGGCGCCCGGCGTCGAGCTCAGCGACATCCCGACACCGCTGCAGGCGGCGGGCAAGGATCCGTGCTACGTCGGCCGCATCCGCCAGGACGAGGGCGTGCCCGACGGGCGTGGGCTGGCGCTGTTCGTCAGCAACGACAACCTCCGCAAGGGCGCCGCGCTCAACGCGGTCCAGATCGCCGAGCTGCTCGTCCGCTGACGCTCGCCGTGCAGACCGGCGACGGCTCGCGCGACGATCTGGTGGTGCCGGAGCTCGTCCCCACCGTCGACATCGCCGGCTGGGCGCACGGTGACGCGGCGACACGGGCGGCCATCGCCGGGGCCCTCGACGACGCCTGCCGGCGCATCGGGTTCTTCCAGCTCGACCGGCCACGGCGTGCCGGTGGCGACGATCGACGCGATGCGTGCGCGCCACCGACGCCTTCTACGCCCTGCCCGCCGACGAGAAGCGGCGCTGGGTGCCGCCCGGCCCGGAGGTCAACCGCGGCTACGCGGCCCGCGGCGAGGAGGGGCTCAGCTACAGCCTCGGCGTCGAGCGCCCGCCGGACCTCTTCGAGGCGTTCAACATCGGCCCCGACGTCGTCGACGAGGACGACCCAGCGATCGCCGTCGAGCGCCACCGCCTGTTCGCACCGAACATCTGGCCCGACGAGCCGGCCACGCTGCGCCCGGCCCTCGTCGCCTACTTCGACGCCGCGCGCGGCGTCGCCGACCGCCTGCTCGAGGTCTTCGCGCGTCGCGCTCGGGCTCGACGACGGCTGGTTCCGCCCGTTCGTCACCCACTCCACCGACACGCTGCGGACGATCCACTACGAGACCCATCCCGGCGATCCCGACCTCCTCGACGGGCAGGTGGGGATGGGCGCCCACACCGACTACGGGATCGTCACCGTCCTCTACGCGGACCCCGTCCCCGGGCTCCAGGTGCTCGGCCCCGACCACACCTGGCACGACGTCGTGCCCGCACCCGGCGCCTTCCTCGTCAACCTCGGCGACCTGACCGCGCAGTGGACGAACGACCGGTGGCGCTCGACGCTGCACCGGGTGCTCCCCCCGGCGCGGCTGCCCGATCGCCCGAACCACCGCCGCTCCGTCGCCTTCTTCCACGACGGCGACCACGACGCGCTGATCGAGTGCCTGCCCACCTGCCAGTCGGCCGACGACCCGCCCCGGTACCCGCCCGTGACCGCCGGCGAGCACCTGATGGGCAAGCTGCTCGGTCCGCGCACGCGCACCGCCTCGGTCGCCGCCGACACGGCCGGCGACCGCCTGGACGCCGTGCGCGGCAGCTGAGCACGCGAAGTCGCGAACTGTTCGTCGAGAACGACCAGAACGTGGTGGTTCTCGACGAACAGTTGGAGGCTCTTCGCCACGTCCGCCGCCATCATCGCCCTCGCCGCCGCCGCGCCCGCCGGCTGCCGGAGCAGCGAGCCGCCTGGCCCTTCAGCGGGTCTCGGGCGTCGTCAGCTCACCCGTGAACTGGTTCACGTAGACCTTCCACGGATAGTGGTCGCCCTCGCCCGCCACGCCGACGGCCTTGAGGTGCTGGGTCAGGATCCGGCGCCACGACCCGCTCGTGTTGGCGGTCGTCATGTGCGGCGTCTTGCCGTGGTGGAACGTCACGCTGCCGAGCCGGATCGGGCAGGCGACGGCGCGGGACTCGTCGGGGTGGCACACGAGCAGGTCGCTCTGCACCTCCGGCGGCCGCTCGTGGACGAGCACGCCGTCCCGGTGCCCGCCGTCCACGAAGTGCATGCAGCCGTTGCGCTCGTCGACGTCGTGGAACGGCATCCAGCACGTGATGCCCCGGTCGTCCAGGGCGCGGCCCCAGTAGCCCTCGTCCTGGTGCCACCGCGTCGCCGCGCTGCGCTGCGGCGGCTTGGCGAGGAACTGGTCGTACCAGAACTCGACGGGCGTGCCGAGCAGCGCCGACCCGAAGGCGACGGCCCACGTCCGGAACGGCGCGGTGTCGAACTCCCGGGTGCGCCGGCTCGGGCTGCCCTGGAGGATCTTGAACTGGCGCTGGCTGCGATCCGTCCCGGCCTCCCAGGCCCAGTCGAACGCCATCGTGTCGCGGTTGGCGATGATCTCGTCGCAGCGGTCCTCGATGGCGACGAGGTCGTGCGGGGTCGATGACGTCGGTGACCACCAGCCAGCCGTGCTCGGCGAAGAAGGCGACGTCGTCGTCCGTCGCCGGTCGGTATCTCACGGGCGCTCCGATCAGCGGGTTCGCCGCGGCACCGTAGCGGCCACTCGCAGCCGCCGGCACGGGTGGCGGCGCGACGTACGATCGGGCGCTCGGTCCCGGTCCGCGGGCCGCACATGGCCGGTGGGGAGCGACGATGACGGGAGCTTGGAACGGGTTGGGGGTCGGGCTCGCCAACGTGTGGCGGCTGGCCGACGCCGAGACGCGCTCGATCAGCCCCGAGAACCCGACGGGCGAGCGGGCTCGCGGCGGCATGGCCACCGAGGGTGTCGCATCGCACGCCGCGGCGGCGCTCGGCCAGGGCTGGAAGGTCGATCCCTACGTGCGGATCCCCGCCGGCGCCGAGCACGTGCTGGCCGACATCGAGGGTCCCGGGGCGATCCAGCACATCTGGCTGACGCCGACGGGCGGCTGGCGCAACCAGATCCTGCGCATGTGGTGGGACGACGACCCGCAGCCCGCCGTCGAGTGCCCCGTCGGCGACTTCTTCGCGTGCGGGTGGGGCGAGTACGCCCAGGTGTCCTCGCTCGCCGTGTGCGTCAACCCGGGCCGGGCGTTCAACTGCTACTGGGAGATGCCGTTCCAGCGGCGGGCCCGCATCACGATCACCAACGAGAGCGTCGAGGAGCGCGTCCTCTACTACCAGGTCACGTACTCACTGTGTGACGTCCCCGACGACGCCGCCCGCTTCTGCGCCCAGTTCCGGCGCGTCAACCCGCTGCCGCAGGGCGAGGTCGTCACGATCCTCGACGGCGTGCGCGGCCGCGGGCCAGTACGTCGGGACCTACTGCGCGTGGGGCGTCAACAACTCGGGCTGGTGGGGCGAGGGCGAGGTCAAGTTCTTCCTCGACGGCGACGACGAGTTCCCGACGATCTGCGGCACCGGCACCGAGGACTACTTCTGCGGGTCGTACAACTTCGACGTCGACGGCCGCTACACCGAGTTCACGACGCCGTACGCCGGCATGCCCCAGGTGCTGCGGCCCGACGGCCTGTACCGGTCGCAACAGCGCTTCGGGCTCTACCGCTGGCACCTCACGGACCCGATCCGCTTCCGGACCGACCTGCGGGTGACGATGCAGGCGCTCGGGTGGCGCCCCGGCTGGCGCTACCTGCAGCTGCAGGACGACATCGCCACCGTCGCCTACTGGTACCAGACGCTGCCGCTCGCCCCGTTCCCCCCGTTCCCCGGACCGCGACGCCCGCGAGATCATCTAGGAGCCCGGAGCGGCACCGACCCAGCGGGTTCACGCTCAGCAGCCCGGTCGACGTGCGCGGTTCGCGGCCTGGCCGCCGTTGCGTCCATCCGATGTACGAGCGTCAGGCGCCGGGCTCGGGACGCTGCCACTCGCTCGCGTGGGCGCACGTGCAGGGCGAGCCGCCGCAGCGGGGGCAGCCGCCGGCGTAGCGGTCGGCGACCGCCTCCAGGTCGATGCCGACCTGGTTGGCGAGCGACGCCAGCCACGCCAGCACGTCGGCGAACTCGTGCTCCTGCTGCGGCCCGGGTGCCCTTGCGCACGGCCTGGGCGAGCTCGCCGACCTCCTCGGCCAGCCAGGCCACCGTCGCCGGGACGCCCCGTTGGCGATCGTGGTGGCCGTAGGTGGACTCCATCAGCTGCTGGAACGCACGCAGATCATCAGTGGTCCATCCGTCGGGGTGAGAGGATTTGAACCTCCGGCCTCCACGTCCCGAACGTGGCGCGCTAACCAAGCTGCGCTACACCCCGTAGCGGCGGATGAGCCTACCGGTGGGCCACCCGATCCGAGCAAGAGGATCGATCCGAGTACGCCGTGCAGGGCAGGCCCGCGCCACGTACTCGCACGGCGCCCGATACTCGGATGGGCATGACGGCTACCGGGACGGGGCGGGGACGACGTCGGCGTCCTCGACCGGGACCCCGCTGTCGGGGATCTCGGCGAGGGCGGCCGTCATCGGCTGCACGCCACGTCGACCGTCGACGAGGCCCTCGTGGTAGGTGTCGCCACGCAGCACGGCGCGCACGGCCCGCCGCAGGCGCAGCGGGTCGAGGGGCTTGACGAGCCAGCCGTCGGCGCCGGACCGCTTGGCGAGGTGCACGTCGGCGATGCGGTCGAGCAGCATCACCACCGGCACGTGCGGGAGGCGTCCGCTCGACTCGTCGAGGCGCATCGACATCGTCACGGCCATCCCGCCCATCGAGCCGATCTGCAGGTCGAAGATCGCCACGTCGATGTCCTCGCCGGCGTCGACCTTGGCCTCGACCGTGGCGGCCACCTCGCGTCCCTCCGAACAGACCGTGAACGACGTCTCCGGTCCACCGAGGGCGGCCACGACGTCGGCGACCAGCCAGTCGGCGTCCGTCGCCAGCAGCACCTTCACGGCCCCGGACGGTACCGCACGGACCAGCCGGGCGTCACGGTGCGTCGAACAGCTGGCGCCGGATCTCGTCGAGCCCGTCGAGGTCGTGGACGTCGCCGGCGAGCAGCGGCACGGTGACGAGCGGGCGCTCGGCGAGCAGCTCGGCGAGCGGCGCCAGCTCGCCATGGGCGGCCTCGGCCAGCGCCCGCAGCGCGGCGACGTTGCGCCAGAGCCCGGCGACGTCACCCTTGGCGGCGTCGGCACGGGCCGTGGCGTCCGCCGCGGTGCCGGGCCCGAAGGCCGGGTGCACGCGGTTGGCGACGCCGGCGACGCGGCTGATCCCGTGCTCGGCGATCTTCCCGGCGAACCACACCGCCTCGGTCACCGTGTCGCGGTGCGGCGACGCCACGATGACGTAGACGGTGTCGTCGGAGCGCAGCAGCTCGATGACCTCCTCGGCGCGCTGGCGGAACCCACCCTCCATGCCGGCGAAGGCCTGGAAGAAGGCGACGGCATCGGCCAGGACGTCGGACCCGACGACGCGACCGATCGCCCGCAGGAGCGGCTGGGTGGCCGCGTTGACGACCTTCATGCCACGCCGGGCGGGGAGCATCAGCAGCTTGAACAGGCGGTGGTCGAGGAAGCGGGCGAGCACGCTGGGCGCCTCGAGGAAGTCGAGGGCGTTGCGGCTCGGCGGGGTGTCGACGACGACGACGTCGAAGCGCTCGTCGCCGTGCAGCTGGTGCAACGTCTCGGCCGCCATGTACTCCTGGGTGCCGCTCAGGGCGCCGGAGATGTTCCGGTAGAAGCGGTTGGTCAGGATCCGCTCGGCCTGCTCCTCGTCGCCGGCGTTGCGGCGCACGATCCCGTCGAACGCGGCGGCGGTGTCGAGCATCATCGCCCACAGCTCGCCGGGCGCGTCGAGGTCGATCCGCTGCGGGTCGGCGGCCAGCCCGTCGACCAGCCCGAGGGCGTCGGCGAGGCGGCGGGCCGGGTCGATCGTCACGACGACGGCCCGGCGCCCGGCGCGCGCCGCCTCCAGGCCGATCACCGCGGCGGTCGTCGTCTTCCCGACGCCGCCGGACCCGCAGCACACCACGACCGACGCATCGGCCAGCACGGCGTCGAGGCTCACTGGTGCACCATCCCGCTCCGGCCGACGCGATCCAGGACGAGCCGATGGCGCACCAGCGAGCCTTCGGCACCGTCATGCTGGTTCGCTCGCTCGAAGACTCGTTCGCTCACTGATTCGACCGCATCGACCCGGCGAGCGTGAGCACGTCGGCGGCGTCGAGGCCGGCGACCGGCAGCAGCGGCAGGTGCCACTGGTCGAGCGCCAGCTCGGTGCCCAGTCGAGCGATCTCGTCGCGCTGCAGCGCCAGGCGGCCGCGGCGGAACGTCGCCGCGGCGACGAGCAGCTCTGCATCGTCGACACCACGCAGCACGACGTCGGCGGGGTCGGGCACGTCGTCGCCATCGAGCCCGTCGACGTTGTTCACCACCACCGGGCCGAGGCGCACCCCGACGCGGTCCTCCAGGGCGTACGCCGTCTCCACGACCTCGTTGACGGGCGTCGTCTCGGGGAGCGTCACGAGCACGACCTGGCAGCGGTCGGGATCACGGAGCAGGTCCACGACGTCCTGGGCCTGCGCCCGGACCGGTCCGCCACGCACCGCATCGAGCAGCCCGGCGGCCGACGTGAGGAACGTGATGGCGTGTCCGGCAGCCGGACCGTCGACGACGATGACGTCCCATTCGCCGCTGCGCTCGAGCTGCTTGATCTTGCCGAGCACGACGATGTCGTCGATGCCGGGCGCGGCGGTCGCCACCACGTCGATGACACCGGACGTCGTCAGCCGGCGCGCCACCCGTCCGAAGCCGTGCTCGCGCAGGTAGGCCTCGAGCGCCGCCGGACCGGAGATCGGTTCGCACGGGACGTCCCCCAGCAGCTCGGGCAGCACCGGCTTGCCGTCGAGCTCGACGGCGAGCACGCGCAGACCGGACGCGGCGGCCGCTCGGGCGAGGACTGCCGTTACCGTGGTCTTGCCGACGCCCCCCTTGCCAGCCACGATGGTGACGCGAGCTGCGGTCAGCTGCGGCACAGGATCGACGAGCTCCGGAGGCACCTTTGCGCAGACTAGCGATCGCCCTGTTGGGGGCCGCGGCCTGCCTCGGCGCGCTGTCCGCCAGCGGCCACCCCGCCGCCGCCCAGGGTGCCGCCGACGATCCCGGTCCGGTCGACGTGCTGCAGGTCAGCGGCCTCGTCGATCCGATCGTCGTCGACGCCATCGACCAGGCCATCGAACGTTCGACCGAGGACGGCGCCCAGGCCCTCATCCTGCAGGTGAACAGCCGCGGGGCGGTCGTCAGCGACGACGAGATCGAGGCGCTGATGGAGCGCATCGAGGCCGCGCCGATCCCGATCGCGATCTGGATCGGACCGTCCGGCGCCCGGCTCTACGGCACGCCGGCGCAGCTGCTGGCCGTGGCGGATGTCACCGGCATGGCGCCCGGCTCGCGCGTCGGCCACACCGGCGTCCCGCTGCGCCCGAACGGCGTGCCGGTCGACTTCGGGGCGGCCGCCGACGCGCTGCGCGACGGATCGTTGGGGCTCAGCGACGCCCGCGAGCTCGGGGTGTTCGAGCAGCGCATCTCCGACGAGGGGATCCCGACGATCGTCAGCATGGTCAACGCCCTCGACGGCTACGAGGAGGGCGGCGTCGTCCTCGAGACGACGGCGGAGTCCGTGGCCTCCGACGGCACCCCGCGCCGGGACACCACCGCGACCGTCCGCTTCGCCAAGCTCGGCCTCGTCGACCAGCTCTTCCACACCGTCGCCAGCCCGGCGGTCACCTACCTGCTGTTCCTCATCGGCCTCGCGCTGCTGATCTTCGAGTTCTTCACCGCCGGCGTCGGGGTCGCCGGCGTCGTCGGCGCCACGTGCGTCGTGCTCGCCTGCACCGGCTTGGCCACCCTGCCGGCGCGCGGGTGGGCCGTCGCCGTCATCCTCGCCGCGATGCTCGCGTTCGCCGTCGACGTGCAGGTCGGGGTGCCCCGGCTCTGGACGGGCGTCGGCATCGTGCTGACGATCTTCGGCAGCCTCATGCTGTTCGAGCCGCTGCCCGGCATCACGCTGCGCCCGTCGTGGATCACCCTCCTCGCCGGCATCGGCGGCGTCGTGCTGGCGTTCGTCGTCGGCATGCCCTCGATGGTGCGGACCCGGTTCGCGACGCCGACGATCGGCCGGGAGTGGATGATCGGCCAGCTCGGCGACGTCGTCGAGGCCGTCGATCCGGACGGTGTCGTCAGCGTCGGCGAGGGCCGCTGGCGGGCCCGCACGAACCGGGCGACGCCGGTCGCCGCCGGTGAGCAGGTGCGCGTCGTGGCCATCGACGGCGTCACCCTGGAGGTCGAGCCGCTCGAGGGGGCGGCCCGCGACCACCGGGAACGGCGTCGCAAGGCCAGTGAAGACGGACCGGTTTCGGCGTCGTAAACCCTGTGTGAACAGGGGTCCGGACCCATTGAACGGTTCCGGGCGGCTTCCTAGGTTGAGCGCCGTGAAGGGCCTGAGCTTGACCTGGCAACAAACCGGCGCCTGCCGGAGCGGCGCACCCTCGGACTTCTACCCACCGATGCACACCGAGCGCAAGCACGAGCGGTTGGCACGGGAACGGCGGGCGAAGTCCGTGTGCGCGGCGTGCCCCGTCCGCACCGAGTGCCTCGAGCACGCGATCGCCGTCGACGAGCGCTACGGCATCTGGGGCGGACTCAACCACGACGAACGCCGCCTCCTGCGCGTCTCCGCCTGAACCGGCGCGGCCCGGCCCGCACGGCTGGATCGGCGAACTTTCAGACGAGACGGCCAGGTTCTGGCCGTGTGGTCTGAAAGTTGGCAACGACGGCCGCTCACACCTCCGGCAGGCGGTTGCCGGCGATGCGCAGGTCGCCGCGCCGGCGGGTGACGCCACGGTGGTCGAGCTCGGCGAGGAGCGGCACGGCGTGCTTGCGGGTGATCCCGGCGGCCTCGCGGAAGTCGCCGACCGTGAACCCGTCCGGCCGGTCGCGCAAGAGGCGGGCGGCGACCACGCCCGCGTCCTCGACGGCCGAGGCGTGCCACCACAGGCCGTCGCGCTCGACGAGCACGCCGCGACGGACGAGCTCGCGCAGCGCGGCGCGCTCGATGCCCTCCGGCGCCGGGGGCGCGAGGCCGCCGGCTGCCAGCGCGGCGACGGCCGGGTGATCGGCGAGCGGATCGGCGGCCGTTGCAAGGCGCGCCTCCGTGGCGTCGACGACGACCCCGTCCATCGTCTCCAGCACGGCCCGTTCCCGCGGGCCCACTGACGCCAGCGGCACGCCGCCGGCGGCGAGGCGCACGCCCAGCGCCTCGACCGTCACCGCCAGCGCCGGCGGATCGACCGCCCAGCCACCGACGGTCGGCGGCCGCCGCTCGCCGGTGAGCAGCTCGAGCTCGTCGACGCTGATCCAGCCCCGCTCGGCGACGACTCGGTCCACGTCGCGATCGGGTCGCGCCCGCGAGGCGGGCAGGACGGGGGCCACGTCGAGCACCTCGCCGCCGCCGATCGTCTCGTCGCGGCCGGTCTCGCGCAGGACGTAGCGGTCGCCCGGCAGCAGCGGGAGGGCGACGCCGACGTGGAGCCGGACGAGCCCGCGCTCGCCCGGTCGGATCGAATCCGGGCCGAGCACCCGCAGCCGCACGGCGTGCTCGCCGGAGCCGATGTACGCGAGGTACGCACCGCGGCGCGACACGACGTGATCGAGCGACGCGAGGACGTCGAGGCTGGCGTCGAACCGCGCCGTCAGCGCCCACCGCCCGGTTGCCACGACGGCGTCGCCGCGCCCCAGCGCGGCGTGCTCGATGCCCGACAGGTTGAGGGCGACGCGGTGCCCGGGCCCGATCGTGCCGATGGGCCGGCCGAGCGTCTGGATCGCCCGCACCCGCGCCGCGCGCCCACCCGGCTCGACCGCGACCACGTCGGCGGTGGCGATCGTGCCGTCCGTCAACGTGCCGGTGACCACCGTGCCGCTGCCCTTCGCCGCGAACGCGCGGTCGACCCACAGCCGCGCCCGGCCGCGATCGGTCGCCGCCGGCGTCTGCCGCGCCAGGTCGCCGAGGGCGACGGCCAGCTCGGCGACGCCACGGCCGAGCGGGGCCGCCACCGGCACCACGGGCGCCCCGGCGAGGAACGACCCGGCCACGTGGTCGGCGACCTCCAGCGCCGCCAGCTCGACGAGGTCGGGGTCGTCGAGGACGTCGACCTTGGTGAGGGCGACGACGCCGTGTTCGACGCCGACCAGCTCGAGGATCCGCAGGTGCTCCTCGCTCTGCGGCTTCCAGCCCTCGGTGGCGGCGACGACGAACAGGCAGGCGTCGACCCCGCCCACGCCCGGCGAGCATGTTGCGCAGGAAGCGCACGTGCCCGGGCACGTCCACGAAGCTCACCGCCTCGCCGCCGACGACCGCGTGGGCGAAGCCGAGGTCGATCGTGAGGCCGCGCCGCTTCTCCTCGGCGAAGCGGTCCGGATCGGTGCCGGTCAGGGCCAGGACCAGCGACGACTTGCCGTGGTCGACGTGGCCGGCGGTGGCGATGACCCTCACGACGCCCGAGCATGGCACCCGGACCATTTGACAGAATAGATTGTCAATTCGTACGATGGGCGTCGTGACCTCATCGGTGGCCCTGATCCGGGAGCCCGAGCGGGTCCACCTCGCGCTCTCGCCCGCCCGCCGCCGCCTCCTCGCCGCGCTGCACGAGCCGCGCTCGGCGACCCAGGTGGCCGAGCTCGTCGGCATGACCCGCCAGCAGGCGAACTACCACCTGCGGGTGCTCGAGGCGGCCGGCCTCGTCGAGCTCGTCGAGACCCGCCAGCGCCGGGGCTGCACCGAGCGCATCCTGCGCGCCGTCGCCGGGGCCTTCGTCGTCGACCCGGCGGTCATGCAGGCGCCGGGGACGGCGCCGTCGGCCGACCGCTACGCCGCCGAGCACCTCGTGGCGACGGCGGCCGCCGTCGTGCGCGACGTCAGCCGGATGCAGGCGGCGGCCGGCGAGCGCCGGCTGCTGACGTTCACGATCGAGGCGGACATCGGGCTGCGCGCGCCCACTGACGTCGAGGCGTTCACCACCGCGCTCGCCGACGCCGTCGCCGACGTCGCCCACCGCTTCCACGATCCGGACGGCCGGCGCTACCGCGTCGTCGCCGGTGGCCACCCCAGCCCCGCACCCGAGGAGGGACCATGACCGACGGCCTGCGCATCGAGGTCACCCTGCCGGCCCCCGTCGACGACGTCTGGCCGGCGTTCCGTGACCCCGACCTGATCCGCCAGTGGCACGGGTGGGAGGACGAGGGCCTCGACGACGAGATCCGGATGATCTTCGCCGACGGCACCACCGTCGAGGAGGAAGGACGGTCGCTGCACGTCGGCGGCCACCGCTTCACGTTCGAGCCGGCCGGCGCCCAGACGATCGTGCGCGTGGTCCGCGCCGCGCCGATCGACCCCGGCGAGCTGGATTGGGACGTCTACTACGACGAGGTCGACGAGGGGTGGCTGTCGTTCGTCCAGCAGCTGCGCTTCGCCTTGGCCCACCAGTGGGGCGAGACCCGCCACACCGTCCACCTCGATGGCACCGCGCCGGCGCCGACGCACGGCGCCGCCGCGCTCGGCCTGCCGGCGTCGGCGGCCGACGGCGCGCGCTACGCCGCCGAGGTCGCCGGCGAGACGCTCACGGGCACGGTCTGGTTCCGCTCCGCCCACCAGCTCGGCGTGACGGTCGACGCGTGGGGACCCGGGCTGCTCATCGTCGCGGAGGCGCCGAACGGGGCCGGCCTCGCCGCGTCGGCGACGCTGTCGACCTACGGCCCGATCGACGGCGACCGGGCGGCCCGCTGGACGACCGCGTGGCGGGCGATCTACCCCGGCTGAGGTCCGATCGCCGCCACGATCGCCGCGTCGTCGTCGGGATCGACCGCCCGCAGGTCGAGGATCGTGACCCCGTCGCGGCAGCGGGCGATCACGGGCGGCGTGTGCGCCCGGAGGCGCGCCAGCTGGTCGCCGGGCAGCTGCAGCCCGTGGGACGGGATCGTCGTGCCCGGCGCCGAGCCGGCGCCCGGCACCGCCTCGGTCGCGACCGGGATCGCGCCGGTGCGCTCGCCGATGGCCTCGGCGCGGGCGCGCAGCGCGGCGACGGGTGTCGCGGCCATGCGCCAGAACGGCACGGTGGTGACGACGTCGCGGCGGAGGTAGGCGAGGGCGAGCTCCTGGACGGCCGCCAGCACGAGCCCGCCGGGGCGCACGGCGCGGGCGAGCGGGTGGCGGGCGCAGCGGGCGACGAGATCGGCGCGCCCGGCGATGATGCCCGCCTGCGGACCGCCGAGCAGCTTGTCGCCACTGAACGTGACGATCGCCGCGCCGTCCTCGATCGTCTGGCGCGCGGCGGGCTCCGACGCCAGCCAGCCAGGAGGATGCGGGCCGGGCCACCACGGGCACGTCGCGTCGACGAGACCGCTGCCGAGGTCGACGACGACCGGGACACCGAGCGTCGCGAGCTCGCCGACCGCGGTGTCCTCGACGAAGCCGTCGACGCGGTAGTTGCTCGGGTGCACCTTGAGCACGAGGGCGACGTCCGATCCGGGCGCGTCGAGGGCCCGGCGGTAGTCGGCGAGCCGCGTGCGGTTCGTCGTGCCGACGTCGACGAGGCGCGCCCCGGACTGCTCCATCACCTCCGGGACGCGGAACCCACCACCGATCTCCACGCTCTCGCCCCGGCTCACCGGCACCTGCCGGCCGCCGGCGAGGGCGGCCAGCACGAGCAGGACCGCGGCGGCCCCGTTGTTCACGACGATCGCGTCCTCGGCTCCGCAGAGCCGGGCGAGCAGCGGGCCCACGGTGCGTTGGCGCGAGCCACGCTCGCCGGTGGTGAGGTCGAGCTCGACGGACTGGGCGCGGGCATCCTGGTGGTGGGCGAGCGGGGCGCGGCCGAGGTTCGTGTGCAGCAGGACGCCGGTCGCGTTGACGACCGGGGTGAGGAGCGTGCGGTGGAGGTTCGCGGCGCGGGCGGCGGCGTCGGCGACGGCGCCGTCGGCGATCGCCTGGCGGGCTACCTCGACGAGCAGCGGGTGGGGCAGCCCCGACGACGCCAGCGAGCGGGCGAGGGCATCGACCGACGGCGGGCGCTCCATCGACCGGCAGGGTACCGACGGCGTACGTTGCGACGGTGAGCGAGCGCGACGTCGACCGGGCGGCCGCCGTCCTCGGCCCTGTCGCCCCGTTCCCGACGGTGGACGGCGAGCCGGTCTTCGCCGAGCCGTGGGAGGGCCGGGCGTTCGCCATGGCGGTCGACGTCGTCGCGCGCACCGGGCTGCCGTGGGAGGCGTTCCGGACGCGGCTGGTGGCCGCCATCGCCGACGATCCGCAGCGGCCGTACTACGAGTCGTGGGTCGTGGCCCTCGAGGGCCTCGTGCTCGAGGCCGGCGCCGTCACCGCGTCAGAGCTCGCCCGCCAGCGCGACGTGGCGGCGTCGTACCGCTACCACGAGGCGGGCCGCGGCGACGTCGAGGTGTTCCCGGTGCGCCTCGACGAGCTGCCGGGCGTCCTCGCCGGCCTCGGCGGCGTCGCCGCGATCGACCCGGCCGCCTGCCGTCACGCCGAGCGGTACCGCACCGTTGACGGGGACACCCGGGGTGCGTGGCGCTTCCGCGCCTTCGACGCCGCCGACGGGCTCCTCGTCGACATCCCGTGGCCGCCCGCTTCTGACGACACTTCGGTGGGCTGACGCCACCGAAGTGTCGTCAGAAACCGATGGGCGTCAGCGGCGGACGCCGACCATCTGGTCGCGGGTGACGGTCGCCGCCAGCTCGTCCTCGGCGAGCTGCTCGGTGTCGGGCGGGCGCGCCGGCAGCACGAGGTAGCGGATCGCCGCGCTGGAGTCCCACACCCGCACCTCGACGTCGGCGGGCAGCTCGGTGCCGAACTCCCGCAGCACGGAGCGCGGCGCGGTGACGGCCCGCGACCGGTAGGCGAAGCTCTTGTACCAGATCGGCGGCACGCCGAGCAGCGGCCACGGGTAGCACGAGCAGAGCGTGCACACGACGAGGTTGTGGACGCCGTCGGTGTTCTCGACGACGCGCACGTTGTCGCCCTCGGCGCCGGCGATGCCGAGCTCGGCCATCGCCGCGGTGCCGTCGGCGAGCAGGCGCTGCTTGAACGCCGGGTCGACCCACGCCCGCGCCACGACACGGGCCCCGTGGTGCGGCCCCATGCGGTGCTCCATGTGCTCGACGAACGCGTCGATGGCATCGGTGCTCGTGCGCCCGGCCTCGACGAGCGCGGCCTCGAGGGCGAGCGCCCGGATCTCGAACTCCGACCGCGCCCGCCGCGACCGCGGTGACGCGTGGTGGTCGTGATCATGACCCTCGTGATCGTGATCGTGGTCGTGGTCGTGGTCGCTCACGGCGCCGCCTCGAGGTAGTGCTCGCACAGGTCCACCGCCACCGTGAACGGCCCGTCCTCCGTCGACGCGCCCCACAGCTCCTCGGCGCGGAACGTGACGGTGTACGTGGGCGCCCACTCGTCGTCGGCCTCCCGCCCGGGCACGTGCTCCTCACCCCACGCCGTCTCGACGACGCCGACGGCCCCGCGCACGTAGCGCGGGCAGCGGTGGTGGTGCTCGGGGTCGTGCCAGCGCTGCACGCGCACGCGGTCGCCGCGCCCGAAGCGATGCGCCCGCGCTGGGCGCAGGCGGTCGGCAGACGTCAGCGCGGCCTCGACGCGCGCCCGCCGCTCGGCATCGAGCACGACCGGCGGGCGGGCCGCGTCGTCGGACTCGAACCGCGCCTGCCAGCGCGCCAGGTCGTCGGGCGTCACGGCGCCCTGGGCCAGCGCGCCGAGCTCGGCCGCCCGCAGCCAGCGGACGTAGTACGACGACGTCAGGTAGGTGGCCGGGTCGAGGCGCTCGATCCACGGCCGCATGCCGCCGCGCACGGCGAACAGGGCGACGCCCTGCGCCCGCAGCTCCCACGGTTCGTGATGGGTGAGCTCGCCATCGGCGGTGACGACGGGGCCGAACCCGTCCAGCCCCCCGAGGTCGTGGGCGCCCTCCACGGGCCCAACGTAGTCCCGCTCCCTAGGATCCCGGCGATGCCGCTGCCGGTGCCCGTCGTCCGCCTCGACCCCCACCTCCCGCTGCCGGCCTACGCCCACCCCGGCGACGCCGGCCTCGACCTCCACGCCCGCGAGGACGCCACCGTGGCGGCCGGCGGCGGGCGCGCCCTCGTGCCGACCGGGATCGCCCTCGCCATCCCGCCGGGCCATGCCGGCTTCGTGCTGCCGCGCAGCGGCCTCGCCCTGCGCCACGGCATCGCGGTGGTGAACGCACCGGGCCTGATCGACGCCGCCTACCGCGGCGAGCTGCAGGTCGTGTTGCTGAACACCGATCCCGACCACGACTACACCGTGCACCGCGGCGACCGCATCGCCCAGCTCGTCGTGCAGCGCGTCGAGGAGGTCGTCTGGGAGGTCACCACCGCGCTCGACGGGGTGGACCGCGGCGGCGGCTTCGGCCACTCCGGCCGCTGAGCGACTACTTCCAGGCGAAGACGGGCTGCTCGAAGTCGCCGACCGGGTCGGCTCGGCCCTCCAGGGCGAGCCACCGGAACTGCACGAGCACGGCCGCGGTCGGGGCGTGGATCAGGTCGCGCCCGAGCGGGACCTGCACGACCGGGCGGTCGCTCTCGGGGATGTCGACGAACCGTGGCGAGTCGTCGCGCAGCAGCTGGTGGAGCCCGATCCGGTAGGCCGCCAGCACCTCGCCCGGGTGCGGGCGCAGCTCGGTGCGCCCGCCGCCCCACAGCACGACCGGCGTGATGACGTAGCCGGAGCGCGTCGCGTAGTCGTCCATCAGCCCCAGCACGCTGCCGGCGTCGAGGGCCACACCGAGCTCCTCGTCCGTCTCCCGGCGGGCCGCCACCTCCGGCGTCTCGCCGGCGTCCAGCCGGCCGCCCGGGAGCGCCCACTGCGAGGCGTGGCGGTTGAGCCCGGCCGCCCGCCGGCAGAGCAGGAACGCGGCCCCGCCGCTGACGTCGAGCATGCGCCCGTCGAGGCCGTCGGCGCCGCCGGGGATCCGGTCCATCGACCCCGGGGTCGGTTCGTAGGGGTCGACGCGGTCCTCACCCTCCGTGGAGTCGACGACCACCACCGCGACGGCCGCGTGCCGGCGCTCGTCCAGGGCGAGGACGCGACGCTCGTGGGCGGCGAGGTTGGCGCGGATCCGCTCGCGCAGCTCATCGTCGTACGACAGCGGCGGCGGAACGGTGGCCATCGGCCCATCTTCGCGTCGGTAGCGTCGGGCGGCGGTGTCCAGGGGGTTGCTCGACGAGTCGTACGCGCCCGCCGTGCGCCGAGCCGTGGTGCCGCTCACCGGCGCTCGGCTGGCGACGAACGCCGTCTACCGCTTCGCCCCGCCGTTCCTCGCCACGATCGCACGCGGCCTCGACGTCTCCCTCGCTGACCTCGGCGTCGCCATCGCCATCACCGAGGCGGCCGGGCTGACGGCGCCCCTCGTCGGGCGCGTGATCGACCACGTGCCGCGCCGCACGTCCATGCTCGCCGGGCTCGCCGGGGTCGCCGCCGGCGCCACGATCGCCGGGCTCAGCACCGGCATCGTCATGTTCACGGCCGGGCTGCTCGTGCTCGCCGCCACGAAGGTCGTGTTCGACGTCGGGATCATCTCGTGGACCGCTGACCACGTGCCCTACGACCGCCGCGGCCGCATCACCGGCCTGCTCGAGACGTCGTGGGCGCTCGGGCTGCTCGTCGGCGTGTCGCTGCTCGGGCTCGTGGCCGCGGCGACGTCGTGGCGCTGGGCCTATCTGCTCGGCGCCATCGGCGTCGTGGTGGCGGCGGGCGCGATGCGGGCGCGGGTGGCGCTGGAACCAGCCGTGCGGGCCGCCGGCACCCGCCGTGCCGCGCCCGCCGGCGCGATCGACCGCCCGGGGTGGATCGCCGCCGTCGCGGTGCTCGGCCTGATGGGCGCCGCGCAGGCCCTGTTCGTGACGTTCGGGGCCTGGCTGGAAGACGACTACGACGTCGGCACCGCGGCGTTGTCGGCGGTCGTGTTCGGGATCGGCGGCCTCGAGCTGCTCGCCTCGACGACCTCGGCGGCGCGCACCGACCGGTGGGGCAAGGAGCGCAGCGTCGTCGGGGGCACGCTCGTCATGATCCCGTGCGCGCTGCTGGTGGCCGCCCTCCACGGCAGCCTCGGGGTCGCCCTCGTGCTCCTGGCGGTGTTCATCGCGGCGTTCGAGTTCGCGTTCGTCTCGACGATCCCGATCGGTGCCGAGCTCGTCCCGGGCGCGCCGGGCAAGGGCATCGGCGCCCTCCTGGCGTCCGCCACCGTCGGCCGGGTGATCGTCGCCATCCCCGCCACGCGGCTCTACGACCGCTTCGGCATCGTCGCGCCGGCCCTCCTCGCGGCGTCGTTCGCGGCTGTCGCCTGCGTGGCGATGCTCGTCCGCCACCACCTGCTGGCGGCCTCCCCGCCGGCGGGCCGCGGACGGCACCCGGCACCCTCGCCCACGCCTGCGCCATCAGTAGGGTCCGCGCGATGCGCAAGCTGGTCACGGAGTCGTTCGGGTCGCTCGACGACCTCGTCGTCGTCGAGGGGCCCGACCTCGAACCGGCGCCGGGGCAGGTCGTCGTCGACGTCGCCGCCGCCGGCGTGAACTTCGTCGACGGGCTCATCGTCCAGGGGCGCTACCAGTTCACACCGCCGCTGCCGCACACCCCCGGCACCGAGGTCGCCGGCACGATCGCGGCCGTCGGTGACGGTGTCGACGGGCTGCGGACCGGCCAGCGCGTCCTCGCCCTCCCGGCGACCGGCGGCTACGCGTCGCAGGTCGCGGTCCCCGCCGCGGCGGTCGTGCCGATCCCGGACACCGTCACCGCCGGGCAGGCTGCCGGCCTCGTCCAGAGCTACGCCACGATGCTCTACGCCTTCACCCGCCGCACGACCGTCACCGCCGGCGAGTGGATCGTCGTGCTCGGTGCCGGTGGGGGCGTGGGCCTCGCCGCCACCGACCTCGGCACCGCGCTCGGCGCCCGCGTCGTCGCCTGTGCGTCGAGCGCCGACAAGCTGGCACTGGCGACGGCGGCCGGCGCCGCGGCGACCATCGCCTACGAGGACGTCGACCTGAAGGCCGCGATCCGCGACGTGACCGGCGGCGGGGCCGACGCCGTCGTCGATCCCGTCGGCGGCGCCAAGGCGGAGTCGGCGCTGCGCAGCCTGCGCTGGGAGGGCCGCTACCTCGTGATCGGGTTCGCGGCCGGCGACATCCCCCGCTTCCCGATCAACCAGATCCTGCTCAACAGCCGCACCGTCATCGGCATCGAGCTCGGCGGTTGGGTGCGGCGCGACCCGGCCGGGTACCACGCCCTGATCGGCGAGCTGATGGACCTCGTCGCCGCCGGCACCGTGCACCCCGTCGAACCGCTCAGCCGGCCGCTCGAGGAGGGCCCCGCGCTGCTCGCCGCGATGCAGGGGCGGGCGATCAGCGGCAAGGCCGTGCTGACGCCCTGATGGGCGAGCTGCTGATCGTCACCGGACCGCCCGGCGCCGGCAAGTCGACGGTGGCCGCGGCGCTGGCGGCGCATCGCAGCCCGAGCGTCCTCGTGGAGGGCGACGCCTTCTTCGCGTTCCTGCGCGAGGGGCGCATCGAGCCGTGGCTGCCCGAGTCGCAGGCCCAGAACGAGACCGTGACCGTGGCTGCTGCGGCCGCGACGGGTCGCTTCGCCGAGGCCGTGTGGACCGTCTACGACGGGATCATGGGGGCATGGTTCCTGCCGACGTTCATGGCCGCGACGGGGCTCGCCACGGCCCACTACGTCGTGCTGCTGCCGTCCGTCGAACGCTGCGTCGAGCGCGTCGCCACGAGGGTGGCACACGGCTTCACGGACGCGGCGGCGACCCGCCACATGCACGACCAGTTCGCCCGGGCCACGGTCGACGCGCGCCACGTGCTCATCGATCCACCCGACGACGTCGCCGCGGTCACGGCGGCCATCCTGGCGCGGCTCGCGGCCGGGTCGCTGCTGCTGGCACCCGCCGATCAGGCGCGGTAGCCGTTGGTGATCGGCATCCGCCGATCGCGGCCGAACGCCTTCGTCGTCACCCGCACCCCCGGCGGGCACTGCCGCCGCTTGTACTCGGCGATGTCGACGAGGCGCGTCACCCGCCGGACCACCGCCTCGTCGGCACCGAGCTCGACGATCTCGCCGGCCGTCCGATCCTCCTCGACGTAGGCCTGCAGGATCGGGTCGAGGACCTCGTACGGAGGCAGGCTCTGGTCGTCGCGCTGGTCGGGGCGCAGCTCCGCTGACGGCGGCTTGGTGATCACCGCCTCCGGGATCAGCTCCCGCCCGGCGCGCTGGTTGACGTAGCGGCAGAGGCGGTAGAGATCGGTCTTCAGCACGTCCTTGATCACGGCATAGCCACCGACGGAGTCGCCGTAGATCGTGAAGTACCCGACCGCCATCTCGCTCTTGTTGCCGGTCGTCAGGACCATCCAGCCGAACTCGTTCGACAGCGCCATCAGCAGCTGGCCGCGGCAGCGGCTCTGGATGTTCTCCTGCGTGAGACCCGGCGGCCGGCCCTCGAACGTGGGCCCGAGCATCTCGAGGTAGGCGCTGAACGCCGGCTCGATGCTGATCGTGGAGAAGTCGATGCCGAGGTTCTCGGCGAGCAGCGCGGCGTCGCTCTTGGAGTGGTCGCTCGAGTAGCGCGACGGCATCGAGAAGCCGTGCACGTGGTCGGACCCGAGGGCGTCGGCGGCGACGACCGCCACGAACGTCGAGTCGATGCCGCCGGACAGCGCGACGACGACGTCGGTGAAGCCGTTCTTGCGGCAGTAGTCGCGCGTGCCCAGCACGAGCGCCTGGTAGAGCTCGGCCTCCGGCGAGAGGAGCTCGTGGACCTCGTTGACGACCGGTTGGTCGCGCAGCACGGGCGTCTCGGTGACGACGATCTTCGGCAGCGACAGCTGGGAGATGCGCCCGCGCGGATCGAGCAGGCGCTGGCGGTAGACGGCTGGCACCGGCACGTCGACGATGAGCAGCGCCTCGCTGAACTGCGGGCCGCGGGCGATGAGGTTGCCCTCGGCGTCGAACGCCAGCGAGCAGCCGTCGAAGACGAGCTCGTCCTGACCGCCGACCTGGTTCACGTAGACGAGCGCCGAGTGGGCGTCGGCGGCGCGCGTCGCCAGCATCTGCTCGCGGTAGGCGGCCTTGCCGCGGTGGTACGGCGAGCCGTTGATGTTGATCGCCAGCTCGGCGCCTCCGTCGGCCTGCACCGACAGCGGGCCGTCCGGGCTCCAGATGTCCTCGCAGATCGACACGCCGACGTTGACGCCGCCGATCACGTAGAGCTCGAGCGGGTCCGTCTCGTTGCCCGGTGTGAAGTAGCGGGCCTCGTCGAACACGGCGTAGTTCGGCAGCAGCCGCTTGCGGTACGTGCCGAGCACCTCGCCGTCGGCGCACACGGCGGCGGCGTTGAACAGGTCGCGGTCCTCGTCGACGAACCCGACGACCGCCGCGCAGCGACGCGTGCGGGCGGCGAGCTTGCCGAGGGCGGCCTCGTTGTCGGCGACGAACCCCGGCTTCATGACGAGGTCCTCGGGCGGGTAGCCGGTGATCGAGAGCTCGGGGAAGGCGACGACGTCGCACCCCGCGGCATCCGCTCGGTCGTAGGCGTCCATCAGCTTGGCGAGGTTGCCGTCGATGTCACCGACGGTCGGGTTGAGCTGGGCCAGCGCGACGCGGAGGACGGTCATCGAGGTGAACGCTAGTGGCGACCCGGCGTACGGTGACCGTCCGTGACTGACCTGGTCGACCTGACCGCCGTCGAGCAGCGCCGCTTGATCGGGGCCAAGGAGGTGTCGGCCACCGAGCTGCTCGACGCCCACCTGGCCCGCATCGACGCCGTCAACCCGACCGTCAACGCGATCGTCGCCCTCGACCCCGACGTCGGGCGGGCCCGCGCCCGCGCCGTCGACCACGCCATCGCCGCGGGCGACGACGTCGGGCCGCTCGCCGGCCTCGTCACCGCCCACAAGGACCTCGAGGAGACCGCCGACTTCCCGACGACCTACGGGTCGCCGCTGTTCGCCGGCCACCGCCCCGCCGCCGACTGCCTGCTCGTGGCGCGCATGAAGGCGGCCGGCGCCGTCGCCGTCGGGAAGACGAACACGCCGGAGTTCGGCGCCGGCTCGCACACGTTCAACAACGTCCACGGCGTCACGCAGAACCCGTGGGGGCTCGGCCGGACCGCCGGCGGGTCGAGCGGCGGCGCTGCCGTCGCCCTCGCCTGCCGCATGGTGGCCACGGCCGACGGCAGCGACACGGGCGGCTCGCTGCGCAACCCGGCGGCGTGGAACAACGTCGTCGGCTTCCGACCGACCGTGCGCGTCGTCCCCAACGTCGCACCGGGCAACGCATGGATGCCGATCAGCACCCGCGGCCCGATGGGCCGCACGGTCGACGACGTCGCCCTGCTGCTCGACGTGCTCGCCGCGCCCGACGGCCGCGATCCGATGCACCGCCCGTTCCGCATCCCCCTCCCGGTGGCGCCGCCGGAGCGGCCGCTGCGCGTGGCGTGGTCGCCCGACATCGGCGTGCCCGTCGAACGGTCGCAGCTCGACGTGCTGACGGGCACCCGCCAGGCGATGCTCGACCTCGGGTGGGAGGTCGTCGACGCCGAGCCCGAGCTCGCCCTGGCCAGCGACTGCTTCCGCACGCTGCGGGCGTGGAACATC
This sequence comes from uncultured Acidimicrobiia bacterium, assembly GCA_963750905.1. Classification (GTDB taxonomy): domain Bacteria; phylum Actinomycetota; class Acidimicrobiia; order Acidimicrobiales; family Ilumatobacteraceae; genus JALZMG01. Next base: position 157,444 of record CAVVSE010000003.1, read on the forward strand.
GCCAACGGCCCGACGGCCCGCTTCCACGACCGCATGGACGAGATCAAGGCGACGATCCAGGACGAGATCGCTCGCGGCACGGCGGTCACCGCCGCGCGAGGTGGCGACGGCGTATGCCCAGCTCGCCGCGCTGTGGCGGGAGACGGTCGCCTTCTTCGACGAGGGGTACGACCTGCTCGCCTGCCCCGTGACGCAGGTGTCGCCGTTCCCCGTCGAGGTCGAGTACCCGACCGAGGTCGCCGGCGTCCGGCTGTCGAACTACATCGACTGGATGGCCGCCTGCTGGCGGATCACCGTCACGGGTTGCCCGGCGCTCTCGCTGCCGGCCGGCTTCGACGCCGAGGGCATGCCCGTCGGCGTGCAGCTCGTCACCCGCCAGGGCGCCGACGGCGCGCTGCTGCGCGCCGCCAAGGCGCTCGAGGAGGCGACCGGGTACGCGGCGCGCCGGCCGGCGTTGGTGGCGCCGTGACGGCACCGCTGCCCGACCGCGTGGGCGTGCACGGTCGGCGCACGGCGATCGTCGACCCCGAGGGAACGTGGACGTTCGCGACGATCGACGACGACGCGGTGCACCTCGCCGGCGCCCTGCCCGTCGCCCACGGGGACCGCGTCGCCGTCCTGTGCACGGCCGGCCACGACATCGTGACCGCGGTCCTCGCCTGCTGGCACGCCGGCGCCATCGCCGTCCCGCTGCACCCGCCGAACCCCGACGCCGAGCTCGCCTACGTGCTCGCCGACAGCGGCGCGGCAGCCATCATCGCCTCGACGGCGCATCGCGACGCGGCCGAGCGCCTGGCCGCGACCGGCGGGATCCCCGTGGTGGACGCGGCGGCCAGCGGGCTCGTGCACCGCTTCTCCCCCGGGCTCGACCGGCCGGCGCTGATGATCTACACGAGCGGGACGACCGGGCGTCCGAAGGGCGCTGTGCACACCCACGGGAGCCTCGCCGCGATGGTCGACGGCATGGTGCGGGCGTGGTCGTGGTCGGCGGCCGACCGCACGGTGCTCGTGCTGCCGCTGAACCACGTGCACGGGCTCGTCAACGTGACGCTGACCCCGCTCGCCGTCGGTGCGTGCTGCGAGGCACCGGGCAGCTTCGACGCCGTCGCCGTCTGGGAGCGGCTGGCGTCGGGTGAGGTCACGGTGTTCATGGCCGTCCCGACGATCTACGCCCGCCTCACCGCCGCGTGGGACGCCGCGGTCGACGGGGACCGCGAGCGGTGGTCGGCCGGAGCGGCCGGGTTGCGGCTGATGGTGTCGGGGTCGGCAGCCCTGCCGGTGTCGACGCTCGACCGGTGGCGCCAGCTGACGGGCCACACGCTGCTCGAGCGCTACGGCATGACCGAGCTCGGCATGGTGCTGTCGAACACGCTCACGTCGCGGACGCCCGGGCACGTCGGCGAGCCGATGCCGGGTGTCGAGCTGCGCCTCGTCGACGATGCCGGCGGCGGCCGTGCCCGAGGGCGCGCCCGGCGAGCTGCTCGTGCGCGGCCCGCAGGTCTTCGCCGGCTACTGGGAGCGACCGGAGGCCACCGCCGAGTCCTTCGTCGACGGGTGGTTCCGCACGGGCGACGTGGCCGTCCACGAACCCGGCGGCTACCGGCTGCTCGGGCGCTCGTCGGTCGACATCATCAAGACCGGCGGCGAGAAGGTGTCGGCGCTCGAGATCGAGGAGGTCTACCGCACCCACCCCGGCATCGCCGACTGCGCGGTGGTCGGGCTCGAGGATCCCGAGTGGGGCCAGCGCGTGGCGATCGCCGCCGTCCCGGCGGCTGGGTCGTCGCTCGACGGTGACGAGCTGCGGGCGTGGGGCAAGCAGCAGCTCGCCGCCGCGAAGGTGCCGTCGCGCTTCGTGTTCGTCGACGAGCTCCCCCGCAACACCCTCGGCAAGGTCGTCAAGCCCGAGGTGGCGCGGCTCTTCACGCCCGGAGCGGCACGGACCCAGTGACCACGTGCTCAGCGGGCCGGGTGTCACGCCGCGACGACTCGGGCCCGTCGCTCCCACGGTCCTACGGTGAGGCCATGTCGTTCACCGAGATCACCTACGAGGTCGAGGGCCCCGCGGCCATCATCACGCTCAACCGGCCCGAGCGCCTCAACGCCTTCACGGGCACGATGATGAACGAGATGATCGCGGCGTTCGACCTCGCCGACGAGGACGACGCCGTGCGCGCCGTCATCGTCACGGGCGCGGGGCGCGGGTTCTGCGCCGGCGCCGACCTCGGGGCCGGCGGTGACACGTTCAACGACGAGACCAGGGGCGACCTGGGCGGCAACACCCCCACGCTCGCGCGGCGCGACGGCGGCGGCGTGCTCGTCCTGCGCATCTTCGACTCCAAGAAGCCCGTGATCGGCGCCATCAACGGCTCGGCGGTCGGCGTCGGCCTGACGATGACGCTGCCGATGGACGTGCGCATCCTCGCCGACAACGCCAAGCTCGGCTTCGTGTTCGCCGGGCGCGGCATCGCCCCCGACGGGGCGGCGAGCTGGTTCCTGCCGCGCGTCGTCGGCATCAGCCAGGCGCTCGAGTGGGTGCTGACCGCCCGTGTCTTCCAGGCCCAGGAGGCGCTCGACGCCGGGCTCGTCAAGCAGGTCCTGCCCGCCGCCGAGGTGCTCCCGGCAGCCAAGGCGCTCGCCCAGGAGATCGCCGACGGCGCGGCCCCGGTGTCCGCCGTCGTCTCGCGCGGCCTGCTGTGGCGGATGCTCGGCGCCGACCACCCGATGGTCGCCCACCGCGCCGACTCGGCCGCCATCGCCGAGCTCGGCCGCAAGGCCGACTCCAAGGAGGGCGTGATGGCGTTCCTCGAGAAGCGCACGCCGGACTGGAAGCTGAAGCCGTCCGAGGACATGCCCTCGACGTACCCGTACTGGGACTTCCCGACGTACGAAGGGGACTGAGTCAGCGCGGCCGCGCGTTGCGCATCCGCACGATGCTGAAGTCCCAGCGGTCGTCGACGGCGAGGTCGTGCAGCGGCCACAGCGACGGCACCAGGCGCAACTCGATGCCGGCCGCCCCGTGGGCGGCGAGGAGGTCGCCGACGACCTCGACGCCGAGCGGCTCGACAGCCTCGGTGGCCACCCACTGCCCGCTGGCGTCGGGCCACGGGGTGAACGCGCCCGCGGGCAGCGCGTAGCGGAACAGCTCGACGGCGCGGAGGCGGTCCAGCCACCCGCTCTCGATGGCGTGCACGCGCCACGCCGCGGTCGCGAACGCCGCTTCGAACGCCGGGCGCTCGGCGGCCGAGCGTGGCCACGCCGTCACGCGCGGGCAGTCGCGCGGGAACCAGTACAGCGGGGCGTGGTCGGCGTCGATCGCCCACACCGCCGGCGCGTGGTCGGGGTTCGTGGCCGGGACGTGCGGCACGAACCGTCGGATCGTCGGGTCCTCACTGAAGTGGAAGAGGACGTCGCAGCACCGGCCCCAGTCTGGTCAACCCTCGCGACCCCCCGTCGGCCGATGGACCGCGATCCGGGTGGGCATCGTCCCGGATCCCGGCACGATCCCCACCCAGGTACAGATCCCGCCCAGATGGTGGGTCGAGCTAGGTGTCGAGGGCGAGCGCGAGCGGGAGGACGGCGGGTGCGCCGGCGAGGCGCAGGGCCCGCGCCGCGACCGTGAGCGTCCAGCGCGAGTCGGCGACGTCGTCCACCAGGAGCACCGGCCCGGCGAGCGAGCCCAGGTGCGCGGCGACGTCGGGCGGGACCGTGATGCGGTCCCAGACGGCCGCCAGCCGGTGGGCGCTGTTGCCACCGCGCCCGCCGGTGGGACCGCCGTGGGCGTACGTGAGCGAACCGAGCAGCTCGAGCTTGCCGAGGGCGGCGATGCGTTCGGCCAGCGTGGCGATCAGGTGGGGTCGGGTCCGCGACGGCATGGCGACGACCGCGACGGGGCGCTGCGCCCAGCCCCAGGTCTTGAGCACGGCGACGACGGCGTTCACGACGGCCGGTGTCACCGGGGCGTCGTCGGCGGCGCCCGGACCGACGAGCTCGCGCAGCCGCGTGCCCCAGCCGATGTCCGAGAGCCGCGCGACCGCCCGACCGTCGGCCATCTGCTCGTCGGCGGCGACCTTGCCCTTGACGCCGACGCCGAGCGCGTCCATCCCGGTCGGCCACTGGGCGCGTGCCTCGAGGTCGACGCCGGGACGGTCGATGGCGTCGCGGGCGGCCGTCGCCGCCGAGTCCGACACCTCGGTCGGGTACCACGGGCCGGCACACACGTCGCAGCGGCCGCACGGCTCGGCGAACGGGTCGTCGAGGTCGCGCCGCAGCATCTCCATCCGACACGTGGCGCCGGCGAGGTAGCGGCGCATCGCCTGCTGCTCGTCCTCGCGGGCCTGGGCGACGCGCGGCGTAGCGCTCGCGGTCGTACGTCCACGAGCCTCCGGTGGCGATCCAGCCGCCCTGCACGCGGCGCACCGCACCGTCGACGTCGAGCACCTTGAGCATCATCTCGAGGCGGCCGCGCCGCAGCGGGGTGCGCGTCTCGAGCGCCGCCGTCGACAGCGGGCGTCCGGCGGCCGCCAGCGCGTCGAGCGTCAGCTGCACGAGGTCCTCCTCCGGGAAGGCGAGGGAGCCGAAGTAGCGCCAGATCGCCTCGTCCTCGCGACCCGGCAGCAGCAGCACGTCGGCTCGCTCGACGGCGCGCCCGGCCCGCCCCACCTGCTGGTAGTAGGCGATGGGCGACTGCGGCGCGCCGACGTGCACGACGAAGCCGAGGTCGGGCTTGTCGAAGCCCATGCCGAGCGCCGAGGTCGCCACGAGCGCCTTCACCCGGTTCTCGACGAGCGCCGACTCGGCCGCGAGCCGCTCGGCCGTGTCGGTGCGCCCGGAGTAGGCGACGACGTCGTGGCCCGCGGCGCGCAGGAACGCGGCGAGGTCCTCGGCCCCGGCCACCGTCAGGGTGTAGATGATCCCGCTGCCCGGCAGCCCGTCGAGGTGCTCGGCCAGCCACCCCAGCTGCTGGTCGGAACCGGTGAGCCGCAACACCCCGAGCCGCAGGCTGTCGCGCTCCAGTGAGCCGCGCAGGACCAGGACGTCGTGGCGGGTGCCGTCGGCGCCGACGGCCAGCTGGTCGGCGACGTCGTCGACGACGCGCTGGTTGGCGGTCGCGGTCGTCGCCAGCACGGGGATGTCCGGTCGCAACCGCGACAGCGCCTCCCGGATGCGGCGGTAGTCCGGCCGGAAGTCGTGGCCCCAGTCGGAGATGCAGTGGGCCTCGTCGACCACGAGCAGGCCGATGCGCGCCGCCAGCGGCGGCAGCAGCCGGTCGCGGAAGTCCGGGTTGTTCAGCCGTTCCGGGCTGACCAGCAGGACGTCGACGGAGCCGGTGCGCAGCGCCTCCTCGACGGCCTCCCACTCCTCGGTGTTGGCGGAGTTGATGGTGTGGGCGCTGATGCCGGCGCGTGCGGCCGCTTCCACCTGGTTGCGCATCAACGCCAGCAGCGGCGAGACGATGAGCGTCGGCCCGGCACCCTGCGCCCGCAGCAGCCCGGTGGCCACGAAGTACACCGCCGACTTCCCCCACCCCGTGCGCTGCACGACGAGGGCCCGGCGGTGCTCGACGACGAGCGCCTCGATCGCTGCCCACTGGTCGTCGCGCAACGCCACGTCGTCGCGCCCGACGAGCGCCCGCAGGATCTTCTCGGCATCGGGTCGCATGCGAGGGACCGTACAGACGGGGTGTCAGGGTGAGGCGGTCGCACCCGAGCCGTCACACCAGGAGCGGCCAGGACGCCACACCTGGAGCGGCCAGGACCCAGTGGGTGTCATGCTCAGCGACCGGCCCATCACCGCTCGGCACGCGCACCCCTGCCGGCTCGTCCCGGCCGCGTGCGCGACACTGGTGCGAGCGAGCAGCACCACGCGGATCGCTGACCTGACCGGGCCGCTGAGCACGTGCTGCAATGGGTCCTGGACGCTCCTGGCATGACGGTCCTGGACGCTCCGGATTAACACGGCGTTCACAATTGGGAAAAGGGCGGGCAACGGCCCCCCGGAAGGATGACGCCGCACGGTGGCGATCAGTGCGCCGCGCGTGCCCCTACCCCACACCCCAAACCCCTACTGGTCAACTGAAAGAGGGCACCTGTGGTCTACAAGGCTGAGTACATCTGGATCGACGGCACCGAGCCGACGGCCAAGCTGCGATCGAAGACGAAGATCATCGCCGACGGCGCCGAGCTCCCCGTCTGGGGCTTCGACGGTTCGAGCACCAACCAGGCCACCGGCGACCGCAGCGACTGCGTCCTGATCCCGGTGTTCTCCTGCCCCGACCCGATCCGCGGGGGCAAGGACGTGCTCGTGATGTGCGAGGTCTACTCCGCCGACGGCAAGCCGCACCCGACGAACACCCGCGCCGCGCTCGTCAAGACGGCCAAGAAGTACGCCAAGCACGAGGCCCTGTTCGGCATCGAGCAGGAGTTCACGTTCTTCAAGGAGGGCCGGCCGTACGGCTTCCCGGTCGGCGGCTTCCCGGCGCCGCAGGGCGGCTACTACTGCGGCGTCGGCGCCGACGAGATCTTCGGCCGCGAGATCGTCGAGGAGCACCTCGACAACTGCCTGGCCGCCGGCCTGTCGATCAGCGGCATCAACGCCGAGGTGATGATCGGCCAGTGGGAGTTCCAGGTCGGGCCGCTCAGCCCGCTGGAGGTCGCCGACCAGCTGTGGCTCGCCCGCTGGCTGCTCTACCGCACGGCCGAGGACTTCGACGTGTCGGCCACGCTCGACGCCAAGCCGATGAAGGGCGACTGGAACGGCGCCGGCGCGCACACCAACTACTCCACCAGGGAGATGCGCGAGGAGGGCGGCTACCAGTACATCGAGAACGCCTGCAAGGCCCTCGGCAAGAAGGTCGAGCTGCACATCAAGAACTACGGCCACGGCATCGAGGACCGCCTGACCGGCCACCACGAGACCGCCCGGTACGACAACTTCAGCTACGGCGTGTCCGACCGCGGTGCGTCGATCCGCATCCCGCTGCAGGTCTTCAAGGACGGCAAGGGCTACCTCGAGGACCGTCGCCCGAACGCCAACATGGACCCGTACGTGGTCACCCGACTGATCGTCGACACGACCTGCTCCGCCATGTGAGTCGGATCGGGGAGGGGGCCGCGGCCCCTTCCCCGATCGGCGCCCTTGCCCGACCTGACGATCCATCGACCAGACTGGTGGGGTGAACGAGATGCTGGACCAGCAACGTGAGTACGTCCTGCGCAGCGTCGAAGAGCGCGGGGTCCGCCTGATCCGCCTCTGGTTCACGGACATCCTCGGGAACCTGAAGAGCTTCGCCATCAGCCCGGCCGAGCTGGAGAACGCGCTCGACGACGGGATGACGTTCGACGGCTCGTCGATCGACGGCTTCTCGCGGATCCAGGAGTCCGACGTCCTGGCGATCCCCGACCCCGACACGTTCGAGGTGCTGCCGTGGGGCGACCCGAAGGTGCCCGAGGCCCGGGTGTTCTGCGACATCCACAACTTGGACGGCACGCCGTTCGACGGCGACCCGCGCCAGGTGCTGCGCCGCCACGTCCGCGCGCTGCACGAGCAGGGTCTGACGTTCTACGTCGCGCCGGACATCGAGTTCTTCTACTTCTCGCCGCCCGAGCGCGGCCAGGCGCCCAAGCCGCTCGACGAGGGTGGCTTCTTCGACCTCACGACGAACGACATCACCGGATCGCTGCGCAAGCAGACCATCCGCACGCTCGAGGCGATGGGCATCCCGGTCGAGTACAGCTTCCACGAGGACGCCCCGAGCCAGCAGGAGATCGACCTGCGCCACACGGACGCCCTGACGATGGCCGACAGCGTGATGACGTTCCGGCTGATCGTGCGCGAGGTCGCCGCCTCCCACGGCCTGCACGCCACGTTCATGCCCAAGCCGATGGAGGGCGTGCAGGGCTCGGGCATGCACACCCACCTCTCGCTGTTCCGCGGCGACGACAACGCGTTCTTCGGCGCCGACGACGACTACTACCTGTCGGACTTCGCCAAGTCGTTCATGGCCGGCCTGCTCCACCACGCCGCGGAGATCACGGCGATCACCAACCAGACGGTGAACTCCTACAAGCGCCTCGTCCCCGGGTTCGAGGCGCCGGTGCACGTGTCGTGGGCGCGCAACAACCGCAGTGGCCTGATCCGCGTGCCGATCGCCAAGCGCGGCAACCCGACGGCCACGCGCATCGAGTACCGCTCGCCCGACCCGGCCTGCAACCCCTACCTCGCGTTCAGCGTCCTGCTCGCCGCCGGCATGCGCGGCGTCGCCGAGGGCTACGAGCTGCCGGTGGAGGCGGATGCCAACCTGTTCGAGATCGGTGACGAGGTGCTCGCCAAGCTCGGCATCGAGCAGCTGCCGCAGTCGCTGTCCGACGCGCTGCGGGCGATGGAGGCGTCGGACCTCGTCCACGACGCCCTCGGCAGCCACATCTTCGAGTGGTTCCTGCGCAACAAGCGCACGGAGTGGCGGGCGTACAAGACGCACGTGTCGAACTTCGAGGTCGACCGCTACCTGAAGGCGTTGTGACGATGCCCGGGGAGAACGAGCTGCTCGCCGTCTACGGCGAACCGGTGACGCCGGAGCTGGCGCGCACCCTCGACCTCGGCGGCTACCGGTGGAAGTCCGTGGCGACCGCCGACGAGGCGGCCGAGTTCGAGCCGCCGGCCGGCTGGGCCGGGGCGATCATCGACTGCGGCGGCGACGCCACGGGTGCCTGGGCGTTCGCCCGCACGATCCGCAAGCGCGAGCCCGGCAACCCGCCGGTCCTGGCGCTCGTGTCGGGGGCGCAGCTCGCCGACCTGGAGCTGCGCGACGAGCTGTTCGACGACTTCTGCCTCGCCCCGTTCCACCCGGCCGAGCTGGAGGCCCGCGTCCGGCACCTGCTGTGGCGGGTCGGGGGCGGCACGCGACCGGACATGATCGAGTACCGCGAGCTGTCGCTGAACCTCGAGACGTACCAGGCGTCGATCGCCAACCGCCCGCTCGACCTCACCTACATGGAGTACGAGCTGCTCAAGTTCCTCGCCCAGAACCCGGGCAAGGTGTTCACGCGCGAGATGCTGCTGAACCGGGTCTGGGGCTACGAGTACTACGGCGGCGCCCGCACGGTCGACGTCCACGTCCGCCGCCTGCGGGCCAAGCTCGGCGAGGAGCACGCCGGCCTGATCCAGACCGTGCGCTCCGTCGGCTACCGCTTCGGCCAGTCCCGCTGGGGCGCGTAGACCGTCACGGTTCCATCACGGCCCAGCCGCGGCGTTGGAGCTCGGCGGCGAGCAGCTCGGCGGGCATCGTCCGCAGCACCTGTTCGGCGGCCGACAGCTTGGGCGATGGTGCGGCTGGCGCCACGTCATCGCCCGACTCGGCGGCCTCCTGCAGCTGGGCGATCAACGTGTCGGCCTCGTCGCGCGTGAACTTCCCGCCGCCCTGGCGCTGCGTGAGGCCGAGCGGGCCGCGAGCGTCCCGGAAGCCCTCGTACCCGGTCTCCTGCAGCAGCCCGAGGAGCTCCTGCAGCTGCCGATGCGTCGCCGGTGGACCGGCCGGTTGTCCGAACGCCATGGGCCGAGTCTGCCGCGGATCGCACGCGTGTTCGGGGATGGTCCTCATGCGGAACCCCATGCCGGGTCCATGACGGCCACACCCCACCGACCGCATCGTCAGCGCCATGTTCCAGATCGATCTGCCGCGAGCCGTCGTGGGGTTCGTGGGCGTCCACCTCGGCCTCCGGGCCGAGGCCGCCCACGTCGAACGGCTCCGTGACGCCGGCGACCTGGCGGGGGCACGACGCCGGGCCCGCCTCCTCGCGACCGTGCTCCACCACCACCACCGGGCCGAGGACACCGTGCTGTTCCCGGCACTCGTGGCCCGCCAGCCGGGCGTGGCGGTGACCACCGACGAGCTCGAGACCCAGCACGTCGAGCTCGACGTCGCGCTCGCTCGCCTGCCGGCCGAACTGGACTCGGCCGGGGACGTGCGCGGCCTCGTCGAGCGCCACCTCGGCCTCGAGGAGCAGCACGTGCTGCCGGTCTGGATGGCGTCGTTCGACGCCGCCGAGCACGAGCGCTTCGCCGCCTCGCTGCGCCGCTCGACGCCGTTGCGCGATGCCGGGCTGATGATCTCCTGGCTGCTCGACACCGCGCCCGACGGCGCCACCGGGGTGGCGTGGGACCAGGTCCCGCCGGCCCTGCGGCTGGCCCACCGCGCGTGGTGGCGGCGCCGCTACGAGCGCTCGTTCGGCACGATCGGCCCGGTGGCGACCCCGGCCGGCCTGCCGTTCGCGATGGCTGCCTGACACGGTCCCGTCATCTGGGCGGGATCCGTACCAGGGCGGCAATCGTCCCGGCTTCCGGGACGGATCCCGCCCAGAGACGATCCCCGCCCAGATGGTGGTGCCGCCGCGGGCCGGGTCAGGTCGTCCAGGCCGCGACGCCGTCCGTCACCCGGCGGGCGAACTCGGCGCGACCGAACCCGGACGGGTGCACGTTGTCGGCCAGCACGCCGTCCGCGGGGGCGATCGTCGCCCAGTCGACGACGGTGGCGTTGCCCCGCTCGTCGAGCACGTCGCGCAGCGCCGCGTCGAACGCCGCCGACTCGTCCTCGTAGTCCGTGAGGTAGCAATCGACCCAGACGACCGGGGCCCCGTCGGGGATCGCCGTCAGGAGCTCGTCGATCGCGGCCGGGTACTCCTCCGGGGTGTAGCTGGCAACGTCGTTGGACCCCAGCGCGACCACCCACAGGTCGGGCTCGTCGCCCTCGGCGAGGACCGCGGCGATCCCGTCGAGGCCTGACGTGATGCCGTCGTTGCCCTCGACCATGCGCCGTCCGCTCTGGGCGTCGATCTCGGCATCGGGGAGCCCGATCTCCGCGAACGCGGCCTGCAGCTCCTCGGTCGAGCCGACCGTGATGGAGTCGCCGACCATCGCCACGGTGTCGACGTCGAGGATCGTGTTCGCCGAGGTCGGCGGCGCCGCGCCGACGCTGCCGGCGACGGCCACCTCGGACGCCGGCGGCGCCGACGATGCCTCGCGCTCCGACGCGCAACCGGCTGCGACCACGAGCGCCGGTGCGGCCAGTGCGACCACGCGCGCGATCGCTCGTGTCCGCTCTGCCATGGCGGACAGTTTGGCGGCTCAGCGGCGACGTTTCCCGTCACTGCGCCATCGGTCACTCGACGGACTGGAGCCCGACGGCGACGACGCGGTGCGCACGCAGGCGGTCCTCGACGTCGGGGTGCACGAGCGCGCCGTCGCGCACGATCGGGCGGCCGTGCACGATCGTGTGACGGGCGAACGCCGGCCCGCAGCGCAGCCAGGCCTCGATCGGGTCGGCGACGGCACCCGCGAACGACGGCCCGGCCAGCGACCACACGGCCACGTCACCGACGGCGCCGGCCTCGAGGACGCCCAGCTCGCCGGTCCGCCCGAGGCACGCGGCGCCACCGAGCGTCGCCATCTCGAGCGACGTGCGCGCGGTGGCCGACGCGGCGCCGTCGCGCAGCTTGGCGAGCAGCATCGCCTGGCGGGCCTCCAACCACAGCGACGCCGCATCGGCCGACGACGAGCCGTCGACACCGAGGCCGACGGCCACACCAGCCGCCCGCAGGGCGACCACCGGGGCGATCCCCGACGCGAGGATCATGTTGCTCGAAGGGCAGTGGGCGACGCCGACGCCCGCCAGCCCCAGGCGCACGACCTCGTCGGGATCGGGCATCACGCAGTGGGCGAGCCACGCCCGGTCCGTCATCCAGCCGGTGCGTTCGAGGTACTCCGCCGGACGGCACCCGAACTGGCGCAGCGAGAACTCGTCGTCCTCGGCGTTCTCGGCGAAGTGCGTGTGCAGCCGGACGTCGAGTCGCTCGGCCAGCTCGGCCGAGCGCACCATCAGCGACTCGGTGACGCTGAACGGTGAGCACGGGGCGATGGCGATGCGGGTCATCGCACCGTGCCGGCGATCGTGGTGCCGCAGCACGGCCTCCTCGCTGGCGGCGAGGATGTCGTCGTCGTCGGCGACCACGTCGTCGGGCGGGAGGCCACCGTCCTTCTCGGACAGCGACATCGATCCCCGGGTCGGGTGGAAGCGCACGCCGAGGTCGAGCGCGGCCTCGATCTCCGCCGTCAACAGGTCGCCGGCGCCGTGCGGGTGGAGGTAGAGGTGGTCGGTCGAGGTCGTGCAGCCGGACAGGGCCAGCTCGGCGAGCCCGACCCACGCCGACAGGTAGGCGCCCTCCGTGTCGAGGCCCCGCCAGATCGGGTACAGCGACTGCAGCCAGCCGAACAGCGGCTTGTCGGTCATCGGCGGGTAGGCGCGCGTGAGGTTCTGGAACAGGTGGTGGTGGGTGTTGACGAGCCCGGGCGTGACGAGACAGTCGGTGGCGTCGAGCACGGTCGTCGCCGGCGGCGCCGCGCCCGTGCCGACGGCGTCGACGAGCCCGCCGGTGATCGCCACCCACCCGCCGGCCAGCTCGCGACGCGACGCGTCCATCGTCGCCACGGCGCGGGCGTTGGCGATCACGAGGTCAGCCATGCGGGAAGTCCTGGAGGCTGGCGACGATGGCGCCGAGGTCGTCGAGGGTGGTCAGCGGGTTCACGATGCACCAGCGCAGCACGGTCTCGCCCTGCCACGCGGTGGGTGTGACGAAGGACTGCTCGCGGGCCAGCTGGTCGTCGCTCCAGGCCTGGTACGTGGCGGCGTCCCAGCCGGTGCGCCGGAACAGCACGATCGACAGCTCCGGCTCGACCAGCAGCTCGAGGTGCGGGGCGGCGCGCACGAGGTCGGCACCGGCGCGGGCGACGCGCAGCGTCGTCTCGATGGCCTCCGTGTAGGCGTCGGTGCCGTGCGTCGCCAGGCTGAACCACAGGGGCAGGCCGCGGGCGCGGCGCGAGAGGTGGTGGGCGTAGTCGGAGGCGTTCCACTCGTGGACCTCGCCGCCGCCGTGCAGCACGTCGAGGTACTCCGCGTGCTGGGTGTGGGCGCGGCGGGCCACGTCGGGGTCGCGGTAGAGCAGGGCGCAGGAGTCGAACGGCGCGAACAGCCACTTGTGGGGATCGACGATGAAGCTGTCGGCCGCCTCGATGCCGGCGAAGCGGCCGCGGACGCTCGGCGCGGCGAGGGCCGCCCCGCCGTACGCCCCGTCGACGTGCATCCACGTGTCGAGCGCGGCGCACACGGCGGCCGTCGCTGCCAGGTCGTCGATCACACCGGCGTTCGTCGTGCCGCTCGTGGCGACGATCGCGAACAGCCGCTCACGGTCCCCGGCGGCGAGGGCGTCGACCGTCGTGCGCAGGGCATCCGCGGCCATCCGCCCAGCAGCGTCCGCGGGGACGATGACCACGTCGGCGTCCATCGCCCGGGCCGCGGAGGCGATCGACGAGTGGGCCCCGCCGGACGCCAACAGGAGGCCGCGGGTCCGGTCGCGGGCGCCGGCGGCGCGATCACGCCAGCGCCAGCGCGCCGCCACGAGCGCGCTGAGGTTGCCGGCCGTGCCCCCGCTGACGAAGACGCCGCCGGCGGTCGCGGGCAGCCCGGCCAGGTCGGCGATCCAGCGCAGCGCCTCGTTCTCGGCGAACACCGCCCCGCCGCCCTCCAACCACGACCCGGCGTAGATGCTGGAGGCGCCGACCACGAGGTCGAACAGGATCGATGCCTCCGTCGGCGCGGCCGGCACGAACGACAGGAACCGGGGGTGGTCGACGGAGATGCAGGCGGGCGCGAGGACGTCGGTGAACACGCGCAGGGCGGCGATGCCGCCGAGGCCGTCGGGGGTCACCGTCGATCCGGCTGCGGCGCGCAGCTCGGCCGCCGTGCGCGGTCCGTCGAGCGGCGGCTCCGCGAGGCCGACGCGCCACGTGGCGTACTCGACGATCGCGTCGGTCAGCTCGGCGATCGCCTCGTCGCGCCGGTGCACGCTCGCTCCGCCGCTCAGTCGGCGAGGTCGAGGAGCTCGCTGCCCTCGTTGCGCTCCTCGGCGTCCATCTCCAGGGACTGCCCGAGGATGGCCGACATGATCCCGCCGCTCATCAGCACCAGCACGGGGATGAGCAGCAGCACCACGACGATGATGATCGCGCCGGCCATAGGCCCGTCACGCTAACGCGGCGCACTCGGCGTGGCGGAAACATGACGTGACGTGGTCGTTGACGAGCCCGCACGACTGCATGAGGGCGTAGCAGATCGTCGGCCCGACGAAGCGGAAGCCGGCCTTCTTGAGCGCCTTGCTCATGGCGTCCGACGCCGCCGTGGTGGCCGGCACCTCACCCATGCCGGTCCAATGGTTCTGCACCGGGACGCCGTCGACGAAGGACCACAGGAACGCGGCCGGGTCGTCGAGCGCGAGCCAGGCCCGGGCGTTGCCGATCGCCGCGCCGACCTTGGCCCGGTTGCGCACGATGCCCGGATCGGCGAGGCAGCGGGCGACGTCGTCGTCGTCGAAGGCGGCGATCCGCACGGGGTCGAAGGCGGCGAAGCACCGGGCGTAGCCCTCGCGCTTGTTCAGGATCGTCGACCACGACAGCCCGGCCTGGGCGCCCTCGAGGAGCACGAACTCGAACAACCGGCCGGGATCCCGCTCGGGCACACCCCACTCGGTGTCGTGGTAGGCGATGTACTGCGGGCTGCCCTCGCCCCAGCTGCAGCGCAATCGACCGTCGGGGAGCGTCACTGCGGCTTGTACGCCCAGGCCTCGACCTCGACGGCCATGCCGCCGGGCAGCGCCGACACCTCGACCGTCGAGCGGGCCGGGCGGTGGTCACCGAAGGCGTCGGCGTAGGCCTCGTTGAACTCGGCGAACGTGCCCATGTCGGTCAGGAAGCACAACGTCTTGACGACGTCCTGCAGCGTGGCGCCAGCATCGGCGAGGCGGTCGGCGACGTTCGCCATGGTCTGCACCGTCTGGGCGGTCACGCCGCCCTCCACGATCGCCCCGTCCTTCATGCCACCCTGTCCGGACACGATGACGAAGTCCCCGGCGCGGACGAACGGGCTGTACGGACCCAGCGGCTTGCTCATCCTCGGGAACCTACTGGCCACCGCGCGGGGTGGCCGGCGGCCCGCCACGCCGCTGCCGCGACGGCGGCGAAGACGGCATCGCTCCCGTTCACCGGCGTCCCGACGTCGGGTTCGATGCGCACGTCGATCGGGGGCACGTCGCTCGCCCGCAGGATGCCGAACGAGCGAATGGTCAGGTCGACGGGCACGCCGGCGTGGTCGACGGCGAGGCCCTCGGAGCGCACCCACCCGAGCGCCATGTGGGCGGCGCCGGTGCAGTAGCTGCGCAGCACGACCTCGTCGAGCGGGTCACCGCAACGGACCGCGACGTGCACTCCCTGCTCGTCGACGGTCGCCGTCGCCGTGGCGCCGTCGGGCGATGTCACGGTGTCGGCGCCGCCGAGTGACGCGAGCAGCACCGCGGCCTCGGCCCAGCCGGCGGCGCGTGGCGAGACCGACGTCGGCGGGCCGTCGACGTCGACCTCCTCGACGATGAGCCCCGGCGCCATCGCCGTGATCGCCGCGGCGATGCCGGGCGTGCGAGCGACGCGCACGATGCCCGATCCGTCGGCCCTGACCCCGGCCCCGATCGGCGGGCGCTTCGGGCCCCGGCGCACGACGTCCTCGCGGGTGCACAGCACGCGGACGGGGCGGCCGTGCTCGTCGGCGAGGCGGCGGGCGACCGCGGCGACCTCGGTGTCCAGCTTGCCGCCGAACGCACCACCGTTGGCGAGCGGTGTCGCCGGTTCGCCGCCGGGCGACGCACCAGGAAGCATCGGGCTCCAGGTAGCCCGGCTCGACCCACGTCGTCTGCAGCGTGCGGTGCCAGTCGCCCGGCGGCAGCGCCACGGGCCATGTCAGCGGCGCCGTCGAGCGCCGGCCCTGGATGCGCCCGGCCAGCGTGCGGGCCGCCGTCAGCGTCTCGGCGACGTGCCAGGTCCCGCCGTCGCCGCGGATCGCGACGAGGGCGTCGGCGGGTGCGGTGTCGTCGGCGAAGCCGCCGGCCCCGGATGCCACCGCGGCGCCGACGGCCTGCGGCGTGCGACCCTCGATCGTCGCCCGCCGGGCGGCGCCGGCGCCCACGTCGTCAGCCGGGATCGGCCCGATCGGGCCGGATCCCACGGACAGGACGGCGTCGACGATCGGTTGCCAACCGGTGCAGCGGCACAGGTGGGCGGCGAGCGCCCGGTGCACGGCGGCCGGCGACGTCCGCGCCGCGGGCGCCAGGGCCGCGACGCGCAGCAGGATGCCCGGCGTGCAGAACCCGCACTGGGCGGCGCCTGCCCGGGCGAACGTGGCCGCCCAGGCCGCGCCGTCCGGGACGCTGTCGAGCGTGGTGACCTCGCGCCCGGCGACGCGCCCGGCGGGCGTCACGCACGAGACGCGTGGCTGGCCGTCGACCCAGACCGTGCAGCAACCGCACTGGCCCTGGGGGCTGCAGCCGTCCTTCGGCGTGCGTGCGCCGAGGCGGTCGCGGAGGACTTCGAGGAGGGAGGCGCCGTCGTCGGCGACCTCGACGGCACGGCCGTCGAGGCGGAACGGGATCAGCTGAAGCTCTGGCCGCACCCGCACGTGCGGGTTGCGTTCGGGTTCGTGATGGCGAACCCGGACTGGTCGAGGCCGTCCTTGTAGTCGAGGGTGGCGCCGAGCAGCAGCTGGGCGGACGCCGCGTCGACGACGACCTTGACCGACGAGTCGGGCCCGAACTGGGCCTGCTCGTCGTCGGCGGCGATGTCACCGTCGAAGAACATCTCGTAGGAGAAGCCGCTGCACCCACCCGGGCGCACGGCGACGCGCAGGGCGAGGTCGTCGGCGCCCTCGGCGGCGAGCAGTTCCTTGACCTTGACGGCGGCGGTCTCGGTGAGGGTGATCACGGTCGTTCCTCCTGGTGGTTGCCCGGTCAACGTTAGCGGGTGGTCACCGCCACACGACATGGCGTGCGGCTGACGAGGGGGCAGAACTCGGTGACCTCGGCGTCCCCCATCTGGGCGACGAAGCCGGCCACCAGGCCCCGGTGCAGGGCGCACACGAGGTCGGGGTGGTCGCGGGCGAGGTCGGCGAAGGGGCAGTTGGCGAACGCCACCACGGCGGTCACCGGCTCGTCGGCGTCGCTCCCGTCCTCGTCGTCGTCACCCGTCACGACCGGATCGAAGCCGAGGCGATCGAGGTCGGCGACGAGCGCCTCGAGGGCGGACGGCGCTGCCGCGTAGCCGGCGGCCCGGCTGGCACCCTCCGCCTCGCCGACCGCGATGGCATCGGCCGGGTTCGCGCCGAGGCGACGGGCCATCGAGAGCACCATGCGGGCGAGCATGGGCATCGTCGGCGCCTCGAGCCCGAGCGCGGGGGCGTCGGG
The DNA here is from genome assembly GCA_963750905.1 of uncultured Acidimicrobiia bacterium. Lineage (GTDB taxonomy): Bacteria > Actinomycetota > Acidimicrobiia > Acidimicrobiales > Ilumatobacteraceae > JALZMG01. Next base: position 174,768 of record CAVVSE010000003.1, read on the forward strand.
GGAGAGCGAGTAGCGGTGCTGGGGGCGGCCGACCTCGCCGCGCGCATCGGTGGTGACGTCGAGGAGCCCGACCTCGCGCATCCGGTCGAGGTGCGGGCGCACGGTGTTGGGGTGCAGGCCGAGCGTGTCGGCGATCTCGGCCGTGACGAGCGGTCGCGGCGAGCGGGCGAGCTCCAGGTAGATGGCGTAGCGCGTGTTGTCGCCGAGCACTCGCAGCACGTCCCGGGAGGGCAGCTGCAGCGGGGTCTGGCTCGGCACGGGCATCTGTCGCCAGATTACACGGCCCGGACCGGTAAAATCAGTGGCATGGCTGTTGCACCGCCGAGCCGGGACGACGTGATCGCGGTCCTCGAAGCCGTCGTCGACCCCGAGCTCGGCGCCGACATCGTGTCGCTGGGCATGGTGCCCGACGTGCAGGTCGGCGACGACGGCGCGGTCCGGGTCACGGTCAAGCTGACGATCGGCGGCTGCCCCTTGCGTGCCGACATCAAGCGCGAGATCGAGCAGCGGGTGGGCATCCACCCCGGCGTGACCGACGTGCGCATCGAGTGGGGCGAGATGACACCCGCCGAGCGCAGCGACACGATGCTCAAGGCGCGCTGGAACGCCCGCCAGCAGGCCGGTGACACGCAGGTGCCGGCGACGACGCGCATCATCGCCATCGCCAGCGGCAAGGGCGGTGTGGGCAAGAGCTCGGTCACCGTCAACCTCGCCGTGGCCCTCGCCCGCCAGGGGCGCACGGTCGGCGTGCTCGATGCCGACATCTGGGGCTTCTCGGTCCCCCGCCTGCTCGGGATCACCGAGCGCATGGAGGCGCAGCGCGTCGACGGCAGCGATCGGCCGCTGATCGTGCCCAACGAGCTCCCCGTCGGTGGCGGCCTCCTGAAGGTCGTGTCGACCGGCTTCCTCGTCGACGAGGACACCGCCCTGATGTGGCGGGGGCTGATGCTCACCAAGGCCGTCGAGCAGTTCCTGCGCGACGTCGCGTGGGGCGAGCTCGACGACCTGCTGATCGACATGCCGCCCGGCACCGGCGACGTCCAGATGGGCCTCGCCCGGCTGCTGCCGCGGGCCGACATGGTGATCGTCACCACACCCGGCGCGGGCCGCCCAGAAGGTCGCCCAGCGGGCCGCCGACATGGCGCGGCGCAGCTTCGTGCGCGTCGTCGGCGTGATCGAGAACATGACCGACTTCACCTGCGCCCACGGCGAGCGCTACCCGCTGTTCGGCGCCGGTGGCGGCGCCTCCCTGGCTGCCGAGATCGGCGTCCCGTTGCTCGGCCAGGTGCCGCTCGAGCCGGCCGTGTCGGCGGGCGGTGACGCCGGGCGCCCCGTCGCCCTCGGCGACGGCCCGGCTGCCGACGCGTTCCGCGCCATCACTGCCGCGATCGACGTCGAGGTCCCCCGCGCCGACCCCCTGGCCGGACCCGACATGGCCGGGTGCTCGGCGCGCCTGCTGCAGGCCGTCGAGGTCGCCCTGGCCGACCCCGTCCGCGCCAGCTGACACCCCGACCCACCCGAGTGTTTCGTGCATTCGAGTGTTTCGTGAGGGTGGCCCCCGCAGGAAACACTCGGATGGACCTCCGCTAGAGGTCGTCGTAGTCGGCGTCGCCGGGGAGGGCGACCTGACGCGAGCCGTCGGTCGTCTTGCGCAGCTTGGGCAGGATCATCGGGATGTCCCCGACGGCATCGGCGACGGCCAGGGCCGCCGCGCCGTCCGCGCAGTCCGCCACGAAGCGCAGGTTGGCGATCGTCGGCGGCATCATCAGCAGCTCGCCGGCTGCCGCCTGGGCGACGGCGTCCGCCGGCCGCACCCACATGCTGTGCACGAGCTCGGCGTCGTCGTGGACGCCCTCCTGGTCCTGCGGCGCGGCAGCGAGGAAGAACCGGGTGTCGAACCGCCGTGGCCCCTCGCCGACGGGCGTCACCCAGTGAGCGATGTAGCGGATCGCCGACAGGTCGAGCACGAGGTCGTCGCGCCGGCACAGCTGCTCCATCGACAGCGTGCCGTCGTGGACGGCGACGCGGTCGGCTTCGTCGATGACGAGCGGTCCGCCGTCCCGGCGCCGGGCCAGCAGGACCCCGGCCTCCTCGAAGCACTCGCGCACGGCGGCGACCCAGAACGCCAGGCCGCCCTTGTCGATCCCCAGGCGCGCCGAGGCGGTGGCGTCGTCGAGCCCGTCGCAGTAGGGCTCCAGCTCGGCAGCGTGGTCGACGTCGTCCACCCGACCGCCCGGGAACACGTACATGTCAGCGGCGAACACGGCGTTGGCGGTGCGTCGCAGGACGAACACCTCGACGCCCGTCGGCTCGGCGTCGCGCACGAGGAGGACGGTCGCGGCGGGGCGGGCGGGGACGGGTTCGGGCTGCTCAGCTGCTTGGTTCACGCACGGGCGAACCTACCGAACCCCCGCCGCCGGGGCGCCGTCGGACGCCGACGTACAGCACGGCCGCGAGCACGATGGCGACGAGCACGCCGGCGACCAACTGCCAGTTGTCGTTGAGGACGTTCGTGATGCGGTTCTGGAAGTTCTCGACGGCCTCGTTCAGCGGGCCCGACTCGCCCTGCACGTCGACGACCCAGAAGTAGTACAGGAGGTAGAGGCCCGACAAGCAGGACGAACGCGCCGGCCAGCGCCTGGATGTGTTGCATCGCCGTGCGCAGCACCCGCAGCAGGGCGTGGTTGGCGACAGCGAGGGCCACCGTCAGGGCGGTGACCAGCAGGCCCATCCCGAGAGCGAAGGCGGCGCCGTTGACGACGCCGGCCCCGACGCTGCCGCGCTCGAACAGCAGCGGGGCGAACAGGGCCAGCGTGCAGCTCAGCGACACCGTGGCGTAGACGATCCCGTAGACGAACATCGACCGCACCGTCGTGTCGCGCTCGCCGACCGCCAGCGCCGGGGTGGTGATGCGCAGCTTGAAGCCGAACAGCATGGCGATGCCGAGCACGACGAACGCGAGGCCGGCGATCCCGGTGACGTACTTGGCGTTCGCCAGCACCCAGTCCGTCGACCACTTCGTGACGCCGCCGACCAGCACGAACACGACCATGAACCCCGCCGTCACGGCCGCGCCGACGAGCAGCGCCCGGCGCACCGTTGCCCGCTCCGAGTCCGACCGGGTGGCCTCGATGCCGAGGAAGTACATGAGGTAGGTCGGCAGCAGCACGAACCCGCACGGGTTGACGGTGGCCACCATTCCCCGCAGGAACGACAGGCCGACGTTCACGGCCACAGCTCCGTGATGCGCTGGCGCAGGTCGTCGTCGTCGATCGGCCCGGTCACGTCGCACGATCGCCCCGTCGGCATCGACGAACAGCGTCGCCGGGTACGAGACGATGTCGAGCGCCTCCGCGAACGCTCCCCGGTCGTCGCGCAGCAGCTCGTAGGTCACACCCCGGTCGGCGGCGAACGACACCATCGTGTCGGCGGTGTCCCACGGGTTGACGCCGACGAAGCGGACCCGGTCGCCGAGCTCGGCGTCGACGACGGCGAAGTCGGCGAGCTCTCGCGTGCACGGCGGACACGACGCGTACCAGAGGTTGACGACCATCGGGCGGCCGTCCGGGACGAGCACCGCGGCCGTCCCGTCGACGGCGAGCAGGTCGACGTCGGGGAGCTGGTCGGACGGGAGCGGCGGATTGGTCACGAGGCCGGGCAGCACGTACACACCGGGCTCGTCGAGGACCACATCCGCCTCCGGCCCGCGTGCCCGCCGACGCGGCTCCACGCCACGGCGCCGACGGCGCTGATGGCGACGGCGGCACCGGCGACGAGCAGGCGGAACCTGGTCGTCGCGGCCACACCAGGAGGCTACCGACGGGTCCGTGGGGCCTTCCATCGGGTCCCCGCCAGGAGGCCGGGCCGGTTCGTCACCGGCCCGGCCTCGGCGGGGTCGTCGTCACGCCACGCTGCCCACGACGCCCAGCTCATCGACGATGAGCTCAGGCCGAGGGTGCTTCGGCGGGCGGCCGCAGGGGCGCTTGTTGCGCACGATCCGGCCGTTCTGGACCAGCTCGCCACCCCAGACGCCCCACGGCTCCTCCCGCTCCATCGCGCCGCTCAGGCACGACGCCGACAGCTGGCACTTGGCGCAGATGGCCTTCGCCCGGGCGATGTCGATGATGTCGTCGGAGAAGAAGAGGGGGGTGAGGGTGCCGTTGCCGTCGGCGCACCGCGGGGCGGGCCGGCGGACGGCGGCGGGACTGGCTTCAGGTGTGGGGAGCTCGTAGAGGGCATGCATCGCTGTTCGTCTTTCTCGCTGCGTCGTCGTCGTCGTGGTGCTGTGTGTCGTCATGTGTTGCTGCCTGCTCGCAACCCCGAAAACCAGAAAGGCCGCCGGGGTTTCCCGGCGGCCTCAGGGTCGATCTCGACATGTCTATGTCGAGGGTCTCCCGAGGTGCCGGGTGGAACGCTTGGCCGTGAAGCCATTGGTGCCGTGGGTGCCCGTGCACGGGTCGGACTGCTCACCGAGCCACTCCCGCCCATACACGAGCCCGGACATGACCGGGACCACGGGCGCGATGCTCGGCATGACTGCCGCTCGCTGCTCGGTGGGGATCCGGATCATCGCTGGTTCGCTCCTGGGTGAAGGTGGAGGGGTGACAAGGCCCGCGGACGGGGCACGCACCATGGAACTACGACGCGCCGTCCCCCGTCAAGGGGGTTAACCCCCGTTGCTCAGAGCGGCACGGACCCAATGGGTCCCAGACTCAGCGGCCGGGTGTCACGCGTTGTACGCGCAACGAGGCTGGATCGCGTCGCATCCGACGACGCGATCCGGCGCTCCAAGGCTATGCGACGTCGGGGACCTCGGCGACGATGAGGGGCGGGCGGGGGTGCACGGGCGGGCGGCCGCGGCGACGCTTCTCGGCGACGACCTTGCCCTCGATGAAGATCTCACCACCCCAGACGCCCCACGGCTCCTCCCGCTCGAGCGCGCCGGCGAGGCACTGCTCACGCACCACGCAGCGCGAGCAGATCGCCTTGCACCGGGCGATGTCGACCGGGTCGTCCGAGAAGAACATGGCGTTGAAGGAGCCGCGGCCGTCGTTGCACCGGGCGTAGCGCTTGATGTCCACGCACACAGGAGTCGCCGGGCGACGTCCTGAGACAAGAAATCGCTGGCGTCAGCCCGGCTTCACGTACTCGTACCCGTGCGCCAGCTCGCGGCGCTCGAGCTCGCCGGCGCGGCGGAGGTGCTCGAGGTGGGCGAACGTCTCGCTGTCGGCCATCGGGCCCTGGGCGCGCGGCGAGAACAGGTGGGTCGACAGCTCCTGGACGTTGGCCGGCCGGCCGAGGTCCTCGGTCGTCTGGCGCAGCAGGTCGAGACGGCCGACGTGGTGCTCCTGGATCGCCTTGGCACGCGCCGCGAGGTCGTCGAACGGGTGGCCGTGGGCGGGCAGCACGATCTTCACGTCCGGCCCGTAGGCGGCCACCTTGTCGAGCGACTCGAAGAAGTCGAGCAACGGATCGCCGTTCGGGTGGAACCCGCCGATGTGCGGCGTGATCGTCGGCAGCACGTGGTCACCCGAGAGCATGACGCCCTCGGTGGGGTCGAACAGGCAGAGGTGGTCCTCGGTGTGCCCGGGGGTGTGCAGGCCGACCCACTCCCGCCCGGCGAGCGTGATGACCTCGGTGTCCCGTAGCCGGACGCTCGGCACCGGCGTCCTGAACAGCTGCGGCGCGAGGCTCGCGGCGCGCATCCGCATGCGCCGCTTGAACGAGAAGCGATGGCCCTCGCCACCCCACGGCGGCGGGTCCCACGGACGCCGGCGGTCCGCCGCGGACATGGATCGCCGGAACCGCCTCGGCGACGTCCTCGACGTCGAGGTCCGGTGGTTCGTTGCGGTCCCAGATCATGCGGAACCGCTGGTGGGTGACGATCTCGGCGCCCGTCTCCTTGCGCACCCAGCCCGCCCCGCCGAAGTGGTCGGGGTGGCTGTGGGTGACGATGACGGTGTGCACCCGCCTGAGCGGGATGCCGGCGCTGCCGAGCCGTTGGACGAGCTGCTGGAACGGCCGCCGCCCGGGCAGGCCGGGGTCGACGATCGCCACGCCGCGCGAGTCCTCCAGCACGTAGCAGTTGACGTGCCCGAGTCCGGGCATGTCGATCGGCAGTTGGGCGCGCAGCACGCCCGGAGCCACCTCGGTGACCTCGCGGGCCGCGCGCTCCTGCTCCTGGCGACGGGGGCGATCGGCCATCAGACGATCGTATGGCTGCCGCGGCGAGTGTGTCGGCTCGGACCGCCGACGTCACACCGGGATGCGGGTGCCACCATTCCGGCCGTGGGATGGGGTCTGTACGCGGTGGGGTGGAGCCTCGGCTGGCTGCTGCTCTGGTCGACGCGCCGACTCCCGCCGCCGACCGACCGGCCGGCCGTCGCCGTCGTCGTGCCGGCGCGCGACGAGGCGGGCTCGCTGCCGGCGCTGCTCGCCGCGCTGCGGCCGCAGCTGCGCGAGGGCGACGAGCTCGTCGTCGTCGACGACCACTCCTCCGACGCCACGGCCGCGATCGGGCAGTCCGGCGGGGCCGTCGTGATCCCCGCCCCGGCCCTCCCGCCGGGTTGGGTCGGCAAGCCGCATGCCTGCGCAGTGGGTGCACGCGCAACGACCGCGCCGGTGCTCGTGTTCCTCGACGCCGACGTGCGACCCGGCCCGACGCTGCTCGACGGGCTGGCCGGCACGACGACACCCGGTGCCATCGTGTCGGTGCAGCCGTGGCACGACGCCGTCACCGCCGGCGAGCGAGTGACGCTGCTCGCGAACGTCACCGCCCTGATGGGGTGCGGGGCGTTCACCGTCCTCGGCACCCGGTTCGCCGCCGATGTCGCCTTCGGACCGGTGCTGGCGATCGAGCGAGCCACCTACGACGCGGTCGGCGGGCACGGCCACCCGACGGTGCGGGCCAGCCTCACCGAGGACATCGCGCTCGCCCGCCGGGTCGATCGGGTCCGGCTGTTCACGGACCGCCGCGACGCGACGTTCCGCATGTACCCGCGCGGGGTGCGGCAGTCGTTGGCCGGGTGGTCGCGGACGATGGCCGCCGGCCTGGCCGCGACGCGCTGGTGGATCGTCGTCGGCGTCGTCGCCTGGATGTGGTCGCTGGCCGGTGGTCCCTTCACGGGGTGGGCGGCCTACCCGCTGAGCGCGCTGCAGGTCTGGGTGCTCGGGCGGCGCGCCGGGCGGGTCGGACCGGTGCTGGCGGCGCTGTACCCGGTCCTCGTCGTCGCCGTGGTCGTCGTCGTCGTCCGGGCCGGCTGGCTGCGGGTCCGGGGCACGACGACGTGGAAGGGGCGGCCCGTCCCGGCCTCCTGACCAGATGGCCGGATCGGCCAACTTTCAGACGTGGCGGCCAGAACCTGGCCGTCTGGTCTGAAAGTTGGCCAAACGGCCGCACGACACGCGAGCGGAGCGAGCCACTCAGATGTCGAGGAGGATCTTGCCGACGTTGGCGTCGGCCTCCATGTGCCGGTGGGCGTCGGCGACGTCGGCGAGCGGGAAGCGCCGGTCGATCACCGGCCGCAGCGCGCCGCTCGTGAACAACGGCAGCACCTCGTCGGCGAAGCGACGGCTGATCGCCGCCTTCTCCTCCAGCGGGCGACTGCGCAGCACGGTGCCGACCCACCGGACGCGCTTGGCCAGGAGCAGCCCGAGGTTGACGGTCACCGCGCCGCCACCCATCAGGCCGACCTGGACGACGGTGCCCTTCGGGCGCACCACGCGCAGGTTGCGGTCCGCCTCGTCACCGCCGACGACGTCGAGGATCGTGTCCACGCCGACGGTGCAGCCCTGGGCGGCGAGCCCCGCCTGCAACGCGGCGGGCCAGTCGGCCGGAGACCGCTCCAGGACGAGATCGGCCCCGAGGTCACGACACGCCGCCGCCTTGCCGCTCGAGCACGTCACGGCGACCTTGGCGCCGACCGCCTTGGCGATCTGGATGCCCGCCGTGCCGACGCCGGACGCACCGGCGTGGATGAGCGCCCAACGGCCGCTCGTCAGCCCGCCCTGCACGACGAGGGCGTCCCAGGCGGTGATGAACACCTCGGGCACGGCCGCGGCGTCGGCGAGGTCGAGCCCGGCCGGGATCGGCAGCGCCATCCGGTGGTGCGTGACGACCTGCTCGGCGTAGCACCCGCCCGCCTCGATGCCCATCACGAGGTCACCGACCGCCCAACCCGTCACCCGCGCGCCCACGGCGGCGACGCGCCCGGCGTACTCCATGCCCGGGACCTCCGGCGAGGGGTCGCCCTGCGCTCGGCGCGGGTCCGGGTAGCCGCCCATCCGCTGCACGACGTCGGCGCGGTTCAGCGCCCCGTGGTGGATGTCGACGAGGAGGTCCTCCGGACCGGGCACGGGCGCGTCGACCTCGGCGAGGCGCAGCACCTCGGTCCCGCCGTACCCGTCGAGCACGATCGCCCGCATCACTGCTCCTCCGCCGTGGTGGTCTCGATGTCCATTGGCACGAACACGCGCTCGCGGTAGTACCGCAGCTCCTCGATCGAGTCGCGGATGTCGTCGAGGGCGCGGTGGTTGCCGACCTTCTGCGGCCGGGCCTGGCGCACCTTCGGGTACCACCGGCGCACGAGCTCCTTGATGCTCGACACGTCGATCGACCGGTAGTGGAGGTGCTCCTCGATCTCCGGCAGGTAGGCGGCGAGGAAGCGCCGGTCCGTGCCGATCGAGTTGCCGCACAGGGGCACCGACTTCGGCTCCGGCGCGTGCTCGCGGATGAAGGCGAGGGTCTGCGCGCCGGCATCCTCGAGCGACGTGGTCGACGCGCGGATCGCCTCCAGCAGCCCGGATCGCGTGTGCATCTCGACGACGAACGGATCCATGCGGGCGAGCACGTCGTCGTCCTGGTGGACCACGACGTCGGGTCCCTCGGCGATGATCGCCAGCTCGTCGTCGGTGACGATCGTGGCGATCTCGACGATGACATCGCTCGTGTGATCGAGGCCCGTCATCTCGAGGTCCATCCACACGAGCACGACGTCCGACACTACCGGTGGCACGATGATCGCCGTGAGCCGCGGTGGTGGGACGGGATTCGGGCGGGCCTTGGCCGAACCCGGTGCGGTGGAGCGGGTCGAGCTGCGCAGCCCGTTCGGGTTCATGGCGTTCCACGGCGGGGCCCTCGAGCGCCAGACCGACCGCATCGCCGCCGCCGCCGCCGACGCCGCCGGCGCCTCGCTGTACCTCCTCGCCCATCCCGGCCCGGCCCCGCCGCACTTCCCGTCGACGTCCGTCTCGGGTGACGCGTCGCCGGCCCTGCAGTCGTTCCTCGATCACGTCCGCGTCGTCGTGACCGTCCACGGCTACGGCCGGGACGGGATGTTCACGACGCTGCTGCTCGGCGGCCGCAACCGCGCCCTGGCGACGACGCTGCGCGGCGAGCTCGCCGCAGCCCTGCCGGACTACGACATCCTCGACGACCTCGAGGCGATCCCGCGCGAGCTGCGCGGCCTGCACCCGGCGAACCCGGTCAACGTGCCCCCGGAGGCGGGGGTCCAGCTCGAGCTCCCGCCGCGCGTCCGCGGCCTCGGCCCACGGTGGGCCGGCTGGGAGGGTGACGGGTTCGTGCCGCCCGCGGCGGCGCTCGTCGCAGCCCTCGCCGGCGTCGCGCGATCGTGGACGGCATCGTCCTGACGCACTGCCGCCTCCTGCTCGTCGCCGCCGTCGTCGTCACCTTCGGCGCGTGCGCCAGCAGCGGCGACGATGACACCCTGCAACCACTGCCGATCGCCGGCGGCACGGTGGCGACGACGCCCGGCCCGAGCGTGCCGGCGACCCTCGCCCCCACGGCGACGACACCGGGAGGGCTGCCGCTGCCGACCGCCGCCCCGGCAGCCGCGTCGACGACGACCACCACCACCACGGTGGCGAGCGCCCCGACCGGAGACTGGGACGGCGCCGACTTCGACGTCGGGACGATCATGGCGGTCTCGACGCTCGGCGCCTACTCGACCATCGAGCTCGACCGGCTGTCCTACACGGGCCCCGACGGGCGCACCGTCGACGCCACCGGGCTGCGCGCCGAGCCGATCGTGGCGTGGTGGCGCACGAGCCCGTTCAGCAACGTGCGGGTGCAGACCAGGACGTTCGTGCTGGCGCCGGACGTCGACGTGCTCACGCTGGACCCGAGCGGGCGCGCCGCCGCCTGCAGCGACCCGCCACCGGCGGTGGCGCCGGAGCCCGGCTGGCTGGAGTCCGGCCCGTCGGCGCTCGCCACGCTCACCGCGGCCGACGTCGCGGTGCTGACGTACGCCGCCGACGGCCTCGTCGCCCGCATCCGACTCACTCGCGGCTGCTGAGGCCGATCAGGGCGCGAGGCGCTCGATCGTCCAGCCGCCGGCCGGATCGCGCCGGTAGCGGACGCGATCGTGGAGGCGGCTCGGCCGGCCCTGCCAGAACTCCATCTCGTCGACGCCGAGGCGCCAGCCGCCCCAGAACGCCGGGCGCGGGACGTCGCGGCCCTCGTAGGTGGCGGCGACCGTGGCGATCCGGGCATCGAGGTCGTCGCGGCCGGTCAGCACCTCGCTCTGGGGAGACGCCCACGCGCCGATCTGGCTGTCGCGTGGCCGCGACGAGAAGTAGGCATCGCTCTCGGCGTCGGTCGCTCGTGACATCGGCCCGCGCACGCGCACCTGCCGATGCAGGTCGATCCACGTGAACACGCCGGCGCCGCGGGGGTTGGCGGCGAGCTGGCGACCCTTGGCGCTGTCGTGGTTGGTGTGGAACACGAAGCCGGCCGCGTCGATGCCGCGGACGAGGACGTAGCGGGCGTCGGGCTCGCCGTCGGGCGTCGCCGTCGCCAGGACCATCGCGTTGGGCTCGCGCACACCGGCCGAGCTGGCGTCCTCGTACCAGCGCTGCCACTGCTCGATCGGATCGGCGACCACGTCGGCGACGTCGAGCCCGGCGGTCTCGTACTGCACGCGCCGGGCGAACAGCTCGTGGCGGACCTCGGGATCGACGGCCGGTTCGCTCATCGCGCCGCGATCACCGTGTGGCCGCGGGTGTACGGGTGCAACGCGGCGGGGATGGCGATCGACCCGTCCGCCTGGCGGAAGTTCTCGACGATCGCCGCCCACACGCGCGGCACGGCGAGCGCCGAGCCGTTCAGCGTGTGGGCGATCTCGGTGCCCTTGGCCGGCTTGCCGTCCACGGGCTCGCGACGGAACCGGATGTTGGCCCGGCGGGCCTGGTAGTCGCTGAACCAGCTGACCGAGGCGACCTCGAGCCAGGCGTCGGCACCCGGTGCGAAGACCTCGACGTCGAAGCTGCGGTGGTGGCTCTGGCCGAGGTCGCCGGCGCAGATCTCGATCGTCCGGTACGGCAGGCCGAGGGCGGCGATAGTCGCCTCGGCGCGCCCGACCATCTCGTCGAGCAGGGCCGGGCTCTGCTCGGGCGTGGCGACGCACAGGATCTCGGTCTTGTCGAACTCGTGCGAGCGCAGCAACCCGCGCGTGTCACGCCCGGCCGATCCGGCCTCCCGCCGGTAGCACGGTGTGGCGGCCATCAGCCGGATCGGCAGCTCGGCCTCGGCCACGATCTCGTCCCGGTAGAGCGACGTCAGCGGCACCTCGGCGGTCGGGATGCACCACAGGTCGTCGCGCTCGATGGCGAAGGCGTCGTCGGCGAACTTCGGGAGCTGGCCGCTGGCCGTCAGCGTCGCCGTCGACACGAGCGTCGGCGGGCGCACCTCCTCGAAGGCGTCGGCGTTGCGGTCGAGGGCGAGCTGGCACAGGGCCCGCCCGAGCGTGGCGCCGAGGCCCCGCGTCATGGCGAACATCGAGCCGCTGATCTTGATCGCCCGCTCGTTGTCGAGGATCCCCAGCGCAGGGCCCGACTCCCAGTGCGGCACGCGCTGGTGCTCGGCGAACTCACCGGGCAGGTTGAACGGACCGCGCACGACGACGTTGTCGGCGTCCGACGTGCCGTCCGGGGCGTCGGCGTGGATCAGGTTCGGGAAGCCCAGCAGCACGTCGCGCAGCGCCGCGGCCACGCCGTCGTGCTCGGCCCCAAGGGCACCCTCCTCGACACCGAGGGCCCGGCTCTCGGCCTGCTTGGCCTCGGCCGCCGAGGTGTCGCCGGCCCGGCGCAGCTGCCCGACGTCCTTCGAGAGCTCGTTGACGCGGGCCCGGATCGCATCGCGACGCGCGGTGATCTCACGCAGGTCGTCGTCCAGCGCCGCGGCGCGGTCGAGCTGCTCGAGCAGGGCCGGGTCGCCGCGACGGGCCGTCGCGGCGCGCACGGCATCGGGGTCGCTGCGCAGCAGGCGGACGTCGATCACGAGTCGGTGACGCTACCGGCTGGCCGATCGGCGGCCGGCGGAGGTTCGCCGGCCGCCGGCACGCGGGCGAACTCCTTCTCGACCTCGGCGTAGGTCAGCTGGTCGTCGTCGTGGCCGACGATCTCGGCGTTCGGCATCTGGTGGCCGCGCTTGTAGTCGTACTCGTGGCGGTTCGACGCCGAGAACCGGGTGAACCAGAGCGTGACGATGATGCTCCAGAGGAAGATCGACCCGCCCGTCTTCATGATCGCCCCGGCGAGCTGCTGGTCCGTCGTGACCGAGAGCCCCCACACCCGCACCGGCTTGTCGTACGCCTTGTAGACGGCGCCCTCGGCGAACGCCAGCCAGCCGGCCGGGATCGTCGGCACGACCGACTGCAGGAACAGGTAGATCATCTTGCCCGGCGTGCCCATGTGGAACTCGCGGAACGGCCCGCACACCGGCATCCACATCAGCAGCGCGGTCACGACGACCATCACGTGGATGAAGTAGTGCGGGACCGGGCTGGGCGACGTCACGGACGTGTTCACGACGCCCGGGATGTGGCTGATGATGACGGCGAGGTTGAACGTCACGGCGGCGACGACCGGCTTGCACAGCCAGGCGAGCACCCGGTAGGCGCGCCCGTTGCCGACGAGCACCCGCAGCAGCCACTCCGGCGTCGCCAGCAGGGCCAGCGGCGGCAGGAAGTAGGTCAGCATCATGTGCTGGAGCATGTGGGCCGAGTAGAGGTACTGCTCGCCGAGGTCGTGGATCGGCCAGTCGCTGGCAGTCCACAGCAGGGCCATCGCGGCGGCGAAGCACCAGACGTTGCGGCGGGTGACGACCTGCTGGCCGGGCGCCACGGCGTGCGGCCCGACCCGCCGCACCATGTAGACGTAGGCGCCGATCAGGAAGGCGACGAGCAGCCAGACGTCGGGGTGCGCCTGGAACCGGAACGGATCCACGGCGACCTGACCGAGCACCGGTCCAGTCTGCCTCCCCCACCCCGCCGATCAAAGCCGGCTCGACCCATCCGAGTGCTTCGTGCGACGCCTTGGCCGGATCCGCCAACTTTCAGACGTGGCGGCCAGATCCTGGCCGCGTGGTCTGAAAGTTGGCCGAGCGCCCGATCGGCGAGCGCCCCACGACAACGCGGAGCACCGATGACACCCGGCTGCTGAGCCCTGGCCGCAGTGGGTCCTGGCCGCTCCGGGCGACGCGTGCTAACTCCCGAAGAAGTGGAACGTCGCCAGCGCGACGCAGTACACGAACACCGCCAGCAGGAGGCCCATGTAGAAGAGGACGCTGAAGATCCGGTTGTCGAACTTCAGGTGCATGAAGTAGCTGACGACGGTGACGAACTTCGCCACCATCATGATCAGCAGCGCCGGCAGGAAGAGCGGGCCGACGTCGATGTAGGTGAGCGTGACCTCGGCCGCCGTGATCGCGGCCAGGATGGCCGCGATCAGGATGTACTGGCGGTCGGTGGCGCCGTGGTGGCCTTCGCCGTAGGTGTCGGCGTCGAGGTCTTCGCCCTCGTGGACGGGCTGGACGGGCTCGATGGGGTGCGTCTCGGTGCTCATGGGATCACGCCGGGATCAGGTAGACGAGGGTGAAGATGACGATCCAGACGATGTCGACGAAGTGCCAGTAGAGGCCGACGAGCTCGACGACCTCCGAACGATCTCCGGGCACCCGGTTCTTGGAGATCATCCCGGTCAGCGACAGCAGCATGATGATGCCGACGGTGACGTGGACCCCGTGGAAGCCGGTCAACGTGTAGAAGCTGGAGGAGAACAGGCTGGTCGTGAAGCCGAGGCCCTCGCGGTAGAAGGACGTGAACTCGTAGGCCTGGCCGCCGACGAACGTGGCGCCGAGGAGGGCCGTCACGACGAGCCAGAGCTTGGCGTTGCGGATGTCGCCGCGGGCCACCGACGACACGGCGAGGACCATCGTCAGGGAGCTCATCAGCAGCACGAAGCTGGAGACCGACGTGAACGGGATGTCGTAGATCTGATCGGGTCCGAGGCTGCCGGAGTGGCGGCCCCGGTACAGCATGTACGTGCTGATCAGGCCGCCGAAGAGGAGGCACTCGGAGCCGAGGAACAGCCACATCCCCAACTTGTTGTTGGAGATGCCGGTCGTCGAGGCATGACCGCCGTGCTCGTCGCGATCGGCGACGTGCTCGGGCATCGTCGTCAGCCGGACGTGCTCGCCCTGGTCGCCGTCGGGTTCCGAGCTCCCGGTCGGGCCGGGCCCGGGCAGGCCACCCATCGGGACCTCTTCGTCGATCGTCTCGATGACCGAGCTCTTGCTGCCGGGCTCCTCGGTGCCGAGGTCGGGTGCACCGTGACCGGACGTCTTCTCGTCGGGCGCGAGGCCGCCGGCGTCGTCGGATTCAGCCATCAGTGCTCACCACCTGTCGTGGTCGCCAGCGCAGTGCCCGGTCCGTCGCCTGCGGGCGGCGCCGGGTCGAAGTCGGAGTCCTCGGCCACCGACGGCTCCATCGCCCAGCCGAACATGGCGAGGATCAGGATGCCGACGCCGACGACGCCGATGAGCCGGTTGTAGATCACGCCGTACGCGATCAACGGCAGCGCGAACGCCAGCACGATCGGCCAGTAGGACGGCGATGGCATGTGGATGTGGTGGTCGGCGTTGGCCTCCATCTCGGCGAGGATGTCCTCGGCCGTCGCCACCCGTTGGAGGTCGTGCTGGTCGCCCTCGCCGACGTCCTCGTACTTGCGGTGGAAGAACTCGTCGAGCGCGTGCACCGTCGGCAGGCTGTCGAAGTTGTGCTCCTTGGGCGGGCTCGTCGTCATCCACTCGAGCGTGCGCGCGTCCCATGGGTCGAGCGGGGCGAGCGGTTCCTTGCGCGTCGTGTGGACCACGTTGATGAGGAAGAAGAGCACGCTGACGGCGATGATGAAGGCGCCGATCGAGGCGACGAGGTTCCAGAAGCCGAGGTTGAAGAACCCCTCGCCAGAGCGGGCCTCGCTCCAGACGTACATGCGGCGGGGCTGACCCTGCAGGCCCATGATGTGCATCGGACCGAACGTCATGTTCATGCCGATGACCATCAGCCAGAAGTTCCACTTGCCGAGCTTCTCGTTGAGGCACTTCCCGAAGACCTTCGGCCACCAGTAGTAGAAGCCGGCGAAGAAGCCGAGCACGGCGCCGCCGAACAGCACGTAATGGAAGTGGGCGACGATGTAGTAGGTGTCGGTCTGCTGGGTGTCGGACGGCGCCACCGCGTGGGTGACACCCGAGAGGCCGCCGATCGTGAACTGCACGACGAGGCCGATGGCGAAGAGCATCGCCGTCGTGAACGTCAGCTTCCCGCCCCACATCGTGAGCGTCCAGTTGACGATCTTCACGCCGGTCGGGATGGCGATCGCCATCGTCGCCACCGAGAACACAGCGACGGAGACGGGGCCGAGCCCAGAGGCGAACATGTGGTGCGCCCAGACACCCCAGCCGACGAACCCGATGGCGGCGCCGGAGAAGACGACGAACGGGTAGCCGAACAGCGGCTTCTTGGAGAAGACGGGCAGCACCTCGGACACGATGCCGAACGACGGCAGCACGAGGATGTACACCTCGGGGTGGCCGAAGATCCAGAACAGGTGCTGCCACAGCAGCGGGTCGGCGCCAGCGGCGACGGAGAAGAACGTGGCGTCGAACTCGCGCTGGAAGATCAGCAGCACGAGCGCCACGGTGATCACGGGGATGGCGAACAGCAGCAGGAACTGGATCACGAGGATCATCCACGTGAGCACCGGCATGCGCATCAGCGACATGCCCTTCGTCCGCATGTTGAGGGCGGTGACGATGAGGTTGATGGCGCCGGTCTGGGAGGCGATGCCGGTGATCATGAGGCCGAGGGCCCAGATGTCGATGCCGTGCGTCGGGGAGAACGCGACGCTGGAGTTCGGCGCGTACATGAACCAGCCGCCGTCGGCCGCGCCCCCGAGGATCCACGAGGAGTTGACGAACAGGGCGCCGAACAGGAAGCTCCAGAACCCGAACGCGTTGATGCGGGGGAAGGCGACGTCACGGGCGCCGACCTGGAGCGGCAGGAAGTAGTTGCCGAAGGCGGCGGCCATCGGCATGGCGAAGAGGAACACCATGGACGTGGCGTGCATGGTGAACATCTGGTTGTAGAGGTCCGCCGACAGCACCTTGCCCTCGGGACCAGCCAGCTGGGCCCGGATCAGCAGCGCCTCGATGCCGCCCACGACGAAGAACGCCATGGCGCTGACGCCGTACATGATGCCGAGCTTCTTGTGGTCGACGGTGAAGGCCCACGCCCGCCACCCGGTGGCGGAGACCGGACGGCGGAACACGCCGTACGAGGACGACGGGGTGACCGTGGGGCCGGCGGGGACAGTGGTCGCCGGGATGGGACGTTCGATGATGGCCATGGCTCAGTGCCGTTCCAGGAGGTAGGCGATGATCTCGTCGATCTGGTCCTCGGAGAGGGCCAGGTAGGGCATGCCGCGAGTCTTGCCGTCCGTCGGACCGAGCTCGGTCGGCTCGGTGTACATCGGCTTCTTCGCCGGTGCGTCGCGCAGCCACTCGCGCAGGTCGACCTGGTTGAGGCACTCCGGCGTGACACCCTCCAGGTAGAGCTGGCCGACGTCCTCCGGTGAGGCGTCCCAGACCCGGTCGTGGCACGACTCGATCTGGAGGTTGAACGTGGCGCCGGCGAACGTGTTGCGGGTCATGAGGTGGGTGAGGTTGGGCGCCGCCTCGGAGTACACGTACTGCTCGGGCTGGGCGATCACCGGGTTGCCGTCGGCGTCCTCGAGCCCGTACACCTGGTGGCATCGCGCGCACTGGGCGATGAACGTCTGCTCCCCGGTGGCGGCCAGGGTGCCCTCCTCGGGCGCCTCGTAGGCGGCGAGCTGCTGGGCCTTCCACGCCTCGAAGTCGTCGGGGTAGAGGGCGACGACCTCCATGCGCATGTTGGCGTGCGAGAGGCCGCAGAACTCCGTGCACTGGCCGGCGTAGATGCCCGGCTCGTCGGCCTGGATCCGCAGCGTCTGCACCCGCCCCGGAACCATGTCGCGCTTGCCGTTGAGCCGTGGGATCCAGAAGCTGTGGATCACGTCGCGGCTGGTGCCGCGCACCAGCACGTTGGTGCCGACGGGGATCACCATCTGGCCGCTCGTCACGATCGGGGTGTCGATGCCGCCGCAGCCCGGCTGCGTCGGGTAGTCCATCTCCCACCACCACTGCTGGCCGGTGACGTTGACGTAGCACTCGGTGTCGTCCGTCTTGGACAGCGCCATGAGGGTCCCGACCGTCGGGATGGCGATGCCGATGAGGATGATCGCCGGCAGGATCGTGAGGCCGATCTCGAGCGCCGGGCGGCCGTGGGTCTGCTTCGGGATCGGCTGGCCACGGTCGCGGTAGCGGTAGACCGCCCAGCCGACGGCGACGGCGACGATCACGAAGACGACACCGGCGATGGCGAAGACCGGCCACTGCAGGTCCTGGATCTTCTGGGCGTTCTCGCCGGCCGGCTGCCAGGTGTCCTGCGGCGCGTCCTTGGCGCAGCCGGCCAGGAGGACGCCGACACCGAGGAGGAGGGCGACGCGACCGGTCAGCAGGCGGCGGGGCACGCGACCGACCATATCGTTGCGCTCCTCCAGGACCCGCTGCTCGGTGCTCATGAGACCTCCACCGGCACCTCGGCGCTCTCGACGCCCGGCACGATGAAGCGGTACGGGGTGGCCGCGTAGCGGGTCGGCGTGTCGATCGAGAACGTGAGGAACTGGCTGCCGCCGTCCTCGGCGAGCTGCGTGCAGATCTGGTTCGGGACCTCGGTGTCGGGGATCGTGTCGCCCGTCTCGTCCGTCTCCGGCCGGGTGCCCATGTCGAGCACGAGGCGGCGGTCCTCGCTGCTCTCGTTGTTGAAGCGGACGTTCGTCGTGTTGGACCTGGTCACGTACACCGCCTGGTCGTCACTCGCGACCACGCCGAGGTTGCGGACCGACATCGTGCCGTCCTCGTGCAGCGTCAGCTCGGCGTTGATGTTGGCCTTCGCCGCGACGGCCTGCGAGGCGTGCTCGTCGGCCTCCGTCTCGTCGGGTGTGTCGCACTTGCCCTCGGCGGCGAGCTGGCTCGTCGTCTCGTGGGGGTGCATCTCGCGCTCGCCGTCGAGGGCGGCGGCCGCGCCGCCCGCGATCAGCCCGAGCCCAGCGATGACGGCCACGACTGCGATGGCGCCGGACTTGATGGACGGCACGAAGGCGACGATGAAGCCGACCGCCAGCACGAGCGCGGCAACGACGGCGAACACCGCCGGGCCGCTCGCCTTGGACAGGAACAGCATGATCCGGCTGAACGAGTAGACGATGATCGCCACGCCGACGGCGGCCAGGATGGGGAACTCCAGCGGGTGGGCGATGCGCCCGCGCACGGCGGCGTTGAACGTCGGGTCACCCGAGGCGCGCTCGCTGTAGGCCTGGACCATCCAGTCGACCGCTGCCGCGAGCAGGGCGATGATCCCGAAGATGAAGATCGGGGCGTAGGTGACGAGACCGACGACGACGAGGACGCCGCCGACGGCCGAGACCGCCGGCCACATGCTGGGGCCGGGTGGCGCCGCGGCGGCGGCCGACTCGGTGGTCGCCGCCGGGTCCATGGCCGACACGTCGGCCTCGCGGATGACGACGACGACGCCGGCCAGCATCGCCAGGGCGATCGCCGCGAAGATCAGCCCGACGGTGCCGAGCGAGCCCTCCTGGGTCAGCCCGTAGACGATCGCCCCGACGGTGGCCAGGACGGCTCCGCCGATGAGCAGCTTGGATCCGTTCGGCAGCATCACCGGACCGCCTTCGCCGCATGCAGCAGGAGGAGGTCACCGGCCATCGGGACACGGCGGGCGTCGGCCTGCTGATCCATCCGCCCGCTCATTTCGTCACGTACACGATGAGCCAGACCGCCGAGAACGTGGCGGCGATGAAGTACCAGAACATGGCGAGGGCCGACACGATCTCCCGATCGGCCAGCCGCCCACCGAGGAAGCGGAAGGCGGCGACCGCGGTGAACACCAGCCCGATGATGAACAGGGCCAGGACGGTGCCGGTGATCGCGTAGAACATGCCGGCGTAGCCGGTCTCGTCGGCGATCGGCAGGCCCATCTGGCCGTAGACGTACGCCTGGGCGTTGATGAAGGCGATGGCCATCAGGGCGACGACACCCAGGGCCAGCCCGGTGTGGGCACGATCGCCCCGCCGCGCCGACCACGCCGCCCACTGGGCGAACACGCAGAGGCCCCACACGCCGATCAGCATCACGTTCGAGGGGACCTCGGGGATCGTGACGCCATCGGGCAACCACGTGGTGCCGGCGTCGAGGGCCCGTTCACGTTGCAGGATCCACACGGCGAGCATCCCGCCGACGAGCATCGTCGCCGCGACGCCGGCGAGGGCCGTGCCGACGAGGACCTGGCGGCGCGGCGGCGCGGCCGGGGCAGCAGGCAGGGCGTGCATCAGCGGGCGGCTCCCTCGGGACCCTCGAGGTCGAGCACCGGCTCGGGCGACATCACGGTCAGCACCTCGGCGAAGTTGGCGGTCGGGGCCGGCGACGTCGTCAACCACTCCAGCGTCTGGCCACCCGCCGGGTTGTCACCCACGGTGTCGCCATCACGGTCCGGACGCAGCACGAGCCCGACGAAGCGCCAGCACGACGATGAACATCAAGAAGTGGCCGGCGGTGACAGCGACGTTCCACACTGCCGACGGCCCGTCGTAGTCGTACGTGCCCGAGGCGGCCGGCTGATCGGCGAAGCCAGCGATGTAGTACGGCAGCGAGGCGAGGATCGTGGCCAGCACGCCGAGCAGGGCGAGTCCCATCGCCGGACCGGTGGCGATCGTGCGGCCGGTCCACTTGGGCAGCCACCAGGCGATCCCGCCGAGGCCACCGAGCACCCCGCCGTAGACGACGTACACGAGCGACGCCTCCTCGAACACCGTGCCCTGCAAGCCGAGGTCGGTGATCGGCACGAGCGCTCCCCCGAGCATGCCCACGAGCACCATGCCGGCGCCGAAGAACGCGAACAGGAACGCCGGCGTGATGTTCGGCCTGGTGGCGCTGCCGTCGGGCTTGGCGGCGAGGGCGCCGACGCCGAGCACGATCACGACGCCGAGGATCGGCAGCAGGGTGAACAGCGCGTACGGCAGCAGGTCGTCGAACTTGTCGCCGAAGTCGTCGAGGTTCAGGCCCGAGCCCGACCACGGCAGGTCGTGGAAGCCCTGCTGGGTGACGGCCGAGAGCGCGGCGACCCCGATCAGGGCGAGCCCGGCGTACACCGCGCCGCGCATCGGCATGCCGCGTCTTGAACGTCGGCGGGATCAGCTCGGCGGTGATGCCGATCGCCGGCAGGGCGAAGAGGTACGTCGCCGGCTGGGTGAGCACGAAGCCGATCCACGAGCCGATGCCGACGTTCCCGCCGAACAGCGCCCGGGCGTTGTGGTGGTCGATGAACAGGTAGATCAGGACGCCGAGCACGACCGGCAGCACGAGCAGCAGACCGATCGACGCGACGAGCGCCGACCAGGTGAAGAACGGCACCCGCGACATCCGCATCCCGGGCGCCCGTGTGGTCAGCACCGTGGCCGCCACGGAGACCGCGGGGGCGGCGAGCCCGATCACGAGCAACCCGTGGCCGGCGATGAAGAGATCGACCATCTGGGCGTTGCCGCCACCCGGCCCGCCGTTGTCGGCGAGGGCGACCATGACGACCACGAAGCCGGCCAACCACGCCCAGAACCCGGCGGCGGCGAGGCGGGGGAACGCCAGCGAGCGGGCCCCGACCTGCAGCGGCACGATCGCCACGGCGATCCCGAGCAGCAGCGGGACGAGCGCGCCGTAGACGAGCCCGATGCGGAAGGCGACGAACAGCTGCGGCAGGGCATCGGCGTCGAACAGCGAGTCGGCGCCGTCGACGCGCTCGGCGCCGAGGAGGACGCCGACGACGGCGGTGGCCGCGAGCGCGAGGATCGACGCCCCGATCATGTTGCGGCCGATGACCTTGGAGTCGGCGGACGTCACCCACGAGGCGACGATGGCGCCACCGGTGCGCGCCGTCGCGTCCGGGGACGAGACGATGGTGTCGGGGGCGATGTCGGTGGTGCTCATCCGTGGTGCGGGTGGTGACGGGCGTCGGCGGAGCGCCGCGGCGGGGACATTACTGGTCGGACCTCGCGTGGACCGAAATCCACCCGGCCGCCGGACCGGGTCGCCACGGCCGTCACAGGTTCTGGACCAGGACGTCGACGGTCAGGGCACCGAACAGGACCGTCACGTACGTGATGCTGAACGTGAAGACCTTCATGCTGGCGGCCGGGGTCGGGACCCGGGCCAGCGCGACGGTGGCGAAGATGAAGCCGGCGCCGAGCACGACGGCGGTCGCGGTGTAGATCCACCCGAGGTCGGCGACCGGCACGAGCACGAGCGTCGTCACGACGAGGGCGACGGTGTAGCCGATCATCTGGCGCGCCGCCTCCGACACCGGCGCGACGGCCGGGAGCATCGGGACGTCGGCGGCGCGGTAGTCGTCGGCGTAGCGGATCGCGAGGGCCCAGAAGTGCGGTGGCGTCCACAGGAACATGGTGATGAACAGCACGACCGGGGCCCAGCCGAGCGAGTTCGTGACGGCGGCCCAGCCGACCAGCACGGGCACGGCGCCGGCGGCGCCACCGATGACGATGTTGTGGCGGCTCGTGCGCTTGAGCCACAGCGTGTAGACGCCGACGTAGAACGCGGCCGCCGACAGCGCGAGCACCGCCGACAGCAGGTTGGCGCCCCACCACAGCACGCCGAAGGCGAGCACCTCGAGGGCGAGGGCGAACGCCAGGGCGTGGCGCGGCTCGATCACCCCGGTGACGAGCGGGCGGTCCTGGGTCCGCTTCATCAGCGCGTCGATGTCGCGGTCGACGTACATGTTGATGGCGTTGGCGCCACCGGCGGCGAGCGTGCCGCCGACCAGGGTCCACAGCATCAGCGTCCACGAGGGCCAGCCACGATCGGCGAGCACCATCGTGGGGATCGTCGTGATCAGCAGGAGCTCGATGATCCGCGGCTTCGTCAGGGCGACGTAGGCACCGACGATCGTGCGCGGCGTCCGCTTGGTGCCGTGCGCACGCTGCAGTGCACCGCCTGGCGCCAGCCGGGACGGGACGAGTGGTCGGCTGCCGACGGCCATAACGAGCGACAGGTTACGACTGCGGTCGACCCCGTGGGCAATCCGCGACGATGGTTCGCTCGCTCCGGCTCGGGCCGAGGGGGTCACTGCCCCTTCCATCGGAGTGTTTGGTGCGGGGAGGCCCTGCAGCAAACACTCGGATGGGCGGCGTCGTCCCCGGGGTGGTCGCCGGGGTGGTGGTTGAATGGTCGGCGTGCCGACACCCGCCGTGCTCGACGTCCCCGAGGTGGACGAGACCACGGATGAGGACCGCCCGTGGGTGGTCATCGTGTGGAACGACCCGATCAACCTGATGAGCTACGTCACGTTCGTCCTCCAGAAGCTGTTCGGCTACGACCTCGAGAAGGCCACCGCCCTCATGCTCGACGTCCACGAGAAGGGCCGCGCCGTGGTCGCCAGCGGGACTCGGGAGCAGTCCGAGATGCACGTCTTCCGCCTCCACGAACACGGCCTCTGGGCCACGCTCGAGCACGACGAGTAGCCATCGTGGTGGGCAACTCGAAGATCGTCACGCGCGCCGGCAACGGCTTCACGCTGCACATCGGCGCCGACGAGCGGGCCGTCGTCGCCGGCTTGCTCGCCGAGCTGCGCGAGATGCAGACCGACCCCGACGCGGCCGAGGCCGTCACCCGTCTGTTCCCGGTCGTCCACCCGGACGACCCGGAGCAGGAGGCCGAGTGGCAGCGGTTGATGCGCGACGAGCTGGTCACCAGCCGCCGCGCCGCCATCGACACCGTGGTCGCCGTCCTCGCCCGCCCGGGCCGCAAGGTCCCGCTGGACGAGGCCGAGATGACCGCCTTCATCCAGGCCGTCAACAGCATCCGCCTCGTGCTCGGCACGGTGCTCGACGTCGGCGAGGACGAGGACGAGGTGCCCCCGGAGCTCCTCGAGAGCCCCGAGTACGGGCTGTACGGCTACCTCTCCTTCGTCCTCGATGCGTCGGTGCGCGTGATGAGCGGGCGGTGACGATCCCGGGCCGCAGCCGCCGCTCAGCCCAGGTGGAACGTCGGGGGGTGGGTGCTAACGTCTCGGTGCTCTCAACGAGATGAGGCGCTCTGCCCCCATCGTCTAGTGGCCTAGGACACCACCCTTTCAAGGTGGCGGCACGGGTTCGAATCCCGTTGGGGGTGCGTACCGCACATAAACGCCATGGTCCCGTGGTGAAGTCTGGAGTTCACGCCGGCCTGTCAAGCCGGAGGTCGCGGGTTCAAGTCCCGTCGGGACCGCTCCACGAGCCGAGCGATCGGCTCGTGCCGGGCGGAGGGGAACACGGTTCCCTGTCGGGCTGCCGCCCGCCGCTCGTTACGGTCGGGCGCCAGCCCGCCACTCATACGGTCGGGCGCCAGCCCGCCACTCATACGGTCGGGCGCCAGCCCGCCACTCATACGGTCGGGCGCCAGCCCGCCACCGACACGGTCGAGTAGCTCAGTCGGCAGAGCGTCCGCCTGAAAAGCGGAAGGTCACCGGATCGACGCCGGTCTCGACCACCGATCACGAGGCCACGGGTCCGCCCGTGGCCTCGAGTCGTTTTCCGGCGCCGACCGCACGCGCGCGGGCCACACTCGGGGCGGTGGGCGCGACGACGAGGGAGCAGCGCGGCGACCCGCTGGCCGACGTCGTCACGGCGATCCGCTGGCTGCTCGTCGCGTGCGGGGTCGTCGCCGTGCTCCCCGTGGCCGCCAGCCTCGTGTTGCGCCAGGTCGACGTCGCGTCCCCCGGCTCGTCGCGTACGTCGCCGGCACGCCGCTGGTCCTCGCCGCCGGGCTCGCCGCCATCGTGCTCTTCCTGCTCGGCGGCTCGCGCCTCGGCGCGGCCGTGGCGGCCGTCCTGACGGCGCTGCTCGCCTTGACGCAGGTGCCGCTGTACCTCGGCACCGCCTCGCCCGCCGCCGGATCGAGCACGTTCACGGTCATCACGTTGAACATGCACTACGGCTCGGCCGACCCGGACGAGATCGTCGCCGCCGTGCGCAGCCACGACGTCGATCTCCTCGCCACGCAGGAGCTCACGAACCCCGGCGTCGAGGCGCTGCGTGCCGCCGGGCTGGAGGAGCTGCTGCCGCACACCGAGCTGCACCCGGGAGGGGACCAGGGCAACGGGATCTGGAGCCGGCACCCCGTCGCCGGCCTCGCCGTCCCGGTCGAGCTCGAGAACGTCCCGGTCGCCGTGCGCCTCGACCTTGCGGGGCGCTCGCTGTTCGTGGCGTGCGTGCACCCGGTGTCGCCGTACCCCGACGACGCCGACCAGTGGTCGCGGGAGATGGGCGTCCTCGCCGATTGGCTGGCGGCGGTCGAGGGCCCGGCGATCGTCGCCGGCGACTTCAACTCGACGCCCGACCACCGGCAGTTCCGGGACGTGCTGGCCACCGGCTTCGAGGACGCCGCCACCCAGAGCGGCGCCGGGTGGCTGCCGACGTTCCCCGCCAACCGCCGCCGCCTGCCGCTGCTCATCGCCATCGACCACGTCCTCGCCAACGACGGCATCGTCGCCACCGACGTCGAGCGCCTCGAGATCCCGGGCACGGACCACGCCGGCCTCGTCGTTCGGCTCGCGATCCCGCCCGGCGTTTGACCGCGCCACGTGGAGGCACGCTCCCTCGGTGAACCAGCCGACGACACGGGGCCGGGCCCTCGTCACCGGCGCCAGCGGCTACATCGGCGGGCGTCTGATCCCCGAGCTGCTCGCGGCCGGGTGGAGCGTCCGGGCGCTCTCGCGCACCCCCTCACGCCTCCGCGACGCCCCGTGGGCAGGCGACGTCGAGGTCGCCGTCGCCGACGTCACCGACACCGAGGGCCTCGGCGCCGCGCTGCAGGACGTCGACGTCGCCTACTACCTCGTCCACTCGATCGGCGGGAAGCCGGAGTTCGAGGAGCAGGACCGGTTGGCCGCCACGACGTTCGCCACGGCCGCGCGGGACGCGGGCGTCGGGCGGATCGTCTACCTCGGCGGCCTCACGCCGGAGGGTGAGGAGCTCTCGCCGCACCTGCGCAGCCGCGAGGAGGTCGGCCGCATCCTCCTCGCGAGCGGCGTTCCGACGGCGGTGCTGCAGGCCGCGGTCGTGATCGGCAGCGGCAGCGCCAGCTTCGAGATGCTGCGGCACCTGACGGAGCGCTTGCCGCTGATGGTCGTCCCGAAGTGGGTCGAGACGAGGATCCAGCCGATCGCCATCCGCGACGTCCTGCGCTACCTCGTCGGTGCCGCCGAGCTGCCCGCCGACGTCAGCCGGGAGTTCGACATCGGCGGTGCCGACGTCCTCACCTACGGCGACATGATGCGGCGCTACGCGGCGGTCGCCGACCTCCCGAAGCGTCGCATGCTGAAGGTGCCGGTCCTGTCGCCGACGCTGTCGAGCCTCTGGGTCGGCCTGGTGACGCCGGTGCCGGGCGCCCTCGCCCGCCCGCTCGTGGAGAGCCTGCGCAACACCGTCGTCTGCCGGGAGCACGACATCGCCCGCTACGTGCCGGACCCGGCCGAAGGCCTGATCGGCTTCGACGAAGCGGTCCGCCTGGCGTTGGTGCGCATCCGCGACGCCGACGTGGCGACCCACTGGTCGAACGCGAGCGTCGCCGGCGTGCCGAGCGACCCGATGCCCACCGACCCCGACTGGGCCCAGGGCACGCTGTACGTGGACGAGCGATCCTGCCGCGTCGACGCCGCGCCGGAGCTGCTGTGGCGCGTGATCGAGGGCATCGGCGGGACCTCCGGGTGGTACTCCTGGCCGCTCGCCTGGCGCGTGCGGGGCTGGATCGACCGGCTGTGGGGCGGCCCCGGGCTGCGCCGTGGCCGGCGCAACCCCTACGACCTCCAGCTCGGCGACGCCGTCGACTTCTGGCGGGTCGAGGACGTCGTCGACGGCGAGCTGCTGCGGTTGCGGGCGGAGATGAAGCTCCCCGGCCGGGCGTGGCTCGACCTCGGGATCCTGCGCGACGACGCCGACGGCACGCTGTTCCACCAGCGCGCCGTGTTCGCACCGAAGGGACTGCTCGGTCGCGCCTACTGGTGGTCGGTCTGGCCGTTCCACGGGTTCGTGTTCGGCGGCATGCAGCGCAACATCGCCCGCCAGGCCGAGGCGCTCGCCGAGCAGGCAGACGCGCCGCGCTGGGTCGCGTCGGGGCGATCGTCGTCGCCGTGACCGTCAGCGGCGCCGGACGGTCGTCGTCACGGCGACGATCGAGGGGCGCCGCGGCGTCGAGCTGAACCCGAAGCGGACGGCCGGGTCGACGTCGGCGAGCCCACCGAGCTCGACACCGTCCCACTGCGCCGCGACCGTCGTCAGGCGGCGGCGGTCCGTCGCTGCGTAGAACTCGTCGCCGCCCGCGGTCGTGCCCCGCGTGCGGACTCCGGGGAGGAGCACGCGCGCCACGGGGTCGATCGTCGCTGCCCAGCGCGGGCTGGTGGCGAGCCGCCGCGGCACCGCGCGCAGGGCGATGCCGAGCGCGTCGCGGCGCCCGACGACGACGTCGGCGACCAGCGGTCCGCCCGTGAACCGCAGGAAGCCGCTGACCCGCTCGGTGGCGACGGGCGCCACGACGAGCTCGTCGAAGTCGTACACCGCGGTGACGTAGGCGGCGACCGCGTCGCCGGGAGCGACGAACGTGCGGCGCCCGTCGGCGTGTTCGACCATCGCGTCGGCGAAGGATCCGAACGGCGACCGCGGCCAGCGCCCGATCACGACGCGGACACCCGACGTCGTGCCGAAGCCGCAGATCTCCCCGGAGAAGCGGTCTTCGTCGGCCACGCTCCCAGTGAACCCCGTACGATCGCCGCGTGGGTTGGGAGCAGTTGCACGCCGGGATCACGCTGCCGATCGACCCCTCGATCACCATCCCGCCGCTCACCGCGGTCGAGCTGCCGGCACCGGTCCGCACGGCGGTCGCGGACGTCGAGTCGGCGGCGCGCGACGAGGTCGTCGAGCGCTTCGCCGGTGCCGTGACCGACGGCATGACCGTCGCCGTCGGGGCGGGCAGCCGCGGCCTGACCGCTCGCGTCGAGCTGCTGCGGGGCGCGATCGCCGGGCTCCGCGACCTCGGTGCGGCACCGTTCGTCGTGCCCGCGATGGGCAGCCACGGCGGCGCCACCGCGGAGGGTCAGCTGGCCACGCTCGCCAAGCTCGGGATGACCGCCGACGCGCTCGACGCCGAGATCCGCTCCTCGATGGAGACCGTCGTCGTCGCCCACGACGCGTCGGGGCGGCCGCTGCACCTCGACGTCCACGCGGCGGGTGCCGACCGCATCCTGCCGGTGAACCGGATGAAGCCGCACACCGCGTTCCGCGGCCCGATCGAGAGCGGCTGCACGAAGATGATCGTCGTCGGCTTCGGCAAGCAGCCCGGCGCGGCCCAGTTCCACTCGAGCGGCGCCGCGGTGATGCGCGACCAGCTGCTCGAGGGCATCGACGCGATCCGTGACTCGGGAAGGATCCTCGGCGGCGTGGCGTCGATCGAGGCGCCGTCGGGCGATGTCGTCACCGTGCGCGCGCTGACCGCGGACGAGGTCGGCGGGCCGGCCGAGGTCGCGCTCACGGACGAATCCCGCGACCTCGTCGCCGCCCTGCCGTTCCCGGAGATCGACGTCCTCGTCATCGAGGAGGGCGGCAAGGACATCTCCGGCACCACCATCGACCCGAACGTCACGGGCCGCTTCTGGGTCAACGGCCTGGCCGACCTGCCGGCGCCGAAGGTGGCGATGATCGTGCTGCTCGGCCTGACGCCCGTGACCGCCGGCAACGTCACCGGCATCGGCTTCGTCGACTTCGTGCCCGTCGCCCTCGCCGAGCAGATCGACTGGGAGGCGACCTACGTCAACTCGTTCACGGCCGGCGGCTCGGGGGTGCGCCGGGGCCGGATGCCGATGGTCCTGCCCGACGAGGAGTCCTGCATCCGCGCCGCCCTGCAGACGTGCGGCCGGCCGTTCGACGCGCCGAAGCGGGTGGTGCGCATCCACTCGACCCTGCACCTGACGCACTGCTCGGTCAGCGACGCCCTCCTCGCCGACCTCCCGGACGGCGTCGCCATCGCCACTGCCTCCTAACGTTGCGTTCGTGCCGGACACGTTCTTCACCAGCGAGCGCCGAGTCGACGGCAGCGAGTGGTTCCGCCCGACCGACCACGCCCGCGGCCCGTGGGACCCCGACGCCTGCCACGGTGGACCGCCGACCGGGCTCCTCGTCCGGGCGCTCGAGCAGGCGCTGCCGGAGCTCCGCCTGGCGCGCATCTCCGTGGACCTCGGCCGGCCGGTGCCGATGGCCGGCTTCACGATCGTCACCGAGGTGACGCGGGCCGGCCGGGCGACGGCGAACACGGCGGCCAGGCTGCTCGACGCCGACGGCAAGGTCCGCGCGACAGCGACCGGGATGCACCTGGCGGTGGCGCCGACGCCGATCTTCGAGGCACGCATCGACAACAGCGGCATCGTGACGCCGCGCCTCGCCGACAGCTCGCCCGGCGAGTTCCCCGTCGGGCGCGTCACCCACGGCGAGCCCGGCTTCCGCGGTGCGGTCGAGATCCGGTACCCGGAGGGTGAGGACAACACGCCGGGGGCGACGGCGGTGTGGATGCGCACGGTGGCGCTGTTGCCGGACGAGGAGATGTCGCCGTTCCAGCGGATCAGCCCGCTCGCCGACTGCGGCAACGCGTTCGGCCGCAACGCCGAGCCCACCGAGGTGCAGTTCGTCAACACGGACCTGCTGATCGCGCTGCACCGCGACCCCGTCGGCGAGTGGCTGGGCAGCCGGGCCACGTCGGCGTGGCAGCCGACGGGCAGCGGGCTCGCCGAGGCCCTGCTGTTCGACGACGAGGGGCCGGTCGGGCGGGCCCTGCAGACGCTGCTGCTGCGGCCGGCACCGGCGTGAGCTCGCTGCGCGACGACCTCGCCGCAGTCGTCGGCCCGCACCACGTGCTCGACGACCCCGACGTCACCGCCTCCTACGCCCGCGACTGGACGGGCCGGTTCACCGGCGAGGCGCTGCTCGTCGTGCGGCCGGGTTCGACCGAGGAGGTCGCCGGTGCGCTGCGCCTGTGCACCGCCGCCGGCGTGGCGGTCGTCCCGCAGGGTGGCAACACCGGGCTCGTCGGCGGCAGCGTGCCGCGCCGCGAGCCGATGGTCGTCCTCTCGACGACGCGCCTGACGTCGCGCGAGGACGTCGATGCCGGCGCGTCACAGGTCACGCTCGGCGCCGGCGTGACGGTGGCCGAGTGGCGCCAGCACGCCCAGGCCGCCGGGTTCGACGCGCCCGTCGACTTCGCCAGCCGCGGGTCGGCCACCGTCGGCGGCGCCGTGGCGACGAACGCCGGTGGCTCCCGCGTCGTGCGCTTCGGGACGATGCGGTCGCAGGTCGCCGGGCTCCACGCCGTGCTCGCCGACGGCTCGACGATCGGTTCGCTCGCCGGGCTGCCGAAGGAGACGGTCGGCGTGCACTGGCCGTCGTTGCTCGCCGGCAGCGAGGGCACGCTCGGCGTGGTCACCGAGGTGCGCCTCGAGCTGGTGCCGTGGTACCGCCACACGGCCACCGCGATGGTCGCCACGGCGAGCCTCGCCGACGCCGTCGGTGTGCTCACCGCGCTGCGGGGCGGCGTGCCGAACCTCGACGCCGTCGAGCTGATCCTGCCCGAGGCGATGAGCGTCGTCGCCGCCCACCTCGGCACCGCGCCACCGGTCGGCGACGCCAGCACGGGTGCCTTCGTCGTCGTCGAGCTCGCCGATCACGAGGACCCGACGGACGCCCTCACCGGCGCCCTCGCCGACCTCGCCGAGGTCCGCGATGCGGCCGTCACGACGGAGGGCCCGGCCCGCGAGCGGCTCGTCGCGTTCCGCGACCGCATCACCGAGTCGATCAGCGCCCAGGGGGTGCCACTCAAGCTCGACGTGGCGGTGCCCGTCGGCGCCCTCGACGAGCTGATGGCAGCCGTGCGTGCCGCGCTGCGCGCCCATGGTGGCCGCGCCGTGCCGTTCGGGCACCTCGCCGAGGGCAACGTGCACGTCAACATCCTCGAGCCCGGCGACCCCGACCGGCTGACCGCCGAGATCCTCGGCGCGGCGGCCGCCCTCGGCGGCACGATCTCCGCCGAGCACGGCGTCGGCATCGCCAAGTCGAAGTGGCTGCACCTCGTGCGCACCCCCGCCGAGCTCGCCGCGGCGGCCGCCGTGAAGCACGCCCTCGACCCCACCGGCACCCTCAACCCCGGGGTCCTCACCGCGACGTGATCGGCCCGGTCGGCCCAACTGGATCGTCGGCAGGTCACCCGCCGTAGCAGGGTGGTGTCGAGGTGGGCGTCGACGGCGTCGGCGAGGAGGTCGAACGTGTCCTCCAGCACCAGCTGCGGGCGCCGGCCGACGAGGCGCTCGACGACGTCGGGGTCCTCGAGCAGGCCGTGGACCGTGGTCGCCAGCACCCGGCCGGACGCCCACACCGGGCCGCCGCCGATGTCGTCGTCACCCGACGTCCGCCCGGCCCGGATCTCGTAGCCCCGCGCCACGACGCCGCGCAGCGCGGCCCACGGCGCCGGCAGGTCCGCCGGGAACGTGACCTCGCGATGCGCCGTCACCTTGTCCGCGGCGAGGACGGTGTCGAGCGGCAGCACCCCCAGTCCGGCGTGGCGACCCGGGCGGCCGCCCTCGACACCGGCGGGGTCGTCGATCGAGCGGCCGAGCAGCTGGCACCCGCCGCAGATCCCGAGCAGGCGTGCCGGCGACGCGAGGACGGCGCGGTCGAGGCCCCGCGAGCGCAACCACGTCAGGTCGGCCGCCACGTGCTTGGAGCCCGGGAGGACGACGAGATCGGCGCCGTCGAGGTCGGCCGGGTGCTCCGCGAACGTCACCCGGGCGGCGCGGGCGAGCAGGTGCAGCTCGTCGAGGTTGGAGCCGAACGGGAAGCGCAGCACGACGACGCGCTGGGCGCCTGGGCCGGGGTCGGCGCGCACCGTGGCACCCTCCTCGTCGGGCAGCTCGTGGTGCAGCATCGGCACGACGCCGGCGCACGCCATCCCGGTGAGCTCGGTGAGCTGCGCCGGCCCGGGCGCGAGCAGCGACGCATCGCCCCGGAAGCGGTTCAGCACGAATCCGGCGAGGCGCTCGCGCGTCGCGGGCGGGACGAGCGACCACGTGCCGTACAGGTGGGCGAAGGCGCCGCCGCGGTCGATGTCGGCGACGAGCAGGGCCGCGGCGTCGGCGTGCTCGAGCATCCGGTTGTTGACGAGGTCGGGGAGGTTGATCTCGGCCGGGCTCCCCGCCCCCTCCAGCACGACGAGCTCGTGCTCGGCGCGCAACGACTCGAACGCCGTCGTCATCGCCGGCCACAGCGACGGGCCGCGGTCACGCCAGGGCAGCGCCGTCAGCTCGGGCGACGCCCGGCCGGCCACGACGACCTGGGAGCGCGTGTCGGCCTCCGGCTTGAGCAGCACCGGGTTCATCCGCACGTCGGGCTCGACGCCGGCCGCACGCGCCTGCAGCCACTGGGCGACGCCGATCTCCCCGCCGTCGACGACGCGGGCGTTGTTCGACATGTTCTGGGCCTTGAACGGCGCCACGTCGACGCCCTGGCGGGCGAACCACCGGCACAGCGCGGTGACGAGCCAGCTCTTCCCGGCGCCCGACGTGCAGCCGAGCACCATCAGCGGGCGCATCAGGTGCCGAAGCCGAACCCGAGGTCGGGGGCGGTCAGCAGCGGCCGGTAGGCGATGCCGGCGGCCTCGGCCATCGCCGCGCACGTGCCGCCGCGGTCGACGATGACGGTGATCAGCACCGGCTCGGCGCCGAAGGCGCGGACGACCTCGACCGCCTCCATCAGCGACGTGCCGCGGGTGACGGTGTCCTCGGTGATCACGACCCTGTCGCCCGGCTCGAGCGCGCCGGCGACGCGGCCCGTGACGCCATGGTCCTTGGCCTCCTTGCGGACGCTGAAGCTGCGCAGCGCCCGTCCCTGGGTCGCCCCGATCGCCGCGACCCCGAACGCGACCGGGTCGGCGCCCATCGTCAGGCCGCCGATCGCGGTCGCCTCCTCCGGGATGATCGACAACGCCGCCGCGGCGACGAGCACGATGCCCTCGGGTCGGCACGCCGTCTGCTTGGTGTCGAGGAACCACGTGCTCTGCGCCCCCGACTTGAGCGTGAAGTCGCCGCGCTTGACGGCGTGGGCGAGGACGTGGTCGCGCAGCGCGGCGAACGGCGCCGGGAGGTCGGGCAGGGCGTCGGTCATCGTCGTCCGACGGTAGTGAGGCGAGCGAGACGAGCGCGGTTCCGTGTCAGCGCTTCGGCCCCCGACCGCAGCGAGCGTGGGTGGTCAGGTCGAGCGTCGGCCCGCTTCGGGCCGGCGGCGCCAGCCGCAGCAAGACACGCGAGTGAGCGGAGTCTTCGGAGCGAGCGAGCCATGATCACAGCATGTTCTCGATCGACCAGCTCCGGATCTTCACCGAGCCCCAGCAGGGCGCGACCTACGACGACCTGCTCGCCGTCGCCACGCGGGCCGAGCAGCTCGGGTTCGGCGCCTTCTTCCGCAGCGACCACTACCTGGCGATGGGCGCGGTGCTGGAGGCGGGCGGCCTGCCGGGACCGACCGACGCCTGGACGACGCTCGCCGGCCTCGCCCGCGACACGTCGACGATCCGCCTCGGCACGCTCGTGACGTCGGCGACGTTCCGGCTGCCGGGACCGCTGGCGATCGCCGTCGCCGGCGTCGACCAGATGTCCGGCGGGCGCGTCGATCTCGGCCTCGGCGCCGGCTGGTACGAGCGCGAGCACCAGGCCTACGCGATCCCGTTCCCGCCGCTCGGCGAGCGCTTCGACCGCCTCGAGGAGCAGCTGGCCGTGATCACGGGCCTGTGGTCGACCCCCGTCGGCACGACGTTCGACTTCGACGGCACCCACTACCAGGTGCACGGCTCACCGGCCCTCCCGAAGCCGGCGCAGGCCGGCGGCGTGCCCATCGTCGTCGGCGGTGGCGGCCCGAAGCGGACGCCGGCTCTCGCGGCACGGTTCGCCGCCGAGTACAACACGCCGTTCGTCTCGCCCGATCGCTTCGTCGAGCAGCGTGGGCGCGTCGCCGATGCGTGCGCCGCGATCGGCCGCGACCCGGCATCGATCACGTGCAGCGCGGCCGCGGTCGTCTGCCTCGGCGCCGACGAGGCGGAGCTCGGCCGGCGTGCCGCAGCGATCGGTCGCCAGCCCGACGAGCTGCGGGCCAACGGCGTCGCCGGCACCCCGGACGAGGTCCGCGCCAGCCTCCAGCGGTGGGCCGACGCCGGTGCCGAGCGCCTCTACCTGCAGATCCTCGACCTGGCGGACCTCGACCACCTCGACGCCATCGCCGCCCTCGTGGCCTAGGTGGGGAGCCCGGCCCGCAGGCCCGGGTCACGGACGAGCGCCTCCTGGGCGAACGTCGCGACGTGGGTGCCATCGGCGCCGAAGGCGTGGCCCAGCGCGAGGCCGCGTCCACCCGCGTACGCCAGGCACGTGACGTCGTAGAGGTGCCACTCGTCCACGCGCGGCGAGGCGTGGAACCACACGCTGTGGTCGAGGCTGGCGATGAAGCGCTCCTCGGCGCCGTCGATGGCGTCGCGCGCCGGGTGCGCCCGCACGACGGCATCGCACGGCAGGTCGTCGGAGAGGTAGGCGAGCCAGCAGCGGTGCAGCAGGTCGTCGTCGCCCAGCGGGGCGTGCACGCGCATCCATGCCATCATCCGGCCGGCCCCGACAGCCGGTGCCGGCGTCGCGTCCTCGGGCACGAAGCGCCGGCCGAAGTCAGCCGACCAGGAGGACTCCTCGAGGTCGTCGGGCGGCGGGACGGCGGGCCGCGCCGTCGGCTGCACGACGGCCGAGCTCTCGGCCCGCTGGTACGACGACTCGAGGTTCAGGATCGCCCCGGTCGCCTGGCGGGCGACGACGCGCCGGGTCGCGAAGCTGCGGCCGTTGCGGATCCGGTCGACCTCGTACCGGACCGGCTCGGCGGCATCGCCACGGCGGATGAAGTAGGCGCGCAGGGAGTGCACGACCTTGTCCTCGTCGATGGTGGCGGATGCCGCGCGCAGGGCTTGGGCGACTATCTGTCCCCCGTAGAGCCCGCCCCACGGATAACGAGGACCGATGCCGACATAGGTGTCTGCACCATGTGATACGAGATCGAACACGGGCGGAGTCTATGAATCGCGCCAGGATTCGGCGTATATTCGCATCCATGCCAACGAAGCGTGGCCGGAAAGGTCCCATGAGCGCGGAGCACAAGGCGGCGCTGGCGCAAGGTCGGTCCGAGGGCAAGGCAGTGCGCGACTACCTCGACGCGCTGCGGGCCAACAAACCCAAGCGCGGGCGCAAGCGGACGGCCGATTCGATCAAGAAGCGGCTCGCCGCGATCGACGCCGAGCTGCCGGACGCCGACGCCCTCGGCGAGCTCCGCCTGGTCCAGGAGAAGCGGGATCTCGCCGCCGAGTTGGATGCCATGCAACAGGCCGTCGATCTCGGGGCCATCGAGGCGGCGTTCGTCAAGGTCGCCAAGTCCTACAGCGAGCGCCAGCACATCTCGTACGCATCATGGCGTGATGTCGGCGTCGAGGCCGCCGTGCTCAAGAAGGCCGGCATCAGCCGCTCCTCCTGATCGGTGGTCGGCCGATCCGGCCGACCACTCACCCCTCGTTCGACGCCGGCGACTCGAGCTGATCGAGCGCCGTGGCGACCCGATCGAGGTGCCGCAACGATCGTTGCAGATCGAACGCATCGTCCATTGCGACCTTGGACAGCGTGACCTCAGGGTCGTCTTCGAGCAGCGTCCGAAAGTCCTTCCGCTCCTCCCACGCGCTCATTGCATTGCGTTGGACGATCCGATAGGCGTCGTCACGGGTCGCGCCGGCGGCGACGAGCGCCAGCAGCACGGGCTGGCTGAACACCAACCCGTGGCTCGACCACAGGTTCTCGCGCATGCGCGCCGCGTCGACGAAGAGGCCACGCAGCAGGCGGTCGAGGCGACCGACGACGTAGTGCACGAGCAGTGACGAGTCGGGCAGCACGATGCGCTCGACGGACGAGTGGGAGATGTCGCGCTCGTGCCACAGGGCGATGTCCTGGAGCCCGGCGAGCAGGTTCGACCGCACGACCCGCGCCAGGCCGCTGATCGTCTCGGCCGAGATCGGGTTGCGCTTGTGGGGCATCGCCGACGAGCCCTTCTGGCCGGCCTTGAACCCCTCGCGCACCTCGCCGACCTCGGTGCGCTGGAGGTGCCGCAGCTCGACGGCCACCAGCTCGCACGTCGCGGCGACGGACGCCAGCGCGTAGAGCAGCTCGGCGTGCCGGTCGCGGGCGATGACCTGGGTCGCCGGCACCGGACGCAACCCGAGCGCCGCCCCGACGTGGGCCTCGACAGCCGGGTCGACGTTGGAGAACGTGCCGACGGCGCCCGACAGCTTGCAGACGGCGACGGACTCGCGGGCGGCCGCCATCCGGGTGCGGTCACGCTCGAGCTGCAGGGCCCAGAGGGCGACCTTGGCGCCGAACGTCGTCGGCTCGGCGTGGATGCCGTGGGTGCGCCCGATCATCACGGTGTCGAGGTGGGCCCGGGCGAGCCCGACGAGCGTCGTGCGCAACGCAGCCGTGGCCTCGAGCACGAGGTCGGCGGCGTCGCGCATGGCCCAGCACAGGGCGGTGTCGACGACGTCGGACGACGTCAGGCCGAAGTGGATCCACGAGCCGGCGGGGGCACCGATGGCGCCCTGGACGACGTCGACGAACGCGGCGACGTCGTGGTCGGTCGTGCGCTCGCGCTCGAGGACGGCGGCGACGAACGCCTCGTCGACGACCGGCGCCCGCTCGCGGCACGCCGCGCGCGTCGTCGACGGGGACGATGCCGAGCTCGGCATGGGCCTCCGTCGCCAGCAGCTCGACCTCGAGCCAGCGACCGAAGCGCGTCGTGTCGGCCCAGACGGCCGCCATCTCGGGTGTCGTGTACCGCTCGATCATCGGCGCGTCACGACTGCCACAGGACGTAGTCGTCGCGCTCCGCACCGACGCCGACGACGCGGACCGGGATGCCGACCTCGCGCTCGACGAGCTCGATCAGCGCCCGCGCCGGTGCCGGCAGGGCACCCGGCTCGCGCACGTCGCCCAACGTCGTGCCCCAGCCGGGCAGCGTCGTGTACACGGGCTCGACATCGCCGAGCACCTCGGAGCGGTCGGGGTAGGCCGTGAGCGTGCGCCCGCCGACGCGGTAGTCGGTGCAGACCTTGATCTCGGCGAAGCCGTCGAGCACGTCGAGCTTCGTGAGCG
Source organism: uncultured Acidimicrobiia bacterium (assembly GCA_963750905.1). Taxonomy (GTDB): domain Bacteria; phylum Actinomycetota; class Acidimicrobiia; order Acidimicrobiales; family Ilumatobacteraceae; genus JALZMG01. The sequence continues at coordinate 211,505 of CAVVSE010000003.1, forward strand.
CCAGCTCGGTCAGGCTGTTGAGCCGCACGGCGTGGCGCAGCATGACGCAGTCGAGCCAACCGGCGCGCCGACGCCGCCCGGTGACGGTGCCGAACTCCCGCCCGACGTCGACGAGCGTGTCGCCGTCGGCATCGCTCAGCTCGGTCGGGAACGGCCCGGCGCCGACCCGGGTCGTGTACGCCTTGGTGATGCCGACGACCCGGTCGATGTCGCGCGGACCGAGCCCGGTGCCGGCGCACGCTCCGCCCGCCGTCGGGTTCGACGACGTGACGTACGGATAGGTGCCGTGGTCGAGGTCGAGGAACGTCGCCTGGGCACCCTCGAGCAGGAGGTGGTGCCCACCGGCGAGCGCGTCGTGGAGCAGCGAGACGGTGTCGACGACGTACGGGGCCAGCCGAGCGCCGAGGTCGGTGAAGCGGGCGACGAGCTCGTCGACGTCGAGCGCCTCGCCGCCGGCCGCCTCGATCTCGCGGTTCTCGGCGACGGCGCGGGTCTTCACGTGGGCGGCGAACGTCGCCAGGTCGGCGACATCGCCGGCACGCAGGCCGACGCGGCGGGCCTTGTCGGCGTACGCCGGGCCGATGCCCTTGAGCGTGGTGCCGATCTTGTCGTCGCCGCGCATCGCCTCGGCGATCGCGTCGTGGGCCTGGTGCCACGGGAAGATGAGGTGCGCCCGGCTCGACACCTGGAGCCGTTGGCACGACACGCCGCGGGTCTCCAGGGCATCGATCTCGGCGAAGAGCGTCGGCAGGTCGACGACGACGCCGTTGCCGATGACCGGCACGACGTGGTCGTAGAGGATGCCGCTCGGGATCAGCTGCAGGGCGTAGCGGTCGCCGCCGACGACGACGGTGTGCCCGGCGTTGTGCCCACCCTGGTAGCGCACGACATAGCCGTGCTCCTTGGCCAGCAGGTCGATGACCTTGGCCTTGCCCTCGTCACCCCACTGGGCGCCGACGACGACGGTGACGGGCATTGGCACGCTCCCCGGACGAGTGGACGGAACGTAGCGTGAGTCTACGCCGTCGACAGCACACCGATCCTGGTCGATCCGAGTGTTCGGCGAGGAACTTCGACGCGCGGCCGCCGTCGGACCGTCGGCGCATCAGTTCGAATCCGGCGTGACCTTCGACGCGGGCGGATCCTCGAAGTTCCTCGCCGAAGTTTCGTGCGGGGCTTCCCCGCACGAGACACTCCAATGCACCAAACACTCGGATGGGATCGACCGGTACCGTCCACGGCGATGGACACGGTGATGCGGCGGCTGGAGTGGGCGGCGATGGACGAGACCGCACGCGCCGCGTTGTGCGCCCGCGGGCTGGCCGACATCTTCGACCCCGAGCTGCGCGGCTCGATCGCCTCGCTCGTCGAGGACGTCCGCGAGCGCGGCGACGCCGCCGTGTGCGACGCCCTGGCGCGCTTCGACGGGATCACGCTCGCACCGGACGAGCTGCGGGTGACCGCCGACGAGATCGCCGCGGCCACCGTCACCCCTGAGGTCGACGCCGCCCTCGACGACGCGATCGCCCACTGCCGGGCGTTCAACGAGCAGTTGATGGCGCGCGCCACCGACTGGAGCTTCGAGCCGGAGCCGGGTCTGCGCGTCGGCGAGAAGATCAGCGCCATCACCTCGGTCGGCCTGTTCGTGCCGTCGGGCAAGGCCAGCTACCCGAGCGTCGTGTACCAGCTCGGCGTGGCGGCGGTCGTCGCCGGCGTGCCGTCCATCGTGGTCGTCGTGCCGCCCGCGCCCGGCGGTGACGGGTCCGTGGATCCGGCCGTGCTCGTGGTGTGCCGCAAGCTCGGCATCGTCGACGTGTTCCGCGCCAACGGACCGGCCGGCATCGCCGCCCTCGGCTTCGGCACCGCGACGATCCCGAAGGTGCGCAAGATCGTCGGTCCCGGCTCGCCGGCCGTCACGTGCGCGCAGGTCGAGATGCAACGCCACGGCGTCGCCACGATGATGGTCCTCGGGCCGACGGAGAGCCTCGTCCTCGCCGACGCCAGCGCCGACCCGCAGCGGCTCGCCGCCGATCTGCTCATCGAGGCCGAGCACGGGACGGACTCCTCGGTCGTCCTCGTCACCACGTCGCCCGACGTCGCCGCGGCGACCGACGCCGAGCTCGCCCGCCAACTGGCCGACCTGCCGCCGGTGCGGGCGGCGGCCGCCGCGGGCGTCGCTCGGCGCGAACGGCGGTTGCGTGCTCGTCGCGGACCTCGGCGTCGCCGTCGACGTCGCCAACCGCTACGCGCCCGAGCACCTGCAGGTCGCGGTGGCCGAGGACGAGATCGACGCCGTCGTCGACGGGCTCCACCACGCCGGCGAGATCCTCGTCGGCCAGCACACCCCGTTCAGTGCGGCGAACTTCGTCATCGGCTGCCCGGCGTCGCTGCCGACATCGGGCTTCGCCGAGGTCTCGTCGGGCATCACCGTCGAGGCGTTCCTCAAGCGCACGGCCGTGGCCCGCGCCGACGCCCGCGCCCTGGCCCGCATGGCGCCGTCGGTCGTGGCGCTCGCCGACCACGAGGGCTTCCCGGCCCACGCCGCGGCGATCCGCCGCCGCCAGAGCTGAGCCGTCATCGCGATGCGGCCCGATCGGGCCGATCCGCACTGACAGGACGGGTCAGCCGAGCTCGCCCGCGAGCTCGCCGAGCCGGCGCTCGCCGTCCGGCGTCTGCCCGCCGCGAGCGAGGAAGTGCTCCATCGCGGCACGCGTCTGCGGCTCGCCGAGCGTGCCCGAGAAGGCGTGGGCCTCGGCCAGCAGCTGCTCGACCACCCCGGCCTCGGCGCGCACGACGCTCGCCTTGGCCGCCGCGACGGCGTGGGGCGGGAACGACGCGATGCGCGCCGTGAGCCGGTCGACGAACGTCGCCAGCTCGTCCGTCGGCAGGACCCGGTTGACCCAGCCCCACCGCTCGGCCGTCGCGGCGTCGATGTCGTCGCACCCGAGGATCGCCTCGAGCGCCCGGCTGCGCCCGATCAGGCGCGGCAGGCGCACCGTGCCGGTGCCGCCAGGGATGATGCCGAGCGCGACCTCGGGCTGGTTGAACACGGCCGTCGGCCCGGCGAAGCGCATGTCGCAGCTCAGCGCCACCTCGCTGCCGCCACCCCCGACACGACCCTCGATGACGGCGATCGTCGCCTTCGGCATCTGCCGCAGCTGCTCGCACATGTGGTGGTACGTGCTGAGCTCGGTCGGCATCGGCTGCGGGTCGGTCGGGAACTCGAGGATCGCGGCGACGTCGAAGTGGGCGATGAACCACTCCGGGTTCGCCGAGCGGAACACGACGACGCGCACGTCGTCGTCGGCCGCCAGGCGCTCGATGGTCTCCGCCAGCTCGAGGTAGACCGGCACCGTCATCAGGTTGATCGGCGGGTGGTCCACCACGACCGTGGCCACACCCTCATGCGTCGAGACGATCAAGTTCCCCATGCCGCTGGAACCTACCGCGACCCGGCGCGTCGCGCTACGCACTCACGTCGAGCGTCCCGTCGCCGGCGTCGACGTGGATGGTGCCGCCGTCGCCGACCTTGCCCTCGAGCAGCAGCATCGCGGCCTGGTCGCCGATCTCGCGCTGGATGATGCGCTTCAGCGGCCGGGCGCCGAAGGCCGGGTCGAAGCCCTCGCGTGCGAGGTGGGCCATCGCGGCCGGGGTGATGTCGAGCTCGATACGCCGGTCGGCCAGCCGCTTGCGCCAGCGGTCGAGCTGGATCTCGACGATCTTCGCCAGGTCGGCCTCGGTGAGCGACTGGAAGCGGATGATCTCGTCGATGCGGTTGACGAACTCGGGCTTGAAGAAGTCGAGCGGCTCGCCGGGCAGGTTCGAGGTCATGATCAGCACGACGTTCGTGAAGTCCACGGTGCGGCCCTGGCCGTCGGTGAGGCGGCCGTCGTCGAGCACCTGCAGCAGCGTGTTGAACACGTCCGGGTGGGCCTTCTCGATCTCGTCGAGCAGGACCACCGAGTAGGGCCGACGGCGCACGGCTTCCGTGAGCTGGCCACCCTCGTCGTAGCCGACGTAGCCGGGGGGCGCGCCGATCAGGCGGGACACCGAGAACTTCTCCATGTACTCACCCATGTCGATGCGGACCATCGCCTGCTCGTCGTCGAACAGGAACTCGGCGAGCGCCCGGGCGAGCTCGGTCTTGCCGACGCCCGTCGGGCCGAGGAACATGAACGACCCGATCGGCCGGTTGGGATCGGAGAGCCCGGCCCGGCTGCGGCGGATGGCGTTGGCGACCGCGGTGACCGGGACGTCCTGGCCGACGACGCGCTCGTGGAGGAGGTCCTCGAGGTGGATCAGCTTGGCGGCCTCGGCCTCCATCAGCCGGCTGACCGGGACGCCCGTCCACTTCGACACGACCTCGGCGATGTCCTCGGCGTCGACCTCCTCCTTGAGCATGCGGTGCTCGGCCTGCAGCTCGTCGAGGTGGGCCGTCGCCTCGTCGATGCGCCGCTCCAGCTCGGGGATGCGGCCGTAGCGGATCTCGGCGGCGACGTTGAGGTCGGGCTCGCGCTCGAGCTGCGTGCGGAGCTGCTCGAGCTCCTCCTTCAGCGTGCGGATGGCGTCGATGGCCTCGCGCTCGGACTCCCAGTGGGCCCGCATCTCGGCCGACTCGGCGTTCAGCGTGGCGAGCTCGTCGTGGAGGGCGTCGAGGCGGGCCTGCGACGCCGCATCGGACTCCTTCTCCAGGGCGACCTGCTCGATCTCGAGCTGCAGGATGCGGCGCAGGACGATGTCGATCTCGGTCGGCATCGAGTCGATCTCGATGCGCAGCTTGCTGGCCGCCTCGTCGACGAGGTCGATGGCCTTGTCGGGGAGGAAGCGGTTCGTGAGGTAGCGGTTCGACAGCACGGCCGCGGCGACGAGCGCGGAGTCCTGGATCCGCACGCCGTGGTGCACCTCGTAGCGCTCCTTGAGGCCGCGCAGGATGCCGACGGTGTCCTCGACGGACGGCTCGGCGACGTACACCTGCTGGAACCGGCGCTCGAGGGCGGGGTCCTTCTCGACGTGCTTGCGGTACTCGTCGAGCGTCGTGGCGCCGATCATGCGCAGCTCGCCGCGCGCCAGCATCGGCTTGATCATGTTGCCGGCGTCCATCGCCCCCTCGGCGGCGCCGGCGCCGACGATCGTGTGCAGCTCGTCGACGAACGTGATGATCTCGCCGGCGGCGTCGGTGATCTCCTTGAGGACCGCCTTCAGGCGCTCCTCGAACTCGCCGCGGTACTTCGCACCGGCGAGCATCGACGCCAGGTCGAGGGCGACGAGGCGCTTCGTCTTCAGGCCCTCGGGCACGTCGCCGTCGGCGATGCGGCGGGCGAGGCCCTCGACGATCGCCGTCTTGCCGACGCCGGGCTCACCGATCAGGACCGGGTTGTTCTTCGTGCGCCGCGACAGGACCTGGATGACGCGGCGGATCTCGTCGTCGCGGCCGATGACCGGGTCGATCTTGCCCTCGCGGGCACGCGCCGTGAGGTCCTGGCCGTAGCGCTCGAGGGCCTGGAACTGGTCCTCGGGGTTCTGCGAGGTGACCCGGTGCGAGCCGCGGACCTCCTGCAGGACCTGCAGCATCTCCTCGGTGCCGACGCCCAGGCGCTGGTTCATCGCGAGCAGCAGGTGCTCGACGGAGAGGTAGTCGTCACGCAGGTCCTTCTGGAACTGCTGGGCGCGCTCGAAGACCTGGTTGAGCTCGCGGTTGAGGCGCGGCTCGTCGCCGCCGTACGCCTTGGGCAGCTTGGCGACGGCCTCCTCGGCCCGGTTGCGGACCATCAGCGGCGCCTGGCCGAGCTTGCCGAGCACCGCCGGCACGATGGTGTCGTCCTGCGCCGTGAGGGCGACGAGGACGTGGTCGGGGGTCAGCTCGGGGTTGCTGTTCCCCTTGGCCTGATCGATGGCGGCGGCCATCGCCTCTTGCGTCTTGAGCGTCCACTTCTTCGGGTCGAGCGCCATGCGGGCAGTGTACCTGTCGACAGGAAACTTGAGTCGTCACGTATCAAGTTCGGGACGGCCAACGGTCATCCCGGCGCCGTCGCAATCCGGTCCTGGCGGTCCCGACCGGGTGACGGACGCGTTACGGTCTGATGTCGACCGGGCGCAGGTGGAACCGAGGAGGCCCCGTGCACGCAGCATCCGACAACCGACCGCTCCTGCCGCGCCCCGACGGCACCGAGCATCGGCGGGCGCGCCGGCGCGTGACCCGATACAGCATCACGGGCATCGCCGGGGCGACGTTCCTGCTCGGCCAGTGCGCGCCGCAGCAGTGCGCGCCCGCCCCTGCCCCCGCCGCCGCCGCACCCTCCGCCGCGCTCCAGCAGGTCGTCGACCTCACCAACCAGCAGCGCGCCGCCAACGGCCTGCCCGCGCTCAGCGTCGACGCCCGGCTGTCCGCCGCCGCCCAGGTCCAGTCCAACGACCAGGCGGCGCGCGACCAGATGTCGCACGACGGCAGCGACGGCTCGAACGCCGGGGACCGCATCACGTGGCAGGGCTACAGCTGGTCGGCGTGGGCCGAGAACGTGGCGATGGGGTACCCGGACGCGCCGTCGGTCATGAGCGGCTGGATGAACAGCGACGGCCACCGCCGCAACGTGCTCAGCGTCAACGTGACCCAGATCGGCGTCGGCCTCGCCTACGCCGCCGACGGCACGCCGTACTGGACCCAGGTCTTCGCCCGCCCACGCTAGCACAGGACCATTGCAGGCACCTGCTCAGCAGCCGGACCATCACCACTCGCGTACACGTGTCGAGTTGGGCGCCGGGGCGCTGGGTCCTCGGCGCAGTGGGTCCTGGCCGCTCTGGGCGTGCACGGTTCCGGCCACGCGTGACACCCCCTCGGTAGGGTCACGCGGGTGCCCAGCCTGCGCCCGCGTTGGCCCCCACCGTCGCGGTGGGCCGCGCGCCCCGACGATCGGCCGGCACCGGCCATCGTCGGCTCGTGGGTCGACGGCAGCCTGCACCTGTGGGGGTGGGACGGTGCCCACACGGCGCTGCCGAGCGCGCTGCACCGCGCGTTCCTCGCCCCGCAGTGGGGCTCATCGGCCGACCCGTTCGTGGTCGGCCACCTCGCGTCGCTCGACGTGACGGTCCCCGACGGGGAGGCGATCCGCCCGGCATCGGTGCGCCTGCCGGCCGATCGCTCGGCCCGCTGGCTGCGCTCCGTCGACGTCGGGGAGCACACGTCCGCGTCGCTCGCCTGGCTGGCCACCGTCGCCCGCCTGGCGGCGGCCACCGTCGGCGCCGGGCTCGTCGCACCACGCATCCGCCACGACCGGGACATGCCGGTCGCCCGGTGGGTCCCCGTCCCGGACGCCACCGCCGACGCCGCCCTCACCGCCCTCGCCGCGGCGATGCCGCCGATCTGCGTGCCGACGCCGGGCGATCCCGCGACGGTCGCCGACATCCATGCCGCGATGGTCGACTCGCTGGCCCGCCACCGCCTGGCCGATCGTGACTGGCGGGCACCGCTGCCGAGCAGCCGCGACCCGGCGATGTCGGCGGCCCGCTCGGTGCTGCGCGCCCTGGCCTCACCCGACCCCCTGATCGGCGGCAGCGGGGTCGCCCACCCGGAGGAGCTCGCCGCGCTGGCGGCGCGCTTCGAGCGCCACGAGCGCCGCCTGCGTGGCGAGCCCGTCGTGCTGCCCCGCGTCCGGCTCGTCGTGCCCGATGACCCCTACGACGACTGGGAGGTGCGCCTCGAGCTCGTCGACGAGCTGGACCCCGGCCGCTGGTGCTCGGCCGACGACGTCTGGGACAGCTCAGCGGTGGCCGTCGAGGTCGCCGGCGGCCGCGACCACCTGCCGCGCCTGGCAGCCGAGATCACGGCGCTCGCCGAGACGGTGGCCGGCTGCGTGGAGGTCGCCGCCGACCTCGCACGCGAGCACGAGCCCGCCGGCATCGAGCTCGCGGTCGACGACGCCGAGCGCTTCCTGGAGCAGGCACCGGCCGAGCTCGCGGCACGCGGCATCGAGCTCGTCGGCCCGGAGCGCCTCGTGCGCGCCGGGGTCACGGTGCGCGGGCGGGCGACGCCCCAGGACGGCGCCGACCACGGCAAGCGCTTCGGACGCGAGGCCGTCGTCGCCTGGCGCCTCGTCGTCGCCGAGGACGACGGTCCGGCGGCGATCTCCGACGCCGAGCTCGAGCGCGCCGAGCGCGCCGGCGCGACGCTGCTGCACAGCGGCCGGCGGTGGGTGCGCATCGACCCGGCCGCCATGCGCCGCGCCCGCAAGCGGCTCGCGGACCACGTCCGTGAGCACGGCGTCGTGGATGCCGTCACGCTGCTCAAGCTGGCGGGCGACGGCGACCTCGAGGCGACGTCGCCGGAGTGGCGCCACCGCCACCGTCGCGGCGTGGACCGACGAGCTGCTCGCCGGGCTGCCCGATGGCCGGCTGGAGGAGGTCCACGAGCCGGTCGGGTTCGTCGGCGAGCTGCGCCCGTACCAGCGACGGGGCCTCGCCTGGCTGCAGTTCCTCGAGCGCCTCGGGCTCGGCGGGTGCCTCGCCGACGACATGGGGCTCGGCAAGACCGCCACGGCGCTGGCCCACCTGCTCGGCCGGCCCGGTCCGCACCTCGTCGTGTGCCCGCTGTCCGTCGTCCACAACTGGCAGGCCGAGGCGGCGCGCTTCGCGCCGGCGCTGCGGGTCGTCGTCCACCACGGCGCCGAGCGGGCCGAGCAGGAGCTCGCCGGCGCCGACCTCGTCATCACGACCTACGGGCTGCTGCCGCGCGACGTCGAGCACCTCGGCGCGGTCGAGTGGTCGACGGTCGTCGCCGACGAGGCGCAGGTCATCAAGAACCCCGCCACCCACGCCGCGAAGGCGATGCGCACGCTGCGGGCCGGCCAGAAGCTCGCCCTCACGGGCACGCCGGTCGAGAACCGCCTCGCCGACCTGTGGGCGATCCTCGACGTCGTCAACCCGGGGATGCTCGGCAGCCGCGAGCGCTTCCGGCACCGCTTCGCCAAGCCGATCGAGCGCGACGGCGACGGCGAGGCGGCCGCCCGGCTGCGGCGCATCACCCAGCCGTTCGTGCTGCGCCGCACGAAGGCCGACCGCTCGCTCGTCCCCGACCTGCCGGACAAGATCGAGCAGATCGCATGGGCCGGGCTGACCCGCGAGCAGGCCGTGCTGTACCAGCACGTGGTCGACCAGCTGCTCGCCGATGCCGCCGCGGCCACCGGCATGAAGCGTCGCGGGCTCGTGCTCGCCGCGCTGACCCGCCTCAAGCAGATCTGCAACCACCCGGTCCACGTCCTCGGCGACGGCTCGCGGCTCGCCGGGCGGTCCGGCAAGCTGGCGCGCTTCGACGAGCTGGTCGACGAGCTCCTCGACGTCGGTGAGCGGGCGCTCGTGTTCACGCAGTTCCGCGAGATGGGCGAGCTGCTCGTGCGCCACGTCGCCGAGCGCCTCGAGCTGCGTGCGCCGTTCCTCCACGGCGGCGTCTCCAGGTCCCGCCGCGACGCGATGGTCGCCGACTTCCAGGCCGGCGTCGGTCCTCCGCTGCTGCTCGTGTCGCTGAAGGCGGGCGGCACCGGGCTCAACCTGACGGCCGCCAGCCAGGTGATCCACTACGACCGCTGGTGGAACCCGGCCGTGGAGGACCAAGCGACCGACCGCGCGTGGCGCATCGGCCAGGGCCGCACGGTGAACGTCCACAAGCTGGTGTGCGAGGGCACGGTCGAGGAGCGCATCGCCGCGCTGATCGACCAGAAGCGGGCGCTCGCCGACGCCGTCGTGGGCAGCGGCGAGTCGTGGTTGTCGGAGCTCTCGACGGCGGAGCTGCGCGACCTCGTACGGCTGGAGGCGCCGGCATGACCGCGCCGCGGCGCACGGTCGGCACGAACCCGGCCGGCCGGCTCCCGGCCGCGATGCTGCGGGCGCTCGCCGCCGAGCTGTCCGATCCCGGCCGCTTCACGCGGGCCAAGACCTATGCCCGCGACGGCGCCGTCATCGACATCGAGGTCGAGCCGGGACAGGCCCGCGGCCTGGTGCAGGGCTCGCGCTACGAGCCGTACGCGGTCACGATCCACTGCGAGCCGGCCGCCGAGGGCGAGGGTCTGCTGGGCCTCATCCCCGAGCGCGGCGAGCTGTTCGCCCAGTGCAGCTGCCCGGACGCCGAGACGTTCGGCACGTGCAAGCACGCGCTGGCCGTGCTGCTCGTCCTCGCCGACGAGGTGTCGATCGACACCGGCGTGCTCGAGCGCTGGCGCGCTGCCGACGGTGCGCTGCCCCGCCCGCGCCGCGCCGACGACGGCGCCGGCGGCCACCGGCACCGGCGGTCGACGTGCTGGCCGGCGTCCTCGCGGCACCGGCCCCGCTGCCCTCGCTGCCGGTGATCCCGGCGCGGGTCCCGATCGCGATGGCCGCGACACCCGGCACGCGCGACGCCGACGTCGCGGCTGCGGTCGCGGCGGCGATCGCCGTCCTGCGCACCCGCTGAGCTCCCATCCGAGTACCTGGCGCCGTACGAGTACGTGGCGCGGGCCTGGCCCGCGCCACGTACTCGGGTGCAGCCAGGTACTCGGATGGATCAGGCCGAGATGGCGAGCGGGGGGGTGCGCTCGCCGCGCTCGGCGGCGCCCTGCCGGAGCAGGGGGATCAGCTCGTCGCCCCACTCCTCGACGTCGCGCACCGGGTCGAAGCCGCGGATCAGGAACTTGGTGACGCCGAGGTCGTAGTACTCGAGCAGCGCGTCGGCGACCTGCTGGGGCGTGCCGACGTGGCCCGTCGAGTTGCCGCCCCCGCCGGTCACGCGGGTCACGCCGAAGAACAGGCGCTCGTCGTGGACGTCCTTCTCCGCGGCCTGCGCCCGCAGGCGCGCCGCGCCGACTGCGGTGTTCTCGACGCCGTGGCGCTTGATGCCCGGTCGCACCGGCCCACCGGCATCGACGCGGGCCTGGGCGGCGGCGAGGATCGACGCGGCGCGGTCCCATGCGGCGTCCTCGGTCGCCGCCACGATCGGTCGTGTCGACAGCGAGAACTCGACCTGGCGGCCGTGCCGGGCAGCCGACTCGCGGATCAGGGCGATCCGCTCCGCCGTGTCGGCGAGCGGCTCGCCCCAGAGGGCGAAGACGTCGGCGTGTCGGCCGCCGACCTCGATCGCCGGGTCGGACTGCCCGCCGAACCACAGCGGGATGCTGCCGTCGGGAGCGGGCGCACCGAGCTGATCGCGCCCTCGAAGCGGTAGAACTCGCCGTCGAACGAGAACGGTTCGGTCGCCGTGAACGTCCGCCGCAGCACGTCCATGAACTCGGCCGTGCGCCGGTAGCGCGAGTCCTTGTCGACGAAGTCGCCGTCGCGAGCTTGGTCGGCGTCGCTGCCACCCGTGATGTGGTGGATGGCGACGCGGCCCTCCCCGGTGAGGTGCTCCAGGGTGGCGAGCTTGCGGGCGGCCTGCGTCGGGGCGACGAAGCCGGGGCGGTGGGCGATGAGGACGCCGGCGCGCTCGGTGTTGTACAGGACGTGGGCGGCGACCGCGAAGCCGTCCGGCGACGAGGCCCCGTGGGCGACGAGGATGCGGTCGAAGCCGGCGCGGTCGTGGGCCTGGGCGAAGCGGGTGAGGTAGTCGACGTCGACGACAGGCCCGCCCTGCCAGCCGACGCTCTCGGAGCCGTAGCTCGTGGACACCATGCCGAGCACGTCGATGGTCATTGGTCGTCTCCTTGTCAGAGGGTTGCGTGGGGGATCGGGTGGTCAGGGGATGGCGAGGGCGGCGACGTCGGCCCGCAGGCGACGCCGTTCGGCGGCCGACGCCTGGCGACCGTCGATCGTCGGGATCGACGCCAGGAGCAGCCGGGTGTAGGGATGTTGGGGGTCGGCGAACAGCTCGTGGGTCGTGCCGCTCTCGACGACCTGGCCGCGGTAGAGCACGGCCACCCGGTCGGCGAGGCCGCCGAGCGTCGCCAGGTCGTGCGTGATGAGCAGGATCCCCACCCCGACGCTGGCGCGCAGCTCGACGAGCAGCTCGAGGATCCGGATGCGCGTCGACGCGTCGAGGGCGCTGACCGGCTCGTCGCAGAGCAGCAGGTCGGGCTCGAGGACCATCGCCCGGGCGATCGCCGCCCGCTGGCGTTGGCCGCCCGAGATCGTGCCGGGGTGGCGGTCGAGGAGGTCGTGGTCGAGCTCGACGAGCGTCGACGTGGCCCGGACGCGGGCGGCGACCTGCGCCGGGTCGTCGCCGCGGATCTGCAGCCCCTCGGCGATCGAGTCGAACACGGTGCGGTCGGGATCGAGGCTGCGCAGCGGGTCCTGGAACACGTACTGCACGGTCGCCGGCGCGGCGCAGCCGGCGACGAGCGCGCGAGGACAGGTCCGTGATGTCGTGACCGTCGACGGTCACCCGCCCGGACGGCACCGGCACGAGGCCGAGCACGGCCCGCGCGAGCGTGGTCTTGCCGGAACCGGTCTCGCCGATCAGGCCGACGATCTCGCCGCGGTCGACGCGCAGGCTGACGCCGTCGAGGACCGTCACGCGCGGCGCCCGGCCGAGCTCGACGCGCACGTCGTCGACGTCGAGGAGCGGCGCGGCCATCACGCCACCGCCTCGTCGCGCACGTGCTCGACGCCGAACGCGAGGTGGCTCTCGACGAGGCGCCGCGTGTACGGCTCGCGCTGCTCGGCGAGCACGTCGCGCGTCGCGCCGTGCTCGACGACGCGGCCGTGCTGCAGGACGTACACGTGGTCGCACACCTGGGCCACGACGGCGAGGTCGTGGGAGACGACGAGCAGCGTGAGCCCGGTGTCGCGCTGGACCTCGGCGAGCACGTCGAGCACCTCGGCCTGGATCGTCACGTCGAGCGCCGTGGTGGCCTCGTCGGCGATCAGCAGGTCGGGCTCGCCGGCGAGGGCGATGGCGACGAGCACCCGCTGCAGCATCCCGCCGGAGAGCTGCGACGTGTACTGGCCGTAGACGACGTCCGGGCGCTGCAGCCCGAGCCGGTCGAGCAGCTCGATCGCCGCCCGCTTCGCATCCCGCCGGCGGCGGCCCATCCGGACGCGCAGCACCTCGGTGAGCTGGTGGCCGACGCGCACGGACGGGTTGAGGTACGAGGCCGGGTCCTGGAACACGGCGGCGATCTGCGTGCCGCGGACACCGCGCCACTCACGATCGGTGAGGGCGGTGAGGTCGCGGCCGTCGTAGCGGACCGCGCCGGCGCTGATCGCGACGCCGGGCGGGAGGAGCCCGAGCAACGACCGGCAGATCAGCGTCTTGCCGCTGCCCGACTCGCCGACGAACCCGACGGTCCCGCCGCGCGGGATCTCCACGTCGACGCCGTGGACGACCTCGCGCTGGCCGCCGTCGACCGTGATGCGCAGGCCGGTGACAGTGACGAGTGCGCTCACGACGGGACCTCCCCGCGCCGCCGGCGCGGTCGTCTGGCCCGGCCGGTGTCGCCGCTCGCGTCGCGGATCGCGTCGGCGATCCAGTTCAGCGCGCCCACCGTGATCATCACGAGCAGCGACGGGAACAGCGGGCCGTACGGGCGCTGGTGCAGGTACGAGAGGTCGCTGGCGAGCATGCCGCCCCAGGTCGGGTTCGGGGGGACCACACCGATGCCGAGGAACGTCAGGCTGGCGACGATCAGCAGCCCGGCCGACATCGCGTTGGCCGTGGTGACGACGATGACCGGCAGGATCTTGGCCCACACGTGCTTGGTGAGGACCCAGCGCGGCGAGGCGCCCATCAGCTCGGCGGCGGTGACGTACTGGGCGCCGGTGAAGCCGAGGGCGGCGGCCCGGGTGAGCCGGTAGAAGCCCGGGGCCAGCAGGATGCCGACGGCGAACATCGCCTGGTGCAGCCCGTTGCCGAGGAGGGCCGCCACGGCGATGGCGAAGATCATCAGCGGCAGCGCCAGCAGGCTGTCCATCAGCCGCAACGTCGCCCACTCGAACGGCCGGCCGAGGTAGACCGACAGGAGCCCGGGCACGACGCCGGCGACGAGGGCGATCCCGACCGCCTCGAGCGCCGTCACGACGGACAGCGTCGAGCCGGCGAGCAGGCGGCTGAGGACGTCCCGGCCGACGTAGTCCGTGCCCAGCAGGTGCTGGGCCGACGGTCCGGCGAGGATCTGCGGGTGTTCTGGAAGTTCGGGTCGTACGGGGTGACGAACGGTCCGATGATCGCCAGCAGGGCGACGAGGCCGAGCACGCCGAGGGCGATGCGGCCGGACGTCGTGTCTACCACGGTGGCGAACGCAGCGGCGTCGCTTGGCCGGGGAGGTGGCGAGCGCCGTCGGCCACCGCGAGGCGGGGGCGTCGCCGGCGACGACGAGCGCGGGCTCGTCGACCGGTCGAGCGAGGACGGGCGCGGTCATGGTCAGACCTCCCTCCTGGCCGTGGGGCGCAGGACGTAGAGCAGGGCGTTGAACAGCACGGAGGAGGCGACGACGAGCACGACCGTCACGAGCAACGTGCCCTGCACGACCGGGACGTCGCCACGCAGCGCCGCTTCCTTCGTCAGCGCACCGAGGCCCGGCAGCATGAAGACGGTCTCGACGATGACGGCGCCACCGACGAGCTTGGGCACGTGCATGCCGAGCAGGGCGACGGCGGGGCCGGCGCCGTTGCGCAGGGCGTGCACGGTGACGATCCGTCGCCGCGTGAAGCCACGCATCGTGGCCCCGACGACGTAGTTCTCCTGGAGGGCAGCGGCCAAGCCGGTGCGCAACTGGCGGGCGAGGTCGGCCGAGGTGTCGAGGCTGAGGGCGATCGCCGGCAGCGTCAGGCACTTCAGCCACAGCCCACGTCGTCGCTCGGCGGGACGTAGCCGCCGGACGGGAAGACCGGGAACACGACCGACAGGACCACGATGAGCCCGATGGCGGCGACGAACCCGGGGATCGTGGAGAGCACCGACGCCAGCAGCGTGATGCCGCGGTCGAGGATCCCGCCGTCGCTGAGGGCGGCGACGATGCCGAGCGTCGCGCCGAGCGATGGTGCCGAGCAGCAGGGCGAACACGGCGATCGACAGGCTGACCGGCAGCCGCTGGGCGACGCTGTCGGCGACCGGGATGTGGGTGAACCACGAGCTGCCGAGGTCGCCGTGCAGGGCGTCCCACAGCCAGTCGACGTAGCGCACGATGAGGGGCCGGTCGAGCCCGAACACGCCGCGCATGCGGGCGACGTCCTCGGGCCGGGCGTTGTCCCCGAGCACCGATGCGGCGGGGTCCTGGCCCGTGAGCGACCCGAGCAGGAACGTGAGGAACGTCGTGATCAGCAGCACGGGGAGGAGCACGGCGATGCCCCGCCCGACCACCCGGACCGTCCCCGTGGCGGCCTGCCGGATCGGGCGGTGGCGGACGGCCGCGCCGGTCAGCGCCGGACCGCCGCCCGGCGAGAGCGTCGTCGTCACGGCCGGCTACCGATCCACCCAGACGTCTTCGAAGCGCCACGTGTCGACGTGCGGCACGAGGCCGTGGACGTCGTCGCTGTGGGCGAAGAAGCGCGTCACGGAGAACAGGAACACGTTCGGCAGCGACGTGACGCCGACCTTCGTGGCCTCCTGGACGGCCGCCGGGTACGCGGGGTCGTCCAGCGGCAGGGCCCGGGCGGCGTCGATCGCCGTCTGCAACTCGGCGGGGCTGTTGCGGCCGAGGTTCATCAGGCCCTGCTCGCCGAACAGCACCTCGAGGGCCTGCAGCGGCGACTGGCGGGCGTTGAACTGGTCGACGACGAAGGGGTGCTCGAGCGTGACGTAGTTGTTGACACCGGGCGTCTGCACGACGAGCTCGGTGCGGATGCCGACCGCGTTCAGCTGCTGCTGGAGCAGCTCGGCGAGCGGGTCGCTGTCGGTGGAGATGGCGAGCTGCACGTCGACACCGTCGGGGTGGCCGGCCTCGGCGAGCAGCTCCTGCGCCTTCGCCGGGTCGTACGGGTAGAGGTCGTCGAGCTCGTCGTTGTGGGCGACGTAGCCGTCCGGGAACGGCTGCCACAGCGGGTTGCCGTAGCCGAAGTTGGCGACGTCGATGAGGGCCTGGCGGTCGATGGCGTGGCTGATCGCCTGGCGTCACGAGTGGGTCGTCGAACGGGGCCGACCGTGTTGTTGACGTCGAGCACCCGCACCGGCAGCACCTCGAACGTGAGCACCGGGTACCCGGCGCTCTCGATGGCGTCGACCTGCGATGCCGGGAGGCTGACGATGTCGAACTGCCCGGTCTGCAGACCGGCGGCGGCGACGGCTGGGTCGGGCGTCGGCTTCAGCACGAACTCGTCGACGTAGATGTGCTCGGCGTTCCAGAACGTCGGGTTGCGGGACAGGTTGGCGTGCGAGTCCGGCACGTACTCGTCGAGCACGAACTGGCCGGCACCGACGGGCTGCGTGGCGAGCGCGGCGGGGTCGGCGGCGATGGCGGTCGGGCTCACGATCATGCCGGTCTTGCCGGAGAGGAGCAGCGGGATCTGGTAGTCCGGCTGGTCGAGGACGAGCCGGACGTCGGTCGGGCTGTCGACGACGATGTCCTCCACGACGGCGAGCTGGGCAGCGACCGTCGAGGCCTCGTCGTCACGACCGCGCAGCAGGCTCGTGCGCACGGCCTCGGCGTCGAGGGGCGTGCCGTCCGAGAACGTCAGTCCCTCGCGGAGGTGGAACGTGATCTCGTCGCCGGTGGCGTTGTACTCCCACGATGCGGCGAGCCCCGGCGCCGCCTCACCGTCCGCGGTCTGCTCGGTGACCGCCTCGTAGACCAGCGTCAACGCGTGGGAGTCGTTGCCGACTGCCGATGTCACCGGGTCCCACGTCGACGGCAGCGACCAGCCCCACGTCAGCGTGCCGCCGCGCTGGGGCGTGGCGGCCGGCTCGGGCGCCACGGTCGGGGCCGGCACGCTGCCGGGCGTGGCGCCGGCGGCCGTGGCCGCGGCGGCGCTCGCGGCGGACGGTTCCTGGCCGGCGTCGGTGTCGCCGCACGCGACGAGCAGGACGGTGGTGGCGGCGGCGAGCACGGAGACGGATCTCCGGAGGGCTGATGGCACGGGAAACCTCGGGAACGGTGGCGGGGGTGGGCCGGGCGGCGGTGCTGGTGTGGCACTGCGGCGCCCGTCGACCGCAAACCTTACCTATTTGGTCGGAATTGTCAACATCGCCGATCGGTGTCGACGTCAGGCCAGGCAGCGGGCCTTCAGCGGGCGCCGAGCACCCAGAAGCGGTGCGTGCCGTCGCGCCCGAGCTGGGCGACGAGGCCGTGCTCCCAGTCGAGGTAGGCCTGCATCACGTCAGGCGCCACGGACGTCCCGACGTACGGGCGCTCGTACACGTCGTCGGGGGGCGACGACCAGCGTCCGTCCGTTCCGGCGTCGGCCACGGGTCGGCCGGCGGCGCGCCATGCCGCCGTGCCGCCGGCGAGCACGCGCAGCCGCGCGCCTCGGGCTGCCGTCGCCTCGGCCGCCGTGAACGCCGCCACCGCGCCGTCCTCGCTCACGACCACGGCGTCGTCGAGCTCGCGGCGAACCCACGACCTCGCGGCGCGTCGTCCAGACGGCGCCGGGGACGTGGCCGGCGGCGTAGGCCGTGCTGACCGACACGTCGACGACCGTGCCGGCGTGGCGCCCGAGCTGCTCGACGTCGACCCACGCCACCGCGGGCAACTCGTCTCGCGCCGGGCGGTGGTGGCCCGGGACGAGCGGGCGCCGCCGTCAGCACGCGGGCGTCCCAGCCCATCTGGGCCAGCCACGCCGCGGTCGTGTGCGCCCGCGAGCCGAGGTCGTCGTAGAGCACGACCACCGCACCACGCACCGGCGCAAAGGCGTCGGTCTCCTGCACGAGCTGGCCGCCCGGCACCGACGCGAACCCGGCGGGGTGGCCGGTCACGTGCTCGTCGCGAGCGCGGACGTCGACGCGGTAGACGGTCCGGCGGCCCTCGTCGAGGAGGGCGTCGACCACGGCGACGTCGACCGTCGCCACACCGGCGCGCGCCGCGACGTCGGCCGCGCGGCGCCGCGACTCGGCGCTCGGTGGCGTGACGAGATCGACACTCCCGGTGTCGCCGCGCGCGACCTCGAGACCGGCGAGCATCCAGCCGATCGTGCCGTCGCGGAGCGCGACGACGCGGTTCGGCACGCCTGCATCGACGAGCGACTGGGCGCCGATGATCGAGCGCGTCCGCCCGGCGCAGTGGACGACGATCGTCGTCGCCGGGTCCGGAGCGAACGACGCGGCCCGCGCCACGAGCTCGGCGCCGGGCGCGCTGCGCGAGCCCGGGACGGTCATCGTGCGGTGCTCCTCGAACGTGCGGGCGTCGACGAGCGCGACGTCGGCACCCGCCGCGAGCCAGCCGTGCAGCTCGTCGGCGGCCACCGACGGGGTCGCCGCCAACGACTCGACGAGCTCGCCGAACGCCTTGCTCGGCGCGTTGACGTCGGTGAAGAGCTCACCGCCGCCCGCGACCCACGCCGAGAGGCCACCGGCGAGCGGTGCCACGTCCGTGAAGCCGAGCGCAGCCAGCGCATCGACGGCCCGTCCGCCTCGCCGCCGTCCGCCCCGAACACGACGATCGGCACGTCGCGGCGCGGCAGGAGGTCGCGCGCCATGACCTCCAGTCGCTGACGCGGGAAGCAGGATGCGAAGAGCGGGTGACCGGTCGCGTGGAGGCGCTCGCTGCGCACGTCGAGCAGCGCGATCTCGCCGCCCTCGCGCAGGCGGTCGCGGACGGCGGAGCCCGGGACCGGCGATTTCACGACGCCGGACGATAGGGCCGGGCGACGCCGGCGTCAGTCCGCCGCCAGCCGCACGCCGGAGAACATCCACCGCGCGTGGGGTGGGAAGAAGTTGCGGTACGTGCGCCGGGCGTGTCCCGGTGGCGTCGCCAGCGAGCTGCCGCGGAGCGTCTGCTGGTTGACCATGAACTTGCCGTTGTACTCGCCGACCGCGCCGGCCGCCGGACGGAACCCGGGGTAGGAGACGTACGGGCTGGCGGTCCACTGCCACGCCGTGCCGTACCAGCCGCCGGCGTCGGCACGCGCCGGCGCGGTCGGCGCGACGACCTCCCACTCGGCCTCGGTCGGCAGGCGGGCACCGCACCAGCGGGCGAACGCGTCGGCCTCGTACCAGCTGACGTGGAGCACGGGATCGCCGGCCCCCAGTGGCTGCAGCCCGGCGAGCCCGAAGCGCTGCCAGCCGTCGCCGTCGCGCACCCAGTAGGCCGGCGCCTCCCACCCGGCGGACTGCACGGCCTGCCAGCCGTCGGACATCCACAGCTCCGGTCGGCGGTAGCCACCGTCGTCGAGGAACGCCAGCCACTCGCCGCACGTCACGAGGGCACGGGCGATGCGGAACGGTCGCAGCGAGCACGTCGTGGCACGGGCCCTCGTTGTCGTACGCGAAGGCCCGCCCGTCGTGGCCGATCGCCACGATGCCGCCGTCGTGGTCCGACCACCCCGGATCGTCGACCAGCGGCGGCCGGGCCCACGGGAGCTCGCCGTAGGCCGGGTGCAGGGGGTTGCACGACAGGACGTGCTGGATGTCCATGACCAGCAGCTCCTGGTGCTGCTGCTCGTGGTGCAGACCGAGCTCCAGCAGCTCGCCGGTCCGCGGCGCGACGTCCCCGTCGAGCAGCTCGCGGACCGCGACGTCGACGTGCTCACGGTACGCACCGACCTCGGCGACGCCCGGTCGTGTGATCAGCCCGCGCGCGACCCGCGCGTGCCGGGGTCCGACGGCCTCGTAGTACGAGTTGAACAGGAAGCCGAAGTCGTCGTCGTAGGGCGGGTGGTCCGGGCCGAGCACGAAGGTCTCGAAGAACCACGTCGTGTGGGCCCGGTGCCACTTCGTCGGGCTGACGTCGGGCATCGACTGCACCGTCTGGTCCTCTGCGCTCAGCGGCGCGGCCAGGCGCTCGGTGAGCGCCCGCACCGCGCAGTAGTCGCTCACGCCATCACCGCTGGGCCAGCGAGACGGCGAAGTCACCGGCTGGATCCGTCCACCACCGGCGCGGGCGCAGCCCGGCGGCGCGCAGCTCGTGGCGCACACCGCGGCGACGGAACTTGGCGCTGATCTCGGTGCGCAGCTCCTCGCCGTCGGCGAACGGGAGCGTCAACCCGAGCGCCGGCACCGTGACGACCTGCGGCCCGATCGAGCGCAGGCGCATCTCGATCCACTCGTTGTCGGCGTCCCAGTGGGCGCGGTGGGCGAACCGGGCGGGCACGAAGTCGGCGCCGAGGCGGTCGTTGAGGACGCACAGGACGTTGCGGTCGAACGCCGCGGTGATCCCTGCGGCGTCGTCGTAGGCGGCGACGATCCGCTGCGGGTCCTTGACGAGGTCGGTGCCGAGGAGCAGCGAATCGCCGGGCCGCATCGTCGCCGCCAGCGCCGTCAGGAAGGCATGGCGCTCGACCGGCGCGAAGTTGCCGATCGTGCCACCCAGCAGCACGAAGAGCCGTCGTCCGGCCGTCGGGATCATCGGGAGGTGGCGGCGGAAGTCACCGACGATGCCGCTGACCTCGAGGCCCGGGATAGGCGGCGGCCACGGCGTCGGCGGCGGCCCGCAGCGTCGGCTCGGCGACGTCGAAGGGCACGAACCGGCGCAACTGCCCCCGCGCCGCCAGGGCGTCGAGGAGCAGGCGGGTCTTCTCCGACGTGCCCGAGCCGAGCTCGACCAGCGTGTCGGCGCCCGACAGCCGGGCCACCGTGCCGGCCCGGGCGGCGAGGATGCCGCGCTCGGTGCGCGTCGGGTAGTACTCGGGCACCTCGGTGATGGCCTCGAACAGCGCGCACCCGCGCTCGTCGTAGAGCCACGTCGGGGCCAGCCACCGGGGGCTGGCCGTCAAACCGGCCGCGGCGTCACGACGCAACTCGGCATCGAACGCCGTCGGCGTCGAGGTGCACGTCGATCGTGGCGGCGCTGCCACTGGTCATCGTCATGGTGGGTGGTCCTCCGGGGGGTGGGGGTCGGTCACGGTTACCCGGCGCGGCGGGTCACGACCCCGCGAGTCCGGGATCCCGCGACTCGTCCGAGGGCGGGTTGCCCGCCGGCTCACGCCGCGTCCGGTGGGGTGCCGGGGAGGGAGGCATCCACGGGGCGGCGGCGGAGCCGGCGGCGACGATCCGCCTGGTCGAGCAGGCGGCGGCGGCGGTCGGTTGCGAGCTGGTAGGCGGCGTCGACGGCGTACAGGTGCATGGCGTCCTCCTGGTGGACGGCCGGGACTCGGGGACTCCGGCGCTCGTTCATGTCATCGAACGTACGCACGATTGTGGACAGTTCAGGTCCGTGTTCTCTGGCAACATGGTGTCCATCGACACACCCGCCCGCCTGCTCCGCCTCCTGGTCCTGTTCTCGGCGCGTCCGACCTGGTCAGCGGACGAACTGACGGGTCGGCTGGAGGTCACGACGCGCACGCTGCGGCGGGATGTGACACGCCTGCGCGACCTCGGCTACCCCATCGAGAGCACCACCGGCCGCCACGGCGGCTACGCCCTCGGCGCAGGCGGCCGGCTCCCTCCCCTGCTGCTCGACGACGACGAGGCGGTGGCCGTCACGATCGGGCTGCGCGAGCTCTCCGGCACAGCGGACCCGACGCTCGGCGAGGCCGCCGTCGCCGCCCTCACGAAGCTCGTCCAGGTGATGCCGAGCGCGCTGCGCGAGCGCGTCGACGCGCTCGGCGAGGTGACGATCAGGATGCACCGCGTGCGCGGGCCCTCCGACGATCACGCCACCGACATCGCGGTGCTGATGGCGCTCGCCGGGGCGGCTCGCCGCGGCGACCGTTGCGCTTCGACTACCGCACCGGCGACGACCGCACGAGCCGCCGCCACGTCGAACCGCACCGCCTCGTGTCGCTGCGCAACCGCTGGTACCTCGTCGCCTTCGACCTCGACCGCGACGACTGGCGGACGTTCCGCGTCGACCGCATCGGGCCTCCGGTGGCCACGGGGTTCAAGAGCGCGGTGCGCGACGCACCCGACGCCGCCCGCCTCGTCGCCGAAGGCGTCGCCGTGCGCGTCTACGACATCCAGGCACGCGTCCGCTTCCCCGTCCCGCCCGCCGTCGTCGAGCGCGAGATCCCGCCGACCGTCGGCGTCATCGAGCGGGCGCGGCCGAACGCCACCTCCACCACCGTTCTGATGGGCGGTGACGTCGACTGGCTGGCGCGCTACCTCGCCGGGCTGCCGTTCCCGTTCGAGGTGCTGTCTCCCGACGCCGTCCGCGACGAGGTCGCGGCCCACGCCCGGCGCCTGCTCGCGTACGTGGGTGGTCGCGGCGCCCGGCCCGCCACGGGCCTGACCGGCGCCGCTACCGTCAGCCGGTGCGCACGCGCCGGGTCCACTACGCGTGGGTGGTCTTCGCGGCGTCCTTCGTGACGCTGCTGGGCGCCGCCGGCTTCCGGTCGACGCCCGGCATCCTGATCGACCCGCTGCGCGAGGAGTTCGGGTGGAGCCGGGCGACCGTCGGCACGGCCGTCAGCATCAACCTGCTGCTGTTCGGCTTCATCGGGCCGTTCGCGGCCGCGTTGCAGGCGAAGTACGGCCTGCGCCGGGTGACGGTCGTGGCGCTCGTCGTGATCGCCCTCGGTGCCCTCGGCACGACGCGCATGACCGAGCCGTGGCAGCTGTTCCTGCTGTGGGGCGTCGTCGTCGGCGTCGGGTCCGGTTGCATGGCGACCGTCTTCGCCTCGACGGTGGCGAGCCGCTGGTTCGTCGCCCGGCGCGGCCTCGTGACAGGTGCCCTCACCGCGGCGACCGCGAGCGGGCAACTCGTCTTCCTGCCGCTGCTCTCGCGGTTGGCCGAGGGCGTCGGCTGGCGCTGGGTGGGCGTGACGATCGCCATCGGTGCCTTGGCCGTGGTCCCCGTCGTGGTCGTGTTCCTGCGCGACCGCCCCGAGGACGTCGGCCTGCTCCCGTACGGCGCCACCGAGGCGACGCCCGTCGCCCCGTCGGGTCGTGACATCCGACCGGTGCGCGCCGCCTTCGGCGCGCTCGGCGACGCCTGGCACAGCGGGGCGTTCTGGCTGCTGTTCGGGAGCTTCTTCGTGTGCGGCCTGTCCACGAACGGCCTGATCCAGACGCACTTCGTGTCGGCGGCCCACGACCACGCGATCACCGCGTCGACCGCCGCCGGCTACCTCGCCCTGATCGGTGTCTTCGACGTCATCGGCACGATCGGCTCGGGCTGGCTGACCGACCGCCACGACCCGCGCCGCCTGCTCGTCGCGTACTACCTGCTGCGCGGGCTCAGCCTGCTCGTCATCGACCCGGCCCTCGACACCCGTGGCGCCGGCCTCCTCGGCTTCATGGTGTTCTACGGCCTCGACTGGGTCGCCACGGTCCCGCCGACGGTCGCGCTCTGCATCGACCAGTTCGGCACCCGCGGCCCGCTCGTGTACGGCTGGGTCTTCGCCGGCCACCAGATGGGCGCGGCGGCCGCCGCATGGGGGGCCGGCGAGCTGCGCGACGTCACGGGCTCGTACCGCCCGGCGTTCGTCATCTCCGGCGCCTGTTGCCTCGT
Source organism: uncultured Acidimicrobiia bacterium (assembly GCA_963750905.1). Taxonomy (GTDB): domain Bacteria; phylum Actinomycetota; class Acidimicrobiia; order Acidimicrobiales; family Ilumatobacteraceae; genus JALZMG01. The sequence goes on from CAVVSE010000003.1 coordinate 234,931, forward strand.
CGCCGCGGCGTGGGTGACACGCATCCGCCACCGCCCGGCCCGCGAGTCCCCGCCGGTGATGGCACCGGTACCCTCCGGAGGATGAAGTGCCCGATCGACGACTCGCCGCTCTCGGTGTCGTCGCGCGAAGGGGTGGAGATCGACTTCTGCCCGCAGTGCCGCGGCGTCTGGCTGGACCGCGGCGAGCTCGACAAGATCATCGACCGCGCCGCGACCGCCTACAGCACCCCGCCACCGGCGCCGGCGTACAGCCCGCCCGACGATCGTGACCGGCGCGACGACCGCAGCCGCTACGAGGACGATCGCGACCGCGACGATCGTGGTCGCAAGCGCAAGAAGCGCGGCTTCCTCGACGACCTCTTCGACTTCGACTAGGGCCGCCCCGGGGCCGGCACCGCTCAGCCGACGTGGCGACGGACGAACGCGCTCATCTCCTCGATCGCCGTCACGGCCTCGTCCGGCTCGTGCGCCGCAGTCGTACCACTCGACCCCGTCCTCGGGGTAGCGGGCGCCGTAGCGCAGGCGCCAGGGACCGTTGAGGATCCAGATGTGCTCGACGTCGGCGTACTCCGTGATCGTCACGTCGACACCGGCGGCGCGGGCGGCCGCGGCGAGCCGCACGCTGTCGTCGTGGCAGACGTCGCGACCTGCCGCCTGGACCAGCAGCGGCGGTAGGCCGTGGAGATCGCGGTAGACCGGCGAGTGCCGCGGGTCGTAGGCGTCGACGCCGCCGGTCGACCGCAGCGTCGACGAGAGGACCTCGACGAGCTCGCGGCGGATGTCGAAGCTGTTGCGCACGGGGTCGTCGAGCGACGGCGTGTTGAGGGCGATGTCGGCCCAGAGCGAGTTGAGCATCCCGCACGCCGGCAGCGGCAGCCCGAGGTCGCGGGCGTCGGCCATCAGCGAGACGGTGAGCGCGCCACCGGCGGAGTCGCCGGCGACCGCGACCCGCCCCGATGCGTACCCGCCCGGACCGATCAGGTGGCGGTAGACGGCGAGGACGTCCTCGTGGGCTGCCGGGAACGGGAACCGCGGCGCGAGGCGGTAGTCCGGCGCGACGACCCGGGCCCCGGTCTGCCTGGCGAGCCGGGCGGTCCCTCGTCGGGCCCACGCCGCCAGCCCGCTCGAGTAGCCGCCGCCGTGGAGGTAGAGCACGACGAGGGGCGGGTCGGCGGCACCGTCCTCCGGTGTCGTCCACTCGACGGGCACGCCGGCGAGCTCGTCGCGCTCGAACGTCACCCCGTCGGGCTCGACGATGAGCGGGGCGAAGAACCGCTCCTGGGCGGCGATCTGATCGGCGAGCTCGGGTGCCACGGCGCCATTCGACCACCAGGCGACGACCGGGGACGACCGCGAGCGCGCCGCTCGAGCAGCACGCCCGGGCGTCGAGCCGCTCGAGCCGCGGACCTACGATCGGTGCAGCCGCACACGACGAGGAGCACGATGATCACCGAGTTGACCGACCTCCCCGACGGCGTGATCGGGTTCGAGGCGGGCGGCACGCTCGCGGCCGAGGACTACCACGACGTCCTGCTCCCCGCGATCGAGCGGGCCGCCGCCGCCGGCGACCTGCGGGTGCTGATCGTGATCAGCGAGCTCGCGGGGATCTCCCCCGGCGCGATGTGGGAGGACCTCAAGATGGGCCTCCAGCACGGACGCGACTGGAAGCGCATCGCCCTCGTCACCGACGTCGAGTGGATGCGCCACATGGCCGCGTGGTTCGGGTGGCTGACACCCGGCGAGATGCGGCAGTTCCCGCTCGCCGACCGCGCGGCTGCGGTCGACTGGGTCGCGGGCTGACCGGTGCGGCGAGATCGGCGCACCGGTCAGCCGGTGCCTACTTGCCGATCTCGGAGTGCACCGCGGCCTGGTGGTTGGCGGCGGCGTCCGCCGTGACGATGTACCCAGCGCGCACGTTGGCGCGATCGGCGGCGTGCACGGCGGCGACGTAGCGCCCGTGGCTGCGGTACAGCCCGTCGAGCGTGGCGTCGTCGAACGGCACGTGGGTGCCGAACAGCACGCAGAAGCTGGCGCCGGTGTTGTCGCCCGTGTTCCTGGCGATCGGCACGCTCACCTGCGACAGCTGGATGCCGCCCTGCGCCAGGCCGAGCTCGTTGCGCACCTTCGAGCCATCGGGCGCGAACGCCAGGTACGGCGCGGACGGCGGCACGGGACCGCCTGCCGCCCACGACGCGAGGTGGTCGTAGGCGGCGCTCACGACCTGGCCGAGCGGGACGCGGCTGAACGGCGGGGCGCCGCACTGGTACTCGGTGACGCCGCCGAGGTCGCGCTCGGCGAGCGGCGCCCGGTAGACCTGGCCGGCGTAGCCGGAGTGGGCGGTCGCCGGCGACCTCCCAGCGCCGGAACACGTCGCTGTCGGGACGCCGGCCGGCCGGTGACCGCACGTCGGTCTCGGAGAGGACCTGGAACACGGGCTCGGGACCGATGCGGCTCGGCGCGGCACCCACGATGAAGGCGTAGCCGTCGAAGACGGGCGTCACCTGGGGCAGGACGACGTCGTAGTAGATCCGCATCCGACCGGCCGATTGCGACGCGCCGATCGCCAGGACCTGGTCGACGGTGAGGTCGCCGAGCGGCGCGACCCCGGCCGGGTCGCGCACGGCCGACGCGGCCTGGGCGAAGATGTCGTAGGAGAGCTGGTCGGTCACGAAGCGCGCCGCCGCCCGTGACGTCGAGCGAGCCGTAGCGCGCCGGGCTCCACGTGCGCAGCTGGTTCACACCGACGCGCTGGGCCGAGACCCCCACCCACGCGTACCCCGAGCGCATCATGTGGTCGGGGCTCCACAGCGCGTCGAGGTCGTAGCCGGCCGTGACGTTCTGCCACTCGAGCAGGACCGTGCCGTTGAAGTCGCGGTCGTCGGCCGGCCGGCGCACGACGATGCGCGTCCGGTACGGCACGTCGACGGCGACGGCCGTGCCGTCGGTGGCGAAGCCGTCGGCGAGCCCATCGACGTAGAACTCCTCCTCGACGTAGCCGTTCCCCGCGAGGTCCACCCACGTCGAGAAGAACGGGTACGTGTCGGCGACGGCGGGCGCCTCCGGATCGCCTGGCACCGTGCCGGGGATCGGACCGGTGACGGCCGGCGCCGGGAACGAGGACGGGTCGGCCTGCGCACCGACGGACGCGGCAGGCACGAGCGACGCGATGACGCCGGCCACGATCGCGACGCGTCCGATGGCGCGACGGCGGACGGAACCTCCGAGCGATGACACTGCGATGACCCCCTTGCGACGGACGTCGTCCGTCGTCTCGTGCCCGCAGTGAACGATGGTAGCCAACCGGCGCGGGCCCGTTCACGTCCGACCGGCGACCTGCGCCACGGTCGCGGGGCCTCGGTCAGGCGCCGCTGGACGGGACGTGGCAGTCGTACGACTGACGATCGTTCCCGGTCCCGTTCCGATCCCCGTCGAACGGGTCGGGCGCGGCGTCGTTCAGCGCGTTCCGAGCAGGTGGCGGACGTCGCTGCGAAGCGACTCGCGCCACGCCTCGTCGGCGGCGAGGCGGTCGTCGAGGGCGTCGATGTGGGTCAGCCCCATGATCAGCAGGAGGATCGTGCGCGCCAGCGCGTCGGGGTCGGCGGCGGCGTCGATCCGTCCGTCCCGCTGACCGGCGGACAGCACCTCGGCGAGCGCGGCTCGCGACGTCGCGTGGAACCGGCGCAGGGCGCGGGCGACCTCGGGGTGGCGCGTCGCAGCCTGGCTGAGCTCGATCGCCAGGCGCCGCGTCCGGTAGCGGTCCGGGCGGGCGAAGGCGAGCACGAGCGCGGTGACCTGCTCGACCGGGTCGTCGCCCGCGCTCGGGAGCTGCGCGAGGTCCGTCGTCGTCAGCGCCGCCTTGGCCACCGCGATGAGCAGCTCGTCCTTGCTCCGGAAGTGCCGGTAGATCGCCGCCACGGTGATCCCGGCGCGTGCTGCGATCGCCTGCACGGACGTCGCGTCGTACCCGCCTTCGGCGAAGAGGTCCGCGGCCGACGACATGATCCGCTCGCGGGTCGCGGCGCCACGGCGCGGCCGGGCGGTCGGCGGCGCGCTCCCGGTCGCCAGGCGGTCGGGAGCGCTCACGTCCGCCACGCTACTCGGCCCTTGCTGCGTAAGTGAACGTTCGCTAACCTACGCTCGACTCGAGGGGAAGGGTGGCGATGCACGCAGGCCAGATCGACGCGCTCCGGGCGAAACCGGACGAGGAGCGGCAGCGCGACGGGTACCCGGCCGGGTTCCCGAGCCTGCCTCCGGTGCCGGCGGCCCGGTACGCCGACCCCGGGTTCGCGGCGCTGGAGCAGCGCGCCGTGTTCGGCGCGTCGTGGCTGTTCGTCGCCCACGACGACCAGCTGCCGAACCCGGGCGACTACGTCCAGGTGGATGTGGTGCCGGAGCCCGTGTTCCTGGTCCGCGGCGACGACGGCGAGGTGCGGGCGTTCTCCAACACGTGCATGCACCGCGGCTCGGCGCTCGTGCTGGACCAGGCCGGGCACGCCGGGCGCCGGCTCACCTGCCCGTACCACAGCTGGGTGTACTCCCTCGACGGGAGGCTGGTCGGCTACCCGGACGCCGGCAACTTCGGCGACCTCGACCGCGACTGCCTCTCGCTGGCACCGGTCAACTGCGCGGCGTGGGGCCCGTTCCTGTTCATCAACCTCGATCCGGCCGCCCGCCCGCTGCACGAGGCGCTCCTGCCCGTCTCGGACGACCTCGCCGAGCTGGCGACGATGCGCGGCCGCCTGCACCTGGTCGGGAAGCGCACCCGCGAGGTGCCCGTGAACTGGAAGCTCCCGGTGGACGCCAACATCGAGACGTACCACGTGAACACGGTGCACCGCGACAGTGCCGGGCTGCTCCTCGACCAGGCCAAGACGGCGATCTGGCTCCTCGGCCAGGGGCACTCGCGGATGCTGATCGAGATCAAGGACGGCGTCGGCCCCCTGCCGCAGGCGGTGCCCCCCGTCGTGGAGAGCCTGGGCGAGCTGCCCGATCTCGGGACGTACTCGTACCACCTGTTCCCGAACCTGAGCATCGTGTTCGGCGGGCGCGGCTTCCTGTTCTTCATCGCCAACTGGCCGACGGGGCCGACGACGTCGCGCTACGACGTCCACTTCTTCTCGTCGCTCGCGCCAGCCGATGACCCCAAGGACATCAACGGCCGGATGATCGCCAACATCGAGCGGGTGCTCTGGGAGGACCTGACGGTGTTGCCCGGCATGCAGCGCTCGATCGACGCCGGCGCCCTCCCCGCCCTCACGCTGAGCTACCAGGAGCGCCGGATCTACCACGTCCACGAGCAGATCGACCGCCAGATCGGCGTCGAGCAGGTCCCGCCGCACCTCCGCGTCACGCCCGTCCTCGGGCCGTTCGTCGAGGAGGGCTGAGCCGATGCACCCCTTCGTGCGCCTGATGCGGACCTACTGCATCGACTACACCAACGCCCACAACCAAGGGCTCTACGACGAGATCATGGAGCCCGACTACGTGCTGCACATGATGGGCGTGACGCTCGACGGGCGCGACACCGCGTACGCGCCGGCCGTGACGCGCCTCTACGAGGAGTACCCCGGCCTCGGCCTGCAGGTCCACGAGCTGCTGCTCAACGGTGACCGCCTGTGCATGCGGTTCAGCGAGCACGGGGCGTCACTCCGCCACGACGGCCACCTCGCAGCGTGGCGCGGCATCGGCCTCTACAAGTGGAACGGCACCCGCCTCGTCGAGAACTACGTCGAGCAGGACTACCACGGTCGCGACCGGCAGCTCGCCACCGGCGTCCCCGACCCGCTCGAAGCGCCGCACCTCGACCCGTGGGTGGCGACCGAACCGGTGCCCGAGGACGCCACCGTGCTCGAGGTCGCCCGCCGCTGGGTGGCGGCCGGTGACCTGGAGGCCGGCGACGGGGTCGTCGTCGACGACAGCGACGTCACCGGCGCGGTGGCGCACGTCGTCGACGTCACCGACGTCACGATCGACGACCTCTTCTCGGCCGGTCCGCGCGTCGCGTTCCACGTGACCCTGCACGGGGCGTACGCGGGCGGGCTCGACGGCGTCGACCCGGGGAACGTCGGCCGGCCGGTGTCGCTGGCCGTCGCCGGGGTCGCCGAGGTGACCGCTGGTGCCGTGCGGAACGTGCGCGCGGTGACGGGACGGCTCGGCGTCGCCATGGCGCTCGCCCGCCGCAGCGCGTCGTGACGAGCGTGACGCGCCCCGACGTCGACCTGCTCGACCCGGCGTTCCACGTCGGCGACCCACATCCCGCGTACCGCTGGATGCGCGAGCACGAGCCGGTGCTACCGCGACCGCAACGGGCTCGTGTGCGTCACGCGCCACGCCGACGTCCGCGATGTCGAGCGCCATCCGGCCGCGTTCGTGAGCAGCCGCGGCTACCGCTCCGTGTGGACACCGGAGGAGGTGTCGATGATCAGCAAGGACGACCCCGCCCACGCCGAGCAGCGCGGCCTCGTCCAGGGCGTTGTTCACGCGCCGGGCCGTGCGCGCGTCGGGACGACGAGATCCGTGCCCTCGTCGTCGACGCGCTCGACGCGCTCGAGGACGACGGCCCGGTGCGAGGTCGTCACCGCGCTGGCGGCACGGGTGCCGTCGCTGCTCACGTGCCGCCTGCTCGGGTGGCCCGACGACCGCTGGCCCGACGTGCGGTCGTGGTCGGAGCGGCTGATGCGCATCGACACCTTGACGCGCGTCCCCGGCCAGCTCGCCGACGCTGTCGCGGCGATGGGCGAGATGGCCGCGCTGATGGACGAGTCGCTGGCGGCGAAGCGCGCCGTGCCCGCCGACGACCTGATGTCGATCTGGGCGCACGCCGCGCTCGGCGGCTGCCCGATGACGCGCGACGACGATCCACTTCGAGCTCGGCCTCGTCGTGCCCGGCGGCGCCGAGACGACCCGCACGACGCTGGCTCGCGCCCTCGTGCTGTTCGCCGAGCGGCCGGACCTGTGGACGTGGCTCGTCGAGCACCGCACGGCGATCCCGACCGCCGTCGAGGAGCTGCTGCGGTGGATCACCCCGCTCAACAACATGTTCCGCACGGCCGCCGTGGACACCGACATCGCCGGTGTCGGCGGTCGCCGCCGGCGATCGCATCGCGCTCGTCTACCCGTCGGCGAACCGCGACGAGGCGGTGTTCGACCGGCCCGACGACGTCGTGCTCGACCGCGACCCCGAACCCGCACGTCGCGTTCGGCTTCGGCACCCACCTGTGCATCGGCGCCAACCTCGCCCGGGCGACGATGCGCATCGCCCTCGAGGAGCTGACCAGCCGGTACCGGGCGATCACCGCCGTGGCACCGCCCGTGTACGAGGCCAACGTCTTCGTGAAGGCCGTCGAGCGCTTCGACGTCACGTTCACCCCCGCGCCCTGACGCGCCGTCCGGAGCTCATTCGAGCGGCAGGCGCTCACCCCGGCAGAACACGGAGAGGCTGCCGTTGGAGGAGACGACGAACACGATCGCCGCGGGCTCACTGGCGGTGAAGCGCAGCGCGGACGTGTGACGCGTCCCCCGGTAGGGCGGGATCTCGCGCCGCGATCGCTCGGACGACCGCAGGTGCACGCCGACCGTCGAGACCCGGCCGGCCGGGTCGACGAGGGCGGCGCGGTCGTACTGGGCGAGGGCGTTGAGGAGGGCGGCGAAGTGCGCGCGTCGCCGCAGGTCGAGCGGCGGGATCGCCACCGAGGCCTGCAGGCCGAGGCCGGCGAGCTCGTGGGGGTCGCCGTCGAGCCGCCAGACGAGCGTCGCTCCGACGCGGCCGGCCGCCAACCAGTGCGTGCACATCTCCAGCAGGTTGGCCAGCAGCGCCGGGTCGGCGCCCGGGGCATGCGGGGCCACGAGGCCGACGAGGTGCGCCGACAACGGCTTCGTCGACCAGTGGATGCCGTCCCACACGGCGACGCCTTCCGCCGTCGACAGGCGCACCCAGCCCTGGCCGAGGCGCTGCACGACGAGGGCCCCGGTCGCCATCGTCAGGTGCACGGCCGACGACTCGTACTCCCGGGTGCGCTCGAAGCACACCAACCGGTCGGGGCCGCCCCCGACGACGCGGGCGACGAACGACGAGCGGCCGTCGGCGAGGCGCCGGGCGACCGTGAGGGGGATGTCGCTGATGTCGACGAGCTCGAGCTGCTCCACGGGCTGCTTGCGCAGCGAGTCCGGCGTCGCCAGCAGGGCGCCGTAGCGCGGCGCGACGCCCTCGTGGGCGTGGGGGTGGCGGGCGTAGTCGAGCTCCGTGAGCAGCAACTGGCACAGCTCGTCGTCGGCCGGCAGCCAGATGCCGTCGTCGTCGAGCTCGTGGCGCAGGCGCAGGAGGCGCCGCTCGGTGGCATCGAGCTCACGCGGCGCGGCGGTCACGCCTCAATCATGCCCAGCGTCGCGCCGGGCTGCGTGGTCGGGATGCGGGGTCAGCGCATCCGGATGACCGAGCCCGACACGAGACGGGCCGCATCGCTGCACAGCCAGGCGATCACCTCGGCCACCTCGGCCGGCTCGGCGACGTGGTCGTGCTGGCGGGACGCGGCCACCGAACGCGCGCACCTCGTCGGTGACCCAGCCGGTGTCGGTCACCGGCGGATGGACGATGTTGGCCGTGATGCCGAACGGGGCGAGCTCCGTCGCCGCCGACATCGTGTAGTTCTCGAGGGCGGCCTTCGCCGCGCCGTAGGAGACCTCCTGCGGGAAGCCCTGCGGCCCACCGGACGTCAGCCCGACGATCCGACCCCACGTCGCGCCCCGCCCGATGTGGCGGCGGGCCAGCTCGGCGATGAGCAGGGCGGCGGCGCGGGCGTCCACGCCGAGGTTGCGGTCCACGGACGACGGCGTCACCGCCGCGAGGTCGCGGCCGAGGCGGTCCGTCGGATCGGGCGTGAACGTGTCGGCGACCCAGCCGCTGGCGTTGTTGATCAGGATCGACACCGGTCCGAGCACTCGTTCGGCGGCGTCGAGGACGCGCCCGGCCGCGTCGTCGTCGCGGAGGTCGACCTCGACGGCCGCGGCGCGCCCGGGCAGCGGTTCGATCGCCGCCAGCACCTCGTCGGCGTCGCGCTCGCGCGCCGCCCCGTAGCCGGCCGGCGTGCCGGGGTCGGCCTCCGGCGACGAGGCGCAGGTAGCTGACGAGCACGTCGACGCCGGACGACGCCAGCGCGACCGCGGTCGCCGCCCCGATGCCGTGGTTGCCGCCGGTGACGACGGCGACGCGGGACGTGGGCGTCGGAACCTGGGAACTCGGCACGATGGGACCTCCGATGGCGCAGCTCCCATTCGTACAAGACAGGCGCGCACCCCAGGTTCAAGATGGGCCCATGACCGCCGCCGTCGTGCTCGCCGACACCAATGGGCGGATCACCTCGTGGGACGCCGGCGCCGAGCGCCTGCTCGGTCACCCGGCCGCGCGTGCCATCGGATGCTCGCTCGACCTCATCGTGCCGCCCGACCTCCGCGCCGCCCACTGGTCCGGCTTCCACCGGGCGATGTCGACCGGGACGTGCCGCCTCGATCGCGCCGCCACCAACCTCCCGGTCCTGCACGCCGACGGCTCGGTCCGCGTGCTCCCCGCCCGCTTCGTGTTCCTCACCGACGCGCGTGACGAGCCGGCCGGCGCGGCGGCGGTCTACGGCGACCCCGTCGGCGGCGAGGAGGCGTGGGGGCCGAT
>CAVVSE010000004.1:0-73863 GCA_963750905.1 uncultured Acidimicrobiia bacterium
AATGCCGCTCTACCCGAACGTGATCGTGCCGCTCCAGATCGACCTCGCCATAGGCGAACGACGGTACCTGTTCGGCTGATCGGCAAACCCAGCCCCTCCGCCGGCGTTCCGTTCCGTCGGCTGGGGTCAGGTGGTGAAGCGGGCGGTGATGGGGGCGTGGTCGGACCCGGTGGCGGACGTCGTTGACGGCTTTGGAGGCGAGGCGCATGGCGTGGAAGTGGTCGATCACCAGCGTCGCCATCGGAGCACGTCGCCGATCGCGGTGGCGAAGCCACGGACGCGTCGATCGCGAGCTCGACGGAGAGACCCTCGATGCCCGCTGGCACGCCGAGGCAGCAACCGTCGGCTACGGACCCGACGGCATCGACCAGCTGCTCGCCCGCCCCGTTGGCACCACCGACAATGGTGGCCGGCGGTGGCCGTGGAGCCGCAGCGGCCGCGTCCCGGTCTCCACCGCCGGCACCGAACCGATCGTCGTCCGGGTCAACGATCCCGGCACCGGACAACTCGTCGAGAAGGTGACCACGGTCGACGACTTCGGCGCACATGTCGCCGCAGCGCTCGTCGAGCGGGACTCCACGTTCACTCGCCATCACGTCACCGTCGCCCTCACCGGCATGCTGCGCCACACCCTGTCCACAAGGGCTGTGGAACGTCTCACCGATGTCGTGTTGGCCCAGCCACATTTCGTGCCGTTGCCGCAGCGCCCCGGCCAGACCGGCGGATGGGAACACCGCTGGACCAGCCGACACCTCCTCGACGTCGAAACGTCGCTGCTGTCGATGCTGCAGCCCGAACCCGGTCGCAGCGGGACACTCGACGAAGCCGCGGTCAACGAGGCCCTCGACGCCGTCGACATGTCGGTGCTTGGGCCCGACCAGGTCGACATGGTGCGCCGCGTCACCACTCAAGGCCTGCCCGTCGAGGTCGTCGTGGGCCGCGCCGGCACCGGCAAGACCTACGCCATGGCCGCCGTCCGCGCCCTCTACACGGCCGCCGGCTACCAGCTCGTCGGCGTCGCCCCCTCCGCCCTCGCGGCCCGCGGCCTCGGCGAAGGAGCCGGCATGCCGACGTTCACCACCCCCCGGTTTCTGCGCCTTGTCGCCCCCGAACTCACGTCACGGCACGTGGTCGTGATCGACGAAGCCGGCATGGTCGGCACGATCGACTTGTACCGAATCATCAGCGCCGCCCGCACCGCGGGCGCCAAGGTGATCCTCGTCGGCGACCATCACCAGCTTCCTGAGATTTCCGCCGGCGGCGGGTTCGCCGGCGCCGTCAACGCCGCCGGCACATACCGTGCCGAGCTGACCGTCAACCGGCGGCAGACCGAACCGTGGGAGATCGACGCCCTCGACCAGCTCCGCCACGGCCACGTCCCGACCGCCTTCCGCACCTACGCCGACCACGACCGCGTCGTCCTGCACGATCGCCTCGAGGACGTTCACGCTGCCGCCGTCGGGGACTGGTGGCAGTCCTATCGGCAGGGCCGCAACGCCGTCCTACTTGCCGGCACCCGTGCCGAAGCGCGCGCACTCAACCGTGACGGCCGCGCCCAGGCGGCTGCCGCCGGCCTCCTGTCCGGGCCCGTCCTCGACGTCGGTGACCGCCACTTCCAAGCCGGTGACCGGGTCATCCTCACCCGCAACGCCGGCCTCGACCCCACCACCAAGCGGCGCCGGTCGTGCCGGGTCGACAACGGGATGATCGGCACCATCGCCGCGCTCAACCTCGCCAGCGGCGGGATGACCATCAACCTGGTGAGCGGTCGGCGCATCATCCTGGACGGCGACTACGTCCGCGCCGGCCATGTCGACCACGGCTACGCCGTCACCATCCACAAGGCCCAAGGGGTCACCTGCGACGAGGTGTTCGTCGTCGGGCCACGCGGCCTCTACCGGCAAGCCGGCTACGTCGCCCTGTCCCGAGCCCGCCACGGCGCCTGGCTGTACGCCACCAGCCACGAAGCCGCCGCCGGCCGGCGGGACGAGCCGCGCCCCCACAGCGTCGACCGGCGAATCCGGATCCTGCCGTCCGAACCCGACGATGACCCCGGCACGGACCTCCTCGACGCACTCGAACACTCACAGGCCAAGCTGCTCGCCTCCTCCATCACTCCCCACCTCGCCCGCATCGCCGATGTCGCCAACGCCACCACCCTCGCCGACCTGCAGGCCCGGCAACGGCAGATCGCCCAGGTTGTTCGCCGGCTCGAAGCCGCCGGCCATCGCAACCCGACCGTCGAGCGGCAACGCCTCGACGCCGCCCGCGCCCACCGCGGATTCCTCCACCACGGGGCACGGGTGCGGGCGTTGGACTGGGACAACGTCGGCACCGTCACCGCCATCGTCGATGTCACCGGCACCGCCTACGTCCGCTTCCTCTCCCCGGACGGCCGGCACGCAACCAAGTGCCTGCACTGGTGGGAGATCAAACCGATCGACCACCCAGACCCCGCGGAGCTCACCGCCGAGGCCCATGACTACTTCGAGTTGTTGGAGCGGGCGATCAGCGAAGACGAAGCCGTCTGGCACCGACACCTCGCCGACCACGGCATCGCCCCCGACGAGCCGGTCGTCGTCCCGGCCGCCATCGCCCATCGCGCCCGCCAGGTTGTCCACCGTCTCGCCGGCCAACAACCCGACTGGCTCAGCTCGTGGCTCGGCGAACGCCCCCGCGACCCGGCCGGCAAACAGGTGTGGGACGACGAAGTCGCCGCCCTCGCCACCTGGCGCGACACCCACCGCCTCGACGACCACACCGCCGGCTACGGACCCGCACCCCACGACCCCCAACTGCTCGAGCAGTGGCGGACCAACCTGCAACGCAGCCACGACCTCCACCGCTGGCTCCGCGACCACCAACCCGGCCTCGCCCCCGTCCGCGTCACCAACCTCACCGCGGCGGACATCCGCCCACGGCTCGACGAACTCGACACCATCATCGCCGACGCACCGGCCGACCAAACCCGCATCCTCGATGCTCTCCACAACGGCCAGCTGCACCCCGCCGACCTCGACGACGCCATCCGTCAAGCCCTCGCCACCCAAGACAGCCGACGTGACTGGATCCTCGAGCACTGGCCCCACGTCGTCGAACACGCCGAACTCACCCGCCTCGACCACGCACACGGCCCCCTCGACCACTGGCCCAGCCCCCTCACCGACGCTGCCCGGCAGCTATACGACCAGCTGGTCGCCGTCATCGTCGACACCCCGGAAACCCGACCGCTCACCCAGCTCGACCACGAACTCGCCGACGCCGACCCACGCACCCACATGATCCGGCTCCGCCGCGAGCTCGACACCCTCGACGAACAGCAGCGCCAACTCCACGCCGAACGGGCCGACCTCACCCGGGCCGAGGAGGTCGCCGACATTGACCGGCACGTCGCCGAACTCCGCCGCCGGTGTCGTGACCTCGACGAGCAACTCGCCCGGTCCACCGCCAAAGTCAGCCTTTGGACAAGTGGATACCGGCCGCGCGACCTCACCGACGCCATCAACCGGCGTGGCCAGCACCTCGCCCACCGCGCCGTTGCACTCCCCAGAGGTTCGTGTGGTGAGCTTCAACGAGCCACTTGTCGACGCCCTCGGACTCGGATCCGGTCGCTTCGGCCGGGCTGCTCGAGTCCAGCGTCTTCCCGGTTGCCCCACTGCACGGCTCTGCATCACCTCTGCATCGTCGCTACATCGACACAGGTGATGATGGGTGCTCGCGAGGAGGAGCACGATGATGTCGATGGATGAGCTCGAACAGGACCGCGCCGAGGCATTCGCCGGCCGGCTGATCGGCGTGGTCAACGATGGGATGTTGGCATTGATGGTCAGCGTGGGCCATCGCACGGGATTGTTCGACGCGATGGCCGGACTGGAACGGGCTGACTCGGCCACGATCGCGTCGTCAGCCGGTCTCCAGGAGCGCTACGTGCGCGAGTGGCTCGGCGCGATGACGACGGGTGGGATCGTCGACTTCGATGGCGCGGACGCCACGTACCACCTCCCACAAGAGCATGCGATGTCGCTGACTCGGGCTGCAGGGACCGGGAACCTCGCCTCGTACACGCAGTTCGTGGCCATGTTGGGCCAGGTCGAGAGTGCCATCGTGGCGGCGTTTCGAGAGGGAGGCGGCGTGCCCTATGCGGAGTTCCCCGACTTCCAGCGGGTGATGGCCGAAGAGAGCTCGAAGGTGTTCGATGCCACGCTGCTGTCCTTCGTGCTGCCGCTGGTGCCTGGGTTGCCGGGTCGCCTGGACGATGGGATCGACGTCGGCGACGTGGGCTGCGGCTCCGGGCATGCGATCAACCTGATGGCCGCTGCCTACCCCCGGAGCCGGTTCACCGGCTTCGACTTCTCCGCAGAGGGTGTGGCCGCGGGCACGGCGGAGGCTTCGGCGAGGAAACTGGACAACGCGCGGTTCGAGGTTCGCGATGCGGCGACACTCGGTGGGCCAGCCAACTTCGACCTGGTGACGACGTTCGATTCCATCCACGACCAGGCCCATCCGGACCGGGTGCTACGCGGCATCTTCGAGATGCTGCGACACGGCGGTACCTACCTGTGCGTGGACGTCAAGGCGTCGAGCTACCTCGCCGACAACGTCGATCATGCGCTCGGCCCGTTCTTCTACACCGTCTCGTGCATGCACTGCATGACGGTCTCGCTGGCGCAGGGCGGCGCTGGCCTCGGCGCCGTCTGGGGCGAGCAGACGGCGATGCGGATGATGGAGGAGGCGGGCTTCACCGACGTGCGCACCGAGACCGTGCCCGGCGACATCACCAACAACTACTACATCGCACGACGCCCATGAGCGCCCCGCTGCAGGCCAAGACCGAGGCCGGCCGACGCCTGGTCGACCTCGCCGACAAACACGCCGTGGAGTTCGCAACGACCGCCCCCGCGCACGATCGTGATGCGACGTACCCGGCCGAGAACGTCGCCGCGATGCACCGTAGCGATTTCCTCGCCGCCGTCGTGCCGAAGGAGTTCGGTGGGATGGGCGTCGATTCCGTGCACGACCACACCGTGGCGATCAGCCGTCTAGCCCGCGGTGACGCAGCGACAGCCCTCGCCGCGACGATGCACGCGATCACCCCGTTCGGCATCGCCCGGGCGTGGCGCCAAGCAGTGGCTACAGGCGAACGTGAGGAGGCGGAGGGGTTGGCTGCGTTCCTGACGCTGTTGGCATCGGGCGACGTATTGGTGGCGGTGGCGGTGACGGAAGGTGGTACGACGTTCCTCCACCCGTTGACCGAGGCTCGGCCCGTCGATGCGGGATACGCCCTAACCGGGCGCAAGACCTTCTCGACGAACTCGTCTGCGGCCCAGCTGTTCGCAGTGACCTGCCGGGTGAAGGACGGGAGCGACGGCGGCCAGGCGGGTGCGGGCGACGGGTTCGGGTTCTGCTTCGTGCCAGGGGATGCGCCGGGTCTGACCGTCCGCGACGACTGGGATGCGATGGGGATGCGGGCGACGCGGAGCAACGACGTGATCTTCGACGGTTGCGTCGTGCCCTCGGAGATGATGACCGTCCTGGGGCCTTGGGGACAGTGGAGCGTTCCGCTGCTGTCTGACATGCTCTCCGGCAGTTGTGTGCTCCTCGGTGCGTTCCTCGGCGTCGCCGAGGCGGCACGAGACCATGTCATCGCCTCTGTCACCACGCGCCGCAAGGCGCCCGGCGACCGGCTGCTCGCCGACCGGGCGCCGATCCAGCAGGTCGTTGCCGAGATCGAGGTCCACCTCACCGCCGCGCGGGCCACGCTCGAGCGGACCACGCTGGCAGTGGACGACTTCTTCGCGACGCACACTCCGGCGCAGGAGTCCTTCGAAGAGCTCCACCCGTTGATGATGGATTTCCAGTGCACGAACCTTGTCGTGAAGCGCGCCGCCCTTGCGATCCTTGACCTTGCGCTGACGGCATCGGGCGGTGCCGGGTACCTGTCCAGCAACCCCCTGTCCCGCCTGTACCGGGAGGTTCGCGCCGGGCCTTTCATGCAGCCGTACTCACCCCTCGAGGCGTGGGAGTACATCGCACGCGTCGTGCTCGACCTCGACCCTCACCTCCAGCTGTGAGCTGAGCCACGTGTAGTTTCGCCGTGTGGCGTCACCGTCGCCGTTCGCCGGAATCCAGTTCCGCGTGCTCGGCCCGTTCGAGGTGGTGTGCGACGGGGTCGTGGTGCCGCTGACCAGCGCCAAGCAACGTCTGCTCCTGGCGATGCTGGTAGTTCACGCCAACGCGGTGGTGTCCATCGACTCCCTGATCGACGCGCTGTGGCCCACCGGGGCGCCTGCCACCGCGAAGGGGGTCGTGCGCACATACGTGAGCCAGCTGCGCAAGACGCTGCGCAGCGGCATGCCCTCCGGAGCGGCGATGCTTACTACGGTCGATCCGGGCTACCGGCTGGTGGTCGGCGCAGACGCCGTGGACGCCACCCGCTTCAAGGAACTCGTGGACTTCGGACGGTTCGCACTGGCGCACGGGCGGGCAGCCGAGGCCCACGAGTCGCTCGACGAGGCACTTGCGCTCTGGCGGGGACCGGCTCTGGCGGACGTGGCCGACGAGCAGACCCTCGGTCTGGAGGTGCAACGTCTCGATGCGCTCCACGCCCTCGCCCTGGAGGATCGGATCGAGGCTGGGATCGCGCTCGGCCGGCATCGTGAATTGGTGGGCGAACTCGATGCGCTGGTCGCCTGCCACCCGCTCCGTGAACGGTTGTGGGCTCAACTGATGATGTGCCTGTACCGCAGCGGTCGCCAAGCCGATGCGCTGCGTGCGTACCAGCGGCTGCGTCGCCGGCTGGCCGAGGAGCTGGGGCTCGAGCCCAGTTCGGCACTGTCCGATCTGGAACATGACATCCTGTCCCACGCGCCGTCGCTGGCCGGGGTGCAGTGCGATCCACCCGTACGCGCCGCCCGGGTGGAGGTCGTTCGACAGGCGCGCGTCGTGGTCGTCGACGACGTCGACGCCCGGTCATCCGCCGGCACGCTGGGGCTCGTCGGACGCGACCTCGAGCTCGCCGACTTGGGTCACCTTCTCGGTCGCGCGCGGCTGGTCACCCTCCTTGGCCCAGGCGGCGTCGGCAAGACGCACCTCGCCCGCGCTGCCGCCGCAATGGAGCAGTCCCGTCGCCGTCTCACGGTCGTGCCGCTCGCCACGTTGACGGACCATGCCGGCATCGTCGACCTCCTCGCACAGCGGCTCTACCTCCGATCTGGTGAAGGGGACCTCCTCGGCTCATGTGTCGAGCTCCTCCGAGCGGACGAACGCCTACTCGTCTTCGACAACTGTGAGCACCTCCTCTCAGCCGTCCGTGACGTCGTCGCCGAGCTCCTCGACGCCTGCCCGGACCTGAGCGTGCTGACCACCAGCCGCGAACGGTTGGGGCTTCCCGTCGAGCAGACCTACCGGCTCCAGCCGTTGGCGGTGCCGGCCAGCGACGACGCCACAGATCTCGGAAGCGTTCCGTCGGTGGCATTGTTCGTGGTGCTCGCCCAAAGGATCCGGCCGGAGTTCTCGATTGATCCCGCCCAACTCGTCACGATCGCGGGCATCGTGCGCCGGCTCGACGGCCTCCCTCTGGCCATCGAGCTCGCGGCTGGGCGCCTCTCAACACTCAACATCGACGACCTCGGGGATCGGCTCGACCGCGCCCTCGATCTCCTCCACGGTGGCCGCACCACCGCCGATGCGCGCCACGAAACCCTTCGCAGCACCGTCGAATGGTCCTACCGTCTACTCCACCCCGACGAGCAACGACTGTTCCGGCACCTGGCGATCTACCCGGACGGATTCGACCTGGTCACTGCGGAACAGGTCGCCGCCAATCTCGGCGGCACCCTGGATCCGGTCGGCGCGCTGGCGCACCTGGTCGATGCGTCGATGATCGCCGCATCGCTCGATGGCCGGGTGCGCTACTGGATGCTCGACACCCTGCGCTCGTTCGGCCTCGACCAGCTCGTAGCCGAGCACGAGCACGACGCAGCCACCGAACGGCGGCAGCGGTGGGCGGCGGACACCGCCCGGTGGATCGCGTCCACCATCGACGGACCCGACGAAGCGATCGCGGACGCCCGGCTCCGCGCAGAGACCGGCAACCTACGGTCCGCGTGGCGCTGGGCGCGCACAACCGGCGACCTCGACCTCTGCGTCGACATCCTTGGCCACCTCGGCACCCCCGCCACGCAGCGCAACCTGATCGAGATCGCCGGCTGGGCGCGCGAGCTCGCTGGCGACCCGGCCGTCCCGCAGCACCGCCGGGGCGCCATGGTCCTCGCACAGGCCGCTGATGCTGCGATGAGTGCCGGTGACCTCGACGACGCCGCCGTGCTGCTGGAGCGGAGCATGGCCCTTCCCGGCGGCGACGAGGCCGATCGAGCGGTGCGCGGCTCCATCCTTGCAGCCCTGTACCTGTTCCGCGGCGACCTCGACCGCACGCTTCCCGTGGCGCTCCTGGCCCAACACCCCGCGACATTCGGCATCGCCACGGCCGCGGCGGCGCTCGCCGCCGCCTATGGAGGAGATCTGGCGACCGCCCGCGAGATCAACGAGCACGCCACGCGCTCATCGCCCAGCAGGAAGGGTTGGTACCACTACGTCGCCGGCGAGATCGACGGCCTGGATGGACGCTGGGCCGACGCCGAGATGCAGTACCGGGCCGCCCACGTCCAAAGCCGCATCGGCGGGACCACCTTTCTGGAGGGCGTCGCGTCGGTCGGGATCGTCTCCGCCCAGGTCGCCAGCGAGCAATACCACCGGGCGCTCCTCGGCTACCGAGAGCTGCTGGACCTCTGGGACCGCACCGGCGCCTGGACCCAGCAATGGACCACCCTGCGGAACACCGCCGACCTCCTCGATCGACTTGGAGACCCAGAAACGGGCGCGCTGCTGCGTCAGGCCGCCGCCGACGCCCCCGAAGCAGCAGCGGTGCAGCCCGTCCAGGGGGCCGGCACCCGCGTCGGCACCGGCGGCACTGCGCTCCGTGGCCGATCACGCGAGGAGGTCGTCGACATCGCCCGAGGGGCGATCACGCACTGGCTGCACGAAACCGGAGACCACAACAGCCACCCATCCGGCACGAACCGGGTCAAGGTTTCATCGCAAGGTCGCTCTCCGCACGCAGTCGTCGAGTCGCACAACGGCCAGCGCCGCTGAGCACCGGCGCTCACCTCCGCAGTCGGAATCCAGGCCACCGGCGCAGGTTCTGGTCCTTGACGCCGCCCGAGGTCCGGCGGTATGGGACGCGGTCGGGTGGGTTATTCCCCGTCTTATTCAGACACCTCGGAGCGTAGGTAGCGATCTGGACACGTGCGGGGGAACCTGAATGTCCACCACACCATGGGACTCATACGGCCGAGACATCACCTACGTCGTGGTGGGTGATGTGGGAGGGACCGGCGCGAGTGTCGAGGAGGTCGTGGCCTGCGGCCGTCGCGGAGGGGGCCGGCGCACGCGATCGACGCGTACTCGCCTCGTGTCATGCCCGGAGAAGCTGGCGGAGGGAACGAGAGCCGTCGGTTGAGACGGTTGCTGGGGCCGCCGTGTTCGCGCGATCCGTCACGGTCTATCCGCGATGAGTTTCGACCGCGTCGTCGGTATGTACCTGTAAGGCCACCGGATCCACCGGTGAGCGCAGACGACAGGGAGAGACCAATGTCAGATGTCCGAACCACAGACGAGGCCGCGATCCGCGATGTCTTCGAGGACTCGTACCGAGCGTGGGCCGCCGGGGACGCCGACGGCATGGTCGCGGCCTACACCGACGACGCCTCCGCGATCATGCCCGGTGCGCTGCGTGACAGCCGAAAGGTGATCCGGGACAGCATGGCGGCCGCGTTCGCGGGGCCGCTGAAGAGTACCTCGACGTTCAACAAGCAGCTGAGCGTCCGGTTCGTCGGCACCGACGTCGCTATCGTCCTCAGCGAGTCCGGGATCCTCTTCCCTGGGCAGTCCGAGGTGCCGCTCGAGGGCAGGGTGAACTGCACATGGGTGCTGGAGAAGCAGGACGGGGCGTGGATGATCGCGGCGTACCACAACAGCCCGATCCAGGTGTGACGGCAACTGCGTCGGAGTTTCACGCCCGTCTCGAACCGTACCGTGGCGAGGTGGTGGCGTACTGCTACCGCATGCTTGGCTCGGTGCACGATGCCGAGGACCTGGTGCAGGACACGTACCTGCGCGCTTGGCGGGCTCGAGATCAGTACGACGAAGAGCGTGCGTCCGTGCGGACGTGGCTGTATCGGATCGCGACCAACGTGTGTCTGACCGCGCTCACCGACCGTCGACGTCGTCCGCTTCCCTCGGGGCTGGTGGCACCGAGGGAAGCGCTGGCGCCGTTCACGATGGACGCCGAGATCAACTGGCTTCAACCGCTGCCCGACGCGTTGATCGCGACGGCTGATCCTGAAGCAACTGCGGTCGATCGCAGCAGCCTGCGTCTGGCATTTGTTGCGGCGATGCAACACCTCTCCCCGCAACAGCGCGGGGCGCTGCTCCTGCGCGAAGTGCTCAGCTTCTCGGCTGCTGAGTCGGCCGACATCCTCGGCATCAGCATCGCCGCCGTCAACAGCTCACTGCAGCGAGCGCGCGCCCGGATGAAGGAAACTGACCTTCAGAGCCAGCTGATCGACGAGCCGCCGGCGGCCGAGCAGCGCGCCTGGGTCGAGCGCTACATGACAGCGTTCGAACGCGCCGACGTCGAAGCGCTCAAACGGCTGATCACCCAGGACGTGGTGATGGAGATGCCCCCGCTGCTCAACTGGTTCGCGGGCGCCGACAACTACGGGCTGTTCATGGAATGGGTCTTCGAGGCGAACGGCACAGACTGGCGCCTCGTGGCCGTCGCCGCGAACGGGCAACCGGCCTTCGCCGCCTACAACCGGGTCGGCACGGAGTACCGCCTGCACACGTTGCAGGTCCTGACTGTCACCGCCGGCGGGATCAGCCACAACACGGTGTTCCAAGACGATGCGATCTTCGCGTCCTTTGGGCTCTCGCCAAGCCTCATGACCCCTTCCTGAAACGCTCGACAACACAACGAGCAGCAGCAGATCGGTACATTCTTCCGGCGGGCGCGCCTCTAGGTCATGTGCCCGGGCGTCGTGGCCGGGCGGGCTCCATCCACCACCTCACCGTGCGCCGGGCTGCGGCGGACGCGCCGCGGTCTCGGCGAGGACACCGACCCGGCGTTCGCAGACGCGAGCGATCGGGCTATTCGGCGTCGTTCTCGGATACGTGAATGGCGGCGCCGATTCGCTTGGCCGGCGTGGCGATCGCGTTCCCTGAGCCGTTGATCTGGCGACTTCGAGGCGGCCCGCGACTTCGCGGGGCTGCTTCCGATCGTGCAGTGTCTGGTCGTGAGTACCGCCCGCGTCGAGCGATCGGGCTGAACTGTTGGCCGGTGCGCTGGGGTGGGGGGCTCTTGCTGCGTCGTCGCTGATCTTCGGTGCGCTGCTTGGGTTGGCGCGGCGCTGGCCGGAGCGCGTTGTCGGCGTCGTGCTCGCCTTCGGCGCCGGCGCGCTGATCAGCGCCGTCAGCTTCGACCTCGCCGAAGAAGGCGTCCGACTCGGCGGCGGTGACTCCGTTGCACTCGGCCTCGCCCTGGGCGCGATGACCTACTTCCTGGCCGACCGGGCCGTCGAACGCCTTGGCCAGCCCGAGCGCACCGGGCCGGCCGCCGCTGCGGCGCCGACCGGGGACGGTGGGACGGCGCTCGCCCTCGGCGCGTTCTTGGATGGGATCCCCGAACAGATGGTGCTCGGCATCGGCCTCGCCGCTGGTGACGGCGTCAGCGTCGGGCTGCTGGCGGCCATCTTCATCTCCAATCTGCCCGAAGCCGCCGGCTCGGCCAGCGAGATGCGCGCCGCCGGGCGAACCCGTGTCGCAATCACTGGGCTGTGGACAATCGTCGCAGTGATCTGCACGTTCGCCACCCTCGTCGGCTACGGCATCGCCGACGGCGCCTCCGGCGACCTCCAAGCCACGATCAACGGTTTCGCGGCCGGTGCGCTTCTGGTCATGCTGATCGACTCGATGATCCCGGAGGCGACCCGCCAGGCCGGCAAGGTGGCTGGTTTGGCCACGGTGTTCGGCTTCGCTGTCGCCGCCGGATTGTCCAGCGTGAGCTGAGCGGCACGTGTCTGCAGGGCTTCGTCGGGCATGCAGGCATCCCGCGGCGGCGTACATCGCCAGCCACGCAAGAGATGTACATCGCGAAGCGGGTCGCGGTCGACGACGACGGCCGAGCGCGTTGGAACCGGCGGTAGAGGACACGAGGACGCGTCGTTATCCCCGCGGTTCTCGGAGAGGGCGGGCTGAGGGTTTCACTACGCATGAGCGCTGCAGTCAATGTGCTCGAGGTGGTGCGGAGCCGGTGTCGCTACGCCCACGCTCGCGGGTCGGTCGAATCCGAGCCCGTCGATCGAACGTGCGGCACGGGTCGCGGGGTCGGCCCATGATCAGGACCGTTGCCCGCCAGACGACGCTCCCGGCGCTCGCGCACGTCCGCGGCCACGACGAACCGGTGTGTCCCGAGGCAACCCGGGCACGATCGGCACGCGCCACGTGCGACGGCGGCCAACATGTCGTCGTGTCGGATGGTCGACGACCGCCTCGATCGGTGCTCGAGCGGGCTGGGTTGTCCCCTGGAGATGTTGTGTCGGTGGCCGGCCATCCGGGTGTGTGGCTGGTGTCGACGGGAGATCTGTCGGCCGTGTTGCGCCGCTATGACCTGCGACCACCGTTGCACGGCATCGCAGCGGTGACCGTGGTCGGCGACACCACTGTTGGCGGTGACGTCGCTCATCGTCGCGGACTGCTGACCGAGTCCGTGGCGTGGCTCCACGCGTTCCTCGCTCAGCTGTCCGCACGGTTTCCCGCACCGAGCCCGGTTGCGCTCTTCGACGGTCAATCGTGGTGGACCACAGGCGGCGAGGTGTGGGAAGCGCTGACCTTCGTTCCCGGCGCCGTTGTCGGCTGGCAAACGTCTCCGTCGCTGCGCCAAGTCGGCGCGCTGCTCGCTCAGTACCACACGGCTGTGATGGACGTTGTCGTGCCACCGCGGCCGGCATCCACGCCGCTCGGCGCACTGGCGAGCATCGCCGACTGGTCGCAGGCGCCCACGACGATGCGATCGGTCGCGGCGAGCCGCCTGCTGCGCCGACTGCTCGAGGAGTTCGCCGACGATCTCGAGCACGTCGGCTATCCACGCGCCCGCCGCGGTGTCGTCCACGGCGACGCCACGACACACAACGTTGTCGCGGACGGCAACCCACCGGCCCCGCGCGGACTCATCGACTTCCAACTCGCCGATCACGAGCCACTCGTCGCCGACATCGCTTTCGGGCTCTGGCGCAGCGGACGTCCCGTTCAAGGCGCCGACCACATGGACCTCGAGCGTGTCGCGGACTTCGTTGCCGGCTACCACGAGGTGCGCGCACTGGCCGACGACGAGCTCGCCGCCATCCCCCTCTATCTGCGAGGGCGAGGACTTCAGATACTCGTCAAGCGAACGAAGTTGGGCCTTGCCGACACTGGGCCCCTCCCGCTCACGGTCTGGACACGAAAGCACCGTGCCGATCTCGAACGCGCCGCCTCGGCAACCGCTCGCTGATCGTTCAGTCGATAGATGTCACGTAAGACGCCTCTCGCCAGTCCGCGCTTCGCGCACACAGAACGACGCTGAACGGCCCAGTGACCCCGAGCGGTGACGGACGACACCTGCAGCATCTTGGCGTTCGACGTAGTCGGCACGTCACCCCGACTCTTCTCACCTACGGCGAACAGCGCGGGCCACCACCGCCCACGCGCACCGACCAGCGCGCCGCCTCGTTCGGTAACGCCATCGAGCCGGCGATCGATGACGCGCCTCAGCGGAGCGGCTGGACGGCGTTACCCGGTGGTGCGTTCGGCCGCTCTCGACCTGGCGACCCGACGGTGGCTCAGCCCACGGGACGGATGGCGTTGCCGGACTTGTGACGTGCCGACCGGCGTCGCTGGGCCGGGCTGCGAGGGCTAGCGACGCCGGCCTGGAGGGGTTGCCGGGTGATCGTTCGCGAGATGGTGCTCGAGGACCTGCCCGAACTGATCGAGCTGCAGGGGGCCGGCGCCGTGATCGGCATGGCGGCTGTGCTCCCACGAGACCGGTACCCGTTTCCCGACCTGACGCATCACCACCGCCAGGGGAGCGCGCACACGAACACGCGATGACGACCATTTGACAAGCCGCTCCACATCATCATCGGATGGTGACCGGTCAGGTCGAGACACCAGGGTGACGGCATGAACGTGGGGCATCCGATGTGCGGCCCCGATCTCAGATGGCCGCGTGCAGATTCCACGTCCCCGGTACGCCTTTCAACTGATGTTGGCCTCGCTCTTCGAAGCACAGTCCCGAGCCGGCTACGAGGTCACGGAGGGTACTTGAGACGAGCACGTGTCCGGCTGGCGCCGTCTTCATGATCCGGGCAGCGATGTTGACCGCGATGCCTCCGATGTCGTCGCCGCGCAGTTCGACCTCACCGGTGTGGACACCGACCTGGATGTCGAGATCGAGCCGACGAGCATCCTCCACCATGCCCAAGCCCGCTCGCACTGCTCTCGCCGGGCCGTCGAAGAGGGCGAGCGCACCGTCTCCGGTGGTCTTGATGAGACGTCCCCGATATCGTTCGATCTCTCGTCGCAGCTGTTGGTCGTGGCGATCGAGCAGCGCCACCCAGGACGTATCCCCGATCGCGGCCGCGCGGTCGGTCGACCCGACGATGTCGGTGAAGAGCACCGTGGCCAGGATGCGATCGCCGACGTCCCGCGATTCGAGGTCGCGTAGGAAGTCCTGGATGGCGACCGTCGCGGGCCGCGCATCGGCGAGCGAGAAGATGTGATCTTCACCTGGGACGACGATGAGGCGGGCACCGGGAATGTTGTCCGCCATGTATTGCGCTTCGCTCAGCAGCTTCACTTGATCGTGTTCGTGGTGAAGGATGAGCGTGGGCACGTCGACCAGCGGCAGCACTGGCCGCACGTCGATCCCCCGGGTGAAGTACTGGCCCTTCATGAGATCCCCCGGACTGATCGCATTCCGCATCATCCGGCCGAACGACTCCACCACCTGGGGATCTTCGGCGACCGACGGCGCCATGACCCGAAGAAAGGTCTGCACCGCCTCAGGCGTGTTCCAATCGGTAGATGCCTCCCAAGGAGGCTGGTGCCACATCGCACTCACCTCGTAGTCCACATCCGGCGAGAACCGGGCGCCAGTGCCTTGGAGGATGAGCCCCAATGTCCGCTCCGGATGCGCAGCCGTGAACACAATGCTCATCGGACCGCCCTCTGAGAGGCCATACAACACCGCGCGTTCCGACCCGGCTGCATCCATCACCGCGTGCAGGTCGTCGACTCGCTCGTCCATTGACGCAGCTCCGCCCCCGCGATCGGACAGGCCAGTGCCACGCTTGTCGAAGATGATCAGGCGGCTGAACGACGCCAGACGCCGCAGCCAACTGCCCGTCCCCTGCAAGTCCCACCAGTGTTCCAAGTGCGAGGCGCCCGGCGGCACGAGCACCAGGTCGATCGGGCCATCGCCGAGGACCTGGTACGCGAGGAAGACCGAGCCGTTTCGGGCGTACTTCGTTTCCGGAACGTGCATCCGCGCCCCCTTGTCGTCGACGACTGTACGTCAGGCTCGTCGCAGCTGTGCCGATGCGCCCGGGCAGTCCGCCGAGTCCCCCGGGCCGTTTCTTGAGCCGGCCTTCCCGTGCTCGACGCGGCGACCCGTGAGCACCGTCCGAGACTCGCCTCACTGTCACCCGAGGGCAAGCGATGAGCAGGTCGACGAACGGTGGCTGGTGAGCGACAACACGGTGAGGAGCCATCTGACGCACGTGTTCATTGAGCTCTGCGTCACCAACCGGGCCGCCCTGGCCGCCGCTTACACCAACCCGAGCGACCAGGTCCCGGGTGACCGTCGGGTGCACGCTACGAGTCAGGCCGATGATGCGAGCCCGAGAATGCGCCCGAGTCCTCGAACGCGTGCTCCAAGCGCCGGTCGCCCACGCACGAGACGTACGCCGTCGTTCTCGGTACCGAGCATCCGAGAACGCTCGGTTCGAGCACCGCCGAACGCATCCAGAGAATCGCCGATCCTCGACACTCGGACGTTCGCGACGCGATGTCCGACTTCCGACGCCCGATACCACGCAGTCAAGAGCCGTGGACGGCATCCTCAAAACGCCGGTCGAGGATGCCACGAGCCGATAATGCGCGGGCGGTAACGCGTCGTGGGGATGCCGGGGTCGCTGCACTTCGGCCTTAACGACCGTCTCATAATCACGACGCGCTGTGGGTCGCCGACCTATCCCCGACCGCCGGGAGCCGGCGTACGTCCGTGGAGCTTCGAGCATTGATGCGTGGAGCGCGCGACGGACGCACAGGCACTGCTCACTCCGGTCGCCAAAGCATTCCGTGTCATCCACACCGCAATCGGGCGGTTGACCTCGCTGCACTGGGCTACATCTGGGCATGCGCCATCTCGCGACGGCGCGGCCCGCTCCTGACGGCATCGGTCGCGGCGCTGACGGTGGAGGCAGCGGCCCTCGTCGCCGGCCGAGGGAGCTGCCCGCTCGGTCCACTCCAGACGAAGCTGGGCGACCCGGTCCCTCTCTTCGAACTCGTGCTACGACCGCGCGCTGCGAAGGCCGCTGTTCCAGTCTTGGCCTCCGTCTCCGTCGTCGGTATCGCGCTCGTTGCCATCCGCGCCCCGAGCGAGGATGATGCCGCGAGACCGTCCGGGAGCATCTCCTCACGCCGGCTCGCGGGCGTCCGAGACCTGCGAGCATCCAGGTCGTGACGCCATCCGTCGAGGCCCGACTCGGCCGTGCCTCCAAAGGCTTGCGCGCCGCGCATGCATTCATCGCCGTCATCGACCTGATGGGCCTCGGGTACGTCTGGACTGTGCGCTGACACACGACGCCGAGACTCACTGCTCCGCTTCTCAGCCGCAGCCTTCCGCGACCATCAAGAACGACGACTTTGGTAGTTGTTCTGTCGATGTTCTCCGCACGGTCGCTCGGGTCAGCTGTCCGGTAGGCGATCGTTGCGACGGCCGACGAAGATGGCGTTTATTGGATCTCCGGCCGGGGCGGTGAGCACGGTGACGTCGCGGAAACCGGCTTCTTCGAGCATGCGTGTGGCGGTCTGCCAGCCCCAGCAGGTCCCGAGCGCTGCGCCGTCCTCGGCGAGTGACACCTGCATGCAGTGGAACAGGCTCGTGGTGTACATCCATGTTCCCATCGGATGTCCGATGTTGTCCTCGAGACGGCTCGACATGTGGACGTCGATCATCACGAACATGCCGCCGGGGTGAAGGGCCTCGCGGGCGCGGGCGAGAACCCCGGCCGGGTCCGCCTGGTCGTGGATCGAGTCGAACGCGAACACGACGTCGAACGGTGGGTCGACGGGTAGGTGGCGGACGTCTCGCTGCTCGAACGTCACGTTGGCGGCGCCTAGGGCGGACGCCTCGGCCCGTGCACGGTCGAGAGCGTCGGCGGCGAGATCGAACCCCACAAAGGTCGACTCGGGGTATGCGGCGGCGAGGAGGTTGTCGACATGCCCGGTGCCACAACCGACGTCGGCGACGCGTGCGCCGAGTCGGAGACGCTCGGCGAGCCCGTCGACGGCGGGGATGTACCCGTCGACGAGGAGTGCGTCGTACACGCGTCGCATTCCGGCGTCCATGAGCGCGGTGAACTCCGGACGGTACGCCGAGTATGGGATGCCGCCACCGTGCGCGACGGTTTCGGTGACGCGTTCGACGTAGCGGCCGGCGAGCCCGAGGAACCCGGTCGCGGCGGCGAAGTTCTGGGGCCCGGAACCTGACAGGCACTGGCGCCGACTCGGTGGAAGGGTGTAACGGCCGTCCGCGGGGGAGTACGTGAAGATTCCTGCGCATGTGAGCCCGTTGAGGAGTTCGCGGACGTGGCGCTCAGACAATCCGGCACGCTCGGCGAGCTCGTCGCTGGTGCCGGTCCCGTCGGCGGCCGCCTCGAACAACCCCGCCCTGTGTGCGACGTCAATCAGCAGCACCGCGCCGGCACCGTTGATCCAGCTGAACAGCTGGCCCACGAACGCTCCGGCTTCGGATTGCATCTCTTCGAACTGGATGTCGGGCTGGACTGAGGTCATGGACTCGATCATCGGTTGCGGCGTCTGCGCGTTGTCTCCGCGCCGGTTGCGGCACGGAGCGCAGCATGCGTCGAGCTGCCTACGCTTGCTGACCGTGGACGATGTGGTGGCAGTCCTCGGCCCGTTGGTGATCGGAGGCGGGGCAACGACTCCAGGCTCCGCTAAGGAGAGAGCCGTGGTCGAGTTGTTGGCCGTACGCGCGCCCGCCCCGGTCTCGGATGGGGAGCTGATCGGCGCCCTGTGGGGCGATGATCCGCCGGTCACTGCGATCAAGACACTGCAAAGCCTCGTGTCGCGGTTGCGTCGTTCCGTGCCGGACCTCGCCGTCGAGCGCGCGGGTGATGGCTACCGGTTGCAAGTGGACCGGGACCGCGTGGACGCGCGTCGCTTCGAGGATCTCGTGACCGAGGGCCGGCGCGCACTGGCGGCGGGCGACGCGCCCGGCGCGGCGGAGTTGCTGTTTGCGGCTCGAGCGCTCTGGCGAGGATCACCGGTGCCGGAGCTCGCAACCGGGACAGCCGCTGCGGAAGCCGTGCGCCTCGAGGAGTTGCTGCGCGCTGCCGTGGAGGACCTCGCGGATGCGCGCTTGGCGATGGGCGAGCACGGTTGCGTGACCGCCGAGCTCCAAGCAGCGGTTACGGCCGAACCGTTGCGGGAGCGCCGCTGGGCGCAGCTGGTGTTGGGCCTATACCGCGACGGTCGTCGAGTCGAGGCACTCCGTGCCTGTCAGCGGGCCCGACGAGTGCTCAACGATCTCGGTCTCGAGCCCGGCGCCGAGCTGATTGATTTGGAGCGATCCGTCGCCACCGATGACCCGGCGCTGCGCCAGCATCCGACGGTCATTGCGCAGCGCTCGATGGGGTTGGCGACTTTCCTCCTCACCGACATCGAAGGTTCGACCCTGCTGTGGGATCGCCAGGAAGGGGAGATGGCCGAGGCGCTCGTGCGCCACGATCGGGTGATCCGTGACGCCGTCGCCACGCATCGGGGGCGGCTGCACAAGACCCACGGTGAGGGCGACTCGACGTTCAGCGTGTTTCCGCTGGCGTCGGACACACTGGCCGCCGCCGTCGCGATCCAGCGAGCGCTGGCGGCCGAGACGTGGCCGACGTCCAGGCCCCTGCGCGTACGCATCGGAGTACACACGGGCGAGGCGGAGCTCCGCGACGGCGACCACTACGGGCCCGCCGTCAACCGAGCGGCCCGGTTGCGGGGTGCCGCGTCCGGGGGCCAGACGCTGGTGTCGGGCGCGACCGCTGCGCTCACCGAAGGCGCCGTGCCCGACGGCGTCGAGTTGGTCAGCCTCGGCGCGCACGCGCTGCCGGGCCTGCGCGCCCCGATCGACATTTTCGAGCTCGTCGTTCCCGACGTCGCGCCGCTACGTGGGCACCGCGATCGCCCGCAACCGCGGCTGCCCCTGTGGCTCACCAGCTTCATCGGACGCGACGACGAACTGCGCAGCCTCGCCAAGCGCATCGCCGAGTCCCGGCTCGTCACCGTGACCGGACCGGGCGGAGTCGGCAAGACGCGTGTCGCCGTCGAGGTGGCGAGCGAGATCTCGTCGAGACTGCATGACGGCGTGTGGTTCGTGGACCTCGCCGCAGTTGGGCGATCCGAGGCTGTGCCCAGCGCAGTGGCTTCCGCCCTCGGGGTCAAGGACGACCCGGTGCGGGGGGTGATGGGTGCGCTCGCCGCGCACTGCGCTGCGCTCGACGCGCTCGTGCTGTTCGACAACTGCGAGCACGTCATCGACGGCGCAGCTGACGTCGCCCGGCATCTGCTGGTCGAAGCACCCGGCCTTCGGGTACTCGCCACGAGCCGCGAGCCGCTGGGCGTGCCCGGCGAGGCCGTCGTTCCGTTGCGGCCCCTATCCGCACCGGCGCCGGGCACACACGACGCTACCGGGCTTGCCAGCGGCGACGCGGTTCGGCTGTTCGTGGACCGTGCCAGTGCGGTCGAGCGCGGACTTCGCACTCGACGCCACGATCGACGCTGCGGTCGCGTCGCTGTGCCGACGCCTCGACGGCCTCCCTCTCGCGATCGAGCTCGCTGCTGCCCAGGCCGACGTGTTGGGACCGGCCCAGATCGAACGCCGGCTCGGCGACGCCGCGGTGCTGCGCAGCTCCCAGCGCGGCGGCGTGAGCCGTCACCGGTCCCTCGACAGCGTCCTCGACTGGAGTTACGACCTTCTCGACGAGACCGACCGCCTCGTGCTCGACCGCATATCCGTGTTCCGGGGTGCGTCCTCGCTCGAAGCGATCGAAGCGGTCGTCGCCGACGCCCGCGTGGCCGCAACGGAGGTACTCGAGGTGCTCGCCCGGCTCGTGCGACGATCTCTCGTCGTCGCCATCGGCGCCGGTGCCGATCGCCGCTACCGGCTGCTCGAGACCATCCGCGAGCACAGCCAGCGGCGCCTCGCCCGTGCCGGCGCGCTCGACACCTGGCGCAACCGGCACCTCGACTGGGTGCTGACCCTCGCCGCCGAAGCGGCCGTCGGAGTGTCGGGCGGCGAACAGCGCGGTCAAGCGCATTGGTTCATGGTCCTCGACGACGATCTTGACAACCTCGAGGAAGCGCTCGCCTGGAGCTCCCTCGATGCCCTTCGCGCCGAGCGCGCACTTCCCGCAGTGATCGGCCTGTTCAACTACTGGATCGCCCGGGGAACCCGTCGCGCACAAGGCGTGCGCTGGTGCTCGACGCTCGCTGACGCCGCGACCGCCATGGAGCCCTCCACGAGGGCAGTGGCGTACCTCAACGCCTGCTTCCTCGCCACAATGTCCGACCTGGCGGCCGGCGAAGCGCTCGCCGCCAGTGTCGAACGTCTCGCCGACCGGACCGGTGACGAGCGCACGTCGGCGACTGCGGCGGTCGCCAGCGGGATCGTCGCGGTCCTCAAGGGCGACGTCGACGCAGTTCGTGCGCACGCTGCCCGACGACCGGACGTGCTCGACGGCTTCGCACGGATCCTCGCCGACCACAACGTCGGCTGGTTGCGCTCGCTCGAGGGCGCCTACGACGAGGCGTACGGGCTGCTGATGAACGTCGTCGACGAGTTTGCAGCACTCGGCGACGAGCACCTGTCCTATGGATTCGGGACTACTGGCGCAGACGCCGGTGCTGCGGCGGGACTCGACACCGAACCGCTGCGCGTGTACTGCCGCGACGCACTCGGCTTCGCGATCCGGTTCCCGTGCGTGTCGTGCGAAGCAGTTGCCCTTGCGAGCCTCGTGCTCGTCGACGGTTGCGAGGACCTCGGGGGGCGCGTCGCAGCAGCCCGCCGAGCGGTGACCCTCGCCCACGGCATCCGCGAAACGTTCCACGTCATGATCGACCTCGGCGTGCTCGTCGGTGCACTGGCAGCCGCCGGGGACGTCGAGCGCGCCGCCTACCTCGCCGGTGGGATCCACGCACTGCGCGAGCGCACGAGATACGACCACTGCCTGCCAGGGCGGCGGTGCTCCCTCGAGACCGGGATCGACGTCGCCCGAGCTGCACTCGGCGCGGGCGAATTCGACCGGCTGTTTGCTGAAGGGCGCCAACTCGAGTACGGCGAGCTCGTAGCCGCAGCGATCGAAGAGCAAGAGACGCGATAGTGACGCCGGTAGCGGAGCGAAATCAACTGTGTGAGCGTTCTAAGAATCGCACGGTCCTCGAGTCTTCGCCACGGCATCTCGGGCGTCGAAGTACGCTGCGACGTTGTTTCGCCGACACCAATCCGTCGCGGGCGAGTACATATGCCTGGGCGCGGATGGCTGACCGGTCCACGGTCGGACAGTTGGCTCCGTATCGATCCGAAATCCAAACCGAGCCATCCGACTCGGCGATCTGCTCAAGCTCGCGTTCTGGGCGGTGCCCCATAATGCGCCACGACTCCGTGCCGCTGAGGTGTCCGGGAACGCCGGCTCGGAGTCACGCCACAACGAAGCAAACCTTGCCTGACGCGGGGCACCGCCGATGCACGTCCAATACGTCACCCCCTGACCACGGACCGTGGCACCGTCGTGGGCTGGCCAACGACCTCGGCGTCCCCCATCGCGTCCCGCGCCACCTCGCCCACGTCCCCGGCGCAATCTTCGGCTTCGGACTCCCCACGGCCCACCCGTCGCCGCGGCCGCCGTCGTACAAGGCCGAGGCGCAGCCGACGGCCAGCGGATGGCGAAGGCCGACAACGTCGAGCACCTCGTCCGCACCGGGACTGTCAGGTTGCCGGTGTAACTGGTCTGGCCTGAGACGCTGAGCGGTGGTGCTCGGCGGGAAGGGCAGACGATGACAGACCACGATGTGGTGGTGGCGACACCGCCCACCACCAGTGACGACTATGACCGGGATCGTGATCAAGCGATCGCGGAGGAGCTCGTGGCTCGGGCCCGGGCGGAGGGGTCGATCTGGTCGGCCCTGGCGGGTTGTTGGGCGAGCTGACGAAGCGGATCCTGGAGACTGGGTTGGAGGTCGAGATGGATGAGCATCTCGGCTACTCGAAGCACGACTCGGCCGGTCGTAACGGCGGCAACTCGCGCAACGGGTCGCGGTCCAAGACGGTGCTGACCGAGGTCGGCCCAGTCGAGGTGGCGGTGCCGCGTGACCGTGACGGCAGCTTCGAGCCGGCGACGGTGCGCAAGCGGCAACGCGCCGCCCGCCGCGTCGTCGAGAACCGTCGGGCGTTCCGCAAGATGGTCCGCTGGCGAACCGGATGCGAAGGACGGATCAGCTGCGCCAAACGCGACTTCGGGCTCAACCGCACACGCATCGACGGACTCGGCGGCGCCCGAACCAGGTGCGGCCACGGCATCTTCGCCCACAACCTCGTGAAGATCAGCGGACTCCTCGAAGGACCGGACAAGCACACGATCGAACCTGGCGACCCGCCAGGCGAACCGAGTCGCCTGAATACGCAGATGCCGTCCGTCAGGCGTCTGACTCCACCGAGTTCTTCAGGGCGAAGTAGCTAGCGGGCGGGAACCATGACCGAACACGCCTGGGGAGTAGCCGGCGAAGCGGTGGATGCCGGTCGACGTGCAGATCGTCGGTGAGCGCTGACAGGTGCGGATGGGCGAGTTGTTGGCGCACCGACACCGACTTCGTGCGCCTGCTGTCGTCCCTGGCCACAGGCTCCTCGAAGCCTGCCGACCCCCCGTCGATCGGCGCTCGTCGCCGAAGTTCTCAGCTGCTGGATCGCCGGCACGCTCCAGGCAGCGTCGAACTGCTTGTCGTACTCGCCAGCAGCTTCGTCGACACCCTCACGAACGACGACATCGAGGCCGTTGAGCTCAGACAGAACTTTTCGTGACCGCGCGCCGACTCGATGTCCCTTTAAGGAGTGGAGACGAGCGCGAAGCGCTCGAACGCGAGTTGGGAGGTCCGGATGGATGGGCGTGCGCCACACGACGAGGGTGCGGACAAGCGGTTGTGCGACGTCGCGCAAGTGGCGTCGATGCTGGAGGTGACAGAGAGCTTCGTGCGCCGCCTCGTGGCGCGCCAGGAGATTCCGTTCTTCAAGATCGGCAAGTTCATCCGGTTCGACCCGGAAGAGATCTGGGTCTGGGTTCAGGAGAGCCGCTGCGGGGTCGTGCGCTGGGCATCGTTCACCCGCGATGGGCTCGCTCGTCGGGTGTAATGCGGTCGTGCATGGCCCGGGCGATCTCGGCGTCACGGTGGGCGGAAGCTTCCAGGTAGCGCAACGAGGCATCGCTGGTGGCGTGGCCCATGCGCGCCATAAGTTCCTTGACCGACGCCCCAGCGCTGGCGGCCGTCGTACTGGCCAGATGCCGCAGATCGTGGAAATGGACCGACGGATCGACTCCAGACGAAACCTTGGCCCGGTTCCAGAACGGGGCGAAGTACCGGTAGAGGAGTGGGCTGCCTCGCACCGATGTGAACACCAAGGCGCCGGGCGCAGGATCGACGAAGACGGAGAGGTGCGTCCGCAAGACGTCGACGGCCCCGGTGGGAAGCGTCACCGATCGATGAGCGGTCGGGGTCTTCGGCGGACCGAGCGTCGGGCCCTCGCCGCGGACGAACGCCAGCGCCCGCTCGACACGGACCGTCGACCGTTCCAGATCGACGTGGGCTCGTGCGAGCCCGGTGAGCTCGCTGTAGCGGAGCCCGGAGGTCGCCGCCGTCCAGATCAACGCTCGGAACCGGGGCTCGATCTCGTCCGCAAGCCGCCGCACGTCGTCGTACGTGAGGGCGGGTCGTTGGTGCTGTTCTTCGGTGGCTGCTCCCTTGATGGCGACAGGGTTGGTTCGCAGCAAGCCGTCATCGACCGCCGTCGCCATGATCGTGCGGAACAGTCGGTACACCTTGGCCACGGTGTTCCTGGAGAGACCCGCGTTGTG
Source organism: uncultured Acidimicrobiia bacterium (assembly GCA_963750905.1). Lineage (GTDB taxonomy): Bacteria > Actinomycetota > Acidimicrobiia > Acidimicrobiales > Ilumatobacteraceae > JALZMG01. Next base: position 24,507 of record CAVVSE010000004.1, read on the forward strand.
CATCCGGCCGTACCACGACGGGGTCGATGTCGCGCAAGCGGACCGTGTCGAACGTCCGGAGGATCCATTTGAGCTGAGACTCGTAGGTCTCACGGGTGCGTGGACGCAGGTCACGCTCGCCGAGCCACAGCTGAGCGTAAGGGCCGAAGCGTTCCGTGCCAGCTCGCGGGTCGACATGATCGCCGCGTTTCAGATCGGTCTCGACCGACACAGCCAGGCCCGGGCGGCCTTCTTGGTGGGGAACGTGACGCCGGCCGAAACCTGGTCGCCGAGATGCCAGTACCGCGCCTGGTAGCGGCCGCTGGGGAGCTGGCGGATCGTGCCGAACTGCCGTGCTGTGCTCACCTGTGCCTCGCTGCACCGGGATGTTGTAGGCACGCTGTAGGCACATTCGCAGAGTAGTCTCGATGCGGAACGAACCGGAGCCAGTCCGAACATGGCCCATGAGCAGGACGTTTGTCCAGAAAGGACGGAGAGCGGATGAGGGGAATCGAACCCCCGTATTCAGCTTGGGAAGCTGATGTTCTGCCATTGAACTACATCCGCGAGCGGGCCACAGGGTAGCGGGCCGGTGGCCCGGTGACGATCGGAGGGCGCTGACTAGGGTGCACCCGTGATCCTGTCGGACCGCAGCCTCCGCGAGGCGATCGAGACGGGCCGGATCGTCGTCGATCCGTTCGACCCGACGACCGTGCAGCCGTCGTCGATCGACGTCCGGGTCGACCGCCTGTTCCGGGTCTTCCGCAACCACACGGCAGGCGTCATCGACGTGAAGCAGGACCTCACCGGGCTGACGGAGCTCGTCGAGATCGCCCCCGAGGGGGTCTTCATGCTGCACCCGGGCGAGTTCGTGCTGGGATCGACCCTCGAACGGGTGGCGGTGCCCGACGACCTGGTCGCCCGCATCGAGGGCAAGTCGAGCCTCGGGCGCCTCGGTCTGCTGATCCACTCCACGGCGGGCTTCATCGACGCCGGGTTCGACGGCCACGTGACGCTGGAGCTGGCCAACGTCGCCAGCTTGCCGATCACGATCTACCCGGGCATGAAGATCGGTCAGATCAGCTTCATGCAGATGACCACGCCGGCCGAGCGGCCCTACGGCAAGGGCGCCACCGGGTCGAAGTACCAGGGCCAGCGCGGCCCGACGCCGAGCCGGTACTTCGAGAACTTCCGCTAGCGCGGTCGGCCGGTCGGGGATTGCCGGGGCGGGGCGGCGGGTAGCGCAGGCGCCGCATGCCGCGGTTGCGCCGAGTCCATCCCGACGACCCGGGTTGGTCGCGCCGCAAGCGGGGGACCGGCTTCGTGTACCTCGACGCGGCGGGCGACACGTTGCCGGCCGAGGACGTCGCCCGGTGCAAGGCGCTCGTCATCCCGCCGGCATGGACGGAGGTGTGGATCTGCCCGGCGCCGAACGGGCACATCCAGGCGGTCGGCACGGACGATGCGGGTCGCCGGCAGTACCTCTACCACCCGACGTGGCGCGAGCAGCGCGACAGGGCCAAGCACGAGCGCGTGCTCACCGTCGCCAGGCGGTTGCCGCACGCGCGCGAGGTCGTGGCGGAGCACCTCGCCCTCCCCGGCATGCCCCGCGAGCGGGCGCTCGGCACGGCGTTCCGGCTCCTCGACCTCGGCTTCTTCCGCGTCGGCGGCGAGCAGTACGCCGAGGACAACGGCAGCTACGGGTTGGCCACGATCGAGAAGCAGCACGTCCACGTGAGCGGCGACGAGGTCGTGTTCGACTACCCGGCGAAGTCGGGTCAGGAGCGGCTCGTGGCCGTCGCCGACGCGGCGGTGCGCGACGCGGTGTCGGCGCTGCGATCGCGCCGTGGCGGGAGCAAGGAGCTGCTCGCCTTCCGCGACGGCTCGCGCTGGCGGGACATCTCGTCGACCGACATCAACCAGTACGTCAAGGACGTCGTCGGCGGCGAGGTGTCGGCGAAGGACTTCCGGACGTGGCACGGCACGGTGCTGGCGGCGGTGGCGCTCGCCGAGCGGCTCGACGACGCCGGCTCGCCGACGCGGCGCAAGCGAGCCGTGCGCGCCGCGATGGCCGATGTCGCGCAGTACCTCGGCAACACCCCGACCGTGGCCCGTGGCTCCTACGTCGACCCGCGCGTCATCGACGCCTACGAGTCGGGGGCGACCATCGCGCCGACGTTGCGACGGCTCGGCGACCGCCGGCGCGTGCCGGAGTCGTCGCGCGACGCGATCGAGCGCGCCGTGCTCCGATTGCTGCGGTAGCGCCATCCGCGCCGCCGCCCGCGTCGAACGCGCGGGGTGACCACCCAGGACGTCTTGCCCACCGATGCCGGCGCGCCACCGCCCGCGGCCCGCCCGTCGGTCGCTCGCCCGAGCCGCACGTTCGCCGTCCTCGCCGGGCTCGTCACGGCCGGCGTCGCGCTCGCCGTGCGCCGAGCTGCTCGCCGGCTCGGAACGGACGTGGCGCTCACCGGTGCTCGACGTCGGCGACCGGCTCATCGACGCCGCGCCACCGTTCGTCAAGGAGTTCGCGATCGACACGTTCGGCACGAACGACAAGCCGGCGTTGCTGATCGGCATCGGCGCGTTCCTGGCCGTCTACGCCGCCATCGTCGGCGTCGTCGCCCTGCGCCACCGGCTCGTGCTCGGCGTCGTCGGGATCGGCCTGTTCGGGGTCATCGGCGTCTGGGCGGCCTCGAGCCGGCGGGCGTCGACACCGTGGCACGCCGTGCTGCCGAGCGTGCTCGGCGCCGCCGCCGGGATTGCAGCCCTCGTGCTGATCGATCGGTCGTTGCATCGTCAACCGGTCGACCACATGCGTGCGACGGGCAGTGCGACCGGGCGGCGCCAGTTCCTGCAGCGCTCGGGGACGCTGCTCGGCGGCCTGGCGATCGGCGCTGCTGCCGCCGGCTCCCTCGGACGTTGGCTCGGGCAGCGCTTCACGGCGACCGAGTCGCGCGCCGCGGTCCGCCTGCCGGCAGCGGGCGAGCCACTGGCGCCGCTGCCCGCCGGGGTGATGGTCGATGCGCCGGCGATGACACCGTTCGTGACGCCGAACGCCGACTTCTACCGCATCGACACCGCCCTGACGGCGCCGCAGGTCCGCACCGAGGACTACTCGCTGCGCATCCACGGCATGGTCGATGACGAGCTCGAGCTGTCCTACGCGGACCTCCTCGCCCGGCCGATGATCGAGCGTGACATCACCCTGACGTGCGTGTCGAACGAGGTCGGCGGCCGATACGTCGGCAACGCGCGATGGCTCGGCACGCCGCTCGCCGACCTGTTGGCCGAGGTCGGTGTGCGCTCCGGCGCCGACCAGCTCGTCGGGCGGTCGGTCGACGGCTACGCGTGCGGCTTCCCGGTCGGCGGACGCGCTCGACGGGCGCGACGCCCTCGTCGTCGTGGGCATGAACGGCGAGCCGCTCCCGATCGAGCACGGCTTCCCCGTGCGCCTCGTCGTGCCCGGGCTCTACGGCTACGTCTCGGCGACGAAGTGGCTCACCGAGATCGAGCTCACGACGTTCGCCGACTTCGACCACTACTGGGTTCGCCGCGGCTGGGCGCAGCGGGCCCCGATCAAGCTGATGAGCCGGATCGACACGCCCCGGGGTCTCGGCAAGGTCACGGCCGGGACCGTGCCGATCGCCGGTGTCGCCTGGGCCCAGACGATCGGGATCGGGGCCGTCGAGGTGCGGATCGACGACGGCGGGTGGCAACCGGCGCAGCTCGGCGACGTCACGACGACGGACACGTGGCGCCAATGGTTGCTTCCGTGGGAAGCGACGGCCGGTCGCCACACGATCACCGTGCGGGCCACCGACGCGAACGGCGCAATCCAGACCGACGAGCCGCGCCGAACCTATTCCCGACGGTGCATCTGGTCTCCACCAGATCGTCGTGATCGTCACGTGATCGCCCACCACCGTCCGTGAACACCCGAAAGGAACCCCTCCCCATGAGGACTCGTCATTCCCGCGCTCGTGCGGCCGCCCTGGCCGCGATCGCTTCCCTCACCCTTGCTGCCGCCGCCTGCGGCGGTGACGACGACGATGCGGCCGGCGCCTCCCCGGCGGCGACCGACGCTGCCGGCACCACGCCGATGGCCACCGACTCGATGACCACCGAGCCGATGGGCACCGAGCCGATGGCGACGGACGGCGACATGATGGGCGCCTCCGGACCGGCCTGCGGCTCGCTGCCCGCCGACGGCGAGGGCAGCCTCGCCGGGATGGCCGACGATCCCGCCGCCACCGCGGCGAGCAACAACCCCGAGCTGTCGACGCTCGTCGCGGCGGTCACCGAGGCCGGGCTCGTCGACACGCTCAACGGTCCCGGTCCGTTCACGATCTTCGCCCCGGTCAACGCGGCCTTCGAGAAGATCCCGTCCGCCGACCTCGACGCCGTGCTCGCCGACACCGACCTGCTGACGTCGATCCTCACCTACCACGTCGTGCCCGAGCAGCTGTCGAGCAGCGAGCTCGCCGACGCCGGCACGGTCGCCACCGTGAACGGCGCCGAGCTGGAGATCACGATGGACGGCGACACGCTGATGGTCAACGGCGACGAGGCCACGGTCGTCTGTGCCGACGTGCCGACGGCGAACGCGACCGTGTTCCTGATCGACTCCGTGCTGATGCCGCCGATGGACGGCGCCACGACGGCCACCACGGCGCCCGCCGAGGGCGCCGCGATGATGGAGCCGAGCGGTCCCGCCTGCGCCTCCCTGCCCGCCGACGGTGAGGGCAGCCTGGCCGGGATGGCCGACGATCCGGCGGCCACGGCCGCCAGCAACAACCCGGAGCTGACGACGCTCGTGGCTGCGGTCCAGGCCGCCGGCCTCGTCGACACGCTGAACAGCGAGGGCCCGTTCACGATCTTCGCCCCGGTCAACTCGGCGTTCGAGAAGATCCCGCAGGCCGACCTCGACGCCGTGCTGGCGGACACCGACCTGCTGACGAGCATCCTCGCCTACCACGTCGTCCCCGAGCAGCTGAACAGCGAGCAGCTCGTCGCCGCCGGCACCCTGCCGACGGTCAACGGCGCCGAGCTCACGGTCGCCATGGACGGCGACACGATCACGGTCAACGACGGCGCGGCGATGGTCGCCTGCGCCGACATCCCGACCGCCAACGCCACGGTGTACCTGATCGACACCGTCCTCATGCCGCCTGCCTGACCTCTCCCGGGACAGACGGGCCCGGTCCGGTGGCGTGAAGCCGTCGGGCCGGCACCACGACGACAGCGAGGGATCTGCGGATCCCTCGCTGCCGCGCGTCCGGGACGCTGCCGGGCCGACGCCGGGCATCCGTGCGCTGCCGCAGCTCCGAACCCTCTGCGTGCTCGCCCTGACCGCGCCGATCGACGTGCCGTTCCACGGCTGGCGTCGCGCGGCGCGTCCGGCATGCGCGGCCGAGCCCGCTCCCATCTGCCACATTGGTGCACGCGTGGACCAGGACCTGACGACGTACATCGCCAGGGTCGCCGACGGCGATCAGGCCGCGTTCGCGTCGCTGTACGACCTCCTGGCGCCGTCCGTCTACGGCGTCGTGCGCCGGGTGCTGCGCGACCCGTCCCAGGCCGAGGAGGTCACGCAGGAGATCTTCGTGGAGATCTGGCGGCAGGCGGCCCGCTTCGACCCGTCCCGGGCGAGCGTCCGCACGTGGGCGGTCATGATCGCTCATCGCCGCGCCGTCGACCGTGTGCGCAGCGAGCAGTCGCACCGTGACCGGCAGGCGTCCGTCGGCGCCGCCTCGCTCGAGATCCCGCCGACGCCGGAGGACGACGCCATCGACGCCGACGACCGCTCCCGGGCGCGCGCCGCGATGGCCTCGCTGCCGGCCGCGCAGCGCGAAGCGCTCGAGCTCGCCTTCTACGACGGGCTGACGCACGTCCAGATCGCCGACCGGCTCGGTGTCGCGCTCGGCACCGTCGAAGACGCGGATCAGGGACGGCCTGATCCGGCTGCGGACCACGATGGGGGGCTCGTCATGACCGACGACGAGCTGCGCGAGCAACTGGCCCTCCTCGCCGTCGGTGCCCTCACCGACGAGGAGCGAACGGAGCTGGAGGACGTGCTGCGCACCCGACCCGATCTGCAAGCCGAGCTCGACGATCTGCAGGCCGCAGCCGCCGTCCTCGCCGACGCGGTCCCAGCGCCGCCACCGCCGGCGCTGCGCGCCAGCATCCTCGACGCCATCGCCGACACGCCGCAGCTGCCGCGTGCGACGGCGCCGGGCCGCCGGCCGCTCCGGCCGACGACGAGGCCCGGTCGCGCCCGTCGTGCCGATCGGCGCCGGCCGCCGCCGTCGCTTCGTCGCCCTCGGCGCGGCCGCCGCGGCCGTCATCGCGATCGTGGTCGGCGTGCTCGTCGTGTCGCCGTGGAGCGGTGGCGAGTCCGATCCAGTCGCCGCCGTCGTCGACGCGCCCGACGCCGTGACGATCCCGATGCCCGGCGAGCTGCCGGGGCTGACGATCGTGCACTCGGCGTCGGAGGACGCCGCCGTGCTGCTCGCCGACGACGTTCCCGTGCCCGAGGGCGACCGGGTCTACGAGCTGTGGGCGATCCGCGACGGCACGCCCGAGCGCTTCGCCACGTTCCGTCCCCGACGAGGACGGCACGCTCAGCGTCTATGCCGCCGGGCTCGACCCGGCGAGCGCCGAGGTGTGGGCGATCACCGAGGAGCCGGCCGGCGGCAGCGACACCCCGACGCCGCCCATCCTCAACGCGACGGCGTAGCCCGCCCGACCGCTTCTGACACGACTTCGGTGGTCTCCGACCACTGAAGTCTCCGAAGAACCGGGCGGTTCCGGCTACTCGCCGGCGACGGGGGAGTGGTGCGGGGCCAACGGCGTCGGCGGGCTCGTCGAACTTGCGCTCGCCGGCCTCGATGGCGTCGAGCAGGTGGATGGCGATGTCGCCGACCTTGACGTCCTCGTCGGCGCCGGCGGCCTTCGTGCCGTCGTCGAGCATGATGTAGCAGAACGGGCAGGCGGTGGCGATGCGGGTGGCTCCCGTCGACAGGGCCTCCTTGGCCCGCTCGTCGTTGACCTTCACGCCGATCGACTCCTCCATCCACATGCGGGCGCCGCCGGCGCCGCAGCACATGCCCTTGGTGCCGTTGCGGGGCATCTCGACGACCTCGATGCCCTTGATCGACCCGACGACCTTGCGTGGCGCGAGGTACACGTCGTTGTGGCGGCCGAGGTAGCACGAGTCGTGGTAGGTGATGCGCTCCTCGAGCGTCGCCCGGCTGACGTCGAGGCGGCCGTCGGCGATCAGCGCCTCCAGCAGCTGCGTGTGGTGGACGACCTCGTAGTGGCCGCCGAGCTGCGGGTACTCGTTGAGCAGCGTGTTGAAGCAGTGCGGGCACTGCGTGATGATCTTCTTGACGCCCATGCCGTTGAGCATCTCGATGTTCGGCATCGCCAGCATCTGGAACAGGTACTCGTTGCCCGAGCGCCGGGCCGAGTCGCCCGTGCACATCTCGGACGGCCCGAGCACGGCGACGGTGATCCCGGCGCGGCGCAGCAGGTTGGCCATCGCTTGGGTGACCCGCTTGTTCTTGTCGTCGAAGCTGCCGGCGCAGCCGACCCAGTAGAGGTACTCGGCCTCGAGCGGCTCGCCCGGATCGACGATCTGCACGTCGTCGAGGCCCTTCGCCCAGTCGCCGCGCTCACCCTGGTTCATGCCCCACGGGTTGCCCTGGTTCTCCATGCCGCGGTAGGCGTTGCCGAGCTCGCTCGGGAAGTCCGACTCCATCAGCGACAGGTAGCGCCGCATGTCGAGGATCTTGTCGAGGATCTCGATGTTGACGGGGCAGATCTCGTCGCACGCCTTGCAGGTCGTGCAGGCCCAGATCTCCTCCGACGTGATGCGCTCGAACAGCGAGTTGGCGCCGATCGTGATCTCCGCGTCGGTGCCGAGCGGCGGCGACACGACCGGGCTGCCGGTGGCGGCCATCACCTCGCCGGTCTTCAGCACGATCTCCCGGGGATCGAGCGGCTTGCCCGTGGCGTGGGCCGGGCACACGCTCGTGCAGCGGCCGCACATCGTGCAGGCGTCGGTGTCGAGGAGCTGCTTCCACGTGAAGTCCTCGACGACCGAGGCCCCGAACGTCTCGAGCTCCGTCTCGGCGAGGTTGGGCATCGGCTTCATCGCCCCCTTCGGGCGCGACTTGTCCTTGAGGTACATGTTCAGCGGGGACGTGAACATGTGGCGCAGCATCGTGATCGGCAGGATCGCCAGGAACACGATGAACGACAGGACGTGGCCGATCCAGAACCACAGGTGGACCTGGTCCAGCGTGTCGACCGACCAGCCGTCGACGAGCTGCGACAGCGGCCAGCCGATGAAGCTCCACTTCTCGAAGTCCATGTTCTCGCCCTCGGCCGTCTGCAGGGCGATGCGGAACATCTCGCTGGCGAAGCCGCTGAGACCGATGACGAGGAACGTGCCGAGGATGAGGACGTGCTCGGGCTTCGACTTGATGCGGATGCGGTACGGCCGCTGCACGTAGCGCCGGGCGATCGCCCAGATCACGCCGACGGTGAAGACGAGGCCGGCGAGGTCGCCGACGAAGGCGTACGCCTGGTACGTGCGGCCCTGCAGGAACTTGAGGTCCTCGGGCATCTGGTGGTCGATCTCGAGCACCGTCGTCACGCCGAGCAGGACGAGGAACCCGAAGTAGATCATCGAGTGCATCAGCCCGGCGGCCGGGTCGCGCAGCAGCGTCCGCATGTAGACGCCGACGCGGTAGTCACCGAACCGCTTCTGCCGCGTTCTTGGTCGTGGTGCGGCGCGACGGGGCGGGCTTGCCGCGCTCCCAGTTCTTCATCCGGTCGGCGAACTGGAACGCTCCCCACACGATCATCACCGGGATGACCGTGTAGAACGCCACCTTCAGCGGCCCGGGGATGTTGGCGAAGACCTCGCGGTGGACGGCGTTGTCGTTGTGCCATCCGGTGATCAGCGGCAGCACGCCCGAGACGACCGTGAACAGGGCGACGCCGACGCCGAGCCCGATGGCCAGGTGGTGCGGTCGGATGCGACCCTTCGTGACCTCTGGCGCGTCCGTGTCCGCGTGGGTGCTCATAGCACCACGGACGTTAATGCTCGGAGCGGAACCGGCCCACTTCCCGCCGTCGACCCGTCAGTCGGACGGCGCGAAACACTCGGATGAGCGAGCCGGGAGTCGGTTCCGAGCGACCGCTTGCGCACCCGTCCGCAGCGAGCCTCGATGGTCAGGTCGAGCGTTCGGCCGGGCAGTCGCCAGCCGCAGCGAGCCAGCCGAGCGAGCGGAGTCTTCGGAGCGAGTGAGGCAACTATCCGTAGTACGCGCGGTCGAGGTCGCGGATGCGACCGGCGAGGGCGGCGAGCAGCTTGTGGGCGAGGGCGGGCACCTCGTCGAGGACGGCGAGGAAGTGGCGCTGCGAGATCACGAAGAGCGTGCAATCGGTCTCGCAGTCGACGCGTGCCGTGCGCGGCCCGTGATCGAGCAGCGACAGCTCGCCGACGATGGCTCCCTCGCCGAGGGTGGCGATCTTGCGCCCGTTGCGCTTGACCACCACGGTGCCGTCGACGACGACGAACGCCTCGTGACCGGTCTGGCCCTGATCGACGATGACCGTGCCGGCCGTCATCTTGATCTCGTCACCGGAGCGGGCGATGAGCTCGAGCTCCTTGCGGGTGCATGCAGCGAAGAGCGGCACGCTCTTCAGGTGGTCGACGTACGCCTTCTTGCTCGCCATAAGCAGCGCACTGTACGCAGTCCGGGTGACGCGCGTGACCAAGGTCTGAGCGACCGTGGTGCGACCTACTGCTTGCCCTGGTTCTTGACGGCCTCGATGGCGGCCGCGGCGGCGTCCGGATCGAGGTAGGTGCCGCCGATCTGCAGCGGCCGCAGGTCGTCGTCGAGGTCGTAGCGCAACGGGATCCCGGTCGGCACGTTGAGCCCGACGACGGCGTCCTCGCCCATCCCGTCGAGGTGCTTGATCAGCGCCCGCAGGCTGTTGCCGTGGGCGGCGACGAGCACCGGGAGGCCGAGGCGCAGGTCGGGGACGATGGCGTCGTACCAGTACGGCAGCATCCGCGCGACGACGTCGGCGAGGCACTCCGTCCGTGGCCGCACCTCCGGCGGCAGCTGGGCGTAGCGGGGGTCGTGGAACTGTGAGTACTCGTCGTCGTCGGGGAGCGGCGGTGGGGGCGTGTCGTACGAGCGCCGCCAGCGCATGAACTGCTCCTCGCCGTACTCGGCGAGCGTCTGCGCCTTGTCCTTGCCCTGCAGCGCGCCGTAGTGGCGCTCGTTCAGCCGCCACGACCGACGCACGGGGATCCACAGCCGGTCGGCCGCGTCGAGGGCCAGTTGGGCGGTGCGGATCGCCCGCCGTTGCAACGACGTGTGCACCACGGCGGGCAGGACGTCGTGCTCGACGAGCAGCTCGCCGCCGCGGCGCGCCTCGTCCTCCCCCTGCGCCGTCAGGTCGACGTCGACCCACCCGGTGAAGAGGTTCTTGCGGTTCCAGTCGCTCTCACCGTGGCGGAGCAGGACGAGCGTCGCGACCATGGCGGCCGATCGTACGCCGGGCGCCGCGCGGGCGCCGACGGCGTCGTAGCGTCTGACGTGATGTCGATGACCAACGAGGACCACAACGCCGAGTGGGAGCTCGGGGACGCGATCACGATCCGCCTCGACCCCGAGGAGCCGGAGACGGACGACGACGCCGATGCGGCGGCGGACGCAGGCGCGGCTGACGACAGCGCCTGATCAGGCGTGGCCGGCGATGGCGTGGGGCGTGTAGGGCGCCTCGAGCATCGCCACCTCGTCGTCGCCCAGCTCGATGTCGACGGACGCCACGGCGTCGGCGATGTGCTCGGGCTTCGTCGCACCGATGATCGGCGCGTCGACGGTCGGGTGCCGTGACAGCCACGCCAGCGCGACCTGGGCCCGGCTGACCCCGCGGCCCTCGGCGACCTTGGCGACGGCGTCGACGATCAACTCGTCGTCGGGTTGGTAGAGCGTCTTGCCGAACTCGTCGGTCTCGCTGCGCGCCGTCGACGCATCCCACGGCCGCGTCAGGCGACCGCGCGCCAGCGGGCTCCACGGGATGACGCCCACGCCGAGGTCTGCGCAGAGCGGCAGCATCTCGCGCTCCTCCTCGCGGTAGAGCAGGTTGTAGTGGTCCTGCATCGACACGAACGGGGTCCAGCCGTGGGCAACGGCCGTGTACTGCAGCTTCGAGAACTGCCACGCGTACATCGACGAGGCGCCGATGTAGCGGGCCTTGCCGGCCTTGACCACGTCGTGCAGCGCCTCCATCGTCTCCTCGACGGGAACCGACGGGTCGAAGCGGTGGATCTGGTAGAGGTCGACGTAGTCCATCCCCAGCCGACGCAGGCTGTGGTCGATCTCGGTGAGGATCGCCTTGCGCGACAGGCCGGCCCCGTTGGCCCCCTTGCGCATCCGACCGTGGACCTTGGTCGCCACGACGATCTCGTCGCGGTCGGCGAAGTCGGTCAGCGCCCGGCCGACGATCTCCTCGCTCGTCCCGTCGGAGTACACGTTCGCCGTGTCGAAGAAGTTGATGCCGGCCTCGAGCGCCTGCTGGATGAAGGGGCGGCTCGTCGCCTCGTCGAGCGACCACGCGTGGTTGCCGCGGTCGGACACCCCGTAGCTCATGCAGCCCAGGCAGATCGGCGACACGTCCAGACCCGTCGAACCCAGCTTCACCCAACGCATCGCGTCTCCTCTCGTCTCCGGCACGGGCCGCCCCGCGCGCCGACCGTACCCTGACGCCGATGTACTCGGTGCTGGAGTCGGACGGGTACCGCCGGCTCTTCATCAGTGCAGCCGCAGTCATCTTCGGCGTGATGGGCCAGTCCGTCGCCCGCGGGTGGCTGGCCAAGGACCTCACGGGCAGCAACGCCGGCCTCGGCGGCGTGATGCTGGCGTTCGGGATCTCGATGCTCATCGCCACGCCGTGGGGCGGCGTCGCCGCCGACCGCTTCCCGAAGCGGACCGTGCTGCTGATCGCCGTGCTCATGCTCGTCGCCTCGTCGGGCCTCACCGGACTGGCGGTCGTGACCGGCGTGATCAGCTACTGGATGCTGCTCGCCGCCGAGCGCGGTCCAGGCCGCCGCGTTCGCCGCCTACCTGCCGGCGCGGATCGCGTTCATCGCCGAGGTCGTCGAGCCGGAGCAGATCGGCCCGGCCGTCATGCTCAGCCAGACCGCTCAGGAGGCGATGCGCGTCGTCGCCCCGGCGCTGGCCGGCGTGCTCGTCGGGTTCTCGTGGTTCGGCGCCGGTGGCGTGTTCCTGCTGTCGGCGGGCACGAGCACGATCGCCGCGCTGGTGCTGATCCGCCTGCCACGCGGCGAGCCGCGTGCGGCGCCGACCCGGTCGCCGCTGGCCGAGATGGCCGACGCCGTGCGCTACGTGCGCTCGCGCAAGGCGCTCGGACTGGTGGCGATGACGACGATCGGTGTCGTCATCATCGGCTTCCCGTACATGACGTTCCTGCCGTCGCTGGCCGACGAGCGCTACGACGTCGGCGCGGGCGGCTACGGCCTGATGTCGGGCGTCGCCGGCCTCGGCGCGGTCACCGCGGGGGTCCTGGTCTCGCGAGGTTCGTGGGTGCAGCAGCGGCCGTGGGCGACGGTCGCGGTGGCGGGCGCCGCGCTCGGGGTGGCCCTGATCGGACTCGGCGCGGCCGTGTCGTTCCCGCTGGCCCTCCTCGCTCTGCTGGCGATCGGCGCGTCCGGCCTCGTCTTCCAGACGACGACGCAGTCACTCATGCTGACGCTCTCCGACGTCGACTACCACGGCCGGATGCAGAGCATGGTCGTGCTGGGGTTCAGCGGCTTCGGCCTCGCCGCCCTGCCGCTCGGCCTGCTCGCCGACGCGGTGACGCTCGAGCTCACCCTGGCGCTGATGGGCGCCGTCGTGCTCGTCGTCACCGCCGCCTTCACGGCGAAGCGGATGGCGCACCGCCGCGAGCTGGTGGGCGTCGAGCTGGCGTGACGGGGCGAACCGTCAGTGCGATCCGGCCCGATCGGGCCGATCCGCACGACAGATGGGGTAGCAACGGGCTCAGGCGGTCCAGTCGACGCCGGGGAACGTGGCCACCCACTGCTCGGTGATGCGGCCGTCGACGATCCGCTGCACGAGCAGCCACGTGACGAGCGCCCGCTCGCCGGTCTCCCGGTTGATGCCCGAGCTCGTCGCCCGGGTCCACACCGTGTCGCCGTCGACCACCCGGTCGTCGATCCTCGTCTGCACCCGCGACAGCACGCGCTGGGCCTCGGCGAGCCGGCCCTTGTAGGCGGCCCGGGTGGCGGACTCCGACCCCGAGCCGGTGTGTCGCAGCAAGGGTTCGGTGAACAGCTCGTCGACCGCATCGAGGTTGCCGTCGCGCCAGATCTCGTCCCACCACCGCTGGCTGACGGCGACCGGATCGTCCACTGACCGCGAGTCTAGGAACGCGCGCCACGCCGGGTCGACGTCGGTGGTCGCTGTGCTGGCAGGCTGACCGCCATGACGACACGACTCGGTGGCACCGGCATCTGGAGCAGCACCCTCCGCTACGGCGACAGTGGCGAGGCGGCCGCGATGGCCACCGAGCTGGAGGGCCTCGGCTACTCCACGCTGTGGATCCCCGACGTCGGCGGTGACCTCTTCGGGCCGCTCGGCAACCTGCTCGGGGCGACGACGACGGCGACGATCGCCACCGGGATCCTCAACGTCTGGATGCACACGCCGGAGGAGACGGCGGCCGAGCACGCCCGGCTGACCGGCGAGCACGGGCCCCGCTTCCTCTGCGGCATCGGCATCAGCCACCGCCCGTTCATCGACCACGTCAAGGAGGCGGGCACCTACCAGAAGCCCGTCGCCACGATGTCGACGTACCTCGACGGCCTCGATGCGGCACCAACACCGCTCGCCGCCGAGGACCGCGTGATCGCCGCCCTCGGGCCGAAGATGCTGGAGCTGGCGCGTACCCGCACCGCCGGGACGCACCCGTACCTCGTCACGCCGCAGCTGACGAAGGCTGCCCGCGGCGGCATCGGGCCCGACGGCCTCGTGGCGAGCGAGCAGGGCGTCGTGCTGGAGACCGATCCGACGAAGGCCCGCGAGATCGCCCGCCTGCACCTCAAGACGTACCTCGGGCTGCCGAACTACTCGAACAACTGGAAGCGCCAGGGGTTCACCGACGAGGACATCGCGGACGGTGGCAGCGACCGCCTCGTCGACGCCCTCGTCGTGTGGGGCGACGAGGCGACGATCGCCAAGCGGGTCCAGGAGCACCGCGACGCCGGCGCCGACCACGTCTGCATCCAGGTCCTCACCGAGGACCCCCGAGCCTTCCCCGCCGAGCAGTGGCGGGCGCTGGCCCCCGCGCTGACGTGAGGGTCCATCCGAGTGTTTCGTGCGGGGGCCACCCGCACGAAACACTCGGATGCACGAAACACTCGGACGGGAACAACCTCTACGGTCGGCGGCCGTGAGCTATGAGTTCGACCGGTTCCTGCGCTACGACGAGCTGACCGCGTGGCTCCACGAGCTGGCGGCCGCCCACCCGGCGCTCGTCACCGTCGAGGAGTACGGGCGCAGCTACGAGGGTCGGCCGCTGTGGCTGGTGACGGTCACCGACGCCGAGACCGGGCGCCACGAGGCCAAGCCAGCGCACTGGGTCGACGCCAGCATCCACGCCGTCGAGCTGACGGCGACCGTCGCCGCCTGCCGGCTGCTGCAGCACCTCGTCGACGGCTTCGCGGCGGGCGACCCGGTCGTCACCGAGGCCGTGCGGACCCGGACGTTCTACGTCGTGCCGCGCGGTCAACCCCGACGGCGCCGAGTGGGCGCTCGCCGATCCGCCGCGCTTCCGGCGCTCGAGCACGCGCCCGTGGCCGTGGGCCGACGCCCACCGCTGGCCGGGCGTGCACGTCGAGGACGTCGACGGCGACGGCCGCGTCCTGCAGATGCGCATCCCCGATCCCAACGGGGCGTGGATGCCGCACGCCGAGGACGCCCGGCTGCTGGTGCCCGTCCCGCTCGACGGCGCGCCCGCCGGCACGCCGCGGTACCGCATGCTCGACGAGGGCACGCTCGTCGACCACGACGGGTTCACGATCCCGACGCCGAACCCGCCCGAGGGCCTCGACCTGAACCGCAACTTCCCGGCCGGCTGGGGCACCCAGGTCCGCGGGTCGGGCGACCACCCGCTGTCCGAGCCGGAGATCGACGCCCTCGTGCGGGCCATCGTCGCCCGCCCCAACGTGTGCGGCTACAACGCCTTCCACACGAGCGGCGGCGTGCTGCTGCGGCCGTCGTCCACGGCGGCCGACTCGGCGCTGCCGCCGGGCGACGTCTGGGTGTGGAAGCAGCTCGGCGCGATCGGCCACCGCCTGACCGGCTACACGGTGCACTCGGTCTACGAGGACTTCACGTGGGACAAGTCCGACACGATGAGCGGCGCCGCCGACGACTGGGCCTACGAGCACCTCGGCGTGTTCTCCTGGACCACCGAGTTCTGGGACGTCGTCCACGCCGCGACGGGCCAGAAGCAGGCGACGGACTTCTGGTACCTCGGCCCGACCGAGGAGCAGGCACTCGCCGTGCTGCGCTGGGTCGAGGCCGAGGTGCCCGACCAGTTCGTCGACTGGTACCCGTTCGAGCACCCGCAGCTCGGTCCCGTCGAGCTCGGCGGGTGGCACCACCTCGGCATCTGGACGAACCCGCCGCCGTCGCGGCTCCGCGACGAGGTCACGCCGCACGCCGCGTGGGCCGTGGCCCAGGCGATGGCGTCGCCGCGCCTGGAGGTCCTCCACACCGTGGCCGTCGACCTCGGCGGCGACACCTGGCGGGTCGAGGCCGGCATCGCCAACACCGGGTGGCTGCCGACGCACATCTCGGCGCGCGGCGCCAAGGAGCACCTCGCCGAGCCGATCATCGCCGAGGTGACCGGCGACGGTGTCGAGGTCGTCGGCGGTCCGGCGCGGCTGCGCCTCGGCCAGCTCGCCGGGCGGGCCGCCCTGCGCTTCGGGTTCTGGCACGACGGCACCCCCGACCGCGTGCTCGCCACCTGGGTCGTCCGGGCGCCCGCGGGTGTCACCGTGAACGTCGTGGCCCGCCACGAACGTGCTGGTCAGAGCATTGCCGAGGTGGTCCTCGAGCCGTCCGAGCGGTGATGGTGTGATACCTGACTTTCCCGATCGGGTTTGACAGGAATCGCGGCTACGCTCGCCGACGTGCCGAGCGCTGCAACCGTCACGACGCCGTCCTCCACCGCCCAGCTGGAGGACGAGGCGATCACGATCTTCCGGGAGATCGCCGCCGAGTGCGAGCGGCCCGTGCTGCTGTTCTCGGGTGGCAAGGACTCCGTGGTCATGCTCCACCTCGCCCACCGTGCGTTCTGGCCGGCGCGGATCCCGTTCCCGGTGATGCACGTCGACACGGGCCACAACTTCGACGAGGTCATCGAGTTCCGCGACCGAGCCGTCGCCGACTTCGGTGTCGAGCTGGTCGTCGCCTCGGTGCAGGACTCGATCGATGCGGGCAAGGTCCGCGACGTCAGCGGCCCGCGGTCCTCGCGCAACCCGCTGCAGACCGTCACCCTGCTCGACGCGATCACCGAGCACCGCTTCGACGCCGTGTTCGGCGGGGCCCGCCGTGACGAGGAGCGGGCCCGCGCCAAGGAGCGCGTCGTGTCGCACCGCGACGAGTTCGGGCAGTGGGACCCGAAGAACCAGCGTCCCGAGCTGTGGGGGATCTACAACACGCGCCACCACCGCGGTGAGCACCTGCGCGTGTTCCCGCTGTCGAACTGGACCGAGCTGGACATCTGGCGCTTCATCGCCGAGCGCAAGGTGGAGCTGCCGCCGCTGTACTACGCCCACCAGCGCCAGGTCTTCGAGCGTGACGGGATGCTGATGGCCGTCAACCGCCACACCGAGATGCTCGAAGGCGAGGTGCCCTTCGAGGCCACCGTGCGCTTCCGCACGATCGGTGACGCCACGTGCACGGCCGCGGTGGCGTCGTCGGCGTTCACCGTCGAGGACATCGTCGCCGAGACCGCCGTCGCCCGGATCACCGAGCGCGGCGCGACCCGCGCCGACGACCGCATCTCCGAGGCCGGCATGGAAGACCGCAAGCGCCAGGGCTACTTCTGATGAGAGCTGGGCCCGCGAGCGACGTGGGTCAGTTCCGTGCAACCGCTTCGGCCCCCGACCGCAGCGACGATGGATGGTCAGGTCGAGCGTCGACCCGCTTCGGGTCGGAGGCGCCAGCCTCAGCGAGACACGCCGAACGAGCGGAGTCCTCGGAGCGAGTGAGGCCATTGCGGTTCGCGACGGTCGGCAGCGTCGACGACGGCAAGTCGACGCTCATCGGGCGCCTGCTGCACGACTCGAAGTCGATCTTCGAGGACCAGCTCGAGCACATCGAGGCGGTCAGCCGCAAGCGCGGCACCGACTACGTCGACCTCGCGCTGCTCACCGACGGCCTGCGCGCCGAGCGCGAGCAGGGCATCACGATCGACGTCGCCTACCGCTACTTCTCGACACCGCACCGCGACTTCGTCATCGCCGACTGCCCCGGCCACGTGCAGTACACGCGCAACGCGATCACCGGCGCGTCGACCGCCGACCTGGCGATCGTGCTCGTCGACGCCCGCCACGGCGTCGTCGAGCAGACCCGCCGCCACAGCCTGCTGATGTCCCTGCTCGGCGTGCCGCACCTCGTCATCTGCGTCAACAAGATGGACCTCGTCGACCACTCGGAGGCGCGCTTCGCCGAGGTCCGGGACGAGTTCAGCGAGTTCGCCGCCCGCCTCGACCTCCGCGACGTGACGTTCATCCCGATCTCGGCGCTGGCCGGCGACAACGTCGTGGACCGCTCGACGAACATGCCCTGGTACGCGGGACCGACGCTGCTGCACCACCTCGAGACCGTGTACACGGCCAGCGACGACAACCTCGTCGACGTCCGCTTCCCGGTGCAGTACGTCGTGCGGCCGCAGCGCGCCGAGCACCGCGACTACCGCGGCTACGCCGGCACCGTCGCCGCCGGCACGCTGCGCCCGGGCGACGAGGTGCTCGTGCTGCCATCCGGCCTGACGTCGCGGATCGAGCGCATCGACACCGCCGACGGCCCGGTCACCGAGGCCCGCCCGTCGATGGCGGTGACGCTGCTGCTGACCGACGACCTCGACATCTCGCGCGGCGACATGATCTGCCGCCCGCACAACCACCCGGCGCCGGCGCAGGACCTCGACGCGATGGTCGCCTGGATGGACAGCGAGCACCCGCTCGCCCTGCGCAAGATCTACACGTTGAAGCACACGACCCGGTCGGTGCGGGCGATGGTCACCGACCTGCGCTACCGCCTCGACGTCAGCACCCTGCACCGCGACGAGGACGCCGCCCAGCTCGGGCTCAACGAGATCGGTCGCGTCTCGCTGCGCGCCACGTCGCCGCTGTTCGCCGACGACTACCGCCGCAACCGCATCACGGGGAGCTTCGTCCTGATCGACGAGGCGACGAACCAGACGGCGGCCGCCGGCATGCTCCGCACGGCGGGCTGATGCCCCGTCCTGTCCGTGTGATCGGGCCCGATCGGGCCGGTTGCGGATGACAGGTCAGGTGTTCTGGCACTCGGCGACGGTCGATCGCGAGGCGCGCTGGTCCGCCGCCGGCGTCACCGGCGCGACGGTGTGGTTCACCGGCCTGTCGGGGTCCGGGAAGTCGACGATCGCCGATGCCGTCGCCACGGCGCTGCTCGACGCCGGGCGGGCGGTCTACGTGCTCGACGGCGACAACGTGCGCCACGGCCTCAACGCCGACCTCGGGTTCTCCGCCGCCGACCGCGCCGAGAACGTGCGCCGCATCGGCGAGGTCGCCCGCCTGATGGCCGACGCCGGCCTCGTCGCGCTGGTGCCGGTCGTCAGCCCGTACCGCGCCGACCGCGACCGGGTGCGCGAGGCCCACGCCGCGGCCGACCTGGCGTTCGTCGAGGTCTTCGTGGACACGCCGCTGGCGACGTGCGAGCAGCGCGACCCCAAGGGGCTCTACGCCAAGGCCCGCGCCGGCGAGCTCACCGGCATGACCGGCATCGACGATCCCTACGAGGCGCCCACGGCCCCCGAGCTGACGCTCGCCCCGGGCCCGCTCGCCGGCCAGGTCGCCGCCGTCCTGGCCGCCCTGCCCCGCTCCTGACGCGACTTCGGCGGCCCGCGGCCGCCCGAACTCTCGGGAGGACCGTCGGGAGGGGCAGGATGAGCGTCGTGCACATCCACAGCGAGGTCACGGGGGACGGACCGGCGGTGCTGCTCACGCACGGGTTCGCGGCGTCCTCCCACATGTTCGCATCGACGGTCCCGGCGCTCGCCGCCGACCACACGGTGATCGTCTGGGACATGCCGGGGCACGGACGCAGCGACGCGCCGGACGACGCGTCGGCGTACTCGACGCCGGCCTTCCTCGACCACATGCTCGCGCTCATCGACGGCGTGGGCGCCGAGCAGGCCGTCGTGCTCGGCCACTCGCTCGGTGGCTACCTGTCGCTCGAGCTCGCCCTCGGCCATCCGGAGCGTGTCCGCGGGATCGTGCTCGTCGACACGGGGCCCGGCTACCGCAACGACGTCGCCCGCGACGGCTGGAACGCGATGGCGACCGACTACGCCGTCGACCTCGAGACCAAGGGCCTCGACGGGCTGCCGGGCGGAGCCGAGCTGGGCCAGGGCGTGCACTCGACGGCGGTCGGGCTCGCCCACGCCGCCCGCAACGTGCTCACGCAGCACGACTCGCACGTCATCGACGGGCTGCCGACGATCACCGCGCCGACGCTCGTCGTCGTCGGCGCCGACGACGCCCCGTTCGTCAAGGGCTCGCACTACATGGCCGGCAAGATCCCGCACGCCGAGCTCGTCGTCATCGACGGCTGCGGCCACGCGCCGCCGGTCACCCATCCCGAACCGCTCAACACCGCGCTGCGCGCCTACCTGGAGGGGCTGTCATGACCACTGCGGAGGAGGTTCGCCGCGACGTCAAGCAGTGGCTCGCCGACAACTGGGACCCCGGCCTGGCGCTGCTCGAGTGGCGCAGCAAGCTCGTCGAGTCCGGCTGGGCGACGCCGACGTGGCCGGCCGAGTGGTACGGGCGCGGGCTGCCCGGGTGGGCCGACCCGATCGTCCACGAGGAGTTCGCCGCGGCCGGCGCCGTCGGCACGGCCGTCGGCGGCGGCATGGGCCTCGCCGCCCCGACGCTGCTCGCCCACGGCTCCGACGAGCAGAAGCGGCGGCTGCTGCCGCGCGCGATCACGGGTGAGGACACGTGGTGCCAGCTGTTCAGCGAGCCGACGAACGGCTCCGACCTCGCCGGCCTGGCGACGCACGCCGAGCAGGACGGCGACGAGTGGGTCGTCAACGGCCAGAAGCTCTGGAGCACGAGCGCCCACCACGCCGACGTCGGGCTGCTGCTCGCCCGCACCGATCCGAACGTGCCCAAGCACCAGGGCATCAGCTACTTCGTGCTGCCGATGCACCAGCCCGGCGTCGAGGTGCGCCCGGTGCACCAGATGAACGAGCACTCGTCGTTCAACGAGGTGTTCCTGTCCGACGCCCGTGTCCCGGCGACGAACCTCGTCGGCCGGCCCGGCGACGGCTGGCGCATCGCGATGACGACGCTCGCCTTCGAGCGCCAGTTCGCCACCGTCCGCGCCAAGTCCGGCGCCACACCGGTCGGGCGGGCCGCCGAGGAGGCCGCCGCCGAGGCCGAGGAGTACTACAAGACCTACGCCTGGTACCCGCAGCGGGCCGGGCGCGCCGACCTCGTGCAGCAGGTCGCCGAGCTGCAGGGACGCACGGCCGACCCGATCGCCCGCCAGCAGATGGCCGACCTCGTCGCCCTGCGCCGGGCCCACGAGTGGACGGCGCGCCGCGCCCAGGCCGCGCGCGCCGCCGGGCGGGCGCCGGGTTCGGAGGGCTCGCTCGGCAAGCTGGCGGCCAGCCGCGTGGCCCAGGCGTCGGCGCGCACCCACTCGCTGCTCGCCGGTGCGGACGGCCAGCTGCGCCACGCCGACTCGCTGCTCGACGGGATCGTCACCGAGGTCCTGCTGTCCGTGCCGGCGCAGTCGATCGCCGGCGGCACCGACGAGATCCAGCACAACATCATCGGCGAGAAGGTCCTCGACCTGCCCCGCGAGCCGTCGGTCGACCGGGACATCCCATACCGCGAGATCAAGCGCTGACGAGATCGGGCATGCTCGCGGGGTGACGGAGCCGCGCGCCGAGACCGCCCTGCGGCGGCCGCACGAGCTGCTGGCGCCGTACGTGTCGGGCTACACCGGCTACCACCTCACCGGGTTCGCGCCCGGCGAGCACATGGGCCTGCCGTCGCGGCACCTGACGTTCATCGTCCAGTTCGACGCGCCGTTGGAGCTCGTGATGGACCCCGTCGGCGGTGCGGTGCAGCACCTCGACGCGCTGCTGAGCGGCTTCCACACGCGACCGGCGGTGATCCGTCACGACGGCAACCAGCACGGCGTCCAGCTGCACCTGACGCCGGCCGGGGCCCGGGCGCTGTTCGGCTTCCCGGCCGGGGAGGTCGCCGCCGACGCCGTCCCGCTCGACGCGGCGTGGGGCGCGACCGGGCGCGAGCTCGTCGAGCGGCTCGCCACCGCGACGACGTGGCCGGAGCGGTTCGCCGTGCTCGATCGGGTGCTGCTGCGCGCCGCGGCCGGCCGCGCCGAGGTGCCGTCGGCGGTGCGGCCGGAGACGACGGAGGCGTGGCGGCAGCTCGTCACGACGGACGGGCGCATCGACGTGCGCGCCCTCGCCGGCGAGGTCGGGTGGAGCCGCCGCCACCTCACCGACCAGTTCACGGCCGAGTTCGGCTTCGGTCCCAAGGAGATGGCGCGGGTGCTGCGCTTCGAGCGCTCGAAGCAGCTGTTCATCCGTCCCGACCACGCGACGCTGGCGACGATCGCCGCCGAGTGCGGCTACGCCGACCAGGCGCACATGGCGCGGGAGTGGCGGACCCTCGCCGGGGCCAGCCCGACGCAGTGGCTCGCCGCCGAGCAGCTCCCGGTCACCCACGCCGACGAGATCCACCCCGCGGCCTGACCCCGCCGCCGCCCACGGTGGCCGAAACGCCAACTTTCAGACGTCACGGCCAGGATCTGGCCGCCTCGTCTGAAAGTTGGCGGATCTGGCGGATCTGGCGGATCTGGCGGATCCAGCGTCGGGTCGGCGGGTCGTTCTCAGGTCGCCGGTTCGAGGAGGCGGCGCATGTTGCCGCTGAGGAACTTCTCCATCACGGCGTCGCTGCACCCGTCGAGGCTGCTCGTGAACCGCCCCAGCGGATCGCGGCCGCCCTCGATGTGCGGGTAGTCGCTGGAGAACAGGTAGAGGTCGGGGTTCGAGT
This sequence comes from uncultured Acidimicrobiia bacterium, assembly GCA_963750905.1. Lineage (GTDB taxonomy): Bacteria > Actinomycetota > Acidimicrobiia > Acidimicrobiales > Ilumatobacteraceae > JALZMG01. The sequence goes on from CAVVSE010000004.1 coordinate 46,903, forward strand.
CGCGCACCATCGCCCCGACGTCCTCGAACGGGTACGGCGTGAACCCGGCCTGCGCGGTCAGCTGCTCCGACGGCGTGCGGGTGAGCGCCTTCAGGTCCGGCTCCGAGCGGCTCCAGATCGACGCCACCTGGTCGAGGCGCCGGATCATCGCCGGCACCCACCCGGCGCCGAGCTCGATGACGCCGAGGCGCAGGTCGCGGTGGCGCTCCAGGACGCCGTCGAGCACCAGCGTGCCGACGAACAGCTCGGCGGCGTGGTGGAGCCCGATCATGTCCTTGCCGCGCACGTTCTCACCGCCGCCGAGCCAGTCGCCAGGGACCGGCCGGCCGGTGTTCATGAACGCCTTGTCGAGCTGCAGCGGGTGCCCGCCGACGTGCAGCAGGACCGGCAGCCCGGCCTCGGCGACCTTGGCCCAGAAGCGGTCGAGGTCGTCGTGGCCGGGCGAGCGGCCGCCGGGGGCGCGGTGCGGGATCCAGATCGCGCCGAGCCCGAGCTCGATGATGTGGTCGACCTCGGCCAGCGCCGCGTCGATGTCGTCGATGGCGGTGGCGGCGACGCCGACGAGGCGGGGGTCGTCGGCGCAGAACTCGGCCATCGCCCGGTTGTGGGCGCGGGCAGCCCCGGCGGCGACGTCGGGCGCCAGCCGGACGTCGAACACCACGCCCGGGCTGAACGTCGCGAACACGAACTGGCGCTCGAACCCGAGCAGGTCGAGGGCCTTCGTGCGCTCCGTCGGGTCGAACGCGCCGATGGCCTCGTAGCCCTTGCCGCCGGTGAGGAGGCGGTCACCGAGCGCCAGCTGCGCCTCGACGACGTCGGTCGTGTGCCGGCGCTGGGCGCTGTAGGTGGCCAGCCGCGTGCCGAGCTTGCCGCCGGAGTCGAAGCTGACCGGCGGCAGCACGTCGCGCAGACCCGGATCGGCGTGGGCGGACAGGAAGTCCGGCAGCTCCATCACGTGGCTGTCGGCATCCAGCATGACTCGGTCCCCGGCGTACGTCATGTCCACAGGTTCGTCCGTGCGCCGGGCGGGCGACGAGACGAGCGCGTCAGCCGAGGGGCTCCTCGGGCAGCGGGTCGAGGTCGGGCTCGCGGTCGAGGTCGCCGGGGAGGTGTGACGTGTCGTTGAAGCGGCGCAGGATCCAGCGGTCGCCGAACACGACGACGTGGGAGATCGACGCGTTCGACACGCCGAGGAAGGCGAAGGGCCGGGCCGACTCCGTGACCTGGGCGAGGATCTCGCCGATGATCCCGCCGTGGCTGAAGACGGCGACGCACCGCCCGGCGTTGGTGGCGACGATGCGGTCGAGCGCGCCGCGCACCCTGGCGCGGATCGAGGCCGCCGACTCGGCGCCGGGGATGGCGTCCCAGCGCTGCTCGCTGAGCACCTTGAGGGCGAGCGGGTGGCCCTCGGCCATGTGCTTGCGGTACAGCTCGCCCTCCCACTCGCCGAGGTGCACCTCGCGCAGGTCGGGCTCGACGATCGGCTCGAGGCCCAGCGTGGCGGCCAGCGGTGCGGCGGTCTGGACCGTGCGCCGCAGCGTCGAGACGTAGATGGCGTCGATCGGGTGGCGGGCCAGGCGGGCGCCGACGAGGTCGGCCTGGCGGCGGCCGTCGGGCGCCAGCTCGGGATCGCCGTGCCCGTCCACGAGCGGGAACGGCCGCCCGGGCACCATCGGCTCGGACTCCCCGTGGCGCACGAGGAGCAACTCGGTCGACCCCGGTGGGCGCCGGAAGCGCATCTGGCGGTACTCCTGCTCGTCGGGCGGGGCCGGCGCGTCTGCCATGGCGGGCGAACCTAGCCAGCAGCTCGTCCTGTCCGTCGGTTGCGGCCCGATCGGGCCCGATCAGGCGGACAGATCGGCGTGCCGCACCGCCCCTACGCTGGGACCATGTCCGACCACGGCCCCGCCGACCTGTTGGAGGCGGCCCGTGCCGTGCAGGTCCACGCCCACGTCCCGTACTCGCACTTCCGGGTCGGGGCCGCGGTGCGCTCGGCGTCGGGCCGCATCCACGTCGGCTGCAACGTCGAGAACGCGTCGTACCCCGAGGGCATCTGCGCCGAGGCGGCGGCGATCGGGGCGATGGTCGCGGCCGGCGAGCACGAGATCGCCGAGGTGCTGACGATCGCCGACGGGGAGCGCCTGACGACCTGCTGCGGCGGCTGCCGGCAGCGGATCCGCGAGCTCGCCCGCGGCGACGTGCTCGTCCACGCCGCGGGCCCGGACGGGGATCCGCCGCACGTTCACCGTCGACGAGCTGCTGCCGGCGTCGTTCACCCCCGACCACCTGCTCGGACGAGACACGATCCTGAGTCATCACGACTCAAGTTTGTTGGGTCGCGGGGTTGCCACGCACGGCGGCTGTCTCCTAGCCTGGGCGCCGACACGACGAGTTCGCAACCCAGCCAGGAGAACCAGTCTCATGCCCAAGGCCGTCGGTATCGACCTCGGTACCACCAACAGCGTCGTCGCCGTCCTCGAGGGCGGGGACCCCGTCGTGATCCCCAACGCCGAGGGCTCGCGCACGACCCCGTCGGTCGTCGCCTTCTCGAAGTCCGGCGAGGTCCTCGTCGGCGAGGTCGCCAAGCGCCAGGCGATCACCAACCCCGACCGCACGTTCCGCTCGATCAAGCGCCACATGGGCGAGTCGTGGAAGTCGGCCGACGTCGACGGCAAGCAGTACACGCCGCAGGAGATCTCCGCCCGCACGCTGATGAAGCTGAAGCGCGACGCCGAGAGCTACCTCGGTGACACGGTCACGCAGGCCGTGATCACCGTCCCCGCGTACTTCGACGACGCCCAGCGCACGGCCACCAAGGAGGCGGGCACGATCGCCGGCCTCGAGGTGCTGCGGATCATCAACGAGCCGACGGCGGCCGCCCTCGCCTACGGCCTCGACAAGGAGGCCCAGGACGAGACGGTGCTCGTGTTCGACCTCGGCGGCGGCACGTTCGACGTGTCGGTGCTGGAGATCGGCGACGGCGTCTTCGAGGTCAAGTCGACCCACGGCGACACGCAGCTCGGTGGTGACGACTGGGACCAGCGCGTCATCGACTGGCTCGTGCAGCAGTTCAAGGCCGCCCACGGCGTCGACCTCGGCAACGACCGGATGGCCGCCCAGCGCCTCAAGGAGGCCGCCGAGAAGGCCAAGATCGAGCTCAGCCAGGTCCAGCAGACGCAGATCAACCTGCCGTTCATCACGGCCACGGCCGACGGCCCGCTGCACCTCGACGAGTCGCTCAGCCGCTCCAAGTTCCAGGAGATGACGGCCGACCTCATCGAGCGCTGCCGCATCCCGTTCGAGCAGGCGTTGAAGGACGCGGGCGTCGCCAAGGGCGACCTCGACCACGTGATCCTCGTCGGCGGCTCGACCCGCATGCCGGCCGTCCAGGACCTCGTCATCAGCCTCACCGGCAAGGAGCCGAACAAGTCGGTCAACCCCGACGAGGTCGTCGCCGTCGGCGCGGCCGTCCAGGCAGGCGTCCTGCGCGGCGACGTCAAGGACGTGCTGCTGCTCGACGTCACCCCGCTGTCGCTCGGCATCGAGACCAAGGGCGGCGTGATGACCAAGCTCATCGAGCGCAACACGACGATCCCGACGCGGCGCACCGAGGTCTTCACGACGGCCGAGGACATGCAGCCGTCCGTCGAGATCCACGTGCTGCAGGGTGAGCGCGAGATGGCCAACTACAACAAGACGCTCGGCAAGTTCCAGCTCGTCGACCTGCCGCCGGCGCCCCGTGGCGTGCCGCAGATCGAGGTCACGTTCGACATCGACGCCAACGGCATCGTCCACGTGTCGGCCAAGGACCGAGCGACGAACAAGGAGCAGTCGATGACCATCACCGGTCAGTCGACGCTCGACAAGTCGGCCATCGACCAGATGATCAAGGACGCCGAGGCGCACGCCGAGGAGGACCGCCAGCGCCGCGAGGAGGCCGAGGTCCGCAACAACGCCGACTCGCTCGTGTACCAGACCGAGAAGGTGCTGCGGGAGCAGGGCGACAAGGTCCCGGCCGAGGAGAAGGCCGCCGTCGAGCAGCCGCTCGCCGACCTCAAGAAGGCGCTCGAGGGCAACGACACCGCCGCCATCAAGACGGCCAGCGAGACGCTGATGTCGGCCAGCCAGGCGTTCAGCCAGAAGCTGTACGAGGCGGCCGCCCGCGACGCCAACGCCACCGGCACGTCGGCGTCGGGGCAGGCGGAGAACGGCGCCGGCCCCGTCGACGACGCCGAGATCGTGGACGCCGAGATCGTCGACGAGGACGGTCAGGAGAAGTGAGCTCCGTCCCCGAGGATCACCCGATCTCGGAGGACGGCCTCGACCAGGAAGCCGCCCCGGAGGAGGTCGCCGCTGACGCGGCGCCCTCCCCCGAGGAGGAGACCGAGGACGAGCTCGCCTCGGAGATCTCGGCCGAGATCGCCGAGCTGGCCGCCCAGCGCGACCAGTACAAGGACATCGCCCAACGGGTCCAGGCCGACTTCGAGAACTACCGCAAGCGCGTCCAGCAGCAGGTCCGCGACGAGGCCGACCGGGCGTCGTCGAAGCTCGCCGGTCGCGCTGCTGCCCGTGCTCGACGCGGCCGAGGCCGCGTACCTGGGCCACCCCGACGAGGTCGGGCCGCTGCTCAACGTGATGCTCAGCGAGCTGCGCAAGCAGGGCCTCGAGACGCTGCACCTGCAGGACCAGCCGTTCGACCCGAACGTCGCCGAAGCCGTGGCCCACGAGCCGGGCGACGGGGGCGAGGTGGTCGTCGCGGAGGTCCTCCGGAGCGGCTACACCTGGAACGGACGCACGCTGCGGCCGGCGATGGTCCGCACACGCGACTGAGAGCCGAGGAGGGAGGCAGCGATGGCCGCGCAACGCGAGTGGTTCGAGAAGGACTACTACAAGGAGCTCGGGGTCGCCGACACGGCGACGCCCAAGGAGATCACCAAGGCGTACCGCAAGCTCGCGCGCGAGCTGCATCCCGACAAGAACCCCGGCAACACCGCGGCCGAGGAGCGCTTCAAGGCCGTGTCGGCGGCCTACGACGTCCTCGGTGACGAGACCAAGCGCGCCGAGTACGACGAGGTCCGTCGTCTCGGCCCGATGGGCGGCGGCCCGGGTGGGCCCGGTGGCTTCACGTTCAACATGGACGACGCCAACGCGTCCGGGCTCGGCGACCTCCTCGGCCAGATGTTCGGCCGGCGCGGCGCCGGTGGGCGGGGCGGCCCGGCGGCCAGTGGCGTCGGCCCGCGCCGGGGCGCCGACGTGCAGGCCGAGCTGACGGTCGACTTCGTCGACGCGGCGCGCGGCATGACCACGACGCTGCACCTCACGAGCGACGCCCAGTGCTCGACGTGCCACGGCTCGGGAGCCCGGCCCGGCACGACCCCCAAGCTCTGCCCGCAGTGCGGCGGCCGCGGCGTCATCGACGACAACCAGGGCCTGTTCTCGTTCTCCTCGCCGTGCCGGCGCTGCGCCGGCGCGGGCACCGTCATCGAGGACCCTTGCCCGACGTGTCGCGGCAGCGGTGTCGAGAAGCGCCCCCGCGAGGTGCAGGCGCGCATCCCCGCCGGCGTGTCCAACGGCCAGACCATCCGCCTCAAGGGACGCGGTGCACCGGGCCGCAACGGCGGACCGGCCGGCGACCTGCTCGTGCTCATCAAGGTTGCGCCGCACCCCCGGTTCGGTCGGACCGGCAACGACCTCACCGTGCGGGTGCCGGTCAGCTTCCCGGACGCCGTGCTCGGCGCGGACGTCCCGGTGCCGACGCTGGACGGCCAGAACGTCACGCTGCGCATCAAGCCCGGCACCCAGCCGGGCAGCCGCCACCGCGTCCGGGGCAAGGGCATCGAGTCCAAGCGTGGCAACGGCGACCTCATCGTCACCGTCGACGTCGTCGTGCCGACCTCGTTGACGGACGCCGAGCGGACTGCGGTCGAGCAGCTCGCGGCGGCCAGCGCAGGTGAGACCGTCGCAGCCGGGAGGGAGCCGTCGTCATGATCCGTCGTCGCACCCAGGCCGTCTACGTCATCTCGGTCGCCGCCGAGCTCGCCGGCATGCACCCGCAGACCCTGCGCATCTACGAGCGCCGCGGGCTCGTCCAGCCGGCGCGCACCGAGGGCGGCAACCGCCGCTACAGCGACGCCGACATCGAGGTCCTGCGCCGCATCTCGGAGCTCGCCGAGTCGGGCATGAACCTCGAGGGCATCCGCCGGGTGATGGAGCTGGAGGCCGAGAACGAGCGCCTCAGGGCGGAGCTCGCCGCGGCGCAGCGACACGCCGACCAGGCGGCGGCCAAGGCCCGCGAGTCGGCGCAGCTGGTGCCGCTCAAGCAAGCCCTCGCCGTCTTCGGCGAGACCCCGTCGTTCCTGCGCGAGCGCGACCAGCGCTAGCCGCCGGCACGTCGCGAGCGCCGGGCGCCGCTCGGCCGCCCGTCACCTGGCGCCTTTGCGCGGGGCCCCGGAACGGGGGTACAGTGCGGCCCCAACGGTTCGGGCGGATCGTTGCGGGCGAAGGGGACGGGCGATGCGGGCACGAGTGGGTTTTGTCGGTTGGCGGGCGCGCGCCGCCGCGCTGGGTGTGGGCGTGATCACCGCGGCGGTGGTCATCGGCCCGTCGGCGATGCGGCCGGCGGTGCAGGCGCAACCGTTGCCGCCGTTCGACGCCAACGGGCTCGACGACAGCTTCCTGCGTCGCCCAGAGCCGGCCGCAGGGGCGGCTCGTCACGGGCGCGACCGCCTCGGTGGCGCCGATGGCCGCGCTCGAGGCGGCGGCCGGTGACCCGGTCGCCGGGACGTTCGGACCTCAGGTGGCGTGGCCGATCATGCCGATCCACGCCGTGCTGCTGCCCGACGGACGCGTGATGTCCTACGGGACCGACCGCACCGGGGTGCAGACCGCCTACTACGAGTACGACGTGTGGGACCCGCGGGCGGGCACCGGCTCCAACGCCCACGTCGTCCTGCCGAACGGGACGGCGACGGACATCTTCTGCAGCTCGCAGATCGTCCTGCTGAACGGCGACGTCGAGCTGTACGGCGGTGACAACCTGCCGGCCAGCTCGAACACCCAGAACCAGGACGTCAACCAGTTCCGGCCGGCTCAGAACACCCTCGTGCGCACCGGCTCGCTGAACCGTCTGCGCTGGTACTCGTCGGCGACGATCCTGCCGAACGCCGAGGTCTACATCCAGGGCGGCACGGGCGGCGCCGACTACCCGGAGCGGCGCACGAGCAGCGGCCAGTTCCAACTGCTCACCGGGGCGTCGACCTCGACCCTGTCCAGCGGCTACCCGAAGAACTTCGTCGGTCCGGACGGGCTCGTCTTCGGGATCGCCGGCAACCGGATGTACCGCGTCAACCCGGCCGGCAACGGGTCGATCACGATGCTCGGGACGTTCCCGACCGACAACAACGGCGGCACCGCGACGTCGGTCATGTTCGCCCCCGGGCGCATCCTCCAGGTCGGCGGCGGCAACGCCAACGCGGCGAGCCGCAACGCCAGCATCATCGACATCAACGGATCTTCACCGCTCGTCACCCCCTTGCCGCAGGTCCAGTTCGGACGGCACTGGGGCAACGCGACGGTGATGGCTGACGGGCGTGTGTTCGTGTCCGGCGGCAGCGCCGTCAACAACGCGGCGACCGGCGTCGCCTACACGACGGAGATCTTCGACCCCGTCACCAGCTCGTGGTCGACCGGGCCGACGGCGACCCGCATGCGCCTGTACCACTCGACGTCGCTGCTGTTGCCGGACGCGACGGTCATCACGATGGGCGGCGGCACCCCTGGGCCCGAGACCAACCTGAACGCCGAGATCTACTACCCGCCGTACCTGTTCGACGCCGCCGGCAACCCCGCCGTGCGCCCGACGATCACGAGCGCGACCGCCGTCGCGGATCCCGGCACGACGCTGACCATCGAGTCGCCCGACGCCGGCGCCATCGCCCGCGTCGCGCTCGTCAAGCTCGGCTCCGTCACCCACTCCGTGGACATGGACCAGCGCTTCCTGGACCTGCCGATCACCACCACCGGCACGACCGTGCAGGCCGCGCTGCCCGTCAACACCAACCGCACCCCACCCGGTCACTACATGATCTTCGCCATCGACGACGCCGGCGTGCCGTCCACGGCCAAGATCGTGCGGATCGGGGTGGCCGGGGCGACCCCGCCACCTCCGACGACGACCACGACGACGGCACCGCCGACGACGACCACCACCACCACGACGACGACCACGACCACGACGCCGCCGACGACGACCACGACGACGGCGCCCACGACGACAACGACCACGACCACGACGCCGCCGACGACGACCACGACGACGGCGCCCACGACGACGACGACCACGACGGCGCCGACCACCACGACGACGACGACGACGCCACCGACCACCACCACGACCACGGCACCGCCGCCGCCGCCGAACCTGCTGACGAACGGCGGCTTCGAGGACAACGACGTCGGCGCGGAGCACGTCAACCACGTCGTCATCCCCGGTTGGACGGGCGCCACGGCGCAGCTCGAGGTCTGGCGGGGTGAACCGGGCTACCCGGCGGCCGAGGGCGCCTCGCTCATCGCGCTCGATCGAACGGGCAAGGACAACCGACTCGATCAGACCGTGACGACGGTGGCCGGGCGCCGCTACACGTTCTCGTTCCAGCACTCACCAAGTGCCGGAGTGGCGACGGGCAGCAACAAGTTCACCGTCTCCTGGAACGGCACGGTGCTCGGCACCATCTCGCGCAACGGCAAGGGGGTGACCGGCACCGCCTGGCAGACCACGACGTTCAGCGTGACGGGCACCGGCTCCGACCGCATCTCGTTCCGTGAGGCCGACACCGACAGCGTCGGCGCGCTGATCGACGACGTGCGCCTCGTCGTCGTCAGTTGACGGCGCGGCGCGCGGGTCAGACCGGGGTGCCGCCGATGTAGGTGCCGGCGATCAGCGGGACGCCGGGGCGGTAGACGAGGTGCTCGTAGCTCGGCGCGGCGAGCACGACGAGATCAGCCCGGGCGCCGGCGCCGAGCCAGCCGACGTCGGCGCGGCGCAGGGCACGAGCGCCGCCGAGCGTCGCCGCGGTCAGCGCTTCGGTCGCCGTCATCCGCAGGTCGCGGACGGCGAGCGCGATCACGAACGACATCGACGTCGTGTAGCTCGAACCCGGGTTGCAGTTCGTCGCCAGCGCGACCGTTGCACCTGCATCGATGACGCGGCGGGCGTCCGGGTAGGGCTGGCGGGTCGAGAAGTCGGTCGCCGGGAGGAACGTCGCCACCGTGTCACTGGCGGCGAGGGCGGCCACGTCGTCGTCGCTGAGGTACGTGCAGTGGTCGGCCGAGGCGCAGCCGAGCTCGACGGCGAGCTGCACGCCCGGCCCCGGGCCGAGCTGGTTGGCGTGCAGCCGCAGCCCGAGCCCTGCCGCTTCGCCGGCGCGCAGCACATGCCGGCACTGGTCGGCGTCGAACGCGCCGCGCTCGCAGAACGCGTCGATCCAGCGGGCGTGGGGAGCGACGGCCGCGAGCATCGGACCGGCCACCAGCTCGACGTAGGCATCCTCGTCGACGCCGTCGGGCACGACGTGGGCGCCGAGGAACGTCACCTCCGGCGTCAGTGACGACGCGACGCGCACGAGCCGTGCCTCGTCCTCGACGGTCGCGCCGTAGCCGGACTTCACCTCGAGCGTCGTGATGCCGGCGTGGTGGGCCTCGGTGCGCCGCGCCATCGCCGCGCCCAGCAGCTGCTCGTCCGACGCCGCGCGGGTGGCCGCGATCGTCACGTTGATGCCGCCGGCCGCGTACGGCGCGCCGGCCATGCGCGCCGCGAACTCGGCGGCGCGGTCGCCGGCGAAGACGAGGTGCGTGTGGCTGTCGACGAACCCCGGGATCACGCAGGACCCATCGACGGCGACGCGCTCGTCGGCGGCAGGCGCCCGACCGGTGCCGACCGCCACGACGAGCCCGTCGTCGACCACGACGTGGGCGTCGATCAGCTCGCCCGCCGAGGTGTTCGTGACGAGGCGGCCGATGCGCTCGAACACGGTCGTCACGCCAGGACGCTCCGCAGCTCGCCGGCCACGTCCAGCGTCGTGTGCAGCCCGTCGCGCACGACGATGCGGCCACCGACGACGACATGGCGGACGTCGGCCGCGGCGGCAGCGAACACGGCGCCGGCCAGCGCGTCCTCGCTGGCCGTCCCCGCCGTGCGCACCGAGTCGAGCGTGACCGTCGTGAGGTCGGCGAGGGTGCCGGCCTCGATGCGCCCGGCGTCCGGCCAACCGAGGGCGAGGTGGCCGTGCTCGGTGGCCATCCGCAGGAGGGCGGCAGTGTCGTGACGGCCGCGCACGAGCGTCGCCAGGCGTTCGTCGAGCTCGACGGCCCGCGCTTCCTCGAGGAGGTCGATGACGGCGTGCGAGTCGCTGCCGAGGGCGAGGCGGGCGCCCGCGTCGCGCAGGGCGAAGGTCGGGCCGATGCCGTCGGCGAGGTCGCGCTCCGTCGTCGGGCAGATGCAACACGAGCACCGCGCCGCGCCGAGCAGCCCGATGTCGCCGGGCGTCAGGTGGGTGGCGTGGACGGCGGTGAACCGGGTGTCGAGGGCGCCGGCCGCGCCGAGCACCTCGACCGGCGTGGCGCCGTGGGCCGCCCGCACCTGCTCGTTCTCGGCCGGTTGCTCGGACACGTGGGCGTGCAACGGGGTGCGGCGCGACCGCGCCCAGGACGCCACCACCGCGATGGACGCGGGGTCGACGGCGCGCACCGAGTGGACCGCGGCGCCGACCTGCAGACCGGGGCCGGGCCGCAGCGCCGCGGCCCGCTCGGCCCACGCGTCGGCGCTGCCGTCCGAGAACCGCTGCTGGACCGGGTCGAGCTCGATCCCCGGGCCGCCGCGGAGGTAGCAGGTGTCGAGCAGGGTGATCCGGACGCCCGCCTCGCGAGCGGCGGCCACGACGGCGTCGGCCATCGCGTTCGGCTCCGCGTAGGCGCCGCCACCGGGTGCGTGGTGCAGGTAGTGGAACTCGCCCACCGCGGCGATGCCGGCGAGCGCCATCTCCCCGTAGGTCGCCCGCGCCAGGCGGAAGTAGCGGTCCGGGTCGAGCGTGGCGGCGATCTCGTACATCTGCCGGCGCCACGTCCAGAACGAGCCGGTGCCGCGGTGCGTGCGCCCGCGCAGGGCCCGGTGGAAGGCGTGGCTGTGGGCGTTGGCGAAGCCCGGCAGGGTCAGGCCCGGCAGGCGGACCGCGCCGGCGGGCGTCGCCGGGACGCTCGGCCGCACGCGGTGGATGCGTTCGCCGTCGACCTCCACGACGACGTCGGCCGTCGCCTGCTCGCCGCCCAACCACGCCAGCTCGCAGTGGAACGAGGGCACCTGTCACCCCGCCAGGCGCTCCACGAGGGCCTTCTCGTCCGGCCCGAACCACGGACCGTCGCCGGCTGCGGCGTTCTCGGCCATCCGTTCGGGGCGCGTCGTCGCCGGGATCGACACGGCCGTCGCCGGGTGGCTCAGCCCGTACTTCAACAGCGCTTGGGGCCAGGTCGTGACGCCGAACGGCGGCGAGCGGGGCGAGGTCGGCGGCCGTCGGCGCCCGCCCGACGAGGCCACCGGCGGCGAACGGGCGCATGAGGATCACGCCGATGCCGAGGTCCTGGGCGAGCGGCAGGATGCGCTGCTCGACGACCCGCTCGTGCGGGTTGTACGGCACCTGGATGGCGGCGATGCGCCCGGTGCGCATGACGTCCTCGAGCTCGCCGAACGCGCTGGCCTGCCAGTGCGTCGCGGCGACGATGTCGATCTCGCCGCGGTCGCGCCGGGCCTCCAGCTGATCGAGGCGCGCCGGCCAGGCGACGAGGTTGTGGACCTGGAACACGTCGACATGACCGCCGAAGAAGGCGAGCGACGCGTCGATCTGGCGCTCGGCCGCGTCGTCGTCCGGGGTCCAGACCTTGGTGGCGACGATCGCCTCCCGCCGGCGGGCGGCGATCGTCGCGCCGAGGATGCGCTCGGCGTTGCCGTACATCGGCGACGAGTCGACGAACGTCGCCCCGGCGTCGAGCGCGACGTCGGTGATCCGCTGCCGGTCGTCGTCGACCGCCGGCACGTCGAACGTCTTCGACGTCCCCATGCCGATGACGGGGACCTCGCGGCCTGCGAACGGGCGGTGCTCCAACGGGTCTCCTGACTACGAGCCGACGCGGGCGACGAACTCGGTGATGCGGGCGACGAAGGCGTCGCGGTGGTGGCGCTCGAACTGCGCCCACGTCGTGAGCGTGCGGGTGTCGGCGACGCGGTCGAGGAACAGCGTGCCGTCGAGGTGGTCGCACTCGTGCTGGAACGTGCCCGCCGTCAGGCCGCGCTTGATCTCGTCGTGCTCGACCCCGTCGCGGTCGAGGTAGCGGACGCGCACGTTGACGTGGCGGAAGACGTTGCCGCGCAGGTCGGGCACGGAGAGGCAGCCCTCGTTGATCTCGACGAGCTCGTCATCGAGCGGTTCGATGACCGGGTTGACGACGACCGTCAGCGGGATCGGTGGCTTGTACGGGTAGCGCGGGTTGTGGTCGACCTCGATGACGGCGACGCGCACGGTCTCGTGGACCTGGTTGGCGGCGATGCCGGCGCCGTTGGCGGCGTGCATCGTGTCGACGAGGTCGTCGATGAGCGCCTGGACCTCCGCCGATGCGAGCTCGTCGCGCGTGATCTCGCGCGCCCGCTCGCGCAGCACCGGATGGCCGACGGTGGCGATCGGGCGGACGGTCACGACGCCGTCCAGAGCACCGGGAACAGCGGGTGGTCCATGGGCGCACCGGCGGGGAGCTCGGCGGCGAGGCCGGGGAACGGCGGCGACGTCGTCCACGGCCGCGGGGCGTGGGTGACGTCGTCGCCGAGGAAGCGCAGCGACAGCACGCGCCGCCGGGCCGGACCCGGCACGCCGCCCGCGGCGTGCAGCGTGAGCATGTGGAAGAACACGGCGTCGCCCGGTTCGAGGTCCCACCCGATGATGCGGAACTCGTCGGGGTGAGCGTCGATGTCGGGCAGCTCGGTCAGCGAGCCGTCGGGGAACCACTTCGCCTCGTTGGCGAGGAACGTGCGGGGCATGAACCAGTCGCCGCGGTGTGAGCCCGCCACGAACTCCAGCGTCGACCTGCGGGGGACCGGGTCGACCGGGAACCACATGCTGGCGTTCTGGCGGCCGTCGACGTTGTAGTACGGCTGGTCCTGGTGCCACGGCGTGCGCTGGCGCGTGCCGGGCTCCTTGACGAGGACGTGGTCGTGGTACAGGCGGACGGTCCGCGAGCCCATCAGCTCGGCGGCGATGGCGGCGACGCCGGACTCCTCGATGAACCGCTGCATCGCGGGCAGGCGCTGCCAGTTGCAGAAGTCCTCGACGAAGGCGCCGTCGTCGTCGGCGCTCGCCCGCTTCGCCCGCGGCGAGAGGTCGGCGAGGTTGGCGTCGATCGCCTCGCGGGCCAGGGCGACGTGCTCGGGCGCCACCGCCCGGCGCACGCACACGGCCCCGTCGCGCTCGAAGCAACGTGCTGCCGAAGGAGTGACGTCCATCAGCCCTCGGTCATCGGCAGGCGGACGCCGCGCTCGGCGGCGACCTCGACGGCACGGTCGTAGCCGGCGTCGGCGTGGCGGATGACGCCGGTCCCGGGATCGTTGGTCAGCACGCGCGCCAGCTTGGCCGCGGCGACGTCGCTCCCGTCGGCGAGGGCGACCATCCCGGCGTGGATCGACCGGCCGATGCCCACGCCGCCGCCGTGGTGGATCGAGACCCACGTCGCGCCGGACGACGTGTTGAGGAGGGCGTTCAGCAGCGGCCAGTCGGCGATCGCGTCGGAGCCGTCGGCCATCGCCTCGGTCTCCCGGTAGGGCGAGGCGACCGACCCCGAGTCGAGGTGGTCGCGACCGATCACGATGGGCGCCGAGATCTCGCCGCGGCGGACCATCTCGTTGAAGCGCAGGCCGAGGCGGTGGCGCTCGCCGTAGCCGAGCCAGCAGATGCGCGCCGGGAGCCCCTGGAACGCGACGCGCTCACCGGCCAGGCGGATCCAGCGGGCGAGCCCGTCGTCGTCGGGGAACTCCTCGAGCACGGCGCGGTCGGTGGCCGCGATGTCAGCCGCATCACCGGAGAGGGCGACCCACCGGAAGGGACCCTTGCCCTCGCAGAACAACGGCCGGATGTACGCCGGCAGGAAGCCGGGGTAGGCGAAGGCTCGGTCGAAGCCGCCGAGCTCGGCCTCGGCCCGCAGGCTGTTGCCGTAGTCGAACACCTCCGCGCCCTTGTCCAGGAAGCCGACCATCGCCGCGCAGTGCACGGCGATGGACTCGCGCGCCCGCCGGACGAAGCCGTCGGGGTCGGTGCGGGCCAGTTCGGCGGCGGCGTCCGGCGTGACGTCGACGGGCACGTACGAGAGCGGGTCGTGGGCACTCGTCTGGTCGGTGACGATGTCGGCCGGGAAGTCGAGGTCGAACAGGCGGGGGACGACGGCGGCGGCGTTGCCGACGAGCCCGACCGACAACGGCCGCCGCTCGTCGCGAGCTGCCGTGCAGCGGGCGATGGCGTCCTCGAGCGTGGCGGCGACCTCGTCCAGGTACCGCGTCTCGATGCGCCGCCCGACCCGCCACGGGTCGACGTCGATGCACAGCGCGACGCCGCCGTTCATCGTCACGGCGAGCGGTTGGGCGCCGCCCATCCCGCCGAGGCCGGCCGTCAGGGTGATCGTGCCGGCCAGCGTGCCGCCGAAGCGGCGGCGGGCGATCTCGGCGAAGCACTCGTACGTGCCCTGGAGGATCCCCTGGGTGCCGATGTAGATCCACGAGCCGGCCGTCATCTGGCCGTACATCGTGAGACCGGCGGCCTCGAGCCGTCGGAACTCGGTCCAGTCGGCCCACTCGGGCACGAGGTTGGAGTTGGCGAGCAGCACCCGCGGCGCCCACTCGTGGGTGCGGAAGACACCGACCGGCTTGCCGGACTGGACGAGCATCGTCTCGTCGTCGGCGAGCGTCGTCAGCGTGCGCACCATGGCGTCGAAGGCGTCCCAGGACCGGGCGGCCCGACCGGTGCCGCCGTACACCACGAGGTCGTCAGGGCGCTCCGCGACCTCCGGATCGAGGTTGTTCTGGAGCATCCGGAAGGCCGCCTCCTGGGGCCAGCCCCGGCAGGTCAGCGCGCTGCCCCGGGGGGCGCGGACGGGTCGTGCGCCGGCGGTCACGGCGGTCACTGTTCCACAGTCCGGATGGCCCCGTCGCGGGCCACGGCTGGCAAGCTCGTGGCGTGACCACGGTCGACCCCAACGTACGCGCTCCCTCCGTGGAGGAGTTCGCCGCCACCGCCGCCGACTGGCTCGCCGCCCACCGCGAGCAGGCGCCACCGGACTACGGCGCGATCTGCCCGCCGGAGCTCGTCGAGCGGGGCCGCGCCTGGCAGCGCCTGCTCGACGAGTCGGGCTACGCCGGCATCCACTGGCCCGCCGAGCACGGTGGCCAGGGCCTCAGCAACGAGCACCAGGCAGCCTGGCTGATGGAGTGCGCGAAGGCCGGCGTACCGCCCGTGCTCAACATGGTCGGGCTCGTCCTCGCCGGTGGGGCGATCCTCCGCTACGGCACGCCGGAGCAGCAGGCCCAGCACCTGCGACCGACGTTGCAGGGCGACCAGGTGTGGTGCCAGCTGTTCTCCGAGCCCGGCGCCGGTAGCGACCTCGGCGGGTTGTCGACGAAGGCGGAGCGCGACGGCGACCACTTCGTCGTCAACGGCCAGAAGGTCTGGTGCTCGGGTGGCCGGGCGAGTGACTGGGGCATCCTCATGGCCCGCACGAACCCGGACGCCGCCAAGCACGACGGCATCTCGTTCTTCCTGTGCCCGATGGATCTGCCGGGCATCGAGATCCGCCCGCTGAAGCAGATGACCGGCGGCTCGGAGTTCGACGAGGTCTTCTTCACCGACGTGGAGCTCCCCGCCGACCGCCTGCTCGGTCCGCTGCACGGCGGGTGGGGCGTCGGCATGAGCGTGCTGACGAACGAGCGCGGCCACATCGGCACCGCCATCATCTCCCTCGAGCGGCGCTTGGAGAGCTTCAGCGCCCTCGGCGCCGAGCGCGACCTCGGGCCGGTGGCCACGCAGCGCCTCGCCGCCCTCATCGCCCGCGGCAACAGCTACAAGGCGCTCGCCCAACGCCAGCGTGACGAGGGCGGGGCGATCGCCACGACGGGCAGCTCGCTGCTCAAGCTCGGCATCTCCGAGATGACGTTCGAGATCGCCTCGCTGCGCGCCGACACCATCGGGGCCGACGCCATGCTCACGGGCCCGGACACCGCCGGCCTGCTGGCGTCACCGGCCGGGCGCATCGCCGGCGGCACCAGCCAGGTGCAGCGCAACATCATCGGCGAGCGCCTCCTCGGGCTGCCGCGCGAGCCGAAGGGCTGACCCGCGCCGCCGCCCGGCTGAGCGACCGGCGCGGCGTCGCTCAGCGGTTCACACGTGTGCTCCATGCGGGCGACCGCATCGTCGCCCACCGAGGCCGGCCCGGACGGGCGGTCCGACCGACGCAGCACCAACGGAGGAACTGCTTTCCCATGCGCATCACCTCGCGCCTCGCGCCCCTTGCCATCGCCGGGGCCCTCGCCCTCTCGCTCGCCGCCTGCGGCGGGGACGACGACGACGCGGCCGACACCACGTCCGCGCCGGCCGCCACCGAGGCGCCTGCCGCCGAGACGACGGCACCGCACACGAGCGAGCACGCCGACCACCAGACGGTCGCCGTCAACGGCATCGACTACGGGTACGAGAACCTGCCGGCCGAGGTGGCGCCCGGCACGATGCTGACGTTCACGAACCACTCCGACACGGAGGCCCACGAGCTGGTGGCGTTCCGCCTGCCCGACACCGAGACGCGCGCCGTGGCGGAGCTCGTCCAGCTGCCGCCGGAGGAGCTCTTCGCGATGTTCACGGGCGAGCCGGCGATGGTCCTCATCGCCGGTCCGGGCGAGGAGGGGATGCCCGTCGTCGGTGACGGGTCGCTGACCGAGCCCGGTCGCTACATCATCGCCTGCGCCATCCCGATCGGCGCCGATCCGGCCGAGATCATGGCCCCGCCGAGCTCCGACCCGGCTGCCACCGCTCCCGAGGGCTCGGAGCCGAGCGGCCCGCCCGAGGCCGCCGCTGGCCCGCCGCACTTCACCGCCGGCATGTACGGCGAGCTCGTCGTCACCGAGGCCTGAGCCTCGCGACGCCACAACGGAGCGGCCGCCGCGACCGACGGGTCGGGGCGGCCGCTCCGTCGCGTTCAGGCCAGCTCGATGTCGATCGGGGCCAGCAGCGATCCGTCCGTGACGAGGCGCTCGACGGTCGCCAGCCGCGGGCCGAGCCAGGCATCGGGACCGGGTCCACCGACGGCCTCGACCACGAGCCGGGCCGCCGCCCCGGTGCCGGCGGCGGGACGCAGCGGGGCCCGCAGCTCGAGTCCCCACGCCGCGGCGACGACCTCCACGGCGAGGATGCGGGCCAGGTTGGCGACGGCGACGCGCAGCTTGCGGGCGGCCGACCAGCCGAGTGAGACGTGGTCCTCCTGCATGGCGCTCGTCGGCAGCGTGTCGGTGCTCGCCGGGACCGCCAGCCGCCGGTTCTCCGCCACCATCGCCGCCTGCGTGTACTGGGCGATCATCAGGCCCGAGTTCACGCCGGCGTCCGGGGCCAGGAACGGCGGCAGGCCCTGCGACCGCGTGCGGTCGAGCAGGCGGTCCGTGCGGCGCTCGCTCACGGCCCCGACGTCGGCGACCGAGATCGCCAGGAAGTCGGCGACAGCGGCCACGGGGGCGCCGTGGAAGTTGCCGCACGACTCGACTCGCCCGTCCGGCAGGACGACCGGGTTGTCGATGAACGAGACGAGCTCGCGCGCCGCGACGTCCCGGGCGTGGGCGACGGTGTCGCGGGCCGCGCCGTGGACCTGCGGCGTGCAGCGCAGGGAGTAGGCGTCCTGGACGCGGTCGTCACCGACCCGGTGGCTGGCGACGATCGGCGACCCTGCGAGCAGGGCGCGCAGGTTCGCCGCGCTGGCGGCCTGCCCGACCTGGGGGCGCATGGCGACGAGGTCGGCGGCGAACGCCCGATCGGTGCCGAGCAGGGCCTCCGTCGACATCGCCCCGGCGACGTCCGCCACGCGCAGGAGGACGTCGAGGTCGGCGAGCGCGAGGACGAGCATCCCGAGCATGCCGTCGGTCCCGTTGATCAGCGCGAGGCCCTCCTTGGCACGCAGGGTGACCGGCGCGATGCCGCACGCGGCGAGGGCGGCGGCGCCGTCGACGAGCGATCCGTCGGGCAGGCGAGCCTCACCCTCGCCGATGAGCACGAGGGCACTCGACGCCAGTGGAGCCAGGTCCCCGCTGGCGCCGAGCGACCCGTACTCCCGTACGACCGGCGTGACCCCGTGGTTCAGCAGCCCGAGCATCGCCTCGACGACGGCCGGGCGGGCGCCGGAGAAGCCCATCGCCAGGCTGCGCGCCCGCAGGAACGTCATCGCCCGCACGACCTCGCGCTCGACCTCCGGTCCCAGCCCGGCGGCGTGGGAGCGCAACAGGGCGGTCTGCAGCTCCGCCGAGCGCTCGTCGGGGATCACCGTGTTGGCCAGCGCGCCGAAGCCCGTCGACACGCCGTACACCGGATCGGGCTGGTCGACGAGGCGCTCGACGACAGCGGCGCCGCGGGCGATCGCGTCGCGGGCGTCGGCACCGAGCACGACTCGGCGCTCGTGCCGGGCCACCGCGACGACGTCGTCGGCGGTGACCCCACCGGCACCGAGCAGCAGGTCACCGTCGTCAGGCATCGCGCCGAACGTACCCGGGTCCTCCCGCGGCGGGCGCCGGTCAGTGGCGCTTGCTGCCGCCGTACTTCATGCGCGTGTCGGACATCGCCGCCGGTCGCGCCTCGGCGTCGGTGACGCCGGCGTCGACGATCTCGCCGACGAAGAACGTGTGCGTGCCGAAGTCGTGCGACGAGCGCACGGCGCAGTCCATCCAGGCGACGGCCTCGGTGAAGATCGGCGCGCCGGTGGTGCCGGCGCGCACCGCCCGTCCGTTCAGCGTGGACGCTGCGGCGTCGAACGTCGCCGGCTTGGAGAACTTGACGAACACCTTGGTGTCGTCGGCCGACCAGAGGTTGACGCTGAACGCGCTGCTCGCCGCGATCAGGCGGTGGGTCACCGCGGTGTTGTCGACGCCGACGCCGATGAGCACCGGTGCCATCGACACCTGGGTGATCCAGCTCGTCGTCATGCCGTTCCACTCGTCGCCGGCGCGGGAGCCGACGAGCGCGAGCGCGTTCGGGATCTTCCACGTGACCCGGTTGAGCAGTTCCTCGTCCACGTCGGCCATGGGGTGAGCCTAGGAGCGCGGGGCGCGCTGGGGAGTCGGCGGCGGTGGCCCTGACGTCGCCCGGCCGTATCGTCGCCCGATGGTGTTCCGCCGCCGCTCGTCGACGCCACCGGACCCGCTCGCCGGCATCGACCCCGCCGCTGTCCCGCCGGCCTACAGGGCGCCGGTGGCCGACGCCCTGCGCGCCCGCACCCAGTTCGGGGATCTCGTCGCCGGGCTCCGCGACGGCCCGCTGCAGGACCGCCTGCGGGAGCTCGGCGGGCGCGTCGACGCCGGCGTCCTCGCCGTGTGGCGCACGGCGTCGCAGGCCGCCGAGATCGATCGCGTCACGGCGACGCTGGACCCGGAGCGGGTCACCGCCGAGCTCAAGCAGGCCCGCCGGACCGGCGCGGCCGACGACGTCGTCGCCGCCCTGCAGGCCCGCTTCGCTTCGACGCAGCGCCTCCTCAACAGCCGTGACGAGCTCCGCGACCGCCTCCCCGTGCTGGAGGCGCGGCTCGGCACCGCGGTGGCGCGCGCCGCCGAGCTGGCCCTCACGTCGCCGGCGTCGGCGGCCACCGACATCGCCGCCCTCGAGGCCGACCTCGATGCGGTCGTCGTCGAGCTCGGCGCCCTCGGCGCAGCGACGAGCGAGCTCGGCTGACCCGAACCGTCAGCGTGATCCGGCCCGATCGGGCCGCTCCGCACTGACGGGTCGATCCGGCGCTACCGGTACGCGCCGGCCTGGATCGTGAACAGCTCGGCGTACTGGCCGCGGCGCGCCATCAGCTCCTCGTGGCGGCCGACCTCGACGACGCGGGCGCCGTCGAGCACGACGATGAGGTCGGCCATCCGCACGGTCGAGAAGCGGTGCGACACGAGGACCGTGACGCGGCCGTTGACGCGATGTTCGTGGGCGGCGTCGGCGTAGCGCTCGAACAGGGCGTGCTCGGTCTCGGCGTCGAGGGCCGCCGTCGGCTCGTCGAGCACGAGGACGAGCGGCTCGGCGCGCATGAAGCCGCGGGCGAGGGCGACCTTCTGCCACTGCCCGAAGCTGACCTCGACCCCGTCGTCCCACGTCGGCCCGAGCTGGGTGTCGAGCCCGGACGGCAGCTGGGCGACGACGTCGTCGGCCCCGGCCCGGCCCACCGCCACCGTGACCGCCGGCCCGTCGTCGAGCCGCGGCGTGTCACCGACGCCGACGCTGTGGCGGGCCAGCAGCTCGAAGCGGAAGAAGTCCTGGAACGCGCCGGCGAGCCGCGAGCGCCAGGCCGAGCCCGGGATCGTGGCGATGTCCACGCCGTCGACGGAGACCCGCCCCGATGTCGGTCGGTAGAGCCCGGCGAGGAGCTTGACGAACGTCGACTTGCCGGCGCCGTTCTCGCCGACGACGGCGACGACCGCGCCGGCCGGGAGCACGACGTCGACGTCCTCGAGGGCGAGGCGGTCGGTGCCGGGGTAGTGGAACGAGACGTGCTCGAAGTGGATCCCGTCGCGGAGCACGTCGGGTGGGTCGGCGGTGGCGTCCTCGTCGAGGCTCGCGGCGTAGTCCTCGAGCCACGTCAGGCGCAGCGACGAGTCGAGCCAGACGCCGCGGAGGAAGCCGAGCTCGGCCACCGACTGGGCGATGTACTGCGACAGGCGCTGGCCGGCGACGACGACGAGGACGATGTCGCCGACGCTGCGGTCGAGGCCGCGGGCGACCCACGCGATGCCGGCCACGTAGGCCAGCCCGAACACCGCCCACGCGAGCGACGAGTAGACGGCCGACTGCCAGCGGGCGGCGGCGATCGGCTGGCGCCACCGCTCGCGCGACGCCGCCCGCCGTCCGCGCAGGCGGGACCCGATGCCGGTGACCCGGACCTCCTTCGCCGGCGCGGCGGTGGTGCCGATCAGGAACAGGTGCCGGGCCAGGCGCTCGTGCGGCGCGGCAGACTCCTCGACCGCCTTCTCGACGCCGGGACGCCAGAGCGAGATCGTGACGGCGGGGACCCCGGCCAGCAGCAGGAGGGCCAGCGACGGGTGGATCGAGGCCAGCAGCAACCCGGTGACGACGAGGCGCGAGATCCAGGCCAGGTTGGTGAGGAGCGACTGGAACAGGTGGTCGAGCGTGAACGACGTGTCGCGGAGCACGGCGAGGCGGTCGAGGTACTCCGGCCGCTCCTGGTGCTCGATCGTGCCGACCGTCGCCTGGAGGTGGGCGATGTGCGACTCCATGGCGATCGACAACCGGTCGCGGAACGCCCGCCCGAGCCGCTCGTTGATCACGCTGACGATCCACGTCGCCGTCGCCGAGGCGGCGAGCCCGATGGCGGCGACGATGACGATGGTGCGCTCGCCGTCGATGACGCCGTCGGTCAACAGCTTGAACCAGAGCGCGAGCAACGCGTCGGGCAGCATCATCAGCACGGTGGTGCCGAGCGAGGCCAGCAGGAGCCGGGGCTCGGCGCGGTAGCCGAACCGGAACGTGCGCCACAGCGCCGGCAGGGCGCGGGCAGCTCGCGCGGCGGCTCAGAGGTGGTCATGGACGACCTCCTCGCCGTGCTCGTCGAGCTCCACGAACCGCGACGCCTGGAGCTCGAACATCGTGCGGTAGCGGCCGCCGAGCGCCATCAGCTCGGCGTGCGTACCGAGCTCGACGACCGCGCCGCGCTCGAGCACGCAGATGCGATCGGCCTGGCGGACCGTGGAGAAGCGGTGCGACACGAGGATCGTCGTGCGCCCGGCCGTGGCGGCGAGGATGCGCTCGAAGATCTCGGCCTCGCCGCGGACGTCGAGCTGGGCGGTCGGCTCGTCGAGCAGCACGACCCCGGCGCCGCTGCGCACCGCGCACAACGCCCGGGCGAGGGCGACGCGCTGCCACTGCCCCCCGGACAGGTCGGTGCCGCCCGGGTAGCCCTTGGCGAGCGGGGTGTCGAGGTCGGCCACGTGGCGGGCCCCGGCGCCCTCGAGCGCGGCGAGCACGTCCTCGTCGGGCGCGCCCCACGGCGCGATGTTGTCGCGCAGGGACAGCTCGAAGCGGACGAAGTCCTGGAACACGGCGGTCACGTGCTGGCGCCAGTCGGCGAGGTCGAGGGCTCGCAGGTCGATGCCGTCGGCCTCGACGGCGCCGCTCGTCGGGTCGTACAGGCGGCACAGCAGCTTGGCCAGCGTCGTCTTGCCGGCGCCGTTCTGGCCGACGATGGCGAGCGACCGGCCGGCCGGGATCGTGAGGTCGAAGCCGTCGAGCACGAGCGGACCGCCGGGGTAACCGAAGGACACGTCGCGGAAGCGCAGCTCCGGGCCGCGGCCGGGCGGGATCGTCGCCGTGCCGGTCGTGGGCAGTGCGCCCGCCGGGCCCATCACGCGCTCGAGCCCGTCGACGGCGGCGACCGGGGCGGCGGCGCCGTCGAGCGCCCAGTTGAGCCCACCGAAGGCGATGGCGCTGATGCCGACGGCCGCCTGCAGGGCGACGATCGCCGCCGACAGCGACAGGTCGCCGTCGGCGGCCCGCACGCCGAGCGTCCAGAACGCCACCAGGTTGGCGGCCAGCACGATGACGAGGGCCCCGAGCAGGGAGCGCTCGTGCAGTCGCGTGGCCTCGTACTGCAGGTCGTAGAGGTGCCGGCGCTGGCGGGCGAAGCGGTCGATGACCCAGTCGGCGAGGCCGAACAGGCGCACCTCCTTGGCGGCCGGGGGGTCGACGGCGAGGCGGTAGGAGTAGTCGGCCTCGCGCTGCGCCGCGCATCACCTCGGGGGTGCGGCGCTCGAACCAGATCGCGCTCTCGCGCAGCATCCAGTGGGTCGCCGACCAGGCGAGCACGAGCACGATCGCCTGCCACCAGCCGTACCAGGCCAGGACGATCGCCGAGGCCACGCCGCTGACGAGGCCGACCAGACCGTCGGCGATGAAGTTCATGCTGTACGACAGCGGCGGGCCGGTGATGCCGAGGTCGAAGTCGCGGGCCATCGACAGGTCGTCGGCCAGGTCGGCGCGCTCGAGGTGGGCGACCCCGGGAGGATCGAGCGTCGCCGCCATCAACCGGTCGTTGAGCGAGGTCGCCGTGCGGTTGCCGAGGTCGGCGCCGAGCGCCTCGTGGAGCGGGCCGATGACCTGGCTGGCCACGAACACGACCGCCATGCACACCAGCGGAGCGGTCAGCGCGTCCCCATCCGTGACGGCCGCGATCAGCCAGCCCGACGTCACGGCGATGGCTGCGGGCAGCGTGCCGCGCAGCACGAGGCCGACCCACCACAGCGTGGCGTGGCCGGGCGCGGCCTGGCGCAGGGCGCGGGCGAGCGCCCACTCCTGCCGCGATCGCAACGAGGCGATCACGGAGCGGGCTCCGGCGTGGGGCGCAGGATCGGCCCCCACGCCTCC
This sequence comes from uncultured Acidimicrobiia bacterium, assembly GCA_963750905.1. Taxonomy (GTDB): domain Bacteria; phylum Actinomycetota; class Acidimicrobiia; order Acidimicrobiales; family Ilumatobacteraceae; genus JALZMG01. The sequence goes on from CAVVSE010000004.1 coordinate 70,593, forward strand.
TCGCCGCCGACGGGGTCGCCGTAGACCGCCGCCGCGCCGGCCGGCTCGTCACGCGAGTCGGTGAGGAACACGAAGCGGGCGGGGAGCACGCGGACCGAGCCGTCGGCGTGCAGGACCGGGAGGTTGGTGGCGGCGCGATCGAGGCGGCACGTCCCGGTCGACATCGCCCGGTGGAAGCCGGACCAGTGGGCGGCGCGGAGGTCGGGCGGCACGATGAGGTCGAGCGAGCATCCGATGGCGCGCGGCCGGGTGACCGAGCAGGCGCTCGGCGCCGGCGTCCCACGAGGTGATCCGCCCATTGGTGTCGGCGAGCACGACGGCGGCGGTCATGGGCCCATCTTGAACCTGGGGTGCGCGCCTGTCTTGTACGAATGGGAGCTGCGCCATCGGAGGTCCCATCGTGCCGAGTTCCCAGGTTCCGACGCCCACGTCCCGCGTCGCCGTCGTCACCGGCGGCAACCACGGCATCGGGGCGGCGACGGCGGTCGCGCTGGCGTCGTCCGGCGTCGACGTGCTCGTCAGCTACCTGCGCCTCACGCCGGAGGCCGACCCCGGCACGCCGGCCGGCTACGGGGCGGCGCGCGAGCGCGACGCCGACGAGGTGCTGGCGGCGATCGAACCGCTGCCCGGGCGCGCCGCGGCCGTCGAGGTCGACCTCCGCGACGACGACGCGGCCGGGCGCATCCTCGACGCCGCCGAACGAGTGCTCGGACCGGTGTCGATCCTGATCAACAACGCCAGCGGCTGGGTCGCCGACACGTTCACGCCCGATCCGACGGACCGCCTCGGCCGCGACCTCGCGGCGGTGACGCCGTCGTCCGTGGACCGCAACCTCGGCGTGGACGCCCGCGCCGCCGCCCTGCTCATCGCCGAGCTGGCCCGCCGCCACATCGGCGCGGGGCGCGACGTGGGGTCGGATCGTCGGGCTGACGTCCGGTGGGCCGCAGGGCTTCCCGCAGGAGGTCTCCTACGGCGCGGCGAAGGCCGCCCTCGAGAACTACACGATGTCGGCGGCGACGGAGCTCGCCCCGTTCGGCATCACGGCCAACATCGTCCATCCGCCGGTGACCGACACCGGCTGGGTCACCGACGAGGTGCGCGCCTTCGTGGCCGCGTCCCGCGAGCACGACCACGTCGCCGAGCCGGCCGAGGTGGCCGAGGTGATCGCCTGGCTGTGCAGCGATGCGGCCCGTCTCGTGTCGGGCTCGGTCATCCGGATGCGCTGACCCCGCATCCCGACCACGCAGCCCGGCGCGAGCTGGGCATGATTGAGGCGTGACCGCCGCGCCGCGTGAGCTCGATGCCACCGAGCGGCGCCTCCTGCGCCTGCGCCACGAGCTCGACGACGACGGCATCTGGCTGCCGGCCGACGACGAGCTGTGCCAGTTGCTGCTCACGGAGCTCGACTACGCCCGCCACCCCCACGCCCACGAGGGCGTCGCGCCGCGCTACGGCGCCCTGCTGGCGACGCCGGACTCGCTGCGCAAGCAGCCCGTGGAGCAGCTCGAGCTCGTCGACATCAGCGACATCCCCCTCACGGTCGCCCGGCGCCTCGCCGACGGCCGCTCGTCGTTCGTCGCCCGCGTCGTCGGGGGCGGCCCCGACCGGTTGGTGTGCTTCGAGCGCACCCGGGAGTACGAGTCGTCGGCCGTGCACCTGACGATGGCGACCGGGGCCCTCGTCGTGCAGCGCCTCGGCCAGGGCTGGGTGCGCCTGTCGACGGCGGAAGGCGTCGCCGTGTGGGACGGCATCCACTGGTCGACGAAGCCGTTGTCGGCGCACCTCGTCGGCCTCGTGGCCCCGCATGCCCCGGGCGCCGACCCGGCGCTGCTGGCCAACCTGCTGGAGATGTGCACGCACTGGTTGGCGGCCGGCCGCGTCGGAGCGACGCTCGTCTGGCGGCTCGACGGCGACCCCCACGAGCTCGCCGGCCTCGGCCTGCAGGCCTCGGTGGCGATCCCGCCGCTCGACCTGCGGCGACGCGCGCACTTCGCCGCCCTCCTCAACGCCCTCGCCCAGTACGACCGCGCCGCCCTCGTCGACCCGGCCGGCCGGGTCTCGACGGTCGGCGTGCACCTGCGGTCGTCCGAGCGATCGCGGCGCGAGATCCCGCCCTACCGGGGGACGCGCCACACGTCCGCGCTGCGCTTCACCGCCAGTGAGCCCTCGGCGATCGTGTTCGTCGTCTCCTCCAACGGCAGCCTCTCCGTGTTCTGCCGGGGTGAGCGCCTGCCGCTCGAATGAGCTCCGGACGGCGGTCAGGGCACCGGGGTGAACGTGACGTCGAAGCGCTCGACGGCCTTCACGAAGACGTTGGCCTCGTACACGGGCGGTGCCACGGCGGTGATCGCCCGGTACCGGCTGGTCAGCTCCTCGAGGGCGATGCGGATCGTCGCCCGGGCGAGGTTGGCGCCGATGCACAGGTGGGTGCCGAAGCCGAACGCGACGTGCGGGTTCGGGGTCGCGGTCGAGCACGACGTCGTCGGGCCGGTCGAACACCGCCTCGTCGCGGTTCGCCGACGGGTAGACGAGCGCGATGCGATCGCCGGCGGCGACCGCCGACACCGGCGATGTCGGTGTCGACGGCGGCCGTGCGGAACATGTTGTTGAGCGGGGTGATCCACCGCAGCAGCTCCTCGACGGCGGTCGGGATCGCCGTGCGGTGCTCGACGAGCCACGTCCACAGATCCGGCCGCTCGGCGAACAGCACGAGGGCGCGGGCCAGCGTCGTGCGGGTCGTCTCGGCGCCGCCGGGCACGACGAGGCCGAGCTCGAAGTGGATCGTCGTGCGCGTCATCGGGCAGCCGCCGAGCGCGGCGTGGGCCCAGATCGACATCAGGTCGTCGGCGGGCGCGGCGCGCTTCGCCGCCAGCGACTCGTCCATCAGCGCGGCCATCTCGCCCATCGCCGCGACAGCGTCGGCGAGCTGGCCGGGGACGCGCGTCAAGGTGTCGATGCGCATCAGCCGCTCCGACCACGACCGCACGTCGGGCCAGCGGTCGTCGGGCCACCCGAGCAGGCGGCACGTGAGCAGCGACGGCACCCGTGCCGCCAGCGCGGTGACGACCTCCACCGGGCCGTCGTCGCGTCGAGCGCGTCGAGCGCGTCGACGACGAGGGCACGGATCTCGTCCTCCCGACACGCGCACGGCCCGGCGCGTGAACAACCCCTGGACGAGGCCGCGCTGCTCGGCGTGGGCGGGGTCGTCCTTGCTGATCATCGACACCTCCTCCGGTGTCCACACGGAGCGGTAGCCGCGGCTGCTCACGAA
>CAVVSE010000005.1:0-44322 GCA_963750905.1 uncultured Acidimicrobiia bacterium
GGGCCCGCAGCTCGGCCCGCACGTCGTCGTCGGGCTCCGCCTCCAGCCACCGCTCGGCGATCGACCGTGCCTGCTCAGGGGGGCTGCCCGCCGTCACGGCAACAGGGTACGCAGCTCGACGAGGGGCCTCGGTCCGACGTGGCTGATGACCTCGGCGGCGGCGATCGAGCCGATCCGCCCGCACTCCTCGAGTGGCAGGTCGCGGGTGAAGCCGTAGAGGAACCCGGCCGCGTAGAGGTCGCCGGCGCCGGTCGTGTCGAGGACCCGGGCGACCGGCTCGGCCGGGACCTGCACGACGCGGTCCGCGGAGACGATGAAGGAGCCTCCTTGCCGGCCGTGATGGCGGCCAGCTCGCACTCGTCGCGGACGTGGGCGATGGCGTCGTCGAGCGTGGCGAGCTCGTACAGCGAGCACAGCTCGTCGCTGTTGCCGAACAGGATGTCCACCTCGTCGCGGACGAGGGCGGCGAAGTCCTGGCGGTGGCGGTCGACGCAGAACGAGTCCGACAGCGTCAGCGAGACCTTGCGGCCGGCATCGTGGGCGACGCCGGCGGCGCGGCGGAACGCCTTCTTGGCGTCGTCGCGGTCGAACAGGTAGCCCTCCATGTAGAGCACCGCGCCGTCGGCGATCGCCGGCTCGTCGAGGTCGTCGGACGACAGCAGGCTGGACACGCCGAGGTAGGTGTTCATCGTCCGCTGCGCATCGGGCGTGACGACGATGATGCAGCGGCCGGTCGGCGTCTCGGCCTCCGGTGCGCCGCGCCGGAACGACACGCCGAGCGCGTTCAGGTCGTGGCCGAAGACGGCGCCGAGGTCGTCGTCGGACACCTTGCCGATGTAGGCGGCGCGCCCGCCCAGGCTGGCGACCCCGCACATCGTGTTCGCCGCCGACCCACCGCTCATCTCGACGGCGGTGCCGAGGGCCTGGTACAGGTGGACGGCCCGATCGGTGTCGATCAGCTCCATCGACCCCTTCACGAGCGTGTGCTCGGCGAGGAACGCGTCGCCCGCATGAGCGATCACGTCGACGAGCGCGTTGCCGATCCCGACGACGTCGAAGCGGGGCCCGGCCACGGCCGAGGACTCTACTGGCGCACCGTCCTCCGCTCCTCCGAGCGCGCCGACCCCGACGGTCGGGCGCGCACCCCGGCGGTACGGTGGGCCGCGTGACCGCGACGCAGGAGACCCCCACGCTCGACCCCTACCGGCTGCCGCGTGGCGCGGTGCCGACGCGCTACGACGTCGAACTGGCGCCCGACCTCTCGGCGGCGATGTTCGACGGCCGGGTCGAGATCAGCGTCGACGTCGTCGAGCCGGTCGGCGAGCTCGTCCTCAACGCCATCGAGCTCGACATCGCCGAGGTCCGCGTCGACGGCAGCGACGTGCAGTGGCACCTCGAGCCGGCGACCGAGCGCCTCGTCATCAGCCCCGTCGGCGGGTTGCAGCCGGGCACGGTGAGCGTCGTCATCTCCTTCACCGGCATCCTCAACGACAAGCTGCGCGGCTTCTACCGCAGCACGTTCCGCGACGCGTCCGGCGCCGAGCAGGTCATCGCGACGACGCAGATGCAGGCGACCGACTGCCGGCGGGCGTTCCCGTGCTGGGACGAGCCGGACTTCAAGGCCGTCTTCGGCATCACCCTCGTCGTCGATCCCGCCGCTGCTCGCGGTCTCCAACGGGCCCGAGGTCGAGCGCAGCGAGCGGCCCGGCGGCAAGGTCGCCGTGCGCTTCGCCGACACGATGGTGATGAGCAGCTACCTCGTCGCGTTCGTCGTCGGACCGCTCGAGGCCACCGACCCGGTCGACGTCGACGGCATCCCGCTGCGCGTCGTGCACGTCCCCGGCAAGGGCCACCTCGCCGGGTTCGGCCTCGACGTCGGCGCCTTCTGCCTGCGCTGGTTCCAGCGCTACTACGGCATCCCGTACCCGAGCGACAAGGTCGATCTGCTCGCCCTCCCCGACTTCGCGGCAGGTGCGATGGAGAACCTCGGCTGCATCACGTTCCGCGAGAACGCCCTGCTCGTCGACCCGGCCACGGCCACGATGGACGAGCAGATGCGCGTCGCCGACGTCGTCGCCCACGAGCTCGCCCACATGTGGTTCGGCGACCTCGTGACGATGCGCTGGTGGAACGGCATCTGGCTGAACGAGGCCTTCGCCACGTTCATGGAGCTGATCTCCTGCGACGCCTACCGACCCGACTGGGGTCGCTGGACGCTGTTCGGCCTCGAGCGCTCGGCGGCGTTCGAGACCGACTCGTTGGCCAGCACGCGCTCGGTCGAGTACCCCGTGCGCTCCCCGCAGGACTGCGAGGGGATGTTCGACGTCCTCACGTACCAGAAGGGCGGAGCCCTGCTGCGCATGCTCGAGCAGTACCTCGGGCCGGAGCGCTTCCGGGTGGGCGTCAGCCACTACCTCGGCCAGCACGCCTACGGGAACACCGAGACCAACGACCTCTGGGACGCCATCGAGGCCACCAGCGGCGAGCCGGTGCGACGGATGATGGACTCGTGGATCTGGCAGCCCGGGTACCCGCTCGTCAGCGCCTCGGTCGAGGGCGGCGAGCTCGTGGTGCGCCAGGACCGCTTCGCGTTCGACGGCGACACGTTGGAGGCCGACACCGCGCCGACCACGTGGCTCGTGCCGGTGCACGTGCGCGCCGGCGACGAGTCGCTCACCGTGCTGCTCGACGGCGTCGAGGGGCGTGCGCCGCTCGCCGATCCGGCGGCGCCCGTCGTCGTCAACGCCGGCGGCCACGGCTTCTACCGCGTCGCCTACAGCGACGAGCTGCGGGGCCGCATCTCGGGTGAGGTCCTCGGCGCCCTCGACACGCTCGAGCGCTACAACCTCGTCGACGACGCCTGGAACGAGGTCGTCGCCGGCCGCCTCCCCGCGGCCGACTTCCTGACGTTCGTCGAGGGCTTCGGCGGCGAGCGCGACCTCGCCGTGTGGCAGGTCGATCGTCCTCGGCCTGCGCGGCCTCGGACGGCTCCTCGACGACGACGCGTACCCGCGCTTCCAGGCCCGCGTCCACGCCCTCCTGGCGCCCGTCGTCGCCGAGCTCGGCGACCCCGTCGCCGGCGAGGACGACCTGCGCGGCAAGCTGCGCGGCCTGCTCGCCGGGGCCTTCGCCGTGCAGGGCGCCGACGAGGACATGCGGGCCAAGGCCCGCGCCTGGTACGACCAGGCCGAGGCCTCACCGGGCAGCGTCGACGCCGAGCTCGTCGCCGCGGCCACCTCGATCGTGGCCGCCACGGGCGACGAGCCGATGTACGAGCGGCTGCTCGGCCGGCTACCGCGAGGCGACGAACCCGCAGGAGCAGCTGCGCCACCTCAACGCGCTCAGCGAGTTCGACTCCGAGGCGCTGATGCTGCGCACGTGCGAGCTGGCGATGAGCTCCGAGGTGAAGACGCAGAACGCGCCGTTCCTGCTCAACCTGTGCATCGGCAACCGCAAGCACGGGGCGACGGCGTGGCGCTTCGTCCGTCAGCACTGGGCCGAGGCCAACGCCGCCTTCCCGTCCAACACGATCGTCCGCATGGTGGGCTCGGTGCGCCTGCTCACCGACGAGACCGTCGCCGCCGACGTCCAGGCGTTCTTCGCCGAGCACCCGATCGAGCAGGCCGCCAAGACGCTCGAGCAGGTGCTCGAGCGCCAGCGCGTCAACACCGCGCTGCGCGCCCGCGAGACCGCGCGCTTCGCGGCGAGCCTCTGACTGAGCACCGGCCCGACGTGCTGCGCGAGGCTCCGGCGCGCCGCGAGCACGCGAAGTCCGGAGAACGCGGCGCGGCCGATCCGGGCCGGGGAACGACAGCGGCCCGGGTCGGAGACCCGGGCCGGTGTCACGTGGAGCTGAGGGGAATCGAACCCCTGGCCTCAACAGTGCGATTGTTGCGCTCTACCAACTGAGCTACAGCCCCGCGACGGGCGAGAAGTGTACCGGGTCGAACGGCGCCGGGCGGGTGCCGTTCGGCGCTGCTCAGACCGCGTGCGACCAGCGGTCGGCCGACTGGCGGGGGGCGGCGACCTGGCGGCTGGCGACCTGGCGGCGGACCGGGGTGGCCGGGCGTGCGCTCGGGCGCCGACGGGCCTCGGGGGTTCGACGCGGCGCCGGGCGCAACGCGGGTGCCGGGGTGCGGCTCGAGCTCGCGCTGGCGCAGCTGGCCGAGGAGGCACACGTAGCCGACGAGGGCGACGATCGATGCCACGGCGACCCAGATCATCGGCTGCGACCTGGTCGTGGCGGCCAGGAACAGCGTGCTGGCGGCGGTGAGCGCCAGCACGAACAGGACGTTGGCGCGCCGCCGCTTGAGGGCGTCGCGGGTGGTGACGGGGCGGGCAACCCGTTCGGCGTGGCTGCGCACCCGGGGGCTGGCGTCGTAGGTGCGCACCGGCTCGGCGCGGCGACGACGGTCGACGGGCACGTGGCCGTTGAGGCGGGGCGGCTGGCCACCATGGGTGCGGCTGTGGCCAGGGATGCCGGGTCGACCGGCGGCCGCCGGGCGGCTCAACGGGGACGGGGCGAGGGGTCGGGCCATCGAGCGCATCGCCACCCCGCGGGACGGCATCGCCCGCTGCAGGCTCGACAACTGGTTGCGGAAGTCGGAGACCGAGGAGTTCGGCCGGTTCTCGATCCTCGAGCGGAGCAACGGCGGTACCAACACCGCCGCCCATGCTGCTGCTACGACGAGCAGGACCAGTTGACCCATCTGTTTCGTTCGCCCTTGTGTTGCGAGTACGTCATCACCCGTTCACCCAGGACGCGGCCTGGCAGGCGTTCGTTACGATTCTACGACACTCCGTGACGGTGAGGCAACGACAGGCGTGCCTCCGGACACAGGACCGTCATGATCGACACTGCCAGCGGCCGGCTCGCGGCGGTAGTTGCCCGAGCGTCCGCCCGTCTTCTCCCACAGCGTGAGCTCGCCGATGACCATGCCGCGGTCGGCCGACTTGCACATGTCGTAGACGGTCAGCGCGGCGGTCGCGCAGGCGTGCAGGGCCTCCATCTCGACGCCCGTGCGGTCGACGGTGTCGACCTGGGCCTCGATGGCGACGAAGTCGTCGCCGATCTCGAAGTTGACCCAGACCGACCCGACGAGCAGCGGGTGGCAGAGCGGGATCATGTCCGACGTCCGCTTGGCGGCCTGGATCCCCGCGACGCGGGCCACGGCGAGCACGTCGCCCTTCTTGACCTCCCGATTGGCGATCGCCGCCGTCGTCTCCGGCTTCATCATCACCTTGCAGCGCGCCACCGCACGGCGGTGCGTCGGATCCTTCGGCGTGACGTCGACCATCCGGGCCCGACCGAGCGGATCGAGATGGGTGAACGAGAGGTCACTCATGCCGACAGTCTCGCGCACTGGCCGGAGGTCCCCCCAGCGGTCGGCCAGGAAGCGCTGGTCAGCCGCCGATCTGGGACATCGAGCGCTTCGGCCGGACGAAGTCGACCTGGTTGATCCGGTGACCCGCCCACTTCGTGCCGACCGCCCGCTCGATCCGTGCCGCCAGCTCGTCGTCGGACTCGCCGGCGCGCATGGCGCGCCGGAGGTCGAACTCGTCGGTGGCGAAGAGGCAGGTCCGGAACTGCCCGTCCGCCGTCAGCCGCACCCGGTCGCAGTCGCCGCAGAACGGCTTGGTGACGCTCGGGATGACGCCGACGGTGCCGTGACCATCGAGGTAGCGCCAGCGGTCGGCCGGCGCCGCGCCGCGCGCCGGCAGTTGCTCGACGGGGTACACCGTGGCGATGTGCCCGATGATCTCGTCCTGGCCGACGACCGAACCGTCGGCCCAACCACCCGACGCGTCGAGCGGCATGAACTCGATGAAGCGCACCTCGACACCGTGCTCGCGGCCGAACGTCGCCAGGTCGACGATCTCGTCGTCGTTCACGCCGCGCTGCACGACGGTGTTCAGCTTGACGGGGTCGAAGCCGACGTCCTTCGCGGCGGCGATCCCGTCGAGCACGTTGACGAGCTCGTCGCGGCGGGTCATCTCGACGAACCGGTCGCGGCGCAGGGTGTCGAGGCTGATGTTGATGCGGCGCAGTCCGGCGCGGCGCAGGTCGCCGGCGATGAGGCGCAGCGTCGCTCCGTTGGTCGTCATCGCCACGTCGACGCCGAGGGCCGCGAGCCGTTCGACGAGCAGTGGCAGGCGGGCGCGGACGGTCGGCTCGCCGCCGGTGAGGCGGATCGACTCGACGCCGTAGCGCCGGACCATGACCTGGCAGATCCGCTCGATCTCCTCGAACGAGAGCACCTCGCTGCGCGGCAACCACGTCATGCCCTCCTCGGGCATGCAGTACGTGCAGCGGAAGTTGCAGCGGTCGGTGACGGAGATCCGTAGGTCCTTGATGACCCTCCCGAACGGATCGACGAGGTCCATCACGCCACTCTACGGGCGCACGGCCGCGCCGTCGCCTACGCGTGCCCTACGCGTGGAGCAGGAGCACGGCGACGTCGGCGCCCGCCGGCACCCCGTCGCCGTCGGGCAGCACGAGGAGGGCGTCGGCGAGCGCGGTGGCCGCCAGCTGGTGGCTGCCCTGGGCACCGACCGGGCGGACGTGGTACCGGCCGTCATCGGCGAACTCGCCGTTCACCCGGAGGAAGTGGACCTTGCCGTCGGGCTGGCGGCGCAGGTCGGCGTCGGTGACGGCGACGAGGCTGGTGCGGGCGACGTGGGTGTGACCCATCATCCGCCGCAGCGCCGGGCGGGCGAGCAGCTCGAAGCTCACGAGCGAGCTCACGGGGTTGCCCGGCAGGCCGAAGACCGGGATGCCGTCGAGGCGTCCGAAGGCGAACGGCTTCGCCGGCTTGATCCCGATCTGCATCCACTGCATGTCCGCGATGCGCCCCAGCACGGCCTTCACGACGTCGTAGTCGCCCATGCTGACGCCGCCGCTCGTCACGATCGCGTCGTTCGTCGACGCGGCATCGCGCAGCACGGCCTCCAGCAGCTCCTCGTCGTCGGGGACCACGCCGCGGGCGTCGACGACGCACCCGGCCGCGGCGAGCAGCGGCGCCAACATGGTGGCGTTGCTCTCCCGGATCTGGCCCGGCCGCAACGGTGACCCGTCCGTCACGAGCTCGTCGCCGGTCGACAGGACGGCGACGCGAACCGCCGGGTGGGCGGCGACGCGCCGGGCGTTGATGCTCGCCAGCACGCCGAGCACCGCCGGCGCGACGATCGTGCCGGCCGGCAGCACGACATCGCCGGCGCGCACGTCGTCGCCGGCCCGCCGCACGGCCGATCCCGCCGTCACCGTCGCCGAGAGCCGGACGGCGGCGTCACCCAGCCGCTCGCTGTCCTCGACCATCGCCACGGCGTCGGCGCCTGCCGGCAACGGGGCACCGGTCATGATCCGCACCGCCTCGCCGCGGCCGAGGACGCCGGCGTACGGCGCGGCACCGGCGGCGACCTCGCCGACCACCTTCAGCTCGGCGGGCACCGTGGCGAGGTCGGCGGCGTGGACGGCGTACCCGTCGACGGCCGAGTTGGCGAACGGCGGCACGTCCTCGGTGGCGACGACATCGGCGGCGAGCACCCGCCCGAGGACGTCGGCGAGGTCGTGGTCCAGGGCGGGCAGCGGGCCGCAGGCCTCGAGCACGATGCGCTGGGCGTCCTCCAGGTCGATCACGGGGGGAACCGTACCGCCGCGCCGGAACGGCCACCGGCCGAGAGACTGGAGCCATGTCGTCGTGGCCCGCGCTCTCGGCCGACGGCCACGACGTGCACTGGGAGACGTGGGACGGCGCCCACGTCGAGCACCTCACGCTGCGCTGGGAGAACGAGGCGTGGACGGCGTGCGGCGACGTCGGCCGCGAGCGCGTGCAGTACGTGCTGCGCCTCTCGCCGACGTGGCGGGTGCGCCAGTTCCTGCTGTTCCGCGACCTCGACGAACCCGACCTGTGGCTGGCCAACGACGGGCACAACCGGTGGGGCGAGGTCAACGGTGCCCATCGCCCCGAGCTCGACGGGTGCGTCGACGTCGCGCTGTCGTGCTCGCCGTTCCCGGTGACGCTCCCGATCCGCCGCCTCCCGCTGGAGGTCGGCGACCGCGCCGAGATGCCGGTCGTCACCATCGACGTCGAGACGCTCGCCGTGGACGTGGCGACGCGGCGCTACGAGCGCGTCGACGAGCTGCACTGGCGCGTCAGCGACGGATCGGCCGACACGACCGAGTTCGACGGTCGACGAGCACGGCCTGGTGCTCGACCAGCCCGGGCGCTTCCGCCGCCTGAGCCTGACCGCCGATCGGCCGACGCTCAGCCGGTGCGGGCGGGCAGCTCGGCCAGGAACGCCCGGAGGTCGGCACCCCAGTTCGGGTCGCGCAGGCCGAGCTCGATCGCCGCCGTCAGGAAGCCGAACGGGGTGCCGGTGTCGAAGCGGTCGATCCGGCTGACGACACCGTGGAACGGCGAGCGGGCAGCCTGGGCGCGCAGCGCGTCGGTGAGCTGGATCTCGCCGAGCGCGCCGACACGTCCGGCGGCGATCTCCTCGAACACGTCCGGCGTGAGCACGTAGCGCCCGATGATCACCAGGTCGCTCGGGGCTTCGTCGACGGGCGGCTTCTCGACCATGTCGCGGATCGGCACGACGCCGTCGGCGTCGACCGGCCCGGCCGGGTCGATCACGCCGTAGCGCCCGATCTCCTCGTGGGGCATCTCCTTGAGGGCCACGACGCTGCCACCGGTGCGGGCGCACACGCCGTTCATGTGGGCGAGCAGCGACGAGTCGCCCATCAGCTCGTCGGGGAGCATCACGGCGAACGGCTCGTCGCCGATCGCCTCCGCAGCGCAGCCGACCGCGTGGCCGAGCCCGCGTGGCTCGTCCTGGTAGACGATCGTCGCCCGCCAGGTCGACCCGATGCTGCGGACCCGCTCGGCGAGGGCGTCCTTCCCGCTCTGCTCGAGCGCAGCCACCAGATCGGGCGACGGGGCGAAGTACTGCTCGACAGCCGGCTTGTTGCGGCTGCTGACGACGACGATGTGCTCGATGCCGGCGCCGAGCGCCTCGTCGATGACGAGCTGCAGCGTCGGGGTGTCACCGATCGGGAGGAGCTCCTTCGGGACGGCTTTGGACGCCGGGAGGAACCGGGTCCCCATCCCTGCGGCCGGGATCACGGCGCTGCGGACCTGCATGCCGCGAGACCATACCGAACGACCCCCGGCCGGACGGCGGGCTTCGCGCCACGCTCACCAGGACCGCAGCGGGGCCGAGCCGGTAGCGTCGTCACCGATGCCCACGTACGTCTACCGCTTCGTCGACACCGGGGAGACCATCGAGGTCCAGCAGGCCTTCACGGACGACGCCCTCACCGAGGCGACGCACCCGGGCACGGGCGCGCCGATGGCGGTCAAGAAGGTCTTCACCCCGGTCGGCGTGACGTTCAAGGGCGGCGGGTTCTACAAGACGGACAGCCGCGGCTCGTCGTCGCGCACCGCGTCGGCGGGCTCCAGCTCGTCGAGCGACGGTGCTGCGGCCAGCAGCGACAGCTCGTCGTCGTCTCGTCATCGTCCTCGTCTCGTCGTCTGGCGACTCGTCGAGCTCGAACGGCGCCGGCTCGTCCACGACGAGCCCCGTCCACCACCTCCTCGTCGTCGGGCTGAGCGCCTCGACGCGCCGGTAGCGTCGAGCGCACCCGGCATCCCCCGATCGCACCCGATCGGGAGGACATCTGATGCACGTCGTGGCCCGGGTCCGCTACGTCCTCGCTCGCCGTCCGGGGCTCTACTGGGCCGCCGTCCTGCTCGTCGCGGCGGGCGCCGGCTGGGCCGCGGCCGCCGCCGGCGCGTCCGTCGACGACGCCCGCCGAGCGTGGGGCGAGACCCGCGACGTGGTCGTGGCGACCGCCGACCTGGCGCCCGGCGACCCGCTCGCCGGGGCCACCACGCGACCGCGCGCTGCCCGACCCGCTCGTGCCGGCGGCCGCCGTGGGCACCGTGGGCGACGGCGCCACCGCCCGCCAGCACGTCGCCGCCGGGGAGGTGCTCGTGGCCGCCGACGTGGTCGCCACCGCCGCGCCGCAGGCGCTGATCCCGGACGGCTGGTCGGCCGTCGCCGTCGCCGAGGCGGTCCCGACCGGCGCCCGCACGGGTGACGCCGTGGCAGCGGTCGCGTCCGGGCTCGTGCTCACCGTCGACGGCCTCGTCGTCGGGACGCATGCCGACGCCGTGCTCGTCGCCGTACCCGACGACGAGGTCGCGAGCGTCGCGACCGCGGCGGCGGACGGGACGCTGGCGCTCGTCCTGCGACCCGCCGTCAGCGCCAGCCGGCCGCGATGACGATCAGCACCGCGACCCCGACCACGACGCGGTAGATGACGAACGGCATGAAGCTGTGCGTGCGCACGAGCGTCAGCGTCCCCCAGACCGCGATCCACCCGGAGACGCCGGACGAGATGACGCCGGCGAGCATCGGCACGAGCAGGTCCCTCGGGATGCCGTCGGCGGCGAGCCCGCCCATCTTGAAGACGACGGCCCCGAGCGTCACCGGGATCATCATCAGGAAGCTGATGCGCGCCGCCGCGTCCCGGTCGAACCCGAGGAAGCGGCCGGCCGTGATCGTGATGCCCGACCGCGACGTGCCGGGGTTGAGGGCCAGCGCCTGGGCTGCGCCGACGGCGAGCGAGTCGCGCACGCCGTAGGCCTCGAGGGGGCGGCGGCCCGACGTGCGGTCGGCGACCGCCAGCAGGAGGCCGCCGAGGATCAGCGAGACGGCGATGATCCCGGGCGTCCCGAGGTGCTCGTCGATGGAGTCCTCGAAGACGGCGCCGACGAGCGCAGCCGGCACCGTCGACAGCAGCAGCAGCCAGGCGACCCGCCCGTCCGTCGTCACCGGCTCCTTGCGGTGCACGACCGTGCGGATGCCCGCACGGATGTAGATCGCGAGGTCCTTGCGGAAGTAGGCGATGGCGGCGATGAGCGTGCCGATGTGGAGGGCGACGTCGAACGCCTTCTCGATGGACGGGATCGTCGAAGTCGTCCCAGCCCGAGATCCAGGGCACGAGCAGCAGGTGACCGCTCGACGAGATCGGCAGGAACTCCGACAGCCCCTGCACGATGCCGAGGATGATGGCGTGCAGGATCGGCACGGCAGGTTTCTAGTACGTGATGCCCGGAGCGGCACGCGGACTGTCACACCCGGCCACCGAGCCCGCGCACCGGCCTCCGGATCGGTCAACTTTCAGCGTGGCGGCCAGTTCCTGGCCGTGGGTCTGAAAGTCGGCACCGTGCGCGTGCGGCCTCCGATCGCTGAGCACGTGCCGCACGTGGCGTCCGGACGCTGACCGTGCCGCGTCGGGTCCTGGCGCTCCGGAGATGACGTCCTCAGGCGCCGGACATCGTGACGTCGTGGATCACGAGGCTGACGCCGGCGGCGCGCATCGGGAGCCAGTCGACGTCCGAGCCGACCTCGGCGACGTCGAGCAGCATGCGCTGCAGCGTCGAGGCGATCGTCAGCTCGCGCACCGGGGCGCCGACCGTGCCGTTGGTGATGAGCATCCCCGAGGCGCCGGTCGAGAAGTCGCCGCTGATCGAGTTGACGCCCGAGTGCAGGCCGGACACGGACTGCACGAGCAGGCCGTCGTCGACGTCGGCGACGAGCGCCGCCTGGTCGCGGGTGCCCGGCAGCAACTGCAGCGCGAGGCAGCCGACGCCGGGCGTCCCGGAGAAGCCGCCGCGGGTGGCGTTGCCGGTCGAGACGGTGCCGGCGCGGCGGGCCGAGTAGCTGGCGTGCACGAAGCGCTGCAGCACGCCGCCCTCGATGAGGACGTTGCGGCGCGCCGCGAGGCCTTCGCCGTCGACGTCGGTGGCGGTGTAGGCGTCGGGGTTCGTCGGGTCGTCGACGAGCGTCACGACGCTCGAGGCGACCTGCTCGCCGAGGCGCTCGCGGAACAGGCTGCGGCCCTTGACGACGCTCTCGCCGTTCAGGGTCGAGGAGATCACGCCGAGGAACTGCGCCGTCACGAACGGGTCGAGCACGACGGTCAGGCGCCGGCTCGGCGGCTTCGTCGCGCCGAGCAGGCGGGTCGCCCGCTCGACGGCGTCGCCGGCGGCCTTGTCGAGGTCGAACAGCTCTGGGCGGCGGGCGACGCTGAAGCCGAAGCCCGTCTGGGTCTCGTCGCCGTCGTCGGCGAGGCTGCTGACGCTGACGAAGCAGCCGTTCTCCCGACCGCTCTCACGGATGCCCGTCGTCGTCGCCACGGCGACCTCGGCCCACGCGTCGGAGTAGTTGGCGTCGTCGACGCGGATCCGCCGGTCGCCCGCCAGCGTCAGGCGCTCGAGCTCCTTCGCCAGCTCGATCTTGCGCTCCGTCGGGAAGGCGGCCAGCTGCGTCGTCCCACAGCGGCTGCGGGGTGCGGGCGACGCCGTCGGGCTCGGCGAGCCCCGCCCACTCGTCGACGGTGCCGAACGTGACGTTGTCGCGGGCCTCGGCGAGGACCTCGTCGACCGCACCCGGGTCGAGCGTCCCGGCGTAGGCGAAGCCGGTGCGGCCGTCGCGGATCACGCGCACGCCGATGCCCTCGTTCTGCGCCGACACGAAGTGCTCGACGTCGCCGCCGTAGACGCGGACCTCGGTCTCGCCGCCTCGCGAGACGTAGGCCTCGATCTGCTCGCCGGCGTTCGCCTGGGCGACGACCTTGTCGGCGAGCGCCTGCAGGTCCTCGGTGGCGAGACTCACGCCGTTCCTCCTCGGGGGCTGCGCCCCCGAACCCCATCGTCGCTCCGCTCGCTGGCGCTCGCGGCGATCGAGCGGCGTTCGAAGACTCATGCCGCCGTCCCGCCGATCGTGAGGGCGGCGACGCGCAGCGTCGGCTGGCCGGTGCCGACCGGGACGCCCTGGCCGTCCTTGCCGCACGTGCCGGGACCGCCCATCGCGAAGTCGTCGGCGACGGCGTCGATGTCGCGCAGCGCCTGCGGGCCGTTGCCGATCAGGTTGGCCTCGCGCAGCGGTTCGGTGATCTCGCCGTCCTCGATGAGGTACGCCTCGGTCATCCCGAACACGAAGTCGCCGCTCGCCGTGTTGACCTGGCCGCCACCGAGGCGGGCGATGTAGACACCCTGCTCGGTGGAGCTGATGAGGTCGGCGGGGTCGCTGGTCGCCCTCGGTGACGAACGTGTTCGTCATGCGGACCATCGGCAGGTGCATGTAGCTC
This sequence comes from uncultured Acidimicrobiia bacterium, assembly GCA_963750905.1. Classification (GTDB taxonomy): domain Bacteria; phylum Actinomycetota; class Acidimicrobiia; order Acidimicrobiales; family Ilumatobacteraceae; genus JALZMG01. Next base: position 13,157 of record CAVVSE010000005.1, read on the forward strand.
TGGCGGCGCCCGTTGCCGCTCGGGACCCGGCCCTCCTTGCGCGAGCGGAGGTAGTCCCACATGTAGTCGGTCAGCACGCCGTCCTGGATGAGCACGTTGCGCTGCGTCGGGTGGCCCTCGTCGTCGATCGACAGCGTCCCCCACTCGCCGGCCATCGTGCCGTCGTCGACGACGGTGACGAGCGGCGAGGCGACGAGCTCGCCCGTCTTGCCCGTGTACACGCTGGCGCCCTTGGCGATGTGGTCGGCCTCGAGTCCGTGTCCGCACGCCTCGTGGAAGAGGACACCACCGGTGCCGTGCTTGATCACGACCGGCATCGAGCCCGACGGCGCCGGGCGGGCGCGGAGCTTGGTGATCGCCTGGCGTGCTGCGTCGCGGGCCAGCTCCTCGACGTCGACGGTGTCGAAGATCTCGAACCCGACGGTGTGGCCCATCGAGTGGAAGCCGGTCTGCATGCCGGTGTCGCCGTCGGCCACCGTGCTGATGCGCAGCAGCAGCCGGACGACCTCGTCGTCGGCGAGCAGGCCGTCGCTGTTGGCGACGAGCACGCGCTTGCGGCTGTCGGCGTACCCGGCCGAGACCTGGACGATCTCGGCGCCGGCGGCGCGAGCGGCGTCGTCGATGCGCCGCAGCAGCTCCACCTTGTCGGCCTTGGCGACATCGTCGGGGAAGCGTTCGACGTTGTTGTTCGGGCTCGTCGGCGTCCGCGTCAGGGCCACGGTGCGGCTGCCGCCACCACCTTGGCGGGCGGCCGCCGCGGCGGCCTCGGCGGCCGTGCGCAGGCCGGCCTCGGACAGGTCGCTCGTGTGCGCGAAGCCGGTCGTGTCGCCGGCGACGACGCGGATGCCGGCACCCCGGTCACGTCCACTCGTCACCTGCTCCACGCGACCGTCGTCGAGCCCCGCCGATGTCGATCGCTTGTCCTCGGCGTAGACCTCGGCGAACTCGCCGCCGGATCGCATCGCCGTCGACAGCACCCGCTCCAAGACGTCATGGTCGATCACCCGGCCCACGCTACCGGTGGCCCGTTCCGCGGGTCGGGCCGTCGTCGGCCGTGGCACGGTGGGGTCGTCGCGTTACCCTGCCTCGCCGTGACGGTGGCGACGGGCCTGCGCGTCGAGGCCGAGATGGTGGTCGGTGAAGCCGACACGGCCCGCGCCCTGCGCTCGGGCACGGTCGACGTGCTCGGCACGCCCCGGCTGATCGCGCTGTGCGAGGAGGCCAGCTGCCGTGCGATCGCCTCGGCGCTCACCGCCGGCACGACCACCGTCGGCATGAAGGTCGGCCTCGATCACCTGCAACCGTCGGCGATCGGCGAACGCGTCGTCGCCGAGGCCGTGCTGGCGAAGGTCGAGGGCCGCCGGCTGACGTTCACGGTGTCGGCATCGGACGGTCGCGGCCTCGTCGCCGTCGGCAAGGTCCTGCGCGTCGTCGTCGACGTCGAGCGCTTCATGAGCAAGTGCGGCAAGAGCACCACCTGACGTCCCCACATCTGGGCGGGAATCGTTTCTGGGCGGGACTCGTCCCGGAAACCGAGACAGATCCCACCCGGTTCTAGGCGACGCAGAACTCGTTGCCTTCGGGGTCGGCCATCGTGACCCAGCGCTGCGGGCCCTGCTGACCGTCCCACAGCTTCGTCGCCCCGAGTTCGATCAGGCGGGCCACGGTCGCGTCCCGGGCCTCGTCGCCGTCGAGGTAGTGGAGGTCGACGTGGATGCGGTCCTTCACCGTCTTCGGCTCCGGCACGGCCTGGAACAGCAGGCGTGGGCCGGTGCCCTCCGGATGACGGCATGCCGCCGCGTCCTTCCAGGCCTTGCGCCCGTCGATCTCGATGATGTCGTCGTCGGCCGCGAGGCCGGCGCCGACGATCTCGAGGATCATGTCGTGGTGGTCCTCGAGCTCGTACTCGACGGCCGCGGCCCAGAAGCGGGCCAAGCCGTGCGGGTCCCGGCAGTCGACGGCGATCTGGAACGTGGGGATCATGACCAGACGTCCTTCCCGTGCGTGAAGAGATCCAACATCAGGGCGACCTCGGCGCCGTGGTGCAGGACCTCGCGGTTGACGTGCAGCACGAGGGCCGCCATCGGTGCGTCCGCGTAGGGTCCCTCCGCCGGACCACACGGGCGCCCGAGCCCGTCGCTCCCGAGGGCGCCGACGCCGGCGACCCAGAGGTCGTGCTGCTCGTCGACGAACGCGAGCATCTCCTTGGCGGTGATCGGCCAGTCCACCGTGTCGTAGCCGACGCTGCCGTCGCCGAAGTGGTTCGAGGCCCGCTCGCCGTAGACGAGCGCGATGTGCCCGAGCCGCCAGGCGATGGTCGTCAGGGGCGCCGGCGAGGGGTTCGGCAGGGCGAAGTCCATCACGGTCGTGCCGGCGCCCACGGGCATCGGTGACGTCGCGTCGGCGCGAGCCCGGATGCTCCACATGTCGGGCACCGGCTCCCAGAGCAGCTGCTCGTCGGTCAGGCCGTCGAGGCGCGGGCGCAGCGCGTGGTCCCACTGGAAGCCCAGCTGGTCGAGGAGCTCCCGGTTCCAATCGATCTCCATGGCACCGACCGTACGCGCCAACGAGGACAAGAACGGTCCTGCTTCGGCCAGAATGTGTCCTGCATGGACGACGCCGCCCCGGCACGACCGGCCGCTTGCTGGAGCTCCTCTCGCTGCTGCAGGGCCGCCCGCACTGGACCGGCCCGGCGCTCGCCGATCGCCTCGGTGTCACCGTGCGCACCGTGCGCCGCGACGTCGAGCGGCTGCGCCGGCTCGGCTACCCGGTGCTCGCGGCGATCGGCGTCGGCCGGCGGCTACCAGCTCGGGTCGGGCGGCCGGTCGATGCCCCCACTGATGCTCGATCGCGACGAGGCCGTCGCCGTGGCGGTGTCACTGCGCTCGGTCGCCGGCGACATGGTCGCCGGCGGTGGCCAGGCCGCGATCAGTGCCCTGGCCAAGCTCGACCAGCTGCTGCCGCCCACGCTGCGCCGCCAGGTCGGTGCCCTCGACGCGATGACGTCGCGGCTCGGCGTCAACACCTCCCCCGTCGACGCCGAACTGCTCGTCACGCTCACGCGGGCGTGCCGCGACGGCGAGCGCCTCCGCGTCGGCTACCGGGACGGGCGGGGCCGGGAGACCGAGCGCACGATCGATCCCCACCGGCTCGTGCAGACGCCGCGCCGGTGGTACCTGGTCGCCCGGGACCGCGACCGCGAGGACTGGCGGACGTTCCGCGTCGACCGCCTGACCGACGTCGTGGCCACCGGCCACATCGTGCGCCTCGTGGACCCGCCGGACCCGGTGGCGTTCGTGCAGGAGTCGATCACGCTGGCGCCGTACCGCCACCAGGCCCGTGTCGAGCTCCTGGCACCGATCGAGGAGGTGCGCCCGCTCGTGCCGGCGACGTCCGGCGCCCTCGAACCGATCGATCACCAGCGCACGATGCTGGTGACCGGCGCCGACGACCTCCAGCTGCTCGTGTTCCACCTCGCCGGGCTCGGTGTCGACTTCGTCGTCCACGAGCCCACCGCGCTGCGCGACGAGATCGGCCGCGTCGGCCGACTGCTGGTCGCCGCCGCCGCCCGTTGACGCGGCGCCGGGGCTGTGCTCCACTGCCTGGGCGGGGAACCAACGACTGGGGGGTCAATGTCCCGACTGCGCTTCGGCATCTTCATGGCACCGTTCCACGCGCCGGCGGGTCAGAACCCGACCACCGCCTTGGCGCGCGATGTCGCCATGATCAAGCAGCTCGACGAGCTGGGGTACGACGAGGCGTGGATCGGCGAGCACCACTCGTGCGGCACCGAGATCATCGCCTCCCCCGAGATCTTCATCGCCCACGTCGCCGCCCAGACCGACCACATCAAGCTCGGCACCGGCGTGCTGTCGCTGCCGTACCACAACCCGCTGTGGGTGGCCGACCGCGCCATCCTGCTGGACCACCTCACGCGTGGTCGCTTCATGCTCGGCCTCGGACCCGGCGCGCTGCCGACCGACGCGGCGATGATCGGCATCGAGCCCGCCGAGCAGCGCCAGGCGTTGGAGGACGACACGGCGGTGCTCGTGCACCTGTTGCGCAGCGACGAGCCGATCTCCAAGACCACCGCGCGCTACACGCTCGTCGATGCCCGCTGCCAGCTGCGCCCGTACTCCGACCCGTGCTTCGACATCGGCATCGCCGCCATCGCCTCGCCCTCCGGGCCGCGGGTGGCCGGGCAGCACGGGCTGAGCCTGCTGTCGATCGGCGCCACGCTCGTCGGCGACCTCGACCTGCTGGCGATGCACTGGGACGTCGCCGAGGAGCGGGCGGCCGAGTTCGGGACGCAGGTCGACCGCGCCGGGTGGCGCCTGGTCGGCCCGATGCACATCGCCGAGACCCGCGAACAGGCCATGCGCGACGTGGAGTACGGCATCGACGCCTGGTTCGACTACTTGCAGCACACCGCCGCGGCGCCGCAGTTCCATCCCCTGGGCGACACGTTGCAGGAGCGCGTGGCCTGGGTGAACGAGAGCGGGGTCGGCGTGATCGGCACGCCGGAGGACGCCGTGAACAAGATCGACGAGCTCACCAAGCAGTCGAACGGCGGCTTCGGGTGCTACCTGATGATGGCCCACGAATGGGCCCGGCCCGACGCCATCGCCCGCCACTACGAGCTCTTCGCCCAGCACGTGATGCCGAAGTTCCAGGGGTCGGCCGACCGCACGCTGGCGTCCGAGCGGTGGGCCCAGGGGCGCTGGGACGATCTCAACACCAAGCAGGCCGACGCCCTCGCGGCGTGGACCGACAAGCACGCCAAGGAGCGCGCCAACAAGTCCTGACCACCCGAGTGCTTCGTGCATCGGAGTGGTTCCTCGAACATGAGCGGGGGTACCCGAGCGAGATGACGGCCAGCAACGCGGACGTCGCCGAGGCGACGGCGACCACCGAAGCCGAGATGCGCCCGCAGGGCGTCCCGGTCAACCTCTACGAGGCCAAGGAGGCGCTCGTGCTCGTGGCCCCGATGCCGGCCGTCACGTGCGAGGACGTCTGCGTCGAGCTGCGGCCCGGCGACCCGTCGACGGTTCGCTTCTGGGCCCACGTGCGCAGCGCCGCGCCCCGCGAGTACCTGCTCCACGAGTGGGAGTACGGCGGCTACGAGCGCCAGCTCGACCTACCGGCCGGCTACGGCTGCGGTGTCGAGGCGCGCCTGAAGAACGGCCAGCTCGTCGTGCGCGTGCTGCGCGGCGACTGCACCGAGGCGCTCACCGTCTCCCCCTCCTGACGTCCGTCCCATCCCCGACATCCGAGTGTTTGCCGCCTCCGAGTGTTTCGTCGGGGTGGGCCCCTCACGAAACACTCGGATGCACGAAACACTCGGATGGATCAGCCGAGGTTGGAGCTGCGCGGGTAGACGTCGGTCGGGTCGGTCACGACGTTGACGACGTAGGGCACGCCGCTGGCGAACGCGCGGTCGAGCGCGGGGCCGATCTCCTCCGGGTCGGTGACCAGCTCGCCGCCGCCGCCGAGCGCCGTCACGACCTGGTCGTAGCGACAACCGGGCTGCAGGTCGCACGCCACGTCCCAGCCGTAGATCGCCTGCATCGGGTGCTTCTCCAGCCCCCACATCCCGTTGTTGCCGACGATCATCACCACCGGCAGGCCCTGGCGCACGAGCGAGTCGGCGTCCATCAGGCTGAAGCCGGCGGCGCCGTCGCCGAGGAGCGTCACGACCTGCGCCTCCGGGCGCACGACCCGGGCCGCGATCGAGTAGCCCATGCCGTTGCCGAGGCAGCCGTAGGGACCGGTGTCGAGCCAGCAGCCGGGCTCGAAGACCTCGACGTACTTGCCGGCGTAGGACGCGAAGTCGCCGCCGTCGCAGACCACGACGGCGTCGCGGGCCAGGCGCTTGCGCAGCTCGCCGTAGATCCGGGTCGGCTTGACGGTGTCGCCCGCCGCCGCCAGCAGCGGCTCCTCCGCGGCCCGGGCGGCGTCCTCGGCGGCGCGCAGCTCGGCGATCCAGGCCTCGTGGTCGGCGCGCGGCCCGGCGTGCTCGGCGAGCCCCCGCAGCGTGGTCGCGATGTCCCCCGCCGCCGTCAGCACGTCGACGTGGGCGGCGCGCTGCGACGGGGCGTCGACGACGTGGGCGACCGTGGCGGCACCGAAGCGCCCGAAGCCGAGGCGGAAGTCGAGCGGCGTGCCGAGCACGACGACGACGTCGGCGCGCGCCTTCAACGCGCCCCGCGTGCGCAAGAAGGCCAGCTCGTGGTCGGCGGGCAACGTGCCGCGGCCGAGCCCGTTGGTGAAGACGGGCACCCGGAGGTGCTCGACGGCCGCCCGCAGCTCGTCCCATGCCCCGGCCCAGTAGACGTCGCTGCCGACGACGAACGCCGGCCGCTCGGCGCCGGCCACGAGCGCGCCGAGCGCGGCGACCGCCTCGGCGTCGGGCGCCACGCCGGTGGTCGCCGCCGGATCGACGGCCGGCACGTCACCGGCGGACGGGCCGAACACGTCGAGCGGGAAGTCGAGGAAGACCGGACCACGGTGCGGCTCGGCGGCCAGGGCGATGGCGTCGTGGACCATCGCGCCGGCCTTGGCGGGATCGTGCACCGTCGCCGCCGACTTCGTGATCGACGCCAGGATCGGCACGTGGTCGAGCTCCTGCAACGACCCGCTCCCCCAGCGCTGCTGCGGGGCCCGCCCGCCGAGCACGACGAGCGGGGCACCGTTGAACCACGCCGACGTCACCGCGGACACGCCGTTGGTGATGCCCGGCCCGGCGGTCAGGGCGGCGATGCCCGGCTTGCGGGTCAACTTGGCGTAGGCCTCGGCGGCGAACGTCGCCGACTGCTCGTGGCGGGTGTCGACGACGCGCACGCCCTGGTTGCGACACGCCTCGTACAGCGGCCAGATGTGCCCGCCGTTCAGCGTGAACAGCGTGTCGACGCCGAAGCTGCGCACGGCGGCGACGGCCTGCTCACCGGCATGCCCCTCGATGTGACCCATGCGACCCCCTCGTTCCGGCCCCCTCGAGGGCGATCCCTCACGTAGCACGACCGTAACGGGACGTAGCCTGAACCACCTATGTCGGTGGTCGAGGCGCGCACCTTGCCGGAGCGCCGCCACCGGGTGCACTGGTGGAAGGAGGCGCTCATCGTCGTCGCCTTCTACCTGCTCTACTCGTGGACCCGGAACCGCTTCGGCTCCAACGCCGTCGAGCCGGGCGGCATCCCGCTGCACTCGTTCCACAACGCCGAGCGCGTGATCAGCTTCGAGCGCCTGATCGGGCTGTACCACGAGGTCAGCATCCAGGAGCTGTTCCTGCCCTACCGGACGTTCATCCAGTTCTGGAACACGTACTACGGCACCGCCCACTTCATCGTCACGCTCGCCGTGTTCGCCCTGCTGTTCTGGAAGCGGCCGGGCGTGTTCCCGGTCTGGCGCAACAGCCTGGCGATCATGACCGGCCTGGCCATCGTCGGCTTCGCCCTGTTCCCCCTGATGCCGCCGCGCCTGCTCGACGAGCCGTGCGACGAGTACGGCGGCCAGTGCATCGAGAGCGACCTGCGCGGCACGAGCGGGACGTTCGGGTACGTCGACACGCTCGCCGAGTACGGCGGCCCGTGGTCGTTCGACTCCGACACGATGCAGGACATCTCCAACCAGTACGCGGCGATGCCGAGCATGCACATCGGGTGGTCGACGTGGTGCGCGGTGGCGATGTGGCCGCTGCTGCGGCGGCGCTGGCAACGGGCGGTCGTGTTGCTGTACCCGTTGGCGACGTTGTTCTGCATCATCGTCACGGCCAACCACTTCTGGATCGACGGTCTCGGGGGGTTGGCCTGCTTCGCCGTCGGCACGCTCGCCGGTTGGGGCCTGCACCGCTGGAACCAGCGCCGCCTCGACCGCAAGCACCTCGCCGCGCTCGGCATCCCCGAGCACGCCGACGCCGGCTCCGTCCCCGCCGCCGGCAGCTGAGTCTCGGCGTGTCGAGGCACGCGGCCCGGTCGGCGGGACCACCAGTGAGAGCCGGCCGCTGAGCCCATGCCGCAGTGGGTCCCGGCCGCTCCGGGCGTTCAGGAGATGTAGTACCCGCCGTCGATCGTGATGATGTCGCCGGTGTGGTAGCTCGCGGCCGGGCTGGCGAGGTACGCGGCGATGCCGGCGAAGTCGTCGCCACTGCCCCAGCGGCGGGCCGGCGTGCGCGGCATGTTGCGCTCGATGAACTTGTCCCAGTGCAGCGCGCCGGTGGCCATCTCGGTGTCGATCCAGCCCGGCACGATGGCGTTGGAGCGCACGCCGTAGCGGGCGAACTCGACGGCGATCGCCCGCGACATCGCCAGCACCGCACCCTTCGATCCGCCGTAGTGCTGCCCCCGGGGCTGACCGAAGAACGCCGACCCGGAGCTCGTGAACACGAGCGAGCCGCCGGCACGATCGCCGCCCTCCCAGCGCGCCACCATGTGCTTGAGGGCCTCCTGCGAGGTGTACATCGCCCCGTCGAGGTTGACGCGCAGCACGCGCTTCCACTCCTCGTCGCTCATGTCGAGGAAGCTCGACGCCCGCCCGCCGACGCCGGCGTTGACGAAGCACGAGTCGACGCGCCCGAGCTCGCCGACGGTCTCGGCCATCGCCGCGACGACCGCGTCCCGGTCGCCGACGTCGCAGATGACGGCGTGCACGTCGCCACCGAGCGCCCCGAGCTCCTCGACCGCAGCGTCGTTCTTGGTCGGGTTCGTCCCCCAGATCGCGACGGCGGCACCGCACTCGGCCAGCCCCTTGGCGTAGCCGAGGCCGATGCCGCTGTTGCCGCCGGTGACCAGTCCGACGTGACCGGTGAGATCGAAGAGCCTGCTCATGCGCGCCGACGGTAGATCGTGACGCCTGGCGCGGCCCCTCCCGGACCCGCGACAAGGGGTAGCGTCCCTGCGTGCTCCTCGACGGGATTCGTGACCCCGACGACCTGCGCGAGCTGTCCCAGTCCGACCTGACGGAGCTGTGCGGAGAGATCCGTGACTTCGTCGTCGCCGCCGTCGCCGAGACGGGCGGCCACCTGGGATCGAACCTCGGCGCCGTCGAACTGACCCTCGCCCTCCATCGCGTCTTCGAGTCGCCGACCGACGCGATCCTCTGGGACACCGGCCACCAGGCCTACGTCCACAAGCTGGTGACCGGCCGGCGCGCCGGGTTCGCCGAGCTGCGCCAGGCCAACGGGCTGTCGGGCTACCCCTCACGGGAGGAGAGCCGCCACGACTACGTCGAGAACAGCCACGCCTCCACGATCCTGTCGTACGCCTACGGGCTGGCCGTCGCCCGCGACGTCGGGCGCGACCCGCACCGCCACATCGTCGCCGTCATCGGCGACGGCTCGATGACCGGTGGCATGGCCTACGAGGCGCTCAACAACATCGGTCACAGCCAACGCCGCGTGATCGTCGTCCTCAACGACAACGGCCGCAGCTACGCGCCGACGGTCTCCAACCTGACGGCCTACGCCCCGCCGCCGGCGGACCCCGAGCACCCGCGCCTCATCAGCCGCATCGGCGACCGGCTGGCCCAGCTGCTCACCGAGATCCGGCTCAACCCGACGTACGTCCGCCGCCAGCGCCGTCTCGAGGAGCTGCTGCGCGACGTCCCCGTCGTCGGGACACCGGCCGAGAAGGCCGTCGACGCCGTCAAGGCGGCGGTGCGCGAGGTGCTCCAGCCGCCGGCCTTCTTCGAGGCCCTCGGCGTCCGCTACGTCGGCCCGGTCGACGGCCACGACATCCCCGCCCTCGAGCAGGCGCTCAACAACGCCATCGAGCTGTCCGACGACGGCCCGATCCTCGTCCACGTCCTCACCCAGAAGGGTCGCGGCTACCCGCCGGCCGAGGACGACGACGAGAAGCACCTCCACGACGCCCCGGTGTTCGACCCCGTGGTCGGTCCCCCGAAGGCCGTGCCGACGGGGTACACGCAGGCGTTCGCCGAAGCCGTCATCAAGGAGGCCGAGGCCGACGCACGCATCGTCGCCATCACGGCTGCGATGGCGGGACCGACGGGTCTGCTGCCGTTCCAGTCGCGCTTCCCGGACCGCTTCTTCGACGTCGGCATCGCCGAGCAGCACGCCGTCACCGGCGCCGCCGGGATGGCGATGGGCGGCCTCCGTCCGATCGTCGCCATCTACTCGACGTTCCTCAACCGAGCCTGGGACCAGGTCGTCTACGACGTCGCCCTGCATCGCCTGCCGGTCGTGTTCTGCATCGACCGCGCCGGCGTCACCGGTCCCGACGGACCGAGCCACCACGGCGTCTACGACATGGCGCTGCTCGCCCGGGTGCCCGGGATGCGGGTGCTCGCGCCGTCGAGCGCCCAAGAGCTGCAGCAGATGCTCACCGACGCCATGGAGCTCTCCGACGGCGGCCCGGTGGCCATCCGCTACCCGCGTGGCCAGGCGCGCAACGTGGGCGAGCACGAGGTGGGCATCGGCATCCGGGCCCGCCGCGTCCGCGCCGCGGACGACCCGTCGGCGGCCGTGTGCATCCTCGCCATCGGCAAGCTCGTCGAGGCGGCCGAGCGGGCCGCCGACGCCCTCGTGGCGTCCGGCGCCGACGCCACGGTCTGGGACGTCCGGTGCTGCGCCCCGCTCGACACCGACATGCTCGCCGACGCGGCCCGCCACCGGGCCGTCGTGACGTGCGAGGACGGTGTCCGCGACGGCGGCATCGGCATGGCGATCGAGGACCGCCTCGGCGCCATCGACCCGACCGTCCCCGTCGAGGTGCTCGGCACGCCGACGCGGTTCCTGCCCCACGACGGTCGCCCGGACCGGATCCTGGCCCAGCTCGGTCTCGACGCCGACGGAATCCAGGCCGCCGCCCGCCGGTTCCTGTAGGGCGATGCCTGCCGCCCTGCCCCGTTCGGTCCTCGACCTCTCCACCGTCAGCTCCGGCCACACGTCCGGCGAGGCGCTGGCCGACACCACGACGCTGGCCCGACGCGCCGAGGAGCTCGGCTACCTGCGCTTCTGGGTGGCCGAGCACCACAACATGAACACCGTCGCCAGCACGTCGCCACCCGTGCTGATGGCCCACCTGGGCGCGTCGACGACGTCGATCCGCATCGGCTCCGGCGGGGTGATGCTCCCGAACCACGCCCCGCTCGTCGTGGCCGAGCAGTTCGCCATGCTCGAAGCGCTGCACCCCGGGCGCGTCGATCTCGGCATCGGCCGGGCGCCCGGCACCGATCCGGCGACGGCCGCGGCGCTGCGCCGCTCGCCCGACCTCCTCGGCGCCGAGGACTTCCCGCGCGACCTCCTCGACCTGCTCGGCCTGCTCGGCGACGAGCGCGTCGAGCAGGGGGCATGGTCGCGCTTCCGCGCCACGCCGGCGGCGACGTCGAGCCCGCAGGTCGTGCTGCTCGGCTCGAGCGGGTACTCGGCCCAGGTCGCCGGCCAGCTCGGTCTCGGGTTCGGGTTCGCCCACCACTTCGACACCGGCGGGGTGCTCGAGGCGTGCGCCCTGTACCGGGAGAGCTTCCGGCCGTCGCCGGAGCTCGCCGAGCCGTACACGATCGTGACGGCCGGCGTGCTCGCCGCCGAGGACGCCGCGCAGGCCGAGCTCCTCGCCGGGCCGGCGCGCCTGGCGATCCTCGGCATCCGCACGAACCGCCGCACGCCGCTGCTGCCGCCCGACGAGGCCGCCGTCCACCCCGACATCGAGGTGGCCCGGTCGATGCCCTCGAACCGGATCGTCGACGACGGCCCGGGCGCCGTGGCCCGCCTGATGGAGCTGGCCGAGCGGACGCAGGCCACCGAGCTGATGATCTCGACCATGACCTACGGCCTGCCGGAGCGCGTGCGCACGCTCGAGCTGCTCGCCGAGCACTGGCCCGACTGATGGAGCTCGCCGGCGAGCTGCAGCTCGCGACGGAGCTCGCCGACCTCGCCGACGCCATCACGCTGCCGCCGTTCGCGGCGCGCGAGGTCACGTACGACTGGAAGGCCAACCAGACCGAGGTCACCGCGCTCGACCGCGGCGCCGAGGCGGCGATCGCCGGCGCGGCTGGCCGCCGCCCGCCCGCACCACGGCCTGCTCGGTGAGGAGCACGGCCGGTCGGGCGACCCGGACTCCCCGTGGCAGTGGATCGTCGATCCCGATCGACGGCACGTCGGGGTACGTGCGCGGGATCCCGGTGTGGGCGACGCTCATCGCCCTGGCCCACGACGGCGACGTGGTCGTGGCGGTCGTCTCCGCCCCGGCGATGGGCCGCCGCTGGTGGGCGGTCCGTGGCGGCGGTGCGTTCGCCGACGGTCGCAGCTGCCGGGTCTCGGCGGTCGATCGCATCCCCGATGCCCAGATCAGCATCACCCTCAACGCCGGGTGGGACGACCTCGGGCTGACGTCGGCCGTCGTCACCCTCGCCCAGCAAGCACGCCGGGCGCGCGGCTTCGGCGACTTCTGGCAGCACTGCCTCGTCGCCGAGGGAGCGCTCGACGTCGCGATCGACGCCGTGGGCGTGGCGCCCTACGACCTGGCGGCCGTCAAGCTGATCGTCGAGGAAGCCGGCGGCACGTTCACCGACCGCCACGGTGCGGCGACCCACGAGAGCGACACCGCGATCAGCTCCAACGGCCGGTTGCACGCCGCGGTCATCGCCCGCCTCGGCCGGCTAGGCGCGACGACCGGCGTCGAAGGCGGCGACGACCCGCTTCGGGGCCCGGCGCCGCCACGACTCCTCGAGCAGCTCGGCGACGCGGGCCGGGTCGGCGTCGGCGAGGCGCACCCCCACCCCGGCGACCCGCTGACCCCATCGCAGCTCCTCGAACGTGTCGGGGTCCTCCTCGACGCAGGCCCGCACCTCGCCCTCGTCGACGAAGATGCGGACCTGGTCGCCGTCGGGCGGCGCGGTGGCGAAGATCTTCGTGCCGACGCGGAACGAGGTCAGGTCGAAGTGCGGCGACTCCGACGTCGCCGGCAGGCGGCGCGCCAGCTCACGCACATCGTCGAGGTCCATGCCCGACCTCACGCCCGTGCCAGCAGGTCGGGGAGGTCGGCCGCGCTGGCGATGACATGTGTCGAGGGCCCCGCCTCGAGGGTCGCCGCGTCCTGCGCACCGGTCAGCACGCCGACGACGAGGGCGACGCCGGCGTTGGCGCCCGCCTCGAGGTCGCGCAGGGTGTCACCGGCGACGACGACGTGCCGGGGATCGGTCACGCCGGTCAGCGCCATGGCCTGCTCGATCATCCGCGGCGACGGCCGCCCGGCGCCGACCTGCTCGGCCGTGACGAGGCCGTCGATCGTCGACCCGACCGTCCACCCGAGTGCCTCGGCCAAGGCGTGCGCCACCCGGTCCGGGAACCCCGTGGTGAGCACGACGCGCACGCCGGTCGCGCGCAGCCGGGCCATCGCCGCCTCGACGCCCGGGATCGGCGTCGGTGGTGCCGTGAGGTAGGCATCGTCGAGGCGGCGGCAGAAGTCGGCGTAGGCGGCATCGACCTCGGCATCGTCGTGGGGCGCCCCGACGGCGGTGAGCAGGCCGGTGATGGCCTCTCGCTTGTCGGCGCCCATCCACCGCTGCAGCACGGCGTCGGGCACGGTCGAGCCGCTCGCCGCGACCACCGTCGCGGCCAGCGCGGCGTAGACGGCGCCACCCTCGGCGACGGTCGTGCCCGCCATGTCGAGCACGGCCAGGCGGATGTCCACGGCGACCCACGATGTCAGCCGACGCGGCCTGGTCGGCCGCACGACGCGGCGGGCGAGGTCGGGACCGAGGCGCAACGGCCGGGCGCCGTGCTCGACGTCGTCGAGCACCCGGTCGATCTCGCCGGCGACCCGCTTCGCTCGGCCGCGACCGCTGGCGGCGATGCCCGCTCCGGCGGCGACCGTCACGGGCGCGACGAGCAGCAGCAGCGGCCCGAGGGCGGCCGCACCGACGACGGCGCCCGCGGTCGTCGCCGTCGCCACCGCGACGCCGGTCGCGCTGCGGACCCGGCGCTCGCGCCGGCGGTCGGCGGCGATGCGCACGACGCAGGTGCCGGTCCCGCTGTCGAGAGCGACGACGTCGATGCGCTGGAGGTCACCGAGGTAGCCCTCGCCGGTGATGTGGCGCAGGCTGCGGAACGTCGAGCCGACGACGCCGCGCCGGCGGGTCCACGTGCCGCGACCATCGCGCAGCCGGTCGCGGCGGAGGTGGTGGCCGCTGACGAACCAGGCGTCGAGCCGGGCCAGCACGTCGCCGGCATCGCCGTGCAGCTCGTCCTCGACGACGACGACGGCGGCGCCGAGGACGCGGCCGCCGTCGGCGGGCGGCGGCCCGAGGCGCTCCAGCGCCAGCGAGCGGCGTACGGCATGCTCCGGGATGCCGACCTCGGCAGCCGCCGCGACGAGCGTCGTCGGCGTCGATGCCCGTCGGCATCGGGCAGCTGGCGCGCCTCGGCACCCTCGAGCTCGACGGCGCGGCGCAGGACCGCGCCGGACGGTGTCCCGGTCGAGGCGCACGGCGTCCACGACGGTGAGGCTAGGACCGTCCGCTCAGGCGGCGAGGCAGGCGGCGCACGTGCCGCGGAACAGCACGTCGACGGCATCCACCCGGAAGTCGTGTCGGCGCCGCCGAGCTGCGGCGTGCCGACGTCGGCCGGGTCGACGTCGAACGAGCGCGCCGCACGTCGTGCACAGCAGGTGGTGGTGCGGCGTCGCGCCGCCGTTGGGGTCGTAGCGCAACGGCCCCGGCGCGTGGCGGACCTCGGCTGACCTCGCCCATCGCGACGAGCTCGTTGAGCGTGTTGTACACGGTGGCCAGGGAGACCTCGGGCAGCGCCAGGCGCGCCCGGCGGTGGACCTCGTCGGCGGTCAGGTGGACGTGCTCGCCCTGCAGCGCCTCGGCCACGGCGCGGCGTTGCGACGTGACGCGCCACCCGCGCGCCCGCAGGCGCTCGAGCAACGGCGGACCGATCATGTGCACAAGTGTACGAGTCTCCCGGAGCGGCACGCGTCGCGCAGAGCGGCAAGGACCCAGCGGGTCCCGCGCCCAGCAGCCGTTGGGCGTGCGCGGCACGCGCACCCAGACGGTGCTCGCGAACCGGGCGCGTGCGCGGGCTGCTGAGCGCTGGTCGCAGTGGGTCCCGGACGCTCTGACTAGGCGTCGGGCTGGTCGCCGACGACGGAGACGAAGCTGACGCAGGCGCCGGGGCTGCCGCCCAGGTTGTGGGTCAGCGCCTTGCGCTTGCCGGAGGCGATCGAGGAGATCTGGCGGTCGCCGGCCTCGCCACGCAGCTGCGTCCACGCCTCGAACAGCATGCGCAGGCCGGACGCGCCGATCGGGTGGCCGAACGACTTCAGGCCGCCGTCGGGGTTCACCGGCAGCTCGCCGTCGAGGTCGTACGTGCCGGCGAGGCACTCCTTCCACGCGAAGCCGCGCTCGGCGAACCCGAGGTCCTCCATCAGGACGAGCTCGGTCGGCGTGAAGCAGTCGTGCACCTCGGCCATCGCCAGCTCGGCGCGGGGGTCCTCGATGCCGGCCTGGTGGTAGGCGTCCTCGGCGGAGCGCACGACCTCGGTGAAGCTCGTGTAGTCGTAGCTCGGGTCGATCGGACCGGCCGCCGGGCCGGCGATGAACGACAGCGCCTTCACGTACAGCGGGTGGTCGGAGTACTTGTGGGCGTCCTCGGCGCGCACGACGATGGCCGCGGCGGAGCCGTCGGAGACGCCGGAGCAGTCGAAGATGCCGAGCGGGCCGGCGACGATCGGGCTGCACGCGATGGTCTCCTTGGAGACCTCCTTGCGGAACTGCGCCCGCGGGTTGAGCGCCCCGTTCTTGTGGTTCTTCCACGCGATGCGCGTCAGCACGTCCTTCATCTCGTCGGGGTCGACGCCGTACTTCTTGGCGTAGGCCGGGGCGAGCAGGCTGAACGACGCCGGCGCGGTCACCGTCGCCGACGTGCCGTCGTTGGCCGGCGCCGACACGACGAGGCCGGAGTAGCCCGAGTCCTTCAGCTTCTCGACGCCGATGGCCATCGCCACGTCGTAGGCGCCGGAGGCCACCGCGTAGCAGGCGTTGCGGAACGCCTCGGAGCCCGGTGGCGCAGAAGTTCTCGACGTGCGTGACCGGCTTGTGGTCGATCTTCAGCGGGCGGCTGAGCGTGAGGCCGGACAGCCCCGAGCCCATCGTGCCGAGCCAGAACGCGTCGACGTCGTCGAGCGTGATGCCCGCCGACTTGAGCGCCGCCGACGACGAGTCGATGAGCATGTCGTCGGTCGACTTGTCCCAGTGCTCACCGAAGTTCGTGCAGCCCATCCCGACGATCGCGACCTGGTCGCGGATCCCGTGTGACGCCATCTCAGCTCTCCTCGCTCTGCTCGGCCGCCAGCGGCCTCGCCTTCCAGAAGTAATTGTGCACGCCGCCGCTCGTGTAGAGGCGACGGAACGTCATCGACACCCGGTCACCGATCTTCACGGATGCCGGGTCGACGTCGGTCAGCTCGCACTGGAAGCGGCCGCCGCCGTCGAAGTCGATGATCGCCGCGACCACGGGCGGGCTCAGGCTGAACGCCAGGCGGTCGACCGTGAACGTGGCGATCGTCGCCGGCACGTCGGCCATGCGGACCTGCTCCATCTGGTCGATGTCGCCCGTCGTCATGCTGACCCGCGACGGCGGCAGGTAGACGAAGCCGCTCGTGTCACGGCTGCCGACGAACGCGTACTTCCACGCGTCGGTGCGGGCCGAGGGCGGCGCGGCCGGGCGGTCGGGCTCGGGACGGCGCGGTGGCTCGCGCTGCAGGAACCCGCGCCACGTCAGGAACTGCGGGTACCCGAGGTCGTCGCGGGTCGCCGCGATGCGGTCGCGGACCGAGACGGCCTGGCGGTGCGCCGGCAGCAGGTCGGTCGCCTTGAGGAGCCACACGTCGCAGCCGTCGGCGAGCAGGACGACGGCGATCTGCTGGCCGGGCTCGGCGCGGTCGAGGACGTCGGCGAGGAGGAGCGCCCAGTGGGCGGCGCCCGTGTTGCCGACGTCGTTGGCGAGGTCGTCGACGACGGCCTCGGGCCGGGCGCCGATCGCCCGCGCCGCGGCCTTCACGGCGCGCGTCTGGGCACCGGTGATGATGACGTGGTCGATGTCGTCGAGGGCGATGCCGGAGCCCTTGAGGGCGGCCGTCACCGCCCGCTCGGCGAGCGGCACGTAGGCGTGCTCGCCGAAGCGCTCCTCCCAGACCTGGGCGAACGCCTCGCCCGGGGCCCGCCAGCGGTCCGTGAACTCCTCGGTGACCGACGCCGCGCCGACGACCTCGGCGATGACGCCCTCGGTGCCGAACGCCAGCGTGACCGCGCCGTCACCGCCGGCCGCCTCGTCGGCGGAGCCGGGACGACCGGTGCGCACGTCGGACAGCACGGCGAGGCCGCCGGCGGCCTGCGCCATCCACGCCGCGCCGACGCCGGAGCGGATCGCGCCGACGGCGTCGAACGCCGGCACGTCGTCGGCGAGGCCGAGGGCGGCGTGGATCGCCGTGGCGTTGGTCTTGTCGGCGTACGCGGGCGCCGTCGTGGCGAAGGCGAGCAGGCCCGGCTCGTACGCCGGCCGGCGCCCCGGCGAGGGCGATGCGACCGGACTCCACCCCCATCGACGTGGAGTCCTCGTCGTAGCTCGCCACGCTGCGGGCGCCCTTGCCCCCGCCGGCGCCGAGCGTCTGACCGATGGCGCTGCGCTGCAGGCGCCAGTAGGGCAGGTAGGCCCCGTAGCTCACGATCCCAGGCATCGTCGCACGGTACCGACGTCCGGCGGCCGGCGACGAACGCAGCACCCGATCGGCCTTCAGCTTGACAACCCGAGACTGTTAGGGCAGCCTAACGAACCCATGGAGCCCCGTGCCTCGACCGCCCTCACCGCCATGGGCCTCGC
This sequence comes from uncultured Acidimicrobiia bacterium, assembly GCA_963750905.1. Lineage (GTDB taxonomy): Bacteria > Actinomycetota > Acidimicrobiia > Acidimicrobiales > Ilumatobacteraceae > JALZMG01. The sequence continues at coordinate 30,993 of CAVVSE010000005.1, forward strand.
CGCCCTGCGCCGGGCGGCCGTGATGGCGCACACCGTCGGCTCGATCTCGCTGCGCCTCACGGCCGGCGACGAGGAGATCGTCGACGTGCGACCCGATCCGACCGGCCACGTCTGCGGCGGGCGCGTCATCGACCCCTGCGGCTTCCGCATGGCGGTCGCCCGGGCCTGGGCCGACCACGAGATGGGCCGCGAGATCGGGCTCATCGGCCTCGGCCCGACGGACGAGCTCGACATCGAGTGGCGCGTCGCCGCGCCGGGCCACGACCTCGGCCTCGGCGCCGTCCGGGCGGTCGTGCGGCGGGCGCCTCGTCTGGGCGTTCGCGTCGATCCTCGACCCCGCCGAGCTGTCCGACGTCCTGGCCGGCATGGAGGGCGACCACGACGACATCGTCGCCGGGCGCAGCGACGGCATCGCCGCCCGCCTCGTCCACGACGAGCTGCTCGGCGCCACCGTCGTCCACGTCGAGGCCGATCCGCCGGTCTCGACCCGCGTCCTCGACGAGGTGCTGCGCCGGATGGTCGCCGTCGTCGGTGCCGCCGAGCTGACGATGGCGCTGCCGTGACGCCGCCTTGATCGCCGGCGGCGGACGGAGCGCAACGACGCTCACCGTCCGTCGTCAGGCCGCCGTCGCGCCGCCCCGCCTGGTTGTGGTGACCCGGGCGTGGGCGGCCGTCACGCCTGGAGCGGCACGGACGTCATCCCGGAGCGGCACGGACCCACTGCGGCACGCGCTCAGCGGCCGGGTGTCACCTCGCAACGCGATCCGACGACCGGCTCTCGTGCTCGGTGCCTCGGCCACGTGGACCTCCGGTGACACCCGGCTGCCGACCACGTGACCCGCTGGGTCCTGGCCGCTCTTCAGTGGTGTGACGGCCCGTCGGGGACGTCGAGGTAGAAGCTGAGCTGGTCGTCGAAGCACCAGAACCACTCCTCGCCCGGCTCGAAGCTGCGCACGATCGGGTGGCCGGTCTCGTGGTGGTGGGCGGTGGCGTGCTTGTTGGGCGAGCTGTCGCAGCAGCCGACGTGGCCGCACTGCTGGCACATCCGCAGGTGCACCCAGCGGCCACCGGACTGCAGGCACTCGTGGCAGCCGTCGTCGCTCGGCGTGAGCGTCGCCAGGTCGTCGGGGAGCGTGTCGAGGTGGGTGCACGTCGAGGGCATCGCCCCATCATGGCGGCACGCGCGTCGCGTACGATCCGTCGATGGCCACGACCCGAGGGTTCTTCGGACGCCGGCAAGCCGACCGCGACCCGCGCCTGCCGCCGGGCCAGTACGACGCCGGCGACCAGTGGCCCGTGCTCAACGCCGAGGTCACGCCGCGCCTGGCGACGGACACGTGGACGTTCCGGGTCGAGGGCCTCGTCGAGCAGCCGGTGTCGTGGACGTGGGACGAGATCCACGCCCTCGAGCCGTCGCGCTACGAGGGCGCCATCCACTGCGTCACGACGTGGTCGAAGTTCGACATGACGTTCGACGGCGTCTCCGTCGACACCCTGCTGGCGGCGGCCCGGCCGCTGCCGGACGCCGGCGTTCGTGATGGCGTTCAGCCACACCGGCTACACGACGAACCTCCCGCTCGCCGACGTCACCGGCGGCAAGGCCTGGATCACGTGGAGCGTCGACGGCGGCCCGCTGCCGGTCGACCACGGCGGCCCGGCGCGCATGATCGTGCCCCACCTCTACTTCTGGAAGAGCACGAAGTGGGTCGCCGGCCTGCGGCTGATGCAACACGACGAGCTCGGGTTCTGGGAGCGCAACGGCTACCACGACCGCGGCGATCCCTGGCTCGAGCAGCGCTACCAGGGCGACTGACCCCGACGTACGATCCGGCGATGCAGGTCGAGATCCTCGCCAGCCCGTCGTTCGCGTTCGCCACGATCACCATCCCGGCCGGCGGCGAGCTCCACGCGGAGGCCGGCTCGATGGCGGCGTACAGCGACGGCGTCGAGGTCGAGACGAACGGCGCGCGGCGGCATGATGGCCGGCCTGCGGCGCTCGGTGCTCGGCGGCGAGAGCTTCTTCATCAACACGTTCCGCGCCCCGAGCGGCGGCTCGGTGTCGGTCGCCCCGGCGCTGCCCGGCGACATGTCGGTGGTTCGGATCGCGAGCACCCAGGCCCTCCTGGTGCAGTCGGGCTCGTGGATCGCGTCGGACCCGGGCGTCGACGTGGACACCAAGTGGGGCGGCGCCAAGACGTTCTTCAGCGGCGAGGGCCTGTTCCTGCTGCGGTGCACGGGAGCGGGCGACGTGCTGGTGTCGAGCTACGGGGCGATCCTGACCCGCACGCTGGCGCCCGGCGAGGGCTACACGCTCGACACCGGCCACGTCGTGGCGTTCGACGAGTCCGTGCAGTACGAGGTCCACAAGGCCGGCAACTGGAAGACGACGGTGCTCGGCGGGGAGGGGCTCGTCACCCGCTTCGAGGGCCCGGGCCGGCTGTGGTTGCAGACGCGCAGCCCGCAGGACCTCGTCGGCTGGCTCGTCCCGAAGCTGCCGAGCGAACGCAGCTGACGGCACCGTGGCCACCGCCTCCCCCTGGTTCCTGGCGACCGTCGTCGCGATCCGCGACGAGACGCCGCGGGCCAAGACGTTCCGCCTGCCGCCTGCCGGCGCCCAGCGACCACGTCGCCGGGCAGCACGTCGTCGTGCGCCTGACCGCCCCGGACGGCTACCGGGCGCAGCGCTCGTACTCCGTGGCGACGGCGCCCGACGGCAGCGACGAGCTCGAGCTCACGGTCGAGCTGCTCGACGAGGGCGAGGTGTCGTCGTTCCTCCACGACGTCGTCGCGGTCGGCGACGAGCTCGAGCTGCGGGGGCCGCTGGGCGGGTTCTTCGTGTGGGACGGCACGACGCCCGCGCTGCTCGTCGGCGGCGGTTCCGGGGTCGTGCCGTTGATGGCGATGCTCCGCCTGGCGCGGCGCAACGGCACGCCGGAGCTCGTGCGCATGGTCGTGTCGGCCCGCTCGCCCGACGACCTGCTGTACGCCGCGGAGCTCGCCGGGCCGGAGACCGCCATCGTCTACACGCGTCGGACGCCGACCGGCTTCCCGCGCGCCGCCGGCCGCGTGATGGCGTCGGACATCCCGCCGCTCGCCGACCTCGGTGAGGTGACGGCGTACGTCTGCGGCTCGGCCGGCTTCTGCAACGCGGCCGGCGACCTCCTCGTCGACCTGGGTCAGCCGGCGGCGCGGATCCGCACGGAGCGCTTCGGCCCCACGGCATGATCCCGGCGCCTGCCTAGGCTCGCCCGCCATGAGCCGCCTCGACGCGCTGGACCTCACGCCCCGCCTGGGGCGCCACGAGTACGAGCAGCGCCTGCTCGCGGCGCAGCGGCGTTGGCTCCAGCTGCGCCTCCACCTCGGCGGCGAGCTGGGATCCGGCGAGCTCGGTCCCGGCCTGCTCGTCGTGTTCGAGGGCAGCGACGCGGCCGGCAAGGGCGGCGCGATCAAGCGCATGGTCGAGCCGCTCGACCCGCGCCACTACCGAGTCACGTCGTTCGCCAAGCCGACGTTCGACGAGAAGCGCCACGTCTTCCTGTGGCGCTTCTTCCCGTACGTGCCCGGGCTCGGCGGGATGTCCGTGTTCGACCGCAGCTGGTACGGACGGGTGCTCGTCGAGCGCGTCGAGGGCTTCGCGACGACCGACGAGTGGAGCCGGGCGTACGAGGAGATCGTCGGCTTCGAGCGGATGATCGCCACGGAGGGCGTGATCCTCGTCAAGTTCTGGCTGCAGATCAGCCCCGAGGAGCAGCTGCGGCGCTTCGAGGACCGCGAGAACGACCCACTGCGGAAGTGGAAGATCACCGACGAGGACTGGCGCAACCGCAAGAAGGCTGACCAGTACGCGCTCGCCGCCGAGGAGATGTTCGAGCGCACCGACCACCACCTGGCGCCGTGGGACATCGTCTCCGGTGAGCAGAAGCGCCACGCCCGGGTGGCCATCCTCGAGCGCCTCATCGCGCGAGTCGAGCAGGGCTTCGAGCGCTGGGGTTGGTCGCTGCCGCAGCCGCTCGCACCGCCGCGCTGAGTTGGCGCCGACGGCGCCCAGGGTTGTTGACTGCGACGATGCGCGCCGCCGTCCTGCACTCCTACGGTCCACCGGAGAACCTCGTCGTCGAGGAGGTCCCGGACCCGCAGCCGAAGCCGCACCAGCTCGTCGTCGACGTCCACGCCTGCGGCGTCAACTTCCCCGACGTCCTGATGGTGCAGGACCTCTACCAGTTCAAGCCGGCGCTGCCGTTCTCGCCGGGCGGCGAGATCTCGGGCACCGTCGCGGCCGTCGGGTCCGACGTCACCGGCTGGTCCATCGGCGACCACGTCGCGGCGGGCACCGGGACCGGCGGCTTCGCCGAGCAGGTGGTGGTCGACGCGGCGAAGGCGTACCGGATCCCGGCGGGTGTCGACCTCACGGCGGCGGCCGGCTTCCTGACGACGTACGGCACGTCGTACCACGCACTCAAGGACCGGGCGAACCTGCAGCCCGGCGAGACGCTCCTCGTGCTCGGCGCGGCAGGTGGGGTCGGGCTCTCGGCCGTCGAGCTCGGGGCGACGATGGGCGCCAAGGTGATCGCCGCCGCGTCGACCGACGAGAAGCTCGCCGTGTGCCGCCGGTTCGGGGCCGCCGAGACCGTCAACTACACCGACGTCGACCTGAAGTCCTGGCTCAAGGAGCACACCGGCGGCAAGGGCGTCGATGTCGTGTACGACCCCGTCGGTGGCGACCTCGCCGAGCCGGCGCTGCGCAGCACGGGATGGAAGGGCCGCTACCTCGTCATCGGCTTCGCGGCCGGCGACATCCCGCGCGTGCCGCTCAACCTGCCGCTGCTCAAGGGCTGCTCGATCGTGGGCGTGTTCTACGGCGAGCACGGCACGCGCAGCCCGCAGGAGCAGCGGGCGCTCGTCGACGAGCTCATCGAGATGCTCGCGTCGGGCCGCATCAAGCCCGAGGTGACGGCGCAGTTCTCGCTCGACGACGCCGCCGGGGCGCTGCGCGAGCTGATGGACCGCCGCGTCATCGGCAAGGCCGTCGTCAAGCCGTAGCGGCGGCCGATCCGGGCGTTGTCGCCAACTTTCAGACCAGGCGGCCACATCCTGGCCGCCTCGTCTGAAAGTTGGCGGATCCAGTCACCGCCAGCGCGATGATCCGGCAGCGGGCTACGAGTAGTAGGGGTTCTCGCCGGTCGTGTGGTCGGTGAGGTCCTTGACCCGCTCGATCGCCGGGATCGCGTCGTGGAGCATCGTCTGCACGCCGTCGAGCATCGTGACGCGGCTCATCGAGCAGCCGTGGCAGCCGCCGCCCATCGACATGTACGCGGTGCCCTCACCGTCGTGACCCACGTAGGTGACGAACCCGCCGTGGGCGGCCAGCGCCGGGTTGACCTCGCCGGCCACGAGCGCCTCGATCTCCGCCGACAACGCGTCGTCCGTCGTCAGGCCGTCGATGACCGGGGCGGACGGGCGGTTCGGGTTGCGGATGACGAGGCCCTGGGTGTCGGTGTGGTCGAGCGTCGCGCCCTGCAGGAACTCCAGGTCGCGCTGCGGGATGATGACCTTCAGGCCGTCGTGCGTGCGCACCTCGTCGGTGAACGCCGCCGACAGGAACTCGTCGAAGCTGAGGTCGTAGCGGAAGTCCTCACCCGGCCCGGACGCCAGCTCCAGGCGCAGGCCGAGGCCATCGGCGTCCGGTTCGGCGTCCCGCAGCTCCACGAGCTTGACGAGCGCGGCCGGCGTGATCTCGATGATCGGTTCGCTTCCCGACGACGCCGTGGCGGTCCCGAGTCCTTCGAGTGGCGACATGCCATCAACGCTATCGGCCGACCGCCGGGCCCATCCGGGTGGCCACCCAACGGATCCATCCGAGTACGCGGTGCGGGTCTGTCCCGCACCGCGTGCTCGGACGGCACCGCGTCCTCGGATGGGGTCAATCGGTCGTGCGGACGCGGTGGCGGTGCAGCGCGGCAGGCACGGCGATCGCCAGGATCAGCACGCAGTACAGCCACGACGCGGCGACCGGGTGCAGCATCGGCCAGACCTCCTTGGTGACCGGCGTGACCGGGTTGCCGAACAGCTCGCGGACCGCCGCCGCCAGGGCGCTGACCGGGTTGAACGAGGCGACCCACTGCAGCGGCTCGGGCATCGACTCGATCGGCACGAACGCGCTGCTGATGAACGTGATCGGGAACACCAGGACGAAGCCGATGCCCTGGACGGCGTCCGGCGACCGCACGACCATGCCCAGCCAGGTGCCGACCCAGATCATCCCGGCGCCGAACAGGACGAGCAGGGCGATCGCCTCGCCGACGTGCCAGATGTCGGTGTGGGCGCGCCACCCGGTGGCCAGCCCGGTGGCGAGCAGGATCGTGATCGCCAGCAGGATCGCCGCCAGTTCCGCCAGGAAGTGCCCGAGCAGGTACGCCGAGCGGGCCGTCGGCAGCGACCGGAAGCGGTCGATCACCCCCTCCTGGAGGTCGGTGGCGATCGCCATGGCCGGGCCGAACATGCCGAAGGCGAGCGATTGCACGAGGATGCCGCCGATCAGGTACTCGCGGTAGTTGCCGCCGTCGACGGCGATGGCGCCGCCGAACACGAACCCGAACAGCAGCACGAACATGATCGGCTGCACGGTGACGTCGAGGAGCTTCTCGGGGATCTGGCGGATGTGCTGCACGTTGCGGCGGGCGAACACGAGCGAGTCGGCGAGCAGGGCGCGCGTCGGGCCCGCGCCGCACGGCCGGCGGCGGGGATTGGGTCGGGGGTGGGGCCAGGGTGGTCGCGGTCACGGGTTCGCTCCGGGGGACGTGAGGGTGAGGAAGACGTCGTCGAGGGTGGCCTGACGGCGGTTGACGTCGGTGATGTCGATGCCGGCCTCGTCGAGGGCGCGCACGACGTCGACGATGCGCACGTCGACGTCCACCGATGCCGTGACGGTGACCGCCGTCGTGTCGATCGACGGTTCGCCGCTCGTGAAGCCGGCGACGACACCGGCGGCGGCGACGAGCTCGCCCGGCGACGGCAGCGTGACCTCGACGCGGTCACCGCCGATCCGGCGCTTGAGCTCGCCGGGCGTGCCGGTGGCGACGGACCGGCCGTGGTCCATCACGACGATGTCGTCGGCGAGGCGGTCGGCCTCCTCGAGGTACTGGGTCGTGAGGATCACGGTCGTGCCGCCGTCGACGAGGTCGCGCAGCATCTGCCACAGGTCCTCCCGGCTGCGCGGATCGAGGCCGGTGGTCGGCTCGTCGAGGAACAGGACGGTGGGCTCGGCGATGACGCACGCGGCGAGGTCGAGCCGCCGTCGCATGCCCCCGGAGAACGTCTTGACGAGGCGGTCGGCGGCGTCGGTGAGCTCCAGGCGCGCCAGCAGCTCCTCGGCGCGCCGGCGGGCTTCGGCGCGCGGCAGCTGGTTGAGGCGGCCGATCAGCTCGAGGTTGAGGCGGGCGTCGAGGAGGGGGTCGACGGTGGTCTGCTGCGAGGCGACGCCGATGCAGCGGCGCACGTCGGCGGCCTGGTCGATGACGTCGAACCCGGCGACGGTGGCGCGACCCGTCGTCGGTCGGCTCAGGGTCGTGAGCATCCGGATGGCGGTGGTCTTGCCGGCGCCGTTGTGGCCGAGCAGGCCGAGCACCGTCCCGGGGGCGACGTCGAGGTCGAGGTCGCGCACGGCCCACAGCTCGTCGAAGCACTTGCCCAGGCCCTCGGCACGCACGCCGGCGTGCCCAGCGACGGCGGGCGACCCCTTCCTCGTATGGCGTACTTCCGTGTCGTACATAGTACGACTAGTACTAGCAGTACACTGTACGAATGGCAAGTGGCGATCCCCGCCGACCGCCGGACCGGACCCAGGACCGGTTCGCCAAGGCGGCCCAGAAGGTCGAGTCGGCGTCCGCCGAGCTGCGCCGGAAGGCCGACCAGCTCGACGCCCTCACCGAGCGCCTCGCCAACTTCGACCTGTGGACCCGGCCCGCACCCGGCAGCCGCAAGCCCCGCTTCTCACGCGACGAGATCGCCCGCGCGGCGCTGCGGATCGCCGACACCGAAGGCTTCGACGCCCTGTCGATGCGCCGGCTCGCCGCCGAGCTCGACGCCGGCACGATGACGCTGTACCACTACGTGCGGACCAAGGACGAGCTGCTGGCGCTCGTCAACGACGCCGTGATGGGCGAGCTGATCGTGCCGCCCGACGAGATGCCGGCCGACTGGCGGGCGGCGATCACGCTCATCGCCCACCGCTCGCGGGACGCCATGCGCCGCCACCCGTGGTCGCTCGACCTCCGCGACGACCCGGCGCCGGGCCCGAACGCGATCCGCCACTTCGAGCAGACGATGCAGGCCGTCATGCCGCTCGACGTGACGCTCGGCGAGAAGTTCGAGCTGACGACCGCGGTCGACGAGTACGTGTTCGGCTTCTGCCTGATGGAGCGGGCGAACATGGGCGACCTCGACGCGCCGCCTGACGACATGGTCGCCTACGTCGACGGCCTCGTGCGCTCCGGGGGCCACCCGACGCTCGCCGCCATCACCGCCGAGCACGGGACCCATGGCGCGTTCGACGCCATGCGCCGCCAGATGATCGACCCCGACCGCTTCAGCCGCAACCTCGCCCGCCTCCTCGACGGCTTCGAGGCCGGCATGCGCCGCCGCTGACGACCCGTCCATCCGAGTGTTTGCTGCATCCGAGTGTTTCGTGCGGGGCCTCCCCGCACGAAACACTCCGGTGCACGAAACACTCGGATGGGGAGAACGGCGGACGGTCGGGTTCGGGAGGGGCTGTGGCAACCTGGGCCGATGCACGACGACGGCAGCAGGCGGGCGATCCTCGCTGCCTTCCTCGCCAACCTGGGGATCGCCATCGCCAAGTTCGTCGGCTTCGTGATCACCGGTTCGGCGGGCCTGCTCGCCGAGGCCGCCCACTCCCTCGCCGACACCGGCAACCAGCTGCTCCTGCTGCTCGGCGGCAAGCGCGCCGCCAAGGCCGCCGACACCGCCCACCCGTTCGGCTACGGGCGCGAGCGCTACTTCTGGGCCTTCGTCGTCGCCCTCGTGCTGTTCTCGATGGGCGGGCTGTTCGCGCTCTACGAGGGCTTCGACAAGCTGCGCCACCCGCACGAGGTCGAGAACCTCCCCGTCGCCATCGGCATCATCCTGTTCGCCATGGTCCTCGAGGGCCTGTCGCTGCGGACCGCGTACCGGGAAGCGTCCGCCCAACGCACGACCCGCGGCTCGTGGCTCCACTGGATCCGCCGGTCGAAGCAGCCCGAGCTGCCCGTCGTGCTGCTCGAGGACAGCGGTGCCCTCATCGGCCTCGTCATCGCCCTCGTCGGCGTGACCCTCGCCCACGTGACGGGCGAGCCGCGCTACGACGCCATCGGCTCGATCGCCATCGGCGCCCTGCTCGTCATCATCGCCATCGTGCTGGCGATCGAGATGAAGGGCCTGCTCATCGGCGAGTCGGCGAGCAGCGCGGACGTCGCGACCATCGCGCGGAGCCTGGAGGGTGCGCCGTCCGTCCGGCGCATCATCCACCTGCGCACGGAGCACCTCGGGCCCGACGACCTGCTCGTCGCGGCGAAGTTGGAGTTCGACCCGACGCTGACCGTCGAGGAGCTGGCGGCCGCCATCGACGGCGTCGAGCACGACCTCCGCGCCGTGATGCCGACCGCCCACTTCGTGTTCATCGAGCCGGACGTCTACCGAGCGCCGGCCACGCCGTGACCGCGACCGTCGCCACGTCGCGCCGGGACCGCCTCGACGCCGTCGCACCGATCGGCATCATCGCCATGGTCGCCGCGGTCCTGGCGTTCTCGAGCAGCTCGACGATCATCAAGTGGGCCGAGGTGCCGGGGTCGGTGCTGGCGTTCTGGCGGATGCTCATCGCCGTCGTCCTGTGGTCGTTCGTGGTGCTCGTGCGCAAGGCCCGCACCGGCCGGCCGGCGCCGAGCGCGGCGACGTGGCGGGCCGTGTTCCCGCCGGCCTCGCGTTCGGCCTCAACATCACGATCTTCTTCACCGCCATCGGCCGCACGAGCATCGCCCACGCCGAGTTCATCGCCAGCCTCAGCCCGATCCTGCTCGTCCCCCTCGGTGCCCTCCTGTTCCACGAGCGCCCCGACAAGCGGGCGCTGCCGTGGGGGCTGGTGTCGCTCGTCGGCCTCGCCATCGTCCTGTTCCTCGGCGGCGCCCAGGGCGGCGCCAGCGTCGGCGGCGACCTCCTCGTGCTCGTGGTCGTGGCGACGTGGATCGTCTACCTGTTGTGCGCGAGGCGGGCGCGGGCCACCGTCGACGTCGTCGACTTCATGGCCACGATGATGCCGATCGGCGTGCTCACGGCGGCGCCGATGGCCCTCATCATCGCCGGCGACGAGATCTGGCCGATGACGGCGAAGGGCTGGATCGCCGCGTGCCTGCTCGGCGTCCTGACGGGCATGATCGGCGACGGCCTCATCGCCTTCGCCCAACGCGAGCTCCCGGTGGCGACGATCGGCATCATCCAGGTCGCCCAGCCGGCGATCGCCGTGTGCTGGAGCTTCCTCATCCTCGGCGAGCGGATCGAGCCGGCGCAGATCCCGGGCATGGTCCTCGTGATCGCCGGGCTCGTCGCCTTCACGACGATCGGGCAGCGCCGGTCGGCCGTCACGCCCGCTACCGTGGACGCTGACCAACACGGGGAGCTCGCGGGACCGGCGGGCTGAGAGGGTGATCGCCGCCGCCGACCCGAGAACCTGAACCGGGTAATGCCGGCGGAGGAATCGAGGCCCTGATGAACGCCCACCGATCGTCGTCGACGATCGTCGTCGTGACCGGCGCCGCCCCGCTCGACCGGCGGGCCGTCGCCGCCGTGCCGACGCGACGCGCTCGTGATCGCTGCCGACGGCGGCCTCGACCACGCCCGTGCCGCCGGGCTCGACCCCGACGTGCTCGTCGGCGACCTCGACTCGATCTCGGCGCTCGGGCTCGCCTGGGCGTCGGAGCACGCCGAGGTCGTGCGCCACCCGGTCGACAAGGCGGCGACGGACACCGAGCTGGCGATCGCCCACGCCGCCACGTTCGCCCCGGGGCGCCTCCTGCTCGTCGCCGGCCAGGGCGACCGCCTCGACCACGCCGTCGCCGCCCTCGGGGCGCTCGGCGCGCCGGCGCTCGCCGGGATCGCGTCGCTGAAGCGTGGTGGGGCAGCGACCAGCTGCACGTCCTCCACGCCCCCCACGCCGTCGACCTCGACCTCCCTGCGGGGACGGTCTTCTCGGTCCTCGCCATGCACGGCCCGGCGCGCGGCGTGACGGTAGCGGCGCCCGCTGGCCGCTCACCGACCACACGCTCGATCCGCTCGTCGGCCTCGGTGTCAGCAACATCGCCGAGACCACTGTCCAAGTCGCCGTCAGCGACGGCATCGTCACCATCGTCGTCCCCGGAGCCGCTCGTAAAGCACCGCCTCGCCCTCGCCCTCACCATCGCCGCCGCCCTCGCCGTCGTCGCCTGCGGCGATGACGACGACGCGGCGCCGACCGCGACCGCGACCGCGGCGACCGCAGCCCCGTCGGCGCGCCGACCGGCGACGCCGCGGCCCCGGCCGGCTCGATCAGCTCGTCACGTACGACTCGTGGAGCGACGCCCTCGACACGTCGTCGCCGAGTTCACCGCGCGACCGGCATCGAGGTCGAGATGCTGCGCGCCGGCGACACCGGCACGATGGTGTCCAAGGCCGTCCTCAGCGCCGGCAACCCCGAGGGCGACGTCATGTCGGCGTCCAGAACACGTTCCGTCGCGCGTCGTGGACGCCGATGTGTTCGAGCCGTACGTGGCGGCCGGGCTGATGCGGTGCCGGCCGCGCTGCGCGAGCTGACACCCGACGGCGAGGCGACGCCGATCGACTTCGGCGACGTCTGCGTCAACTACGACATGGCGTGGTTCGGGAGCGGAGCTCGGCCACCCGCTGATCTCGCCGCGTTGGCCGACCGGCGTACGCCGAACTCCTCGTCGTCGAGAACCCGGCGTCGTCGTCGCCCGGGCTCGCGTTCATCCTGGCGACGATCGCCGAGTACGGCGAGGACGGGTGGGTCGACTACTGGGCGCAGCTGCGCGACAACGGCGTGCAGGTCGTCGACGCTGGGAGGAGCCTACTACGGCGCGTTCTCCGGGGCGGGCGACGGTGACCGGCCGCTCGTCGTCAGCTACGGTCGAGCCCCCCGGCCGAGGTCGTGTTCGCCGACCGCCGATCGACGAGGCGACGACCGCGGTCGTCGACACGCGTGCTTCCGCCAGATCGAGTACGCCGGTGTGCTGCGCGGCACCGAGCACGCCGAAGTGGCCGGGCAGCTCGTGGACTTCCTGCTGGCCGAGCCGTTCCAGTCCGAGCTGCCGCTCAACCTGTTCGTGTACCCGGCGAACGCCGACGTCGCGCTGCCGGAGGTGTTCACGGCGAACGCCATCGTCCCCGCCGAGCCGAAGACGCTCGACCCGGCGGCGATCACGCCAACCGCGAGGCGTGGTTGGAGACGTGGACCGACACGGTCCTGCGCTGACCGCCGCGCCGTGCCGAGCCGCCTACACGCGCTCGCCGCTCGGTGCGTCGTCGCGCTGACGGCGCTGCCCGTCGCGTTCCTGCTCGTGTTCTACGCCTGGCCGTTCGCCACCCTGCTCGGCCGCGGCCTGTCGCCGGGCGCCATCGGCGACGTCCTCGGCCGCGGCGCGACGTGGGAGATCGGCGTGGTTCACGCTGTGGCAGGCCGTGGCAAGCACGGCGCTGACGGTGTGCGTCGGGCTCGCGCCGGCCTACGTGTCGCCCGGTTCTCGTTCCCCGGTCGGCGGCTGCGGCGGCGCTCTACGCGGCGTTCGTGCTGCCGACGGTCGTCATTGGCGCCTCTCGCCCTGCTCCCCGACGCGCTGGGAGCGCGGCGTGCCGGCGATCCTCTTGGCCCACGTCCTGTTCAACCTCGCCGTCGTCGTGCGCACGGTCGGCGCCGTCTGGCAGCAGCGGGCGATGAAGACCTCGAGGCTGCCGTGGCGACGCTGGGGGCATTCGCCGTGGTGTGTGTCTTCCGCGAAGAGGTGACGCTGCTGCTGCCGCGCCTGGTTGCTGCTCGCCGTGGCGCTCGATATTGTTCGCCTCCACGTTGACGTTGTTCGGCGTGATCCGCTGTCCTCGGCGACGCGGAGATGTTCGATGCTGGAGGTCGAGGTGCGGCGTGAGGGTGAGGTGAGTTCGGCGACATCGGCGCGGGCGTGGCGAACGCCTTCTCTGCGCCTCGAACTGCTGTCATTGCCGCGGCCTCTGTCTTGGTCGGCGTGGAAGCAGCGCCGCCACAGCCGGGCCCTGGCGCTGCGCCCGCTCGCCCGCC
>CAVVSE010000006.1:0-499018 GCA_963750905.1 uncultured Acidimicrobiia bacterium
TACGATCCGCGTCGTGGGCGACGACGGCCGTGGCCGTTTCGGCGGGCTCGGCCGCAGGACGCTGGCGCTCATCCTCGTCGGCCTGGTGCTGACCAACCTGACCATGGTGGCGGTGTGGAGCTGGCGCACGTTCGCCAGCTCGCAGGGGTTCGCCGACACGACGACCGACATGCTCAAGGAGCCGGCCGTGCGCGAGGCCGTCGCCCAGCAGATCGTCGGCGCCCTCGAGCAGCAGGAGACCACGTCGCGCTTCACCCTCCCGGTGCGGCCCGTCGTCGAGTCGATCGTCGCCGACCTCGTGGCGACCGAGGCGTTCCAGGGCGTGTTCCACGCCGGCGTGCGCGAGCTGCACTCCGCGATCGTCCAGGGTCGGCGCAGCCGGTTGCTCGTGCAACGTCGACGACACCGCGCAGATCGTGCGCGACGGCCTCGCTGCGGCCTACCCAGAGCTCGCGACCGCGCTGCCGGACGGCGTCCTGAGCGTCGCCGTCGGCGTCTCCCAGAGCACGCCGATCGACACCACGATGCGGATCTCCTCGCTCGCCGGCTGGTTGGCGATCCCGTTCGCCGTCGGTGCGGTGGCCTGCTTCGCGATGGCGGTGCGCCGGGCGCGGGACAGACGGCGGGCGTTCGAGGCGATCGGGCTCGGCCTCATCGTCACCGGCGTGGTCCACTTCGCCCTGCTGTCCGTCGGCGTCAACCTCGCGTCCAGCCTCGGCGACGACATGCGCGAGCGCACCGCGCTGCGCGCCGTGTTCTGGAGCGCCACGCACCTGATCAACGTGCAGGCCAAGGTCGTCATCACGATCGGCACCGTCCTCGCGGTGGCGGCGGCGCAGGCCGGCACGGGTCAGATCCGGACCCGGCTCGCGATGCTCCGCGACCGCGTCGGCTCGCTGCTCGCGATGCCGGCGTGGCGGGCCGTGGCCTGCCTGGCCGCGATCGCCGCCGGGTTCTTCGCCATGCGCTGGCCGGAGGCGACGACCTCTATCGTGATCCGCGTCGTCGCGTTCCTTGCCTTCATCGCCGGTGCCATCGGGCTGCTCGACGTGCTCGGCTCGGTGGACTGGGGCCACGACGGTGCGGCGCGCTTCCAGCGCTCCGGGCGGCGGCTGGCGATCGGCGTGACCGCGGCGATCTCCGTCATCACGGTGGCGATGCTGTTCGGCGGCCTCGCGTTCGTGAAGGCGCTGCAGGCGCCGAACGTCGCCCACGCGGCGATGGCCGACGCCGGCTGCAACGGGCACATCGAGCTCTGCGACCGGCGCCTCGACGAGGTCGTCCTGGCCGGCACCCACAACTCGATGGCGGCGAGCTCGCAGGGGTTCATGTTCAGCCGCCATCAGGGCGGCATCGGGGCGCAGCTGGCGAGCGGCGTGCGGGCGTTCCTCGTCGACCTCCACTACGGCGCACGCGTGCAGGACCTCGTCCGCACCGACTTCCGCAGCGAGGCCGAGGAGGAGCTGGCGAACGCCGACCTGTCGCCGGAGGAGCGCGCCGTGACCGAGGGCCTCCTCGCCCTGCTCGGCGGCGTACCACCGGACGCCGAGCCCACGGTCTACCTGTGCCACCTCTACTGCGAGCTCGGGGCCACGCCGGCCGTCGACGAGCTCCGCCTCGTCCACGACTTCCTGCGCGAGAACCCCAACCAGGTCGTCGTGCTCGTGCTCGAGGACTTCGTCGAGCCGGCCGACGCCGTCGCGGTGCTGGAGCGCAGCGGGCTGGCCGGGCATGCGCTGGCGTGGCGACCCGGAGAGCCGTTGCCGACGCTGGGCGAGATGATCAGGCGGGGCGACAACGTGCTCGTCCTCGTCGAGAACGACGGCGGCGCGACGCCCTGGTACATCCCCGCCTACGACATGCTCCAGGACACGCCGTACGCGTTCGCCGAGCCACGCGAGTTCTCGTGCGCCCTCGGGCGGGGCGACGCGACGAACCCGCTGTTCATGGTCAACCACTGGATCTCCGTCGATCCGCCGACCCGGACGGTGGCCGCCGACGCCAACGCACGTGACGTCCTGCTCGCCCGTGGCGAGGCGTGCGAATCCGAGCGCGGCCGCATGCCCAACATCCTCGCCGTCGACTTCTATGCCGACGGCGACCTGTTCGACGTGGTCGACGTCCTCAACGGCGTCGCCCCGCCCTGACTCGCGGGCCGAGGAGGCACGATGGACGTCGCCCGGTACCGGAGCGCGGAGGACGCCATGTGGGCCTCCGTCAGTGCCCGCCCGACCGAGCGCTGGTTGGAGCTGGAGCGCACGGGGGCGATGGTCCGCGTCCTGGAGCTCGGCGACGGCCCACCGGTCGTCTTCGTGCACGGCGCGTCGAACGCCGGCACCAGCTGGGCGCCGCTCGCGGCGCGGCTCCCTGCGTTCCGGTGCCTGCTCGTCGACCGCCCGGGCGCCGGCCTGAGCCCGCCGCTCGCCGAGCGGCTCACCGACATGGCGCGGTTCGATGCGTTCGCCGAGGCGCTGCTGGTCGACGTGCTCGACGCGACCGGCATCCCCGCCGCGGCCGTCGTCGGGACGTCGTTCGGCGGCTACTTCCTGCTGCGCGGTGCGGCAGCCCACCCCGAGCGGTTCCACCGGCTCGTCGAGCTCGGCTGGCCGTTCGGCGCGCCGGTGGAGTCGACGCCGTTCCCGATGCGACTGGCGATGCAGCCGGTCGTCGGACGGCTGATGGCGCGGATCCGGCCGAACGAGCGGATGGTGCGGTCGCTGCTGCGCCAGATCGGCCTGCGCCACGCGCTCGAGTCGGGTGCCTTCGGCGACGTCGAGCTCCGCTGGTTCCTGTCGCTCCTGCGCGACACCGACACGTTGCGCAACGAGGTCGGCGCCGCGCCTCGCCTCGCCACGCTGCGCGGCTTCGACGACGCCACGCTGCTCCCGTCAGCGGTGCTCCGGCGCGTGACGGCGCCCACGCTGTTCGTGTGGGGCGAGGACGACCCGATGGGCGGCGCGGCCATCGCCCGCCAGTTCGTGAGCGAGCTGCCCGCAGCTGAGCTCGAGCTGATGGCCGCCACCGGCCACGCGCCGTGGATGGACGACCCCGACCGCGTCGCCGCACACGTCGGCGCGTTCCTGCGCGCCTGACCGCCCCACCGCGCCCGGCCGATCCGTTTCTCCGGCGATCCAGTTGCGCCAGGCGCAACAAGGTGAGCTGTGAACGCGGTCGTCAGCCCGGGTCGGGATCGACGAGTGCGCCGTGCTCGTCGCGCAGCTCGGGCCCGTTGACGCGGGCCCGACCATCCCCGAACGGCGCATCGCGCCGGCGCAGCGCTTCGCGCAGCCCATGCTCAGCGGCGTTGCGGCGGAAGCCGGCGGCCGACTCCACGAGGTGGCCGCGAGCGTCGATCTCGGCGGCGAGGCGCTGCATCGTGCGCGCCCCCATCAGCTCGAGTCCCAGGTTGATCGCCCGCTTGTTGGCCGCCAGCAGCTCGCGGTCGACGAGCGTCAGCCGGTGGGCGAGCCCGTCGACCTCGGCCGCCAGGAGGTCGGCCGGGACGGACTTCAGCGCCAGGCCGATCTGGGCCGCCTCGGCACCGTTGACGGTGTCGCCCGTGAGCAGCAGCCGCTTCGCCCACTGCGGTCCGACGTGGTAGAGCCACATCTGCGTCGGGAGGACCCCGAGGTCGCGACCGGGCGGGAACCCGAAGCGGGCGTCGTCGGCGCAGATGATGATGTCGCTGAGCGTCGCCAGGTCGGTGCCGCCGGCGAGGCAGTACCCCTGCACCTGGGCGATGACCGGCTTGTGCATGTCGAACAGCGCCATCCGCAGGCGCTGGGCGCGCTCCATCTGCCAGGCGTCGTCGTCGAAGGAGCGCCCGCCACGTCGCCGCACGGTCTCCTCCGGCGCGCCGCCCTGCAGCGGCGACAGGTCGTAGCCGGCGCAGAACGCGCGGCCGGCGCCAGCGAGCACGACGCAGTGCACGCTGGTGTCGTCGTCGGCCTCCCACAGCGCGTCGTGGAGCTCGCGCAGCATCAGGGGGGAGATCGCGTTGAGCTTCTCCGGCCGGTTCAGCGTGACGCGGGCGACGCCGTCCACGATCTCGTACACGATGCTCTCGAACCCGTGCGCAGCCATCACTCGCGACCCCCTGTCCGGGGAACTCTAGGAGTCGACGCGTCCGCGGCTCGGGCTCAGCTCAGCGCCCGACGGCACGTCGTCCCGAGGTGCCCGGCGACCCGCGGCCCGTGTCCGGTGGTCGGCCCAGGACGCGACCGCGAGCAGCACGTACACGACGGCCAGGACGATCGGGACCCAGCGCTGGGCGCTCTCGGTGACGGGGATCAACAGCGCCGAGACGATCGCCGCGCCGGCGAAGAACAGCGAACGGCGGTCCATCAGTTGAACATCGCGACGACGGCGTAGGCGAGGGTGGCGATCAGCCAGGCGCCGGGGATGGTGACGATCCAGGCCCACACGACCCGGCCGGCCACCCCCCAGCGCACGGCCGAGAGCCGGCGGCTCGATCCGACGCCCACGATGGCGCCGGTGATGGTGTGCGTGGTGGAGACCGGGATCCCCGCATACGACGTGAAGAAGAGGGTGGCCGCGGCCGCCGACTCGGCGGCGACCCCGCCGACCGGTTGCAGCTTCGTGATCTTCGACCCCATCGTCTTGACGATGCGCCAGCCGCCCGTGAGCGTCCCGAGCCCGATGGCGGTGTGGGCCATCAGGACGACCCACAGCGGCACCTCCGAGCCGACCGGCAGGTGACCGCTGCCGATGAGCACGGCGAGGATCACGCCCATCGTCTTCTGGGCGTCGTTGCCGCCGTGGCCGAGGCTGAACGCGGCGGCGGAGACCAGCTGGGCATGGCGGAACCCGCGGTTGGCACGGTCCACGTTGCGGTACCGGTGCACGCCCCACATCAGCCCGATCATGAGCAGCGTGCCGAGCGCGAGGCCGAGCAGTGGCGACAGCACGATGAAGACGCCGATCTTCTGCAGGCCGCTCGTGATGAGCACGTGGATGCCGCCCTTGGCGACGGCGGCGCCGGCGATGCCGCCGACGAGGGCGTGCGACGAGCTCGTCGGCAGCCCCAGGTAGAACGTGATCAGGTTCCAGCCGATCGCACCGACGAGGCCGGCGAAGATGACGCCGATCGACAAGACGTCGGGGTCGACGACGCCCGTGGCGATCGTGGCGGCGACGACCGTGCCGAAGACGAGGAAGGCGACGAAGTTGAAGAACGCCGCCCAGATCACGGCCAGGCGGGGCGACAGCACGCGGGTGGACACGACGGTGGCGATCGAGTTGGCGGCGTCGTGGAAGCCGTTGACGAAGTCGAACGCGAGCGCGATGCCGATGACGATGACGACGCCGAGGAGCTCCATGCTGGTCCGCCGTCAGGCGTGCTTGAGGGCGATCGCCTCGACGATGTCGGAGATGTCCTCCATCGTGTCGAGCGCCCGCTCCATCACCTCGACGACGTCCTTCCAGTAGAGCGTCGCCCGGGCCTTGAACTCGTCGGAGTACAGCCGCCGCAGGGCGTGGCGGTAGACGAGGTCACCCTCGGACTCGAGGCGATCGATCGCGTCGAGGTGCGGCTGCAGGCCCTTCATCGATTGCAGGCCGGCGACGAGCAGGGCGACGTGGTCGGCCATCTCGGCGAGCAGGCCGGCCTGTTGCTTGAGCTCGGGCATCACGGCGACGTCGCGATCGCCGAGCTCCAGGCGGTAGGCGACCTCGAGCATGTCGTCGACGGCGTCGTCGAGCTCCTCCGCCAGGGCGTGGATGTCCTCCCGGTCGAACGGCGTGACGAACGAGGTGTTCAGCCGCCGCATGATCTCCCGGGTCAGCTCGTCGCCGTGCTGCTCGCACGCGATGACGGCCTCGATCGTCGCGTCACCGCCGGGTTCCGACTGCTCGAGCAACTCGCGGAGGCGGTGGCCACAGGTGGCAACGTTGGCCGCAGCCGAGTTGAACAGGTCGAAGAACCCCTCGTCGGTGGGGAGCAGACGGAACCGCACGAGACCCGGACGCTATCTCGGTGAACGGCACGTGAACGACATCTGTCCCCCGCGTGGCGCGCGTCGTTGCGGGAGTTTTCGCTTGACTCTCGCTCAACTCAGTGGTTGAGTGACGCTCCAGTGAAATCTTCGACCCGCTCCTACACGCTCGGCGCCCGTGCCGACGGGGTGGCCGCGACACGTGACCGCATCACCCACGCCGCCGAGCGCCTGTTCCTCGACCAGCGCGTCGAGGACGTCACGCTGGCCGCGATCGCCACGGCGGCCGGCGTCTCCCACCAGACGGTGCTCAACCACTTCGGCTCCAAGGAGGGCGTCGTGCTGGGGGTGGCCGAGCTGCTGCGCGACGAGACGACCACGACACGCGGCGCGGCCCGTCCGGGCGACGTGCCCGGCGCGGTCCACGCCCTCGTCGACGACTACGAGCGGATGGGCGACGCCAACGTGCGGTGGGTCGCCTCGGCCGAGCACATGCCGACCCTCGCCGCCCTGCTCGACGAGGCGCGCGCCGGCCATCGCAACTGGATCGTGGCGATGTTCGGCGACCGGCTGCCGCGCGACGCCGCGGCCCGGACCCGCGCCATCCACGCCGTCTACGCCGCCACCGACGTCTTCACGTGGAAGTTGCTGCGCCGCGACCTGCACCTCGACCGAGCCGCCACCGAGCAGACCATCGTCGACCTCGTGGTCGGCATCCTGGAAGGAAGCACCCGATGACCTCCACCCGGCCCGTGCGCCGCTACCTGTTCACCCTCGTCGACGGCGGCGGCACCGTGCCGCCGGAGCTGGGCACCGTCCAGCGCCTCGTCGAGCGGGGTCACGACGTGACGGTGATCGTGGAGGAGTCGATGCTCGACGACGCGCGGCAGACCGGCGCTGCCGTGCGCACGTGGCGGTCGGCGCCGAACCGGGCGACCCGGCACCCCGATGACGATCCGTACCGGGACTGGGAGTGCACGAACCCGCTCGCCCTCGTGGCGCGGCTGCTCGACCGCCAGCTCGTCGGTCCGGCACCGGCCTACGCCACCGACACCGCGGCGGCGATCGCCGATGTCCGCCCCGAGCTCATCGTGTGCTCGTTCTTCGCGCTCGGCGCGATGGCCGCGGCCGAGGCCGCCGACGTGCCGTTCGACGTGCTGTTCCCGAACGCGTACCTGCTGCCGGCACCGGGGATCCCGCCGTTCGGCCTCGGCCTGGCGCCCGCCCGCGGTCCGCTCGGGCGGGCGCGGGACCGGGCGATCACCGCCGTGACGTCGCGGCAGTGGGACCGCGGGCTCGGCACGCTGAACGACCTCCGCGCCCACCTCGGACTCGGTGCGCTCGGCTCGCTCTTCGAGCAGGTGCACCACGCCCGGCGCGAGCTCGTGCTGACGTCGCCGGACTTCGACTTCCCCGGGCGGGTCCCGGAGAACGTGCGTTACGTCGGCGCGATCCTCGACGATCCGGCGTGGGCCCGCGACGAGGCGTGGACGCCGCCCAGTGCCGAGCTCCCCCTCGTGCTCGTGGCCCTGTCCTCCACGTTCCAGGACCAGGGCGCCTGCCTGCAGCGCATCGTCGACGGGCTCGCCGAGCTCCCGGTGCAGGCGATCGTCACCACCGGGCCGGCGATCGACCCGAGCACCGTCGCGACGACCCCGAACGTCCACGTGGTGCAGGCGGCACCGCACTCGGCGATCCTCGCTCGCGCCGCCCTCGCCGTCACCCACGGCGGCCACGGCACGGTCGTGCGGGCGCTCGCCGCCGGAGTCCCGCTCGTGATCCTCCCCCACGGGCGCGACCAGGCCGACAACGCCAGGCGCGTCACCGCCCGCCACGCCGGCCTCACCGTCAAACGCACGGCCCGTCCGGCGCGGATCGCGCGGGCGGTGCGCCAGGTCCTCGGCGACCCGACGTTCCGAAGCGACGCCGCACGCCTCGGCGCCGCGCTCCGAGCGGACGCGTCGCGCGAGCTCGTGGTCGCCGAGCTCGAAGACCTCCCGCAGCGGCTCGCGGCCTCCGGCCACGGCGCGCCGGCGGCGCACGCCTGATCGTCCCGTCCTGCCGCTCGCGGTACGCCGCATCGAGCGGGTAGCTTTCCTGCGCAGTGACGGGCCGCGACGACGGTCGGGCGGGCGGAGGGCGCGAACGCGACGAGGAGGTGCTCGTCGGTCGCGCCACCGAGCACGCCATCGCCCTCGTCGCCGTCGAACGGGCGTTGGACGGTGCTCCCCAGCTCGTCCTGATCGAAGGTGAGCCGGGCGTGGGGAAGTCGGCGTTGGCGCGTGCCATCGCGGCCACGATGCCCGCCGACGCGATCGTGCTGTGGGCGCGTGGTGACGAGCTCGAGCGCCAGCTCGACTTCGGCATCGTCGACCAGCTGTTGCGCGAGGCGGCCGCCGCCGGGCTCCCCTCGCCGCCTGCGCTCCATCGCGACGGCACGCGACCCGACCCGCTGGCGGTCGGCGAGATCGTCCTCGGTCTCACCGAGGACCACGGTCGCGAGCGGCCGCTGCTCGTGGTCGTCGACGACGCCCAGTGGGCCGACCTGGCGTCCGTGCAGGCGCTCTCGTTCGCCACCCGCCGGCTCCACGACCGGCGGGCGGTGCTGTTGATCGTGCAACGGCCGGCGGCACCCGGCCTCGAGCCGTTCCACCGCCTCGTGCGCGACGGGCGCGGCCACCGCCTGCGCCTCGCCCCCTTGCCGGTCGCCGTGCTCGCCGAGCTCGTGCGGGTCCGGGCCGGCATCCACCTGACGGCGCGGGCCGCCGAGCGGTTCCACGCCCACACGGGCGGCTCCCCGCTGGAGGCCGTCATGTTGCTGGACGAGCTCGACCCGGTCGCGTTGACCGCCGGCTTCGGACCGCTGCCCGCCCCGCGGTCCTTCGCGTCGATGGTGCTCGCCCGCGTGTCGGCGTGCGCGCCGGAGACCGAGCAGCTCGTCGCCGCCGTCGCCGTGGCCGGCGCCCTCGAGCTCGACGGGCTCGCCCGCATGACGGCCGCTGCGGACCTCGCTGCACCGCTGTCGGAGGCCGTCGAGCACGGGCTCGTGGACATGCAGGTGCGCGGCGGTCGTCGCGTCGTCGACGTCACCCACCCGCTGATCCGCGCCGCCGTGCTGGGTGACCTCGCGCCCGGGCGTCTCGCTGCCCTGCACGCCGCCGCGTCGGCGGCTGTCGACGACCCCGACCGCGCGTTCCGCCACGAGCTGCGTGCCCACCTCGGGCCGTGCCCGGAGCTCGCCGCCGAGGGCATCCGCCGCGCCCACGCCCGACTCGCCGACGGCTGGGAGCTGTCGGCTGTCGAGCTGCTCGTCCTGGCCGCGGAGCTGCTCGGGCCCGGCGCGGCGCGCAGTGAGGCGCTGCTGCAGGCCTGCCACTGGCTGCTGACCGCCGGGGACACCGCGGCAGCCACCGAGTTGCTGTCGACAGCCGGCACGCCCGGCACCCCGCTGGAGCTGCTCGTGCGCGGCGAGCTCGCCCTGCTCGACGGGGACCAGCGGGGGGCACGGCGCCTGCTGGAGGACGCGATGGCCGCCGGCCCCGGCCCGGACGTCGCGGCCCGCGTGGCCGGGCTGCTGGCGACGATCGCCGCCAACGCGGCGCGGGCCGACGAGGCGATCGCGTGGGCCCGCCGGGCGCTCGAGCACAGCAGCGAGTCCGGCACCGACGCCTCCTACGCGATGACGATGCTGGTCTCCGGATGGGCGCTGCAGGGCGACCTCCGGGCGGGCGAGGAGGAGGTCGCCGGCTGGGCCGCCCGCTTGGGCACCACCGCCAACGGTCCCGATGTCTGCTACGCCCGCGGGGTGCTGGCGCTGTGGAACGGCCGGTTCGCGGACGCCGAACGGTTCCTCGCGCCGCTCGTCGACGATCACCACACCGGTCCCGGTCTCATCGCGGCGAGCGCGCGCTACTCGCTCGCCGACTGCTGGTTCCGCCAGGGACGGTGGGACGACGCACTGGCGATGGCCGTCGACCTGGCGCGGGTGCTCGACGACTCGGGCCAGCTGCTCTCGAGCCCGATGGCCCACGGCGTCGCGGCCTCGGTGCTCGGGGCCCGCGGCGATGCCGACGAGGCCCAGCGCCACCTCCGAGCGGCCGAGCGGGCGATGGCCGTGACCGGGAACACGTCGGCCGGCCTGTGGCTGCTCGCGGCGACCGGCCGCGTCGCGCTGGCAGCTGACGACGACCAGCAGGTCGTCGAGGTGTTGCAGCCCTTGGCCGACGCCCTGCGCGAGGTCGGCCTGCCGGAAGGCACGCAACCGTGGCGCGCCGACCTCGTCGACGCGCTCGTCAGGCTCGGGCGCCTCGACGACGCGGGCCGCGAGCTGGCGGACCTCGTCGTCCGCACGCGCAACGGTGGCGCTCACGCGCGGGCCGGTGCGTCGCGCGCGTCGGGCGTCGTCCACGCGGCGCGCGGCGACGACGAGGCGGCCGCGTCGGCGTTCGCGGCCGCGCTCGCCGAGGACGCGGCCGGCCAGGGCTCGTTCGCCCGCGCCAGGCTGGAGCTCGCCGCCGGCGCGTTCGAACGCCGCCGCGGCCGGCGACGGGTCGCCGCTGACCTCCTCGACATCGCGAGCGGCCGGTTCGCCCAGCTCGGGGCGGCACCGTTCGTCGCCCGCTGCGCCCAGGAGCGGGCGGCGTGCGCCGTCGACGCCCGGGACCGTGGTCGGTCCCGGACGTTGACCAAGGCCGAGGCGGCGGTCGCCGCACTCGTCGCCGCGGGCCGGACGAACCGGGAGGTCGCCGCGACGCTCGTCGTCAGCGTCAAGACGGTCGAGTCGCACCTCGCCCGCATCTACGACAAGCTCGCCGTGCGGTCCCGGACCGAGCTGGCGATCGAGTGGCAGGCCGAGCGCGTCGCCGCCCTCGAACCCTGATGCGCCGGAACGCCGGGCCGCGGCGACCCTGACGTCGGTACCGCCGCGAGGTTCGGGGTTCCCCCCGATGACGTCGCCCGCGGTTCCTGGGCACCCTCACCGTGTGCGGGTGGTGATCGAGTTCTCGGGGCCGGGCCGATGGTCGGGCACCGTGCACGCCGAGCCGTCGCCGGTCGTCGACGCCCCCTTCGAGGGCCGTCTCGACCTGCTGCGGCTGCTGGAGGCGCTCGTCGAGCCCGCACACGAGGGCAACGAGGACCGCTGACGCGGGCGATCAGGGGAGCAGCGATGACACGTACCACGACCACCACACCGATCACGCCGAGGACCGGCCGTCGCCGACGCCGGCACGCCGGGGTAGCCCTGCTCGGCGGTTGCGCCGCGCTCGTGCTCGGCGCGTGCGGCGGCGACGCCGACGCCGACGCCGACGCCGCCGCGATCTGCGAGCCCTACCTCGGCGTGACGGCGCAGTTCAACGGGGAGCCCGATCCGGCGACCCTCACGCCGCTGCTCGACGCGGTCGACGAGAACGCTCCCGAGGACCTCGCCGAACCGCTCGGCGTGATGACGGACGCCGCTCGCCAGGTGCTGGACACCGGCGACTTCGCCTCCTTCGAGAGCCCCGAGTTCGCGGCCGCCCAGGGCACCGTCGACCCGTGGATGTTCGAGCACTGCGAGTTCGACCAGAAGGAAGAGGTCACGGCGTCGGAGTACAAGTTCGAGGGGCTGCCGAGTGAGCTCGACGCCGGGACCGCTGCGATCCTGTTGTCGAACAGCGGCGCCGAGGCCCACGAGATGGCGATCATGCGCAAGGCCGACGGGGTCACGCAGTCGTGGGACGAGATCCTGGCCCTGCCGCAGGAGGAGGCCGAGGCTCTCGTCGTGCAGGTCGGCGGCACGTTCGCTCCGAACAAGGACGCCAAGGGCCTGGCCGTCGTCGACCTGGCACCGGGCGAGTACGTGGCCACGTGCTTCGTGCCGGCGGGCACCGCGGTGGCGAGCGACGGCACCATGACGGAGGGCACCGGGACGCCGCACTTCATGCACGGCATGATCTCGGAGTTCACCGTCAGCGCCTGACGGTCGGCCGAGGACGGCGCCGACCGGGCGGCGGGCGCGGCCTCGATCAGGACGGCGGGACGGGCGGGACGGCGCGGAGGGGCAGGGGCGGCGGGCCCGGCCCCTCCGCCGCCGCGTCCGGGCCGGCGTCGGCGACACCGTCGGGGTCCGGTGCGTTGGCGACGCGCAGCAGCACATCGGCGTGGCACGGCTCGTCGAGCGGGCACCAGCACGCCAGGTCGCGGCCAGCGAGCGCCCGGCGGACGTCGGCGCCGTCGTACCCGAGGTCTCCTGCGGCGCCGAGCAGGGCCGCCTCGAACTCGGCCACCGCGGCCTCCCGTGATCGACCGGCGCCCACCGGGAACGGGTTGCCCCACCGCGAGGGCCGCGCCACCACCACCGCCCCGGCCGGCTTGCGCCACCCGCGCCGCCTGCTCAGCCGGACGCGCATCGGGTGCATCCCTGCCACGGCATCACCGGGGTCCGACCCGGCGCCTCCGCTGGTGGACGTCATGATCGCCGCCGTCGACCGTCGAGGCGGACCGTCCAGGCGTCGATCGAGTCGACGACGAGGTGCGAGCCGCTCCACGGGTCACCCGCCAGGACCGTCGACACCTCGGCCGCTGATGTCGACTCGACCACCAGCACGACACGCTGCTCGTCGGCGAGTGGGCCACCGAGCACCACGAACCCGTCGTCGACCAGCGCGTCCATGAAGGCGGCGTGTTCGACCCAGTCGGACTGCTGCTCGAGCGGCACGCCTGCCCGCCATGCCGGTCCGCGCCGTCGGAGCACGACGAAGTACGTCCCCACCTCGCGGTCCTAGCACCGCGACCGACGTCGACGCGACACTCACGTCGCGACACCGAGCACCGCGGCGACCAGGTAGCCGATCACCGTCAAGAGGCCGACGGACCGGCCGCCGTGCTCGAACGCCTCCGGCATCATCGAGTCGGCGAGCATCACCAGCACCGCGCCACCCGCGAACGCCTGGGCGTAGATGCCGCCGTGCGGGATGTTGTCAGCCAACACGTAGCCGGCCGCCGCCACGAGGGCGCAGGCGACGGTCAACGACGCCCACATCCCGGCGATCCGGCGGTCCGGCGTGCCGGCCTGGCGCAGGGCGAGGGTGCCGGCCGTGCCCTGGGGCACGTTGGACACGAACACGGCGACGACGAACGCGACGCTCACGCCGCCGCCGAGCGCGATGCCGATCCCCAGGATGAAGGCCTCGGGCAGCCCGTCGAGCAGGGCGCCGAGGAACATGGCCGCGCCCGAGCCGCCCTGGGCGTTCCCGTCGAGGTCGACGCGGTCGTCACCGCCCCGACCGTCGACGATGCGATCGCCGACGTAGTAGGTCAGCGCGCCGAGCAGGACGCCACCGCCGATCCCGGGGCCCCGCCCGAGGGCGGCCTCCGGGATCAGCTCGTAGGCGATGGCGCTGAGCAGCGTGCCGGCCCCGAAGCCCAGGAGCAGCCCCGTGGCCTTCGGACGCTGCTGGAGCGGCGGCGCCAGCGCCTGGCCCAGGAACAGGGCCGCCGATGACACGGCGCCCCAGAACAGGGCCAGCCAGACGCTCATCGGTGGCCGGCGGGCGGGGGCTGTCCCATGAGCCGCCAACACTGGCATCCGCGGCGGACGCGCGGGGTACGGACCGAGCATGCCGCAACGAGCATGGAGCCAGAAGCGCGAGCGCCAGTACGAGCACATCAAGGACGGGCTGCTCGAACGTGGTCGTTCCGAGGACACCGCGGAGGAGATCGCCGCCCGCACGGTCAACAAGGAGCGCGCCCGCCACGGCGAGGCCCGCGAGTCGAGCCGGTCGTCGACCGATGACATCTCGTCCGGGCGCCGCGGCGGTCTCCGCTCCCACGAGGGACCCGGCGGACGGACCCGGGACCAGCTGTACAACGAGGCCAAGCGCAAGGGCATCAAGGGTCGGTCGAAGATGAACAAGGCCGAGCTGGAGCGCGCCGTCGGCCGCTGACGGCGCACCTCTCCCGAGCGCGGCGCCGTTTCGGCGATCGTCGCCGAGGGAAGTCCCGGTCATGGCCCTGCTCTCGATGCTGCGTCCGCGCAGCCTGTTCAAGCCCGTGACCCGCGTCGCGCTGATGACGTTCGCCTGGAACCACCGCCACGAGATCACGCGGTGGGGACGGTCGCTCTACGACCAGCTCGTCCGACCGACCGAGGTGTCACCGACCCGCGCCCTGCGCACCGGCCAGCTGCTCTTCGCGATCGCGTCCGACGAGCGGCTCCGCAACGCCAAGCAGCTCCGGAAGGTGACGATGGCCGGCGACACCGTCGATCTCGAGGTGGACGAGCGATGGTCCGAGCTGCCCCGACTGCTCGAGCGGGTGCGCCGCGTCAAGGGCGTGACCGAGGTGCACGTGAACGGCCGGCCGGACGTGCCGTCCCGGGTGCCGGCGGTGGCGATGCCGGCGTGACGACGTTCGCCATCGACTACGACCTGCGGGCCGACGAGCAGAGCGCGTTCGTCCCGTCCGACCAGCTCCCCGACGCGCGGGTCGGTGACGCGGTCACCGTCCGCAGCAGCTACCTCGACGGCGACCGGACCGGCATCGTCGCCGAGGTGATCGACGACCACGCCCGCGGTCGCTTCCACCGCGTCACGTTCGAGTAGCGGGCCCGCCGGTCGCCGCCTGGACAGGCGGGATCGGCGGGTCGACGGGCCGCGGCACGGCGGGATCGGGAAGGTCGGGCGCCGGCGGATCGACGGGCTCGGGCGGCGGCTCGGGCCGGTCCGGATCCGGCACGATCGGCACCGGCACGTCGGGGTCGGGCACGGCGGGCTCCGGGAGGTCGGGATCCGGCACGATGGGCGGCGGGACGGGATCGCTCACACCGCTCGCCTACCCGTGGCGTCGCGCGTCCACCCGGCCCGCGCCCGCGACGACGTCCCTCGAACGTGGTCTCTCCACGGCCCGAGGCGTAGCGGATCCGGCATCGGGTACCACGGGCGGCGTGCCCGACACGCCGCCGCGACGGCCCCGCTCGCAGTGCTCCGCGGAAGCGACGCTCGCCCGATACCGGGAGACCGGCGACCGTCGGTTCCGCAACCAGGTCGTCGAGGAGCACCGCTGGCTCGCGGTCGTCATCGCCCGCGACTACTGCACCGGGAGCGAGCCGCTCGAGGATCTGATCCAGGTCGCGTGCGTGGCCCTGCTGAAGGCGGCCGAGCGGTTCGACCCCAGCTTCGGCGTCGAGTTCAAGTCCTACGCCGCCGTGACCGCGCGCGGTGAGCTGCGCCGGCACTACCGCGACGCGACGTGGTCGATCCGCGTCCCCCGACGCCTGCAGGAGCTCCGCTATGAGGTCCGCGCGGCGACCGAGGTGCTGCGCGAGCGCCTCCACCGCTCGCCGGACACGGCCGAGCTGGCGGCCTACCTCCACGTCGAGGTCGACGAGATCATCGACTGCATGTGCGCCGACAGCAACTTCCGATCCCTCAGCCTCGACCACGCGGACGGTGGCGAGAACCTGATCGGTGAGGACGGCACGACGAGCGACGCCGGCTATGCGGCGGTGGAGTCCACCGACGCCTTCGACGAGCTCGCCCGGCTCCTGCCACCGCGCCTGCGCCGGATCGTCGAGATGCGCTACGTCGAGGAGATGAAGCAGTCCGACATCGCCGCCGTGATGGGGGTCAGCCAGGTGCAGATCAGCCGCCTGCTGCGCCACGCCGCGGAGCGCCTGCGACCCGTGCTCGCCCACCGCGAGCAGCGCATCGACGGCCTCGTGTGACCTCAGCCGGCGGCTGACAGGGTCGCGGCGAACGACGGGCGCGGCCCGGCGAGCCGGAAGTCGACGTCCGAGGCGACGACCGACGCGAGCGACCGCGCGAGGGAGGGGTCGGCGCCGGCGCGTGGCGGGCCGAGCTCGCCCGAGGCCGTCATGAGCACGCCGACCCGCCCGCCCTGTGGCGTCAGGACGAGCTCGATGGCGGTCACGCCGAGCTCGAGCATGGCGACGAAGACCTCGTCGACGAGGAGCCGGAGGTCACCGAGCTCGTCGACCGTGAAGCCTTCGAGCACGCCGCAGGCTGCGGCGGCCGTCCGCGCCACTCGGGCGTAGCGCGGTGCGCACGGCATCGTGACACGAACCTGCTCGCCGCTCACCGCGCTGCTCCTCGCCGCCGGCTGCCGACTGGACCCGCCTGACGGCCGCCGCTGGCTGATCGGCCGTCGTGCCGGCGCGCCATCCACGCCGTCCCCTACCCCCGTCCACCGTGGGGCTAGCCGCGCGGTGCGGTCACCGCCGCGTGCTGCGGGTGACGATCGCACACCTGTCTGACCGCAGCCGGCCACGGGTAGCGCACCCGCATGGACACCTCGATCCGCTACGGCTTCACGCTGTCGAGCGAAGAGCACCCGCCGCGCCGCCTGCTGGAGATCGCCGCCCTCGCCGAGGGGCACGGCTTCGACTTCCTCACGATCTCCGATCACTACCACCCGTGGATCGACGCCCAGGGCCACTCCCCGTTCGTGTGGTCGATGCTGGGGGCGCTGGCGGAACGGACCTCCACCGTCGACGTCGCGGTCGGTGTGACCTGCCCGACGATGCGCATCCACCCGGCGATCCTCGCCCAGGCCACGGCGACGTGCGCCCAGTTGTTCGACGGCCGGTTCACGTGGGGCGTGGGCTCGGGCGAGGCGCTCAACGAGCACATCCTCGGCGATCGTTGGCCACCGGCCGATCTGCGGCTCGAGATGCTCGAGGAGGCCATCGGCCTCGTGCGCGACCTGTGGCGCGGCGACGAGGTGACCCATCGTGGCGCGCACTACACGGTGGAGAACGCCCGCGTCTACGACGTGCCCGAGCCGCCACCGCCGGTCATCGTCTCGGCGTTCGGCCCGCGTGCGGCCGAACTGGCCGCCAAGGTCGGCGACGGGCTCTGGACGTCGGGGGCATCGGCCGACGTCGTCCAGGCCTGGCGCGATGCGGGCGGCCAGGGACCCGTGTACGCGCAGCTCACGTTGTGCTGGGCGGAGGATCACGCCGACGCGGTGAAGACCGCCCACCGGATCTGGCCCAACACCGGAGTCCCCGGCCAGCTCAGCCAGGACCTCCCGACGCCGGCCCACTTCGAGCAGGCGTCCTCGATCGTCACCGAGGAGCAGATCGCCGCGGCGATGGCGTGCGGACCCGACCCCGAGCCGGTCGTCGGCGCGGTCGAGGAGATGCTCGACGCGGGCATCGACCACGTGCACGTGCACCAGATCGGGCCGGACCAGGAGGGCTTCTGCCGGTTCTGGAGCGACCAGGTCGTCCCGGGCCTGCGCGGTCGCGGCGCCTGAGCGTCGCGTGCTCAGGCGGAGCGCTCGGTGATCGCGGCCTGCGCGTCGAGGCGGGCGAGCGTCGACGCGAACCCACCGACGACGCGACCGTGCGTGCGCGCCGAGGTCGTCACCACGACATCGACGGGCTGCAGCACGGCGTGACCGGCTCGTCGCAGCCGACGCCACAGGTTGTGCTCCTCGCCGACGACGGCGTGAGGTGACCACCCGTCGACGTCGAGGTAGGCGCCCGCCGACACCCCGAGGTTCGCCGCGTGGACGTGCCGATGGGTCTCGACGCCGACGGCATAGCTGGCCGCGAACTCGGCGCGCAGGCGCGCCGGGGCACACGGATCGAGGCGCACGATGCCGGCGATGGCCGCGTGGCCGGCGGCCGCATGGGCGAGTTGCCTGGCCAGCCAGTCCTCGGCGACGACGCAATCGGCGTCGGTGCTCGCCAGCCACACCGCAGCCGGGGCGACCGCGCACGCGGCGAGGCCGGCCGTGACGCCAGCGGCGCGGGCCGCCCCGGCGCCGCGCCACGCGCCCTCGACCACCATGGTGCACGTGCGAGACGTCAGCGCCGCCGCCGCGGCACGAGCGGTGCCGTCCCGGCACGAGTCGGCCGCGATGACCGTGACGACGTCGACGCCGGGGATGGCGTGGGCGGCCCTGTCGATCGACCGGATGCACGCCCGGACGGTCGCCTCCTCGTCGCGCGCCGGCACGGTGACGAGGACGGTCGTGACGGGCACGGTGGGGCCGACGGGGGCGACGCGGCGCGAGACGTGGGTGGTCGGCCTCGGGCGGACGACGGGGCGGGCGATCGTCGTCCGGCGCGGCATGCCCGTCCTCCACTGACCCGCTGGCACCGGCCGCAAACGGAGGAGCGCGCCAACTCCCGTCCCTCCGCCGGGGAGTTCGTGGTCTCAGGGCACCCCCGCGACGGGTAGCAGTGGCCCGTGTTGGCGGGTGACGTGTGCTTCGACGACGACGCTGCGGGGGCCAGGGTCGCGTGGTTGCGGCGGCACCTGACGAGCCTGGGACGGATCCCGATACCGGGTGTGGGACTGACCGTCCAGCGCCTGCGGGCCCTGGCCGACCTCGGTGCCGCCGATGGCTCACTCGCGCGACTCGCCGAGGGTCACGTCGACGCGCTGGCGATCCTCGACGAGCTCGGTGCGGACGCCGGTTCGACCGATGCGTTGCGGGCGGTGTGGGCGGCGCGACCCGAGCAGCTGCGGGCCCGGCCCGACGGTCGTGGCTGGCGGCTCAGCGGGCGCAAGCCGTGGTGCTCCGGCAGTGCGGCGATCGACCGGGCCCTCGTGACCGCCACCGATCCCGACGGCGCGGTCCGCCTCTTCGACATCGACGTCGCGCCGCTGCGCTTCGCCGACGACTGGAGCCCGATCGGGATGCGCGCCAGCGATTCCCGCACCGCGTGCGTGGACCTCAGGGTCGCGGGCGACGACGCGGTGGGAGCGCCCGGCGCGTACGTGGACCGGCCGGGCTTCTG
Source organism: uncultured Acidimicrobiia bacterium (assembly GCA_963750905.1). GTDB lineage: Bacteria > Actinomycetota > Acidimicrobiia > Acidimicrobiales > Ilumatobacteraceae > JALZMG01. Next base: position 18,706 of record CAVVSE010000006.1, read on the forward strand.
GCACGGCGGCATCGGCGTCGCCGCGTGCTGGCACGGCATCGCGCGACGACTCGGTCACGACCTCGCCAGCCATGCGGCCGGGCGCGACGACCCGTACGCGAGCGCCGCGAGCGGCGGCGCGGTCGCCTCGCTCGCCGCCGCGAGCGCCCTGCTCGCCGCCGCCGGGCGCCAGATCGACGACCAGCCCGCCGACCGCATCGCCGCCCGCCGGCGGGCGCACGTGGTGCGCGTCGCCGTCGAGCAGTCGTCGCGTGACGTGCTGCAGCGCTCGATCACCGCCCAGGGGGCGAGCGCTCTCAGCTTCGACGTCGCCCACGGGCGCGCCGTGAGCGACCTGACCGTGTACCTCGGCCAGCTGCACCACGGGCACGATGCAGCAGGCGTGGAGCACGAGCCGTCCGACGACTGGTGGTCGTCGTGAGGTGGACCGGGCCGGTCCTGCTCGACGGGCGCCTCGTCGTGGTCGCCCCCCACCCCGACGACGAGGTGCTCGCGGCCGGCGGGCTGATGCGCTGGAGCGCCCGGCAGGGCCGCGAGGTCGTCGTCGTCGCCGTCACGGACGGGGAGGCGTCGCACGCCCGCTCGAGCAGGGTCGCGCCCGACGCGCTCCGCGCCCGCCGCGCCCTCGAGCGCTGCGAGGCGCTGGCCCGCCTCGGCGTCCCGGAGGTCACCCTGCACCGCTTGGGCGAGCCCGATCAGGGCTGTGCCGACCGCGTCGCCGAGATCGCCGCCGCGATCCACGCGATCATCGAGCCGTCCGACGTCGTCGTCGTCCCGTCACGACGCGACCGGCACCCCGATCACGTCGCCGCCGCGCTCGCCGTCCGCTGACGCGACGATCGACACCCTCGCCACGCCGTGGGAGGCGCCGACGTGGGCCCTCTTGCATGGCACGGCCGAGCCCCCGACCACGATCCTCGAGCTCGACGACGTCGCGTGGGCCGCCAAGCAGCACGCGGTCGCCGCGTACCGCTCGCAGCTGGAGGCGCTCGGGCCCGACCCCGAGGACGGCCCCGTCGTCCACCCGCACGAGATCGCCGTCCTGCTGACGCGCCGCGAGCAGTTCCGCACGATGGCGGCCTGAAGGTGGCCGCGACACCGGCGTCGTACTTCGAGGAGCTGTGGGCGGGCTCGGCCGACCCGTGGGACCACGCCGGTCGCTGGTACGAGGCACGCAAGTACGACCTCACCGTGGCCGCGCTCCCGAACGAGCGGTACCGCCACGCCATCGAGCCGGCCTGCGGCGTCGGCCTCCTCACGGCGCGACTCGCCCGTCGTGCGGACGCCGTCTCGGCCAGCGATCGCTTCCCCGGCGCCGTACCGCGCCGCGACCGCGCGCTGCGCCCACCTCGACCACGTCGTCGTCGCCTGCGGTGACGTCCGCGAGGGGCCGCTCGCGGCCGGGTACGACCTCGCCGTGCTCAGCGAGGTCCTCTACTACTTCGACGCGACGACGATCGCCGACGTCGTGCACCGCTGGCACGCCGGCTGCGCACCGGGGGGTCACCTCGCGCTCGGTGCACCACCGCCCCACCGTCGATGCCCACGTGCTCGACGGCGACGCCGTCCACGACCTCGCGCGCGACCTGCTCGGCGCGCCGACGGTGGCGCTCGTCGATGCCCTGCTTCCGGATCGACGTCTTCCCGGCCGGTGCGAGCTGACCGGCGCTGTTCGCCCGTCACGGCGCGGCGCCCGACCGCCGCGCCACGACGACGCCGACCAACGTGCCGAACACCACGTGATCGGCGAGCTGGGCGCCACGCGGGAGCGCGGCGATCGCCGGGAAGCGGCGACGGGCGACCGCCAGGTCGAGGAGCCCGATGGCCAGCCCGGCGAGCGCACCCCACGCGGCCGTACGGCGACGCGGCAGCACGGCGGCGAGCACGGCCGTCCACCAGCCCGTGATCGCGACGTGGGCGACCGCGCCCGCGCAGGATGCTGCGCCGACCGAGGAGCGTGCCTGCGGCACGCGTCGCGCCGAGTGCGGGTCGCCGGGTGGCCACGGCGTGCACCGTCGACGGCGCACCGCTCAGTGCGCCGGCGAGCACGGCGGCGCGGGCGACGGTCGCCGCGGAACGATCTCCCATGCGGTTGAGCGCTACCCGCTCGGGGGAGCGTAGAGCCGTGCCGCCGCGCCGCACCCTCGTCGCCGTGCTGCTCGCGGCGTCGCTCGCCGGTTGCGTCAACCACCCGGTCGGACCGGCTCGCTCCACCGAATCCTTCGAGGCGAAGGCCGGCACGACCGCCGAGTCGGCGCTCTCGGCGGTCGAGACCGTCCGCCTCCTCGCTGCCACCGCCGCGGACGGCAAGGCGTTCGGGCCGTACACGTCGATCGCCGTGTCCGAGCAGGAGGACGCCCTCGGTGGCCTGCGCGGCACGTTCATGTCGATCCAGCCCCCGCCCGGGCCCGAGGTCGCCTCCTTGCGGGCGGAGCTGTCGACGGTCCTCACGCGTGCGTTCGACCACGTGGGGGACGTGCGGATCGAAGCCCGCCGCGGCAACCTCGACGTGCTCGACGACGTGGCCGTTCCGCTCGAGCAGGACGCGGCCGACCTCCGGGCGCTCATCGAGGAGCTCGGGTGAAGCGCGTCCTCGGGGTCTTCCTCGGCATCCTCACCGCGATCGGCGGGTTCGTCGACATGGGCGACCTCGTGGCGAACGCCGCCGTCGGGGCCCGCTTCGACATGAACCTGGCCTGGGTCGTGCTGGTCGGGGTCGTCGGCATCGTCGTCTACGCCGAGATGAGCGGTCGCGTCGCGGCGATCTGCGGGCGGCCGGTGTTCGACCTCGTGCGGGAGCGGCTCGGGCCGCGCTTCGGGCTCGCCAACCTCGTCGCCTCGTTCGCCATCAACCTGCTCACGCTCACCGCCGAGGTCGCCGGTGTCGCCATCGCCCTGTCGCTCGTGGCCAGCATCAACTACCTGTTGCTCCTCCCGTTCGTCGCCGTGCTCGTGTGGCTCGTCGTGTGGCGCCTGCCGTTCGCCATGATGGAGCGGGTCTTCGGGCTGCTCGGCCTCTGCCTGCTCGTGTTCGCGGTGGCCGTCTGGCAGTTCGGCCCGGACTGGGGGCAGCTGTGGTCCGACGTCACCTCGCCGCACGTGCCGGCGGGCGAGACAGCGTTCTCGTACGCCTACTACGGCATCGCCCTGTTCGGCGCGGCGATGACGCCGTACGAGGTGTTCTTCTTCTCGAGCGGCGCGGTCGAGGACGGGTGGACGACGCGCGACCTCGCCGAGAACCGGGCCAACGTGTTGATCGGCTTCCCGCTCGGCGGCGCGCTCTCGCTGGCGATCATGGCGTGCGCCCACCTCGTGCTGGCGCCGGCGGACATCGGCGTCGACGAGCTGTCGCAGGTCGCCCTGCCCGTCGCCGCGATCGTCGGCAAGCTGGGCCTCGCCGTGGCGCTCATCGGCCTCTTCGCGGCGACGTTCGGCGCCGCTCTCGAGACGGCGCTGTCGGCCGGCTACACGGTGGCGCAGTACCTCGGCTGGCCGTGGGGCAAGCACCTCCGGCCCCGCCAGGCCTCCCGCTTCCACGTCGTGATCCTGATGGCGATCATCGCCGCGACGCTCATCGCGTGCAGCGGCGTCGATCCGGTCAAGGTCACGGAGTACTCGATCGTGCTCTCCGCCGCGGCCCTGCCGCTGACCTACTTCCCGATCCTCGTGATCGCCAACGACCCGAGCTACATGGGCGACGAGCACACGAACGGCCGTCTCCTCAACACCGTCGCCACCGTGTACCTCGTCCTGCTCGTGGTGGTGTCGCTCGCGACGATCCCGCTGATGATCATCACGAGGGCCGGGTCATGACGGGTGGACGCGTGCTCCACGCCGCCCTGCACCTGCTCGATCGCCAGTTGCGGGACCGCCACGGGCGGCTGTGCGGCAAGGTCGACGACCTCGAGCTCGAGCGCACCGACGACGGCACGATCGTCGTCACCGCGATCCTCAGCGGCCCGGGCCACCTGCTGTACCGCACGGGCCGGCGCCGCGTCGGGTCGTGGCTCGGCAAGCTCACCACGCACGTCGAGCGGTCCTCCCTGGAAGATCCCGGCCGCATCCCCTACGACCGCGTCAGCGCCATCGGTACGACCGTCGACCTCGCCCTCGACGCCGACGACGTGGCGACCTTCGCCGTCGAGCGCTGGACCCGCGACCACGTCGTCGGCCACATCCCCGGGAGCCGCCACGATGCGGATGAGTGACCTCATGGCGTGCGACGTCCACACCGCGGACGGCCGGTGCCTCGGCCAGGTGCGCGACGTGCGGCTCGTCATGGACGGTCCCCCACGCGGCGTCCTCGCCCGCCTGCGCGTCGACGCCGTCCTGGTCGGCGGCAGTGCCCTGGCCGGCCGCCTCGGCTACCTGCGCGGTGGGGTGCGCGGACCCGCCGCACTGGCGGTGATCATGCGCCGGCTCGAGGCTCGCGCCCGCACGGTCGACGCCCGCGACATCGAGGTGTGGGACCTCGCGGCGCACCGCCTCGTGCTGGCGGCGGGCGCGCCCACGGTCGGCGATCCCGACCGTTGACCGGGCCCACTGGCCGCGGCGGACCGTGTCACCGCCCTGGTTGCCGGCGACCTGATCGATGACGGACAGGGCCCCAGGGCACCCGCCGAGCAGGGCGACGCGCGGTTGGCGTCACGCCGTCGTGGGCAGCAGTCCTACGATGCCCGATGTGACCGAACCGGACTGGGTCGTCCGCCGCGACGGGAGCGCCCACGAGGTGCTCACCACGGACGGCTCGTGGGGTCGGATCGAGGATGCCCAGTGGTTCGGCTCGCAGGAGGACGCGCTGCAGGCGCGCTGCCCCGACGGCACGACCGGCACGCCCCGCCAACAGCACCCCGACGCCCACGACTGAGTCGCTCCGGGCCCTGGCTCGGCGGTCGTGCGCCGCCCAGCCCGGCCTGCATCCGCGGTCACCTCGCGCCGCGACGACGTGTGCCTGGCGGTCTCGGGTGAGCTCGACGCCGCCACCAGCGCGGCCCTCACGCAGCGCTCGCCGACGCCGCGGACCACGGCGACCGGCGACGTCGCGATCGCTCGAGGGTCACGTTCGCCGATCGACCGCCCGCGCGCCCTCGTCGTCGCCGGCGCCGCGTGACGACGACGGCGTCGGCGACGCCGATGGGGGCCAGCACCACGGGCGCCGGGCCCGACGACGTGCGACGCCGACGCGACAGCGAGCCGGGGGGACGTGGCGCCATGAGCGACCCCGTGGTCGATGTCGTCGGGCCGGACCACACCGACCGCCTCAGCCGCGCCGAGCTCGACGGCATCACCGCCGACGTGCTCGTCGCTCGTGTCGCCGCGCTCGCTCCGCTCGTCGCCGCCCGCGGGCGCGGCCGAAGCGGCGCGCCGACCGGACGACGAGGTGATCGCGCGGCTCCACGCGACGGGTGTGTTCCACCACTTCGTGCCCCGTCGCTACGGCGGGCTGGAGCTCGGTGTCATGGACTTCGTCGACGAGATGTTGCCGCTCGGCGAAGCGTGCGCGTCCACGTGCTGGGTGACCGCGTTCTGCATGGAGCACAACCTGCTGCTGGCGCTGTACCCCGAGAGCGTGCAGGAGGAGATCTTCGGGAACCAGCCCTACATCATGGCCCCCGCCTGCGCGATGCCGCCGGGACGCGCCGAGCCGGTCGACGGCGGCTACCGGCTCACCGGTCGCTGGCGCTACGCGACCGGCGTCATGCACGCCGACTGGGCGATGGGCCTGGGCGTCGACACGACGAACCCGAGCAACGCCCGCTGGTTCCTGTTCCCGCTGGCCGACGCGACCGTGTTCGACGTCTGGCACATGGACGGGATGGCGGCCACCGGGAGCAACGACGTCGCCGTCGACGGCCTGTTCGTGCCGGCGGCGCGAGCCCTCGACTTCGCCCAGATGGTCGCCGGCACGACGCCCGGCGCGGCACTCCACCCCAACCCCATGTACCGCGTCCCGATCGCCCCGTTCCTCGCCATCGCCTCGGCGATCCCGATCATCGGTGCGGCGCGCGGCGTCGTGCAGCGCTGCCGCGACGAGCTCCCGTCGCGGGTCAGCTACGGCGTCGCCCAGGCCGAGCGGCAGGCCGTGCAGATGGCGCTCGGACAGACGGCGACCGAGGTGCGCCTCGCCGAGCTGGCGCTGCGCCAGGCCGTCCGCGACCTGCTGGAGCTCGCCGAGTCGGCGGACCGCGCGGACATCGCCGAGCGGGCCCGCCTCCGCGCCGATGTCGTCAACGCCACGAGCCTCGCACGCGACGCGGTCCGGCGCGTGCTCGACACGCTCGGCACGAGCGTGCATCGCAGCGACCACCCGATCCAGCGCGCCGCGCGCGACATCAGCGTCGCCACCGGGCACGTGCTCCACGACCGCACCGCGGCCATGGAGCTGCACGGTCGGATGCTGCTCGGCATGCAGCCGCAGCCCACGCTGTACTGAGCCGACGGGCCACCGCCGACGGCCCGGTGCCGCGCGCCGGAGCGCACGACATGCCCCGCATCAGGGAGGATGTCATCGTGGCCGCCCCATCTGCCGGAACGACGCCGACCCCCGCCCGCAACCAGTCCGTCGAGTTCGCGCGCCTGCTCGCGCTCGGCGCGGTCATCGGGATCCCCGCCGCGCTGGTCGCGGCGCTGTTCATCTCGGCCGTCCACTACCTCGAGAAGTGGCTGTGGGACGACCTGCCGGAGGCGATCGGGGCGTCGTCACCGCCGTGGTACCTCGTGGTCGGTCTTCCCGTGGCCGGTGCGGCGATCGTCGCGCTGGCCCGCCGCTTCCTGCCGGGCGACGGCGGGCATCGCCCGCTGGCCGGGCTCACGGGGGGGAACCCGGTGCTCGCCGCGGCGCCCGGCATCGCGCTGGCCGCGATCGGCACCCTCGCCTTCGGCGCCGTGCTCGGACCCGAGGGCCCGCTGATCGCGCTCGGCTCCCTCGTCGGTCTCAGCATCACCGTCTTCACCCGCCTCGAGACGCAGGAGCAGCGGATGGTCGCGACCGCCGGCTCGTTCGCCGCGATCTCGGCTCTCTTCGGCGGGCCCGTGGTCGCCGGGGTGATGATGGTCGAGGCAGCCGTCGGCCTCGGCGCGATGGCCATCCCCGCGCTGCTCCCGGGGTTCGTCGCCGCTGCCGTCGGCTACGTCCTGTTCATCGGGCTGGACTCGTGGGGCGGCTTGGCCACACAGGCGATCGTGGTGCCCGACCTCCCGGTCTACGGCACCACCCGCATCATCGACCTCGTGGTCGCGATCGTCGTCGGGTTCGTCGCCGCCCTCGTGATCCACATCGTGCGGTCCGGCGCCGCCGCCATCGAGCAACGAACCGTGCCGCGCCTCGGCATGCCCGTGGCCCTGCTCGCCGGCGGCGCGCTCGTCGGCGCCACCGCCCTCGTGGCGCGATGGCTGGGCGCCGACTCGCAGGACGTGCTCTTCTCCGGGCAGTCGTCGATCCCGGCCGTGATCGGGGAACGCTCGACCGCGATCCTGCTCGTGCTGCTGGTCGCCAAGGCGCTGGGCTACGCCCTCAGCCTCGGCGCAGGGTTCCGCGGCGGGCCCGTCTTCCCGGCGATCTTCCTCGGCGTCGCCCTCGCGTCGTTCACGATCAACTGGCTCGACGTGTCGCCGACGCTCGCCCTCGCGGCCGGCGCGGCGGCCGGCATGGCCGCCACGACCCGGCTCCTCCTCACGTCGACGGTGTTCGCCTCGCTGCTGGTCGGCAGCGCGGGGATCGATGCGGCACCGGCCGCCGTGCTCGCCGCCGTCGCGTCGTGGGCGACGGTGACGGCGCTCGATCGTCGCTCGGCCGCCGCGGCGACGGGCGATGCCGTGCCTGCGCCGGCCTGAGGCGGCGTCAGGTCGCCAGCTGCAACGCCCGAGCGTTCCGACGAGGCGCCGACGAGCTCGAGCAAGGCGGCGGCGAAGCGGGCGGGCTGCTCCATGTGCGGGCAGTGCGCGGCGTCGTCGAAGACGAGGAGGCGGCTGTTGGGCATCGCCGCGTGGGCCCGCTCGGCGTGGACGACCGGGATGACCGGATCCCGGCGGCCCCACACGAGCAGGACGGGCACCCGGTCGAGCAGGTACAGGCGGTCGACGGCCTCGGCCCGCTGGCCACGGTGGTCGGCCACGGCGTGCAGCGAGCGCAGGAACGTGTGGCGCGCCCTGGCGCGATCGGCGCCACGGGGCGCTGGTGGCGCCGAGCCCGCAGCCGGCGTCGTCAGTCGCCGCAGGCGATCGCCGAACCAGTGCACGGGACGACTCGCCGCGACGCGCAGGGCGAGCGCGGCGCCGGGCAGCGTCGCGGCACGCAGCCAGGGGCTGATCTCGCGGCCCAGACCGCCGCTCGCGACGAGCACCACGGCGTCGACGCGCTCGGGGAACTGGTAGCAGAACTGCATCGCGACGCCGCCCCCGAGGGAGTGGCCCACGATCGTCGCTCGCCGATGACCGAGCGCGTCGAGCAGGTCACGCAGCACGCAGGCGTACGCGCCGAGCGAGTAGTCCCCCGCCGGTGCGCCCGAGCCACCGTGGCCGGGGAGGTCGAGGGTGATCACCGTGCAGCGTCCCGCGAGGGCGTCCACGACGTCGTCCCAGACGCCCATCGTCGCGCTCGAGTCCGTGCACGAGCAGGACCACGGGTCCACTCCCGACCTGCCGATACGAGATCGGTCGGCCGTGCAGCTCGACGACGTGCGCCACGCCGCACGCGGCCAGCTCCGCGGAATCCGGCGACGACAGCGCGGTCACGGGTCGACCGGCACCTGCGCATCCACCGTGTCGGCGCTGTGGGCGATGGCGACGGCGGGATCGCGGTTGGGGTCGCCCGGGGCGAGCAACGAGTTCCGGAACAGCGTCAGCGCCTGCGTCGTGGCCGCCGGCGGCAGCTCGGCGTTCATGATCCGCTCGACGGACGGCAACAGATCGCGTCGTTCCGACACGATCTCGTAGGCGATCCGGTTCGGCGGCTCGAGGTCCTCCGGCGAGTCCGCCGTCAGGTAGGGGTTGGCCGCTTGCTTGCTGGTTCGTGGCCGCTTGATGACCATGGTGGTTCCTCCGCACGTGTTCGAGGGGATGAGGTGCCATCACCGGCGCCGACACGGGCGCGGTGATGTCCGAGACGCACCGGCACGGTGCGCGCGGGGAAGCGCCGGGTCGAGTCCGAGGGTGCCGCCATCACGGGGCTCCTCGAACGGTCGACATGACGCTGGCTCCTGGTGTCGAGAAGCCAGTCAGACGACCCTGGTGTCGATCAGGAGAAGGGTGGCGGACCTCGTGAACCCTCCATCGTACCGGCGTGCGCCGGGAGCCACCGCCGCGGCGACGGGTGCCCGTGGCGAGGTCACGACGAACAGCCGCGACGTTCCGTCTGCAGCTGCGGTCGCCCCGACCCTCGCCGAGCTGGCGGGGCTACGAGATCCCGAGTGACTGGTCGAACGTGACGTCGCCCCACTTCTTGGCGGCCGTCTCGAGACCCTCGATCGTCCAGCGACCGTCCGTCGACACGGTGTCGATGATCGTCCACGGCTGGAACAGCCGGACCTCGTTGGCCCACACGAAGAAGACCTTGCCGGCGATCGGGCAGTCGGCCGTCGACAGGTAGGCGACGAACGGCGAGATGTTGGCGGGATCGCTCTTGTCGAACTCGGACCCGGCCGCCTGCTGCTTCGCCTCGCGCTCGGCGTAGCGCTCCTCGGCCCCGGGCACGGTCATCGTCAGTCGCGTCCGAGCGGCCGGCGCGATCGCGTTCGAGCGCACGCCGTAGCGACCGAGCTCCTTCTGGCAGATCTCGGTGAACGTGGCGATGCCGGACTTGGCGGCGCCGTAGTTCGTCTGACCGGGGTTCGACAGCAGCCCGGACGTCGACGTCGTGTTGACGATCGACGCGTTGACGTCCTTGCCCGCCTTGGCCTGCTCACGCCAGTGGATGGCCGCGAACTTCGTCGGCAGGAAGTGGCCGCGCAGGTGGACGCGCACGACGTCGTCCCACTCCGCGTCGCTCATGCTGAACACCATCCGGTCGCGCAGGATGCCGGCGTTGTTGACGAGCGCGTTGACGTCGCCGAACGTGTCGACGGCGAGGTCGATGAGGGCCTTGGCCTCCTCGGCGTCGGCGACGTCGTGGTGGCTGGCGACGGCCTCACCTCCCGCCGCGGTGATCTCGTCGACGACCTGCTGCGCCGCCGACGCGTCGGCGCCGGCGCCATCGGTGCCGCCTCCGAGGTCGTTGACGACCACCTTCGCACCCTCACTGGCGAACAGCAGCGAGTGCTCCCGGCCGATGCCCCGGCCCGCCCCCGTGATGATGGCGATCCTGCCGTCGAGCTTTCCCATGTCGCGTCTCTCCTCGCGTCGTCGTGGAACATCGTCCTGTCAGTGTGAACCGGCCCGATCGGGCCGGATCACACTGACGGTTCGATCAGGCCGGGGCGGGCTGGGCGCCGCGCACGAGGCGGCCGGGCAGGGCGCCCGTGTGGGCCCCGTCGGCGAACGTCACCGTGCCGCCCTTGATCGTGCGCACGTAGCCCTGCGCCGACTGCATGAGGCGGCGGCCGCCGGCCGGCAGGTCGTGGATGATCCGCGGCCGGTTGGCGCCGAGGCCGTCGAGGTCGATGACGTTGAGATCAGCGCGGTGGCCCGGGGCGACGACGCCACGGTCGAGCCAGCCGACCTGGCGGGACGTGCGCTGCGTGAGGTGGTGGACCATCAGCTCGAGCGGCAGCGGGCCGGCGCCCGCCGTGCGCTTCGTCCACAGCGCCAGCGCCGTCGTCGGGAAGCTGGCGTCGCTGATCGCCCCGCAGTGGGCGCCGGCATCACCGAGCCCGATCACCGAGTTCGGCGACAGCAGCATCTCGCGCACGTCGTCGAGGTTGCCGCGGGCGTAGTTGAACAGCGTCAGGATCAGCAGCTGGTGACCGTCGTCCTCGACGAGCAGGTCGAGGACCTCCTCGATCGGCGACACACCACGCGCGGCGGCGCGCGCAGCGACGCTCGACGACGCCGGCGGCTCGTAGTTCACCGGCTCCTCCATCGGGAAGAGCTTGTCGAAGCCGGTGAAGATCGTGTTCCCGAGCCCTTCGAGGGCGCCGGTGGCGGCCGCGTGCTCGGCGACGATGCGGGCCCGGCGCTCCGGATCGCGCAGCGCGGCGACGCGCTCGGCGAGCGGCAGACCGGCGATCTCGCGGTACGACGGGCAGACGGCGACCGGGTTCACCGATGCCGTGAGGCCCTGCAGCACGCCGACCGGACGCGGCGCGACCTGGGTGCGCATGTCGAGCCCGGCGGCGACGCCGTCGGCGACCCACGCCACCATCTCCCGCCAGCGATCGGGCACCTGCACGACCTGCTGGGTGGTCATCGACAGCGGACGCCCGGACTGCTCGACGAGCGAGCGCATCAGCGCCATCTCGTCGTGGGCGAAGTCCTCGTCCTCGCTCAGGTAGGCGTCGGAGATCATCTGCACGACGCCGCGGCCGGTCTCGGCCATCGCCCCGACGAGGGCGTGCAGCTCGTCGGCCGTGGAGTACCGCGTGCCGAGCGGCGCGCCGTCGCGCGTGCGGTGGGCGACCGTGCGGCTCGTCGTGAAGCCGAGCGCGCCCGCCCGCACGCCGTCCTGCACGGCGCGGGCCATCGCCTGCAGCTCCTCCGCGGTCGGCGCCTCGTTCGGGTCGGCGCCGCGCTCGCCCATCACGTAGGCGCGCAGCGGCGCGTGCACGACGTGCGTGCCGAGGTCGACCGCGTACTGGCGGCGACCCAGCGCGTCGAGGTAGTCCGGGAACGTCTCCCAGTCCCACGGCAACCCTTCGGCGAGCGCCGTGCCCGGGATGTCCTCGACGCCTTCGAGCATGCCGATCAGCCAGTCGTGCTGCTCGGGCGTCGGCTTGGCGGGCGCGAACCCGACGCCACAGTTGCCCATCGCCACGGACGTCACGCCGTGCAGGCTCGACGGCGCCAGCAGCGGATCCCACGTGGCCTGGCCGTCGAAGTGGGTGTGGATGTCGACGAAGCCCGGGGTGACGAGCAACCCGTCGGCATCGAACACCTCGGCGCCCGCGGCGTCGAGGTCGGCACCGACCTCGGTGATGACGCCGTCGCGGATCGCGACGTCGGCGACGCGGCCCGGCGCGCCGGTGCCGTCGACCACCAAGCCGTTGCGGACGACGAGCGGGCGGGGATCCTTGGTCATCCCACCATTGTCCCAGGGTGCAGGGGCGCTCGGCGACCTCAGCGCGTCATCCGCCGGCCAGCCCGACGGGTGACCGCCTCACCGGAGCGGCGTGCCCGGCCAGGCCGGGGAGCCGGGCAGGATCAGCTCGTCGTCCGGGCCGAGCACCCGCAGCCGCTCCGCCTCACCGTTGCCCGCCAGCGCGGCCTCGAACTGGTGGACCGGGGCGGCCAGCCAGCCGGGCGGCTGACGGCGCACGCCGACGGGCGCATACGTGCCCCAGTGGATCGGGACGACGAGATCCGGCTCGATCAGCTCGACGGCGTCGACGGCGGTGCGCGGGTTGAGGTGGCCCTCGCCGAGCGTGCGCCCCCACCCCCAGATCGGGAGCAGCGCGACGTCGACCGGGCCAAAGCTGCCCATCTCGTCGAACAGGTCCGTGTCGCCGGGGAAGTACACCGTGCGGCCGCCGGCCCGCAGCACGTAGCCGACGGCGTCGGCGGCGAGGCGCGAGTGCGGGCCGCGCCGCCCCGGGTGCACGGCCGGGACGGTCTCGACGGCCAACGGGCCGAGGTGGAACGTCTCGCCGGCCCGCGTCTCCTCGACGTGGCGGAAGCCCCGGCGACGGACCAGCCCCGCCGCGCCGGCGGGCACGACGATCGGCACGTCCTCGCCGACGAGCCGCAGCGACGGCACGTGGAGGTGGTCCATGTGCAGGTGGGAGATGAGCACGATGTCGGGCCGGCCGATCGCCGCCGGGTCCACGCGGCGGTGGCGGCGCAGGTGGGCGAGGCGCGGCGTCAGCGCCGGATCGGTCAGCACGCGCACGCCGCCGATCTCGATCAGGGCGCTGGCGTGCCCCAGCCACTGCACGTTGACCGGAGCGGACGGCGCCACCGGCCCAGCGTACGGCGGCCCGGCCACCCGGGATGTCGGGCTGGTCACCCGCGCACCCATCTGCGAACATGTGTTCTGGAGACGACGACCATGTCCCGGACCGATGCGACCATCCTCCACGCCGACCTCGACTCGTTCTTCGCGTCCGTCGAGCAGCGCGACGACCCGGCGTTGCGTGGCCGTCCCGTCGTCGTCGGCGGTGGCGTCGTCCTGGCGGCCAGCTACGAGGCCAAGGCCTACGGCGTGCGCACCGCGATGGGCGGCGCCCAGGCCACGCGGCTGTGCCCGCACGCCGTCGTGGTGCCGCCACGCTTCCAGGCCTACACCGACGCCAGTCGGGCGGTGTTCGCGGTCTTCGACGACACCACCCCCCTCGTCGAGGGCATCTCGATCGACGAGGCCTTCCTCGACGTCGGCGGGCTCCGCCGCATCGCCGGCTCGCCCGGTCGAGATCGCCGGCCGGCTGCGCCACGACGTGCGCGAGCGGGTCGGGCTGGCGATCACGGTCGGCGTCGCCCGCACCAAGTTCCTCGCCAAGGTCGCCAGCGCGGTGGCCAAGCCCGACGGGTTGCTGCTCGTGCCACCCGACGGCGAGTCGGCGTTCCTGCACCCGCTGCCGATCGAGCGCGTGTGGGGCGTCGGCGCCAAGACCGCCGCCAAGCTGCACGCGCGTGGCGTCGACACCGTCGGCGACATGGCCCGCCTCGGCGAAGGCCCGCTCGTCACGATCCTCGGCGGCCACGCCGGGCGCCACCTCCACGCGCTGGCCCACCACCAGGACCCGCGCCACGTGCGCCACACGCCGCGGCGCCGCTCGATCGGCTCGCAGAGCGCGCTCGGCCGCCGCCGGCGCACACCGGAGGAGCTCGACGCCGTGCTCGTCGGCATCGTCGATCGCGTCACCCGGCGGATGCGCGCCGCCTCCCGCGTCGGGCGCACCGTCACGCTGCGCTTCCGCTTCGACGACTTCACGCGCGCCACGCGGTCGCACACCACGCCGGCGCCGACGGCCGAGACGGAGCCGGTGCTCGCCGTGGCACGCGCCCTGCTGCGCTCGGCCCAGCCGATGATCGACGACCGCGGCCTGACGTTGCTCGGGATGGCCGTCGGCAACCTCGACGACGACGGGGCCGTGCAGCTCGCCCTGCCGTTCGACCGCCAGGCCGGCGGTGCGCTCGACCACGCCCTCGACGACATCCGCGAGAAGTTCGGTGGCAAGGCCGTGATGCGGACGGTCCTGCTCGGTCGCGACCACATGGCGATGCCCATGCTCCCCGACTGATGCGTGCAGTCGTGTCCACGGAGGCCGTTCCGGTGTCGGCGCGCCGGGGTAACGTCCGCTGCGTGGTGCGGGGGAAGCGATCCACGGCGACGCTCGACGACGCGCCGCGCGAGCCGACGGCGCCGGGCGACTCGGTGCGGCTGTACCGGGTCATCAAGGCCGTCTCGACGCCGATCTACCACGGGTTCACGCGCGTGCGCGTCGAGCACCGCGACCGTGTGCCGGCCGCGGGCGGCGTGATCGTCGCCGCCAACCACATCTCGTTCTTCGACTCGGTCGCCCTGCTGCAGTCCATCCCCCGCCGCGCCTTCTTCATCGGCAAGGCCGAGTACATGGAGTCGTGGGCGACGCGGCGGCTGTTCCCCGCGATGGGCCTGATCCCGATCGAGCGCGAGCAGGCCCGCAAGGCGATGGCGGCGCTCGAGGTCGCCGCCGGGGTGCTCACCCGCGGCGATGTCCTCAGCATCTACCCGGAGGGCACACGGTCACGCGACGGTCGGCTGCACCGCGGGCACACGGGCGTCGCCCAGCTGGCCCTCATGTCCGGGGCGCCGATCGTGCCGGTCGGGCTCGTCGGCACCGACCAGATCCAGCCGATCGGCGCACGCGTGCCGCGCCCGTTCCGCCGGGCGACGGTCCGCTTCGGCGAACCCCTCGACCCGGCGTCGTACGGCGGGTCGAGCCGCCGCCGGCGCCAGATGCTGACCGACGACCTGATGGAGGCGATCCGGCGCCTGTCGCGGCAGACCGTGAGCGACGACTTCGCCAGCCCGGAGCCACCGCTGGTGCGCGGCGGCAACGAGAGCGTGTACCAGGTGCACACGATCGGCGGTGTCGGGGCGACGTTCGCCCAAGCGGCCCGCTTCGCCGTCGGTGGCGTCTGCAACCAGTTCGCCGACGGCCGCGTCGGCACGGTCAGCCGTCTCGGCTGCCGCATCCAGCCGGACGGCACGGTGCGCTTCGCGGCCGAGGTCGCGGTATCCGTCAAGTTCCAACCGATCGGGGCCAGCACGCCATGACCGACAGCACCTACCACGTCATCGAGCTCATCGGGTCGAGCAGCGACTCGTGGGAGCTCGCCGCGCAGAACGCCGTGCGGGAAGCCGCCAAGGCGTACGACGACCTGCGGGTGGCGGAGGTCGTGGAGATGGACGTCCTCATCGAGAACGGGGCGATCATCGCCTACCGCACGAAGTTGCGGCTGAGCTACAAGAGCTGAGGTCGTCGCGACGACGTCGACCGCCCGGGTTACAGCTGTCCCCGTGGCGGGGCTACTGTCGCGCCGATGTCCACCGCGTCGGCGGTCCTTGCCAACGGCGATGTCGGGCCGGATCGCGAGTCGGCCACGGTACGTCTGGCCCGGGCCTGGCGGGAGCTCCGCCGTGGTGCGGCCACCGGCGTGCTCGTGGAACAGCTCTTCGGCCGGCCCGGTGAGCCCGACTACATCGAACCCGGGCACCTCGACGTGCTCGACATCCTCTCGCGCCGCGACGGCCGGCGGATGTCCGACCTGGCGGTGGCCCTCCACGTCGACCCGTCGACGGTGACGCGCACGATGCACCGCATGGAGGCCGCCGGGCTCGCCCGACGCGCCGCCGCCACCGACGACGGGCGCGTCGTGACGGCGCACCTCACCGATGAGGGGCGCCGGCTCCACGACCTCGTCGCGGCGCGACGCTCGGCGCTCATCGACGCCGCCTTCGTCGACTTCTCACCCCAGGACCGTGACCAGCTCGTCGACCTCCTCGAACGCTTCCTCGTCGCCGTCAACCGCAACGCCGCTGACGCGACCGCAGCCGCCCGGTAGCGTCCGTCGGCGTGGCCGACCCCGCGACGTTCGCCGACCAGGCGATGCAGTACGCGCCGCAGCTGTACTCGGCCGCCCTGCGCATGACCCGCAACCAGGCCGATGCCGAGGACCTCGTGCAGGAGACCTACCTGCGGGCCTACCGCGGCTTCGGCGGGTTCACGGAGGGCACCAACCTGCGGGCCTGGCTGTACCGGATCCTGACCAACGCGTTCATCAACACGTACCGCTCGCGGCAGCGGCGGCCGACGGAGTCCGACCTCGCCGACATCGAGGACATGTACCTGTACCGCCGGCTGTCGACGCTCGACACCCTCGCCGCCAGCCGGTCGGCGGAGGACCAGCTGATGGACATGCTGACGGACGACGAGGTCAAGCAGGCGCTGGAGGACCTCCCGGAGAACTTCCGCCTGCCCGTGCTGCTCGCCGACGTCGAGGGCTTCTCCTACAAGGAGATCGCCGAGATGCTCGACATCCCGATCGGCACCGTGATGTCCCGGCTGCACCGGGGAAGAAAGGCGATGCAGAAGTCGTTGTACGACTTCGCACACGCGCGAGGGCTGGCCAGCCAGTCGGCTGGAGGCTCCGGGAGCGATGGAAGCGGACATGGGTGATTGCAACGAGACGCTGAAGGAGCTGGAGACGTTCCTCGACGGGGAGCTCTCGCAGGCCGCCCTCGACGACATCCGCGAGCACCTCGGGGACTGTCCGAACTGCCTCGAGGCGTTCGACTTCCACGCCGAGCTGAAGGCCGTCATCGCCAAGAAGTGCCAGTCCGACCCGATGCCGGCCGGGCTGCTCGCCCGCATCGAGGAGTGCTTCGAGACCGACCTCGACGGCGACGGCCGCATCGGCTGAGCCCGGCGTGTTGGGACCGCCGGGCCCGACCTCGGTAGTGTCGGCGCCATGCTCGCGGCCGAGATCTGGCACTGGTGGATCGGCGTCGTGCTGGTCGGTGTCGCCATCCTCTCCGTGCTCGGCCTCGTCGCCCAGTACCTGAAGAACGTCACCTCCAAGCAGTACCCGAACCGCCGGCAGCGCCAGGACGGCTGAGTCTCGGAGCGGCGGCATGGACCGCCCGCCCGACGTCGTCGACCTCCTGCCGCGCTGCACGTTCCCCCCACCGGGCACCGCCGTCGTCTGCGCGCTGTCCGGTGGACCCGACTCCACCGCGCTGCTCGTCCTCGCGGTCGCCGGCGGGTGCGACGTCACCGCGGTCCACGTCGACCACGGCCTGCGCGCCGACGTCGACGGCGGAGTCGGCGGCGGCCGTCGGCCTGGCGGCCGAGCTCGGTGTCCCGTGCCACGTCGAGCGGATCACCCTCGCCGACGGCCCCAACCTCGAGGCCCGCGCCCGGGCCGCCCGCCGACGCGTGCTCCCCGCCGGACGCCCTGACCGGCCACACCGCCGACGACCGGGCGGCGACGCTGCTCGTCAACCTGCTGCGCGGGTCGGGCGGCGACGGCCTCGCCGCGATGGGGCCGGCACCGACGCGCCCGATCCTCGCCCTGCGGCGGTCCGAGACCGTCGCCCTGTGCCGGGCCCGGGGCCTGCAGCCGGTGCAGGACCCGACGAACACCGACCGCCGCTTCGTGCGCAACCGCGTCCGTGACGAGCTGCTGCCGTTGATGGCCGACATCGCCGGCCGCGACGTGGTGCCGTTGCTCGTGCGCACGGCCACCCTGCTCGCCGACGACGTCGCCCTCGCCGACGCCCAGGCGACCGGGCTCGACGCCACCGACGCCCGGGAGCTGGCGGCGATGGCCCCGCCGCTCGCCCGCCGCGTCGTGCGCCGGTGGCTGACCGGCGTCGTCGACGCCGGGAGCGGCTACCCGCCGGACGCGGCGACCGTCGAGCGGGTGCTCCAGGTGGCCGCCGGCGCGCAGCGGGCGTGCGAGATCACGGGCGGTCACCGGGTCGAACGTCACCGTCAGCGGCTACGCATCGTCGGTCCCGGCGCACTAGTGTCGCCAGACGGTATGACCTCGGGGATCGCTGGCGTGGAGCATGGCGAACGGGTGTCACTGGACGGAGGGACAGCCTGATGGCGACACGCCTGCGCGGCCGGTGGGCGCTCGGCATCACGCCGCGCAACTTCACGTGGATCCTCAAGGACAAGCTGGCGATCTGCGAGCGCCCCGGCGGCTACGGCGAGAACCACCGGCGGGTCCGCCGCCAGGAGGAGATCATCTGGATCCGCGAGAACGGGTTCGGCTGCGTGATCTCGATCATCCCGGCCCCCCACAACCTCCACAACTACGACGAGCTCGGCGTGACCGCCCGGCACCGCCCGTTCAACGGCGAGGAGCTCGAGCCGTGGCTGAAGGCGTTCTACAAGGAGCTCGCCGAGCTGCTGCGTTCGAACGTCAAGGTCATCGTCCACGGCGAGGAGGTCGGTGACCGCATCGTCGGGATCATGGGCGGCTACATCCGCTGGGCCGGCCTCGTCGACGACGACACCCAGGCGATCACCGTCACCGAGCGCCTCGCCGGCCGCCAGCTCGACCCCTTCGCCCGCAACGTGATCCTGCTCGCGCCCAAGCTTCGGTAGTCACGCTCCTCGCTCGCTGCGGTGCGTGCTCGGCGCAGGATCCGTTCATGCCCGGAGCGGCCAGGACCCAGTGCAGGCCAGGGCTCAGCGAGCCCGCTTCCACCGGCGAGATGCCTCCCAGCGCCGACATCCATGCTCGGACGAGGTCCGGGACCGCGTCCATGGCCGGATCGGCCAACTTTCTGCCCAGACGGCCACCTCATGGCCGTCTCGTCTGAAAGTTGGCGATGTGTGCGGGCCCGGCCACGCTCGGCGGGTGGCGGGTGGCGGGTCGGCGGGTGGCGGGCGGATGAACCGGGGGTGGCAAGCTACCGACGGGTAGCGTTGGCCCATGGCGGCCGGACGGCGTGTGCTCGTCAGCGGGATGGGCGGTGACCTGGGCTCACGCGTCGCCGAGCAGCTCGAGCAGGAGGACTGGGTCGGCGAGCTCGTCGGCATCGACGTCGATCCGCCGCGCCGGCGCCTGCATCGGGCGTCCTTCCACCTCGTCTCGCCGATGGAGCACGACCGCACGGTCTCCACGATCACGGCCTTCAACCCGCACGTCGTCGTGCACATCGCGGTGTGGGAGCCGCACTCGCGCGCCGGCCCCGCGACGGCCCGCCGGCTCACCGACGACGCGGCGACGTCGATCCTCGGTGCCGCAGCCGAGTGCCGGGCCCTCGAGTCGGTCATCGTCCGCAGCGGCATCGAGGTCTACGGGCGGGCGCACGGCGCCCCGACGCGGCCCGACGAGTCGGCCGACGTCGATCCGACGTGCGACTACGGCGAGATGCTCGCCGGCATCGAGCGCACGGCCGCGGCGATCGGCCAGCCGGGTCGGGGTCAGCGTCGGTTCGATCCGCATGGGCCACGTCCTCGGGCCGCACGTGCCGAGCCCGCTCGGGCGCGTGCTGCGGATGCCGGTCGTGCCGTTCAGCGTGCTCGCCGATCCGCCGTTCGCCGTCGTCGAGGACGTCGTGGTCGCCCGGGCGTTCGTGTCGGCGGCCCGGCGCCGGCTGGCCGAGCCGGTGAACGTCGATGGCCAACGGGGCGATCACCGCCCTGCAGGCGGCCCGTCGCGGGCGGCGCATCCCCATGCCGCTCGTCGGCCCGGACTGGGTGTTCGCCCGCCTGGTCAGCGGGCTGCTCGGGGCGCCGATCCCCGACCACGTGCTCGAGACGCTGCACCGCGGCCGCCTCGCCGACAACGGCCGCATGGAGGAGCTGCTCGGGTTCGTGTCCCCGCGGACGACCGTGGACGTGATCGGCGCGCTGTACGAGTGGCCGACCGTCGTGCGCACGCCGGCCCGACGGGCGGTCGCGTGATGGGGCCTCGGCGATGACCGACACCGACTACGAGGCCCGGGTGCTGACGCTCCCCGTCGAACGGACGCTGACCGCCGCCCGCCGCACGGCCGCCTCGGCGGCCGCCCGCCAGGTCGCCGCGGTCGGCACCTGGCACGCCGACGACTGGGGTCGCGACCCGGCGCTCGTCGACGTGGCCGGTCACCTCGCCGCGCTGCGCTGGAGCACGGTGGTCGGTGGCGCCGACCACCTGCCCGTGCGCGCCGGCGGTCTGATCGTCGTCAACGCCCGCCGCTACGCCCTGGCGCCCGTCCACACGGCGCTGGCGATCACCCACGCCACCGGGCGCACCGTCCGGTTCGTCGGGCGTCCCGACGTGGCACCGGTCGGCGCCCTCGCCCGGCGGATGGGCGGCCTCCTCGCCCGGCCCGACGAGGTCGCCGGCGCCCTGCGCGCCGGCGAGCTGCTCGTGATGGGGGCGACCGCGACCGTGCACCCGCGGCGCGTCGGGCGCGTCGACCACCGCCTCATCGGCGCCGCGGTGGCGACCAAGGCGGCGGTCTTCCCGGCGGCCACGGCGAGCTCGCCGTGGAGCCGCTCGGCGCGGATCGAGATCGGGACGGCGATGCGGCCGGGTCGGCGCCGGCGGGGCCCGCTCATCGAGCTCGAGCTCGCCGACCAGGTCGAGCAGCGCATCAAGCGGATCCTCGACGAGTTCGGCGGCACCCGCACCGGGACGCCGCTCGACTGGCTGCCGCTGAGCGGGATGGGCGGGAGCTGATGACGTACGCCACGAGCGACGACGGCGTGCGCCTGCACTACCAGGTCACCGGCCGTCCGTCCGGCCCGCCCGTGCTGCTGATCCAGGGCCTCGGTGCCGACAAGCACGGCTGGGACCTGCAACGGCTGGCGCTGGCCTGCACGCACCACACGATCGCCCTCGACAACCGCGGCTCTGGTCGCAGCGACAAGCCGCACGGCGCCTACACGCTCGAGCAGATGGCGGCCGACGCCATCGCCGTCCTCGACCACGCCGGCGTCGACACGGCGCACGTCGTCGGGGCGTCGATGGGCGGGGCGATCAGCCAGATCCTCACCGTCCTGTACCCCGAACGGGTGCGCTCGCTGACGCTGACGTGCACGTCGTGCCGCAACCACCCGTGGCGGCGCGAGCTGCTCGGGGAGCTGGGGCGCCGCCGCCCGCCAGGAGGGGATGGGCCGGATGACCAGCCAGGCGGCGCGCTGGGTGATCGGGCCGCGCTCGTTCCGGCGCCTGATGCCCGCGGTCGGCTGGCTCGGACCGTTGGCGTTCGGACGCCCGACGCACGCCTTCGCGGCCCAGGTCGACGCCATCCTCGGCGCCGACGACTCGATGCCCGACCGGCTCGCCGAGATCGAGGTGCCGACGCTCGTGGTCGTCGGCAACCAGGACATCCTCACGCCGCGCGGCGACAGCGAGGAGCTCGCCGATCTGATCCCGACGGCCGAGCTCGTCGTCATCAGCGGCGCGGCCCACGGCCTGATGATCGAGCACGCATCGACGTACAACCGCGTCCTGCTCGACTTCCTGCGCCGGGCCGAGACGGCCTGGCAGCGCAAGCTGGCCGGCCAGGCACCGCATGCCGCGGCGGGCGTCACCGCCGCCGGTTGAGCTCGATCGTCCCTGGGCTCGCGGCGGGCTGCCGACTCAGACGTCCGGCCAGGCGCCCGATCCTGTCGTGGGCTGCTCGTCGAAGGTGCGGTCGATGCGGGCGAAGCGACGACGGATCGACTCCCGGCTCTCCTCGTGCGGGAGCACGTAGAGCCGGTTCTGCTCGATGGCGTCGACGGTCAGGGCGGCCACGCCGTCGACCTCGATCACCCGCCCCGCCAGGTCATCGTTGCCGGCGTCCTGGTCGGAGACCCGCGAGCCCGGCGCGGTCTCGCCGTAGTCGGCCTGGCGGTTGCGCTCGGACTGGCCGATGTTCGTGCCGACCCGCATCGGGCAGAGCACCGAGACACCGATCTGGTGCTCGCGCAGCTCGCGCCACAGGACCTCGGCGAGCGCCACCACGCCGTACTTGGCGACGCAGTACGGGCCGAGGCCGCTGTTCGGCACGAGGCCGGCGAAGGAGGCGGTGAACAGGATGTGGCCGCCCTCGCCCTGGTCCACCATGCGCGGCAGGAACGCCTCGACGCCGTGGATCGGTCCCCACAGGTCGACATCGATCGTCCACCGCCAGTCGTCGTGGGTCATCGACAGCACCGGCCCACCGACGGCGATGCCGGCGTTGTTGAACACGACGTGCACGCCGCCGACGGCGCTGAACGCGGCGTCGGCCATCGCCTGGACGGCGTCCAGCGAGCGGACGTCGCAGACGACGCCGTGGGCGTCGGCCCCGTCGGCGCGCAGACCCTCGACGGCGCGATCGAGGGCACCTTCCTCGACGTCGGCGAGGACGATCTTGGCACCCTTCGACGCCAGCACCTTCGCCGTCGCCAGGCCGATGCCACTGGCGCCGCCGGTGATGACGGCCCCCTTGCCGCGCAATGTGTCCAACGCATCCTCCTCGGTGTGTCGTGTCGGGCGATCCTGCCGGTCGCAGCCGAGTCGAGTCCATCCGTGACGACCTGCCAGGCTTCCCCCATGTCCTTCGTGCTCCGGTCCGACGCCGACGGCGTGGCGACGCTCACGCTCAACCGGCCCGAGAAGTTGAACGCGTTGAACCCGGCCACGTTCCACGAGCTGCGCGCCCACCTCGACGCGATCACCGACGACGCGGCCATCCGCTGCGTCGTGCTCACCGGGGCCGGCCGCTCGTTCTGCGCCGGCAACGACCTCGACGCCATCGCGTCGGGCGAGGGTCGGGCCGAGCCGATGCTCGGTCCGGAGACCGTCGACGCGCTCGAGCAGGTGACCCAGCCGACGATCGCCAAGATCCGCGGCCACTGCTTCACGGGCGGCCTCGAGCTGGCGCTGGCGTGCGACTTCCTCGTCGAGCGCGTCCTCGACGAAGTTCGGTGACACCCACGGGCAGTGGGGGCTCGTGCCGATCTGGGGCATGTCGATCCGCCTGCCCGAGCGGGTGGGCCTGGCCAACGCCAAGGACCTGATGTTCACCGCCCGGCGCATCGACGGTGACGCGGCGCGGGCCATCGGGCTCGTCGACCGGTCGGTGCCCGACGACGAGCTCGACGCCACCGTCGACACGCTGGCGGGTGAGATCTGCGCCAACTCGCGCGGCACCAACCGCATCGTCAAGCGGCTGCTGCGCGAGCGGCTGGAGCGCAACCGTCCCGAGGCGCTGCTGTACGAGCGGTCCAGCCCGCACGGGTTCCCGGAGGACATGGCCGAGCGGATGTCCCGCCCACGCAAAGGCTGAGCACGACACCCACTGGGTCCTGGCCGCTCCGGGCGTGACGGCTGAGCACGACACCCACTGGGTCCTGGCCGCTCCGGGCGTGACGGCTGAGCACGACACCCACTGGGTCCTGGCCGCTCCGGGCGTGACGGCTGAGCACGACAACGGGCCGTCTGGGGAAGCTCGGTGACGGGGTCCGTCAGCCAGCTTCCCCGGAACCGCACTCAGCAGATGACAGCTGTGATGGCACCCCGGCCGAGGTCGTACAACGAGTGGTGCGCCGCGCCCTGGAGGCGCAGGAACTCGCTGAAGGACTCGGCGGACTCGCCGGGCTGTCCCTCGCACCGCCGGTCGATGACCGTCGCGTACGGCACCTGCCAGCCGTTGACGAGGTTGGCGTAGCCGCCGTCGAGGGCCTCGATGGCGGGCAGGTCGAAGCGGAAGTTCGGGCCCATCGGCACGAGCGCGAACCACACGATCGTGTCGCCGAGCGTCTGGGCGAGCAGGGCGCAGGGCTTGTCGAGGTCGGCGCACGTGATCACGCCCGGGGTCCCGGGGAACACCGTGACGGGCACCGCGTCCGTGAACCCGGCCGGCAGCACCTGCATCGTCATCGTCCCGGTCGTCACCCCGTTCTGCAGGGCGAAGCCGTCGCGCACCGTGCCGAGCTCGATCGACACGAGGTCCATGCGCCGCGCCGGCGGACCTTCCTCCTCGACGACCTCGGCGACGGAGCGGCTGTTGCCGAACGCCAGGTAGATCACGAGGGTCAGCCCGAACAGGGCGCCGATCGTCGCGGCGAACCGCCACGAGATCACCTGCCGCATCGACGCGACGCTACTGGCGGCTCCCGCCGGGGCGGCGGCACGCCGGTCAGGCCAGTTGCTTCGCCGCCGCCACCGCGGCCCGGGCCGCCCGCTCGCCGAGGTCGGTGAGGACGGCGTCGTCGTGGCCCAGACCGACGAAGATCGCCTCGTAGGCGCCGGGAGCCATGGCGACGCCCTCGGCGAGCATCGCTTGGAAGAACGCGGCGTAGGCGGCCTCGTCGGTGCGCTTGGCGCCGTCGAAGTCGGACGGGGCCGGCCCGTCCGCACAGACCATCCCGACGAGCGTGCCGACGACCGGGAACTGGGCCGGGAAGCCGGCGGCGGTGCACGCGTCGCGCAGCAGGGAGGCGAGGTGCCGCGCCCGCGCCGCGAGCTCGATGTAGACGTCGGGGTCGAGCTGGTCGAGGGCGGCGAGGCCGGCCGCGGTGGCCAGCGGGTTGCCGGCCAGCGTGCCGGCGTGGAAGACGGTGCCGAGCGGCGTCAGGGTCTCCATGACCTCGCGCCGCCCGCCGACGGCGCCGATCGGCAGGCCGCCGCCGATGACCTTGCCGAACGTCGTGAGGTCCGGACGCACGTCGTACTTGGCCTGCGCCCCACCGGTGTCGAGGCGGAAGCCGGTGATGACCTCGTCGAAGATCAGCACCGCGCCGACGCGGTCGCACTCGGCGCGCAGCCCGGCGAGGAACCCGGGCGCAGGCGCGATCACGCCCATGTTGGCGGCGACCGGCTCGACGATGACCGCGGCGACGTCGCCGTCCAGCGCCGGCACCCGGTTGTACGGCACGACGAGCGTCTCGGCGACAGCACCGGCCGGCACCCCGGCCGTCCCGGGGAGGCCGAGCGTCGCCACGCCGCTGCCGCCGGCGGCGAGCAGGGCGTCGGTCGCCCCGTGGAAGTTGCCGTGGAACGTGACGATGCGGTCACGGCCGGTGAACCCGCGGGCGAGGCGCACGGCCGTGCTCGTCGCCTCGGTGCCCGAGTTCATCAGGCGCACGAGCTCGCAGCTCGGCACGCGTGAGGAGATCTCCTCGGCGAGCTTCATCTCGCGCGGCGTCGGCGCCCCGAACGACGTGCCGTCGGGCGCGGCGGCCGCCAGCGCCCGGGTCACCGCCGGGTGGGCGTGGCCGAGGATGACCGCGCCGTAGCTCTGGACGAGGTCGATGTAGCGCGTGCCCTCGACGTCCCAGACGTAGGGGCCCTCGCCGCGGGCGACGAGGTAGGGGCGGCCACCGACGGCCTTGAACGCCCGGATCGACGAGTTCACGCCGCCGGGGATCGCCCGCGTCGAGCGGGCGAACAGGGTGTCGTTGGAGGGCACGCCGCGGCCGACGCACACGACCGGGTCGCACCCGGCTGCGGCGCAGGCGGGGTCGCAGACGTCGACGAGGCCCGGCGTCACGCCCGGCCGGGCCCTTCGGCGAACCAGCGGGCGAAGTACGTCAGGATGACGTCCGCACCGGACCGCTTGATCGCCGTGAGGTGCTCGAGGGCGACGAGGTCGCCGTCGATCCAGCCGTTGGCGCCGGCCGCCTTGATCATGGCGTACTCGCCGCTGACGTGGTACGCCGCGACCGGCACCTGCACCCGCTCGCGCGCCGCCTTGATGACGTCGAGGTACGCGAGCGCCGGCTTGACCATCACCATGTCGGCGCCCTGGGCGACGTCGGCGTCGATCTCGCGCAGTGCCTCGCGGGCGTTGCGCCAGTCCTGCTGGTAGCCCTTGCGGTCGCCGCCACCGGCGATCGTGACGTCGACCGCGTCGCGGAACGGCCCGTACAGCCCCGATGCGTACTTCGCCGAGTAGGCGAGGATCGCCACGCCGTCGAACCCCTCGCCGTCGAGCGCGGCGCGGATGTGGCCGACCTGGCCGTCCATCATCCCGCTCGGGGCGACGACGTGGGCGCCGGCCCGCGCCTGCGCCAACGCGGCGCGGGCGTAGATCTCGAGCGTGCGGTCGTTGTCGACGTCGCCGCGGTCGTCGAGGACGCCGCAGTGGCCGTGGTCGGTGTACTCGTCGACGCAGAGGTCGGCGATCAGCACGATGTCGTCACCGAGGTCGCCGCGGAGGTCGGCGAGGGCGAGCTGCACGATGCCCGCGGGATCGTAGGCACCGCTGCCCACGGCGTCCTTGCGTGCCGGCACACCGAACAGGACGACGGCGCGGACGCCCAACGCGGCGAGCTCGGCGACCTCCTTGCGGAGGCTCTCGCGGCTGTGCTGCACGACGCCAGGCAGTGACACGATCGGCTGCGGGTCGGTGACGCCCTCGCGCACGAACAGCGGGGCGATGAGGTCGCTCGTGCGCACGGCCGTCTCGGCGACGAGGTCACGCAGGGCCGGCGTCCGGCGGAGGCGGCGGGGCCGGTCGACGGGGAAGGGAGCACCGGGCATCGAGGTCATGGTAGGACCCGACCCAGCAGGTCCGACACCGCGTCGGCGTCCGGTGACGCGGCAACGTGGTCGACGCGCACGCCGCGCTCGAGGGCGGCCGCCGCGGTCACCGGTCCGAGGGCGACGACGACCACGTCCGTCGTCGGGCCGACGGCGGCCGACCACCCGGCGGCGGCCGATCCGCTGGCGAGCACGACCGCATCGACACCGCGGAGCGCCGCCACCTCGTCGGGCGTGGGCGTGCGCACCGCCGTGCGGTAGGCGGTGACGGACTCGACCGTGTGGCCCATGACCGCGAGCCCGTCGGCGAGCAGCGGTCGCGCCCGGTCGGCCTGGGCGAGCAGCACGCGGGCCGGCGAGCGGGGGAACTCGTCCAGCAGTCCCTCGGCCCGGGCGACAGCGGGCACGAGGTCGACCCGGCGGCCGGCGGCCGCGGCCAGCGCCGCCGCGGTCGCCGGCCCGACAGCGGCCAGGCGCAGCGCGGCGTGCTCGGCGGCGGCTGGGCCGGCACGGCGGGCGCCGTTCGCCGACGTCACGACGAGCCAGTCGAACGCCGCCAGCCGGGCGAGGGCGCGCCGCAGCTCGGCACCGCCGTCCACGGGATCGGCGATCTCGATGAGGGGGACGTGCACGACGTCGGCGCCGCGGGCGGCGAGGCGCTCGGCGAGCTCGCCGGCATCCGGGCGGGTGACGGCGATGCGCCGGCCGGTGAGCGGCGTGTTCACCAGCCGACGGCGTCCCGGGCCGCCCGGGCGGCCGCGCGGGCGGCGTCGTGGTCGGCCGCATCGAGCGAGAGCACGGCGGTCTCGCGGGCGACGGCTGCGCCGTCGGCTGCGGCCAGGAACGTGTGCAACGTGCCGCCGGCGGCGTGGGCACCGACGGGGAGCGAGCAGCCCGAGCCGAGCTCGGCGAGGAAGCTGCGCTCGACCTCGACGGCGTGGCGCGTCGTCGCGTCGTCGACCGCGGCGAGCAGCTCGACGGTCGCGGCATCACCGGCACGCGCCTCGGCCGCCACGCAGCCCTGCCCGACCGCCGGCACGAACACCGTCGGGTCGAGGCGCTCGGCGATCAGGTCGGTCGTGCCGAGCACCTGCAGGGCGGCGACGGCCATCACGATCGACCCGGCCGCGGGCACCTTGGCGAGGCGGGTCGCGATGTTGCCGCGGAGCTCGGCGAACGTCAGGTCGGGACGCACCGCCGCCAGCTGGGCCCGCCGCCGCACCGAGCCGGACGCCACGGTGGCGCCGGTCGCGAGGTCGAGCAGCGCCCGGCCGATCAGCGCGTCCGCCGCATCGCGACGGGCCAGGAAGGCGGCGATGACGAGGGACTCGTGACCGACCGACGGGAGGTCCTTCGCCGAGTGCACGGCGACATCGGCGCGACCGTCGAGGACGGCCTGCTGGACCTCCTTGACGAAGACCCCCTGGCCACCGATGGTGTGCAGCGGGACGTCCTGGCGGCGGTCACCGGTGGTGTCGACGAAGACGAGCTCCGTGGGGCGTCCCGTCGCGGCGGTGACCGCGTCGGCAACGCCCTGGGCCTGCGTGCGGGCCTGCGGGCTGCTGCGCGTCGCCAGGCGCAGGGGCGCCGTCACGCGGCGTCCCGGTGCCGGCGCGGCCGGCCGGGCTCAGGCCGGCTGCGTCGGGTCCGGCGACCGGTGGGCGCCATCGAGCTCGAAGAGGTCGCTCACGGCTGCCGCGTTGCGCTCGCCCTTCGGCGTGCCGGCGTCGTGGCGGAGGCGCACCGACGGGCCGTGCAGCAGCTTCTTGACGATGGCCCGGGTCAGCGCCTCGACGGCCTCGCGCTCGACGTCGTCGAGCTCGGCGAGGCGGCCGGCGTAGCGCGCCAACTCGCGGGACCGCACGACCTCGGCCCGCTCGTGGAGGGCGGCGACGAGCGGCGCGGCCTGACGTGCCGTCACCTCGACGGCGAACTGCTCGACCTCCTCCGTGACGAGGGTGCGGACCCGGTCGACCTCGACCGAGCGCAGGGCGATGCCGCGATCGGCCCAGTCCCGCAGGTCGTCGAGATCGAGGAGGGTGACCCCGTCGAGGGCGGCCACCGTGCGATCGACCGAGCGTGGCACGGCGATGTCGACGACGAGGAGGTCGGCATCCGGTCGGCGGTTGGCGACGACGTCGTCGCGGGCGACGACGCTCTGGCCGGACGCCGTGCAGGCCAGCACGACGTCGGCGGTGGCGAGCGCCGCGCCGAGGCGGTCGAGGCCGATCGCCGTGCCGCCGACACGACCGGCGAGGTGGCTGCCTCGTTGCGGCGTGCGGTTGCACACCGTGATCGCGCCGGCTCCGGCCTTGTGCAGGGCGGTGGCCACACCGACCCCCATGTCGCCGGCGCCGACGACGAGCACGTGGCGGCCCGAGAGCGCACCGAGGCGGTCGGTGACCATCTCGACCGCGGCGTGGCTGATCGACGACGTGCCGCGCCCGATGGCGGTCTCGGTGCGGGCCCGCTTGCCGACGCGCAGGGCGTGCCGGAACAGCAGATCGAGCGTCGAGCGGACGCCGTTCTCGTCCTTGGCGAGCTGCCAGGCGGCGCGCACCTGGCCGAGGATCTCGCTCTCGCCGAGCACGGCCGAGTCGAGACCGGCCGCGACCTCGAAGAGGTGCTGGGCGGCAGCGTCGTCGTGCTGGCTGTAGAGGTGCGGGTGCAGCTCGTCGGCGCGCAGGCTGCCGAGCTCGCAGAGGAAGTCGCGGATGTCGGCGTAGGCGCCGTGGAAGCGCTCGGCGACGGCGTAGACCTCGGTGCGGTTGCACGTGCTCAGCACGGCGACCTCGCGGAGGTTGTCGCGGGCCGCCAGGCCGACGACGGCCTTGGCGACGTCGGGCGGCGCGATCGTCAGCCGCTCCAGCACGGACAGCGGTGCCGTGCGGTGGTTGACCCCGATGACGACGATCGACATAGGTCAGCCCAGCCTAGGCGCTCGCGCCGCGCCTCGAACCAGCGGTCACGGCCTGCAGCGGGGCCGGCGCGGCCGCCGCCGTGCGGCGCTGCTCGTAGTAGCTCAGGATCTGCAGCTCGACCGCCAGGTCCACCTTGCGCACGTTGACCGTCGGCGGCGCGGTCAGCACGACCGGGGCGAAGTTGAGGATGCTCGTGACGCCCGCGGCGACGAGGAGGTCGGCCGCCTCCTGGGCCGCCCCGGCGGGCGTCGCGACGACGCCGATCGACACCCCGTCGGCGCGCACGATCGCCGCCAGCTCCGACACCGCCCGCACGCGGACGTCACCGATCATCGTGCCGACCTTGGCGGGGTCGTTGTCGACGATGCCGGCCACCGGGAAGCCGCGCTGGCCGAAGCCGCCGTAGCCGGCGAGCGCCTGGCCGAGGTTGCCGGCGCCGACGATCACGACCGGCCAGTCGTGGGTCAGCCCGAGCTCGCGGCGGACCTGGTAGATCAGGTACTCGACCTCGTAGCCGACGCCACGCGTGCCGTACGTGCCGAGGTAGCTGAGGTCCTTGCGCACCTTCGCCGCGTTGACGCCGGCGAGGTCGGCCAGCTCCTCCGACGAGACGTTGGCGATCCCCGCCTCGGACTGGTCGAGGAGGATCCGCAGGTAGACGGGGAGGCGGGCCACCGTCGCCTCCGGGATCCTCCGCCCTCGGCTCGTGGTCGCCATCGACGTCAACCCTAAGCCCACGTGCACAGCTTCACAAAGTCTGTCACGCCCAGAGCGGCCAGGACCCAGTGGCGTGCACTGCTCAGCGGCCCGCGCACGCGTCGCGGCACGCGCGACCCTGCCACGCGGAGCACCGCGTGACCGGGTCGCTGAGCGCCTGACGGCACTGGGTCCTTTACGCTCCGGGGACCAGGTCGCGGCGCACGAGCTTGCCGGTCGCCGAGCGCGGCAGCTCGTCGACGAACAGGATCTTGCCGGGGCACTTGTAGCGGGCGAGGTGGTCGCGGCAGTGGTCGATCAGCGCGTCCTCGTCGATCGACGCGCCGGCGGCGAGCACGACGAACGCCTTGACGGCCTCACCGGTGTGCGGGTGCGGCACACCGATCACCCCGGCGTCGGCCACCGCCGGGTGCGCCAGCAGCACCTCTTCCACCTCGGCCGGGTACACGTTGAAGCCGGACACGATGACGAGGTCCTTCGAGCGGTCGAGCAGGTAGAGCCGGCCGTCCTCGTCGCACATGCCGATGTCGCCGGTGCGCAGCCAGCCGTCGGCGGTGAGGACGCGGGCCGTCGCCTCGGCGTCGTCGAGGTAGCCGGCGAACACGTTCGGGCCGCGCACCCAGATCTCGCCGGCGTCGCCGACCAGGGCGTCGCTGCCGTCGTCGTCGACGAGGCGCAGCTCCATGCCGCCGAGCAGCCGGCCGACCGAGCCGAACACCGGCGTCATCCCGGCGGACGACGTCACGACGGGCGATGCCTCGGTGAGCCCGTAGCCCTCGGCGATGCGGATCCCGAAGCGCTCCTCGATGCGCTCGGACACGCCGACGGGCAGCTTGGCCGCGCCCGACAGCGCCAGGCGCACGCCGCGGAAGGCATCGGCCGGCGCCTCGTCGAAGTGGGCGAAGGCGACCCACATGGCCGGCGCGCCCGGGATGACCGACACGCCGCGGGCGCGGATCGACTCCAGCGCGGTGGCCGGGTCGAAGCGCTGCACGAGGACCACCGTGGCGCCGACCGCCAGGCTGAAGCCGACGATCACGTTGAGCCCGAAGATGTGGTAGCAGGGGATCACGCCGTAGACGACGTCACCGGGCGCCACCCGTCCGGTCACCGAACGGGCCTGGTCGATGTTCGCCAGCAGGTTGCCGTGGGTGAGCATCGCCGCCCGTGGCGCGCCCGCCGTGCCGCTCGTGAACAGCAGCACCGCGAGGTGGTCCGGCGCGACGTCGACGGTGCGGCGCGGCTCGGCGGCGAGCAGCTCGTCGATCGACCCGCGCGCCGTCGCCGGCGTCGCCGTCGACCGCCACGACCTCGCGGATCGTCGGCACGGCCGACCGGTCGACGTCGCTCCAGGGACCGGCGGCGCTGCGATCGACCACGACCACGACGGGCCCGATCGCCGCCAGCTCGCGCTGCAGCTCGGGCCCCGGGCTCGCCGGGTTGAGCGGCGCGGCGACGGCGCCGAGGCCGACCACCGCGAGGTAGGCGACGACGAACGGGTGCCCGTTGCCGCAGATGATGGCGACCCGGTCGCCCGCGCCCACCCCGAGGCCGGCGAGACCGCCACGCATGCGGCCGACGCGGTCGCGCAGGTCGGCGTAGGTGATCGGCTGGTTGCGGCTGATCAGCGCGACGCCATCGCCGTCGTGGTCGTCGATGATGCGTGCGACGTTGACGCCCGCTGTCGTGCCCAGCGCCCTGGTCGTTGTCCCCCATCCCGCCGGGATGGTACTCAGATGCGGGTGAGCGCGATCACGCCGGCGACCAGGATCGCCAGCAGGAGCAGGCCGATCGCGAGCGTCGTGGCGGGTCGCATCGGGGCGCAGGCTACCGGCCGCGCCGGAGCACGACCGGCGACGTGACGCTGGTCGGCGGCGCCGCGTCGTCGTCGAGCGTCGCCAGCAGCACCGCGTCGCCGGCGGCGAGGCGCAGCTCGTGCGCCGCCGAACGCTGGTCGAAGCTGAGCGCGTACATGCCGTGGGAGTCGAGCACGAGCCCGACCGAGCCGGGACCGAGCTCGCCGTACGTGGTCGCCAGCTTGGCGGCGCGGCGCTCGTCGCCGATCGTCACGGACCACACGTCGACGCCAGGCGGCAGGTCGTCGGGGCCGACGTTGAGCTGGCAGTTGCCGAACCGGTCGACCCACAGCACCTCGGCGTGGATCCCGTCCGACTCCTCGCGTGGCAGCGGGACCATGCCCGGCATCAGCAGGTCGGGATCGACGAGCGGGCCCAGCTCGGCGAGGTCGACACCGTTGCAGAGGTGGGCCGTGACCGGGGCGAACACGTCGCGGCCGGCGAACGTCGCGCCCGGTGCCGGGAGGTGGTGGTCGGGGTTCGTGAGCTCGACGGCCCGTTCCGCTCCGCCGACGATCGCCACGGCGGGCGCGAGCAGGCCGTTGTCGGGACCGACGAGGATCCCGGCGCCGCCGGCCACCTCGATCGCCAGGGCCCGGCGGGACGTGCCGACACCAGGGTCGACGACCGCCAGCACGACACCTTCGGGCACGTAGGAGATGGCGCGGGCGAGCGCCAGCGACCCGCCGCGCACGTCGAACGGGCGCACGCCGTGGGTCAGGTCGATGACGGTCGCGTGCGGGGCCATGTCGCGCAGCACCGACTTGACGACGCCCACGAACTCGTCGTCGAGGCCGTAGTCGGTGAGGAACGACACCGTGTCGTACGAGCGGCCCACGCTGGGGAACCTACCCCCGGACGCGACGAGGGCCGGTGCCAACCCCCCGATGGCACCAGCCCCGTCGGCGCTGCCAGGACCTCGTCCCGGCGCGTCTCAACAGCCGTCACCATAGGCCGTGATTCGGCGTGAGAAAAGAGTCACGTCAGAAAAACAGTGGCGTAATTCACGCCGCCGCCGCTTGGTCGTCGCAAGCATCGCGTTCACGCGCCGAGCTCGCGGCTGCGTGCGGCCGCCGCCAGCACGGCGTCGACGAACGCGGCGCGCGTCGCTCGCGACTCGAGGACGTGCACGCCGGCGGCGGTCGTCCCCGCGGGCGACGTCACCATCGCCCGCAGCGCGCCGGGGTCGCCGCGATCGGCGAGCAGGGCGGCGGAACCGACGAACAACTGGGTCGTGAGATCGGCGGCCAACGGGCGCGGCAACCCGGCGGCGACCCCGGCCTCGACGAGCGCCTCGGCGACGAGGAACAGGTACGCCGGGCCGGAGCCCGTCAGCGCCGTCACCGCGTCGAGGTGGTGCTCGTCGACGCGAGCGACCGTGCCGACGGCGCCGAGGATCGCTTCCGCCCAGGCGAGGTCGTCGTCGCTCGCCGCCGTCCCGCCGGCGATCGCCGACGCGCCCTGGCCGACGAGCGCCGGTGTGTTCGGCATCGCCCGCACGACCGCAACACCCTCGCCGGCTGCGCCCTCGAGCGCGGCGATCGACACGCCGGCCGCGATCGACAGGACCCGTCGCGCACCGGACGCGACCGCGGTCCGGACCGCGCCGGCGACGTCGCCCGGCTTGACCGCGATGACCGCCGCCGTGCACGCCGGCACCGCCGCGGCGACGGCAACGCCGGGGAACATGGCGGCGAGCTCGTCGCGCCGCGCCGGCAGTGCTTCGCTCACCGCGAACGCCGCCGGGTCGGCGCCGTCGGCGGCGAGCAACCCACCGAGGAGCGCCGCGCCCATGTTCCCGCCACCGACGATCACCAGCAGGTCCGACATCGCCGGAACGCTAGCCACGGTGCCACCGGCGGGATCCGGCCCGTCGGGCGGACGCCGGCCGGGTCGCTGTCCGGGCCGGTGCAGAGGTTCCGACATCCCCGAGCGCACCGACCCGGACACCCCCATGGGTGCTCCGGCTCCGGCGAAAGGGAAACCGTTCGCGGGAACCCTCGGCTGCGTCATCGACAACCCCCCGATCCGGCGGAAGATGCTGACACAGGCAGCCAGACCCGGCGGGGCGACCCGCGACCTCAGGTGTCGGCGAAGCGGCTGGCGAAGCCGATGCGCAGGAGGCCCTGGAACGTCTGCTCGACGGTGGCGTAGAGCGTGCCGATCACGCGGTCCAGCTCGGCCTCCGACAGGGCGTGGTTGGGGAGCTCGCCACGCAGGAACACGGCGTCCTCGATGCCGATCGAGAAGTGGGCGCCGACGAGCCGCTCGTTGCGCCGCAGGAGGTGCTCGTAGAGCTCGGCCGCGTGCTCCTCCGGCGCCGGCATCACGTACGTCTCGTAGCGCAGCGTGCGCTGGCCGAGCGTCAGCCAGACGGTCGTGAAGTCCTTGTCCTCGCCACGCAGGCGCACATACCAGCGGCGCTCGTCGCCCTCACCACGCTCGATGGCCTCGACGGGCATCCAGCCGGCGGCGATGGCGGCCAGCCACTCGTCGATGCGCCGGTCGAGCACGGCCAGCGCGGCATCGTCGTGGGCGTCGCTCACCGCCCCGACCCTAGGTGAGAAATTCCGAGAGACCGCCTGCGTCGATCGGTGCAGGAACGTCGGATCTGTCTCGGCGGGATCGACGGCGGCCGAGGAATCGGAATTTCTCACCTAGCCCTAGGTGAGATGCCGCGGCGCACGTCAGGAGCACGCCACCAGCTCGCGGGCGGGTTGCGCCGCGAGGTCGGTGTACAGGCGGCGCAGGCGCGCCGCGGTGAAGCTCCACGTGAAGCGGCGGGCCCGCACGGCGGCGGCCGCGCCCATCGCCGCTGCTCCGCCCGGGTCGCCGAGGACCTGCGCCATGGCCCGGGCGTAGCGCTCGGGGTCGCGCCCCTCGACGAGCCAGCCGGTGACGCCGTCGTGGACGATGTTCAGCAGCCCGCCGACGGCGCTGGCGACGACCGGCACGCCGCACGCCGCGGCCTCCAGGGCGACGAGCCCGAAGCTCTCGCTGCGGCTCGGCACGACGACGAGGTCGGCGGCGCGGTACCAGCTCGACAGGATGTGGTGTGGCTGGGGGGCCACGAACAGCACCCGCTCGGCGACGCCGAGCTGCGCCGCCAGCCGGCGCGCCGCGAGCACCTCGATGTCGCCCTCGACGCCGCTCGCCCCGCCGACGATCGCCAGCACCGCGTCCGGGAACCCGACCAGCGCGGCGAGGGCGCGGATGGCCACGTCGGGCGCCTTCAGCGGCTGGATCCGCCCGACGAACAGCACGACGGGGCGGTCGACCGGCAGCCCGACGGCGCGGCGGGCGCCGGTGCGGTCGCCGGGGGCGAAGAAGGCGTGCTCGACGGCGGGTGGGACGATCTCGATGCGGCCCGCCGGATCGCCGTAGAGGCGGCGGAACTGGCGCTCCTCCTCAGGGCAGCTGACGCAGATCGCGTCGCTGCAGCCGATCACGTCGGCCTCGGCGCGGTCGCGCCATTCCGGCTCGAGGTCACCGCCCTCGGCCTTGACCCGCGCGAGCGTGTGGAACGTCGACACGAGCGGGACGCCGAGGGCGTGCTTGAGGCGGTGGCCGACGACGCCGCTCAGCCAGTAGTTGCCGTGCACGACGTCGACCCCGGGCCCGGCGGCGACGTGGGCGAGCACGCCGGCGGTGAAGGCGTCGAGCTCCTCTGGGAGCGCCTCCTTCGGCAGGTCGTAGGCGCCGGCCTCGACGTGGACCACGCGGTGGCCGGGCTCGACGGCGACCTCGACCGGCAGACCGGGTCGGTCGGCGCGCGTGTAGGTCGTGCAGGCGACCCCCGCCTGGGCGAGCGCGGAGGCGACCTCGCGCACGTACACGTTCATCCCACCGCTGTCCCCGGAACCCGGCTGCAGCAGCGGCGACGTGTGCAGCGAGATCATCGCCACCCGTTCCACAGCGAGGGGCAACGCTAGTCACCGGACGGCGATTCCGATCAGGGGAGGTACGCCCCCGGTCGCACCTACTTGACGTAGCTGTCGTACACGCCGAGCAGGACCTGCTTCTGCTCGGCGGTCAGCCGCGGGTCCCGGCCGATCGCCTCGCGCACGCTCGGCGCGGCGGCATCCTCGTCGGTGAGCAGCCCGGCGCGGACGTAGAGCGTCTCGGCGCTGATCTGCAGCGCCTTGGCGAGCGCCTGGAGCACCTCGGCCGACGGTCGCCGCAGCCCCCGCTCGATCTGCGAGAGGTACGGGTTCGACACCCCGGCGAGGTCGGCCAGCCGCCGCACGGACATGCTGGCGACCTCCCGCTGCGACTTGATGAACTCGCCCAGCTCGGCGACGCGGTCGCCCAGCTCCTGGCGGAGCACGTCGGGCGTCGGGCGGTTCACCACTCGTCGTCTCCCGGCGATACCTGCTCGCGGTAGCGCCGGACGAGCTCCTCCGACAGGTCGTCGAGCTCGGCGAACACCTCGTGACGTTGCTGCGACACCTCGCCCTCGAAGACGTCGAGCGCGGCGGCCAGCTCGGCGACGGCCGTGTCCTCCAGCTCTCCGAGGCGGCCGAACCCACGCGCTGCGCACAGGCGGTCGAGCTCCTCGCTGCGCGGGTGGTCACTGAAGTCGTCGGCCGGCCGCGGCGGGCGGTCCGACGAACCGAGCAGGCGATCACCGAGGACGTGGCGCAGGTCGGCGGCGAGCTCCGGGGCATCGCCCGCGCCGCGCCGGGCGAGCTCGGCACGCGGCCAGGTCGGCGCGCCCCTGGGCGACGCGGCGCACGTAGGACACCGCATCGTCGAGCTCCTGCAGCACCCGCCGTCGCTCGCGGAGCTCGTCGAGGCTGAGCTCGCCGGAGTCGTCGCTCACGCCGCGCCACCGGAGACCGGCGGCAGCACCGCGACCTCGTCACCGGGCCCGACGCGCGTCGTGTCGTCGGCGGCGTCGCCGTTGACCCAGATCCGGCACGTCGGCAGCACGGCGGCGAACCCCTCGCCGTAGCGCACCAGGGCCGCCGCGAGGACGTCGCCGACCGTGTCGCCGGGAAGCTCGTCGCGACCCGTCCCGGCGGCCTCCCTCGCTGCTGCGAACATGCGCACGATCGCCACACGGCGAGCGTACCCAGCACGTCACCCGCGGCCCCGGGCAGCCCACCGCTCGTCGACCGAGCACGCCGGTGGACGGCACCATCGGGTACACAGGCGAGATGGCGGTCCACGTGCTCTGCGTCCGCCACGGGCTCTCGACGTGGAACCTCGCCCGGCGGTGGCAGGGCACGGCCGATCCCCCGCTGAGCGACGAGGGCCGCGCCGGCGCCGCCGAGCTGGCGGCTGCGCTGAGCACGACGATCGGCCACGGTCCCCGCGTGCGGATCTGGACGTCCAACCTGCAGCGGGCCCACGAGACGGCGACGATCATCGCGGCGCGCCTCGGCAGCGGTCCCGTGACGGTGGACGGGCGCCTCGTCGAGGCGGACGTCGGCGAGTGGGAGGGCCTCACCGTCGCCGAGATCGAGGCCGACTGGCCCGGCTACCTCGCCGCCCGGCGCCGGCCGCCGCGCTTCGAGCCGGAGGCCGACGTGCTGGCGCGCGTGCTCCCCGCGCTCGAGGACATCGCCGGGTCGGCGATGGCGGCAGGGGTGGTGCCGGTCGTCGTCGCCCACGCCGGTGTCCTGCGTGCCGTCCGGCGCCACAGCGGGGCAGGGGACGAGCACCTCGCCAACCTCGGTGGGCTGTGGTTCGCGGTCGCGCCGGGGACCATCCGCTTCAGCGGCCTGTTCGAGCCGTCGCGCCACGTCGTCGAGGCCGACGACGGACGTCTCTGAGCCGCCGGAGGGGGAGGCGGGGTCGCCGGTAGCCTTCGGCCCTCGTGGGAACGGAGAAGCGCGAGCGGCAGAAGGCGAACCGCCAGCTCAAGTACCAGCAGCAGGCGAAGCAGGCGCAGAAGCAGAAGCTGACCAAGCGCGTGGTCGTCGGTGTCGTCGCCGGTGTCGCCCTGCTCGGGTTCGTCCTGTTCCTCGCCTGGGCGTTCGGCGGAGACGACGACGAGAGCGGCACCGTGGCCCCGGCCACCGTGGCCTCGACGCCCGCCACGTCGCCTGCGACGAGCCCGACGAGCGGTGCCCCGGCCGGCTTCACCTACGGCACGGGCGCCTGCCCGCCCGCCGAGGTGACAGCGCCGGTGAAGACGTTCGACGACGCCCCCCAGCAGTGCATCGACCCCGCCAAGTCCTACACGGCGCGCATCGTGACCGACCACGGCGACATCGTGATCGCCCTCGACACCGCCAACTCGCCCGGCACCGTCAACAACTTCGTGACGCTGGCGCGCTACGGCTACTACGACGGGACGTCGATCTTCCGCGGCGCCGACGGCATCGACATCATCCAGGGTGGCGGCAACAGCTCGGCGGACCAGTTCAGCTACACGATCCCCGACGAGGGCAGCGGGTACACGTACCCCGAGGGCAAGATCGCGATGGCGAACACGGGCGCCCCGAACTCGGCGGGCGCCCAGTGGTTCATCACCGCCGGCCCCGAGTCCGCGAACCTCGACGCGCTGGGGTCCTACGTCGTGTTCGGCGACATCACCGAGGGCCTCGACGTCGCCCAGCAGCTCCTCGCGCTGGCGCAACCCGACGAGTCGCTCAGCGAGCCGGTCGTCGTCGAGACGATCGAGATCACCGAGTCCTGATCACGGCAGCTCGCCGTGCACGACGGGCGAGCCGACGAGGTCCCACCCGGCGCCGTCGCGCACGATCGCCGAGCCCGTCGGCAGCTCGACGACCGGCGTGTCGGCGAGCGACAGCGTGCGGCGGCGTCGTTCCTCGCTCCACTCCTCCGCCGCCGGGATCACGGCGACGCCCCGCACGAGCCCGAGCCCGAGCGTGAACGCGCCACCGCGCTGGTCGAGCATCGGGTCGCAGAGCGCGGCGGCGCTCGGACCGACCGCCGCCACCACCCCGCCGGCGGCGAGCACGTCGTTGATCGCGGCGAGCACGGGCGTCTCCTTCAGCGCGCTGCGCAGGTGCATCGAGGAGTCCCCGACGAGCCAGACGGCGCGCGCCGACCGCACAGCGTCCGCCGCGCCCGGGTCCTCGGCATCGTGGCGCTGCAGCACCATCACGGCCTCGACGAGCACGTCGAGGCGCTCGCCCCAGTTCATCGCCGCCGCGATCAGCGCGGCCGGGCCCTCGAACGCATCCGCGGTCGGCAACACGACGACACGGTCGGCGCCGACGGACGCGAGCAGCCGGCGGTCGAGCTCGTCGTTGGCGGAGAAGGGTCCGCCTCCCGCCAGGGCGATCGTGCCAGCCATGGGCGCCGATCGTAGGCAGCGTCGGTGGCGGGCGATCCGATCCGTGGATCGATTGGAGTTGTTACCCTCGGGTAACTACAATGCGCCCGCATGGGTGACATGAACACGGTGGGGATCGTCGGCTCGGGGATCATGGGGTCGGGACTGGTCGAGGTGACCGCCCGCGCCGGCTTCGACGTGATCGTGCGATCGCGCAGCAAGCAGGGCGCCGAGGCCGTCGTCGCCGGCGTCACCGGCAACCTCGACCGGCAGGTGGCCAAGGGCAAGCTCGAGCCGGCCGACCGCGACGCCACGCTCGCCCGCATCACCGCCACCGACCACCTCGGCCGGCTGGCCGACTGCGACCTCGTGATCGAGAGCGTCGTCGAGGACCTCGCCACCAAGCGCGAGCTGTTCGCCGAGCTGGAGCAGATCGTGAAGCCCGACGGCATCCTCGCCACCAACACGTCGACGCTGCCCGTCGTCGAGATGGCGGTCGCGACCCAGCGCCCGGACCGGGTGTGCGGCATCCACTTCTTCAACCCGGCGCCGCTGATGAAGCTCGTCGAGGTCGTCCGCCCGCTCACGGCGAGCGACGACACGATCAAGTCGGCGATGGCGTTCGCCACGGCGTGCGGCAAGGACGCCATCGAGGTCACCGATCGGGCCGGCTTCGTCGTCAACGCCCTGCTGTTCCCGTACCTCAACAACGCGGTGCGGATGCTCGAGAACGGCACGGCGTCTCGCGAGGACATCGACACCGCGATGCAGGGCGGCTGCAACTTCCCGATGGGTCCGTTGGCGCTCCTCGACCTCGTCGGCCTCGACACGTCGCTGTCGATCCTCGACGCGCTCTACGCCGAGTTCGGCGATCAGAACTACGCCGCCGTCCCCACGCTGCGGCGCATGGTCGCCGCCGGGCACCTCGGGCGCAAGTCCAAGCAGGGCTTCTATGCCTACTGAGGCCGCGCCGCAGCCAGCAGCGCCCTCCCGGCGCACGCGTGGCGGTACCGAGGACACCGTCCTACGATCGACCTGACCAGCCATGCGCTCCGCCGACAGCAGCCGCAGCGGTCACGACTGCCACCGGGCGTCCGGTCGGCGCGCCGGCGGTGCCCGCCGATGAGCGCCCTGCCGATCGAGCCCCCGCCGACGCGCTGGCGACTGCCCGATCCCGACCGGGCCGATGCCGACGGCATCGCCGGCGTCGGTGCCGACCTCGAGCCCGGCACCCTGCTGGCGGCGTACCGCACCGGCCTGTTCCCGATGCCGCTCGGCCGGCGCAGCATCGCCTGGTTCTCGCCCGACCCCCGCGCCGTGATCCCGCTCGACGGGCTGCGCGTGTCGCGCTCGCTGCGGCGCAGCCTGTCGCGCTTCGAGGTCCGCCAGGACACCCGCTTCGCCGAGGTCGTGCAGCGCTGCGCCGACCCGCGCCGCCCCGGCGGCTGGATCACGCCGAAGTTCCTGCGGGCGTACGTCCGGCTGCACGAGCTGGGTTGGGCGAGCTCGTTCGAGTGCTACGAGGGCGATGACCTCGTCGGCGGCCTCTACGGCGTTCGGGTCGGCGGGCTGTTCGCCGGTGAGTCGATGTTCCACGCGGCGACCGATGCCTCCAAGGTCGCCCTCGTCGCCCTCGTGCGGTGGCTGGGCGAGACCGGCGGCGCGCTGCTCGACGTGCAGTGGATGACCCCGCACCTGCGCTCGCTCGGCGCCGTCGACCTGCACCGCTACCAGTACCTCGAGCTCCTCGACTCGGCCGTGCGCGTGTCGTCGGCGCACGTCCCGAGCACACTGCGGACATGACCGAACGCGACGCGCCGTGGTTGATGCGGACGTACTCGGGACATTCGACGGCGGCGGCGTCGAACGCGCTGTACCGCACGAACCTCGCGAAGGGCCAGACCGGGCTGTCGATCGCGTTCGACCTGCCCAC
Source organism: uncultured Acidimicrobiia bacterium (assembly GCA_963750905.1). Classification (GTDB taxonomy): domain Bacteria; phylum Actinomycetota; class Acidimicrobiia; order Acidimicrobiales; family Ilumatobacteraceae; genus JALZMG01. The sequence goes on from CAVVSE010000006.1 coordinate 59,914, forward strand.
GCAGACGGGCTACGACCCGGACTCGCCGATGGCGATCGGCGAGGTCGGCAAGGTCGGCGTGCCCGTCGTCCACCTCGGCCACATGCGCACCCTCCTCGACGGCATCCCGCCGGCGCGGATGAACACGTCGATGACGATCAACGCCACCGCCGCGTGGCTGTTCGCCCTCTACGTCGCCAACGCCGAGGAGCACGGCACCCCGGCGCGCGAGCTGCGCGGCACGACGCAGAACGACATCGTCAAGGAGTACCTCTCCCGCGGCACCTACATCTTCCCGCCGGAGCCATCGCGTCGCGTGATCGTCGACATGATCGCCTGGTGCGCCGAGCACGCACCGCGCTGGAACCCGATGAACGTGTGCTCCTACCACCTGCAGGAGGCGGGAGCCACGCCCGTGCAGGAGCTCGCCTACGCGCTGGCGACGGCGATCGACGTCCTCGACGCGGTGCGTGACTCGGGCCAGGTCGCACCGCAGCGGTTCGGGCAGGTGTTCGGATCGATCTCGTTCTTCGTCAACGCCGGGATCCGCTTCGTCGAGGAGATCTGCAAGCTCCGCGCGTTCACCGAGATGTGGGATCGCATCGGTCTCGAGCGCTACGGCGTCACCGACGAGCGCGCCCGCCGCTTCCGCTACGGCGTCCAGGTGAACAGCCTCGGCCTCACGGAGGCGCAGCCGGAGAACAACGTGCCGCGCATCGTGCTGGAGATGCTCGGCGTGACGATGTCGAAGGCGGCGCGGGCTCGCAGCGTGCAGCTCCCGGCCTGGAACGAGGCCCTCGGCCTCCCCCACCCGTGGGACCAGCAGTGGTCGCTGCGGATGCAGCAGGTGCTGGCGTTCGAGTCCGACCTCCTCGAGTACGACGACCTCTTCGACGGCTCCCACGTCATCGAGAAGCGCACGGCCGAGCTGCGCGACGCGGCGCAGGACGAGCTCGACGACGTGCTGGCGATGGGCGGTGCGTTCGCCGCCGTGGAGACGCTCAAGTCGCGGCTCGTCACGTCGATGGCCGAGCGGACGCGTCGCATCGCGAGCGGCGACCAGGTCGTCGTCGGCGTCAACGCGTTCACGGAGACGGAGCCGTCGCCACTGGGCGGGGATGGCTCGATCCTGCGCGTCGACCCGGCCGTCGAAGCCGAGCTGGTCGCCGACGTCGAGGCCTGGCGCGCCGGCCGGGACGGCGCGGCGGTGGCGACAGCGCTCGACGAGCTGCGCCGCGCGGCCGCCGACGGCACCAACGTCATGCCGGCGTCCATCGCCCTCGCCAAGGCCGGCGGGACGACGGGCGAGTGGGGATCCGTGATGCGCGAGGTGTTCGGAGAGTTCCGTGGCCCCACCGGCGTCGGTGGCGCTCGCGGCTCGAGCGCCGGGCTCGGCGCCGTCGTCGACAAGGTGCGGGCGATGCCCGGCGGTCCACCCAAGCTGCTCGTCGCCAAGCCCGGACTCGACGGCCACTCGAACGGGGCCGAGCAGATCGCCGTCGCCGCCCGCGACGCCGGCATGGAGGTCGTCTACTCCGGCATCCGCCTCACTGGCGAGCAGATCGCCGCATCGGCGCGCGACGAGGACCCCGACGTGATCGGCCTGTCGATCCTCTCCGGCTCGCACCTCGAGCTGGTGCCCGACCTGCTGCGCCGCCTCGCCGACCTGGGTGTCGACGCCCCGGTCGTCGTCGGGGGCATCATCCCCGAGGAGGACCGCGCCCGGCTGCTGGCGGCCGGCGTCACCACGGTCTACACGCCGAAGGACTTCGACATCGCCCGGATCATGGACGAGATCGCCGACCTCGCGGCGGCGCACCGCGCGACCTGAGCAGGGTCAGGCGTCGAGCGACGTCATGTCGTCGAACGTCTCCCGGCGGCGCAGCGTCCGGATGTGATCGCCGTCCTGGAGGACGATCGCCGGCTTGGGGAACGAGAACGTCGTCGAGAAGGGCACGAAGTAGGCGCCCGCATCCATGATCGCGAGGATGTGTCCGGGCGCCAGCGGCGGCAGCCGCCAGTGGTTGTAGAGGACGTCGGCCGGCGTGCAGATCGGCCCGGCCAGCCGGTAACCGGTGGTCGCCGGCGCCCCGGGCGCCGACACCGACACGAGGTGGTGGTACTCGCTGCGCACCGGCTCGGCGACGTTGATGCCGGCGTCGAGGATGGCGTGCGGGAGCGCGCCGTCCTCCTTGACGTCGACGACGGTGGTCAGCAGCAGCTGCGTGTCGCCCGTGAGGGCACGGCCGGGCTCGAGCACGACGCGCGGGACGGCGACACCCGCGGCGGCGGCGTCGTCGGCGACGAGCTGCGCCGCCAGCTCGGCCGCGTCGCCGACGCTGAGGCAGTCGGCAGGATCGGGCGGCAGGAGGTCGGTGCCGAGCGCGCGGTTGAGGCGGAACTGGCGGGTCGGGATGCCGGCCGAGGTGGGGCACGCCAGGCTGCCGCCGACATCGACGATCGGCGGGCTCCAGCCAGAGGCCCGCCGGAGCTCGGCCACCCGCCCGAGCACGGCGCCGACGTGGGCCGCCATCGCGTCGGCGGTCCGCATCGTCGAACCGCGGTGCACGTGCACGCCGGCGAGGGCCACCCACGGGTCGTCGCGGGCGGCGCGGATCACGGCTGCCGCGGTGGCCGCGTCGCCGATCCCGAACTGGCCGCCCCACGCGCCGGGGACCGCCATCCGCAGCCCGAGGTTGACGACGCGTCGCTCCTCGGCGGCCAGGCGAGCGACGAGGGCTGCCTCGCTCGCCGAGTTGGCGTTGATCGCCAGGACGCCGTGGCGGATCGCCTCGCGGATCGACGCCGGGGACTTCGCCGGGCCGTTGTAGATGAGGCGCTCACCGGGCACGCCGAGGTGCATCGCCAGCCACAGCTCGTACGGGGAGATCACCTCGGCACCGACCCCGTGGTCGTGGAGCCGAGTGAGGACACCGGGGACCGGGTTCGTCTTGTACGACGCGAAGATGTCGGCGCCGCGACCGAGCGCCGCCGCCGCGTTGGCGTCGATGCGCTCACCACCGATGACGTGCAGCGGTGAGCCGTGCTCGGCGACGAGCTCCTGCAGGTCGACCGTGCCGCGCCACAGCGTGCCGGACGCCCCGATCGCCAGGCCCCACGTTGCGAGCGGAGGATCGACGCGCCGCGGCTGGCGGCGAGCGACGAGTGAACCGACGCGCCCCTTGGCGATCGCTCGCGCCCGCCGGGTCGCGGCGCCGATCACAGCGTCGGGCGCGGCCCGCCGGCGGAGCGCCGACGCGCCGTCGAGGTGTCGTCGGCGACCTCGGTGTCGACGAGGAACGGTCGGACGAACGCCCGCGGGTGGCGCAGGTGGCCGAGGCCGAAGCGGATGCCCGGCAGCGGATCGCGCCACTCGTGCATCGCCCCGACGCAGGGTGCCATGACCCGACGCCATGCGTGGTCGGCGATCCGGCCGCGGCGCGGCCCGCGCACGAAGCGCACGGCGAAGCCGACGTAGGACCCGAAGGCGTCGTGCCAGAACTTCGGCGCTCGGCGCGCCGGCCGGGCGGTCCGCAGCGTCGAACCCGTGATGTCGTTGTACCAGAGCACCGGCAGGTCCCGGCCGAGGGCGATGTCGAGGCTCATCTGGCCGAAGCCCCGCGGGTTCAGGTCGAGGGCCGCCGGCTCCCCGGTCGCCCGCTCCACGAGCACCTCGAGCTCGAAGACGCCCGTACCGAGCACGTCGCGCACGGCGGCGATCGCCGCGTCGGAGAACGGGAGGGGCGCCACCGGCTCGAACATCGTGCCCACGCCGAGGCGGCGCGGCGACTGCGAGACCTTCCGGGAGTGGGTGAGCGCCTGCAGCGAGCCGTCGCGGGCGAGGTACCCGCTGATCGACACGACGTCGATCGTCCCGAGCTCGTGGTAGTGCTGCACGATCGGCAGGGTGACATCCGCGTCGTGCGCCAGCACGGCGTCCTGCCCGGTCGCCATCGGGAAGCGCCGGAACGTCGCGACGAGATCGGCCTCGTTGCGCACCACGAGGCCGCGGCGCAGGCCGATGCCGGCGTGCGAGCGGGGCTTGAGCACGACCGGGTAGGTGAGCTCCGCCGCCAGCTCGACCGCCTCGTCCACCGTCAGCGGCGCGCCCGACGGCGGCACGGGGAAGCCGACGCGCGTCATCGCGGCGTGGAAGCGGTCCTTGAACAGGCACGTGCGCACGGCGTCGGCATCGGGGTGTCCCACGCTGGAGGCGTCGACGCCGACCTTCTCGGTCGCCGCGGCGACGCAGAACGCCACGTAGTCCGACGTCGGGGCGACGAGCTCGACGTCACCAGCCGCGATCTCGTCGGCCAGCCACCCGATGAACTCGTCGGAGCGGCGTACGGGCGGGCACTCGCCGACGCGCCCGGCGAAGCGCGAGTAGCGCCCGGCCGCACTGCGGTCCGCGGTGCACACGCGCACGGGCGCGCCGGCCCGCCCGAGCGACCGGACGAAGGCCACGCCAGGTGGCAGGTCCACGTCGAAGACGGTGACGGTGCGTTTCAGCGCGGCCACCCGTCCCACACGGTGCAGCGCGGGGCGATCAGACGGACACCACCGCCTGCTCGGCGTCGATCCAGGCTCCCAGGACGGGTCCGGACTCGAAGCTCGTGATCAGCGCGTAGCGCGGCTCCGTGCCCGGGTGCACGACGACGTGCCAGAGGCGTTGCGTGTCGACGACGAAGCGGGCGCCCCGGTGGAGCGGCACCCGCACCTCGGTCGCCGGATCGGGGAGCCCGTCCGGACCGTTGTCCATCAACAGCATGTAGCTGTCCGGGTTGTCCGTCAGCTCGAGCCACGACCGCACGACCCACCCCTCGTCGTCGGGATTGAAGCGGTTGTTGTCGTCGCGGTGGAGCGAACGGATCGCCTCCTCGCGCGACTGCGGTGCGAGCTTGATGACGCGCACCCGTCCGAAGTTGGCGCCCACTGCATCGACGTACTCTCGCACGGACGGCACCACTGCCGCATTTGCGGTCCACAGGGCGTCCTTGTCCGTCTTGCCCTTGTCCCAGAACCCGCGGCAGTCGAGCTCACCGTCCGCCGACGCGATCGGCGCGAAGTTGGTGTCGCCACCGCTCTTCCAGTCCATGTACTCGAGCGCCTCGTACTGGTCGGCAGGCACCTCGAACGCGGCGTCGCGGAGCACGACGTAGCCAGTGGCGGCGAGTTGCGCGAGCCGACGGTGCGGCGTGTCGAGCGGGATCCGGACGCTCCAGTGGTCCTCGGTCGGCCAAAACGAACCGTGCTCGCTCATGGCTCGACAGCCTACGGAGCGACCGTCGTGATGGTCGGCACCCCGCTCGGCGCGGGCGTCGCGGCAGGTGCCGGCGGCAGCGACGTCGCCACGATCTCGGCGGCGAGCGGCAGCTCGAGGATCTGCCCGGCGAAGATCATGTTCTGGTCGGTGATGCCGTTCTTCTCCATGATGGCGAGGATCGGCAGGCCGTACGCGGCGGCGATCTCGGTCAGCGTGTCACCGGGCTGGATCTCGTAGAAGCGCGGCTGGGTCGTCGGGGGGACGGTCGTCGTGGCGATCGTCGTGGTCGTCGCGATCGGGGGCAACGTGGCGCGCGCCGCCGGGTCGTCCTCGCCCGAGCACCCGGCCGCGACGCCCAGGACGCATGCAGCAGCGAGCGACGCACCCAACACACGCGATCGCACCGCCGCATCGTAGGCCACGCTGCGAGCCTTCGACCAGGGGTGACGGGCTCGGTAGGGTCGTCGCGTGCCAGCCGCTGTCGTCACCTACCCGGGCGCCCAGGCGCCGGATCGCCAGTACCGCATCGACGCCAACGGCATCGGGCTGGCGACCTACGAGTGGGGGGATGCCGACGCCCCGCCGCTGCTGTGCGTCCACGGCGGCTTCGACTTCGCCCGCACGTACGACGTGTTCGCACCGCTGCTGGCGGCCGGCGGCTGGCGCGTCGTGAGCTGGGACCAGCGCGGCCATGGCGACAGCGACCGCGCCGACCTCTACTCGTGGGACGCCGACCTGCGCGACGCGCTCGCCGTGTTCGACCACGTCAGCCCGGGGCACCCCGTGCCCGTCGTCGGGCACTCCAAGGGCGGCGGGATGATGATCCAGCTCGGCGATGCGCAGCCGTTCCGCATCGCCTCGTTCGTCAACCTCGACGGGGTCCCCTACGCCTCCATCGTCCCCGACGTCGCCGAGCACAACCGCACGAAGATGATGTCGAACGACGTCCAGGCCTGGCTCGAGCACCGCCGCCGCACGGCCCACAACCAGCGCAAGCCCGGGACGTTGCAGGAGCTCGCCGAGCGGCGCGCCCGCATGAACCCGCGGCTCGCGCCCGACTGGCTGCTCTACCTGGCGTCGGTCGGCGCCCGCGAGGACGCCGACGGCTGGCGCTGGAAGATCGACCCGACGATGCGCTTCGGCGGCTTCGGGCCGTGGCGACCGGAGTGGACCGTGCTCAAGCTGCCCGGGCTGCCGATGCCGTTCCTCGCCGTCCTCGGCCGGCAGCCCGAGGAGATGGGGTGGGGCACGGACCCCGAGAAGGTGCGCCAGTTCCTGCCTCCCGGCGGGCGCCTCGAGATCCTCGACGACGCCGGGCACTTCGTCCACATCGAGCAACCGGCGCGCGTGTCGTCCTGGGTGCTCGACCTCGTCGGGAGGAACGCGTGAGCCGGACGACCGTGCTCGAGCACAACCGGATCCAGCTCGCCCTGCACCACCTGCGCGAGGGCGAGGGCCGCCCGCTCCTGTTCCTCCACGGCCTCGGGGAGGCCGCACCGACGACGGTCCCGGCGTGGCTCGACGCGTGGGCCGGCCCGGTCGCCGCCCTCGACTTCACCGGTCACGGCGCCTCCACGATCCCCGTCGGCGGTGGCTACACGTCCGAGATCCTGCTCGCCGATGCCGACATCGCCCTCGCCGAGCTCGGGCAGGCCACGCTGTTCGGACGCGGTCTCGGCGCGTTCGTCGCCCTCATGCTCGCCGGCTCCCGTCCCGCCGACGTCGTGGGAGCGGTGCTCGCCGACGGTCCCGGCCTGGCGGGCGGCCCGACGTTCCCGACGTCGCAGAGCTTCTTCGCGATGCCCGAGCAGGACGGCCCGCCCGACCCCTACGCGCTCGTCGAGCTGACCCGCGACCTCCGCCCGCCGGACTACGCGGCGGCGTTCGTGCGCCTGGCGCTGGCCGGCTCGCCGCTCGACGAGCCGATCACCGTCGCCGCCGTGTTCCGACCCGCCGTGGTTGGAGGCCGTCGCCGCCGAGCCCGGCGTGGCGCACGGCCCGATCGACGAGGCACTGGCGCGCTACGCCGGCGTGTGACGCTGGCCGGATCGGAGCTCACAGCCCGCACATCGGCCCGATGTCGGTCCGACCGCCTCGGCGCCTGTGTCGGTCTCGTCGCCGTCGGCGTGGCCCGCCGCCGGAGCTGAGCCCGGCCACCCGCCAGTAGCGTCGCGACCGGTCGGCCACATCGAGGAGGAGCACGGTGACGGAGCAGCGCCTGAGCGTCGAGCGGGCGATCGCCGCTGATCCGGCGGCGATCTTCGCCGTCCTGAGCAGCCCCGCCGGGCACGTCGCGATCGACGCCTCCGGCATGCTGATGGCGGCGAGCGGCGACCCCGTGACCGCCGTCGGCGACCGCTTCCAGGTGCGGATGGACCGCGAGTCGCTCCACGACCAGCCGCTCGGCGAGTACACGGTCGAGGTGGTCATCGCCCGGTTCGAGCCCGACCGGGCCATCGCCTGGTCGATCGACGGCATCGCGGTCCCGCCGATCGGTCACGTCTACGGCTACGAGCTGGCGCCGATCGATGGCGGCACGATGGTGACCTCGTACTACGACTGGTCGAACCTCCACCCGGCCTACCGGACGGTCGCCGATGACATCTTCCCGGTGATCTCCGAGACCAACCTCCGGGCCACGCTCGGCATCCTGGCCCGCGTGGTCGCGCCCGGTCGCGGCCGCCCCGGCGCCCCGTCGACGGCGAAGGGCGCGATCGGCGCGCCAGCCGGACCCGACGGCGGCTGACGCCGCAGGACTGCTCCGAGGCGGCTCAGTCGGAGAAGCGCGACGGGGCGGAGATCCCGCCCAGCAGCGCCGACACGAGGATGCCGAGGGGCAGCGCGCCCCAGTAGCTCACGTTGGCCCCGAGGTTGCCGAGGAAGAGCATCAGCAGCCACGTCGCCGGGAACGTGGCGACGAAGAAGATGACGATGAAGGCGATGAGTGCACGAACCATCGAGCGCGAGTCTGCTCCCGCGATCGTCCCAACTCGGGGATACCCGCGCTCGCGAGCTCAGCTCGGTGACCTGCCGTCGCCCTGAGGCCGACCACGCGGGACCTGTTCCTGGGCGGGGATCGTCCCGGGATCCGGGACGATCCCCGCCCAGAGACGATTCCCGCCCAGGTCGTGGTGCCACGCGGCGCGTAGCCTCGCGACCATGCGCTCCGTCGTGCTGGTGATCGCAGCGTTCGCGGTCATGGAGCCAGTGACAGCGGCGACGCACCGCTTCGTGATGCACGGTCCCGGCCTCGTGCTGCACCGCAGCCACCACCGGCGCTCGCACCGCGGCTGGGAGCGCAACGACGCGTACCCCGTGATGTTCGCGGCGCTCGTCTGCGTCGGCCTCTGGCTCGGGTTCCACACCCCGCACCTCGCCGAGCTGGTGCCGATCGGCCTCGGCGTGACGGCGTACGGCGCGGCGTACGCCGTGGTCCACGACGTCTACATCCATCACCGGCTGCGCTGGTTCGGCGGACGCCGGGTGCGCGGCCTCGAACGGCTCGCCGCCGCCCACGAGCTGCACCACCGCTTCGGTGGGGCCCCGTTCGGGATGCTCGTGCCGATCGTCCCGCGCCGGCTGCGCGCGGGCACGCCGTCACGCCAGCGGATCGCGGCCGTCCCACGTCCCTGAGGCGCCGTAGGGCTCGAAGCGGGCGAACAGCTCCTCGCCGTACCATCGCTCCTGTCGCGTGCGGCGCACGACCTCGCGGTGCCGCGGCGACGACGCGAACGCCCGCATCGCGGCGACGTCCGACCACAGGCTGAACGTCCCCAAGCGCCCCACGGGGAGCTCGCCGACACCCATCGCCGCGAGGAGCCCGCTGGCGGCCGCCAGCTCGACGCTCACCGGCGGACCGGCGCGACGGAACGGTCGCCACGCCCCCATCCGCACGCCGGCACGGGTGAGGACGGCGATGGGCCCGTCGCCGGTCCCCGGCTCGAGGTCGTCGAGCACGTCGACGCCCCGCCACGAGCCGTGGCCGCCGATGCCGCGCAGCCGGACGTCGTAGCGCTCGACCACCCCGGCCCGCCCGGCGACGGCGGCGAGGTAGCGGTCGAGGTCGCCGGCCGCGTGCCACACGGCGAACTGCGCCGTGCGGCGCAGGTCGGCCGACGGGCCGGTGTCGGCGCCCCGCCCGGTGCCGAGGTGGCGGCCGAAGACGAGCCCCGGTGGGCGCGGCCGCCGGTCGGTGGCCAGGCGGCGCATCGCGGTGAGCGCGCCGGCGTGGCGCACGACGTGGAAGGACGCCACCCTGGCCATGGGACATGCTGGCACCGTGCGTGGTTGGCTCCGGGTCGCCGTGCCGGCCGGCGCCGGCTACCTGCTGGGCTCGATCCCGACCGCGGTGATCGTCGGCCGGCGCCGTCACATCGACCTGCGGACGACCGGCGACCGCAACCCGGGGTGGTGGAACGCGCGCGCCGAGCTCGGCCGGCGCGCCGCGCTGCCGGTGCTCGTCGTCGACGTCGCCAAGGGTGGGGTCGCCGCCGCCATCGGGCGCCAGGTCGCCGGTCCCGGTCGGTGGTGGCCCGGCTACGTGGGTGCGGCGGCGGCGATGGTCGGCCACGCCTGGCCGCTGTTCGCCCGCTTCCGTGGCGGTCGCAGCGTCGCCACCCTCGGTGGGGCGGCGGCCGTGCTCGCCCCGACGACCGCGATCGCGTCCATCGCCGCCGGAGCGCTCGTCGCGACGGTGACGCGATCCGGCGAGCGCGGCGTCCGGACGGGCTTCGCCGCGTTCCCGGTGGTCCAGCTCGTCGTCGAGGGTCCGCGACGCACCGCCGCGACCGGCGCCCTCATGTCCCTCGTCGGCCTCCGGTTCTGGATGGCGGCGCGCTGAGCGGGCGGCCCCGCCAGGCGCGCGGGCGGGCGATCGTCGAGCGCACGAGCGCGGCGACGGCGACGGCGTCGGCGAGCGGCGACAGCCAGTACGGCACCCCGCGCCGGGTGTAGGCCCGGGCGGTGCCGGCGAGCGTGCCGGCGCGGACGGCGAGCAGGGCCACGTCGAGGGCGTCGGCACGGCCGGCGACGAGGCGCCCGAGCGGGAGGGCCTGGGCCAGGGCGACCGTCGCCAGCCCGACGAGCCGGCGCGGCCGGGTATCGACGCCCGGGAGGGCGAGCGAGCGGCCCCAGCCGTGCCAGGCCTCGGCGGCGTTGTCGTACATCCGCACCGTCAGCAGCTCGCCGAGCGTCGAGGTACCCGACGGCGAACCCGGCCGTCGCCATCGTGCGGACGAGGGCGACGTCCTCGACGGTGTGGTGGGCCACCGCGCCGAGCGCGTCGGCACCCCGCAGCGTGCTGGCGCGCGCCGCCACGCACTGCCCGTTCCCGACGCGACGGTGCACCGCGCCCTGGTCGCGCGCGCCGGGCGGCGGGAACCGGTAGACGAGGGTGGTGAGCAGCGCCGGATGCAGCCACCGCTGCGCGACGTCGGGGCAGTCGAAGCGACCGGCGACGGTCAGCACGTCGAGGTCGTCGGCGACGCAGCGGGCGACGAGGGCGCGAGGGAGGTCCGGGGACGGACGGGTGTCGGCGTCGAGGAACACCACCCACTCGCCGGTCGCAGTCGTCAGCCCCTGCTGCATCGCCCAGGCCTTGCCCGCCCACTCGGCGGGTGGTGGTGCACCGTGGATGACCCGCGCCCCGGCCGCCGCGGCGATCGTCGCGGTGGCGTCCGTCGATTCGTCGTCCACGACGACGACCTCGGCGACGCCGGGCGCGCCGACGACGGCCGCCAACAGCGGCGCGATCCGCGCCGCCTCGTCACGGGCGGGCACGACGACCGAGATCGTCCCGTGGGTGGCGGCCGCCGTCGCCGCGACGGGCGGCCCGCGGCGCCCGGCGCGCGCGACGTTGCGCACGACCGCGGCGGCTGCGGCCAGCGCGGACCACCGTCACGACGACCCGTCCGAACCTCATGGTGGCGGGATCATCGCGGCGACGATCGCCGCGCTCGTGGCGACGAGCGGCAGGCCACCGCCCGGGTGGCTGGAGCCGCCGACGAGGTACAGGCCGCGGCGGGCGCCGCGGTTGCGCGGCCGCAGGAACGCGGCGCGCCGGCTGTCCGACGACGTGCCGTAGATCGCGCCGGCCGGGGCGCGGGTCCGGGCCGGCGAGCTGCAGCGGCGTGATGACGTCGCACCACTCGACCCGCGACCGCAGGTCGACGCCGCGGCGGGCCAGCACGTCGAGCAGCCGCCCGCGCTCGGCATCGGCGTCGAGGCGGATCCCGGGTGGGGCGTTGACGAGCAGGAACCAGTTCTCCGTGCCGGCCGGCGCCTGCGACGCGTCCGTCCGCGACGACACGCACGCGTAGACCGTCGGGTCCTCGGCCATGACGCCACGGGCGAGGGCGTCGAACTCCGCCCGGTCGTCGCCGGAGAAGAGCACCGTGTGGTGGCCGACGTCGGGCGTCGAGCCACGCACGCGGGCGACGACGACGAGCCCGCTCATCGAGCGCGGCGCGCGCCGGACCCGGCGCAGCGCCCGCTCGTCGGGGACGAGGTCGCCGTAGACGTGCTCGGCGTCGGCGTTGGCGACGACGACCGGCGCCTCGATCGTCGCCTGCCCCGCCCGCACGCCGGTCACCGCGCCGTCGCGGTCGAGGATGCGCTCGACGTCGACCCCCGTGCGCACGTCGGCGCCGATCCGCAGCGCGACGCGGTGGAGCGCGTCCCGCAGGGCATCGAGACCGCCGCGCGGGTACCAGCACCCGTAGCGGGCCTCGACGTGCGGGATGCACGCCATCGTCGCCGGCGCGCGGAACGGCGACGAGCCCGAGTACGTCGCGTACCGGCCCAGCCACTGCACGAGGCGCGGGTCCTCGAACGTGGTCGCGGCCAGGTGGTGCAGCGACCGCAGCGGATCGATCGCGACGAGGTCCCGCGGCGAGCGCATCCGGCGAACCAGCCCGAGCGGGCCCGTCATCGGACCGGCGAGGAACGTCCGCGCGCTGACGTCCCAGATCCGTCGCCCGTGCTCGTCGAGCCGCCGCCATGCCGCCCCCGCGCCAGGCTGCAGGGCGTCGAACGCGGCGACGCGAGCGTCCACGTCGTCGGGCACGACGAGCGACGACCCGTCCGGCCAGCGGTACGTGAACTGGGGATCGAGGCGGCACATCGTCAGCTCGTCGGCGAGTGACGTGCCGGCGACGCGGAACAGCTCGTCGAAGACGTGGGGCAGCGTCAGCAGCGACGGTCCGACGTCGAACGTCGCCCCGCCGTCGTGGATCGTCGCCAGCTTGCCGCCCGTGATCGCGTTGCGCTCGAGGACGACGACTCGCCGTCCGCTGGCCGCCAGCCGGATCGCCACGGCCAGCCCGCCGACCCCGGCACCCACACCACGACGTCCGCCCGCTCAGCCACGCGTGCACGCACCACGGCGATCATCGCGGGCCTGGTCGCCAGGCGGGCGACGGCGCCGGCCGCGAGCGGGAGCATGGCGGCGCCACCCACGGCGGCGACGAGGCGATCGCCGAAGAACGCGGCGAACCCGGTCGTCTCCATCACCGCCATCCCGGCGTACACGCCGACGAGCGCGGCGTCGCGGCTCCGCCGGCGGCAGCACCTGTTCGAGCACGGCCATCACGGCCAGCCCGGTCAGCAGCCAGCCGGCGTAGTTGGACATCGGGATGCCGCGGTAGCGGCCGCGCCGCGCCCACCGCCAGTAGCCCTCGGCCGTCATCTGCGGATCGAGGAAGAGGTCCCACGCGGCGAGGGCCACGGCACCGACGGCGATCCGCCGCCGCGGCGTCGAGCGATCGGACCGAGCACGGCGTGGGCGACCTCGCGGGCCGGCAGGGCCATCGCCCACCACGCCGCCGGCACGACGATCGGGACGCCGGCCACCGCCGGCCGCAGCCGCCCCGTGTAGGTGTACCGGCCGAACGGCCAGCCCGTCGTCGTGCCGACGCGCTCGACCATCGGCGGTGCCGACCGCGACCGTCGCCGCCGCCACCGCCGTTCGCCTGCCACCCGACCGCGCCGCGGACGCCGCACCGGTCGTCACCGCGAGGCCGCCGACGACGACATGGGAGATCACCCGGCGCGCCGCGCTGCCCCGGGCGGCGAGCGGGAAGGCGACCATGCCCGCCGCGGTCACCGCGGCCGCCGTCGCGACGGTCCGGGCCATCACGGCCGGAGGTGGCGGGCCGCGACGGCGAGCTTGACGGTCGTCGGGACGCGGGCGCGGCGGGCGAACACGTCGTAGCCCTGGGCCTCGATGCGGTCGAGGATGCGGCCGTAGAGGTCGTGGGCGGCAGCGATGCAGCGGGCCGAGCGACCCGGCAGCAGGGGGATCCCCGAGGCCGCGAACCGGTAGAGCTCGCGGCACCGCTCGACCTCGAAGCGCATCAGGGCGACGAGCTCGGGCGTGCAGCGGCGCGTCGTCGAGATCGACGCCGAAGCGCGCGAGGTCGTCCTGCGGGAGGTACTGGCGATCACGATCGAGGTCCTCGGCGACGTCGCGCAGGAAGTTCGTCAACTGGAAGGCCTCGCCCAGCGCGCGGGCAGGCGGGGTCGCCGCCGCGAGGTCGCGGCGGTTCGAGGATCGGCAGCACCATCTCGCCGATCACCGCCGCCGATCCGTCCATGTAGGTGCGCAGGTCGTCGTACGTCGCGTAGCTCGACACCGTGAGATCCATCGTCATCGAGCGCAGGAAGCGGCGGAAGGCGTCGGGTTCGATGTCGAACGCCCGCACGGTGTGCACGACCGCCTTCAGCACGAGGTCGTCGGACCGCCCGGCGCCGAGGTCGCGGAAGAAGCGGTCACCGAAGGCTCCGCAGCACCGCGCCACGGGCCGCCGCCGGCGCCGGCCCGAGGTCGTCGACGATGTCGTCGGCGTGGCGGCAGAACGCGTACAGGGCGTGCACGTGGTGCCGCTTGACGGTGGGCAGCACCGCCGTCGACCAGTAGTAGGTGGTGCCGTGGCGGCGGTTGAGGCGGCGGCACTCGGCGTAGCTCGCCTCGAGGGTGACGGTCACGGCCGCGCCATCGCCCGGACGCGGCGGGCGGCCAGCTTCCCCGACACCAGCACCATCGGCACCCCGACGCCCGGGCACCGTCGACGAGCCGACGAACACCAGGCCCGGCACGCGCCGCTCGACGTTGCGCGGCCGGAACGGCCCGGTCTGGCGGAACGTGTGGGCGAGGGCGAACGGCGTGCCCCGCTCCATGCCCTGCGCCTCCCAGTCCAGCGGGTCGTAGACCTCCTCGGTGACGACGTCGACGGGGTAGCCCGCCGCCGCGACCTGCGCCCGCAGGCGGGCGATCGGCCGGCTCCCGCTGGCGCGTCCAGTCGACGTGCCCATCGAGGTTGGGCACCGGCTCGAGCGCGTACAACGTCGAGCAGCCGGCCGGCGCCAGCGTCGCGTCGTCGAGCGAGTGCAGGGTCACGAGGATCGACGGATCGGGCATCGTCCGCCCGTCGCGGATGATGGCGTCGAAGGACTCGTCCCACTGCCGCCCGAAGTGGATGTTGTGGTGGGCGGCTCCGTCCGGCGGTCGGCCGCGCACGCCGGCGACCCACAGCAGGCACGACGGCGAGTAGCGACCGCGGCGGGCGGCGCGTGGCGCGTCGACGCCGCCGAGCAGCGTCCGGTAGGCCACGGGGAGGTCGGCGTTGCAGACGACGACGTCGGCGGCGAGCCGCTCGGCAGCCGGCGAGCTCGACGCCGCTCACCGCGCCGTCGCGCGCCGCGCAGGATGCGCGTGACGGGTGCCTCGTAGCGGATCGTCGGCGCCGCCCTTGACCACCGCGTCGGCGAGCCCGGTGGCCATCGCGTGCATCCCGCCCACCGGCACGTACACGCCCTCGATGGCGTCCATGTACGTGATGACCGAGTACAGGGCGAGGGCCTCGTGCGGCGCCACGCCGGCGTACATCGCCTGGAACCCGAAGATGCGTTGCAGCCGCTCGTCGTCGAAGAACGACGCCACCTTGCGGCCGAGCCGGCCGAACCCGCCGAGGCGCACGAGCCGGCTGCCGGCCCGCCACCGCCGCACGAGGTCGAGCGCCGAGTCGAAGTCGGCGTCGATGAAGTTCGGCATCTCGACCCGGTACAGCTCGGTCAGCCAGTCGGCGAAGCGCCCGAACGCCGCCGCCGCATCGGGCCCGGCGAACGTCCGGATCTCCTCCGCCATCGCCGTCGCGCCCGTGGCGCACGTGGAGCACCGACCCATCGGCGTACACGGCCCGGTACATCGGGTCGACGGACCGCAGCTCGACGTGGTCGGCGATGTCGGCGCCGGCGGCGGCGAAGACGTCGGCGAGCAGGCCGGGCATCGTCAGCACCGTCGGCCCGTTGTCGAGCCGGAACCCCGCCCGCTCGACGAGACCGGCCCGCCCACCCGGCCGGTCCGCCCGCTCGACGACGGTGACGTCGTGACCGTCGCCGACGAGGTGCGCGGCCGCGGCGAGGCCGCCGAGCCCCGCCCCGATGACGACGACGGCGGCCAACAGGCGCTACTCCACGCGGGCGACGACGAAGTCGGCCAGCGCGGCGAGCTCGGCGCGCGCGACGTCGGCCAGACTCGACGCCGTCCAGCGCCGGCACGGCCTCGGCGGCGAGCGCGGCGATGTGCGCCTCGAGGGCGTCGAGGGCGCCGGTGTCGACGATGACCTGCTGGATCTTGTCGACCTCGTCGTCGCCGAGGCCGGGCGCCCCGACCCGGGCGAGCACGTCGAGCTCGGCCGGTTCGGCGAGCGCCACCGCACGGGCGAGCAGCGGCGTCGGCTTGCCCTCGCGCAGGTCGTCGCCGACGGGCTTGCCGGTCACGGCGGTGTCGCCGAACGCGCCGATGATGTCGTCGCGCATCTGGAACGCGTCGCCGAGCGGCAGCCCGTAGGCGCTGAGCCCGGGCAGCAGCACGGCGCCACGCTCCGGGTCGGCGAGCACCGCCCCGAGGTGCAGCGGGCGCTCGATCGTGTACTTGCCGCTCTTGTAGCGGGCGATGCGCTCGGCCTTGGCGAGCCGCCGCTCGCCCTGCACGGAGCCGAGGATGTCGAGGTACTGGCCGACGTTGAGCTCGATGCGCAGCTCGTTCCACAGCCGCCAGACCTCGGTCGGCGCGCCGAGCAGCAGCTCGTCGGAGAGCACGAAGGCGAGGTCGCCGACGAGGATCGCCACGCCCTCGCCGAAGCGGCGCGACTCGCCGGACCAGCTGGCGCTGCCGTGGGTGCCGGCGTACACGGCGTGCGTCGTCGGCGCGCCGCGCCGGCTGGCGGAGTCGTCCATCACGTCGTCGTGGAACAGGGCGAAGGCGTGCATCAGCTCGAACGCCGCGCCCGCCCGCACGACCCGCTCGTCGTCGGGGTCGCCGCCCGCACCGACGAACCCCCAGTGGCAGAACGCCGGCCGCAGGCGCTTGCCGCCGGAGCGCACCATGCGGCGGATCTCGTCGAACGGGCCGGCGAGGTCGGCGTCGAACGCCGCCCAGCGGTCGCGCGACGCCGCCAGCAGGTCGTCGAGGCACGCGTCGACGCGAGCGGCGATGGCCGCCAGGGAAGGCGGCGGGGTCGACGTCACCTGCCGAGACTACGCAGCAACCCGGCGAGCGAAACTTCGGCGCGCCAACACGCGGCGACGGTCGGACGGGACGCGTGCGGACCACCTCATCGACTGGTGTTCGGCACCGGCGCCGATCCGGATGACGATCGGCCTCACCCCTCGTCGGCGACGCCGTCGAGATCGGCGATCACCTCGTCGATGCGCAGCCGGGCGGCGCCGATGCGCTCGCGGCACACCGCGATCAGCGTCGTCGCCCGGGCCACGCGCTCGGCGAGGCGGTCGACGTCGACATCGCTGCCCTCGAGCTCGCGCAGGATGGCGTCGAGCTCGTCGAGCGCCTGGGCGTAGCCGGGGGTCGTCGGGCGCCGGGCTCACGATGGGGTCCTCCCTGGTTCGACGCGGCTGTGCAGCGTGCCGCCGGCGACCGCCGTGGTCAGGACGTCGCCGGGGGCGACGTCGTCGGGCGCGCGCGACGACGCGCCCGTCGGCCGTGCGGGTGATGCTCCACCCGCGGGCGAGCGTGGTGACCGGGTCGAGCGAGCGCACCCGCGCCTCGATCGCCGGCAGGTGCCGCTCCTCGGCGGCGAGCAGCTGCGGCAGGCGGGCGGGGATCCGCTCGGCGAGCGCCTGGAGGCGGCGCTCGGCGTCGAGCACGGGCCGCGTCGCCGCCGTGCGCAGGCGGTGGACCCGGCGTGCCGAGGCGCTCGTCGGCGCGCTCGACGGCGGCGTGGGTGCGCCGGGCGATGCGGTGGGCCCGGTCGGCGAGCGGCCCGGTCGGTGCCGTCGAGCCGCGCCCGGCGTCGCGGCGACGATCGACGCGTGCCGCTGCTCGACGTCGGTCAGGTACGTGCCGACGCGGGCGACGAGGTGGGCGGCGCACGCGGTGGGCGTCTTCAGCGACGTGTGGGCGACCTCGTCGGCGACGCTGCGGTCGATCTCGTGACCCAACCCGGTGAGCACGGGGACCGGCGCCGTCGGCGATGGCGCGGGCGATCGTCTCGGCGTCGAACGTCGCCAGCTCGTTGCGCGCCCCGCCGCCGCGGATGACGACGATCGCGTCGAGGCCGCGCTGGCACGGCGTGGATCGACAGCGACTGGATGGCCCGCGTCACCCGCCGGCCGGCCTCCGGGCCCTGCACCCGGGTGTCGGCGAGGACGACCTGGAAGCCATAGCCGCTGCGGAGCGAGCTCGTCGTGGAAGTCGTGCCAGGCGGCCGTGCCGGCGCTCGACACGACGCCGACGCGCAGCGGCACCGGGCTGAGCGGGCGCCGCCCGTTGGCGTCGAGCGAGCCGTCGGCGGCGAGCCGGCGCAGCACCTGCTCGCGCTGCTGGGCGAGGTCGCCGAGCGTGAAGCGCGGGTCGAGGTCGGACATCTTCAGGCCGAGCTGGCCACTCGGCGCGTAGTAGTCGAGGTGGCCGAAGATGCGCACCTTCATCCCGTCGCCGAGCCGCAGCCGGTACTTCTGCAGCAGCGGGCGCAGGCGCATCCGGGCGTTGGCGAAGAACTGGATCCGCACCACGGCCTGACGGCCCGGGGTGTCGTCGGCGAGCGTGAAGTAGGCGTGGCTGCCGCGCTCGTTCCACCCCTGGATCTCGCCGCGCACCCAGATGCCGTCGCTGAACGTGCGCCGCAGCGTCCCGTTCACGGCGTCGGCGAGCTCGCTGACCGTGAACGTCGGGTTGGCGGGGTCGTCGAGCGCCTCGTCGCCGAAGTCGAAGGCCGGTTGGCTGGCGGCGGTCATCGGTCCCCCATCCTGTCAGCGCCACCCGCCGACCGGGCGCCCCGCCGGGCGCCGCCGGACGACCGACGTCCGGTTCTGACGCGATCTTGTTGCGCTGGGCGCAACACGTTCGACAGAGAACCAGGGCGCACGGGCGGGCGGCGCGACCACGCCGAGCTCCCCATGCCGACCCCCACGCCACGTCCGCCGACCGTCTAGGCGCCCAGCTCACGGACGTTGTCGAGGTCGGGGTCGCTGAACAGCTCGCCCTCGACGGGCAGGTTGCGCCGCACGCGCAGCTCCTCGAGCTGCTGCAGCGGCCGTTCGAGCTGGCGGCGGCGGGTGCCGACGAGCAGGTCGAACTCCTTCTGCACGCTGTCGAGGCGGTCCTTCACCTTGGCTGCCGACTCCGTGTACTTCTGCCACTGCTGCCCGAACTTCCCGATCAGCTGGAGGATCTCGTCGCTCGTCTGCTCGATCATGAAGTTGTCGAACGCCTGGCGGATCACACCGAGGAACGCGAACAGGGTGAGCGGCGAGCACATCACGACGCGCTGGCCCATCGCCTCGTCGAGCAGGCCCGGGTCGTGCTCGTGGATGAAGCCGGTCAGCTGCTCGTTCGGCAGGAACAGCAGCACGTAGTCGATGGTCGGGCGGTCGCCGTCGCGGGCGTACTCGCGCCGGGCGAGCTCCTTCACCCGGGCCCGCACGTCGGCGAGGAAGCGCTTCAGGTGGGCCTCGCGCTCGGCGTCGGTGTGCACCTCGAGGTAGCGCAGGTACGACGCCAGCGGGAACTTGACGTCCATGTACAGGACGTGGCCCTTGGGCAGCTCGAACGTGTAGTCGGGCCGCCCCGTGCCGCCGGCGACCTGGGTCTGCTTGCGGTAGTTGACGTGCTCGGTGAAGCCCGCCAGGCGCAGGACGTCCTCGGCCATCCGCTCGCCCCACTGGCCGCGTGCCTGCGGGTTGGCCAGCGCCTCGCGCAGCGAGCGCGTCGAGTCGGCGAGCGTGGTGGCGACCTCGGCGTGGGCCCGCAGCGACTCGTCGACCTGGCCGAAGCGCTGGGCGCTGGCGGTGCCCAGCTCGCCGACGAGCGCGCCGAGGCGCTGCAGCTCGGCGCGCACCTCGTTGCGCACCTCGTCGAGCCGGGTGTCGATGACGTCCTTCTTCGCCGCCAGGTCGGCCTGCACGCCGCGTCGCCGCCGTCCCGAGCTGCTCCCGGGTGAGCACCGCGGCCTGCTGGAGGGCGAGCTGCACGGCCGTGTCGCGGTCGGCCGCAGCCCGCGCCGCGACCTCCGCCATGGCGTCCTCGATCGCCGCGTAGACCTCGTCGGTGACGGTCGGTGTGGCTCGCGTCGCGCCGACCCGCGCCGTGGCCACCAGCCACGTGGCGCCCGCCGCGAGGGCGGCGGTCAGGAGCAGGTACAGGACGACCACGCCGCCATGATGCGCGGTGGGTGTCACAGCGAGCGCGGATGGCGGGTGCTACAACCCCGTCGGTGGACGACCGCGCCCTGCGACCCCGGTCGGGCTCCAGCGCCAAGGCGTTGCTGCTCACGGTCCTCGGCGAGCTCGTGCTGCCCCACGGCGGGGCGGTCTGGACGTCGACCGTCGTGCAGGCGCTCGGCCTGTTCGACGTCGAGGAGCGCAACGCCAGGCAGGCGATCGCCCGCCTCGCCGAGCAGGGCACCGTGCGCTCGGAGAAGCAGGGCCGCCGGGCCCGCTGGCACCTGACCGACGTCGGGCGCCGGTTGCTCGTCGACGGCACAGCCCGGATCTACGCCCTGGGCACCGGCGAGGACCGCTGGGACGGGCGCTGGCTCGTCGTGCTGTGCTCCGTGCCCGAGGACCAGCGCACGAAGCGCCACCAGCTGCGCACGCAGCTCGAGTTCGCCGGCTTCGGCTTCGTCGCCCCGGGCGTCGCCGTCTCCCCGCACCTCGATCGGGAGGCCGCCGCCAACGCCGTGCTCGGCGACCTCGGGCTCCTCCCCGGGGCGATGGTGTTCCGGGCCGAGGCGGGCGACCTCGTCGCCGCCGACGACCTCCTGGCCAGGGCCTGGGACCTCGACACGCTCGCCGCGTCGTACACGTCCTTCGTCACCGACTTCCAGGACCGCGCCCCGCGGACCGACGCCGCCCGCTGCGCCGACCTCGTCGACCTCGTGCACGAGTGGCGCCGCTTCCCCTTCCTCGATCCCGGCATCCCGACCCGCCTGCTGCCCGCCCACTGGCCGGGTCGGGCGGCGCGCGGCCTGTTCGCCGAGCGCCACGACGCCTGGTCCCCCGGCGCGATCCGCTGGTACGAGTCAGCCGAGGCCGCCGCGACGTAGCGCGTGGCCGATTCGGCGAACTGTTCGTCGAAAACGACCAAGAAGTGGTCGATCCTGACGAACAGTTGGCACAGCGGCCGCAACGTTCGACAAGGTCTTGACGTACGGTGAGGAAGATGTAGGATGATGGACGTCCGCCGAGCCGAGGGGAAGCCGTGACGCAGACGCCTGCCGAGCACATCTCGTTCGCCACCGAGCCGTCGGCGTACCGCCACTGGTCGCTGGCGATCGACGCCCCGATCGCCACGCTCACGCTGCGGGTCACGCCGGAGGCCGGGCTGCGCGACGACTACGAGCTGAAGCTCAACAGCTACGACCTCGGCGTCGACATCGAGCTCCACGATGCCGTCCAGCGGCTCCGCTTCGAGCACCCCGAGGTGCGCAGCGTCGTCGTCACGGGCGGCCTCGACAAGGTCTTCTGCGCCGGCGCCAACATCCAGATGCTCGCCGGGTCGACGCACGCCCACAAGGTCGGGTTCTGCAAGTTCACGAACGAGACCCGCAACTCGATCGAGGACGCCACGGCGCACTCCGGCCAGGTCTGGCTCGCCGCCGTCAACGGCACGGCGGCAGGCGGCGGCTACGAGCTCGCCCTGGCCTGCGACGAGATCATCCTCGTCGACGACCGCTCGTCAGCCGTGTCGCTGCCCGAGGTGCCGCTGCTGGCGGTGCTGCCCGGCACCGGCGGGCTGACGCGCGTCGTCGACAAGCGCCACGTCCGCCGCGACCTCGCCGACGTCTTCGCCACCCGGGCCGAGGGCGTCAAGGGCCAGCAGGCGCTCGACTGGGGCCTCGTCGACGCCATCGCCCCGCGCAGCCGCTTCGACGACGTCGTGCGCGAGCGCGCCACGGCCCGGGCCGCCGGTTCCCCCCGGCCGGCGGACCGACCCGGGATCCAGCTCACCGCACTCGAGCCCGAGGTCTCGCCGGACGGGCGGCGCTACGAGCACGTCACGGTGACGATCGACCGGGCGCTCGGCGCCGCCCACCTCACCGTGCACGCTCCCACCGGCGACGCCGGTCGCCGACCCGGACGCCCTCGACGCCGGCAGCTGGCTCATCGCCGCCGCCCGCCAGCTCGACGACGCCGTCCTGGACCTGCGCTTCAACGAGCCCACGATCGGCACGTGGGTGCTGCACACGGCCGGCGACGCCGGTGCCGTGCTCGCCGCCGAGGACCTCCTGCGGGCCCACGCCGACCACTGGCTCGCCAACGAGGCCCGCCTCCTGTGGGCGCGGACGCTCAAGCGCCTCGACCTCTCGGCCCGCACGCTCGTCGCCCTCGTCGAGCCCGGGAGCTGCTGCGCCGGGCTGCTCGCCGAGCTCGTGCTCGCCGCCGACCGCTCGTTCATGCTCGACGGCCCCGACCCGCACGGCGACGCGCCACCCGCGGTCCTCCACCTCACCGACGCCAACGACGGCTGGTTCCCGATGTCCAACGGGCTCAGCCGCCTGGCGACCCGCTTCGTCGGCCGCGACGACGCGCTGGACGCGGCCCGCGGCGCGATCGGCAAGGACCTGCTGGCCGCCGACGCCGACGCCGTCGAGCTCGTCACGTTCACGCCCGACGACATCGACTGGGACGACGACATCCGCCTGATGCTCGAGGAGCGCAACAGCTTCTCCCCCGACGCGCTGACGGCGATGGAGGCGAACTACCGCTTCGCCGGCCCGGAGACGATGGAGACGAAGATCTTCGCCCGCCTCACGGCCTGGCAGAACTGGGTCTTCCAGCGCCCCAACGCCGTCGGTCCCGACGGTGCGCTCGCCCGCTACGGCACCGGTTCCCGCCCGACGTTCGACCGCACCCGAATCTGACTCCGAGGAGCTGCCCCGATGACCACCGTTGACATCGATGCCCGGATCCCCAACAACGTCGGCCTCGCCGACGACCGGCGCCTGCAGCGGGCGCTCGAGTCGTGGCAGCCGCGCTTCATCGAGTGGTGGAAGGAGCTCGGTCCCGCCGCCTTCCAGGGCAACGACGTCTACCTCCGCACGGCCATCTCGGTCGGGCAGGAGGGGTGGGCGAACTTCGGCCACGTCAAGATGCCCGACTACCGCTGGGGCATCTTCCTCGCCGACCCGGAGCCCGACCGGCGCATCGCCTTCGGCGACCACCTCGGCCTCCCGGCCTGGCAGGAGGTGCCGGGCGAGTACCGGTCCGAGCTGCGCCGGCTGCTCGTCGTGCAGGGCGACACCGAGCCGGCATCGGTCGAGCAGCAGCGGGCGCTCTGCTTCAGCGCCCCGAGCCTCTACGACCTGCGCAACCTGTTCCAGGTCAACGTCGAGGAGGGTCGCCACCTGTGGGCGATGGTGTACCTGCTGCACCGCTACTTCGGCCGCGACGGGCGCGACGAGGCCGACGAGATGCTGGAGCGCCACTCCGGCGACGCCGACCACCCGCGCATCCTCGGCGCCTTCAACGAGCCGACGCCGGACTGGCTGTCGTTCTTCTTCTTCACGTACTTCACCGACCGCGACGGCAAGTACCAGCTGGCGTCACTGCGGGAGAGCGCGTTCGACCCGCTGTCGCGCACGTGCGACTTCATGCTCAAGGAGGAGGCCCACCACATGTTCGTCGGCGCCTCCGGCATCGCCCGCGTCGTCCAGCGCACGGTCGCGCTGATGAAGGAGCACGACACGCCGGACGTCAACGCGTTCGGCGGCGTCGACGTCGCCACGCTGCAGCGCTACCTCAACTTCCACTGCAGCGTGTCGCTCGACCTGTTCGGTGCCGAGACGTCGACGAACGCCGCCAACTACTACGCGGCCGGGCTGAAGGGTCGCTTCCAGGAGGAGCGTCGCGACGACGACCACCGCCTGCAGGACGCGACCCGTGACGTGCCGGCGGTGACCGACGGGGCGATCACCACGCGCCAGGCGCCGGCGCTGGCCGCCCTCAACGAGACGCTGCGCGACGACTACATCGCCGACTGCCGCAAGGGCGTCGACCGCTGGAACCGCACGCTCGCCGAGGTCGGCCTCGAGCTGCGCCTGCCCCACGTCGGCTTCAACCGTGCCGTCGGCGGGTTCCGCGACCACCACGTCAGCCCGGACGGGCGCCTCGTCGACGACGCGACGTGGGCGGCGTCGGTCGCCGAGTGGCTCCCCACGGCCGACGACCGGGCGCACGTCGAGTCGTTGATGCACGGCGTCACCGAGCCCGGCAAGATGGCCGGCTGGCTGGCCGCACCGGCGACGGGCATCCACGCCAAGCCGGTCGACTACGAATACGTCCGGGTCTGACGCATCTCCGGGGGGCGACGATGTCGACGTACAACGCAGCGGGCTGGCTGCTCGACCGCCACATCGAGGCCGGCGACGGCGGACGCACGGCGTTCGTCGTCGACGGCGTGGCGACGGACTACGCCGCGCTGCAGCGCGAGGTGTTCCGCGCCCAGCGGGCGCTCGGCGCGCTCGACGTACGGCGCGGCGAGCGCGTCGCCCTCGTCCTCGACGACGAGCTGGCGTTCCCGGCGTGGTTCCTCGGCGCCCTGCGGGCCGGGATCGTGCCGGTGCCGCTGTCGACGATGCTGACGGCGAGCGACCTGGCGGCGATCGTCGCCGACGCCGGCGCCGGTGTCGTGGTGCTGTCGCAGGGCTACGCGGGCTACGTCGACACCCTCGCCGGCGCCGACGACGAGCTGCGCCACGCCGTGGTGGTCGGTGCGGCGCCCGCTGACGCCGCCGTGCCCGTGCACACCTGGGCCTCGTTCGTGGACGACGACGAGCCACCGGTCGCGGCCACCGGCCCCGACTCGCCGGCGTTCTGGCTCTACAGCTCGGGCACGACCGGGGTGCCGAAGGGCGTGATGCACCGCCACGGGAGCCCGCAGGCGACGGCTGACACGTACGCCCGGGAGGTCCTCGCCATCGGGCCCGAGGACCGCTGCCTGTCGGTCGCCAAGCTGTTCTTCGCGTTCGGGCTCGGCAACTCGCTGACGTTCCCGCTCGCCGCCGGCGCCAGCGCGGTGCTGAACCCGCGGCGCCCGACACCGCCTGATGTCGCCGCGCTGGTCGCCGCCGAGCAGCCGACGCTGTTCTTCGCCAGCCCCGGCTTCGTCGCCGGCCTGCTCGACGCCGACGTGCCGGCGGCCGCGTTCGCCTCGGTGCGGGCGACGGTCACGGCCGGCGAGGCGTTGCCCGCCGACCTGCAGCGCCGCTTCGCGGCCCGGTTCGGTCATCCCGTCCTCGACGGCATCGGCACGACCGAGGCGCTGCACATCTTCCTCTCCAACCGCAAGGGCGAGGAGCGTCCCGGCACGAGCGGCAAGCCGGTGCCCGGCTACGACGCCCGGCTCGTCGACGACACCGGCGCGTTCGTCACCGCCGCCGACACACCCGGCTACCTGCAGGTGAAGGGGCCCTCGCTGGCCACCGGGTACTGGAGCCGCGACGCCGCCACGCGCGCCGCGTTCCAGGGCGAGTGGTTGGCGACCGGCGACGTGTACACGTGCTCCGAGGACGGCTACTGGACGTTCCTCGGGCGCAACAGCGACATGATCAAGGCCGGCGGGATCTGGGTGTCACCGGCCGAGGTCGAGGCCGTGCTCGTCGAGCACCCCGACGTCCTGGAGGCGGCGGTCGTCGGGTCGCGCGACGGGGCCGGGCTGGAGGTGACGGTCGCCTTCCTCGTCGCCCGCCAGGGCTGCACGATCGACGCGACCGACATCGACACCCACTGCCGGTCGCGGATGGCGGTGTTCAAGCGGCCCCGCCAGGTCCACGTCGTCGACGAGCTGCCCAAGACGGCGACCGGCAAGATCCAGCGCTTCGCCCTGCGCGACCGCCTGCGGGCGTGACCGCCGCGTGATCGTCGCGGGCGTCGAGCTCGACACCGCCGACCGGCCGGGCGACGAGCCGGCGCTCGTCCTGCTGCACGAGGGCCTCGGCAGCGTCGAGCTCTGGCGCGGTGTGCCGGATGCGCTGCACGCGGCGACCGGCCGGCGTGTCGTCACGTACTCCCGAGCCGGCTACGGCCGCAGCGGGCCGGCCGTGCTGCCGCGGCCGGTGTCGTACATGCACGACGAGGCCGACGTCGTGCTCCCCGCCCTGCTCGACGGCCTCGCCATCGAGCGACCGGTGCTCGTCGGCCACAGCGACGGGGCGTCGATCGCCCTCCTGCACGCCGGCGCGGGCCGTCCCGTCGCCGGGCTCGTGCTGCTCGCGCCGCACGTCGTCGTCGAGGACGTGAGCGTGACGTCGATCGCCGCAGCCCGCGATGCCTACGCGACCACCGACCTGCGCGACCGCCTGGCCCGCTACCACGACGACGTCGACGCGACGTTCCGCGGGTGGAACGACGTCTGGCTGTCGCCGGCGTTCCGCTCGTGGGACATCACCGATCGCCTGCCGGCGATCGACGCACCGGTGCTGGTGATCCAGGGCGAGGACGATCCCTATGGCACGACGCGCCAGGTGGACCTGATCGCTGCCGGCGTGCACGGTCGGTGCGAGCAGCTGCTGCTGCCCGGGGTCGGCCACGCCCCGCACCTCGAGGCGCCCGCCGAGGCGCTCGCCGCGATCACCGCGTTCGTCGCCGGTCTCTGACGGTGCCCGACATCTGGGCGGGATCCGTCCCGCCTTCCGGGACGGATCCCGCCCTGGAACGATTCCCGCCCAGATGGGGGGACGGCGCCAGGCCAAGATCTCTGCCATGACCGCCGAGCCGGCCTCCGACCGCGTCCGCCTGCGCCGCGGCGCCAACCGCGCCGAGTACGACCGCGACGCCATCTTCGAGGTGCTCGACGCCGGCCTGATCGCCCACGTCGGCGTGACCACGGCGGAGGGCCCGATCGTGCTGCCGATGGCCTACGGGCGCACCGACGAGTGGCTCTACGTCCACGGCTCGGTCGCCAACGCGGCACTCCGGGCCGCCGTCGGCCAGGACATCTGCATCACGGTGACGATCGTCGACGGGATGGTCGTCGGGCGCTGCCCGTTCCACAACTCGATGAACTACCGCGGCGTCGTCGTGCGCGGGCCGGCCCGCAGGGTCGACGACCCGGACGAGCACATGGCGGCACTGCAGCTCGTCAGCGACCACGTCATGCCGACGTGGGACACCGCCCGCGAGCCGAACGAGACCGAGATCCGCAAGACGATCGTCGTCGCCGTCCCCCTCGTCGAGATGTCGGCGAAGATCCGCGGCGGCGACCCGATCGACGAGCCCGAGGACGTCGACGGCCCACACTGGGCCGGCCACGTGCCGATCTCGAGCGTGTGGGAGGCCCCGGTGGCGGCGGCCGACCTCCCGTCCGGGATCGCCGTCCCCGACGGCATCGCGGCGGTCGCCGGGCGACCCGTGTGACGCGGCAGAACCGGGTCGATCCGTGGGGTGACCTGCACGCCGACCCGGCGCGCGGCCTGTTCACGGGCAACCGTGGCGCCCTCGTCGACGACGACCGTCGCGTCGTGCGCCACCACCGCAGCTCGACGCTGTGGATCACGTGCGTCCTGCGGTTCAAGGACTGGCGCCACCCGCTCGACGAGCCGCACGTCTGGACGCCGCTGTTCTTCCTCGACGACGCCGTCGCCCTCGCCGCCGGCCACCGCCCGTGCGCGACGTGCCGGCGCGCCGACTACCTCGCGTACCGCGACGCCGTCGATGCCCAGGACCGATCGCGCCGGCCCTCGAAGGCGTTCGAGCTCGACCGGCGGCTGGCATCGGAGCGCCTCCGCCGCGGCCGCGGGCTGTCACGCGCCGATGACCGCCCGCTGTGGACGGCGGCACTCGACGCGCTGCCCGTCGGCGCCGTCGTCGTCCTCGACGGCGTCCCGCACCTCGTCGGCGCGGCGACCCTGCAGCCGTTCGGATTCGGCGGGTGGGGCCCTCGCCGGTCCCGCGACGGCGGCGACGTGGCTGTGCTGACGCCGCCGACGTCCGTGGCCGCCCTCGCAGGCGGCTTCCGCCCGACCCTGCACCCGTCGGCCGCCGTCGCAGCCCAACCGTCAGTGTGATCCGGCCCGATCGGGCCGGATCACACGGACAGTTCGGGGTCTTCAGCCGCTGGCGCCGCCGGTGAAGTTCCACGCCGCCAGGCGCAGCGCCGGCGCCGTCCACCACGGCATCGCCGAGGAGTACGTGTCGCCGGGCAGGGCCGACGCCGTGCGGCCGACGCCGAGCACGTTGCCGGGCATCAGCGCCTGGGCGTAGGCCTGGGTGAAGCGGAAGTTGCGCAGCGGGCGCGTCACCTCGCCGTGCTCGATCAGCCAGACGCCGTTGCGGGTCAGCCCGGTCAGCGCCAGCGTCCGCGGATCGAGGACGCGGGTGTACCAGAAGTCGCTGACGAGCACGCCCCGTTCGACGCCGGCGACGAGCTCGGCGGCCGCGGCGTCGACGACGGGTCCGTCGGCCTCGGCGGCCGGATCGCCCGGGGCCGAGCCGGCGAGCACGAGGTGCCGGGCGATCGCCCCGAACGATGCCGAGCCGACGCCGTTGCCGCTCGTCAAGCCGGCGTCGCCGGCGGCCGCCCCGGTGCGCCGGTCGTGCGTCAGGCCGACCGTCGTGCCGGCGTCGACGAGCGCGACCCGGCGCGTCGGCGTGCCCTCGGCGTCGTACGGGACACCTGCCATCGGCGCGTCGTCGGCGAGCGAGATCGACGGGTCGAACTGGGCGTCGCCGAGCCGCACGAACGACCGCCGCTCGGCGACGGCCTTGGCGTTGAAGGCGTACATCGAGAACGCCTCGAGGATGTCAGCGACGGCCGTCGGCTCGAGCACGACCTCGTAGCGGTCAGGAGGGATCTCCTCGGGATCCGCGGCGGCGTTCGCCTTGGCCGCGGCACGCGCACCGAGCACGGTGCCGTCGATGTCGGCGAGGCGGCCGGACGCCAGCCGGGCGACCCCGTCGGCGCCGTCGCGGCGGGCGATGCCGGCGAGCCCGATCTCGGCCCGCTCGCCCGCCACGGCCTGCCCGGCCGAGTTGGCGAAGGCGCCACGCCAGTGGTTGGTCCGGCAGTAGCCGGCCGTCTCGAGCCCACCGGCGGCGTCGACGAACGCGCCGACGATCGTCGCCCGGTCGTCCGGCGAGGCGTCGCGGGTCGCGGGGTCGACCGGCGCGGCCGCGCCGAGCGACGCCGCCGGGGCGAGACCTGGCCACCCCGGGTCGACGGGCGCGAGCGCGGCGGCCGCGAGCACGCGCGCCACCAGACCGGCGAGACCGTCCTCGCCGACGAGCGTCGACGACGCGCTCGCCGTGCGCCCGTCGACGTGCACCCGGATCCCGACGCTGACGACGTCCTCGGCCACGTTCTGGTGGATGACCGAGTTGGCGAACCGCGTCAGGGCCGGCCGGTCGTGGTCGACGGACACCTCGACGTCGGCCGCCGGGGCGTCGGCGACGACGCGCTCCAGGACCTGGCGGGCGAGGGCCTCGACACGCGGTCCCCGGTCACGCCCGCACCCCCACCCGCACGTTGCGGAACCGACCGGGGGCGGCCGGGTGCCCCGTGTGGCCGGTCTGGCCCGGTTGCCCCTTGCCGCAGTTCGGCGTGCCCCACGCCACGATCTCCGACGACAGCATGTCGAGCGACCGCCAGAACTGCGGCCCGATGCCGGTGTACGTCGGGTTGCGCAGCAGACGTCCGAGCTGGCCGTCCTTGACCTCGTAGCCGACCTCGGTGCCGAACTGGAAGTTGAGGCGCTTGTCGTCGATCGACCAGGAGCGGTTGGTCTCCATGTAGATGCCGTCGTCGGTGGCGGCGATGATCTCCTCCAGCGTGTGCGGGCCGGGCTCGAACCCGACGTTCGTCATCCGCACCATCGGCAGGCGCGCCCAGCCGTCGGCGCGCACGCTGCCGGCGTAGTCCAGGCCGGCCACGGCCGCGGAGTCCCGGCCGGCCAGCACGCCGACCCACGTGCCGTTGCGCACGGCGTCGCGGGGCGTCGCTGGGGTGCCCTCGTCGTCGAACCCGAACGAGCCGAGGGCGCCCGGGATCGTCGGGTCGATCGTGATGTTCATCAGCTCCGACCCGTACTGCATGGCGCCGAGCTGGGCGAGGTCGAGCCAGGACGTGCCGGCGTAGGCCGCCTCCCAGCCGAGGATGCGGTCGAGCTCGATGGCGTGGCCCACCGACTCGTGGATCTGCAGCGCCATCTGCTCGGCGCCGAGGATCAGCGTCGTCTCGCCGCTCGGGCACGGTGGCGCCGACAGCAGGGCGCGGGACTCGTCGGCGACGCGCGCCGCGTGGGCCTCGATGTCGATCTCCTGCACCATCTCCCAGCCCGCGCGTGCCGTACTGGCCACGGGCGGCGGGGTACGAGCGGCGCTGCGTCTCGCCGTCGCCGATCGACGTGGCCATGATCCCGGCGCCGCACTCCCGCACCCGCTGGTCGATGCGGTGTCCCTCGCTGGACACGAACCACTTGGCGGTGTCCCAGATCTGGTACATCGCCTCGGCGATGTCGGCGCCGTGCTCGGCCATCGTCGCCGAGGCCCGCACGAGCATGTCGCCCTTGTCCGTGAGCGAGACGCCGAGCGGGTCGATCACGCACTCGCTGGCCCACGTGCCGACGCTGGCCGGCCCCGCCGGGATGAGCCCCGACGCCTCCCGTGCCACGCGGCTGCTCGACGTGGCGATCGCCGTCGCCTGCGCGCCGGCCGCCCGCACGGCCGCGTCCGTGAGGTCGGGCACGGCGTAGAAGCCCCAGCCCGATCCGACGAGGGCGCGCACGCCGATGCCGGACGTCTCGTCCTGGCCGAGGTCCTCGACGTCGCCGTTGCGGGCGGTCATCGACTCGTAGCGGCGGTGCATCACGCGGGCGTCGGCGTAGACCGCCCCGGCGTCGAGCGCCGCCTGGACCGCGGCCGTTGCCGCGTCGAACTCACTCATAGGACGACGAACCTACGACAGCGTCGAGCGGAACGGGATCGCGAAGCAGCGCTCCCCGAGCGAGCCCATCGCGTACGCCGCGTAGTCGACGCCGAAGTCGGAGTACAGGCCGCGGCACTGCTCGCTCCACGCCAGCGCGTCCGGGGTCGAGATGCGATGGACGACCTGCAGGATCCCCCCGTCGTGGACGCGGTACTCGGCCCACGTGCCGGGGAAGTCCTTCACGCAGCCGACCTCGATCGACGGGATGACGCCGCCGGCGAGGCGGACACGGTGACGGTGCGTGTGGCCGGACATGTAGGCGACGATCGCCGGACGCCGCAGCATCACGGCCGTGAGGGCGTCGCTGGCGTCGGGATCGATGCCGAAGTAGTCCGGGCTGCGGTGGCCCGCCACCCACTGCTGGTGGTGGCCCATCACCAGGACCGGCACCGTCGACGCGGCGGCCCGCGCGTCGAGCCAGTCGAGCTGCGCCGGTGTCAGGTGGCCGGTGCTCCTCGTCGGCAGGGCGGTGTCGAGCAGGGCGACCGCCACCCCCGGGAGCTCGATCCACTCGTCGCCGGCGTACTCGTGCTGGCCGCGGTAGGCGTCGTGGTTGCCGCGGGCGACGTGCAGCCGTTCCCCGAACGGGGCGCGGTAGCAGGCCTCGAAGGCGGCGAACTCCTCCGCCGTGCCGTCCGTCGACAGGTCGCCCTTGACGATGACGGCGGCGACGTCGGCCGCCGCCATCTCGGCCGCCGCACCGAGGTTCATCGTCTCCGGGTACGGCGGGTCGCCGGGCGCGGCGCGCCGGATCGGGCCGAGCGGGTTGTCGTCGATGCGCCCGGCCTCGGTCTCGCCGAAGTGCACGTCGTTGACCGTGCCGATGCGGCAGCGCAGCGGTCCTGCCGGCGTCGGCAGCGTGCGGAACGTGATGCCGTGGGCGACGTGCTGGGCGTCGGGTGCGAGCCCGGTGACGTGATCGGCGGACGTGCCGTCGTGGAACGTGGCGCTGTCGTCGGCGACGGTGGTCAGCTCGACGGCCACGGTTCCCGGACTCGTCAGACCCAGGGTCGGGCGCGGCGCAGCGGGATCGGCTGGCTCCACCACCGCCCGCTGAACTTCCACACGTTCGGTCGGCTCTCCGGTCCGCCGCCCGCGACCATCGGCTTCGGCCACAGCGCCTCGACGGCGGCCGCGATCGCCGCCGCCTCCTCGTCCGTCGCCGCCGGCGAGATCGATGCGTCCATCAAGGACGCACCTTACGGGCCTCAGCGGCGCCCGAGCACGTCCGGGCCGCCGGCGAGGACGTCATCGCGGTCGTAGCGCCGCTTGGCCCGCAGGAGGCGCTGCCACTCGGCGCCGTAGTGGACCTCCCAGTCGTGGACATCGAGGGCGACGGCGCTGATCGGGTACTGCGACCCGCCGAGCTCCTTGCAGCGGTCGTAGAGGCGGCGGTTGAACGCCAGCACGGACGTCGCGTCGGTGCCAGCCGGCAGCGCCCGCAGGGTGTCGAAGCCGACGCCGAGCTCCTCGTCCATCGTCCGGAACAGCGGCCGCGTGAACGTCGAGGACCGCAGCGGGATGAGCAGCAGGCTGGACCGGTCGCCCGGCCCGAGCGGCGTGAGCGTCGCCTGGACCTCCTCGAGGAACGTCCGCGGCATCGGACATCGGCACCAGCAGGTCGATCCACGGATGCGGTTGCACGGCCTGATCCGGCACCCGGCTGGACCACTCGACGAAGTCGAGGTCGAAGGCCTGGGCCTGGGCCCGGACGTCGGACAGCCCAGTGCCGAGCGCCGCGTCGTCGGGCGGACCCGCCGCGGTGTGGAACGCCACCGCCTCCAGCAGGTACAGCCAGCTGCCCGGTCCGGTCGGGATCACGAAGGCCTCCATCTGGTCGAAGCGGCGGTCCTCGGTGAGCAGGGCGAGGTCACCGAGCAGGGCGGCGAGGTCCGGGTACAGCAGGTCGTAGACGCGCACCGTCGCCGGCGCCGGCACGAGTCGCAGCGTCGCCTCGACGATGATGCCGACCTGGCCCTGGCCGGCGAGCACCGCCTCGAACAGGTCGCGATGGCGGTCCTCCGAGCACGCCACGATGCGGCCATCGCCCGTCACCGACGAGCAGCGCGACGACGTGGTCGATCTGGGCGCCGTCCCGGAAGGACATCGCCCCGATCCCGCCCACCGACAGCGTGCCACCGACGGTCTGGCCGATGTAGTCGGGCAGCACGGGCGGCATCAGCCCAGCCGCGAGGGTTGCGGCGAGCACGGCGCGCCAGCGGCAACCGGCGTCGACCGTCACCGTGGCGCCGGCGATCGGCCCGATCCGGTCGAGCGACGTCAGGTCGATGGCGAGGCCGGCACGGTGCTGGGCCTGGCCGAACGTCGAGTGGGCGGCGCCGCGTCCGACGACACGGATGCCCTGGTGGCGGGCGAAGCGCACCATGCGGGCGACGTCGTCGACCGAGCCAGGGCGCAGCACCGCGGCCGGTGGCTCGAACACGAGCTGGCCGAAGTCCTGCCCGGCGGCCTGCCGGCTGGCCTCGTCGACGAGCAGCGTCCCGTCGAGTCGGGGGATCCGCGCGAACGGGTCGCCCGGGCGGTCGGCCGCCGCGGCGACCCACTGCCCGGACCCGGCGTGGAAGCCGGCGACAGCGAGGCCGACGGCCGCCTTGGCGAGGGTGCGGCGGCTGAGCGCGGCGGTGGGGGTGTCCGACGGGCAGTGCATGCAGCCATTCGACCGATCGCCGCGGCAGCGGTCATGGAGAACGACTGACGTTGCGTTGGAGATCCCGTCAGGCGGTGCGGCCGCCGACCATCGCGGCCGTCGCCTCGTCGGCGGGGTGGAACAGCTCGACGTGGAGCTCCTCCAGCGTGATGTCCACCGGGGTGCCGATCGACGTGTTCGTCGAGAACCACGACTGCGTGTACGCGGCGTCACCGTCGCCGACGCGCAGCCGCAGCGGCACGACGATCGTCGGGGTGGCACCGCGTGTCCGCCACGACGCGCCGAGGGCCGCGACGTTGGGGTAGCTGGTGACCTCGTCGAGCAGGTCCCGCAACCGGCGATCGCGCGTCGCCGCGACCTGCCGGTCGAGCGTCCCGAGGAGGTCGCGCGCCCACTCGTCGAAGTTGAGGATGCGCGGTGCCATCCCGTCGGGGTGCAGCGTGATCCGGTACGAGTTCAGCGGACCCTGCAGCAGGTGCTCCGCGACGCCGGCGAGGAAGCCCTGGGCGCCGGTGTTCGTCATCACGACGTCCCAGCCGCGGTCGACGACCACGGCGGGGTACGGGTCGTGGGCCCGGATCAAGCCGCCGAGGGCGTTGCGCACGCTGGCCATCGAGTCGGAGTCCAGCGCTGTCTGCGGGTACCGCGGCGCGTACCCGGCGGCGAGCAGCATCGAGTTGCGCTCGCGCAGCGGCACGTCGAGGTGCTCGGCGAGCGCCAGCACCAGCTCGGGCGACGGCTTCGACTTGCCGGTCTCGACGAAGCTGAGGTGCCGCGTCGACACCCCGACGTCGATCGCCAGGTCCATCTGGCTGCGCCGGCGGTCCTCGCGCCACTCCCGCAACATCGCGCCCACGGTCATCGGCCCGCGAACCTAGGCGCGTGGGCCGCGCCGGCAGCCGCCACCGCCGCCTCTGACGAGGCAGGGGTGGTGGCCACCGGCGCTGCGGACGGGCTCATCAGGCGGCGGCGATCGTCTCGCCGGCGAAGCCGATGATGCGGTGGAGCTTG
The DNA here is from genome assembly GCA_963750905.1 of uncultured Acidimicrobiia bacterium. Lineage (GTDB taxonomy): Bacteria > Actinomycetota > Acidimicrobiia > Acidimicrobiales > Ilumatobacteraceae > JALZMG01. The sequence continues at coordinate 94,270 of CAVVSE010000006.1, forward strand.
CCGTCGGCGTCGGTCTTGGCGACATCGAGCCCGGCGAACACGGGATCCTGGCCGGGCGCGCCGAGCGCCCAGTTGAAGCGCACGAGGTCGCGGTGGGCGTCGATCGGGCTGGTGCGCGACATGACGAGCCCGGGGAACTGCGCCTGCACGGCGGCGATCATCCCCTCGTAGGCCTCCAGGCCGTCGGCCTCGAGCATCGGATCGCGGTACCAGAGGTCGGCACCGAGCGAGCGCTCGATGAGGGCCGCGCGCTTGGCCGGGTCGGTCTCGTTCCAGCTCTCGAGGTAGGCGTCGACGGTGGCCTCGACGGCGGTGAGGTTGGCGGTGTCAGTGCTCATGACGACCACGATGACCCAGGGGCGGCGCACCGTCGATGACCCGTCGGGTCAAGCCGACATGACGTCGGAGGTCATGGCGAGCGCCGCCGAACCGTCAGTGGAACGCGGCCCGATCGGGCCGGATCACGCTGACACCTCGGGCCTCAGCGGCCGATCTCGCGCAGCACCTCGTCGGTGTGCTGGCCGAGCTCGGGGGCCAGGCCACGTGGCGTCCACGGGGTGCCGTGGAAGTCGACGGGCGTGGCGATCATCGGGGTCGTGGCGACGCCGTCGGGGACGTCGACGATGCCGCCGGCGGCGCGCAGGGTCGGGTCGTTGACGACCTCGAACGGGTCCTGGACGCGGGACCAGAACATGTCCGGCTCGGCGTCGAACAGCGGCGCCCACTCGTCGAGCGTCTTCGTCGCCCAGGCCTCGTCGAGGAGGGCGATCAGCTCGCCGGCGTGCACGGCCCGGTCGATCGGCGGTGGCGAAGCGCGGGTCGTCGAGCCACTCGGGGTGGCCGGCGAGGCGGGCGATCGGCGGCCAGTGGCGGTCGCCCTCGAGGCCGACGATCCAGAAGTGCCGGCCACAGCCCGCCTGGTAGTTGTTGACGGACGGGCTGGGCATCGTCTCGCGCGTCCCGATCGCCGGGTAGCGGCCCCACCCGAGGACCGTGTTGAGGTCGAAGCTGACCGTGTACACGCCCTGGCGGTACAGCGACGACGAGACGAGCTGGCCCTCGCCGGTCTTCTCGCGGTGGTACAGCGCGGCGCAGATGCCGCCGGCGAACGTCGATCCGGTGTTGTGGTCGCCCATCCCGCCGCGCTGGAACGGCAGCTTCCCGCCGGGTGCCGTCAGCAGGTGGGCGATGCCGGCGCGCGACCAGAACGCGGCGATGTCGAAGGCCGCCTTGTCCGCATCGGGACCCTCCCGGCCGAAGCCGGTGATGTGCCCGTAGACCAGGCGCGGGTTGCGCGCCAGCAACGTCACGTCGTCGAGGCCGAGGCGCGCCAGCGCGGCGCCGCGGACGTTCGTCACGAACACGTCGGCGGCATCGAGGAGGTCGAGCGCGGCAGCCAGACCGTCCGGCGTCGTGAGGTCCAGCACGATGCTGCGCTTGCCCCGGTTGTCGAGCTCGAACACGGGGTTGTAGGGCAGGTCGTCGCCGAGCATCCGGCCGAACTGGCGGGCCGGGTCGCCTTCCGGGGGCTCGATCTTGACCACGTCGGCACCCCAGTCGGCGAGCACGCCGCCCGCCGCCGGCCCGGCGATCCACACGCCCAGCTCCACGACCTTGACCCCGACCAACGGACCCGGCATCGATGCCCCTTCCTCGACTCACGCGGCACGCGACACACCGTGGCGGCAGCGGCGCCAGTCTGGCGAGCGGGCCGTCAGCCGACCGAACCGGCAGCCCGCTGCAGCGCGGCCCACTGCAGCAGCAGCACCGTCTTGGCGTCGTCGATGTCGCCGCGCCCCACCATCGCCAGCGCCTCGTCGAGCGTCAGCTCGAGCGCCTCGATGTCCTCCCCCTCGGCCACCAGCCCGCCGCCGTCGGACACCCGCTGCTCGTGCGAGTAGGTGGCGGCGAAGAACGTCACGTGCTCGGTCACCGAGCCGGGGCTCATGTAGAGGCGGAACAGCCGCTGCACGGCCGCGACGCGGACGCCGCTCTCCTCCTCGGCCTCCCGCCGGATCGCCGTCTCCGGGTCCTCGTCGGGCTGGTCGAGCAGTCCGGCCGCGGCCTCCACCAGCATCCCGTCGGGGTGGCCGTTGAGGTAGATCGGCAGCCGGAACTGGCGGGTCAGCAGCACGGTGCCGGCCACCGGGTCGTGGAGCAGGATGACGACGCCGTTGCCGCGGTCGTAGGCCTCGCGGACCTCGTGGGTGACGGTGCCGTCGCGGTGGCGGTAGTCGAACTCGGCCCGGCGCAGGACGTACCAGTGGTCCGACAGCACGTCGAGCTCGAGGTTCGAGACCCGCTCGTTGTGCCCGAGGTTCACGCCGTGGCCGCCGCGCATGGCGGCGACGCTACGGCCCCGCCCGGCCGGGCGTCGGATCACTGCATGGCGACGCCGGCGCGCTCCTCGGCCGGCGGGTCGCGGAACTCCTGGCCGTCGGGCTCGACCACCACCCGCTGCAGGACGCTCGCGCCGAGCCGGAACGGCGGCTCGTACGTCGGCGCCACGGCGGTGCCGCGCTGGTAGCCGACGGTGAACCCGACGAGCCCGTAGGTGACGGGCGTCGTGGCCGCGACGTGGCCCTTGCCGATCGGCGCACCGTCGCGGGCGAGCACGACGTCGCCCTGGAACCGGCCGGTCGGCGTGAACGTGACCTCGACGTCGCAGCGGCCGGCCGGGAGCTCCTCGTCACTGGACACCGTCGTGACCGAGGCGCCGAGCCAGTTGTAGGTCCAGTGCACGCGCCGGTCCTGGAGGTAGAGGGCGTAGCCGCCCGCCGCGCCGCCGTGCGAGACGATGACGCCGGCGGCGCCCTCGTCCGGGATGTCGAGGGACGCCGTGATGCGGAAGCCGCGGTTGCGCAGGTTGGGGGCGACGGCCGCCGGGAGCACACCGATGCCGGCGCGGTACTCGTAGCGCTCGCGGCGGTGGCGCCGGTCGGGGTGCCGGCCCGGCTGGTTGTTCAACGGCAGCACCTGGTTGCGCTCGGCCTCCTCCCACCACGGTCGACGAGCCGGCGCAGCCGATCGGGTTCGGCGGCGGCGAGGTCGACGGTCTCGGAGAAGTCCTCGGCGACGTGGTACAGCTCCCACACGTCGTCGTCGAACGCCCGCCGCGGGTCGCTGCCCTCGTAGGCGAAGCCGACCATCGGGTGGAACGTGACCGCCTTCCACCCGTCCTCGTAGATCGCCCGGCAGCCGAGCATCTCGTAGTACTGCGTCGAGCGCGGGTTCGGCGCCGCGGCGTCGTCGAACGTGGAGCGGAAGCTGGCGCCGTCGAGCGGCGTCTGCTCGACGCCGGCCAGCTGCGCCGGCGGCTGCGATGCCGATCACGTCGAGCAGCGTCGGCATCACGTCGATGGCGTGCACGTACTGGTGGCGGACCTCGCCCGGACGCCCGAGCCCGCGAGGCCACGACACGATCAACGGGTCGGTGACCCCGCCCTCGTGGGTCTCGCGCTTCCAGCGCTTGAGCGGTGTGTTGCCGGCCCACGCCCAGCCCCACGGGTAGTGGTTGTGGGCGTCGGGGCCGCCGAGGTCGTCGATGCGCCGCAGGTTCTCCTCGAGGCTCTCGGGCACCATGTTGAAGAAGTAGTTCTCGTTGAACGAGCCGCGTGGCCCGCCCTCGGCGCTCGCCCCGTTGTCGCTCATCACGATCACGACGGTGTCGTCGAGCTCGCCGAGCGACGTCGATGCAGTCGAGCACCCGGCCGACCTGGGCGTCGGTGTGCTCGAGGAACCCGGCGTAGACCTCCATCATCCGGGCGTACAGCCGCCGCTCGTCGGCGCCGAGCGAGTCCCACGCCGCCACCCACGCCGGCCGCTCGCTCAGGCGGGTGCCGGGCGGCAGCAGCCCGCTCGCCTGCTGGCGGGCGAACACGTCCTCGCGCCAGCGGTCCCACCCGAGGTCGAACCGGCCCGTGGTAGCGGTCCCGGTACGCCGCCGGCACGTGGTGCGGGGCGTGGCAGGCGCCGAGCGCGAGGTAGAGCAGGAACGGCCGGTCGGGCGAGCTCGCCCGCAGGTCGGCGAGGTAGCCGATCGCCCGGTCGGCGAGGTCCTCGGACAGGTGGTACCCCTCCTCGGGCGTGCGCGGCGGGTCGACCTGGTGGTTGTCGTGGACGAGGTCGGGGCGGTACTGGTCGGTCTCGCCACCGAGGAACCCGTAGAAGCGCTCGAAGCCGCGCCCGAGCGGCCACCGCTCGCGCGGCGCGCCCATCGCCATCTCGGGCGCCGGGGCGAGGTGCCACTTGCCGAGGGCGAACGTCGCGTAGCCGTTGCCGACGAGCACCTCGGACAGGAAGCCGTTGGCCTTCGGCATCGTCGCGTCGTAGCCGGGGAAGCCGGAGGCGAACTCGACGATGCGCCCCATCCCGCTGCGGTGGTGGTTGCGGCCCGTCAGCAGGCAGGCCCGCGTCGGCGAGCACAGGGCGGTCGTGTGGAAGTTGCTGTAGCGCAGGCCGGATGCGGCGAGGCGGTCGAACGTCGGCGTCGCGATGTCCGACCCGTAGCAGCCGAGCTGGGCGTACCCGACGTCGTCGAGCACGACGATGACGACGTTCGGCGCGCCGTCGCGGGCGCCCCGCAGCGGCGGCCACGCCGGCGTGGACTCCTCGAGCGTGCGCCCGGCGACCCCTGCGAACTCACCCGGTTCCATCGCGACCCCCTCGTCGACCGACCCGGGCCACGGTACCGCTCCTCGATCTGGGCGGGGATCGTCCCGGATCCCGGGACGATCCCCGCCCAGGAACAGATCCCGCCCAGATGGCGGGACGGCGACGGTACGGTGCCGCCGTGGCCACGGCTCCCGCGATCGAGCTCGACGTGGGCGGCCGGACGGTGCGCATCTCCAACCCCGACCGCGTGTACTTCCCGGCGACCGGGGCCACGAAGCGCGACCTCGCCGAGTACTACCTCGCGGTCGGGCCGGGCATCGTCAACGCCCTGCGCGAGCGGCCGTGCATGATGCACCGCTTCCCGACGGGCGTCAGCGGCGAGAAGGTCCACCAGAAGCGCGTGCCGCACGGCGCACCGCCGTGGCTGGAGACGGTGCGCGTGACGTTCCCGCGCTACGGCCTGCACGCCGACGAGCTGTGCGTCACCGAGCTCGCCCACGTCATCTGGGCCGTGCAGATGTCGACGGTCGAGCTGCACCCGTGGAACTCGCGCCGGGCGGACGTCGAGCGGCCCGACGAGTGGCGCATCGACCTCGATCCGATGCCCGACTGCCCGCTCGCCACGGTGCGCCGGGTCGCCCACGTCGTGCACGAGGTCCTCGCCGAGCTCGGCGCAACGGGCTTCCCGAAGACGTCCGGCGGCAAGGGCCTCCACGTGTACGTCCGCATCCCGCCGACCCACGGGTTCAAGGAGGTCCGGCTCGCCGCCCTCGCGTTCGCCCGCGAGGTCGAGCGCCGGGCCGGCGGCATGGTGACGACGACGTGGTGGCGCAAGGACCGTGACCCGACGACGGTGTTCGTCGACTACAACCAGAACGCCCGCGACCACACGATGGCCGCGGCCTACTCGGTGCGCGGCAACCCGGCCGCCACGGTCTCGACGCCGATCACGTGGGACGAGATCGACGCCGTGGAGCCCGGTGACTGCACGATCGCCTCCGTGCCGGCCCGGTTCGCCGCCATCGGGGACCTCCACGCCGGCATCGACGACGCCGTGTTCCCGATCGACACGCTGCTCGAGTGGGCCGCCCGCGACGCACGCGAGGGCGCCCCCGACGTCCCCGACGAGGCGGACGACGCCGACCGCCGGCTGACCCGACCGGGATCGAGGCGGCGTCCGTCAGGGCGGCGGGCGGTCGGCGAGCACGCCGGCGGCGTGGAGCGCGGCGAGCGAGGCGGCGTCGTAGCCGAGGGCGCCGACCACCGCGTCGTTGTCGGCGCCGAGGGCGGGCGTCGGCCCGAGCTCGATCGAGAGCCGCTCGAAGTGCACCGGGAAGCCCGGGAAGGCCCGGCGACCGACGTCGGGCTGGTCCCACTCGACCATGAAGCCGCGCGCCGCGAGGTGTGGGTCCTCGACGAGGTCCCGGTTGTCGAACGCCGGGCACGCCGGGATGCCCCGTGCCTGGAGCAGCGTGGCGACGTCGAGCGCCTGCCGCTCCCGTGTCCACGCGGTGAGGACGGCGTCGATCTCGTCGTGGCAGGTCCGCCGCTCGTCGAGCGTCGCGCCGGCGAACCCGGCGAGCGCGGGGACGAGGTCGACGAGGTCGGCCCACTCGGCGTCGCTGCGGACGGTGACGGCGACCCAGCGGTCCGCGCCGGCGCAGGGGTACACGCCCTGCGGCGCGTCGTCGGCCGAGCGGTTGCCGTGCTGCGGTGGGGCCGACCCGGTGACCGATGTGGACAGCAGCGCCTCGCCGGCGAACTCGAGCAACGTCTCGAGCTGCGAGAGGTCGACGTGCACCGGCGCCGCGGCCGTCTCCCGCTCCCACAGCGCAGCGAGCAGGGCGTAGGCGCCGTGCAGCCCGCCGACCGCATCGGGTAGGGCGATGCCGACGCGGTTCGGCCCGTGGTCCAGGTAGCCGGTCGCCTCGTCGAACCCGCCGTAGGCCTCGAGGATCGGGCCGTACGACGAGTGCGTCGACATCGGCCCGGTCTCCCCGTAGCCCGTCATGGCGACCGACGCGATGCGCTCGTTGCGAGCCGCCAGCTGCTCCGGCGCGATGCCGAGCGAGCGGGCGCCGCGTGGCGTGAAGTTGTGGACGAGCACGTCGGCCGACTCGACGAGCCTGGCGAGGACCTCGGCACCGCCGGGCGCCTTGGCGTCGAGCGCGACGCTGCGCTTGTTGCGGTTCATCTTGTTGAAGATGCCCATGCGGTTCCACCGCCGCTCGCCCGGCTCGGCATCCGGGTAGACGTCGGCCCGGATCTGCGGCGGCGCGTACTCGCCCCACCTCCAGGGCGCCAGGCCCTCCGGCGGCGGCGGCGCCGATGCGAACCCGCGGCTCGCCGGGGTGCTCGACCTTGACCACGTCGACGCCGAGATCGGCGAGCCAGCGCCCGGCCAGCGGCCCCGCCCAGGCCAGGCCGAACTCGACCATCCGGACCGTCGACGAGGTCGATGCGCGGGAGGGGTGCCCGGGACGGCGGGGTGACGAGCTCGGCGCGGACGTCGTCCGTGTGGGCCCCGAGCGGCGGCGCCGCGGTGAGCGGGCCGACGTCCCCGAACCGGAACGGCGGACCCGGCATCCGGGCGCCCGGCGCGACGTCGTCGCGCCGACGACCAGAAGTCCCGCGCCTGCAGGTGGTCGGACGCCAGCACCTCGGCGTAGTCGAGCACCCGACTCGCCGGCACCCGGTTGGCCTGCAGCGCCTCGACCGCCTGCTCCGCGGTGTGGCTGGCGAGGAACGGGGCCGCGGCGGCGTCGATCTCGGCGGCCCGCTCGAAGCGCACGCCGGGCGCGTACAGCGCCGTCGTCGGCGAGCAGCTCGACGGTGTCGGTCGTGATGCAGAAGTTCTCCCACTGGTCCCGGCTCGGCGCGCCGATGCAGATCCAGCCGCCGTCGGCGCAGCGGTACAGCGCCATCGGATGGTGCGCCTCGCCGAACCGCGCGCCCCACCGGCCCTTGACCGCGCCGGTGTGGGTGTACATCGTCAACGACCACTGGTGCCCCGACGCGACGGCTTCCATCGCGCCGACGTCGACGAGCTGCCCCTCCCCGGTCCGCGCCGCGTGCGATCAGCGCAGCCTGGGCGGCGATGGCGGCGGTCGCGCCGGTGAGGTACGTGGCCCAGGGACCGCCGCCCTGCAGCGGCTCGCGGTCGGGTTCCCCCGTGAGGTAGAGGTACCCACCGCTCGCCCAGTCGACGAGCGGGCTGTTGCGCCACGCCGCGTACGGGCCCGCTGAGGCCGAAGCCGCTGAGCACGACGTGGACCGTGGAGGCGTCGGCCGCGGCGATGCGTGCGTGCAGCTGCTGGGCGGCCGCGACGTCGCCGTCGGCCGTCGAGACGACGAGGTCGGCCCAGCGGAACGCGGCGTCGAGCTCCCCGTCGTCGAGGACCACCGAACGCTTGCCGGCGTCGAGGTACTCGTGCGAGGCGCTGCGCCGCGCGCCGCGTTCGTCCACGATCCATGGTGCTGCACCGCGGACGGCGCCACCCGTCGCCGGCTCGGCGAGGACGACGTCGGAGCCTGTCGTCGCGAACAGCCGGGTGCAGTAGGCGCCGGCCAACGACCCGGCGAGCTCGAGCACGCGCACGTCACGCACGCCGTGTGACCTCGGTTGTCATGGCTCCGGTCATCGCAGCGCCCCCGTCGATGTCCGGGCGAAACCTAGCGGACGGGCTGACAGTGGTGTCAACGCGGACGGCACCGCGTCTGATGCGGGTGTCGCCGGCCGGAGACGGCCACGGCGTCCCGGCGATCACGGCCGGTACGGCACGAGGGGCGGCCCGAGCTGACGGGCGAGGATGCGCTGGGCGTCGTGCACGAACTCGACGGCGAGCGGCCGGCTGTCGACCGGGTCGATGATGTCCTGACCGGTGGCCTCCGCCGTGCGGAACGGTGAGGCGAGCCGCTGCAGGCGGCCCTCGATCTCCGCCTGCTTGGCGGCCGGGTCGTCGGCGGCCTCGATCTCGCGGCGGTAGGCGGCCGACGCGCCACCGAGGATGTGCATCGACCCCCAGCTCGCCGACGGCCAGGCGTAGCGACGGAACATCCCGCTGGCGCGGTGGTGCGTCTGGCCCCCGACGCCGTAGAGGCGGCGCACCACGAAGACGAGGTAGGGCATGCGACTGTCGACGACGGCGCAGACCAGCCGGGCCCCGGCGCGCTCGATCCCCTGGCGCTCGGACTCGATGCCGACCATCAACCCAGGCTCGTCGGCGAAGTCGACGAGCGGGAGGTGGAACGTGTCGCACAGCTGGATCAGCCGCGCCACCTTGGCACCGGCGGCGGCGTCGGTGGCGCCGCCGAAGCGCAGCGGGTCGTTGATCATCACGCCGACGGGGAAGCCGTCGATGCGGGCGAGGCCGGTCACACGGGCGCGTCCGTAGAGCGGGGCGATCTCGAAGAAGGAACCCTCGTCGACCACGGCGCGGATGATCCGCCGGGCGTCGAACGGGCGGCGCGGGTTGCGGTCGACGGCCGTGGCGAGGGCGTCGTCGCGCCGGTCCGCCGGGTCGGTGGCGGCGGACCGCGGGGCCAGCTCGTCGACCGACGTGGGCAGGTAGGAGAGGAAGCGGCGGACCTGGTCGAGGGCGTCGTCCTCGTCCTCGGCGAGGTTGTCCACGACGCCGCTCTGGCGCACGTGGATGTCGGGGCCGCCGAGCTCCTCCTTCGTGATCTCGGTCCCCGTCGCCGCCCGGACGACGGGCGGGCCGCCCGGGAAGACCTGGGCGTTCTGCTTCGTCATCACGTTGAAGTGGGCGAGCACGGCGTGCAGGGCGGGCAGCCCGGCGACCGAGCCGAGCACGGCCGACACGACCGGCACCGTGTTGAGCAGGTGCACGTCGGTGTGCGTGAAGCTGTTGGCGTCGGGGAGGTAGGTGCGGCCGAGGGTCTCGAAGCTGCGCACGCTCCCGCCCGCCGAGTCGAGCAGGCGCACGTACGGGATGCGCCACTCGAGGGCGCGCTCGGCGGCCGACAGCTCCGTGCCGAGGCCGCCACGGTCGCCACCGGCCGAGCCGCCGCGCACCGTGAAGTCGCCGCCCATCACGATCGCCTCGCGCCCGTCGATGCGGATCCGGCCATCGACCTGTCCGGCGGGCAGCACCGACTGCCAGCTCGCCGTCCTCGTCGTAGGTCGCGTCGCCCTTCAGCCAGCCGAACGGCCGGAACGACCCGGCGTCGGCGAGCCGGTCGATGCGCTCGCGGACCGTCAACTTGCCGAAGCGGTGCTGGCGCTCGATCCCCTCCGGCCCGCCCAGACCGTCGGCCAACCGGCGCCGCCGCGCGAGCTCGGCGAGCTCGGGGGACCAGGTCATGGTCGCCGTCAGCCGAGCTCCAGGAGGGCGTCGCCCTCCTGGACGCGGGCCTCCTCGGCCACGTTGATGGCGGCCACCGTGCCGGCACGCGGCGCGATCACGGGGATCTCCATCTTCATCGACTCGAGGACCATCAGCTCGTCGCCGTCGGCGACGGTGTCGCCGACCTGGACCTTCACCTGCCACACCGTGGCGGGGATCTCGGCTCGCACGATCGTCACGCGGGACTCCTCACGTCGGGGACAGAGGCGACGGTAGCTCGCAACTCCACCGTCTCGAAATCGGACGGGTGCTCCGACAATGACATCGATGTCAGCGACCGGTACGGTTTTGTGTGGTCGCGGCGCGGGGTCGCGCCCTGGGGATCGAAGGGGAACGAACGATGCGCTCCACATCCACGCGCGCCGCTCGCCGCTCGGCCGGCGTCGCCGCGGTCACCGCCCTCCTCCTCGCTGCCTGCGGTGGCGACGACGACGACGCCGACAGCACCGCGGGCAGCGCGGCCAGCGCGGTCACGGAGGCCGGATCGACACCCGACGCAGGGACGACGCCCGATGACCGCCACGACGCCGGCGGGCGGCTCCTCGGCCGAGACGACGCCGGTGTTCGCCGACGGCGAACCGGTCGAGGGCGGCGACCTGCGCGTCGTGTACTCGTCGAACCCGTCCTCCCTCGACCCCGTGCAGGGCGGCTCCGGTGGCGACCACGTCTCGCTGTACCTGTTCTACGACCGCCTCGTGAACCTCGACCCGATCGACCTGACGCCGCTGCCCGGGCTGGCGACCGAGTGGTCGTCACCCGATCCGCAGACGCTCGAGCTCACGCTGCGCGAGGGCGTGACGTTCCACGACGGCACCCCGTTCGACGCGGCGGCGGTCAAGGCGAACCTCGATCGCGCCATGACGCTCGAGACGTCGACCGTGAAGGCCGACCTCTCGATGATCGAGTCGGTCGAGGTCGTCGATCCGACGCACGTGCGCATCGCCCTCAACCGGCCCGACAGCTCGCTCGTGCAGATCCTCGCCGACCGGCCGGGGATGATGGTGTCGCCGACCGCCGCCGCCGATCCGGAGGCGCTCGGTTCGCACCCCGTCGGCACCGGTCCGTACACGTTCGGGGAGTGGATCCCCGGTGACCGCCTCGTGGCGACGAAGAACGCCGAGTACTGGCAGGACGGCCTGCCGCACCTCGACAGCATCACCGTCCGCTACCTGACCGATCAGCAGACCGGGCTCAACGCGCTCACGGCCGGGGAGGCCGACTTCCACCTGCGCGTCCGGCCCGAGAGCGTCGAGCAGCTCGAGCAGGTCGACGGGCTGAACGTGGTGTCATCGCCGTCGCTGTGGCTCGAGGACTGCTACTTCAACTTCTCGCGCCCGCCGTTCGACGACGTCCGCGTCCGCCAGGCGGTGAACCTGGCGATCGACCGCGAGGCGTTCACCGAGGGCTTCACGTTCGGGATGGGCCAGCCCGCCGTGCAGGTCTTCCCGGCCGGCTACTGGGCCCACCAGCCGGAGCTCCAGGAGGCCTACCCGTTCGACCCGGACCAGGCGCGCGAGCTGCTCGCCGAGGCCGGGTACGCCGACGGGCTGTCGATCAAGGCGATCGCCGGGTCGGCATCGGCGGAGACGCTGAAGTCCGAGATCGTCCAGGCCATGCTCGCCGACGTCGGCATCGACATGACGTTCGAGGTGATGGAGGTCGGCCCGGCGACGTCGACGTTCTTCGAGGGCCTCGGCCACGACCTGTACTGCGCCGGGTGGAGCGGTCGTCCCGATCCCAGCCAGACCGCGGTGAGCATCTTCGGACCGACCTCCTTCTTCAACGCCGGCAAGTACGAGGCGCCCGGCATGGTCGACGCCCTCGCCGCCGCGAGCTACGGCGCCGACATCGAGACGCGCGGCGCGTCGTTCCACGACGTCATCGACATCTCCCAGCAGGAGGCGATGTTCGTGCCCCTCGCCCACGTGCCCGACATCAACGGGTTCCGCGACGGCATCGGCGGCTTCCAGCCGACGCTCTACGGCAAGCCCGACCTCTCGTTCCTCTGGATCGAGTGAGTCGGGCGGGGACTGGTCCGATCGGCGTGACGCAGCGTGGCGTCAGCGGCCGATCGGAGCGCGCCCTGCCGTGCTCAGGGTCGGAACGTGCGACCGGAGGGCTTGGCCCCGTCGGCGGCGAGCGTGTGGTAGGCGGTGCGGATCCAGCGCGTCAGCACCGGGCGGGTGTCGGCGGGATCGATGATGTCCTCGACCATGAAGCTCTCGGCCGTGCGGAACGGCGACCGCACGAGCTGCAGGCGGGCGTGCAGCTCGGCACGCGCCGCCTCGGGGTCGGGCGACGCCTCGATGATCCGCTTGTAGGCCGCCTCGACGCCGCCCTCCAGCGGCAGCGAGCCCCAGCTGCCCGACGGCCACGCCACGCGCAGCGAGTGGCGGGCCTCGTTGCGGTGCGTCGCCCCGCCGACGCCGAAGCAGCGCCGGACGAGCACCGACGCCCACGGGATCCGCGTCTCGTGGACCGCCGACAGGGCGCGGCAGCCGAAGCGCAACGTGCCGGCCTGCTCGGCCGCCAGCCCGATCATCACGCCGGGGTTGTCCACGAGGTAGACGACGGGCAGGTGGAACGTGTCGGCGAAGTCGACGAAGCGCGTCAGCTTCAGCGCCGCCTCGACCGTGAAGCCGGCGCCGTCGAAGCGGCCGTCGGTGCCGAGCACCGCGCACGGGTGGCCGTCGAGGCGGGCCAGCGTGGCGACCACGGCGCGGCCGTAGCGCGAGCCGATCTCGAAGACGCTTCCTTCGTCACAGATCGAGCGGATCACGGCGCGGGTGTCGACGGGCCGGCGTGTGGTGGGCACCGCGTCGCGCAGGGCGATGTCGCGGCGGCGCGGGTCGTCGGTCGGACTCGGCGACCGGAGGCAGCGCCCAGACGTGCGACGGGAGGTACGAGAGGAAGCGGCGGATCTGGTCGAGCGCCTCGTCCTCGGTGTCGACGGCGTTGTCGACCGTGCCGGCACGCGTCGCCACCTCCCAGCCGCCGAGCTCCTCCTTCGTCAGCTTCTCGCCCGTGGCGTGCTCGACGAGCGGCGGGCCGGCCGAGAAGACCTGGGCCGCCCCCTTCACCATCACCGAGAAGTGCGACGCCGGCACCTCGGCCGCCGGCAGCCCGGCCACCGGTCCGAGCGCGGCGGCCACGACCGGCACCGTCGACAGGCACTTCACGGCGTAGTCCCAGCCGACGATCTCGGACACGTACGACACGCCCATCGACTCGATCGACTTGACGCTGCCGCCGGCGCCCTCCAGCAGCCGCACGAGCGGGACCCGCGTGTCGTGGGCCATGCGGTCGGCGTAGGGCCGCTTGTGGCCGACCGACGCGTCGGCGGCGCCGCCGCGCACCGTGAAGTCGTAGCCCGTCAGGACGACCGGCCGCCCGTCGACGTCGGCGTTGCCGAACACGAGGTTCGACGGCGTGAACCCGATGAGCTGGCCGAGCTCGTCGTACTCGCCCTTGCCGGTCAGCGACCCGACCTCGGCGAACGACCCGGCGTCGGTCAGCCGGTCGATGCGCTCGCGGATCGTCAGGCGCCCCTGCGAGTGCTGGCGGGCGACACCCTCCTCACCGCCCTGCTCCAGCACGAGCGCCCGGCGCGCCGCCAGCTCGCGCAGCTCGGCGTCCCACGCCGATGTCGGCTCGTCCACCCCGGCCTGCCGGCGGGTCCGTCGTCGGATCGTCAACGGTCATCGTCGCTCCTCGTGTCGTCGTCGGGCGCTGCGCCCCGCGCCTGACGATGATGTCAGTTCTCGCCGACGCGTTGAACCCGACCGCGTCACCCTGAGCGGAGGCGGCGTGGCGACGAGGGCCGACACGACGTGGGCGAAGGCCCGGTGGCGCGCCGGCTCGGGCTGCGCCGGATCGGCGAGCACGGCGGTGGCGACGATGGCGACGCCGTGGCGACGAGCGGTGGACACGAGCTCGTCGACCTCGTCGGCGACGGCGTCGAGACCCTGCTCGTCGATGCGGGCGCCGAGCTGGGCGGTCCAGCGGGCGAAGCCGTCGGTGCCGGGTCGGCGGTTGGCCCACGTGAGCTCGACGACGGCCGGCTCGGCGACGACCGCCGAACGGACCTGCCGGCGCCACCGGCGGATCTTCGGCGTCGTGGCGGAGCGGAACCCGGCGGAGCGGACCTGATCACCTGGGTGGAGCGTGAGTGCCATGTCGTTCCCTCTCGATCGACGACCTCGTGGCCGACGGGCCCGTCCGGGTCCCGTGGATCGATCGTGCGCTCACCCCACACCCGCCTCCGTGCTGCGCGACACGCAGCCGGCGTGTGCGCCGACACACGCCGGCTGCCACGGGCTCGTGGCTCGTGGTCTGCGTCAGCGATCAGACGCGATCCGCGCCTGTTCGCTCACGCAGACCGTGGAGGCGGTGCGGCCGTCGGAGCGAGGCGAACCACTCAGAGCGGCATGTTGCCGTGCTTGCGGCGGGGCAGCTCCTCGCGCTTGGTGCGCAGCATGGCCAGGCCGGCGACGATCTTCTGGCGGGTCTCGGCGGGGTCGATGACGTCGTCGACGTAGCCGCGCTCGGCCGCCGCGTAGGGGTTGGCGTAGCGCTCGGTGTACTCGGCGACGAGCTCGGCACGGCGGGCGATCGGGTCGGCAGCCTGCTGCAGCTCGCGGCGGTAGACGATCTCGACGGCGCCCTGCGGGCCCATCACGGCGAGCTCGGCGGACGGCCAGGCGAACGCCAGGTCGGCGCCGATCGACTTCGAGTTCATGACGACGTAGGCGCCGCCGTACGCCTTGCGGGTGATGATCTGGATGCGCGGCACCGTCGACTCGCAGTAGGCGTAGAGCAGCTTGGCGCCGTGGCGGATGATGCCGCCGTACTCCTGGTCGACGCCGGGCAGGAAGCCGGGCACGTCGACGAACGTGACGAGCGGGATGTTGAAGGCGTCGCAGGTGCGCACGAAGCGGGCCGCCTTCTCGGCCGACTCGATGTCGAGCACGCCGGCGAGCACCATCGGCTGGTTGCCGACGATGCCGACCGTGCGCCCGTCGATGCGGGCGAAGCCGCACAGGATCGAGCGGGCCCAGTGCGGGAAGTACTCCATGAACTCGCCGTCGTCGACGACCGCCTGGATCACCTTGTGCATGTCGTAGGGCAGGTTCGGGGATGCCGGCAGCAGGTCGCGCAGCTCGGGGCAGAGCCGCTCGGGGTCGTCGTCGCCCTCGACGTACGGGGTCTCCTCCATGTTGTTCTGCGGCAGGAACGACAGCAGGTAGCGCACGTCGTCGAGGCACGACTTCTCGTCGGCCGAGACGAACGTGGCGACGCCGGACTTCGACGCGTGGCTCATCGCCCCGCCGAGCTCCTCGAGCGTGACGTCCTCGCCGGTCACCGTCTTCACGACGTCGGGACCGGTGATGAACATGTGCGACGCCTCACGGACCATGAAGATGAAGTCGGTCATCGCCGGCGAGTAGACGGCGCCTCCGGCGCACGGGCCGAGGATCACCGAGATCTGCGGCACGACGCCCGACGACAGCACGTTGCGGTAGAAGATCCCGCCGTAGCTGGCCAGCGAGACGACGCCCTCCTGGATGCGGGCGCCGGCGCCGTCGTTGAGGCCCACGAGCGGGGCGCCGACCTTGAGGGCGAGGTCCATCAGCTTGTGGATCTTCTCGGCGAACACCTCGCCGAGGGCACCGCCGAAGACCGTGAAGTCCTGCGAGAACACGAACACCTTGCGCCCGTCGACCGTGCCCCAGCCCGTGATGACGCCGTCCGTGTAGGGCCGCTCCTCGAGGCCCGAGGCGTGGGAGCGGTGCCGCGCCAGCAGGTCGAGCTCGTTGAACGACCCGTCGTCGAGGAGGTACTCGATGCGCTCGCGGGCGAGCAGCTTGCCCTTGGCGTGCTGGCGCTCGACGGAACGGGCTGAACCGGCGTGGAACGCCTCCTCGCGCCGCTTCTGCAGATCGTCGAGCTTGTCCTGCATGCTGTTGCCGGTCACGGGCAGGACGCTAGTTCCGGCGCCGGGCGACCACCCCAACGGCGTCCGTCGTCACCCGGCCACGATGCGCACGAGCTCCTCGGGCGCCTCGTACGGCACGAGGTGGCCCACGCCGGGCAGCTCGACGTAGCGCGCCCCCGGGACGAGCTGGGCGATGCGCATCCCGTTGCGGACCGGGATCAGTGGATCCTCGGTGCCGTGGACGACCGTCGTCGGCACGGCCAGCGCCCGCAGGCGGTGGGCGCCCGACCAGGCGGCGATGGCGCGGGCCTGGTCGAGCACGGCGAAGCGCGGCGTCGGGCGGCGGGCGATGGACGCGGCCATCTCGTCGATGCGCTCGGGGTGCTCGGCGGCGAAGCCGGGCCCGGTGACCGTCGCCCACCCGTCACGGAGGAAGCGCCGCAGCGGCACGCCCTTGGGAGGGCTCGACAGCAACGACGCCGTCACGCGTGCGGGCGGCGGCGTGTCCTCCGGGGTCGGCGGGCGCGTACCGAGCAGGACGAGCCGTCCGACCTTCGCCGGCCAGCGCAGCGCCAGCTCCTGGGCGATCATCCCGCCCATCGACAGGCCGACCACGGTCGGGGCGACCAGCTCGAGGTCGTCGATCAGCCGGCGGACGTCGCGAGCCAGGTCGACGATCGCGTAGGGCCGGGGCGCGTGACGGGACCAGCCGCTGCCCCGGTTGTCGACGCGGATCACCCGGTGGTCGCGCTCGAGCGTCGCGACGACGGCCGCCGGCCAGACGAGCCCGGAGGCCGTCCAGCCGTTGAGCATGACGACGGCCGGACCGCTCCCGCCGTCGTGGTGGTGGACGGGCGGTGCGGGGCGGCAGGCGATGTCGGGCCGCAGGGCGCGGGCCAGCGCCTGGGCGCGGATCCCGGCGTCCAGCGTCGCGGCCACGGCCGGGTTGCGCCCGAGCGACATCACGTCGACACCCGACGCCGCGGCCCACCGCGTCGCTGCGGCGGTCGCCGCGAACGCGAGTCGGGTGCGCTGGCGGCGGCCGGCCGGCCACCGCACCGCCGTCACGAGAGGTCGAGGCGCCGGAGCTTCCCGGTCGTCGTGCGGGGCAAGGCGTCCACGAAGGACACCGTACGCGGCACCTTGTAGCGCGCGAGGTGATCGCGCACGAGGCCCTTGACGTCCGCCTGGGTCAGCGTGGCGCCGGGGCGCTTGACGACGAACGCCTTGAGGCGCTGGCCGAACTCCTCGTCGGGCACGCCGATCACGGCGGCCTCGAGCACCGCGGGGTGGGTCGCGATCAGCTCCTCGACCTCGGCCGGGAACACGTTCTCGCCGCCGGACACGATCATGTCGTCGTCACGGCCGTCGATGAAGAGGCGGCCGTGGTCGTCGAAGTGGCCGAGGTCGCCGCTCGACAGCAGCCCGCCGATCTGCTCCTTGCCGCCACCACCGGTGTAGCCGTCGAAGCGGGCGCCGCTGCCGACGAACACCCGCCCGACGACGCCCGGTCCGACCGGGTTGCCGTCGTGGTCGAGGATCCGCACGGTGCTGCCGGGAGCGACGCGCCCGGCCGTCGCCGGGGCCGACTGCAGGTCACCCGGGCCGGCGATCGTGGCCAGCGACACCTCGGTCGAGCCGTAGATGTTGTAGAGGATCGGCCCGAAGCGCCGGATCGTCGCCGTGGCCAGGGTGGCGCCGAGCGCCGAGCCGCTGGAGGCGATGTAGCGCAGTGACGACGTGTCGTACCGGGCGAGCGTCGCACCGCCGAGGGCGAGGATGCGCTGCAGCATGACCGGCACCACGGCGAGGCCGTCGGCGCGGTGCTCGGCGATCGCGGCCAGCGTCGCCTCGGGGTCGAACTGCGACTGCAGCACGGCGGTCGAGGACATGCCGAGCCCGACGCCCATGTGCACGAGGCCCCAGGCGTGGAACAGCGGGGCGGCGATCACGACCGTGCTGCGGGCGCGGATCGGGACGACCTCCAGCAGCGGGGTCAGCGAGTCGATGCCGCTCGACGCTGCCCCGTGCTGCGCCCTTCGGGCGGCCCGTCGTGCCGGACGTGAGGATGACCTGGCGTCCCACGCGGCGGGTCGGGGGGAACGGCAGGAGCGAGCGGTCCATCGCCAGCGTCGCCAGCTCGCTGCCCGAGACGGCGGTCACGACCGGGGCTTCGGCGACGAGCGGGGCGAAGCCGTCGTCGTGGAGCACGGTGTCGACGCCCTCGTGGGCGACCACGTCGGCGAGCTGCGGCCCGGCGAAGCCCGTGTTCAGGTAGACGACATCGGCGCCGAGCTTGGCGGCGGCGACGACGCTCTGCACGAACACCCGGCCGTTGCGGGCGAGGATGCCGATCGAGCTACCGGGACCGACGCCGCGGCGCTTCAGCCCGCGGGCGATGCCGTCGGTGCCGAACCACAGGTCGGAGAACGTGACGGTGCCCTCGTCGTCGATGACCGCGGGCGCCGTCGGGTACCGGGCGGAGGCGGCGGCGATCCCGCCGGCCATCGTCGGGCCCCACGCCGCCATCGCCAGCATCGCTCGCGGCAGCCGGTCGGGACGCTCCGGTCGCAGCCCGGCCCGGGCCAGCGCGCCGGCGGCCGCCAGCGGTCGCGGCAGCGCCATCACCGCCCCGCTCGCCGGCCGCGCCGCGCTTCTGACGACACTTCGGTGGCCTGAGGCCGCCGAAGTGTCGTCAGAAACGTCCGGCTCCCGGCGTTCACGGGCCGGTGTCCTCGCCGAGCACGAGGTCCTCGACGCCCGTCGTGCGCAGCGTGTCCCACAGCGGCTCGACGAAGTGGGCGAGCACGAGCAGGTCGTGGAGCTCCCCGGACTGGCTGCGGACGTGGTCCTTCAGCAAGCCCTCGGGCTCGAAGCCGAGCTTCGTGAACATCTCCACCGTCGCCTCCTGCGCCGCGACCACCTCGACGACGAGCTTCGTCGTGCCCATCTCGACGGCCTCGACGACGGCGCGCTGGGCGAGCAGGCGGCCGAGCCCGCGCCGGCGGTGCTGGGGATCGACCACGAGGCGGATCTCGCCGACGTGGCGGCTCCAGCCGACCCCGCGGATGACCGCGACGTGCCCGCCGATCTGGCCGTCGACGAGGGCGACGAGGCGGTGCTGGTCGGGATCGGCGAGCCACCGCTCGATCACGCCGGGCTCGAGGACGAACTCGCGGAAGAACGTGCGGTCGCCCTCGGGCACGCGGGCGAAGAAGCGCCGCAGCTCGTCGGCGTCGTCGCGCTCGAGGGCCCGCACCTCGACCTCGGTGCGCGGGATGGCCATCAGCCCGGTCCGCTCGGCTCGGCGTGGCGCCCGATCCACTCGGCCATCGCCGGGATGTTGTGGCGCTGGGCGGCCCGGCCGACGATGACGCCGACGTGGCCCGCCGGCAGGCGCAGCTCCTCGACATCGGTCGAGCCGACGAGCGACGACAGCGGCCCGACGCCGTCGGGCGGCACGATGTGGTCCTTCTCGCCGATGATGTTCAGGAACGGCACGGTGATGTCGGCGAGGTCGACCTCCCGCCCGCCGAGCGGGATCTTCCCCGTCGCCAGCAGGTTCTGGCGCGACATCAGGTGGCCCATCTGGCAGAACGCGGCGCCCGGGAACGGGATGTGGTCGCGACCCCATTGCGTCATCACCTGGTGGGCGGCCACGAACTCGTCGTTCCAGAGGTGCTGCCACAGGTTCACGTAGCCGGTGACGTCGGCGAGCGGCGTCAGCATGCGGAACGAGTTGAGCATGACCTCGGCCGGCACGTTGCCCGTCGCGTCCAGGAGGTCCTCGGGTTCGACGCGCCCGTCCTGCATCATCGAGGTCATCGGACCCATGTGGCGCATGTCGATCGGCGTCGCCATGACGGCGAGGCTGCGGATCGGCATCGACGGGTTGCCGGCGACCGACAGCAGCGACAGGACCCCACCGAAGCAGTAGCCGAAGAGGTTGACGTCCGGGGCCCCGGACCGCCGCTGCACCTCGGCCACGATCTGCGGGATGTAGCCGTCGGTGTAGGTCTCGAGCGTGTTGCCGCTCTCGAGCTCGTCGGGCACGCCCCAGTCGATCAGGTAGATGTCGAACCCGAAGTCGCGCATCGACTCGATGAAGCTGTTGCCGGGCACGAGGTCGAACACGTAGCTGCGCGACACGAGGCTGTGCACGAACAGCAGCGGCGTGCGGAACCGGACGCGGTCGCTCGGGTAGTGCCACAGCTCGACCTTCTCGGCCGACCAGACGGTCTCCTTCGGGGTCTGCGTGAGCTCTGGCCTCCCCACGCCGGCGAGGTGCTTGAGCCCGTTGCGCACGCGCAGCACGTTGCGCTCGGCGTCCTTGCGCACGCGCTCGACGACCTCCGACGGCGACAGCACGGCGACCATCAGGCCGCTCCCGCCTTCTTCGCCGCCCGTTTCCTGGCCGGGGCCTTGCGGGTGATCGTCGAGACGGGGGCCGACGGCCGTGTGGCCAGCTCGGCGCGGGCCTCGTCGAGCTCGTTGGACAGCTCGCGGACCTGGACCCGCAGCTGCCCGATCTCGTTGAGGATCCGGTTGACGTCCGTGCCGGCGGGGAGGTTGAGGCGGTGCAGCACGCGGCGCGTCGAGCGTGCCATCTCCCCCTCGACCGCTCGCTGCACGCGCGCGGCGAGCCCCACCACGACGGCGAACTGCTCGCTCTTGACGAGCGCCTCGAGGCGGGGCGACAGCTGCTGCTCCAGCGCGTCGAACCCCTGGCGCCAGGACGGTTGGTCGGCCATGGGCGGACCGTATACCCCGGTCCCACCCCCCCGATCCACGGAGGTCGGACCGGGGCGCATGCCTCACGCGAACTTCACCCGGACGAAATGTTCGACATCGCGATCACGCCATCGCGAACACCACGGTGACGTCGGCGGCGAGGTCCTGCGTCCCGGGCGCGACCGCGACGGAGTCGGCCGCCGCCATCTCCGGTACGCCGGCAGCCCGGGCGAACACGACGGGGTCGGACACGCTGCCCTCGACGATGCGCACGATCGCGCCGACCTCGACGCCCGCCGCCGCCGCGTACTGCTCGGCGCGGGTCGTCGCGTTGGCGATCGCCGCGGTGCGCGCCTCGGCGAGCACGGCTTCCGGGTCGTCGTAGGAGAACGAGATGCCGTTGATCGTCAGCTCGTCGCCGACGAAGCCCTTGAGGGCGTCGATGACGGCGCCCACCTGGTCGACGTCGCGGATCGTCGCCGTGACGCTCGTGGACGCCTGGTACCCGGTGATCCGCTGGCCGTCGTTGCCGTAGGTGGGCCAGAGGCTGAGGCCCGACGTCTGGATGTCGTCCTCGGCGACGCCGACGCCCTGCAACGTGTCCACCAGGGCCTGCGAGTTGGTGCCGACGGTCTCGAGCGCGGCGGTCGCCGTCTCGGCGGTGGCCTGCACCCCGGTCGACAGGTCGGCGGTGTCGGGCACGACGGTGACGGTGCCGTGACCGTTCACGGTGATCGTCCGCGCCGATGCGTCGCCGTCGCTGGGCGCGGCGGGCGCGCTGGTGTCCGGCGGCACCGTCGCGTCGGCGTCCTCGCTCGCCCGTCCGGACAGGGCGATCACGGCGACGGCGGCGACGGCGGCGGCGGCCGCCGCGGCAATGGCCGTCTTCCAACGTGTCGACATCGCAGGACCTCCTCGGTCCCGGCGCCCGGACGACGTCGTCGTCGAGGGAGGGAGCCGGTGACGCTGCTACGACGTGCGCGGGTCGCCCCTGGTTCCCGCCGCGCCAAGATGGCCACGATGGTCCTGCCGCTGCAACCCCCGTTCCGCCCGATGCTCGCCAAGCTGGCGCGGACGATCCCCGACGGCGACGGCTGGCTGTTCGAGCCGAAGTGGGACGGCTTCCGCTGCGTCGTGTTCCGCGACGGCGACGACATCGAGCTGGCCAGCCGCAACGAGCGGCCGTTCACGCGCTACTTCCCCGAGCTCATCGAGCCATTGCGGGCCTCCCTGCCGGAACGCTGCGTCGTCGACGGTGAGATCGTCGTCGCCGACGGTCAGGGACACGGGCTCGACTTCGACGCGCTCCTGCAGCGCATCCACCCTGCCGAGTCCCGGGTGCGGCGCCTCGCCGCCGAGACGCCGGCGTCGTTCGTCGCCTTCGACCTGCTCGCCCTCGACGACGAGTCGCTGCTCGACGTCCCGCTCGTCCAGCGCCGCGAGCGCCTGCTCGCCGCCCTCCGGCCGGCCCCGCCCGTCTACTTCACCCCGGCGAGCACGGACCGGGCGACCGCCGAGGACTGGTTCGGGCGCTTCGAGGGTGCCGGGCTCGACGGTGTGGTCGCCAAGCGGCTCGAGGACCCCTACCAGCCGGACAAGCGGGCGCTCGTGAAGGTGAAGCACGAGCGCACCGCGGACTGCGCGGTCGCCGGCTACCGCATCCACAAGGACGGCAACGGCGTCGGCTCGCTGCTGCTCGGGCTCTACGACGACGCCGACCAGTTGCAGCACGTCGGCGTCGCCGCGTCGTTCACGGTCAAGCGCCGGGCCGAGCTGCTCACCGAGCTCGAGCCGCTGACCCACGACGCGGTCGACGACCACCCGTGGCGGGACTGGGCGGAGTGGCAGCACACCGACCAGGCCCGCAAGCCGGGCGCCACGAGCCGGTGGAACGCCGGCAAGGACCTGTCGTGGGTGCCGATCCGCGTCGAGCTCGTCGCCGAGGTGACGTTCGGGCAGCTCGAGAAGCGGCGGTTCCGCCACGGCGTGTCGTTCGTCCGCTGGCGCCCCGACCGCACGCCGCAGAGCTGCCGCTACGACCAGCTCGACGTCGCCGAGCCCGTCCCGTTCGCCGAGCTCGTCGCCCCGACCTGACGACGCCGGACCTCAGCCCGGCGTGGTGATGATCGGCAGCGTCGTCGTCGGGGCGGTCACGGGCGCGGCGGTGGGGGTCGGTTCGATGCCGGGCGTGACCTGCTCGCCGTCGGCCGTGGCCACGTTGAACGTCTGCGAGGACGTCATCGTGCCCGTCGGCGTCGTCGCGCTGACCTGCATCGTCCACAGCCCGGCGACCGACAGGGGGAGGTCGTCCGGCTCCGAGATGGCGACGCCCTCGCCGGTCAGCGGGATCGGTTGCACGACCGAGCCCTGCCCGGAGTCGGCCGGCGGGATGAACTGCACCACGAGGTTGGCGAGGTCGCTGGCCGGCGCGTTGACGCGCACCCGCAGCTGGTTGCCGCCGACACGAGCAGGGGTCACCTGCACGACGAGGTCGATTCCGCTCTGGGTGTCGACGAACGGCTCCTCGACGGCGAACTCCGCCACGTCGTTCACGGGCGACTTGGGCGGCGTGAACGACATCATCCACCCGCTCAGGCCGATGACGACGACCCCGATCGCGGCCTCCGTGCCGAACGCCCGGCGCAACCGGTCCGCCGTCGGGGGCGACAGGTCGGGCGAACGGGCGAGCCGTTGCTGCGCCACCTGGCGGGCGGTGAGGCCGACGAACAGCATGATCGCCACGAACAAGGTCTTCAGGAGCATCACGCGTCCGTGGGGATCGCTGAACAGCGAGCCGCCGTCGAGCCGGTAGAGCTGGACCAGGCCGCTGACGATCGTGAAGACGATGGCCGTCCCCGAGATGCGACCGAACCCGCGCACCGCCTGCACGAGGTCCTCCTCGCCCGGGCCGGCGAGCACGACGCGCGCCAGCAGCACGACACCGCCGAACCAGATCGCCATGGCGATGGCGTGCACGATGCCGGCCAGCACCCCGATGACGGCGAGGTCGCCGCCGGTGCGGGCGAGGCCGATGGTGACGACGGCGAGCGTCGGGATGGCGATCGCCGGTAGCTGGGTCGTCGGATCGATCACCCGCTCCGGGCGCAGCACGACCCACCCCGTGGCCACCACGAGCACGAGCCGCGCGATCGCGGCGCGGCCGGACCAGCCGGCATCGAGGAGGTCGAGCCACGTGCCAGGGCTGAGCCCACTGCCGAGCGACTCGCCGTTCACGGCCGCGCTCAGGGCGATGACGTAGAGCAGCGTCCCGGCGAGGGTGAGGAGCCACACCGACCGCAGGAACCGGACGGCGAGGATGTACTCGGGCCCCTCCGGCCAGGCCACGACGATCAGGACGAACGACCCGAACAGGATCGCCAGCCCGAGCGTCGACAGCACCCGGCCCAGCCAGGTCGCCCCGTCGGAGACGTCGGCGGCGTCCGGCACCGTCGACGAGATGGAACCGGCGTCGCTGCCCTCGTCGGTGGACGGCGCCACGGTCGTCGCCGGGGTGCTGCCCCCGACCGGGGTCGAGACCGAACCGCCTGCAACCGTGTCGTCCGGCGAGGGCGTGGGCGAGTTCAGCACCGTGAAGCCGAACGAGCCCTCCGCACCGTCCTCGCCGCTCGGCTGCAGCGTCGTCCAGGTGACGTTGCACTCGCTCGCCGGCATCGGCACGAGGATCTGCACGGTGAGGGTCCGCCCGTCGGCGCTGCGCACGACGTCGCCGGTGTTCGGCGGGACGAACGGGTCGCCGGCGCACGCCATCGTCACGGTCGAGTCGCCGACCGGTCCGTCGAACGTCAGCACGACCTGCGTCGGCGGCGATTCGAGCTCGGCGCCGTCCTCCGGGGACGTGCTCTGCAGGTCGGCGACCTGGGCGTGGGCGGGTCCGGCGCCGAGCAGGAGCGCGCCCACGACCGCCGCCAGCGCGGCGACGAGGAACCGCAGCATGCGGCCGGGAACACCGGTTCGGGTGGGCACCACCGGAACAAGGTAGTGGGACCCCTCCGTGCGGAACGGCCATGACTCCGGCCGGGCCGACTCGCCGGATCGCCGCGGCACCCCCTCGGTAGAGTCGCCTCGTGGCCACACCGTCGCTCTACCGTCGCTACCGCCCGCGCCGGTTCGGCGAGCTGAAGGGTCAGGACCACGTCGTGCGGGCGCTGCGCGACGCCGTCGCCGCCGGTCGCGAGGGCCAGGCCTACCTGTTCTCCGGTCCCCGCGGCACGGGCAAGACGACGTCGGCGCGCATCCTCGCCAAGGTCCTCAACTGCGAGCGGCCGGTCGACGGCGAGCCGTGCTGCGAGTGCGAGTCGTGCCTGGCCGTCGAGGCCGGTACGAGCTACGACGTCCACGAGCTCGACGCCGCCAGCAACAACAAGGTCGACAACATGCGCGACCTCATCGAGCGGGCGTCGCTCGGCACGCCGGGCCGGCACAAGGTGTACATCCTCGACGAGGTCCACATGCTCGGACCCGGCGCCGAGGCCGCCCTGCTGAAGACGCTCGAGGAGCCGCCACCGCACGTCGTGTTCGTGCTCGCCACGACCGACCCGCAGAAGGTGCGCGACACCATCCGCAGCCGCACCCAGCACCTCCGCTTCCACCTGCTGCCCGCCGACGAGCTCACCGAGCACGTGCGGTGGGTGGCGCGCGACGCCGGCCTCGACGTCGACGACGCCGCCATCGACGCGGCGATCGCCCAGGGCGGCGGGTCGGCTCGCGACACGCTCTCGGCGCTCGAGCTGATCGCCAACGCCGGCGGCGATGCCGGTGACCTGCTCTCGTTCGACGAGTTCGTCGAGGCGCTGATCGAGCACGACACCGGTCTCGCGCTGACCGCGATGGCCCATGCGGTCAACGCCGGCCACGAGCCGCGGGGGCTCGCCGAGGCGCTCGTGCGCCACCTGCGCAACGGGTTCCTGTCGCTGATGGCGCCGGAGCTCGTGCAGCTGTCCACGCACCAGGTCGACGCGCTCGCGGCGCAGGCCCAGCGACTCGGTCCGGCGGCCCTCGTGCGGGCGATCGAGCGGCTCGGGGAGATCCTCGTCGAGCTGCGCCACGCGCCCGATCCCCGCGTGCTCGTCGAGGTCGCGCTCGTCCAGTTGACGTCCGCGCCGGCGACCTCTGCCGGCGACGACATCGGCCCGCTCGCCGCACGCGTCGCGGTGCTCGAGCAGGCGCTGGCCGAGGGCCGCGTGCCGGTTGCCGCGCCGGCGGCACCCGTCGACCCCACGACCGGGCGCACCGCCCTCGGCGGGCGGGCCCGGCGCGCCGTCGCCGACGTCACGGGCGCCACGCCGCGGCCGGCCCCAGCCGCACCGCCCGACGCGCCCCCGGCGGCACCCGCGCCGGCGACGGCGGCACCAGCGACGGCCCCGACCGCGGCGGCGGCGCCAGCGCCGGCGGCCCCGACCGCCCGCGACCTGCGCGCCGAGTGGGACACCGTGCGACCAACCCTCAGGAACCTCGCCCGGGCGCTGTACTCGTCGATGGAGATCGTCGCCACCGGACCCGACACGATCTCGTTCTCCCCGCCGAACGCGGCGACGAAGGCGAAGTGCGAGGACGCCCGCAAGGACGTCGAGGCGGCGTGGCAGGCGGCCACCGGGAACGCCGTGCGCATCGAGCTGGTGACGAAGGACGAGCCGGGGGCGACTGGCGCGAGCACGCCGCCACCACCACCCGACGACGAGGACATCGACCTCGACGACCTCGTCGACGCGGCACCGGGCACGGTGCCGACGACGCTCGACCGGCTCGCCGAGGCGTTCCCCGGCTCGCAGCTCGTCGAGCGGGGCGACTGACGTGGCCAACGCGTACTCGCCGCCGGTCCAGACGCTCATCGACGAGCTCGGCCGGCTGCCCGGCGTCGGCCCGAAGTCGGCCCAGCGGATCGCCTTCCACCTGCTCAAGATCCCCGCCGAGGACGTCGCCCGGCTCGCCGCTGCGATCACCGATGCCAAGGCGCGTGTGCGGTTCTGCGCTCGCTGCTTCAACGTCACCGACAGCGAGCTGTGCACGTTCTGCACCGACGACCGCCGCGACCACCGCATCGTGTGCGTCGTCGAGGAGTCCCGCGACATCGTCGCCGTCGAGCGCACCGGCGAGTTCCACGGCCGCTACCACGTCCTGCTCGGCGCGATGAGCCCGCTCGAGGGCATCGGGCCCGAGCAGCTCAAGATCCGCGAGCTGCTGACGCGCATCGACCCCGAGGGCATCGAGGAGGTCGTGCTCTGCACGAACCCCAACACCGAGGGTGAGGTGACGGCGATGTACCTGGCCCGCCAGCTGCGCCCGCTCGGGCTCAAGGTCACCCGCCTCGCCAGTGGGCTGCCCGTGGGGGGCGATCTCGAGTACGCCGACGAGCTGACGCTCGGGCGCGCCTTCGAGGGTCGGCGCGAAGTCACGGCGGAGTAGTCACGGCGGAGTAGTCACGGCGGAGTAGTCACGACGGAGCTGCCCATGATCCCGACATCACACCTCGACCTGCTCACCGGCGCGCTGACTGCCGCCGTGACCACGATCGGCGCCGACGGCTACCCGCAGTCGAGCGCCATCTGGTTCATGTGGGAAGACGACCGGCTGTGGTTCTCGACCAAGCGCTGGGCGGCCAAGTACCGCAACGTGCTGCAGCGCCCGCAGGTCGGCTTCCTCGTCGTCGACCCGGCCGACGAGTTCCGCTACCTGGAACTTCGCGGCACGGCCACCGTCGCCGACGACCCCGGTTGCGCCGGGCGCGACCGCATCCGCGCCAAGCACGGCATCGGCGCCGACGCGCCCGATCCGGCGGCCGCCGATCGGGTGCTCGTGGTGATCGAACCGCACCACGTCGTCGTCCACCCCTGACACGATCGCCGCGGGCGGCTCCGGTCGCCGGCGACGTGGCGCGCATCCGAGCGGAAAAATGCCTGGGGCACCACCTCCGAGTCGGTAGCGGGCGGACGGGCCGACTCAGCGATGATGCCCCAGATCAAAGGAACCGGTCGCGGGAGGGAGTCCGTTTGCGGTTCCGTTATGTGTCAGTCACGTTACAGGGTGATCGGTGACTGAGTCAAGGACCGCCCTGTCGCAACGACAAGATCAGTTCTACCGCAGTTCACCGGGCGCTCAAACATCGAACCGATGAAGAAATCGCGTCGGTCCGCGCGCCCTGCTCAGAGCGTGCGCACGATGAGCGCGTCGCCCTGGCCGCCGCCGCCGCAGAGCGCCGCGGCGCCCGTGCCGCCACCACGCCGGCGCAGCTCGTGGAGCAGCGTCAGGGCGAGCCGGTTGCCGCTCATCCCGATCGGGTGGCCGAGGGCGATCGCCCCGCCGTTGACGTTGACGACGTCGCTGCTGATGCCGAGATCGGCCATCGACGCCAGGCCGACCGCCGCGAACGCCTCGTTGATCTCGTAGAGGTCGAGCGCCGACTGCTCGAGGCCGCCGCGCTGGAGGGCCTTGCGGATCGCGTTGCTCGGCTGCTGCAACAGCGACGCCGAGTCCGGGCCGGCCACCATGCCGTAGGACACGAACTCGCCGAGCGGCTGCACGCCGCGTCGCTCGGCCGCCGCCTTCGACATCAGCACGAGGGCGCTGCCGCCGTCGCTGATCTGGGAGGCGTTGCCGGCGGTCACCGTGCCGTCCTTGTCGAAGGCCGGCTTGAGGCCGCCGAGGCTCTCGGGCGTCGTGCCGGGGCGCACGCCCTCGTCGGTCTCGACGACGATCGGCTCGCCACGGCGCTGCGGGATCGAGACCGGCGCGATCTCGTCCGTGAAGCGGCCGTCCTTGATCGCCGCGGCCGCCCGCTCGTGCGACGCGGCGGCGAGCTCGTCCTGCGCGGCGCGGCTGATCGACCCGGCGGCGTAGCGCTCGGTGCCGAGGCCCATCAGGCAGCCGTCGAACGCGCACCACAGGCCGTCGGCGATGATCGCGTCGCGCAGCTCGGTGTTGCCGTAGCGGAAGCCGGCGCGGGCGCCATCGGCGATGTACGGCGCGTTGGTCATCGACTCCATCCCGCCCGCCACGACGATGTCGGCCTCACCGGCGGCGATCATCTGGTCGGCGAGGTAGATCGTGTTCAGGCCCGACAGGCAGACCTTGTTGACGTTCACCGACGGCACGGACATCGGGATGCCCGCCTTGACGGCGGCCTGGCGGCTCGGGACCTGGCCCTGCCCGGCCATCAGCACCTGGCCCATCAGGACGTGGTCGACCTCCTCGGGGGCGACGCCGGCCCGCTCGAGGGCGGCAGCGATGGCGGCACCACCGAGGTCGGCGGCGGACAGCGGAGCGAGCGCACCCGACATCTTCCCGATGGGGGTGCGGGCGCCGGCGACGATGTAGGAACCAGGCATGGACCCACGCTAGTGCAGGGTTTCCGCGGAACTCCTACCCGTCGGTAACATCGCGCCGTGCAGCAGATCCTGGAGGCCATCCAGGCGGGGGCCAGTGGCGACGAGCTCGCCAACCTGCCCTTGCCCGACCACTACCGAGCGGCGTTCGTGCGCCGTGAGGACGCCGAGATGTTCGCCGGCATGGAGTCGGCCGAGAAGGACCCCACCAAGAGCCTCCACATCGGCGACGTCGCCACGCCGGAGCTGGCGCCCGACGAGGCGTACGTCGCGGTGATGGCGTCGAGCATCAACTTCAACACCGTCTGGACCTCGATCTTCGAGCCGCTCCCGACGTTCGGCTTCCTCGACCGCTACGCCCGCGAATCGACGTGGGCGGCGCGCCACGCCCTGCCGTACCACGTCGTCGGCTCGGACGCCGCCGGCGTCGTGCTGGGCGTCGGCTCGGCGGTGCGCAACTGGAAGCCCGGCGACCGCGTCACGATCCACTGCAACTCGGTCGACGACCAGGACCCGTCGGCCCACGACGACTCGATGCTCGCCGCCAACCAGCGCATCTGGGGCTTCGAGACGAACTTCGGCGGCCTCGCCGACCTGACCGTCGTCAAGGCCAACCAGCTGATGCCGAAGCCCACCCACCTGACGTGGGAGGAGGCCGCCGTCAACGCGCTGTGCAACTCGACCAGCTACCGGATGCTCGTCGGCCGCCACGGGGCGCGCATGAAGCAGGGCGACACCGTGCTCGTGTGGGGCGCCACCGGTGGCATCGGCGGCTACGCGGTGCAGTACGTCCTCAACGGTGGCGGCACGCCGATCGGCGTCGTCTCGTCGCCCGACAAGGCCGAGCTGCTGCACGAGCTCGGCTGTGAGGCCGTCATCGACCGCAAGGCGGAGGACTACCGGTTCTGGTCGGACCCGACGACGCAGGACGAGCGGGAGTGGCGGCGGTTCGGCAAGAAGTGCCGCGAGCTCGCCGGCGACGACCCCGACATCGTCTTCGAGCACCCCGGCCGCCAGACGATGGGCGCCTCGATCTTCGCCTGCAAGCGCGGCGGCACCGTCGTCACGTGCGCGGCGACGTCGGGCTACATGATCGAGTTCGACAACCGGCACTTCTGGATGAAGCTGAAGCGGCTGCTCTCCAGCCACTTCGCCAACTACGCCGAGGCCTACGCCGCCAACCGCCTCGTGGACCAGGGCCGCATCCAGCCGCTGCTGTCAGCCGTGCACCCGCTCACCGAGGTCGGCGTCGCCGCCCGGGCGATCCACCGCAACGAGCACGAGGGCAAGATCGGCGTGCTGTGCCTCGCCCCCGAGGAGGGGCTCGGCATCGACGACCCCGAGAAGCGGGCCCGCATCGGCGAGGACAAGATCACCGTGTTCCGCCGCCACGCCGAGAGCGGCAAGGACCCACTGCGCCACGGACTCAGCAGCCGGGTGTCATCAGCGGTACGCGGAGCGAGCACTCGATCGGGCGGCTGAGCGCGTGACTGCAGCGAGTCCTGGCCGCTCCGGGCGTGGACGTCCTGGCCGCTCCGGGCGTGGACGTCCGCGCCGCTCCGGGCAGACTCTCTCCTCATGATCCTGACCGAGATCGACCACGTGGCCATTGCGGTCAACGACCTGGAAGCGGCCATCGACTACTACGAGCGGGCGTTCGGCGCGACCGTCGCCCATCGCGAGGTCGTCGAGAAGGACGGGGTCGAGGAGGCGCTGCTGAAGGTCGCCGACAGCTACATCCAGCTGACCCGGCCGACGCGGGACGACTCACCGATCGCCAAGTACCTGGCCAAGCGCGGCGAGGGCCTGCACCACGTCGGCTACCGCGTCGACGACTGCGCGGCGGCACTGGCAGCGATGGTCGCCGCTGGCGCCACGCCGATCGATCAGGCGCCACGGCCGGGCAGCCGCGGCACGACGGTGGCGTTCGTCCACCCCAAGGGGAGCTTCGGGACCCTGATCGAGCTCGTCCAAGAGTGAGCTCGCGAGCTCGCATCGGCGCGGCGTGACCGTGTCGGCCACGACGCCGGTCGTGGCACCCGCCGCCGTCCTGTGGGACATGGACGGCACCCTCGTCGACACCGAGCCGTACTGGATGGCGTGCGAGCGCGAGCTCGTGGACGCCCACGGTGGCCAGTGGACCGAGGACGACGCCCGCTCGATCATCGGCTTCGACCTGCTCGACGCGGCCGTCGTGCTGCGCGAGCGCGGCGGCGTCGACCTCGAGCCGCGGGAGATCGTCGAGCGCATGCTCGACGGGGTCGTGGCTCGCGTCCAGGAGAAGGTGCCATGGCGGCCGGGCGCCCGCCGGCTGCTCTCGGAGCTCAACGAGCTCGGCGTGCCGTGCGCCCTCGTGACGATGTCGTGGAGCCGGCTCGTCGACGCCGTCGTGGCCGAGCTGGCCCCGATCACGTTCCAGGCGATCGTCACCGGTGACAGCGTCCGTCACGGCAAGCCGCATCCCGAGCCCTACCTGCTGGCGGCCGAGCGCCTCGGCGTCGAGGCGACCGAGTGCGTCGCGATCGAGGACTCCCCGACCGGCGTGGCATCGGCCGGCGCGGCGGGCTGCGTGGTGGTCGCGGTGCCGAACCTCGTGCCGATCGAACCGGCGCCCGGCCGCTACGTCGTGCCGACGCTGAAGGACCTCGCGCCGCAGGACCTCGGGCGCTACCTCGCCGAGACACCACCTCCGGTCACCTCGCCACCGACCACCGGCCGGACCGGGGGCGACGACCGACGGCGCGCCGCCATCGTCGGCGGTGTGCTCGCGGTCGTCGCCGTCGTGGCCATCGTGGTCGCCGTGCTCGGGGGCGGCGGCGACGACGACACGGCACCGCCGCGCGCCCGGTCCGCTCGACGTCCACGCCTGGACGCCCTACTGGGCGATCGGCGACGCCCTCCCGGAGCTCCCCGCGCGCGCCGACACGCTGCACCAGCTGTCGCCGTTCTGGTGGCGGGCGACCGGCGTCGACACGATCGAGGTCGAGGCCAACGCGCCGGCGGACCAGACCGAGGCGTTCCTGGCCGCCGCCCGCGAGCGCGACGTCCCGCTCGTGGGCTCGATCCTCGACGGCACCGAGGCCGGCGTGATGGCGGGCATCCTCGCCGACCCAGCCCAGCGCGCCCGCCACGTCGAGGCGATCGCCGCGTTCGCCGCCGACAACGAGCTCGACGGGATCGACATCGACTACGAGCAGTTCGCCTTCGCCGACGATCGCGACACCTGGGCGACGACGCGGCCGAACTGGGTGGCGTTCGTGGAGGAGCTCTCGACGCGCCTCCACGAGGACGGTCGGCTGCTCACCGTCAGCATCCCGCCCGTCTACGACGCGGGCCAGACCGGCGACAGCGGATACTGGGTGTACGACTACGGGGCGATCACCCCGTTCGTCGACGCCATCCGGATCATGGCCTACGACTACTCGGTGCCCTCCGGCGAGCCCGGCCCGATCGCGCCGCTGCCGTGGGTCGAGCGCGTCATCGCCGGCACCGCGGCGGCGTCCGGCGATCCGTCCAAGCTCGTCCTCGGCATCCCGATGTACGGCTACAACTGGGTCGTCGACACGGACGGGACCTGCCCGGCCGACGCCGAGGGGAACATCAGCCTGTCGACGCGGGACATGGTCGACCTCGCGGCGCGGCGGGGCGCGACGCCGGAGCTCGTGCCCGGTGACGTGGAGATGGCGTTCGCGTACGACCTCGACGTCACCGACGGCACCACGTCCTGCACGCAGTCCCGCCAGGTCCACTACGTGAACGGCGAGGGGGCGCAGATCCGCATGCAGCGGGCCATCGACGCCGGCTTCGGCGGCGTCGCCCTGTTCGCGTTCGGCTACGAGGACCAGGCGACGTGGAACGCGATCGACGCCATCTCCCGATCGCTCGAGCCGGCGACGACGGCGCCGCCGGGACCGGCCACGACCGCTGCGGCCGGCTGATCGGCCAGGATGGCCCCATGAAGGTCCACCTCGTCGACGGCACCTACGAGCTGTTCCGCCAGAACTTCGGGCGCGCCGCGAAGGAGCCCGACGCCGGCCCGTACGCGGCGACGTCCGGGGTGCTGCGGTCGACGCTCCAGCTGCTCGCCGACGGTGCCACGCACGTCGGCGTCGCCAGCGACCACATCATCGAGAGCTTCCGCAACGACATGTGGCCGGGCTACAAGACGAGCGCCGGCATGCCGCCCGAGCTGCTCGCCCAGATCCCGATGGTCGAGGAGGCGCTCGTCGCGATGGGGGTGACGACGTGGGCGATGGTCGAGCACGAGGCCGACGACGCCCTCGGGGCGGCCGCCGCGGTCGCCGACGCCGACGAGCGCGTCGAGCAGGTGCTGATCGTCACCCCGGACAAGGACCTCGGGCAGTGCGTCCGGGGCACGCGGGTCGTGCAGTTCGATCGCCGCAAGCGCGAGATCATCGACGAGGCGGGGGTCGTCGCCAAGTTCGGCGTGTCGCCGGCGTCGATCCCCGACTACTTGGGGCTCGTCGGCGACTCGGCCGACGGCTTCCCCGGCATCGCCGGGTGGGGCGCCAAGAGCGCCTCGGCGGTGCTCGCCCGCTACGGCCACCTCGAGGAGATCCCCGCGTCGGCCGGGCAGTGGGACGTGCCAGGCCTGCGCGGCGCGGCGAAGCTGTCGAGCTCGCTGCGCGCCGAGTTCGAGCTGGCCCTGCTGTTCCGCCGCATCGCGACCGTCGAGTGCGACGTCGAGGTCGGGACCGTCGACGACTGGGCGTGGTCCGGGCCGACCTCGGAGTTCGCCGAGTGGGCGGCGCGGCTGGACGAGCCACGCCTCGCCGAGCGCGCCGCATCGCTGGCGCGCTCACGCGGCCGCCGCTGAGATCAGAGGTTGGTCTCGTCGGCCGGGACGGCGGGGAGCACGGGCGCGGCACCGTGCCCGTCGGGCTCCAGCGGTTCGCCGCCGACCGTGTAGGACACCATCGAGAGCGACCCCATGGCGTAGCCGTCGACGAGGACGTGCGCCGCCTCGTCCGTCGCCGCGGCGAGCCCGGCGAGGTACAGGAGCGGGATGAAGTGGTCGGGCGTCGGCGCGGCGAGCGCGTAGTCGGGGTGCGCCTCGACGCCGGCGAGCTCGGCCGGGGCGGACGTCAGCACCTCGGCGACGTCGTCGTCGAAACGGCGGTTCCAGTCGAACGCCGACTCCGGCGCCGCCCAGTCGATGCGCCCGAGGTTGTGGACCACGTTGCCGCTGCCGATGACGAGCACACCGCGGTCGCGCAGCGGGGCCAGCTGGGCACCGAGCGCGAGGTGGTCGGCGAAGGACTTGGTGGCGTTGATCGACAGCTGCAGCACCGGGATGTCGGCGTGCGGGAAGGCGTGCACGAGCACCGACCACGTGCCGTGGTCGAGGCCCCAGCTGTCGGCGTCGAGGCCGACCCAGGTCGGCTTCACGGTGTCGGCGATCTCCTCGGCGAGCACCGGGTCGCCGAGCGCCGGGTACTCGACCGCGAAGAGCTCGTCGGGGAAGCCGAAGAAGTCGTGGATCGTGCGCGGCCGGGGCATCGCGGTCAGCGCCGTGGCGTGGATGTACCAGTGGGCCGACACGACGAGGATCGCCCGCGGCCGCGGGACAGCCGCCCCGAACGCCCGCCAGGCCTGGGTGTAGCGGTTGTCGTCGAGCGCGTTCATCGGCGTCCCGTGACCGAAGAAGGCGGCGGGCATGGTGGCCATGACACCCACGCTACGACGCACCCGAGTACGCGGTGCGGGGCCTCCCCGCACCGCGTACTCGCACGGCGCCACGTACTCGGACGGGACCCTCGGTCGGCGGCTGCGGGCAGCGCCCGGTCCGTCGGGGCCTGGTTAGCCTGACGGGGGTCACCACTCCCCCGTCCCCCGCGTGACAAGGAGCTCCCATGAGCCAGCCCATCGACATCGGCATCCCCGAGGACACCCGCCAGGAGATCGCCGACGGCCTGAGCCACGTGCTCGCCGACACCTACACGCTCTACCTCAAGACGCACGGCTACCACTGGAACGTCACCGGGCCCCTCTTCAACACGCTGCACCTGATGTTCGAGGTGCAGTACAACGAGCTGTGGCTGGCCGTCGACCTGATCGCCGAGCGGATCCGCTCGCTGGGCTCGTTCGCGCCTGGTTCCTACGCCCAGTTCGGCCCGCTGACGGGCATCACCGAGGCCGATGGGGTGCCAAAGGCGGAGGAGATGATCCGCGACCTCGTCATCGGCCACGAGACCGTCGTCAAGACGGCGCGCAAGATCTTCCCCGTCGTCGAGCAGGCCGGCGACGAGCCCACCGCCGACCTCCTGACCCAGCGCATGCAGGAGCACGAGAAGACGGCCTGGATGCTGCGCTCGATGCTCGAGAGCTAGGCGCTGCGGTCGCGGCCCGGCGGGCGCAGCGATATCGTGATGAGTCCTCGACCCGTGCGTGGCGAGGCGACGGTCGGGTCCTGTGCAACGGGTGCCCGTGAACCAGGTCAGGACCGGGAGGTAGCAGCCTTCAACGGCACCACCCGTGTGCCGCAGATCGCCTGGCCGCCGCCTCACTGCGCACGGGTCGAGGTGCCCTCGGCGCCCGGTACCCTCTCGACCGAACCCGGGAGGGATGCGAGAGCGGCCGAATCGGCACGCTTGGAAAGCGTGTGTGGGGCAACCCACCGTGGGTTCGAATCCCACTCCCTCCGCTCATGGACGGCGCCGCCGACGAGGTGAGCGACACGGTCACCGACGACGTGGCGATGGGCTGGGCGCTCGCCGAGGCCCGCCGGGCGCTCGTCCACGGCGACGTGCCGATCGGCGCCGTCGTGCTGCGCGACGGGGCCGTGATCGCGTCACGCCACAACGAGCGCGAGCTGACCGGCGACCCGACCGCCCACGCCGAGGTGCTGGCGCTGCGCGACGCGGCCGCCGTGGTCGGGCACTGGCGTCTCGACGAGTGCACGCTCGTCGTCACGCTGGAGCCCTGCGTGATGTGCGCCGGTGCCGTCGTCAACGCTCGCGTCGGCCGCCTCGTGTACGGCGCGACGGACCCCAAGGCGGGCGCCGCCGGCAGCCTCTACGACGTCCCGGCCGACCCCCGCCTCAACCACCGCCCGCCGGTGACGCGGGGCATCCTGGCCGTCGAGTGCGGCGATCTCCTGCGGGCGTTCTTCGCCGCGCGGCGCTCGTCATCGGCGGGCCGCGGCGATAACGTGCCGCCCCGGAAGGATGCCAGAGTGGACGAATGGGACGGCCTCGAAAGCCGTTGAGGTCCTTCGGGCCTCCGTGGGTTCGAATCCCACTCCTTCCGCCATCAGGTCTTTTGCGATTCCCGGCTGTTCGCCGATGTTCCGCAAAAGTCCTGCTAGTGGCCCTGATCGTTCCCCGGCGTTCGTCGGCGTTCCTGGAGCGTTACTGTGCTCGTTGCTGTGCCACGGGGCCCGGTAGCTGTGCCACACTCGAGCCTGGGATTTGGTCGATGCCGCGCAGACCGACGGGCAAACGGGTGCCGCGAGACGACGGCACCTTCGTCGTCGTCAACAAGGCCGCCAACCAGGCGGGCACTGTCTTCCATGTCCCCGAGCGGCGCAGCGCCCTGCCGGACGGGCGTGTTCGCGTCAAGCGAGCGCACTGGCGGGCGACCTATCGGGATCCCGTGTCCGGGCAGCAACGGACGGTCTATGCGCCGACTCGGGACGAAGTCACTCGCCGCCGGGAACAGGCGCTCGCCGACAGCTCGCCGCGCTCGATGCGAGTGGGCGGCCGGAGCACCACGGCCGCCTTCGCCGGCTGGTGGATGACCACCTA
Organism: uncultured Acidimicrobiia bacterium; assembly: GCA_963750905.1. GTDB lineage: Bacteria > Actinomycetota > Acidimicrobiia > Acidimicrobiales > Ilumatobacteraceae > JALZMG01. Next base: position 131,021 of record CAVVSE010000006.1, read on the forward strand.
CGCCTCCCGCTTGCGGTTCGGCTCCGTTGACAAGTACCGCCAGCGCCTTGGCCGACTCGGCCCGTTGGCCGATGTTCCGATCGGAGATGTGACCCCGGCGCAGGTCGCCGACTGGCAGACCTTGCTGCTGACCACGCGAGGGCAGGCGTGGGAGGGCGAGTTCGACGACGCCTTCTTCGCCCAGCCGGCACCGGACCCGGCCGCGTTCGGTCTGCCGACCGACGACGACGGTGCACGCGATGACCCGCTGATGTCGGACCGGTCACTGGCCATCACCCGCTACCAACCCGACGTGACCGCGATCGAAGCTGCACCGACACGAGTTGTGATCGCCGTCGGTGAGGAGTCCATCAACACGGTTACTGGTCGATGCGCCGTCGCAGCCGCTGAGCTCCTCGGTCAGCCCGTCACCGTCTTCCCAAGCCACCACGGCGGCTTCATGGGCGGTGAGTTCGGCTACGCCGGCCAACCCCAAGCGTTCGCCGCCCGCCTCCGCGACGTCCTGTACGGGAGCTGAACCATCCAGACGCGAGCGAGGACCAGCCAACGCCGAACAGACCACGTCGGCATCCGAACGACGTCCTCAGCTCCCGACCGCCGTATCTGGGATCGCCGGGATGCAGGTGGATCGAGCGAGACACGTACCGTGCTCGCCGTGCGCTTCGAGGACTGGCAGCAGCGCGACGAGTCGCACGGGCCTCGCGTCTCACGCGTGCTCGGCATGGCCGTTGGAGCAGGCCTGCTCTTCGCGATCGTTCTGGGTGTCGCCCGCCTCTTCTGAGTTGGCCCGCCGGTCACTGCCCAGAGTCCGAGAACGACGAGCCGCGACGCCCACAGACTTGTCTCAGATCGCCGGCTCGGCACACACCGTTCCAGGCTGGTACTGGCGGTGGCTAGCGTCGCACCGATGGGGCCGCTGGGGGAGCTGTCGTCGACACTTGATTCGTTCCGTGCTCGGCTCGATCAGCTAGAGACGGACCAATGGGACCTACCGACGCCATGCACCGAGTGGGACGTCGCCGAACTGGTGCGGCACGTGATCGCCGGCAATGTCATGGTCACGGCGATCGTGCGCGGAGCTGACCACGCAGCAGTGGTGTCGATGTTGGACGACTACGTGCTGACCGCGGACGCGAGAGATGAGTTCGACCAGTCGTCGGCCTCGATGCTCGCGGCGTTCGGTGAACCGGGCGCCTTGGACCGAACGGTCGCGCACGCCGTTGGTGAGATCCCAGGGGTGCAGCTTCCGCGGTTCCGCACTGGAGACGTCCTCGTCCACACATGGGATCTCGCTCGGGCTGCTGGGATGGACGAGCAACTCCACCCTGGGATCGTGAGGTCGATCTGGGCGGACGTCGAGCCGATGGCCCCAACGCTCGGGATGGTGGGCTCGTTCGGTGCCGGTCCGAGCGGTGCACTCGGTCCGGATGCGCCAGCCCAGGAGCTCTTGCTGGACGCGTTCGGTCGTCGGCCCTGACGGCGCTCCACCGCGACCGGCGTCGGTCGAGGGCCTCCGAGAACCGGGTCACACGACCTCCCGTGCAGGTGTCCGACATCGCCGGTGGTCGGGTGCGTCGACCGCTTGTCAGGTCAGGGTGAGACGGCGAGTTGGGTGTCCTGCTTGTGCGAGCAGTGCGGGGATGCCGTCGTCGCCGGACAGGTGCGAGTCGCCGACGAGGACGAATGACGGCTCGGGGTTGGTCTGCATTGCGACGATGCGCGGCACCCACGCCCGGTTGCGATCGGCGAGCAGCGTGGTATGGAGGTGGGGGTACCTCGTCCTCATTGCGTCGACCTGACCATCGACGACCGTTCGGTCACCGACGCACCACGCGGCGACCTGTCGCTTCAGCTCGGCGCCACGATCGGTGACTCGATCCAGCGTCCACGCCAGGTACTCCAGTTCGACCACTGCGTTCATGGCACCGAAGAACGCGAGCGTCGCGTTTGCGTCGGGCAACTCGGTACGGATCGGCTTGCCTGCGTGCTTGGCGAGTCCGACGAGGGTCTCGTGCACGGCGGTGGCTGCCTCGACGCCGAGCCAGGATCGGTGCGCGTGTTCAAGGACCTGACCGGCGAGCCACGGTCGAAGGCCCTCGAGCGTCGACGGATCCAACCCCAACGCCTGCGCAGCGGCGCGAAGTCGTTCGAACTCCCGAGCCTCCAGTTTGGCCGGCAGCGGCTCGACCGACATCCCATGCTCATTGAGAAGCGGGCTTCGAACGAGCTCTTCCGCGTCAGCGACCTCGCACCACAGCTGGCCGGCGTCTCGGAACGCCGTGCGCACCGGCTCGACGAACCAGACATCGTCTGGTCCGACACCAACGGTCTCGCCAAACAGGTACACGTCCGAGGCGGGACCTTCGACCACCCACAGCGCCGGTACCACGACAACACACATAGCCGCTTTCGCGGTTCGCCAGGGCGCCGCTCCGGCGCTCGCTTCCGCCTTGCCAACGGTGTCCGCAAAAAGACGCCGAATATCCCGAGGCTGGCCAGCCGATATCGCCGGTACGTGGCGTTCTGCGAATCCGGTACGTTCCGCTCGTGTCAAAGCTGCCTGCCGACATACGCCGCGAGCTGGATGGGATCGACGCCGCGCAAGCCCGGCTGAACGCTGCTATCGCCGGACTCACCGACGACCAGGCGCAGCAGCCTTCTCGGCTGCCTGGTTGGAACGTCAGCCATGTGCTCACCCACATCGCGCGCAACGCCGACGGGCTACGACGGATGCTCGAGGGTGCCCGCCGAGGCGAACAGGCGATGCAGTACCCGGGAGGAATGGCCCAACGCAACGAAGAGATCGACGCCGGCGCGAGTCGCCCGGCGAGCGAGCTTCGCGACGACGTGCACGACACCAGTTCGGCGTTCATCGCGGCAGCCGCCCAGTTGAGCGCGAACGAGTGGGCTGAGGGCTCGGGGCTGGCAGCGTTCGGCGTCATCAGCGTGAGCGAGATCCCGTTCCGACGGCGCAGGGAGGTGATCGTGCACCACAGCGATCTCGACCTCGACGGCCCCGAGGACTGGTTCGGATGGCCGAGCGACTTCGTCAGGCTCGAGCTGCAGCGGATGACCATGCAATTAGCGCGCACCCACCCGATGGGCGTCGCCACCCTGCCGCCAGCCGCACAAGCCGCTCCGGCCGCGTTGCAACTCGCGTGGCTGTTCGGCCGAGCCGACATCCCGGGCCTCGAACCGGCGAACGTGACGTAGCTGCGATCGCTACCAGCGCGCCACCAAGGCGCGCCTTCGGTCACGGTTGCGCTCACGACAGACGCGTCTCGAATGCAGCGTCCCAGGGATGCGTCCGAATATCACGTTCGGCAATGGCAGCGTCGACCGCCCTCGAACGCCGGTTCGTCGGCGCTACCGAACGTCCGGACCTCGTCGCTCGGCCACTGGCCGGTTGGCTGCCATCGCTCGGCCGACGAGCTGCTCGATCCACGGTGGCAACCAGTCGAGCGGAGACGACTGCGCGGTGCAGCCGTCATAGCGTCGCGGCATGCTCGCCGGTGAACCCTTCCTCGGGCGCGCTGGTGGGCCGGTGCCATGACCGGACTCGAAGCGTCGACCTCTCCCCCTCCCTTGCCGCGCTGGTTCGGACCGAGAGCCAGCCCAGATGACCCGGCCGTCTCGGCCCTGATCGCCCGCGTCGCACGTGGGGCCGGATGGACGGACATCGGCGGTGGGTTCAACCTCAACGTGCGGATCGACGCTGAGCCGCCGGTTGTCGTCCGGGTTCATCGGCCCTGGGTCCGCCGCGGCCGGGTAGCTGGACTGCGGCGCCTGCGGAAGCGGCTGCAGCGGTCGCAAGTCCGCGTCGCTCGGCCGGCTCAGATTCTCGGCTGCGACTTCATGAGGGTCGCTGATCGGTGGGCTGAGGCTGAGGAGTTCATCGCTCATGTCCAGCCACGGGCGGATGAGGACTCCTACGTCCGCCTCTTCGAGGAGCTCGGACAACTTCACACTGCGCTCGAAGCAGTCTGGGAGCCAAGCCCGCCCGAACCCCTCGACGACCACAGGACCTTCGGCCAACTGCACTACTCGGTGGGCTTCACACGCCGCAGGCTCGGACCCCGCAGCGACCCGGTCGTGCACCGCATGCGCCACCTGACTGGCGAGCTCTCCGAGCTCCGGAAGGAGGTCGATCTGCCACGCACTCCGATTCATGGGGACTACAAGTTGGGCAACGTTGGAGAACTGTCAGACGGCTCATGGGCCACCTTCGACCTGGACTTCGCGAGGATCAGGGAGCGGCTGTACGACATCGCCGCCAGCCTGCACCACATCGCACAAGGCGGCGGCGAACTGCTCGACCTGCGACGACTGCTCGACGCCTACGAAGCCACCGCTCCGGAGCCGCTGACCCGCGACGAGCACCGTTGGCTCCCCGGGGCTCTCGCCCTCATACCCCTGCACTGGGCAGCCACCGCAGGGCTCGTGGGCAACGGCATCCACGAGGCCGAGAGCGCGATGACCACCGCCGAGGCCTGGTGGTCGCGGCGGGCTGAACTCTCGTCGTAGTCCGGCGAAACCATCCGGTATCGCTCGAGGCCCGAACTGCTCTGGAAGTGGTTCGGGCAACTGACGCATGTGGCGAGGCTCTAGGTCGCAAGCGCCGATTGGCCGATGGGCAGCAGCCGCCTGCCATCCGCTAACGACGCCGAACAGCTCGGACGGCGGCGTCCTGGATCGCCGGGAGGCCGTCGCTAGGTTCAGCGCACGATGACGAGCGTGACAGGGCGTTGGCAGATCGTGGAGATGGAGCGATGGGACCGGGACACGATTGACCTGCTCGGACCAGCCTTCATCGAGATCGGTGTGGACGGATCTGGCACCTTTCGGTTCATCGCTGTGGAGGGTGACATCGATGGCCGCCACGTCGAGCGTGACGGACATCCGGCGGTGGAGTTCAGCTGGGTCGGTGTGGACGACAACGATGACGCGTCCGGTCGCGGATGGGCACTCCTCCAGACGGACGACTTGCTCGTCGGTCACATCTACCTCCATCGAGGCGACGACTCGGCCTTCCGCGCGGCCACCTGGCGGGTGTCCGAGTGACGCGCCCGATGTCGCGCGGCGGCACCGTTCCGGGATCGCCGGCAGTCGGGCGACACCGAACGACGTCGATCGCCCTTCGGTCCTCCTCGTACGTCGGCCCGGGCGGTTCCCAGGGGCGAGCGGCAGCTCTCTCCCGTCCACTCGAGGCCCGCCGAACGCCGAGTCGGGGTGCGCTGCATGCTCGCGGCAGCAAGCACTGAGATCCGTCGCGGGCCATCGCGGGTGCCATCGAGCCGGCGTTCGGGGGCAGTCACAGATCGGATGATCGGTGTGCGACTGCGGCTGGCGAGCCGCGCACCGACGGCCCTTCTCGAAGACCACGCCCGACAACCAACGCCAGCGGCTTGACAGAGGAGCAAGACGCCGATGGCCCCACCACGTGGCGGACCCAGCCAGCTCCCTCAAAGCCCACCGCTGAGGGGGACGCACACCGGGCGATCGGCGAGCCATCAACGACTCGGACACGCCGGGTCGACGTGAAGGAGGTCGACACCTTGGTCGACGGGCGTCACCGGAGAGTGTTCCCGGCACCGCCAAACAGCTTGGCTGCCGGCGAGTCGCGTCCAGGTGCAACGACAGGCCCACCGCCGATGATGCGACGGTGACATTGTTGCGTCGAGCGACGCTCCGTCGCCGCGTCGCTCGTCCGCGTGATGCCGAGCACAGGTGATGGCCCGGAGCCCGCTGTGCTCCGGGCCATCATCCGGCGCCACCGCGGCGTGGTGCGCGGTCCGCGTCAGCGACGCGTCGTCAGCAGGCGCCGCGGACGTTCGGCAGCAGGCAACCCGTGTCGAACGTGCCACCGAGGAGCGCGCTGACAGTGTTCGTGGTGTCGGTCAGCACGACGTTCGTGTACGAGGCCTGAGCCAGCGCGAGGCTCTGGCCCGCCGGGCAACTGATGTCCGATGGCGGCGGCGAGACCGTGAGCGACGCGCTCACCTGCCCGTTCTTACCAGAGCTGAACGTGCCGGTCGCGCTGACGGGTCCGGCAACGGTCGTCTTGTTCTGGGCGCTCGGGTTGGCGCCTCCTCGGTTGACGCACACCCACGTCGCCGTGCCGTCCGCAGTGAGCACGTAGTCGATGTTCTGGTTGGTGCCGAGCCCCGCCTCCTTGAACGAGACGGTCAGTGTCCCGTCGGCGTTGAGGCTGCCGGCGGCGCGGGTGAAGTGCGGGCTGTCGGCGTGGGCCGCCGTCGCACCGAACGCCAGCACCGACATGATCGCTCCGAACAGGATGAGAATCCTGCGCATGTGTTCCCTCCAATGATTTGATGTGAAACGGCTCGACGACGGCCCCCCGAGCAGCGGCCTCTCATCCGCGCCCGAACGCCACCGGCAGCCGTCAACGAGTCTTGGTACCAGGACCTCCTTTCTTCCGCTCATCCACCACGCGGCCGATCGGCCGACGTGTGTCGAGGTCCGCTCGCCGCTGGGATCAGGATCGTCCGCGTCGACTCATGGGAGTCCGAAGCAGGCCGTCTTCACCGCACCGGCGCGGCGCGCGAACGAGCCGTCGCGCTCATCATGCGCCCACTCCTCTCAGCGACACCGAGACGAGTCACGTCGCCGTTTCGTCACCGCCCGCTCGGCGATGTATCGGCGCCCGACAAGTCGGGGGCGCGCGACCTCTCATCAATGGTCGGTTATGAGACCGAGACGCCTTCGCCCGTATCGATCCCAGCAGATCGACCCCGTGATCGACGGTAAGCCCTCAGTGGTTCTCAACGCAAGAGGGAGGTGGCGCAGAACTCTCTCGATGAATTTCTCACCCGTTCGTTCCGGCGAACCGGGTGGCGCGACTCCATCAACGTCCATGACGCTCTCACCGACGACACGCGTGGGCACCGGACGCTGGGCGGCCGACGATCGCTCACGAGGATGCCGAACAGCACGGCCGCCCGCACCGGCTACCGCCGGTCCCAATGCGGCTCGGCCCCACGTATCGCCTGAGCTGCCCATGGAGCGTCCGCCGCGCCACCGTCCGTGATGGACGCCGTCTGGACGACGTAGTCGCCGTCGGCGACCACGATCAGTGCCCGCCAGCCCGCATGTGTCATCGACTGGCGGCCCATCGTCTCGAGGAACTCGCGTGTGCAAGCCAGTCCGCTCGGCCGATCGGCGGCGATCGCGTGGTTCACCATGTCCGGCGTGTCGAGCGGCGACAGGTCATCGGCGCCCAGCAACTGGTCGAACGCCGGCCAGTACCCGCTTGTTCTCTTCGACGCTCATCGGCAGTCTCCTCGAGTCCTCGGATGAGAACACAGTCTCACCGCGTCGGGTTCGGCCGGCCCGCTGGCATTCAGGGGCTCTCCTTGAGATGGCCGTTGAGGCTGCTGCCTGGTGAGGCCTGCCGAGCAGCAACGAGCGCATAGAAAGTTCAACGCGTCGCTTTGTTGCGGATCTGGGGGACAGCGGCATACGGTCCCCGCGGGGCAGACGGCGCAGATTCGTGGGATCTTTCACGCGTGGCGTGTCGGCTGCTTCATGGGGCTACGAGGGAGTGGCATGCGCGGAATCCGGGTTGAGCAGCGGGCAAGCTTGTCGCGCCTGCAGCTGCGAGGGCGGAACGAACTGGTGCTCCCGAACCACCTGAGGAGGGACCACTTTGTTCACTACTACGAGGCGGCGGCGCGCCATCGTTGCCGCTGCCGCTCTGGCGCTCACGGCAACCGTGGCCGTCGTCAACGCACCGAGTGCGTTGGCGGCTGACGGGCCGTACACCATCGACGGCAACGTGCCCGACGGCGGGACGACGGAGCTCACCGACGGGTTCGGGAACCTGAAGGAGCTCGGCCCGCTGAACTCGAACACCACGAAGATCGGCGTCATCCACAACGACGCCCTCGCGACGCTGGGGCTCACCAACCCGAACGCCCAAGTCGACCTGCGCCGGGCGTGGCTCGACACCGAGCGCGACACCACCACCGACCACGACTGGCTGTACTTCGCGTGGGAACGTGACTCCAACAGCGGCAGCGGCTTCATCGCCTACGAGTTCATGCAGAACCCTGCTCCCGCGGGCTGCGCCTACGACACGGCGACCATGACCAGCTGATCGCCAACTGCAACCCGTGGGCCAACCGAACCGCCGGCGACTTCATCATCCTGTGGGACCAGCAAGGCGGCAGCCGGGACCTCTACCTGCTCACCTGGTCGGGCACCGCCCCGAACCTGGTCCTGAGTGCGCCGACGCCGCTCGACGCCGCGGTGTCCCAGGCGGCATACAGCCCCGACGGGTTCCGGGGTGAGGCCGCAGTCGACCTCACGGCGACCATCTTCGGCGGTTCCACCGCGTGCAGGACGTTCGCCAACACCATCCCCTCCACGGTGACCGGCAACTCCAACACCGCCGACTACAAGGACACCATCCTCAAGAACGCGCCGCCGATCTCCAACTGCACGTCGGCCACGGTGACGACACCGCAGACCGGCGCCGGGACGCCCATCGTTGCCCCGCCTGTCGATCGGCTCCGGCGTCGTGGCCGTGAAGGACTCGGCGGTGGTCAGCCTCACCGGCGGCACCGCCACACCTGCCGGCTCCGTCGCCTTCTCCCTGTGCAAGGTCGACGCGCCAGGACTGTGCACCACCGGCGGCACGGCCGTCGGGACGACGAACCTCACCGGGGCCACCTACCCGGCCACCGTCGTCTCACCGACCGCCTACGTCACCTCCGTCGGCCGCTACTGCTGGCGAGCCGTGTTCAGCGGTGACGCGGCCAACGGCATCCCGAGCTCGAGCGACTCGTCGGCCACCGAGTGCTTCACCGTCGACCCGGTGACCCCGACGCTGTCGACCACGGCGGGACCCGGCGGCAACCTCGGCTCGGCCGTCACGGACTCGGCCACGCTCGGCGGGACGGCCACCCAGCCGGCCAACCCGGTGATCAACCTGACCGGCACGGCCGGCCCGGCAGCGGGTGGCACGATCACCTTCAAGCTGTACGGACCGAACACGTGCGCCGACCCTCGCGTACACGTCGCCGACGGTCCCGGTCAGCGGCAACGGCACCTACAACACGCCGGACCCCAGTTCGTGCCGACCTCCGCCGGCACCTACTACTGGGTCGCCGTCTACAGCGGCAGCTCCCCGAACACCAACGGGGTGACCCACAACGCTATTGCGCTGACCTCACCGAGGACGTGGACATCACGTCGCGTGCCTTCGACGATGACCACCGCCCAGGCCTGGGTGCCGAGTGACTCGGCGACCATCTCGGCGGCCGACGGCACCGGCAACCTCGCCGGCACCGTCTCCTTCGCGCTCTACGCGTCGAGCGACTGCGCTGTCGGTGGCGACGCCGCCATCTACAGCACCACCGCCGCCGTCGCCGGGGCCTCCCCGCAGACGGTGTCGACGTTCAGCTCAGCACCCCCGCGCGCAGACGGCCACCGGGTCGTTCTCGTGGTCGGTGAGCTACGTCAGCGACAATCTCGCCCAGCGCGACATCCCGGCCAGCTGCCACGAGACAACGGACCTGACGATCACGAACGGCGGCTCGATCAGCAGCCCGTGATCGCCACCTGATGAGCCGATCGCGCAACGTCTACGGACCGAGCGAGAAGGCGCTCATCGCCAACTCAGAGGGGGTGCACTCGACCTGCCGGGTGCACCCCCTGTTGGTTTCCGACACGGCCGGTAGGCAGGTCACCGTCGTGACGACGGCCACGCCCGAACCGGCGGCCGCCCCCACTCGAGCCAAGCCCACCGTCAACTCGCTGCCGCCTCGTCGAGCGACGCCCGGACACTGCGATACAAGACTTGGCCGGTCTCTCGGGCCGAGTGACTCACCGGCGAGCAACTCGCGAACCCCTTGCCCACGCGACACATCGCGCGTCGAGGCCGAGGCGCCGACGACGAAAGAGAGGCCCGCTCGGCCAAGCGAGCGCTCAGGGCGCGGCGTGTGCGGCACCGATGATGCATCCGAACGGCCGTGACGGCGGGTCTCTGTCGGCGCATGTCGCCGCCCACTCGCGCCAGCTCAACAGCTCAACCGCTCGACGTAGCGCGTCGTCGCCTCGCCGCAGCCGTCGCCGCCGGGTCAGCTGTTGACCGTCGCTGCGGGCGACGCGCCCATCGTCCGTACCCGACGATTCGCCGCTCACACCGAGCACCTCCACATGGCGTCGATGAGGACGTCGACCGACGATCGGTGACAGCGCCAGCCGCGACGGCCCGGGCCCGCGCGCTACGTGCGCCGGGATCTCGACGACGCGCTCCGTGTCGACCACTCGGAGCGCTTGGGCGAGGAATGACCGCTGCCTGACGTTGGTGGGCCGCCCGTGGTGATCGATCGGGTGGCAACGGTCGACACACACTCAGCATTGGATCATCGAGACGGTTTCATCGCTGGCTGAACCATTGACGTTGCCACCGCTCGCGTGGGCAAGGTCACCCGTGCCTGCATCGGCGACGATGGTCCACGAGCCGGCGGATCTGTTGACCTTCGGGTCCAGATCTCCGCTCTGGCGAATGACGAGCGTGCCGTCTCCACACGGCCACCGACCCGGTGACAGCTCGATCGCCACGCCGTGGTACAAGCCGTCCGACCCGAGGGCCCCGCGGGCCTCGTGCTACCTCGCGACCTGGAGCGGATAGATGTTCCTCTGCCCGAACGAGATGGTGCCGCTCCAGATCGACCGGCCATAGACCTGGGACGGTACCTGTCGCGGTCGCTGGCGAACCCTGCGGGCATCTGCGAGCCGGTGATACAGGACCTGCGTCACGCCGCCCGAGCTGGAACATTCGGATTCCCGCTGTGGTGGGCGCCATGGTCTCGCGGGTGCCATCGTCGTACATTCGCGGGGAGGGTGATCGAGCCGAGGGCGGCGCCGGCGATGGAACGGCCGAGGATGCCGGCCTCGGCGTCGCCGGATGGACAACGGGCGGTCCCGGCTGCTCATGCCTGGAGCAGTGTTCGTTCGGCATCGCCCGTTCCTCCCGATCACGTCGACCTGAGTGATCGCAAGGCGGTGGGCGGTTCCGCCGTGAGGTGATACTTGGCTGGTGCAGCAGTTCCTGTGTCCGCGGCTTGTTGGGAGGGAACGCGAGCTGGCTGTCGTCCACGACGTCTTGGTGCGTGGTCGTGACGGGTGCGGCAGCGTCGTGTTGGTGATGGGCGGGGCGGGGATCGGGAAGTCGAGGTTCGTCAAGGAGGTGGCCGACCAGGCAGCCGGTGCTGGCCTCGTCGTGCTGCGTGGACGGGCGACGATGGCCGTGAACCCCGAGCCATATCGGCCGTTGGCAGAAGCACTGGCGGCTGGTGTCCGGGCATCGGGCCCACCCGAGACGGCTGAACTGGCGCCGTACCGGCCGTTCTTGGGTCGGCTCGTGCCGCAGTGGCGTGTGAGCGACCCGGTCGAAGACTCCATCGCAATGGTCGGTGAGGCGGTGGTCCGTCTGCTCGCGGTGCTCGGCGCAGATGGCGGTTGCCTCGTGGTGCTGGAGGATCTGCATTGGTCGGACCCGGAGACGATCGCGATCGTCGAGTACATGGCCGATCACGTCGCGTCGGAACCGGTGGTCTGTGTCGTGACCTGCCGATCGGACGACACGCTCGCGGCGACGGCAGCGCTGCGCGCGCTCGTGTCGCGGCGGGCGGCGTCGCCGCTCGTGCTGCCACCCCTCGGTGATCAGTCGATCCGAGAGATGGCCACGGCGTGCGTGCGCGGGTCGGCGATGGCGAACGATGCGGTAGACGCGCTGGTGACGGCCGCCGAGGGCGTGCCGTTCTTGGTCGAGGAGCTCCTCGCAGCTTGGGAGGCGGCCGGGGTCCTGTGGTACGGCACGGCCGGCTGGACGGTTGACGTCGGTGCGACGCCGATTGCGTCCGAGACGTTCTCTGATGCCGTTGCCAGGAGGATCGACGTGCTCGGAGCTGACACTCGGTCGGTGCTGGCCGCGGCAGCGGTGCTCGGGCGGCGCTTCGACTGGCCGCTCCTCGCGCCGATGACCGATATCACCGGGAAGGCCCTGCTGCAGATCTTGCGCCGGTGTGTCGACGCCCAACTGCTCGAGACGGTCGCTGCGGATGGGCAGGCGTTCCGGTTCCGGCACATGCTGACGCGCGAGGCGATCTTGGGTCGGCAACTCCCGGTCGAGCGGGCGATGCTGGCCGGCCGTGCGCTCGACGTCCTCGGGGCCGAGGGCGGTGTTCGCGCCCAGCACGCCGCGCTGGCCTTGGAACTGGCCGAGATGGCGGACCCCCAGCGGGCTGCCCGGCTGCTCGTCGACCTCGGGCGTAATGCCTTGCGGCGAGCTGCCCTCGAGACCGCCGAGCGAGCGCTCGGGCGGGCTGTCGCGCTTGCGGTCGACACCGAGTTGAGGCAGGAGGCAACTGTCGCGCTGATCGACGTCCTCGCCGCCGCTGGGAAGCTGACCCGGGCCGAAGAGATCGCCGCGTCATTCCGGGCGGGGACCTTTCCGGGCAATCCGCAGGAGGCGGCGATCCACCTGAGCCTGGCGCGTGCAGCAGTGGCCGCCGAACGCTGGGGCGTCGCTGCCGAGCACGTGCAGCGGGCCAGCCGGCACCCCGGCTACGGGCCACAGGTCGACCTCGACGTGACCGCCGCGCAGATCGCCATTGGCGTCGGCGAGCCGCGGGAGGCTGCCACGCTGGCTGGACGGGCATTCGAGATCGCCGAGTTGGAGCGACGCGCCGACATCGCCTGTGAGGCACTCCAGGTCCTCGGCCGATGTGAGCGCCTCACCGACCTGAACACGGCCAGGGCGCGGTTCGAACGAGCAGTCATGCTCGCGACACAGCATGACCTGCCGCTCCATCGGGTGCGGGCGCTGCACGAGTGGGCAACCATCGACATGCTCGCCACCAATGACATCTCCGGGCTCGAGGCAGCACGCCAACTGGCTGTCGAGGCCGGCGCACCCGTGCTGACCGCCGTGTTGGACATCCAGGTGGCCGGCATCCTGACGACGGAGTTCCGACTCGACGACGCCGAGACCTTCGCCCGACGCGCAGCCGAAACGGCGCGCCGTCTGGAGTTGAATCACCTCCTGTCGATTGCGTTGCTGTGGGAGGCGCACGCGCAGGCACAACGAGGGAATGGCGCAGCGATGGAGTCGCTGATCACCGAGGCGCTCCTCGTGCCCGCGCCCGATGCTGACACGCTCGCGAACGGCGGCTGCCGCGCCCTGCTCGCACTCGTCGAGGACGACCGAGCCCGGGCGTTGGTCCACCTCGACGCCGGGGAGGCTGCGGTCCTTCGTCAACCGGCGCCGAACCCGTGGCAGTTCCGCGGCCTTCGGGCGCTGCTGCAGATCGTCGACGGGCTCGACGACGCTGCAGGGCGCCTGCGGTCATCGGGCGCAACCGTGTACTGGATGAACGGTGCCTTCCTCGCCCTGGCCGATGCCGTGCGGGCCGGCCGCGCCGGTGATCGCCAGGTCGCCAACGCCGCGTTCGCCCGAGGCGACGCCGAGCTCGCGCGCACGCCGTGGTTCCGTCACCTCGCCCGGCGGCACGTCGCCGAGGCCGCGCTGCACGACGACTGGGGCGAACCGGTGGCATGGCTGCGCGTGGCGGCCGAGTTCTTCGGCGACGAGGGGTTCGATCGGCTCCGCGTCGGATGTCGGTCGCTGCTGCGACACGCTGGCAAGCCTGTACCTCGTCGCGGGCGAGGTGATTCCACCGTCCCGCCAGCCCTGCTGGCCCTCGGTGTGACGAGCCGCGAGGTCGACGTGCTCAACATCCTGAGGGAGGGCTTCGGCAACACCGAGATCGGCCGACGCCTGTACTTGTCACCGCGAACCGTCGAGAAGCACGTCGCGAACCTGCTCCTCAAGACCGGCGTCGCCGACCGCCGGGCACTTGCCGAGTACGCCAACCGGCTCCGACTCGCCTAACTCCGGGACCGCCTCCGCTAACTGGGGGCCAGCGCCCGATGCGCCGCCGACGTCCCCGGGGCGATGCTCCCTGTAACCACAGCGACGACCGGAGGAGGCAGCGATGCCCGTGTCTGCCATCGACCAAGACAAGCTCGACGCGCTGCTCGCCCAGATCGTCGACGACGCCGGCGCGGCGCTCGGGGTCCTGCTCGCCTCCGTCGGCGACGACCTCGGTCTGTGGGAGGCGCTCGCCCGCATCGGGCCCTGCACGCCAGCGACCCTGGCGCAGGACAGCGGAACACACGAACGCATGATCCAGGAGTGGCTCTCGGCCCAAGCCGCCGGCGGGTACGTCACCTACGACCCGGACACCGAGTCGTTCTCACTCAGCCCGGAGCAGATGCTCGTCCTCGCCGACCCCCGCAGTTCGGCCGCCATGGGTGGCCTGTTCCAATGCATCGCCGCCTGGTCCCAGGTGCTCGACAAGGCGCAGGACGCCTTCCGCACCGGCAAGGGGCTCGGCTGGGGCGACCACACCCCCCACGCTCACCAGGGCACCGAGCGCTTCTTCCGACCGCTCTACGAGGCCAGCCTCGTCGACACCTGGATCCCCGCTCTCCGCGGCGTCGAAGCCAAGCTGCGATCAGGCGCGACCGTGGCCGACGTCGGCTGCGGCCACGGCGCCTCGACGATCATCATGGCCCAGGCGTTCCCGCGCTCGACGTGCGCCGGTTTCGACTTCCACCCACCGTCGATCGAGCGAGCCCGCAGCCTCGCCGCGCAAGCCGCTGTAGCCGACCGGGTGTCCTTCGACGTCGCCCGCGCGAGCGACTTCCCTGGCCGCGGCTATGACCTGATCACGATCTTCGACGCCTTCCACGACATGGACGACCCGCCCGCCGCCGCCTCCCGGGCCCGCCAGGCGCTCGATCCCGACGGCACGCTGCTGCTCGTCGAGCCGTTCGCCAACGACGGCCTGAGGAACAACATCAACCCGATAGGTCGGCTCTTCTACGGCGCCTCCACCCTGGTGTGCACCCCCTGCTCCCTCAACGACGACGGCCTCGCCCTCGGAGCCCAGGCCGGCGCCACACGTGTCACGAACATCCTGACCGCCGCCGGCTTCCGAGACGTCCGCGTGGCAGTCACCACACCGTTCAACCTCGTCTTCGAGGCCAAACCATGAACAGACGCTGCCGTGCTGGTATCTGCTCGGTACCGAGGACAAGGCGATCCCGCCGGCGCTGCAACGGTTCATGGCCGAACGCGCGAACACGACGATCGTGGAGGTCCCGGCTTCGCACGTCTCGTTCGTGTCCCAGCCCGAGGCCGCGACCCAACTCATCCTGCAGGCCGTCGAGGCGACAGCCGTCACTGGCTGACGATCGCTCGTCTCGGCGCGATGCTCGTCGGGCTGACCGCCGTGCCTCGCCGCCACTGACTGACGCCAGCATCAGCCGCTTGATCGGCGAGGACGCGCCGGTGAGGCTGCGGGCAGAGTCGGCGGAGATGTTCCCGTTGGAGACTGGGTCGATCGTCAGAGAACACCTGGATGGCGACCTCACGGAGCCCGGCATCGAGGGGGATGGTTGGGCGCGTCGCAAGCCACGTGTAACCGGCGGTCTGGGGCGTTGCGGCGTCGGTGTTCGACGTCGTACGACTCAGGCGGGAGGTCCGGTCGGTGCTCTAGGACTGCGGTGGCCTAGGTTTCGAGCGGGTAGGACCGTGCCGGATCCTGTGGGCTCTTCAATCCGATCCGGTGTCCGTCGGGGTCGCACACGATCGCGTAGCGCACGCCGAAAAAGGTGTCCCATGGCTCGACGCTGCTTGTGTGCCCGGCCGCAACGATCCGCGCATACGTGTCGTCGACCGCCTCCCGACTCGACAGGTTGAGGTCCACCACCGTCGAGCCGGCGGTCGGCCCGGCGAACGCCGGGTCCCAGAGCCGCGCGAACTCCGGCTCGTGAAGAACGAGATTCATGCCGTTGGGGAACGTCAGCACCGCCGCGTTGAGGTGCCTCGGGGTCGAATGCCACCCGAGCAAAGCCCAAAACTCCTGGGCCTGCTTCAGATCGGTCACGATGAGATTCACCTGAGCCAAGCCTTCCATCGACCCATGCTGGCGCGACCACGATCGCGGAGCAACGCATCCGGCGTTCTGGGGCAGCTACAGATCGGAAGCGGGTCGTCCCGAACGCCACCCACTTGACGCGCTTGACGCGCTTGATCAGGTTGTTGACCGCT
The DNA here is from genome assembly GCA_963750905.1 of uncultured Acidimicrobiia bacterium. GTDB lineage: Bacteria > Actinomycetota > Acidimicrobiia > Acidimicrobiales > Ilumatobacteraceae > JALZMG01. The sequence continues at coordinate 147,168 of CAVVSE010000006.1, forward strand.
TCGGTCGGTCCGTTGGAGACGTGAGCGCGGTGCCAGGTGACGATCTGGTCGCGCCAACGCAGGATGGTGCGGCCCATCCGACGACACGTCGTCCCTGAAGTCCACCGCGCGCCATCACCACCGACCTCGCCCCAGCTCAACCGGTCGAACCAACACCCGCCCACGCCGCTTGACATCCAAGGAAGCTTCGGCTGCGCAACGCTGTCGAGCAGGTCGAGCCCCCGCTGTGTCTCCGCGCGCTGCGCACCTGCGACGATTCGCGAATGTACGTCAGCATCGATGGTCGGCGGTTCTTCTTCGACGTGTCCGGTGCCCATCTGTCACCGAGCGGCGGCGACATGGTGGAGCGGCCAATCGTCGTCGCCCTCCATGGTGGCCCGGGTGCCGACCCGCGGACCGGATGATCGACGCCGAGCGCGTCGGCGCATGGAACGCCGTGCGCTCGCGCCCGTCGCGGCTGGCGGTGACCGCCCCTCCTCCCTCGATGACCTCATCACGCCGTCTGGCGGGAGACGTCGCCTCGGTCAGCCCGCGTCGGACCAGCGGACTCGTGCCTGGTCCAAGCCCTCCGACACCGCTCGTGCGTCGCGCAGCTCGGTCAACGCGATGGTCGGCGCGACGATTGTCACCGCACCGAACGAGGTCGTCATGGCATCACTCGCGCTCGAAGCTGTGTTCGTCTGCGCAACAGCAACGGTCGTGGCAGCGGCCGTCGTCACGGCCGAAGTGGCAAGCGTCGCGACGTCAGGCAGTGAGGCCGTCGGCACGTCGGTTCCGCAGCCGCCCACGACGATCACCGATCCCGCGGCGATTGCACGCGACCACGTCAACCCCATGCGACGCCGGACGCTACTCACGGTCACACGGTTCCCGAGTGGCTCTCAGGGTCCGGCACGACGCTGAGTCGGCCGGTCGCGCGAACGCTCAGGATCCGGCATCACTCGCAGAGCGCTCCGCTGCGTCGCCGGTTGTCGGTAGCGCTGTCGAGCCGGCGATCCCGGACGCCGTGCATCCGGCGCGCGTTCTCGGACAGGTCAAGGGTGAGGCACTGATCAGGCGATGCGAATGGGCTGGGTCAAAGATCCACCGCGAACATGTGCCTGTCCCACGAGCCTGGACCGGTCGGGCCCGTCGCGTGCACCAGGCCGGCGCCCGAGCCGGCGATGTGGGCGGCGAGGCGTCCCGGAACGATCCACTCGGTGACGGCGGCCAGGGTCCGCTCGGTGCTGGCGATCGTGTAGGTACGGCGAGCGAGACGGGCGGTTCGGGTCACGCCGAGGCGGTCGTTGACCGCCGCGTCGCGTGCCTCGACGGTCTCGACGATGCGACGTCGCGTGGCCAGCCCGCTGGCGTTCAGCAGGCGTCCGAGTGAGGTGCCGACGCGGTCGATGTCCAGGGCCGTTGGATCTGGCAGTCGGTCGGCAACCACGAGCGACTCGGCGGCCACGAAGGCTGCGCCGCTCTGTCGACCTCTGAGCACCACGCGGCGGGCGATGAGGCGCTCAGCAGGGGCAAGCTCGAGGAGCTCCGTCGACGGCTGCCACCAGCAGCCGATCTCGCGCTCGAGCACGGCAAGGTTCGCTGGTCCGGACTGGCGTGCGAGGACGGTGACGATCGGTTCGCCGGTGAAGGCTTCGAGCATCGTGGTGACGGTTCCGTCGGACGTCATCAAGGTTCGGTCGATCGGGTCCGTGAGTGTCGCGCCGGTCCGGGGAGTCCCGGCAAGGGCACCCTGGAGGGACATGACTGCGTGGTCGGGCAGTGGACGGCAACGTGCTGTCGAGAGGTGCATCGGTCGGGTCGTTCCTCGAGATCGGCGGGCCGGTAGGCGGGGCCGCCTCGGCGTCATGGAGCGGGTACGTCGATCGATCGCCGACCGGTTCACCGTGTCGAGGAACCGCCGCGACAGTGTCGGCGGGGAGCGGCCGCAGCGACGTTCGCCACGCTCGAGCCGTCGACACGACAGCGCGAAGCCATGTGGCTCTCGCCACGTTCGGCTCGACGTCTCGCCACCCAGCCGCGGTGATCGTCGCCCGCCATGGTCCGGCGGATCTGACCAGTCCGGCGATGCGAGCGGCTCGGGAGGTATCGATGGGCGAGACGTGACGTCCTCTCGTCGCGAGGATGCGGGTCGAGGTGACGTTGCTCGAGCGCTTCGAGGTGCACGTCGACGGCGTCACCGTGCCCGAGCGACGTTGGCGCGGCCGCCGCGGTCCCGGTCTGGTGAAGCTCCTGTCGCTCGGGGGGGCCGCCCGGATCGTTTCGTCGTTGGTGACGATGATCGCTGTGAGCTCGTTGATCGCCGCGGTGCGGGCCCGCACGGCTGCGGCTCTGGTCACGGCATGCACGTGGATCGCTTCGCGCAGCCCGTCGTGGTCTCGAGCTTCACGCCCGTTCGGTCTCGCTGCTGTGGGCATCGACTTTGTCGACGGCATCGCGGTAGCCGTCGCCGGTGCTGGGAACCTGGCTTCGGCGATGACGCCGGCGGCCTGAAGGGGTGAGCGGATGGGATGACTAGCATCGTCTCGTCGCACCGTCAGGAGCGACGTGCGGGAGCGTCGGGAGGCACTTGGTATGAAGCGCGGGCAGTTGGCTGCAATCGTGGCCCTGGGAGTCGGGTCCTTGACCGTCGTGGCCTCGGTGGCCGGCGCGGAGCCGCCACCGGGTGGGCGGGGTGAGCGGCAAGCACAGACGACTGAGATCCAGGTGTTGGCCCTCAACGACTTCCACGGTCAGCTCCGGCCGCCCGACGCCACGAGCTCGGGCGGCCGCATCGGCGCCACGCCGGCGGGGGGCGCCGAGTACCTGGGGAGCTATGTCCGCGACCTGCGGGCCACCAATCCCAACACGATGTTCGTCTCGGCGGGTGATCTCATCGGCGCGACCCCGCTGATCTCGGCCATCTTCCACGACGAGCCGTCGATCGAGGCGATGAACCTGATGGGCCTCGACTTCAACGGAGTCGGCAACCACGAGTTCGACGAGGGCCCGGCGGAGCTGACACGCATGCAGGAGGGTGGCTGCCATCCCGTTGAGGGGTGCTTCGCCGGCGATGGGTTCGAGGGGGCCGACTTCCAGTTCCTCGCCGCCAACGTCACCTACACGGACAGCGGGGACACGATCTTCCCGCCGTACGCGATCCAGCACTTCCCCGGGGTCAAGGTCGCCGTCGTCGGCATGACGCTCGAGGGCACCCCCGGCATCGTCACCGCCGAGGCGACGGCCAACCTCGACTTCCACGACGAGGCCGACTCCGTCAACGCGCTGGTCCCCGAGCTCAAGCGGCAGGGGGTCGAGACGATCATCGTCCTGCTGCACGAGGGCGGCTCGGCGGGTCAGCCGCTGAACGAGACGACCATCAACTCGTGCGGCACACCGTCGGGCCCGATCGTCGACGTGATCCAGCGTTTCGACCGGGAGATCGACCTCGTCGTCACGGGGCACACCAACTGGGCCCTCAACTGCTCGAACTTCGCCGGCACGGGGATCATGGTCACTGGCGCGGCGTCCGTCGGGCGGCTCGTCACCGACGTCGACCTGACGATCAGCCGGGCGACCAAGGAAGTCGTCGGTGCAACCATCAACAACGTCATCGTCCGGCGCGACGAGAAGCCAGCGGCCGCCGACATCACCGCGCTCATCAACAAGTACGGCGAGATCGCCGCACCGATCGAGAACCGCGTCCTGGGCACCGCGTCCGCCCCGCTGACCCGCACGCAGAACTCGGCCGGTGAGTCCTCGCTCGGCGACATCATCGCCGACGCCCAGCTGTGGGCGACGTCCGGCTCGGACTGGGACCCGGCGAACGGCGCGCCGGCCGTGGTGTCGTTCATGAACTCCGGCGGGATTCGCGCCGACATCAACGCCGGCCCGATCACATACGGCGAGACGTTCAGCGTCCAGCCGTTCGCCAACGTCCTGGTGACGATGGACATGACGGGCGCCCAGATCGACGCCCTGTTGGAGCAACAGTTCCAGGGAGGCAACGGAGTGCTCCAGATCCCCGCCTCGCTCACCTACACCCGGACGGACAGCGCCGCTGCGGGCAGCAAGGTGTCCGACATCCGGATCGACGGGATCGCCATCGATCCGGCCGCGACGTACCGCGTGACGGTGAACAACTTCCTCGCCGACGGCGGCGACAACTACAGCACGTTCACGCAGGGCACGAACCGCCACGTCGGCGAGATCGACCTCGACGCGTTCGCCAGGTATGTCGAGTTCTTGGGCACCGTGAACCCCGGCCCGCAGAACCGGATCACGCGCATCTCGTAACGCTCACCCGGTCGTCCGTCTCTCGGGCCCGCCCCGCACGCCGCTTCGGAGTCGGCTCGACCGGGAGAGAACACGCGCGCAGTCGGCGACACCGTGAACTTCGGCGCCGGACCGTCCCGTCGCGGTCCGGCACAGGTGCGGCTGCGCCACGGGAGCGTGACCCGGAGCGGGCGGATCCGGGGCCGCGTACGGGAGGTGACCGGCACGACGTGTGCTGACACGTCTCACCGGGAAGCTTCGGGGCTGGCGGGACCCGGTTGTCAACGGCGCTGGCGACTCACGGTGAGTCCGTGCAGAACGACCGCGACGGTGGCCATACCGATGGTGGCCCAGGTGGCCACGATCGGAGCGATCAGCGCGGCCGTCGGGATGGTCGTCGGATCGCTGCCCGTCACCTGCGTCGGGCCGACGATGCTGACGACGGCAGCCGCGACCCAGATCGTCATCGTCGAACCCGTCAGCAACAACACCGCCGGCCGTCGAGCGGCATCGCCGCGTAGCCGGCTGAACGCCGCCACTGCGGCGATCGATGCGCCGAGCCCCCAGAACCAGGCGCCGAACGCGGCGACCGGCATCCGCTGGTGCTCACTGCCGTGGACCATGTCGGGCGATAGCGCGCTGATCGAGCGCGACGGACACCCAGATCGCCACGACGGTCGCCAGTGTGCACACCATCCAGGAGCCCTCGACCGCCGGCGAGCGGGCCGGCGCCGGCGCCGGCCATCTGCCGTACGCCCCACCGGTCGTTGGTGGTGTCAGGGCGGTGTCGCTCGTCGTTGCCATGGATCAACCGTACGAAGCCACACGAACCACGTCATCGGACCGCGGTTCGATCCGACGTCTCCACCCACGGATGGAGACGTCGTCATCCGACCGGCACACCACCGAACCACCCACGCCGAGCAGGCCGAATGGCAGGTGCCGCGGGCCGACCTGGGCGTCGTCTGCTTCGGAACTGGTCCGGCGTGCTGGCGCGGTCTGGTGCGCACCGGTCGCGGGTGGTAGGCCCGAAGACAGGGCGGCCAGCGAGGGGGAGGACAGACCATGTCCATCGGTCCCGATTTCACCGACGCTACATCGCGGGCTCACCGGAGCAACCGAAGGGGTCTGTCGCCGCCATGGCCGCGTGATCTGGCAGCGCCCGATCAGCGCTGCCGAGGTCGAGCTCACGTTCATCTTGCGAGCGATCATCCTGCCGGCCCCCGTCGGTGTCGCTGGCGAGTTCAACGACTGGCGGTGGCGAGCCACACTGTCCACCACCACGGCGGCTGTCTCGTCGCTTGCATCGTTGCCGCCACACGTGACAGCTACCGCCGACCGGGGTGACACGCCCGTCAGCGAGGACGACACCTTCCGCGGCATGAAGTACACACTCGGGTCGCACCCGGCACCGATGCAGGCCGAGGCTGGGCCGACCCCGCTCTCCCACCTGCTCGTCGACCTCGCCCACGCCGATCTCCTCGAGCAACACCCGGCGCCAGATCCCGATCAGCGCCCGAGTTGAACCGTCACCGCGGCCGGTTCGAACCACCTTGCGCACGACCGCAACCCGAGCTCGATCGCCGCAACACGTCGGCGTGCCTCCGTCGACGGATGGGGCACCCAGGGCAGGCAACGGCAACCGCCGCCGTGTCGTGGGGACAGTCCATCAGGAAGCCGTCGCCTCGGCTACCGATCTCGATCCGACAGCCAACGGCGCGACGACCTCACCGACAGCCTCCGCTGCAGCGACGAGTACCATCGGCCATCGACTGGCAAGGAGGACCCATGCACTTCCGCAAGCCGTTGACCTTCCTCGCAGCAGCGACGATGGCGGTCGCCGTCCCGCTCTCCACGGCGGCCAAGCCTCCCGGGGGCCACGGACCAACGGCCTCCACCGGGACGACGTGCCAGCTGCCGGAATCGGACGCCGAGGGCCTCGTGATCCTCAGCGACTACTACCCGGGCTACTGGTGGGACCACACCGACCTCACGATCGCCGCCCAGTTCCATCCCAGTGCCACCCCCAAGCAGCGCGCCGCGATCCAAGACGCCATCGAGACGTGGTCCGCGACCCTCCTCGACTGCTTCGACGGCTTGATCACGCTCACCGACGTCACGGGTCAGCAACGCCGGACCGCCGACATCGTCGTGCACTACGTGCCAACGGCTGGCGGCGTGGTGTTCGGCGGGTACGCCATCTGTGGCGACCACGGCTGCCCCAACATCCTGGTGCGCTCCGACCTCCCACCGAGCTTGGACGCCGAACCGTACGACCCCGAGTACCTGGGCTGGGTGACGCTGCACGAAGTCGGCCACGCCCTCGGGCTCGGCCATGCCACCAACCTCCTCGAGAGCACCGACCTGATGGGCTACGGCTGGCCGGACCTCGGCGATCCCGTGTTGTCGGATTGCGATCTCGACGCCCTGGCGTTCGTCTTCGCCTGGGCCCTCGCGGGCACCGAGCCCAGCCTCCGGCACCGGGCCCCTACGACTGCAGCCTCGACTGACGCGTCCAGTCGCGGGCTGAGCGGTTCGCCAGCTGAGGCCGTTAGCTGACGCCGTCCTGTCAGTCCGATCGGACCCGATCGGGCCGCAATCGACTGACAGGACGGGCTAGCAGCTCGTCTCCTCCGCCGGGACCTCGAGGTCGATCAGGTAGCGGTGGATGACGTCGTCGCCGCAGTCGTTGACCCCGTAGCCGGTGTGCTGGTCGGCGGTGACGACGACGAGCCGGCCGTCCTCGAGCGTGTCGGCCATCACCCGGGTGCTGGCGAGCGGCGTCGCCGGGTCACCGGTCGTGCCGACGACGACGATCGGGCCGGCGCCGGCGCCGGTGATCGGCACCCGCGGGTGCTCCGACGGCGGCATGAACGTGCAGAAGTACGAGCCCGTCGTTCCTGGCGAGAACCGCGGCGCGACCGCGAGGTACTGCGGCACCGTGGCGTCGTCCTCCTCGACGGTCGGTCGGTCGGCGCCGTCCATGCACACGATCACCTGGAACGACTCGAGGAAGTTCGGCCAGGTGCCGTCGGGGTTGCGGTTGTAGTAGCTGTCCCAGAGCGTCAGCAGGCCCTCGCCGTCGCCGTCCTGGGCGTCGCGCAGGGCCTCCGAGAGCTGGTCCCAGAGGCTGTCGTCGTACATCGCCTGGCCGACCGCCTGGAGGGCGACGCCACGCGTGATGTCGGGACGGCCCGGCTCGCTCGGGATCGGCTCCTCGTCGAGGGCGAGCATCAGGTCGTCGAACGCACCCTCGGCGTCGCCGCCGTTGTGGAACTCGCAGTCGGGGTCCGCGCTGCACTGCGCGAGGTACGTGTCGAGCGTTCCTTCGAACCCGGCAGCCTGCTGGATCCCACCTTCCAGCAGCCCGACCGTGGGATCGGCGGCCCCGTCGAGCACCGCGGCCCGGACCGTGTCGGGGAACAGCGTGGCCCACGTCGCGCCGAGCTCACTGCCGTAGCTGAACCCGAAGTACGAGATCTGGTCCTCGCCGAGGGCCTGGCGGATGGCGTCCATGTCGCGCGCCGAGTCGTTCGTGCCGACGTGCTGGAGGATGTCGGCGTTCTTCGTCGCGCACTGGTCCTGGAAGTCCTCGGCGACGTCGATCAGCTCCTGGCGCTCGGCCTCGTCGTCGGGCGTGATGTCGGTGCCGGCGAAGTACTCGTCGTAGTCGTCGATGCAGTCGATCGCCGGCTCCGTGAAGCCGGTGCCGCGCGGGTCCCAGCCGATGATGTCGAAGCGGTCGAGCAGCTCGTCGTCGAAGATGAAGTCGGCCCCCGCCGCGAACTGCGCGCCGCCGGCGCCGGGACCACCCGGGTTGATGAGCAGCGAGCCGATCTTGTTCGCCTGGTCGTTCGCCGGGCGCCGCACGAGGAACAGCTCGAACGTGTCGCCGTCGGGATCCTCGTAGTCGACCGGCACCTCGAGCGTCGCCTGCTCGAGCTGGTCACCGATCGACTGCCAGTCGATCGTGGACGGCGACGGGGCCGGCGGGTCGTCGGGAGCGCTCGACGAAGGGTCCGTCGCGTCCGGCGCCGACTCGGGTGAGGTCGACGCCGGGACGTCGGTCGGGGCCGGACCGCCCTGTTGCTCGGCACCCTCCGTGCGCACGCCGCTGCTGGTCGAACAGGCGGCGACGACGAGGGCGAGCGCACCGAGCGCTGCTGCGCCGCGACCGCGGCGCCGGGCTGGTCTCGGCATGCCGGGCATGGTACGGGAGGTTTCCGGCGAGTTGGCTTCGTAGCCTCGGACCATGCGGCACAGCCCGATGATGCTGCACCCGCGGGATCCCAGCCAGCTCGCGGGCGCCACCGTCACACGGACGACGCTGCGTCGCGCGTGGACGTTCGCCCGCCCGTACCGCGGGCCGATCGCCATCTTCCTGCTGGCGATCGTCGCCGCCGCGCTGCTCGGGCTCGTGCCCCCGCTCGTCGTGCGCGCCATCCTCGACACCGCGATCCCGGAGGCGAACCGGGCGATGATCAGCTGGCTGGCGGCTGCCGCCGTGCTCGCCGCGCTCGGCGACGCCGTGCTGCAGGTCGTGCAGCGCTGGGCGAGCTCCCGAGTCGGCGAGGGGCTCATCTACGACCTCCGCCGCGCGCTGTTCGCCAAGGTGCAACGGATGCCGGTCGCCTTCTTCACGCGCACCCCGACCGGCGCCATGGTCTCGCGGCTGAACAACGACGTCATCGGCGCCCAGACCGCGGTCACGAGCACGCTCGGCAGCGTCGTCAGCAACGTCGTCGTCCTCATCACGACGCTCGCCGCGATGCTCGCCCTCGAATGGCGGCTGACGCTGCTGGCACTCGTCGTGCTCCCGGCCTTCGTGATCCCGGCCCGCCGCGTCGGACGGCGGCTGCAGGCGATCTCACGCCAGCAGATGCAGTACAACGCGACGATGACGATGCAGATGACCGAGCGCTTCAACGTCGCCGGGGCGATGCTCGTCAAGCTGTTCGGGGATCACGACCGGGAGGACCGCGACTTCGAGCGCCAGGCCGCCGGGGTCCGGGACACGGGCATCCGGGCGGCGATGTACGGGCGGGTGTTCTTCGTCGCCCTCGGCCTCGTCGCCGCCGTCGGGGCCGCCGCGATCTACGGCGTCGGCGGCCACCTCGTCGTGAGCGGCCAGATCTCGAGCGGCACGCTCGTGGCCCTCGCCGCGCTCGGCGACGCGCGGTCTACTCGCCGCTGACCGGACTGACGAACGCCCGCGTCGACCTGATGACGTCGCTCGTCAGCTTCGAGCGGGTGTTCGAGGTGCTCGATGCGCCCGATCCGATCCAGGAGCGTCCGGGCGCCGTCGACCTCGTCGCGCCGCGCGGCCGGGTCACCCTCGAGGACGTCCGCTTCCGGTACCCGCCGGCGGACGCCACCCGCATCGCGTCGCTGGAGCAGCACCCACCCTCGGCCGATCCCGACCGCGACGTGCTCGACGGCATCACCCTCGACGTCCTCGCCGGCGAGACCGTCGCCCTCGTCGGGACGTCCGGCGGCGGGAAGTCGACGTTGGTGTCGCTCGTGCCGCGGCTGTACGACGTCTCGGGCGGGCGCGTCCTCGTCGACGGGCACGACGTGCGCGACCTGACGCTCACGTCCCTGCGGGCGGCGATCGGCGTCGTCGCCCAGGACCCCCACCTGTTCCACGAGTCGATCGGCGACAACCTCCGCTACGCCAAGCCGGACGCCACCGACGAGGAGCTGCTCGCCGCCTGCCGAGCGGCACGCATCCTCGACACGATCGAGGAGCTGCCCGACGGCTTCGCGACCGTGGTGGGCGATCGCGGCTACCGCCTCTCGGGCGGTGAGAAGCAGCGGGTGGCGATCGCCCGCCTGCTGCTGAAGGACCCCGCCGTGGTCATCCTCGACGAGGCGACGAGCCACCTCGACAACGACAACGAGCACCACGTCCAGGCCGCCCTCGACGCCGCGCTGTTCGGGCGCACCGCGATCGTGATCGCCCACCGCCTCTCGACGATCCGCCACGCCGACCGCATCGCCGTCATCGACGACGGTCGCATCGTCGAGCTCGGCACCCACGACGAGCTGCGCGCCCTCGACGGTCGCTACGCGGCACAGCTGCGCGCGGGAGACTCCGTGCCCGTGATCGTCGACCCGGTGGCGCCGTGACCGCCGTCCCTCCCCTCGCGGACGTCCGCGTGCTCGACCTCTCGACGGTGATCGCCGGGCCCAACTGCGCGCGCTACCTGGCCGACTTCGGCGCCGACGTCATCAAGGTGGAGCGGGCGGACGGCGACAGCCTGCGCACGATGGCGTGGCGCGACGCCCGCGACGGGGAGGGGCTCTGGTTCAAGCTCGCCAATCGGGGCAAGCGGACCATCGTCCTCGACCTCAAGGACGGGGCCGATCGCGAGCTGCTGCTCGGGCTCGTCGACGACGCCTCGGTGCTGGTCGAGAACTTCCGACCCGGGCGGCTCGAACGGCTCGGCCTCGGTCCCGACGTGCTGCACGCCCGCAACCCGCGGCTCGTCGTCACCCGCGTGTCGGGGTTCGGCCAGGACGGCCCGTACGCCGAACGGCCGGGCTTCGCCACGATCGCCGAGGCGATGGGCGGCTTCGCGGCGATCAACGGCGAGCCCGACGGCCAGCCGTTGCTGCCCCCGATGGCGCTGACCGACGAGGCGACCGGCCTCGCCGCCGCGTTCGCCACGATGGTCGCCCTGCACAGCGGCCGCGGCCAGGTCGTCGACGTCAACCTGCTCGAGACGATGCTGCACCTGATGGGCCCGCTGCCGTCGGTGTACGCGCTGCAGGGCACCTTGCAGCCGCGGCTCGGAGCCGGGCTGCCGTACACCGTGCCGCGCGGCACCTACCGCTGCTCCGACGGCCGCTGGATCGCCGTCTCGACGAGCAGCAACAGCATCGCCCAGCGGGTGATGGCGCTGCTCGGGCTCGGCGACGATCCGCGCTTCGTGACGTTCGAGGGGCGGGCGGCGGCCCGCGACGAGCTGGAAGCCGTGATGGCCGCCTGGTGCGCGGTGCGGACGTCGGCGGAGGCGATGGTCGAGCTCACGGCAGCCGACGCGGCGGCCGGTCCGGTGATGGACATGGCCGACATCGCCGCCGACCCGCACCTGCGCGCCCGCCAGGCGATCACCGACGTGGACGGCATGCCGATGCAGGGACTGATCGCCCGTCTCAGCGCGACGCCTGGGGTCGTGCGCTGGCCCGGGCGACCGCTCGACGCGGACGGCGCCGCGATCCGTGCCGGCGGGTGGGACGCCGCGGGGAGCGACGAACCCGGCCGCTGACCGGCCGCCCGCTCAGGGCTCCTGCGGGGACGGCGTGGCCGGCTCGCCGCCCGCCTCGCCGACGGCCGGCTCGTCGTCGCCGCCGCCGATGCCGAGCTTGCCGGTGGCCTTGCCGACGAGGTCGCCTGCCTTGCCGGCGATGCCGCCCGCCTTCTCCTTCACCGAGTCCGGGACCTTCTCGACGACCTTCCCGGCGAGGTCGCCCGCCTTGCCGGCGAGGTCACCGGCCTTCGACTTGACGGAGCCGGGGATCTTGTCGCCGGCCTTCTCGGCCAGGTCGCCCGCCTTGTCGGCGAGGTCGCCGGCAACGTCCTTGGCCTTGTCCAGGAAGCTCATGTGCGGGGTGTCCTCCACCGTCGATCCGTGCCCGGCCGGCGAGCCTACTGGTCGCTCGCCGGGCGGGCTCGGGAAGTCGCGGTCGCCGTCAGCCGCACTTCACGCCGGTGGCGTGGATGGGGCAGTAGCCGGCGGGGTTCTTGGCGAGGTACTGCTGGTGGTACGGCTCGGCGTAGAAGAAGTCGCCGAGCGGGGCGATCTCCGTCGTGATGTCGCCGTACCCGGCGTCCTGCAGCGACGCGCCGAACGCGACCTTCGTGCGCTCGGCGGTCGCCGCCTGCTCGTCGTCCTGGGTGTACAGCACGCTGCGGTACTGCGAGCCGACGTCGTTGCCCTGGCGCATCCCCTGCGTCGGGTCGTGGTCCTCCCAGAACTCCTTGAGCAGCTGCTCGTAGGTGACGACGGCGGGGTCGAAGACGACGAGCACGACCTCGGAGTGGCCGGTGCGCCCGGAGCACACCTCCTCGTAGGTCGGGTTCGGCGTGTAGCCACCGGCGTAGCCGGCGGCCGTCGACCAGACGCCGGGCGTCTCCCAGAAGAGCTTCTCGGCGCCCCAGAAGCAGCCCAGCCCGAAGACGGCGGTCTCGAACCCGTCGGGCCAGGGGCCCTGCAGCGGGTGGCCGTTGACGTAGTGGGTCGCGGGGACGGGCATCGTCTGGTCGGTGCGGCCGGGGAGGGCCTCGTCCGGCGTCACCATGGCGGTCTTGGTGCGGAACAGCATGTGGTCAGGATAGGGCCACCCTCGCGAGTGAGTCGCCGCTCACTCGGCCGTTGGGCAGGAGTTTCGACTCCTGTTCTGTCGGTGCGGATCGGCCCCTTCGGACCGATCCCGGCGGACGGTCCGACTGCTCCGGCGGCTACGTGAGCAGCATCCGGGCGATGCGCTTCGACGTCACCGCCAGGCCGACCAGCGCGAGGGCCACGAGCACCGCCACGTGGTACAGCATCGACCACTCGAACACGCCGAGGTTGAAGCCACGGACGAGGGCGACGCCGTGGTACAGCGGGCTCAGCTGCACCACCCACGCCCAGCTGCCGTAGCTCGAGACGGGGTAGAACGTCGCCGAGAAGAGGAACAGCGGCAGCGTGATCGTCGTGACGTACTCGAAGTCGGCGAACGAGCGCATGTACGTCGTGAGCGCCATCCCCACGGCACCGAACGCGAACCCGATCAGCGCGCACGCCGGCACCGCCAGCACGATCCAGGGCGAGCCGGTCATGCCGAGCGCCCACATCGTGAGCATGAAGGCCGTCGAGTAGATCAGGCCGCGGCTGACCGCCCAACCGATCTCCCCGAGCGCCACGTCGCCGGGCATCATCGGCGTCGCCAGCACCGCGTCGTAGAGGTGCTGGTGCTTGATCTTGAAGTACACGTTCATCGTGCACTCGTAGACCGCCCCGTTCATCGCCGAGGCGGCCATCAGGGCCGGGGCGACGAAGTCGGCGTACGGGATCGACACGCCGTCCACGGTGACGTCGCCGACGAGGTCGCCGAACCCGACGCGGATCGACAGCAGGTAGAAGAGCGGCTCGAAGAACCCGCTCAGGATGATCAACCACGTCCGCCGGTTGACCATGATCGAGCGCTCGATCATCCGCTGCGGCCGGCGGGCGTGGAGCAGCGCCGGCGGGATGATCCGCAGTCCCGACGTCGCCTCGGTGAACGTCACGCTCATCGCCGGCTCACTCCGCCAGACGCCGGGCGAACGTGCGCCGGGCGAAGGCCATGCCGACGAGCCAGTACGCCGCCAGCACCGCAACGTGGACCGCCGCCGCGGCGAGACCGAGCGTGTGCAGCACGGCCCCGCGGCAGAGCTCGACGCCGTGGTAGAGCGGCGTCGCGCGGGCGACGACCTGCAACCACCCCGGCAGCTGGGTGATCGGGTAGAACGCGCCGGCGAAGAGGAACATCGGCACGATGCCGAAGCGCATGATCGCCGGGAACGACTGGTCGCTGGTCGTGCGCGAGGCCGACCACGCCGTGATCGGCCCGGCGAACGCCATCCCGGTCAGCACGGCGAACGGGACGGCCGGGACGAGCCCCCACGAGCGCGTCGCCGGGAACAGCGCCAGCACGATCGCCACGCCGGTCGCGGCGAAGAACCCGCGGGTGGCGTGCCACAGGGCGACGCCGTCGACCACGTCGCGCGAGCGCAGCGGGGTCGCCGCCATCGCCCGGTACACGTAGCTCCACGTGAAGCCGTCCATGACCGGCCACATCGACTCCTGGGCCACGACGATCATCGCCGTCGTCGCCAGCAGCGACGGGGCGAGGAACGTGACGTACTCGACGCCGCCGAGGATGTCGTCGGCGGAGCCGTTGCTGTCGACGAGCGCGCCGACGCCGACGCCCATCCCGAGCAGGTAGAGCAGCGGCTGGAGGAGGCTGCCGAGCAGGTTGGAGCGCCAGATCCGCTTGTACAGGGCGAAGCTGCTGCCCCACACGCGGATCGCGGCCGGTGTGCCCATCAGTCGACGAGCGTGCGCCCGGTCAGGCGGAGGAAGACGTCCTCCAGGCTGCTGCGCCGGACGAGCGCGCTCTCCGGCGAGATGTTGCGGTCGTGGACCATGGCGAGCGCCTTCTCGCCGTCGTGGGCGTAGACGAGGACGCGGTCCGGCAGCACCTCCAGGCGATCACCGATGCCCTCGATGCCGGGCGCCGCGTCCTCGTTCGTGCCGGCGGCGAAGCGCAGCTCGAGGACCTCGCGGGTGGAGTGCTGCTCGATCAGCTGCCGCGGCGAGCCCTCGGCGACGATGCGCCCGCCGTCCATCACGACGAGGCGGTCGCAGAGCTGTTCGGCTTCGTCCATGTAGTGGGTCGTCAGCACGAGCGTGACGCCCTGCTGCTTGAGCCGGTACAGGCGGTCCCAGAGGACGTGGCGGGCCTGCGGGTCGAGTCCCGTGGTCGGCTCGTCGAGGAGGAGCAGCTCGGGCTCGTTGATCAAGGAGCGGGCGATCGTGACACGCCGCTTCATGCCACCCGACAGCGGCTCGACCTTGCTCGACGCCCGCTCGGACAGCTGCACGAACTCGAGCAGCTCACGGGCCCGGCGCTTGCACTCGGCGCGGGGGATGTCGAAGTAGCGGCCGTAGATGATCAGGTTCTCGGCGACCGTGAGCTCGGTGTCGAGCTGGTCGGACTGCGGCACGACGCCGAGCCGGGCACGGATCTGCTTGCCCTGCGTCGCCGGGTCGAGCCCGAACACGCGCAACGTGCCCGCGGTGGTCGGCGACGTGCAGCCGATCATGCGCATCGTCGACGACTTGCCGGCGCCGTTGGGCCCGAGGAAGCCGAACGCCTCGCCCCGGCGCACCTCGACGTCGATGCCGTCCACCGCCGTGAACGCCCCGAAGCGCTTGACGAGGCCGCGGGCTTCGATCAGCGCATCCCCCACCATGGCCGTCGAACCTACCGGCGCACCGTCCTGCGCCATCCGGAGTGTTTCGTGCGGGGAGGCCCCGCACGAAACACTCGGATGACCTCAGCGGCGGTCCTGCAGGAACGGGAAGTGCTCGCGCGTCGAGCGCACGGTGCGCGCCGAGATGTCGGCGAGCAGGATCGACTCGGTGTGCGCCGCCGTCGCCAGCAGCTCGCCGAGCGGGTCGACGATGCGGCTGTCGCCCGAGTAGGCGATGCCGCCGCCCTCGCCGACGCGGTTCACGCCGACGACGTAGGCCTGGTTCTCGATGGCGCGGGCCTGCAGCAGCGTGGTCCACGCGAGGCGCCGCTTGGCCGGCCAGTTGGCGGGGACGAGGTAGACGTCGGTGTCGCGGGCGAGCTGCCAGAACTCGTCGGCGAAGCGCAGGTCGTAGCAGACGAAGAGGCTGACGCGCAGGCCGGCGACGTCGACGGTGACGAAGTCGGACCCGGCGCGGAAGTGCTTCTCCTCGCCGCCGAAGGAGAACGGGTGGATCTTGCGGTAGCGGTGCACGGCGCCGTCGGGCGCGGCGAGCACGAAGCTGTTGTGCGGCCGCTGGTCGTCGGCCGCCGCGCCGGGCGGCACCTCCGGGCACGAGCCGCCGACCCACACGCCGTGCTGCCGTGCCTGCTCGACGAGGAACGACGCCGACGGCCCGCCCTCGGGCTCACCGATGTCGAGGTCGTCGGTGACGAACCCGGTCGAGAACGTCTCGGTCAGCAGCACGAGCCCGGCGCCGGCGCCGGCGGCCGCGGCGACCATCGGGGCGAGGTGCTCGAAGTTGGCGTCGCGGTCGCTCCACACGATGTCGTGCTGGATCGCGGCGATGCGCAGATCGCCGTTCACGACAGGCTCGCCAGCCGCGTGGCCGCCTCGTCGAGGACCTCGAAGCGCTTGCAGCAGGCGAAGCGCACGAGGTGCCGGCCGTGCTCGGTGCGGGCGTAGAACACCTCGTTGGGGATGCCCACCACACCGCAGCGGGCGGGCAGCGAGCGGCAGAACGCCATCCCGTCGCCGTCGGGCTGGACCGGGCGGATGTCCACCGTCGTGAAGTACGTCGCCTCCGGCACGAACGTCGTGAAGCCGGCGGCGCGCAGGCCGTCGACGAGTCGATCGCGCTTGGCCGTGAGGTCGCGGGCGATGCCGGCGAAGTACGCGTCGCCGAGGTGCAGGCCGGCGGCGATGGCCGGCTGGAACGGCGCCCCGCTGACGTAGGTGAGGAACTGCTTGGCGGTCTTGGCGGCGGTGACGATCGGCGCCGGACCGCACATCCACCCGATCTTCCAGCCCGTCGTGTTGAACGTCTTGCCACCCGACGAGATCGTCAGCGTGCGTTCGGCCATCCCCGGCAGCGTGGCGATCGGGACGTGGGTGGCACCCGGGAACACGAGGTGCTCGTAGACCTCGTCGGCGACGACGATCAGGTCGTGCTCGATGGCGAGCTCGGCGATCTCGGCCAGCTCGGCGGCGTCGAACACCTTGCCCGTCGGGTTGTGGGGGGTGTTCAGCAGGACGAGCTTCGTGCGCGGGGAGATCGCGGCGCGCAGCTCGGCCGGGTCGTAGTGGTACCGGCCATCGTCGCCGGGCTGCAGCAGGACGGGGATCGGACGAGCGCCGGCGAGGGCGATGCACGCCTGGTAGCTGTCGTACATCGGCTCGAACACGACGACCTCGTCGCCGCTGTCGAGCATGCCGAGCAGGGCGCCGGCGAGGGCCTCGGTCGCCCCGGCCGTGACGAGGATCTCGGTGTCGGGGTCGGGCTCGAGGCCGTAGAAACGACGCTGGTGCTCGGCGATGGCATGGCGCAGGACCGGGTCGCCGAGCGGCGGCGGGTACTGGTTGACGCCGCTGCGGATCGCCGCCACCGCGGCGTCGAGGACCTCCGCGGGGCCGTCGGTGTCGGGGAACCCCTGCCCGAGGTTGATCGCCCCCGTGGCCAGCGCGAGCGACGTCATCTCGCCGAAGATCGTCGTCCCGAACCCCTCGAGCTTGGAGGTCAGCGGCGAGTGGGCCGGCGCCGGGACGCTGGTGGGGGCGGTCGTCACGCCGGCCATCGTAGGCACCGAGGTTCTCCTGAGACTTCGGTGGCCTCAGGCCACCGAAGTCTTGTCAGAAACCGGATTCGGCGACGTGGTGGGGGACGCCGCCGACCTTCGCCGTGTACATCGCCCGGTCGGCCGTGCGCAGCAGGCCCTCCAGCGACGAGGCGTGGGCAGGGAACAGGGCGGCCCCGACGCTGGCCGTCAGCTCGTAGCCACCGATCGGCGGCGCGGCGGCGATGGCGTTGGCGATCGTGGCCGCCCGTTCCGGCACCGACCGGGCGTCGGCGACGCCGGGCAGCAGCGCGACGAACTCGTCGCCGCCCCACCGGCCGACGACGTCGGAGCTGCGGACCGCCTGCCGGAGCCGCTCGGCCGCGGCCACGAGGACCCGGTCGCCGGCCTCGTGGCCGACCGTGTCGTTGACGACCTTGAACTGGTCGAGGTCGATGACCATCAGGCAGGCGCTGCCGCCGTCGCGGCCGAGCCGGCCGAGCACCTCGGTGGCACGACGTTCGAACTCGGCCCGGTTCGGCAAGCGGGTCAGGGCGTCCGTCGTCGCCCGGCGCTGCAGCGAGCGGTGGTCGGCGAACATGCCCCCGAGCGCCAATGCCGCCAGCACGGCACCGACCGCGAGCTGGGCCCCGATGAGCCAGCGCTCGTCCGTGGTGAGGTGCACGGCCGCGCGCGTCGTGGTGCGCACGGCCCACGGCCCGCCCTCGAACTCCACCATCGAGGGCGCCGCGTACGCCCGCACGTCACCCGCCGTGCGCGGCCGCAGCAGCGGTTCACCGTCGACGGGCACGAGGACCGCCGCGGTGCCCGCTGGCATGTCGTCGGTCGCCAGCGTGGTGGCGGCCAGCAGCGTGCGCGCGCCCTGGTCCGCGGCCACCAGGACGCCGGCGGGACCGCTCCCGCCCAGTGGCGGCGCCACGAGCACCACCGGCGCCGGCTGGCCGGCCGCCGCATCGAGGGCGCTCGTCACCGCGGCGTCCGGTGCCAGGTCGTACGGCGTGGCCGAGCAGCGTGTCGCCCCGTCATCGGCGACCGCGCAGACCGGCATGGCCAGCGCGTCGGCGAGCTGCTCGACCGGTGTCCCCGGCGTCGCCACGGCCATCGCGGCGGTGATCCGGGCGATGGTCGCGTCGAGCCGGGCTGTCGCCAGCTCGGCGCTCGACTCCAGCAGCTGATCGCGCTCGCGACCGACCTCGGCGCGCCGGCCGAGGAGGCCGGCGAGGCCGGTGACCAGCAGGGTGATGCCCGCGACGAGCGAGACCACCCGCATGAAGCGCATGGCGCGTCATCGGCACGTCGGGCCCCGAACCACAGCCCCGACCTGTGACGATCGTGCGACGTTCCGAGGCCGGAGCGCGTTCGCCGCCCGTGCGACGATGGGCGCGATGACGGATCCGGGGGCGCTCGACTCATCCCGGATGTCGCCGTGGGCCCCGCTGCGCCACCGCGTCTTCGCCGCCCTCTTCGCCGCCCAGCTGGGGTCGAACATCGGCACGTTCTTCCAGACCGTGGCGGCCTCGTGGCTGATGGGTGACCTCACGACGTCCCCCACGCTGGTCGCGCTGATCCAGACGGCGAGCCTGCTGCCGCTGCTGCTGCTCGGGCTGCCGGCCGGGGCGCTGGCCGACATCTTCGACCGGCGCCTGCTGCTGATCGCCACCCAGGTCTGGATGCTCGTCTGCGCCGGCGCGCTCGCCGCCCTCACGATGACCGATCACGTCACGCCGTCCGTGCTCCTGGCGCTGACGTTCGCCCTCGGCGTCGGCGCCGCGCTGATGGGTCCGGCGTGGCAGGCGATCCAACCGGACCTCGTGCCGACCCGCGAGTTCGGCCAGGCGGTCGCCCTGTCCAGCCTGACGTTCAACGCCGGCCGGGCGATCGGACCGGCGCTCGCCGGCGCCCTCGTCGCCTCGGCCGGCGCCGAGTGGGCGTTCGTCGTCAACGCCCTGTCGTTCCTCGGCGTCGTGCTGGTGCTGCTGCGCTGGCGCCCGCACCGCTCGGGGGTCCGCCTCTCGACCGAGTCGCTGCCGGGAGCAGTCCGCGCCGGGCTCCGGTACGGAGCCAACGCGCCGGCCCTCCGGGGCATCCTCGTGCGCACGCTCGTGTTCGCGACGCCGGCGGCGGCGATCCAGGCGTTGCTCCCGACGATCGTCCGCGACCAGCTCGACATGGGGTCGGGCGTCTACGGCATCCTCCTCGGCTGCTTCGGCATCGGCGCCGCCGGGGCCGCCGTGCTGCGCCCGCGGATCGACGCCGTGCTGACGAGCGACGAGTCGATCACGGCGTCGTCGATCGTCATCGCCGTCGCCCTCGTGCTGGTCGGCGTGGCGGCCTCGCCATGGGTGGATGCGGTCGCCCTGTTCTTCGCGGGGGCCGCCTGGACCACGGCGACCGTGACCTTGAACGTGTCGACGCAGGCCGCGCTGCCGTGGTGGGTGCGCGCCCGTGGGCTCGGCCTGTACCTCGTCGTGCTCGCCGGCGGGATCGCCGTCGGCAGCGCGCTCTGGGGGGCGCTCGCCGGGGCGTGGAGCATCGCCGGCTCGCTCGTGGTCGCGGCGGCGATCCTGCTCGCCGGCACCGTGAGCGGCCGGCGCTGGCGGCTCGCCGCGGTCCGCGACCTCGACCTGCGCCCGGCGACCACCTCGGCGCCGATCGTCAACCTCGAGCCGGACGCCGCCGCCGGACCGGTGCTCGTGACCGTCGGCTACCGCGTGCCGCAAGGGGCGCACGCCGAGTTCACCGCGATGATGCGGCACGTCGAGCGCGACCGGCGCCGCAGCGGCGCCGTCGAGTGGGACCTCTACCGCGACCTCGCCGACACCGACCGCTTCGTCGAGACGTTCACCGTGCGCACATGGGGTGAGCACCTGCGCCAGCACGAGCGACGCACCCGCACCGCGGACGTCATGATGCAGCGGGCCCGCGAGTTCGTCGAGGGCGACGTCGAGGTGGCCCACCTGGTGTCGGCGTACAGCGAGTCCGTGCTGGCGCCCGTCGAGCCGCAGGCACCGACCGTCGGCGCGGGCGTGGACGGCGACGCCACCGGCCGGCGGGTCGAGGACGAGGTCGACGACCTCCCCGCCACCTGAAGATCCCCAACCGGTGGCGGCCCGGCGGCCACCGGGAGGAAAGGGTGGCGGCCGCCGGGCCGGGGGGCTCAGTCGCCGCTCGCCGTCGGCCTGGCGCCGAGGGTCGCGGTGGCCGTCTTGGCGACGCCGTCACGGGTGAAGTGGACGGTCACCTCGTCGCCGGGCTGGTGGGCGCCGATCACCGTTGCCAGGTCGTCGGGGGTGGCGACTGCCTGGTCGTCGACCTGCGTGATCACGTCGCCGACCTGCACGCCGGCGCGCATCGGCCGCCGAGCCGGCGGTCACGTCGACGACCTCGACGCCGTGCTCGGCGGGCTGCGTCGAGACGCCGAGCAGGGCGTGCGCAGGCACCTCGCCGCTCTGCAGCTGGTCGATCAGCGCCTTGGCGGGGTCGATGGCGATGGCGAACCCGATGTTCTGCGCCTGCCCGGCGATCGCCGTGTTGATGCCGACGACCTCACCGCGCATGTCCAGCAGCGGGCCGCCCGAGTTGCCGGGGTTGATGGCCGTGTCCGTCTGCAGCAGGTTCGTCAGGTGGGTGCCGTTGGGCTCGTCGAGCGAGCGGCCGGTCGCCGACACGATGCCGGTCGTGACCGTCGGCGCGCCGGACAGGTCGAGGGCGTTGCCGATGGCGACGACCTGGTCGCCGATCTGCAGGTCGCCCGACGTCCCGAGCGGCAACGCCGTCAGGCCGTCCTTGCTCACCTTGAGCACGGCGAGGTCGGACCCGGCGTCGGCCGCCACCACCTTGGCCGCCGCGTTCGAGCCGTCGTTGAAGTCGACCGTGATGTCCGTCGCGCCGTCGACGACGTGGTCGTTGGTGACGATGTAGCCGTCGGCCGAGAGCACGAAGCCGGTGCCGGCGGCCTGCCCCTCGACGGTGCGCCCGAACATGTCGGTCTGGGCGATCGAGTCGTGGATGGCGACGATCGAGGGCTCCGCACCCTGGACGAGCGAGGCGATCGAGTTGGTCGCGACCGGCGCGGCCGCCGGCTGCGCCGCGCTGCTCGCGGTCGGGGCGGCGACCGAGCCGCCGCCGCCGTCGTCGGCGATCGCGACGATGCCGCCGGCCACCGAGCGCGCCGACGAGGGCGCCAACCGCAGCGCCGCCGAGGAACCGACCGCGCGGAGAGCGAGGCGGTCGGCCACTCGGCGGCGCCGGCGGGTCGGCCCAGGCCGGCGGAGCTGGTGGGCGCTCCGCCGGCGGGCTGACCGGCGGGGCGGCGGGTGGGAGCGCCGCCCCGTCGGGGGAGGGGGTGGTGGGTGGGTGGTCGAGCAACGTCATGCCCTGACCTCCTGTCGCATGAAGATGGTGTAGGCGGCGGCGAAGAGCACCACCGTGCCGGCGACCAGGACGACGACCTGCCACCACGCCAGCAGCAGGCTCTGGTCGAGCGG
The DNA here is from genome assembly GCA_963750905.1 of uncultured Acidimicrobiia bacterium. Taxonomy (GTDB): domain Bacteria; phylum Actinomycetota; class Acidimicrobiia; order Acidimicrobiales; family Ilumatobacteraceae; genus JALZMG01. The sequence continues at coordinate 168,989 of CAVVSE010000006.1, forward strand.
CAGGCTGCTGGGCAGGGCGAGGGGGTCGGGCTGCTCGACGATGATGCCCGTCGACTGCCGTGAGGGGTTGAGGAGCACGCCCGTCGCGTCCTTGTAGAGCTGGTCCGGCGACAGGCGCCGGACGGCCAGCTCGGTCTTGGCGTTGGCGAGCACCTCCTCGGTGGTCGAGTCCGCAGTGACCTTGTGCGCGGAGTCGGCGACGATGCCGGCGATCAGGCCGGCGAAGAGGGTGAGGACGAGCCAGATGGCGATCGCCGCCAGGGCGGCGGTCGCCGCCCGCCGGCACGTCACCGACAGGAGCAGGGCGAGCGCCAGCCAGAGGGCGATGTACACGACGGCGACGGCGTAGAAGGCGGCGATGCGGGCGACGTCGCCCCACGTCGGACCGACCCCGAGGCGCAGCGCGCCGTACCCGGCGACCATCGCGACGAGGCAGGCGAGGGCGATGGCGATGGCGCCGAGGCCGGCGACGAACTTGCCGTTGATGATCTCGTCACGGTGGATGGGCTGGGCGACCAGCCGCGGCAGCGTCCGCTGGGCACGCTCGCCGTTGATCGCGTCGAACCCGAAGGCGATGCCGAGCAGCGGGCCGAGGATGCCGATGAACTCGTAGAAGGCCGGCACCCGATCGGGTGAGAGCGTGAACAGGTACAGGAAGATCGACGGGGTGCCCGACGCCTGGTCGGCCGCATCGCGGATGGGGCCGCTCGCGGAGTGCACCGCGGCGAGGCCGGCGAGCACGACGAGCACGACGAGGATCACGAAGCGCACCGAGCGCACGTGGTCGGCCAGCTCCTTGCGGGCGACGATGCGCCATCCGCCGCGCAGGCGGCGGGCCGGCCCCTGGCCCACCGCGGTCGTGGTCATGGCGTCGCCTGCCCGGGAGCGGCCGCTCGCGCCGTCGCCGGTGGACGGGCCGACTCGTCAGCGCCATCCGGCGCGCGGAACCACCGGTGGTAGATCGCGTCGAGGTCGGCGCCGTCACGCGTGAGGTGGGTCAGGCTGCCGCCGGCGGCGAGCACGGCGCGCTGGGCGTCGTCGCGGACGTCGCGGACGGCCGTCACGGACCAGCGTCCCTCGCGACGGGCGACCGCGGTGACGCCAGGGACGCCGCGCAGCGTGGGCTCGACGTCGGTGAGGCCGGTCACCCCGATCGTGAACACCCAGCGGTCGTCGAGGTCCGCCGCCAGCTCGTCGATCGTCCCTGACGCCATCAGCTTCCCGCGGACGAAGACGCCGATGCGGTCACAGACCTGCTCGACCTGGTGCAACAGGTGCGACGACAGCAGGATCGTCACGCCCTGGTCGGTGCGCAGCCGCTCGACGAGCAGCAGCAGCTCGCGAACACCCTCCGGGTCGATGTTCACCGTCGGCTCGTCGAGGATCAGGATCGACGGGTCCTTCACCAGCGCATCGGCGAGCCCGAGGCGCTGCCGCATGCCTCGTGAGAACGTGCCGACCTTCCGGTCGGCCTCGGCAGCCAGCCCGACGTCGCCGAGCAGGGCGTCGATGCGGTCGGCGGCGTCGCGGCGCGGCAGCCGGTTGAGCTCGGCCGTGTAACGCAGGTTCTGCCGAGCCGTGAGGTCCTCGTAGAACCCGACCTCGTCGGGCAGGTAGCCGACGCGCGACTTGACGAGCAGCGTGTCGCGGGTGGGGTTCAGGCCGTCGACGCGCGCCGTGCCGCCGCTCGGCTCCGTCAGCCCGAGGAGCATCAGGATCGTCGTCGTCTTGCCGGCGCCGTTGGGGCCGAGGAGGCCGAAGACCTCGCCCCGCCCGATGGACAGGTCGAGGGCGTCGACGGCGGTCGTCTCGCCGTAGCGCTTCGTCAGCTGCTTGGTGCGGATGACGACGTCGGCCGGCGCGGCCGGCGGACGCGCCACGCGCGGGACGGTTGCGGTCATCAGCGGCGCCCGAACTTCAGGAACACGCCCACGAGGGCGAGGAACGCGACGGCGATGACGCCGACGGCCACGAAGCCGAGCGTCCGCGAGCCCTCGAGCGTGTAGCGCAGGTCGATGTTGGACGACTCGCTGCCGGCGCTGGAGCGGATGGTCATCGCGTAGTCACCGGCCACCGCGTCCTTGCTCGGCTTGATGATCGCCGTGACCTGCGCCGTCTCGTTCGGCTTCACGTTGGCGACGGACTGGGGGTCGAAGGAGATGTCCCAATCGGTCGGCGCGGTGCCGGCGAGCTTGACGTCCTCGAGCGGGGCGGTGCCCGTGTTGGAGATGATCATCGGCACCCGCTGCTCGCTGTCGGCGTGGCCGCTCACGTCGAGACGCTGGTCCGCGGTCTGCAGGGTCAGCTTGGGTGCGCCGGTGACCTCCGCCGTCAGCTCGATCTTGCCGGTCGCGCCGTTGGCCGCCGTGACGCCGACGTCGATCGGGTACTGCCCCGACTGCACGCTGTCGGGCGGCGTCGCGCTGACCTTGATCGTGCTGTCGCCGCCGGCGTCGATCGAGACCGTCTGGGCGTTGGCCTCGGCGGTGGGCGACGCCGTGACCGTCCACCCCTCCGGCCCGCTCGGGTCGAACGTGAACGTCTGCTCCTCCGGCGTGTTGTTGGTGACCGTGAGGTTGTAGGAGAACGCGGTCGACGGCGCCCCCTTCAGGGAGGGGAAGTCGGCCGTGATCTGGATGCCGTTGTCCACCTGCTGCTCGACGTCGAGGGTGACGGTGGCGACGGACGTCGCCTCGGGGTCGCTCCCGGTGATCGTCATCGGGTACGTGCCCGGCGCGGCCTCCGGTGGGACGGCGATCTCGAGCGTCGCCTTGGCCGGTGTCTCCGGTGTGGCCGTGACCGCCTTGACGACGAAGCCACCGCCTCGCATCGTCGCCTTCCAGCCGTCGGGCAGCCCGCCGAGCGCGAGGTCGACGGCGGCCGTCGTCGTGCTCGCGACGTCGATGTCGAGCTTGACGGTCGAGCCGGGCTGCGTCTCGATCGTGGGGTACGGGGTCGACACCGTGAGCGCGCCGTCGGCGTGGGCCCACCCGCTACCGGCCAGCAGGCTGGCACCGACGACCGCCCCGGCCCCGGCGAGCAGGGCGAGGGGGCGGCGAGCAGGCCTGGTCGTGGTCGTCACGCCGCGATCGTGCGCCCGCCCGGATCAGCACCCCGTCAGGGTCAGGTGTGCGCCAGGTGAACCCGCGTCACGGCGTCCGGCACGACCTCGCTGGCGTGACGCCGACGGCGCCGCGTCAGGTGCGGGGATCGGGCGCCGGGAGGGACAGCCGGAACACCGTCGGGGCGACCTCCAGGAGGCGCAGCTGCCCGCCCTCGGACTCGGCGAGCGTCCGGGCCAGGCGCAGGCCGATGCCGTGGCTCGTGTCGACGCGACCGTCGGAGAAGGGATCGGCCGCCGCGTTCGAGGGCCCCTCGTCACCGACGTCGATCTCGACGGCCGCGCCGGTGCGGCGCACCGTCACGGCGACCGGGCCGCGCCCGTGCACGAGGGCGTTCTCGAACAGCACGTCGAGGATGTGACCCACGGCTGCGGCGTCGATCTCGGCCGGCTGGGCGGGCGCGCTGAGCGACATGTCGCGGCCCGCCGCGGCGTAGCTCGGGCGCCACCGCTCGGCGTGGTCGCGCACGAGCCCGCCGACGTCGCACCACGCCGGCGTCCGCTCGTCGTGGCGCGCCAGCGCCAGCATCGACTCGATGGTGGACTCCAGCCGGTCGAGGGCCCGCAGGCTCTCCTCGAGCACCTCGGTGCGGTCGTCGCGCGGGGCCGCCAGCTCGGTCTCGATGGCCACGCGCATCGCCGCGACCGGCGTGCGCAGCTGGTGGGAGACGTGGGACGAGAACGACCGCTCTCGGCGCAGCAGCTCACGGATCCGCGAGCCGGCGTCGGTGAGGGCGGTGCTGAGCTCGTCGATCTCGCCGATGCCGGACGGCGCAGGTGGGGGTCCGGCGTCGTCGCGGCCGATCGTCACGGCCCACTGCCGCAGGCGCTCCACCGGTCGACTCAACCGGCGGGCGAGCAGGGCGCCGACGACGGCCGCCATCGCCAGCACGCCGAGCGCCGCCAGCCCGAGCAGCACGACCCCTTCCCGGACGCGGGCATCGCTCTCCGAGCTGGGCTCGGCGATGCGCACGACGAGGCCGTTCGCCATCGGGAGGGCGGCGACGAGGTCGCCGTCGACGGTGCCCTCGGCGAGCCCGCCGTCCAGCGCCGCTTCGACCACGAGGTCGGGACGCGTCGGGCCACTCCCGGCGAGCAGGACTCCGGCCGCGTCGTACACGGCCAGCTCGTGAGCCCGGTCGACCGAATCCTCCAGCCCGGCGAGGTCGATCGTGCCGTCCGCCGCGATCTGGCCGGCGACGATCGAGCCCTCCCGCTGCAGCTCGAGGAGGTCGCTGCGCTGGATGCGGTTGCGCACGGCGAGCATCGCCGGCACGAAGAACGCGCCGACGGCCCCCGCCGTGACGAGCAGGATCGTGATGAGGATGCGCCGCCTCACGGTGCGCCCTCGCTGCCAGCCGCGGGATCCGGGACGTCGTCGAGGCGGTAGCCGACGCCGCGGATCGTCGCGATCCGGCTCGGTCCGCCGGGGAGCTCACCGAGCTTGCGGCGCACGGCGTTGATGTGGACGTCGAGCGTCTTCGTCGATCCCCACCAGTTCTCGTCCCACACGTCGTCGATCAGCTGCTCGCGGGTGACGACGACGCCGGCGTCGCGAGCCAGCCGTTCCAGCACGTCGAACTCCTTCGGTCGCAGCGACACCTCGCGATCGCCGACGTGCACCCGGCGCGCCCCGCGATCGATGCGGACGTCGCCGATCACGGTCTCCCGATCGTGGCGGCCGGCGGCATCCCCGCGCACCCGCGCGGCGCGCAGCTGGGCGGCGACGCGGGCGAGCAGCTCGGCGAGGCGGAACGGCTTGACGACGTAGTCGCTGGCGCCCATCTCGAGGCCGAGCACGACGTCAGCCTCCTCGCGGCGGGCCGTCAGCACGATGACCGGCACGTCAGGGTGGCGGCGGGCGACGACGGTGCACACCTCGTCGCCGTCGCCGTCGGGCAGGCCGAGATCGAGGAGGACGAGGTCCGGGGTCGCCTGCGTGATCGACGCGATCGCCGCCGCGACGGTCGGCGTCGACGACGCCTCGTAGCCCTTCGACTGCAGGGCCCGCACGAGGCTGGAGGCGATCAGCTCGTCGTCCTCCACCACCAGCACGGTCGCGGTCACGCGAGGAACGCTACTGGCGCCCCGCCGCCGGTCGTCTGCGGCGGTCGAGCGCCGTCGGATCGATCAGGCCCGGTCGTGCCCGGCCGGCAGCAGGAACACCACGACCGTCGCCACCGCGGTGACGACCATCGCGGTGACGATGCCGGCACCGTAGGAGAACCCGTCGATCACGGCGCCGATCAGCGGCGGACCGACGAGACCGCCGATGGCCGCCGCCGTGTAGAGGGCGCCGAGCACGGCGCCGAGGCCGACCGTCCCGAACAGCCCGGCTGCGACGGCCGGCGTGAGGGCGATGAACCCGCCGTAGGCGACGCCCATCACGACGGCGAACACCACGAGCATCGCGTAGCTGTCGCCGGCGGAGAGCCAGATCAGGAAGCTGAGCGTGAGCACGAGGAAGCTGACCTGCGTCAGGCGGGTCGCTCCGAGACGGGCACCGGCGCCACCGAGGCCGAGGCGACCGGCGACGGAGCTGGCGCCGATGATGCCGACGAGCGCCGTCGCCGCGCCGGCCTCGATGCCGCGATCGGTGGCGTAGGACTTGATGAACACGAACGGGGTGAACAGCGCCGCCGACATCGTGAGGATGGCGATGTACAGGATCACGAAGCCGCGGTCGCGCACGACCTGCCTGAGCACGACGGGCTCCTGGACGACGGTCACGGGCGGCCGCCACGCGCCGCACGAGGCGACGAGCAGGAGGCCGGCGCCGGCGACGCCGAGGGCGACGTAGGCCGTGCGCCACCCGTAGGCGTCGATGAGGCGCTCGGACAGCGGGGCGACGACGAGCGTGCCGACCCCGATGCCGGCGACCGCGACCCCGAGCGCGGTGGTGCGCCGGCGCACGAACCAGCCGCCGACGGCGGCGACCATCGGCACGTACGCGCACGCCACGGCGATGCCCACGCCGATGCCGTACGTCAGGTAGCCGAGCCAGATGGTGTGGACGCGTGACGTCAACAGCAGGGCGACGCCGAGCACCGCGGCGGCGACGAGCAGCACCGGCCGCGGGCCGAAGCGGTCGGCTGCCTTGCCGGAGAACAGGCCGAGCCCGAAGTACCACGCGGTCGTGATCGAGAACATGAGGGCCGTCGCCCCCTTGCCCGTGCCGAAGTCCTCGGCCATCGAGTCGAAGAAGGCGCCGAAGCTGTAGACGATCCCGTACACGACGAACATCGACAGGAACGCGGCCGCGACGACGATCCACCCCCGCGACGAGTCGAGCCCCGACGTCGCCGGCGGCTCGATCCCCTCGGCGAGCGCCACGGAACGAGCTTGCCAGAGACCGTTCTGTCCGTCGGTACCGGCCCGATCGGGCCGCTGCGCACGGACAGGACGTCGAGGAACCATGATGCGACCGTGAAGCTCGGACTGTTCAACATCAACATGGGCGCGCAGAGCCGGCCCGATCGCCTCGCCGCCGCGGCACGAGCGGCCGAGGACGCCGGGTTCGAGTCGCTGTGGGCGGGCGAGCACGTGATCCTGCCCGACCCGCAGGCGCCGCCGTCGCCGATGGCGCCGCAGGACCCGGCGCTCGACCCGTTCATCGGGCTGACCTACGCCGCCGCGGTGACCGCGACGATCCGGCTGGCGACGGGGATCGTGATCATGCCCCAGCGCAACCCGGTCGTGCTCGCCAAGCAGGTCGCCAGCCTCGACGTGCTGAGTGGCGGCCGCGTCACGCTCGGCATCGGTGTCGGCTACCTGGAGCCCGAGTTCCGCGCCATCGGCGCCGACTTCGAGCACCGCGGCGAGGTGACCGACGAGTTCGTCGCGGCCATGCAGACGCTCTGGTACACCGAGCGGCCCGAGCACCACGGCACCTACGTCGACTTCGCCGGCGTCGACGCCCACCCGCGCCCGGTGCAGCAGCCGATCCCCCTCGTCGTCGGCGGCCACTCCCCGGCCGCCTACCGGCGCGCCGTGGCGCACGGCCACGGCTGGTACGGCTTCGGGATGGCACCCGAGGCCGCCGCCGCGTCGTTGGCCGGCCTGCGCACGGCGGCCGAACAGGTCGTCCGCCCGCCCGAGCTCGGCACGCTCGAGATCACCGTGACACCTCGGGGCCGGCTGACCACCGAGACGGCGACCGCGTTCGCCGAGCTCGGCGTCGACCGCCTCGTCGTCATCCCGAACCCCAAGGACGAGGACGTGCGGCCGAGCATCGACGCCTCGCTGGCCGCCATCGCCGGGCTCTCGTCGTGAGCGCACCCGCGGCCGCCGCCGTCGAGCGCACGTTCATCGGCCTGCCGTCACCGGTCGTCGGCCGAGCTGGTGCCGGAGGGCATCCCTGCCAGGGGATCTACCACGCGCCGGCCGGCAGCCGCCCGACCACGGCGTTCATCGCGACGCACTACAACGTCGACTTCTCCGAGCACTACCTCGCCGCGTACCTGGCCGCTCGTGGGTACGGCTTCCTCGGCTGGAACACGCGGTTCCGCGGCGCCGAGGCGTACTTCCTGCTCGACCACGCCCTCGCCGAGATCGCGGTCGGCGTGCGCTGGCTCCGCGAGCAGGGCATCGAGCGGGTCGTGCTGCTCGGCAACTCCGGCGGCGGCTCGTTGATGGGCGCCTACCACTCCCAGAGCGTCGAGCCGAGCATCCGCCCGGCCCGCGATCGCACCGTCCTCCCGGAGGCGCTCGAGCTGCCGCCCGCCGACCTGTTCGTGTTCGTCGCCGCCCATCCCGGCCGTCCCGACGTCCTGACCGACTGGCTCGACGCCTCCGTCGTGGACGAGGCGGACCCGTTGTCGCGCGACCCGTCGCTCGACCCGTTCGACCCCGGCCCGCCCTACGACGCCGAGTTCGTCGCCCGCTACCGCGCCGCCCAGCGCGACCGCAACGCCCGCATCACCGCCTGGTGCCACGCCGAGCTCGACCGCCTCGCGGCGGCCGGCCACCTCGGTGGTGACCGGCTGTTCACGATGACGCGGACGTGGGCCGACCTGCGGATGATGGACGGCGCGCTCGACCCGTCCGACCGCCGGACCCCCTGGTCCTACGGCGGCGATCCGCAGCGCGCCAACGCCGGCGTGTTCGGCATCGGGACCGTCAGCACCTGCCGCAGCTGGCTCAACATGTGGAGCCTCACCGACTCCGACTGCCGGGCCGGACCGCACCTCGCCCGGCTCGACCTGCCGACGCTCATCGTGCAGGCGGCGGCGGACAGCGGGGTGTTCCCGTCGCAGGCCGTCGAGCTGCTCGACGGCGTCGCCGCCGCCGACAAGCAGCTCGTCACGATGCCGGGCGACCACTACTTCCAGGACCCACCCGGCGCTCGTGACGACGTCGCCGACCTCATCGCCGCCTGGACCGCCGACCACACCTGACCCGGCCGCCGGACCTCCGACTGCCGGGTCCGCGGTCCGCGCCGATCCGCCAACTTTCAGACGTGGCGGCCAGAATCTGGCCGCCTGGTCTGAAAGTTGGCCGGAGCGACCACCGTCCCCGGGGAGGACCGCATGTCCGACGTCCACGAGCTCGCCGACCGCTTCTTCGCCGCCATCGAGGCGGGCGACATCGCCACCGTGCGGGAGGTCTACGCCCCTGACGCCGAGATCTGGCACAACACCGACGGGCTCGTGCAGTCGCCCGACGACAACGCCCGCACGCTCGGCTGGATCGCCGCCAACCTCCGCGACGTCAGCTACACCAAGGTGAAGCGGTCGGCCACCGAGGACGGCTTCGTGCAGCAGCACGTGCTCGTCGCGACGAACCGCGCCGGCGAGCGCATCGAGGTCCCGGCCTGCATCGTCACGACGGTGCGCGACGGCCGCATCACGCGGCTCGACGAGTACCTCGACTCGGCCTCCGTGGCCGCGATCATGGCCCGCTGATCGGAACTACCCCTCGAACGACCGCCGCGTCGGGGCCATGCCGCTCTCCCCGTCGGGCGTCGGGACGACGCCGAGCACCTGGTGGATGGCGACGCCACCGTCGGTGAAGCCGATCGCGGAGCCGGCCATGTAGAGGCGCCAGATCCGGGCCCGGGCCTCGCCGACGAGCTCGACCGCGTCGTCCCACGCGGCTTCGAGGTTGGCGACCCACGCCCGCAGCGTGCGGGCGTAGTGCTCGCGCAGCGACTCGACGTCGCGCACCTCGAAGCCGGCCCGCTCCATCGCCAGCACGCTCTCGCCGACGTCGATGAGCTCGCCGTCGGGGAACACGTAGCGGCCGATGAACGACGCCCGGCCGAGCTTCGAGCCGCCGACCGAGCTGATCGCGTGGTTCAGCAGGCGGCCGTGCGGCCGCAGCGCGGCGTGCAGCAGCTCGTAGTAGCGCCCGAGGTTCTGGTGCCCGACGTGCTCGGACATGCCGACCGAGGACACGGCGTCGAACGTCTCGCTGCCGAGGTCGCGGTAGTCCTGCAGCCGGATCTCGACGCGGTCGGCGAGCCCGGCGTCGGCGACCCGCTGGCGAGCGAGGGCGGCCTGCGCCTCGCTGATCGTGATGCCGACGACGGACACGTCGTAGTGCGACGCGGCGTGGATCGCCATCGACCCCCACCCGCACCCGACGTCGAGGAGTCGTCCGCCGGCGAGGCCGTCGAGACCGAGCTTGCGGCAGATGAGGTCGTGCTTGGCGGCCTGGGCGGCCGTGAGGTCGGTGCCTGCGTCCACGAACCTGGCGCACGAGTAGGTCATCGACGGGCCGAGCACGAGGCGGTAGAAGTCGTTGCCGACGTCGTAGTGGTGGCCGATGGCCTCGGCGTCGCGTCGCACGGAGTGGCGCCCGCCCCGCAGGCGGGCCTCCTGCGGCGGAGGCGGCAACGGCCGGCCGAGCACACCCAGGCGCCTGGCCGCCCGCATCGCTGGCGGCACGAGCCGCAGCACGTCGTTGCGCTCTTCGGGCAGGCGACCGCGCATCGCGGCGACGAGCTCGAAGATGTCGCCGTCGGCGTCGAGCTCGCCGGCGACGTACGCCCGGCCCAACCCGAGCTGGTTCGGGCTCCAGAGCAGCCGGCGGATCGCGGCCGGTGAGTGCACTCGCAACGTCCCCGCGCCGCCGTCGGGCGGGCCCAGCGACGAGCCGTCCCACAGCTCGATGCGCACCGGTGGCGGGTCGCCCAGGAGGCCGGCGACGACTGGTCTCAAGACGTCGGCGGCTGCGGTCTGCTCGGTCGCCCGACTGTCGATGTTCGGAACCGCGGTCGTCGCCACGGACCCTCCCTTCGCCGTGGATGTGCCGGGCACCGGCCCGGTGTCTGCCTCACTCAGCATGCCACCCGGGAAATCGGTGCCGGCGGTTCGAATGTCAGGTCAGCGCGCGATCGGCCGCGTCGGGTCGGCGATCCACCCGGACCACGACGGCGCGTACAGCGCGCCGCCACCCAACCCGGCGAGCTCCAGCGCGAGCAACTCGTGGGCCGCCGTCACCCCGCTGCCGCAGTAGGCGACGACGGACGCGCCCTCCACGACGCCGGCGGCGGCGAAGCGCTCGCGCAGCGCAACAGGGTCGAGGAACGTGCCGTCGGCGGCGAGGTTGCCCGCCGTCGGCACGCTGACCGCGCCGGGGATGTGGCCGGCCACGGGGTCGATCGGCTCGACCTCGCCGCGATAGCGCTCCGCGGCGCGGGCGTCGAGCAGCAGACCGACGTCGCCGGCGAGGATGTCGGCGGCCCCCACGGTCGGCCGTGCGCCAGGACGGGCGACGAGCGGCGTCGTCGACGGCACCTGCTCCGGGTCGGGGCCGGCGACCACCTCACCGCCGGCCGCTCGCCAGGCGGTCAGACCGCCGTCGAGCACGCGGACCGCGTCGTGGCCGATCCAGTGCAAGAGCCACCACAGCCGCGCCGCGCTCATCGCCCCGTTGTCGTCGTACACGACGACCGCGGCCTCCGGTCCGATGCCCCAGCGCGTGGCGGTCGCGGCCATGACGGCAGGATCCGGGAGGGGGTGACGGCCGGCGTCGGGCGGGCCGGGGCCGGACAGCTCGGTCTCGAGGTCGACGTAGTACGAGCCGGGGATGTGGGCGGCCGCGTGGTCACCGCGGGGGTCCACCACGCCGACCGCCCCGCGGACGGCGAGCACCAGCGGCGGGGCATCGGACGCCAGGTCGGCGGCGAGCTCGGCGGCGGAGATCAGTGGCGTCATCGCCCCCGACGCTAGAACACCGTGCTGTCATCCGATGTCGGCTCGATCGGGCCGGAACCGACGGACAGATCGGGGTCTCAACGGGCCCAGTCGGGCCACTCCTCCTCCGGCAGCGCGCCCCGCACGAGTCGTCGAACTCGGTGACGCAGGGCGTCAGCACGGTCGTCCTCGACGCGCGACGCTGGGTCGTCACGCCGACGCGGGCGGTGTGGATCCCAGGGGGCCATGCCCACGACGTCGTCAACCGCGACGACGTGGTCCTCCACTGCCTCTACGTCTGGCCCGAGCACTGCCCGCTCGCCTGGCCCGAGCCGGTGGAGCTCGGCGTGTCCCCGCTCGCCCGCGAGCTGCTGCTGTCGCTCGGCGCGACGGGTGGCGAGACGCCGGTGGCCGACGCCATCGCGACGGTGCTGTTCGCCCAGTTCGCGGCGTGTGGACCGGCCGCACCGCGGCTGCCGATGCCGGTCGACGATCGCGCCGCGGCCGTCGCCCGCGGCATCCTCGAGCGGCCAGGCGGGCAGGAGACGCTCGACGACTGGGCACGGCGCCTGGCGACGAGCGCCAGCACGCTGCGGCGGGCGTTCGTGACCGAGACCGGGCTGACGTTCAGCGAGTGGCGCACGCGGGCGCGCCTCGACGCGGCGGTGGCGCTGCTCGCCGAGCGGGTGAGCGTCGGGCGTGTCGCCGACCGGGTCGGCTACGCCAGCCGCAGCGGCTTCGTCGACGCGTTCCGCCGCCAGTTCGGGCATCCCCCGGCGATGCACCGGGCGCGGGCCGCTGAGCGCGGAACGGTCGAAGTCGAACGCTGAACGGTCACCCGAACAACACTTGTGTGGGTACCTTGCCAGCGTGCTCCGCTCGCTCGCCCGCTGCCTGCCCGCACTCGCCCTCGTGACCATCGTCGCCGCGTGCGGCGACGACTCCGATGACGGTGCCGCGGCGACCGCCGCGCCGGTGACGGACGCGACGTCGGTCCCGACGCAGCCGCCTTCGACCGACGCGGCGGTCGGGACGTTCCCGATCAGCGTCGAGCACGCCCTCGGCACCACCGAGATCGCCGCCGAGCCGGTCCGCGTCGTGACCGTCGGCGTCACCGAGCAGGACACCGTGCTCGCCCTCGGGGTCCAGCCCGTCGGCGTCACGGACTGGTACGGCGATCAGCCGTACGCCACGTGGCCGTGGGCGCAGGACGAGCTCGGCGACGCCCAGCCCGAGGTGCTCACGACGTCGGACGGGCTCGACTACGAGCGCATCACGGCGTTGGACCCGGACCTCATCATCGGCACCAACGCCGGCCTCGACGAGGAGTCCTACGGCCTGCTGTCGGCCATCGCCCCGACGATCGCCCACCCGAAGGACGCCCCCCTGTACTTCTCGCCCTGGGACGACCAGGCCCGGCTGATCGGCCAGGCGCTCGGTCGGGCCGACGAGATGGAGGCCATCATCGCCGACATCGACGACCAGTTCGCCGCCGCCGCAGCCGCCCACCCGGAGTTCGCCGGGGTGCAGGTTGCCTTCCTGCAGAACGCGTTCTACGACGGGAACGCGATCGCCTACCAGGACGGGCTGAGCACGGACTTCCTCACCGACCTCGGCTTCGAGATCCCCACGGTGCTCGACGACTTCGAGTCCGAGGGCGGGCAGGCGTACATCCCGCTGGAGCAGCTCAGCGTGCTCGACGACGCCGACGTCATGCTGTGGGCCACCGAGTCTCCCGACGATCGCGCCGCGCTGGAGACGGAGCCGCTGTACACGGGGCTCGAGGCGGTGCAGGACGGGAAGCTCGTGTTCACCGACGGCATCACGGCCGGCGCCATCTACTTCACGAGCCCGCTCAGCCTGCCGTTCGTGCTCGAGCACCTCGTGCCGGCCATGGCGAGCGCGATCGCCGGCGACGGCCCAGCGACGATCGACGCCGCCTAATAGTATCCCCGGCGATCGGGAGAGCGCGCGGTGGGCGGCTGGCGCTGTCGAAGGCGTCCCACAGCTCGGCGTAGCGACCGCCGGCGGCGACGAGCTCGTCGTGGCTGCCGTCCTCGACGAGGCGGCCCTCCTCGACCACGACGATGCGGGTGGCGTTGCGGGCCGTCTGCAGGCGGTGGGCGATGAGCAGCGTCGTGCGGCCCTGGGAGGCGAGGTTCATCGCCCGCTGCACCTCTGCCTCGGTGGCCAGGTCGAGGTTGGACGTCGCCTCGTCGAGGATCAGGATCGTCGGGTCGACGAGCTCGGCCCGGGCCAGGCAGAGCAGCTGGCGCTGGCCCGCCGACAGTGAGCGCCCGGTCTCGGCGACCGGCGTCTCGTAGCCGTCGGGCAGCGACCGCACGAGCTCGTGGGCGCCGACGGCGCGCGCCGCCCGCTCGATCTCGAGGTCGCTGGCGTGCGGCCGGCCGTAGGCGATGTTGGAGCGGATCGTGCCCGAGAACAGGAACGGCTCCTGCGGCACGTACCCGATGTGCCGCCGGTAGGCGTGCAGATCGGCGTTGCGCAGGTCGATGCCGTCGACGAGGACACGCCCCGCGGTCGGGTCGTAGAAGCGGGCGACGAGCTTGACGAACGTCGACTTGCCCGCCCCCGTCGTGCCGACGAGGGCCACGCGCTCGCCGGCGGCGATGCGCAGGTCGACGCCGCGCAGGGCCTCGGGCGCGGCGGCTGAGTAGGCGAAGCGCACGCCCTCGAGGGCGACGTCGCCGGTCCAGCGGCCGGGGTCGATCGGGTCGGCCACCACGGGAGTCCCCGACGGCGTCGCCAGCAGCTCGTCGAGGCGGCCGAGCGAGATCCGCGCCTGGCTCCACTGGTCGAACACGGCCGACAGCTGCTGCATCGGGGTGAAGAACTGGTCGAGGTAGAGCAGGAACGCGATCAGCACGCCCGACGTGAGCGAGTCGGTGCCGATCAGGTGGGCGCCGAACCAGAGCACGAGCACCTTGGCGACGGTCGACAGCAGCTGGCTGCCGGCGAAGTACATCGACATCAGCTGCATCGAGCGCAGGCGGGCGTCGCGGTACTGGGCCGAGCGGGCCGCGAACCGGGGCCCGTTGTTGTCGTCGCGTCCGAGCGACTGCGTGACGCGAACGCCGGCCAGGCTCTCCTGCATCTCGGCGTTGACGACCGAGATGGCGTCGCGCGCCCGGGCGTAGGAGCGCCGCGAGCTGCGCTGGAACCACACCGTGAAGACGGCGAGGAACGGCAGCACGACGAAGGCGGCGAGCGCCAGGCGCACGTCGAGCACGAGCAGCACGACCATGATGCCGGCGCATCCGGCGGCGCTCGTCAGGGCGAGCAGCAGGCCCTGCTGCAGCAGGTTGGCGAGCGCCTCGACGTCGGTCGTCATGCGGGTCATGATCCGCCCGCCCATCTCCTTGTCGTAGTAGTCGAGCGACAACCGCTGGAGGTGGGCGAACGTGCGGGCCCGCAGCGAGTAGAGCATCCGCTCCGACGTGTGCGACGTGTAGAGCAGCTCGATGATCTGGTTGCCCCAGCTGACGAGCTGCACGGCCAGGAACGCCACGCAGACCATCGCCACGACGCGCCCGTCGTCGAGCGCGACGCCGGCGTCGATGCCGTGACGGATGAGCAGCGGGCCGACGAGCGACGTGCCGGCGTCGACGAGCACGAGCACGGCGATCGCCACCATCGGCCAGCGGAAGCGCCGGACCAGCCGGCGCAGCGTGGAACGACCGTCGTCGGCCGTCGCCTCGGCGAGGTCGATCGCCGGGTCGCCGCGCAGCGGCGGCAGGGCGTCGACGCGCGCCAGCAGCTCGGGCGTGGCCGCGACGAGGGCGGCGCGGGCGCCCATCTGCCCGACGGCCGTCGCGCCGCCCGCGGCACCGCTGCCGAGGACGATCGACGACATCTCGACGCGGTGCGAGCGTCCGTCGCGGTCGCCGTCGTGGGCCGGCCAGGCCACCGAGTCGATCTCGTCGACGACCTCCTCGGTCGCCACCGGCGCCAGCTCCGGCCCGGTCAGCAGCTCGCGGTAGAGCTCGGACGTGTGCCAGAGCTCGGCGTTGGTGCCCTCGGCGACGATCCGGCCACGGTCGATGACGAGGACGCGGTCGGCGAGCCGCAGCGTGGAGGACCGGTGGGCGATGAGCACGGTCGTGCAATCCCCGAGGCGCTCCTCGAGCGACTCGAAGATGGCCTCCTCGGTGCGGGCGTCGATGGCCGACGTGGCGTCGTCGAGGATCAGCACGCGGGGCTGGGCGAGGGCGGCGCGAGCGAGGGCGATGCGCTGGCGCTGCCCGCCCGACAGGGTGAAGCCGCGCTCGCCGACGACGGTCGCGTAGCCGTCGGGCATGGCGGTGATGAAGTCGTGGGCGTGGGCGACGCGCGCGGCGGCCTCGATCTCGGCGTCGGTGGCGCCCGGCCGGGCGAAGGCGATGTTCTCGCGGATCGTCGTCGAGAACAGGAAGCTCTCCTCGAACGTGACGTTGACGGTGGACCGCAACGAGTCGAGGCGGAAGCGGCGCACGTCGACGCCGTCGAGGCGCACGGTGCCCGACGTCGGGTCGTAGAAGCGGGCCATCAGGTAGGCGAGCGTCGACTTGCCCGAGCCCGACGCGCCGACGAGGCCGATGCGCTCGCCGGGTCGGATCGTCAGCGAGATCTCGTGCAGCGTCGGCGGCCCACCGCGGTGGCCGAAGCCGACGTGGTCGAGCTCGATCTCGCCGCGCGCCGCGGTGACGGGCACGGCGTCGGGGGCGTCGGCGACGCGGGGCTCCATGTCGAGCAGCTCGAACACCCGCTCGGCGCCGGCGCGGGCCTGCTGGGTCGTCGCCATCAGGCTGGCCACGAGGCGCACCGGCGTGACGATCTGCACGAGGTAGCTGGCGAAGGCGAGGAAGACGCCGAGCGTCAGGTGGCCGCGCAGGGCGAGCCAGCCGCCGAACGCCAGGACGCCGAGCTGGGCCAGCATCGGCAGCACCTGCAGCGTCGACGAGTACCGGCTGTTGTAGCGGGCCGTGCGCATCCGCGACTGGTACAGCTCGTGGGCGCGGTCGGTGAGGCGGTCGAACTCGCGCTGCTCCTGGGCGAACGCCTTGACGACGCGCACGCCGTTGACGGCCTCGTCGACGACGCCGGCCACGGCGCCGGCGAGGCGCTGATCGTTCCAGGTCGCCGGGAAGACGCGGTCGCGGAAGCGGATGGCGACGAACGTGAAGACGGGCACGAAGACGACGACGACGATGCTCAGCACCGGCGACAGCACGAACATCACGATGAGCGCGACCGCCAGCAGCGTCATGTTGGCGACGAGCATCGGCACCGAGAAGAAGAACGCCTGGATCAGCGTGAGGTCGCCGGCCGCCCGCGACATCACGTCGCCGATCGACAGCTGGTCGTGGCGCGAGAAGTCGAGCTCGTAGAGGTGGCGGTGGATGGCGCGGCGCATGTCGTGCTGGAGGTAGACGCTGACCTTGGCGCCGAGGTAGCGGCGGGCGTAGTTCGTCGTGAACCCGCACACGCCGGTGGCGAGCAGCAGGAGCAGCATCGGACCGAGCGGGCGCTCGTCGGTCGTGATGCTGTGGTCGAGGATCTGCTGCTGGATGAGCGGCAGCAGGCCGATCAGCACCTGGGCGACGACCGAGCACACGAGCGTGGCGACGACCAGGCCCCGGTAGCGGCGGACGAACGGGCCGAGCCGGCGCAACCACCCGACGCCGGGACCGGCGGGTGCCGGCCGGGTGTGGGCGGCGTCGCCGAGCGCCGGATCGCTGTCGGGACGCACCTGGTCGTCGACGGTCACGTGGCGCGCACCCCCGCCGCCAGGGCCGCCGCGGCGCGCTCGGACCACCGGGCGTCGAGGGCGAGGCGCAGGTCGTCGAGGGCGATGAGCACGCCGGCGGGATCGGCGCAGCGCTCGAGCACGTCGTCGAGGACCTCGCGCAGGGCCAGCCCGGCGGCCGCGACCGCGTCGAGCCCGGCCGGGGTGATCACGAGGCGCACCGCCCGGCGGTCGCCGTCGGCACCGGCGCGCTCGACGTAGCCGCGCTCGACGAGCCCGTCGATGAGCGACGTCAACGTGGGCTTCGTGACGGCGAGCTTGGACGCCAGCTCGGTGGCCCGCTCGTGCCCGGACGACAGCAGACCGAGCACGCGGTACTGCGGCATCGACAGCTCGCTCGTGCCGTGGTTCTCCAGCACCCGGCTCAAGCGGGCGATCGTCAGCGTCGGCCCATCCGCTGTGGTCATGTCGTGTGACTCCCGAACTGTTCGTGTCTCGAACAAGTTCTACCGTAGCGACCCGCCCCGCCGGCTTCTGAATCGTTCAAGGGCGCGCTCAGCGCACGCTTGAACGATTCAGAACCTGGGTCCGTGGCAGTGTCGGGGGGATGGGACGGGGACGGGTGTGGGCCCGGCGGGTCGTGGTCGCGGCCGTCGTCGCCGTCCAGCTCGGCTTCGTCGCCCGCGGCTACGTCGCGGACCACAAGGAGTTCGCGTTCCAGATGTTCCCGGAGTCGAGCACGTGGCAGGCCGCGATCGTGCGGGTCACCGCCGACGGGCGGCGGGTGCCGGTGACCGAGCCGTGGGACGGCTACCGCTGGTCGCAGCTGGCACCGGATCGCGGCCTCTCGTTCCCCGGGCGCCGCCGCCACGCCGACGCCGGGCTCGACAACCAGCTGGCGTTCCTCGACGCGGCCCTCGACTACGTCGCCCGGCACACGCCGCGCGACACCGAGACCGCCTACCTCGAAGCCGTCGTGACGGCCTGGCACAACACCGACGACCCGGAGACGATCGTGCTGCGCAGCGTCGCCCGCCCCGTCGTTGCCCAGCAGCCGCCGTGACCGCCACCGCGACGCGGCCCGCGGCCGCCCACGGCCTGGGCCGCGTCGACGAGCTCCTCGGCCGGCCCGTGAGCATGCGGGCGATGGCGCTGCTGCGCATCCTCGTCGCGCCGATCGTCCTGCTGCACCTGCGCCCGCTGCTCGCGGACGCCTGGCACGGGCGGATCTACCGCGACCACTTCTACGAGCCCTACGCCGCGTGGTACCCGGCGCTCCCCCGCCCGCTCTACGTCGGCGTGCTGTGGCTGGCCGCGGTGGCCGCGGTGGCGATGCTGATCGGGTTCCGGGCCCGCGCCGCGACGATCGTCGTCTGGGCCGTCGTCACCTACGACCTGTTCCTGTCGACGACGAACTTCCACAACAACCGCGCCTACCTCGTCATCGTCCTCGCCGCCCTCGCCGTCACCCCGTGCGACCGCGAGCTGTCCCTCGACGCCTGGCTCGCCCGCCACCGCGCCCGCCCGCCCCGACCGACCACGTCGCCGGGCTGGCCACTGTGGCTGCTGCGGTTCGAAGCGGCGACGGTCTACGGGGCGTCGGGCCTCAGCAAGCTGCTCGACCCGGACTGGTTCAGCGGCGAGGTCACGTGGGATCGCCTCGTGCGCACCCGCCACCTGCTCGACGCGTCGGTCCTGCCGCCGTGGTCGGTCGACGTCCTGACGGACCGCTCGTTCAACACCGTGGCGGCGAAGCTCGTCATCGCCACCGAGCTGTTCATCGCCGCCGGGCTGTGGTCCCGCCGCACCCGCTACGCCGCGGTGTGGGTCGCGGTGAGCTTCCACGTGGCGATCCAGCTCTCGGCGTCGGTGGAGGTGTTCTCGTACCTGGCCATCGCGGCCCTCGTCATCTGGTCGGTGCCGTCGACGGGCGACCGCACGCTGCGCGTCGACCCGACCCGGCACCGTGCGTTCCGAACGCTCGTGGGCGCGCTCGACTGGTTGGCGCGCTTCCGGATCGAGCCGGCGCCCGGCGCACCGATCACCCTCGTCGACCGTGACGGACGGGTGCGCACCGGCGGTCGAGCCGTCGCGATGACCCTGAGCCGCCTCCCCGTCGTGGCATGGTTCGCCCTGCCCGTGGTCGCCGCCGGCCGCCTCGTCCCGCGAAGGAGACCCACCCAGTGACCGCTGCACCCGCGCCGGCCCGGCGCCTGATGCTCACGGCCACGACGCTCGGCGTCGTCGCGATCCTCACGTTCGGGCTGGCCGCGCCGCCCGAGCACTGCCCGCAGCCGTCGGCCGAGGAGCTGCACGAGGCCGCCGACGACGCCGTGCAGTGGTTCGTCCGCAACCAGCACGCCGACGGGCGCTGGCTCTACGAGTACGACGCGGCCCGCCAGGTCGCCCCCGACGACTACAACCTCGTGCGCCACGCCGGCGCCATCATGGGGCTCTACCAGGCGGCGACGGCCGGGATCGACGGCGCCCTCGAGAGCGCCGACCGGGGGCTCGAGTGGGCCCGCGGCAACCTCGTCGAGCACGACGGGTGGACCGCGCTGGCGTCGGGGGGGCGGGCGCCGGTCGGCGGTGCGGCCCTGCTCGCAGCCGGCCTCGCCGAGCGACGGCTGCTCACCGGGGACACGACCGACGACGAGCTGCTGCGCGGTCTCGGTCGCTTCATGGTGAGCCAGACCCTCGCCGACGGCGCGGTCGTCGCCCAGTACGACGCCGTGAACATGGCGGCCGAGGCGGCGAGCCGCTCGAAGTACTACACGGGGGAGGCGTACTGGGCGCTCGCCCGCCTGCACCTGCTGTTCCCCGACGACGGGTTCGGCGCGATCGCCGATCGCATCGGCAACTACCTGGCCTCGCAGCGCGACGACGTCGAGGACCACTGGCCGCCGATCCCCGACCACTGGGTGGCGTACGGGTTGTCCGAGACGGTGACGTTCCCGGAGCGCGACGATGCCGAGCCGTTGACCGACGCCGAGCTCGCCTACGCCCGCCGCCAGGCTGGGCTCTTCGGCAGCCAGGTGCGCTGGGTGAGCCAGCAGGCCGGGCCGTGGGGCTCGGTCGTGCGCGGCACCAAGGTGCCGCGGGGCGGCGGGTACGGCGTCGTCGGCGAGGCGCTGACCGGGCTGTGGCGGACGGCCGAGGCCGATGACCGCCTCGCCGATGCCCGCGCCCCCTTGGCGACGCGAGCCGGCTGCATCGCCGGCCTCGCAGTCGAGGTGCAGGGCCGGGAGGGCCCCGCCGATCCGCGCAGCGACGGCGCCTGGTTCATCGACGACGTCACGCGCATGGACGACCAGCAGCACGCCATCTCGGCGCTGCTGCGGACCGTTGCCATCGTCGAGGCCCCGACGGCCCGCGGCCACGACGCTCCGTCCGGATGGCTCTGGGCCCTCGCCCTCATCGCCACCTGCAACCCGCTCTTCGTCGGGCGCGCCGTGCCCCGCCGCGAGCGGCGCGCCGACCGGGCGACGATCGCCGCGGTCGGCGGGGCGCTCGGGGCCCTCATCGTCGTCGTCGCGGCGGCCCTGTCCGGCCCGTTGCTCGACGTGCTCGACGTCAGCCCACCGTCCCTGCGCCTGGCCGTCGGCATCGTCGGCGCCGTCGCCGGTCTCGTGCGTCTCGTCCGCCGGCCGCTCGGTCCCCAGGACGGCAGGCCGGGGCTGTCCGCCGCGCTGGTCCCGGTGGCCGTGCCGCTCGTCGCCGCGCCGGCGCTCGTCATGCTCGGCCTCGGCGCCGGCGTCGACCTCGGGGTGCTGTTCGTCGCCGGCTGCCTCGCCCTCACCGTCGGCGCCATCACCGCGCTGGCGACCGCCCCGGCCGAATCAGGCCCCTGGTCGGTCGTCTCGGTCTGGGGGCAGCGCCTGGTGGCGGCCGCCGCCGTCGTGGCGTGCGTGCTCCTCGTGGTCGACGCCGTCTTCGCCATCTGAGCAGCGACCTGGCCAGACTGTCATCCGCTTCCGGCCGCATCGGGCCGGATCCGACTGACAGTTCCCGGGGGAAGGGGTCCGCGATGGGTCGACTCGACGGCAAGGTGGCGATCGTGACGGGTGGCGCCCGCGGGCAGGGGGCGGCCGAGGCCCGGCTGTTCGTGGCCGAGGGCGCCAAGGTCGTCATCGGCGACGTCCTCGTCGAGCCCGGCGAGGCGCTCGCCGCCGAGCTCGGGTCCGATGCGGTCTTCGTCCGCCACGACGTCGCCGACGAGGTGGCGTGGGAGGCGACGGTGGCGACGGCCCGCGAGCGGTTCGGTGGCGTCCACGTCCTCGTCAACAACGCCGGGATCGGCCACACCGCGCCGATCGCCAAGCACACCGTCGCCGACTACGAGCGCGTCATCGCGGTGAACCAGATCGGCGTGTTCCTCGGGATGCGCAGCGTGATCGGCCCGATGACCGACGGCGGCGGCGGGTCGATCGTCAACATCTCCTCCGGCGCCGGTCTCCGGGCGACGAAGTACATGATCGCCTACGCGGCGTCGAAGTACGCCGTGACGGGCATGACGGCGGCGGGCGCACTCGAGCTCGCCCGCTACGGCATCCGCGTCAACTCGATCCATCCCGGCGTCGTCGACACGCCGATGCTCGGCGAGTTCTTCGACGCCAACAACGACGCCCTCGTGCGCACGACGCCGTTGCGGCGCATGGCGAGCCCCGAGGAGATCGCCAACGTGGCGCTCTTCCTCGCCTCCGACGAGTCGTCCTACATGACGGGCGCCCACGTCCCGGTGGACGGCGGCATCACGGTCTGACCGGGTTCGCGGCCCTCACGCGGTGGCGACGAGGTGACGGGCGAGCGAGTCCTCCAGCACGGCGCGCAGCTCGGGCCGCTCGACGTCGGCCGCGGTGTGCAGCTTGACGTGACGGACCCGCTTGCCGGTGCCCTCGACGATCCCCGCCGGGTCGGCGACGAGCGCCCCGTTGGCGAGCTGCACGTTGACGTGGCGGCGGTGCGGCGCGATGCCCGCCCAGAGGTCCTGCATCGGTCGCGGCCCGGTCGCGTACCCGACGATCCGGTCGGCGCGGTCGAGCACCTCGACGGCGTCGGGCCGGATCGCGAGCACGAGCCGCCGTGCCGCGCGAGCGATCGTCGCCACGTCGTCGGTGGACTCACCGAAGAACTCGTCGACGTGGTCGGTCACGGTCGCGCAGACTACGTCTCATGACCGCTGCACCCGCCGAGGTCCGTCCCGCCACCCGCGCCGACGCGGCCGCTCTGCTGACGCTGGCCTCGACGTTCGCCACCTCGTTCGTCGTCGATCCCGCCCGCTTCGACCACTCGCTCGACGAGCTGCTGCTCCACCACGACAGCGCCCTGCTCGTGGCGGTGGACGGCGCCGCGACGCTCGGCTACGTCGCCGCATCCGTGCACCCGACGCTGTACGCCAACGGGTCCGTCGCCTGGATCGAGGAGCTGATGGTCGCCGAGGAGGCTCGCGGCCGAGGCGTCGGGCGGGCGCTCGTCACCGCCGTCGAGCAGTGGGGGCTGTCGCGTGGCGTCGCGCGGTGAGCCTGGCGACCCGCCGCTCGGCCACGTTCTGGCACGCCGTCGGCTACGAGGAGTCGGCCGCCTACCTGCGCAAGCTCGTCTGAGCGCCAAGGCTCACACGGCGAAGCGGTCCGTCGCGGCCAGGATCGCGTCCATCGTGGCGTCGTCACCGCCGTGACCCTCGCCGTCGATCACGACGAGCTCGGCGTCGGGCAGCACCTTGGCCAGCTGCCACGGCGCGTCGAGCGGTCCGCTGATGTCGAGCTGCCCGTTGATCATCACGACGGGGATGCCGGCCAGGAGGTGGGCGTCGCGCAGCGGGGCGTGGTCGTCGACGAAGTGGTTGTTGCTCCAGTAGTGCGTCACGAGGCGGGCGAAGCACAGCCGGAACCGCGGGTCGTCGTAGCGCGTGTCGTGGGTGTGCCCGGGCACCGTCGCGACGTGCGTGTCCTCCCAGTCGCACCAGGCGATGGCGGCCGGCCCGTGGACGGCCGGATCGGGGTCGCCCAGGAGCCGGGCGTACGCCGCGGCCAGGTCGCCATCGCGCTCGGCGGGCGGCACGGCGTCGCGGAAGCGCTCCCACTGGGCCGGGAAGACCCTGCCCATCGAGCGGGTGATCCAGGCGACGTCGTCGCGCGACGAGCCGACGACGCTCACGAGCACCATCGCCCGGACTCGGGATGGGTGGGCGCCGGCGTACGTCGAGCGCGAGCAGCGTCCCCCACGAACCGCCCCACAGCACCCAGCGGTCGATGCCGAGGTGCTCGCGCAGCAGCTCCATGTCGCCGAGCAGGTGGCCCGTCGTGTTCGTCGACAGGTCGACCACCGGTTCGGCGGCATGCGGGGTGCTACGGCCGCACTGGCGCTGGTCGAACTGCACGATGCGGTACCGCCGCGGATCGAACATGCGGCGGGCCCGCGCCGACATCGGGGCGCCCGGACCGCCGTGCAGGATGACGGCGGGGATGCCGTCGGAGTTGCCGGCGACCTCCCAGTGGATCGCGTGGCCGTCGCCGACCTCGAGCATCCCGCCGTCGAACGCCTCGGTGACCGGGTACGGCTCCATCTGCTCAATGTCGCACGATCGCGAGGAACGTCGAACCGCGAGCGCAACGAGGACGTATCCGCGAGGCGTGGGGGACATCACGAAGACGATGCAGCGATCGACCGCGGGGGCTCCGCGCGGAACGATGCGTGCGGGGCCGCCGCCGTTGTGCGGCGAGCTCGCGCGCACCCATCTCGTCACCCGACTGGCGTCCCGTTGGAACGTCCCCGTCACGGCCGTCGTCGCCGGGGCCGGGTTCGGCAAGTCGACCCTCCTCGCCCAAGCGTGCCGTGCCGACGCGGTCGCGCCGCGTGGGATCCAGGCCTGGGTCTCGTGCGACCGTCGGCACGAGCGCGCCGAGGTGCTCGCCGGTGCGATCGTCGCCGCCGTCGGCGCCGGGCCGAGCGGCCGCGACCCGCTCGTCGCGACGACGACGGCGTTGCGCCGCCAGGCACCGCTCGACGTCTGCGTGGTGCTCGACGACGTCCACCACCTCGGCGCGCAGTCGGGCGGGGCCCGGTTGCTCGCCGAGCTCGTGCCGCTCCTGCCCGCCAACGCCCACCTCGTGCTGGCCGCCCGCGCGCTCCCGACGGTGCCGCTCGCCAAGCTGCGCGCCGCCGACCTGCTGCTCGAGCTCACCGAGACGGATCTCGCGTTCACGCCGCGCGAGGTCGAGCGGCTCGCCGCCGAGTCGGGACGCCCGGCCGGGGTCGCCGCGCCGTACGGCGGGTGGCCGGCCCTCGTGCGCGTCGCGCTGGCCGCTCGGCCCGGGGTGGCCCTCGGCTATGCCCGCGAGGAGGTCCTCGCCGGCCTCGACGACGCCGATCGCCGCACCCTGCTCGCGCTGACGACCGTCGGGACGGCCGACGAGGCGTTGGTGTCGCGGATCGTCGGTGCACCGGCCGACCTCGATCGGCTGGCCGCGCTCGTCCCGATGGTGCGCCGGGTCGACGAGGCGCACTTCGAGGCCCACGACCTGTGGCGCGACGCGCTCGCGCGGGTCGTCAGCCGCGACGAGGCGCACACCGTGCGCCAGCGCGCGATCGCCGAGCTGCTCGCGGGCGGTGACGTCGAGCGCGCCGGCGACCTCGCTGCCGCGTCGTGCGAGTGGAACGCGCTCGCGAGTGCGGCGCGCGAGCTGGTCCGCTCCACGATCAGCGTGCTCCCGGTCGACGTGGCCCGACGCTGGCTGGCAGCGGTCGCCGGCAGCGGGATCGAGCCGAGCCCCGAACACGCACTCCTCGAGGCAGCCGTGCGTGCGGCGACGGACCTCGGCGACGAGTCGGTCGACGCCGTGCTCGACACCATCGCCGACACCTACCGCACGCGGAGCGATGCCGAGGGCGAGCTCACGGCTCTCGCTCTCGGCACCGTCGCCGCGCAGTCACGCGGCGACCGGGACCGGCTGGTGGCGCTGGCGCTGCGGACCGCCGCCGTCCCCGGGGCGGGGGACCACCCGATCGCCCGGCTGGCGTCCTGCAGCATCGCCGCCGTCGTCGCCGAGATGCACGGCGACCCGGAACGCGCCATCGAGGAGTTCGCCGCCCTCCCGGCCGAGGGGGTGCCGGGCCCGATCGCGCTGTCTGCCCACCGCTTCCTGATGCACTGCCTGCTCCTCGCCGGCCGGGCCGACGATGCCGTGACGCTCGCCGACCGCACGCTCGCCGATGCCACGAGCGAGCACTGCCGGGCGATGCCCGGCTTCGCCCGCTGGCTCGCCGGCGACCCGACCGGGTTCGCGCCCGATCACGCCGTCATGGTCACCGCGGCGAGCGACCGCGACGCCTTCGTGGCCCGCGCGTTCGAGGCCGTGATCCGGGCGAGCCACGGTGAGCTGGCGCCGTTCGAGGACGGCCGACCGGGGCTCGACAACCCGCGCGACGACGCCGTGCTCGCCAACGCGCGGGCCGCCCAGGCCATCGTCCGCCACGACGAGGCTGCGGCAGCAGCCGCGATCGCGGCGGTCGGAGACCGCCATCCCGACGACCGCCTCGCCGAGCGCCACCTGCGGCGCTTCCTGGCCCTCGGCTACGTGCTCGATCCCGGGCTGCGGGCGCGGTGGGACGTCGCCGAGCTCGGCCCGGCGCACGAGCGGGCCCGCCAGGTCGCTCGGCTCCTCGTCGATGTCCGGCGCGGTCGTCGGGCGAGCGCGCCGATCGACCCGCCGCACGTGCTCACCGTCCTCCCGCTCCCGTGGTCGGTGGAGCTGGCGTGCCGGCTGTACGGCCAGCGCCGGCCCGACGGCCAGCTGCTGATGGAGTGGCTGCTCGATCACGTCGGGTGCCGGGCGCACGCCGAGCTGCGGGCGGCCGCGGCGGCGCCGGACGCGCACCTCGCGGCGGGTGCGACCGCGCTGCTCGGGCGGATCCCCCGCGAGCCGGCGGAGGTGCTGTCGATCGACGTGCTCGGTCCGCTCCAGCTGCGACGGGACGGCACCCCGATCGTCGGCGAGGACCTGCGCCGGCAGCGGGTCCGCGAGCTCCTCGCGATGCTCGTCGTCGACGGCACCGTCGGCCGCGACCGGGCGATCGACGCGCTGTGGCCCGAGCTCGATGCCACCGCCGGAGGCCGGAACCTGCGCGTCACGCTCACCTACCTGCGCCGGTTGCTCGAGCCCGACCGCACGGCGGGCGAGGCGAGCTTCCACGTCCGCGCCGACGCCTCGTCGATCCGCCTGGTGGCCTCGGCGAAGGTGCGCGTCGACCTCTGGGAGCTGCGCCGCCTGACCGCCGATGCGGCGGCCGCACGCGCGTCCGGCGACGCCGGCCGGGCTCTCGAGCTGCTCGTCGGGGCGACCGGCCTGTGGCGCGGCGCACCGCTCACGGACCTCGATCGGGTGCCCGGGTTCGACGCCGAGATCGAGGGCATCCGGCTCCTCCAGACGAGCTCGTTGCTCGACCTCGGCGCCCTGCGCCTCACCGTCGGCGACACCGCCGGCGCCGTCGCCGACGCCGAGCGGGCCCTGGCCCTCGAGCCCTACCTCGAGGCGGCCCACCGCCTGGCGATCGCGGCGGCGAGCCAGCGCGGCGATCGCGTGCGCGTCGCGGCCGCCCTGCACCGGGCCCAGCGCGCCCTCGCCGAGCTCGGCGTCACCCCGGAGCCGGCGACGGCGATGCTCATGCGCGCCGCCACGTGCGACGACGGACCCCGCCGGCTGGCGTCCTGACCCGTCGGCCGCGGCGACGGCGCGCGCCGAGGCGCGTCAACCGCCGGGATCGGCCGGCGCCGGCGAACACGTCGCGTCTGGCCGCTCCTCGACCCCGGAGTCGTGCGCCCGGGCGGGGGCCAGGCCGTCGACCAGCCCGGCGATCCCCGTCAGCGCCAGCACCGTCGCCGCGACGAGCGACGGGATCCGCTCCTTCATCGACAGGCCTCCCACCCGCGGGACGACGATCGCCCCGTCGCCGCCGAGGGTGCGGCGGCCCCGTTAGCCGGGCGCTAGCGGGACCTGCGCCTCACGCCACGGTGCGGGCGAGGATCCCGAGCGTGGCCCGCAGGGCGAGCTCGGAGATGATCGGGAAGATGTCCCGCTCCCTCCACACCGGGTCGATCTGCGACCAGTCGTAGTAGGACGTCACGAGCGTGCCCTCGTCGACCGGCTCCAGCGCGTAGCCGTAGATGTGACCGATCGGCGGGTCGAGCTGCCCGAGGATCGTCCAGGCGATCTCGCGGTCCTGCTCGTACGCCGTGATCGACACCGTCACGTCGTACTTGCCGAGCGGGAAGTCGTTCAGCGACTCGCGATCCATGTGGATCACGAACGTGTCGCCGACCTGGCCGGCGGGTTCGCCCGTCGACGACTGCAGCATCCCCGAGCTGTCGATGGCCACGTGCCCCTTCGGGTCGCGCAGCACGGCGAAGATGGTGGCGGCGTCCGCCGCGATGGTGCGCTGGACCTCGAACCGTTCGGTCGTCATGGCGGCGCATCCTTCCATGCCCCGTCCACGGCGCCTACTTGATGGCGAGCGGGTTGATCGGCGAGCCGACGGCGTTCGTGAACTTGATCGGTGGCGCGGCGGTGAAGAACTCGTACACCCCGTCGGCGGCGCAGTCGGCGGCGAGCTCGTCGAGGTCGAGGATCTCGCCGAGCGTCATGCCGAGGTCGCGGATGAGCACCATGTGGACCTGCATCGCCTCGGCGGGGTCCTCGCCCGGCAGCACCTCGATCGCCCAGTTGTCCGACGCCACGACGGCGACCTCGTGGTCGTGCAGCCACTCCGCGCACGCCAGCCCGAGTCCCGGCTCGCCGGTCATGAACCCCGACTCCTTGCCCTCGGCCTTGAACTTCGAGCGCCAGCCGGTGCGGAAGTAGACGATGTCGCCGGAGCGCACCTCGACGCCCTGCGCCGACGCCGCGGCGTCGAGATCGCCGGGCGTGATCACCTCACCGGCCTGCATCCAGTCGACGCCCTTGAGCCGGGCGATGTCGAGCAGCACGCCGCGCCCGACGATGCCCTTGGCCATCTTGTCGATCGAGCAGTGCAACGCGCCCTTCGGGCCGACGTCGCTCGCCGGGAAGCCGTTGTACAGGTGGTCGTCGTAGAACACGTGGGCCAGCCCGTCCCACTGCGACGCCGCCTGCAACGGCATGAACACGTAGTCGTCGGCGTAGTGGAACGAGCCCGGGAACGCCTGCTGCTCACCGGTCTCGGCCATCAGCCGGACGGGGTTGATGCGACCACCCCCCGGTTGCGGGCCGTTGCGATCGAACGGGATGCCGAGGTCGAAGATCGCACCCCGCCGGACCAGCGCGCTGGCGGCGACGATGCACTCCGGCGTGATGAGGTTGACGGTGCCACGCTCGTCGTCGTCGCCCCACCGGCCCCAGTTGCTGAGCCGTCTCCCGAGCGCTCGGAAGTCCTCCATCGACGCTCCTCCTCCGCCGTGGCCGGCCGTGCTCGTCCGGCGACGCCGCGCCGTGCCGGAGCCCGCGGCCCGGTCGGGCGTCGGTTGTAGCCCCAGATGACAGTCGCGTCAACTCGGAGCGCGGGCGCCGTCGTTGACTTGTGGGCGGCGCCGCACTTGGATGGCACCCGCGGCGCGGGGGCGTCGGGCGGGGGTTCGCACGATCGGGCTCGTGGCCGTCGATCCCGGCCGCGCCCGTCGCCGCGGCGACCCGCACCACCCGGAGGTCCCACCATGCCCGAGCTCACCGAGGTCGCCAGCGGCCTTGCCTTCCCCGAGGGGCCGATCGCCATGGCCGACGGGTCCGTGCTGCTCGTCGAGATGTTCGGCCCGTGCCTGACCCGGGTGCATCCCGACGGATCGACGGAGCGCGTCGCCGAGATCCCCGGCGGGCCGAACGGCGCCGCCATCGGGCCCGGCGGGCTGATCTACGTCTGCAACAACGGCGGTCGCTACACGGAGGCGAAGCTGGGCGACCTGACGTTCCCGGGCCCGATGGACCCGACCCGGTACACGGGCGGGCGCATCCAGACGGTGGACCCCGCCTCGGGCACGGTCACCGACCTCTACACCGAATGCGCCGGGCGTCCTCTGCTCGCGCCCAACGACCTCGTGTTCGACGCCCATGGCGGCTTCTACTTCACCGACCACGGCACGGTCGACGACGAGGCCCGGATCCACCGCATCGCCGGCATCTACTACGCCCGCGCCGACGGGTCGGGGATCGAGGAGGTCGTCTACCCCTCCGACGACCCGAACGGCATCGGACTGTCGCCCGACGGCTCGAAGCTCTACTGGGCCGAGACCTGGCGCGGCCGCATCCTGCAGCGCGACGTCGTCGCGCCGGGCACGCTCGCCGAGCCGGCGCCGGCGGACCCCTCGGTGTGCCTCTACGGGTTCCCGGGTCTGCAGCTGCTCGACTCGCTCGCCGTCGATGCGGCGGGCAACGTGTGCGTGGCGACGATCGTCAACGGCGGCGTCTCGGTCGTGTCCCCGGAGGGCGAGCTCGTCGACTTCGTGGCGACCGGCGACCTGATCACCACGAACGTGTGCTTCGGCGGCGACGACCTCACGACGGCGTACATCACGCTGTCGAGCACGGGCCGGCTCGTGAAGACGACCTGGCCGCGACCCGGCCTGCCGCTCGCCCACGCCGAGCGGTAGCCGGCGCGGACCGCGAACTGACGGCGACGTCAAGAAACGCTTGTCACCGGGGGAGGCCGGGAGTACCGTGCCCGGGCGAGGGGAATCGTCGGTGACCGCCGTGTCGAGCCGCCTGCGGCGCCGCGCCACGACGGCGGTCGGCTCGCGGGGCGCGACGCTCACCGATCACGAGCCGGCGTCGGCCGGGGGAAGGTCGTTGAGATGGAGATGGTCCTGGTCCTCGGGACAGGGGAGCACGGGCCGTGCCGCGGCTGACACCGGCCGAAGCCGACGCCTTCCTGGACGAACCAGGACACCTCCTGCGGTTGGCCACCGTCGATGCCGACGGGTTCCCGCGGCTGGTGCCGATCTGGTTCATCCGGCGCGACGACGAGCTGCTGTTCACCCCGCGTGGACCGTCGGTGTTCCTCGCCAACATCCGGCGCGATCCGCGGGTGGCGGTGTCGATCGACGAGGACCCGCTCCCCTACCGCAAGGTCACGGTGCAGGGCACGGCGCGCATCGTCCACGACCTCGGCGCGGACGACGAGTGGCGCGAGCTGTACCGCACCATCGCCAAGCGCTACGTGCCGGCGGACGGCGCCGACGCCTACGTCGACGGCACGATCGACCAGCCCCGCGCCCTCATCGGCGTCCCGCTCAGCACGCCGTCGCGCACGACCACGTGGCGCATGCCGATGGCCGACGAGGACGGGACCGGCATCTGGCACCGCCGCTACTACCTCGACGGCACGCAGATGGCCGCCCGCGCCGATGCCGCGACCGCGGCTGGCGCGAGCCGGACGACGCCATGACCACGACCGAGCCGACGTCGGCCCGGCGCCCGCCCACGACGATCGGCGCCGCGCCACTGACCGCACACGGCAGCGCGGACCCGCGCCGCGCTCGTCAAGGCCGCCCGCGCCCTGTTCGAACGCCAGGGCTACCTCGACACCAACGTCGGCGACATCGCCAAGCACGCTCGCGTCGCCCACGGCACGTTCTACACGTACTTCACGTCCAAGGAGGAGATCTTCGCCGAGGTCTCCGAGGAGCTCCAGCAGCAGATGCTGACGGCCGCCGAGAGCGAGCCGAGCCTGCCCCCGGACGCCACGTTGTCGGAGCGGATCGAGCGCTCCAACCGGGGCTACCTGCGCGGCTACGAGCAGCACGCCCGGATGATGGGCGTCCTGGAACAGGTCGCCACGTTCAACAACCGCCTCGCCGCGATCCGCCGCGCCAACCGGCGCTACTTCGTGCAGCGCAACACGGGGTCGATCCGCCGCTGGCAGGAGCAGGGTCTCGTCGACCCACGCATCGATCCGGCCTACGCGGCGAGCGCCCTCGGCTCGATGGTCGACCGTTCGGCCTACGTCTGGCTGGTGCTCGGCGAGCCGTACGAGCTGGAGACGGCGGTGATCGAGCTGACCCGCCTGTACTGCAACGCGCTCGGCCTCGCCTACCACCGCGACGCCGAGCCCGCCACGCCGACCGGGCCCCTGCAGCCGAGCTGACGCCGCCGCACGGCGCCCACCAAACCCGTCCAGCACGAAGGAGACCGAACCCGATGCGAGCCCTGCAGTTGACGGACTGGCAGCACGACCCCGAGCTGCGTGACGTCGCCGAGCCCGACCCCGCTCCTGGCGAGGTCGTCGTGCGCATCGGCGGTGCCGGGGTGTGCCACTCCGACCTCCACCTGTTGTACGAGTTCCCGCCCGGGCTGATGCCGTTCGCGCCGCCGTTCACGCTGGGCCACGAGAACGCCGGGTGGGTGCACACGCTCGGGACCGGGGTGACCGGCCTCGAGGTCGGCCAGCCCGTGGCGGTGTACGGCGCGTGGGGCTGCGGGCACTGCATCCGGTGCCGTCGCGGCGAGGAGAACTACTGCGTCGACACGGCGGCCGCCGGCGCGTCGGGCGGGCTCGGACGCGACGGTGGGATGGCGCCCTACCTCCTCGTGCCGTCGGCGCGCCTCGTCGTGCCGCTCGGCGACCTCGACCCCGTCGCCGCCGCCCCGCTGACCGATGCCGGGCTGACCCCGTACCACGCCATCCGTCGCTCACTGGCCAAGCTCGTCCCCGGCTCGACGGCCGTCGCGATCGGCGTCGGGGGTCTCGGCCACATGGGCGTGCAACTGCTGTCGGCGCTGACGGCCACTCGCGTGATCGCCGTCGACCAGCGTCCGGAGGCGCTCGAGCTCGCCACCGCGCACGGCGCCGACGTCGCCGTGGTCGCCGGACCCGACGCGGCCGCCGAGATCCGCGAGGCGACCGGCGGTCTCGGCGCCGACGTCGTGCTCGACTTCGTGGGCGTCGATGCCACGATGCAGCTCGGCGCCCAGGTGGCCCGTCCGCTGGGCGACCTCACCGTCGTCGGCATCGGCGGTGGCAGCCTCCCGTTCGGCTTCTTCTCGGTCCCCTACGAGGTCTCGCTGCAGACGACGTACTGGGGCAGCATCACCGAGCTGATGGAGCTGCTCTCGCTCGCGAGGCGGGGCATCGTGCGCGCCGAGTACACCACCTACTCGCTCGCCGACGCCCCGCAGGCGTACGCCGCCCTGCGCGCCGGTTCGCTCCGCGGCCGCGCCGTCGTCGTGCCCTGACGTCGGGCGGCGAGCACCGGCCCGCCGTCTGCTACGACGGGGGCATGCGCGTCGTCGGGGTGTCAGGAGCGGGCGGGTACGGCGGACCGGAGGCGCTCCAGCTGTTCGACCTCCCGGACCGCCATGCCGGCCGTGGCGAGGTGCGGCTGCACGTCCACGCGGCGGCCGTCAACCCGACCGACACGTTCACCCGCAACGGCTCCCGCCACGAGCTGCTGCAGGACCTCGACCCGCCGTACGTCGCCGGGATGGACGTCGCCGGCATCGTCGACGAGATCGGCCTCGAGGCCGAGACGGATCTGGCGGTCGGTGACCGGGCGATGGCGATCGTCGTGCCGCGAGGCCAGCACGGCGGCTACAGCGACAGCCTCGTGCTGCCGGCCCGTTCGGTCGCCCGGGCACCCGCCGGCGCGACGCTGGCCGCCGCCTCCACGCTGCCGATGAACGGGCTGACGGCACGCAAGGCGCTCGACATGCTGGCGATCCCCGCCGGTGGCACGATCGGCGTCACCGGCGCCGCCGGCGCGTTCGGCGGCTACGTCGTGCAGCTGGCCAAGGCCGACGGGTTGCGGGTCGTCGCCGATGCGTCGGCGGCCGACGAGGCCCTCGTCCGCGAGCTCGGCGCCGATGTCGTCGTGCGCCGGGGCGACGACGTCGCGGCGCGCATCCGCGGGGCCGTCCCCGACGGCGTCGACGGGGTCGCCGACGGCGCCATCCAGCACGCCCTCGTGTTGCCGGCGGTCCGTGACGGAGGCGGCGTCGCCGCGGTGCGGCCGTTCGGCGGCGACACCGAGCGGGGGATCACCATCCACATGGTCTGGGTGCGTGAGTACCAGTTCGAGCACGAGAAGCTGGACGGCCTCCGCCAGCAGGTGGAGGACGGCGCCGTCACGCTGCGCGTCGCCGCGACCTACCCGCCGGAGCAGGCCGGTGAGGCCCAGGCCCGGCTCGAGCGTGGCGGCACGCGCGGCCGGCTCGTGATCCAGTTCCGCGCCGAGCCCTGACGTCGGCGCACCGTGCTGTCAGGGTGATCCGCCGGGATCGGGCCCGATCGCACTGACAGGTGGCGGTGGGTCGTCCACGAACGCCTCGGACGGCGGCCGCCAGTCGGTGACGACGACGAGCCGCCACGCCGCGACGAGCAGCACGAGCGCCGCCCCGAGCCCCGCCAGCAGCCGCCGCGGGTCGTACGTCGGCGCGGGCGCCGGTGCGTAGGTCACGGTGTGCAACGCCCACGAGGAGCCGGCGACGACGGCGACGCCGCACCCCGAGCACCGCGGACCTGCCGTGACCGCGAGCGTCGCCCGGCCGGCGTCGTCAGCGGATCGCGTCGCGCGCGGCCCGCACGAGTCGGCGCAGAACGACGCCTGGGCCGGTGCACCGGGCGCGAGCCCGTCGACCACGACCGTGATCTCGTCGCCGGGCTCGACGTGCTGGCGCGGCGTGAGCACCACATCGGGCGCCGGCGGCGCCGGTCCCCCGAAGACGGTGAGCGCCACGGCCCTGCCGTCGCCAACCTCCACGCGCACCGAGCACGACGTCGCCGGCGTGCAGTCGCGCCGCTCCACCTGGTACTGGAACCGCGCCGCGCCTCCGTCGTCGAACGTCACCGGGTAGCGGTTCCAACACGACGACGGCGTGCACTGCATCACGGTCCCGGCGGCGCCGGCCTCGGCACCCGTCATCCGCACCCGCAGCACGTCGCCGTCGCCCAGGTCGTCGACGACGGGCCACGTCGTCGCGGCGTCGTCGACGGCCACGCGCAGCACGACCTGGTGCCCGTCGGGCGGCGATGGCGCGGCCAGGACGCCGGTGATCACGGCCACGAGCAGCGCGAGCACACGTCAGACCACGTGGTCGACGGGCGGCGTCTGCTCGTCGAGCCGCCGGTTCAACGTCAACAGGCGCCCCATCACCGGCATGGCCAGCAGGTTGACGCCGTGCAGCACGCCGATGATGAGCAGGATGCCGGCGACGCGCGCCGTCTCGTGCTGCAGCTGCTGGGCGTTGACCGTCTCCGCCCACGACTCGCGCGGGGCGTACGTGATCGTGAACAGGATGTACGAGAAGAAGATCAGGTAGTAGGCCACGTCCGTGAGCATCACGAAGCTCTTGCCCGTGCGCGGGTTCGCCCGGAAGACGTCGGCCGCGTAGCTCCGCCCGAACCGCTTGATGAGCGGACCGAGCCAGCACACGATCACGACCAGCAAGGCCGTCGTGAGCACCTCGAGGATCCACCAGGCCATCAGCACCTCTCCTTCTCGTCGATCGATCACCGCCACCAGCACCGCCGCCACCGCCCCCACCACGCACGCGAGCACCGCGACCAGCGCGGCGTGCTGCCGGCGCAGGCGACGGTCGTCGGCGATGCTCAACTCGACGCGGGCGAACAGGTCCGGGCTCTCCGTCGCCGCCGCGCCGCCGTCGTGCAGGGCGTCGCGCAGGCGCTCCTCGAGCGTGCTCACGTCCGCACCACCGCGAGGCGCTCCTCGAGGGCGGCGAGGCCGCGCTGCAGGTGCGTCTTGACGCTGTTGCGCGAGATCCCCAGGGTCTCGGCGATGGCGTCCGGGCCGAGCTCGTCGTAGTAGCGCAGCACGAGGCACGTGCGCTGGCGCTCCGGGAGGTCGCGGAGCGCGTGGAGCACCTGGCGCTGGTCCTCGCGCAACGTCAGCTCGTCGTCGTCGCTGATGACCGTCGTCTGGGCGAGCACGGAGCGGTGGCGCATCGACACCAGCCCCCGCCGGTTCTCGTCGCGGGCGAGGTTGAGCACGATGGAGCGCAGGTACGCCGGCGCGCGAGCGGGATCGCGGACCCGCGAGGCGTTGCGGGCCAGCCGGATGAAGGCCTCCTGCACGAGATCCTCGGCGGCGTTGCGGTCGTCGACGAACAGGCGAGCGAGGCGCACGAGCGACCGCCCCTCCTGATCGAAGAGGCGGACCACGAGCGCATCGGCGTCGACGGCGGCAGTGGACGCCGGGTCGGCGATCGCCACGGCCGGCAGGTCGGTGCTGCGCGACGGGCCGAGCCAGCCGACGAGCGCCTCGGCGAGCAGCACGCCGGTCATCGCCACGCCGCGATCGTGGCAGGCCGGTGACCGCCGGTCGACCACGTCACCTCTCACGCCTTGACGGACGAACGAGCAGCCGTCGCGGGTGACACGCCACATGGCACACCACCGCACCGGCGACCGCGTCGCCCACGACCGCTCCCGGCGACGTCTGTCCTCATCGAACGACCACGACCGGGAGGGCACAACCATGATCACTCACCGCACCACACGCCGCCTCCGCTGGGGCACGGCGGCCGCGCTGGCGGCCGGCGTCGCGCTGACCGTCGTCAGCGTCGACCACGCCGAGGGGCACGGCTGGCGGGCACGCGTCGCGCTGCGCGACACGAGCGGGCGGCGCGTCGGCGTCGTTCGCTTCGACGGCGACGAGCGCGGCACCGACGTGACGGTCACGCTCGCCGGCGTCACGGAGGGCCTCGACGC
The DNA here is from genome assembly GCA_963750905.1 of uncultured Acidimicrobiia bacterium. Taxonomy (GTDB): domain Bacteria; phylum Actinomycetota; class Acidimicrobiia; order Acidimicrobiales; family Ilumatobacteraceae; genus JALZMG01. The sequence goes on from CAVVSE010000006.1 coordinate 204,678, forward strand.
CTACCACGGCCTCCACATCCACGTCGGCGACGCGAGCGGGACGTGCGACGGCTCGACGACGCCGCCATTCACCAACGTCGGCGGGCACTGGACGATGAACGGCGAGCTGCACGGCCACCACGACGGCGACCTGCCGCCGGTGCTCGTGCAGGCCGACGGGAGCGGCACGGCAAGCGCGACGACCGCTCGCTTCGCGCCGGGCGACCTGCTCGGCAAGGCCGTCGTCCTGCACGGCGGACCCGACAACCTGGCCAACATCCCGACGCGCTACGTCACCGGGACGCCGCAGGTCGCCGGCCCCGACGCGGCCACGAACGGGACAGGTGACGCCGGCACCCGCATCGCGTGCGGGGTCATCGCCCGTGACTGACCTCGCCGTGCCGGCCACCGCGCCGACCACCCGGCGGGCGTCCGCCGCGACCGCCGTCGTTGCCGGGCTGCTGCTCGGCGCGACGACGGGCGTGGCGGCCCGGCTGTGGATGCGGCTCATCTCGGCCGAGCCCGAGTTCAGCTGGTCCGGCACGATCTTCATCGTCGCCCTGTTCACGCTCGCCGGGCTGCTGCAGGGGATCGCGCTGGCGGTGCGCCGGCGCGGGTGGCGCTGGTGGGCGCAGCTCCCCGTCCGCGTCGTCGCCGGGGTCGGCGCCCTCCTCCTCGGTGGCGGCGCGGGCATCGTCATGCTGCCGGCGATCGTGGGTGGCGCGCTGGCGACGGCGCGGACGGACTGGCCGCGCTGGGGCCGCGCCGTCGCCGCCACCGTCGCCGGCGTCAACGCGCTGGCGATGCTCGTGGTGGCCGGCACGGGCCTACCCGTGTGGCGACTCGTCGTCGGGTGGCTGGCGATGCTCGCGCTCTACGCGGTCATCATCGGCGGGGTCTCGCTCAACCTGCGGCCGCTGCCCGGGCGCCGGCCCTGGGCGCGGCGGACGACGGTGGTCGCCGTCGTGGCCGCGGCGACGGCCGGCATCGGGCTCGTCGGGATGGCGATCGTCGGCGGCTGAGCGCGGCCCTCAGGCCACGCGGGCCCAGGCGCCGTACACCGACGGCAGGGGCTGGATCCCGTCGCGCCCGACGACCTCGTCGCGAAGGCGGTCGGCCAGGGTGTCGAGGCCGACCTCGTCGGGGTCGACAGCTCCGACGGCGACGAGCATCGGCAGCAGGCTGCGCATCGTGGCCACGACGTACTCGTAGCCCGGCCACTCGGGACCGCCACCGACCGGCGTGTCGAGGCGCACCGTCGGCGCCGGCAGCCCGGCGGCGACGAACGCACCGAACAGGCGGGGACCCATGCGCATCTCGACGCCGGTGTCGACGGGCGGTCGCATCCAGGCGAGGACCTGATCGTGGAGCGGCGCCTCGGGGAACGTCCGGTGGACCGCGACGAGGTCGCTCTCCTGGAAGGCGACGACCCCGCCGGGGCGCACGAGGGCGGCGAGGCGGCGCAGGAGGGCGACGGGATCGGGCTGGTACATCAGCACCCAGCGCCCGACGACCGCGTCGAACGGACCCTCGTCGAGCTCGAGATCACGCAGGTCGGCGGCCACGAACCGCACCGGGATCGCGGGCACCTCCTCCTGCGCCCGCGCCGCGGCGAGGGCGATCGACTCCGGGGCGATCTCCACGCCGACCACCTCGCCCGTCGGGCCGACGAGGTCGGCGAGCAGGAGCGCCACGTCACCGGCACCGCTGCCGACGTCGAGCACCCGCATGCCGGTCGCGATGCCGGCCTCCGTGAGGAGCTGCCGGGTGGCCGCACCGTAGATGCGGTGCTGCAGCATCAGCCGCCGGGCTTCGGCGTCGGAGCGGCCGAGGGCGTAGTGGGCGGGATCGGTCGTGTCCGGGAGCACGGGCGCGGCGGTCGGAGGCATGGTCGCCATCGTGCGCCGCGGCGGGGGCGCAGGTCGTGGAGACCCGGCAGAGAACTCGTGGAGATCGCGACCGGGGCGCCGGGCACGAGCGTCATGCCCGCCGCACGAGCGCCACGGTGAGGGCGACGGCGCCGCCGAGCGCGGTCAGCGTGCGCACGTGGTTCCACGGCACCCACTCCGCGAGGTACCGCTCCCACCGCTCGGCGGCACCCGGCGAGGCCGCGTCGAGGCGGCCCAGGGCGTCGTTGCGCGGGATGTGGTAGGCGATCGTCAGCAGCAACGACACGAGGTAGAGGCCCGAGCCGGCCAGCGCCCACGGCGCCGCAGGATCGGACCAGCGGGTGGCGGCGACGATCCCGAGCACGAGGCAGCCGAGCCCGGTCCCGACGAGGGCGACGACGAACAGCGGGTTCGGCGCCGCCCTGTTGATCGACTGCATCGCGGACATCCCGGCAGGCGCCGGTATCCCGCGCAGGCCGCGCATGACGAACGTCGAGAAGGCGAAGTACACGCCGGCGACGAGGCCGGCGCCGATCGCGCAGCCGACGGTCAGCGGGCGGGCGAAGCCGGACGCCATCGAGTCGGCGAGCATCAGGCCACCCGCCCGATGTCCCAGGCGCCGCCTGCGGCCGCCGCCTCGACGACGGCGCGGAAGTCGCCCGCCGGGCGACCGAGCGCGCGCTGGACACCGTCGGCGGTCGAGCTGTTGCGCCCGTCGAGGATCGCCGTGAACAGCGCCACGAGGTTCGCCGCGTCATCGTCCGGCACGCCGGCGGCGACGAGACCCGCACGGAGCTCGGCCGACGATGCCTGCACGTAGGCGACGGGGCGCCCGATCGCAGCACCGATCATCGCCAGCGCCGCGCCGAACGTGAGCAACCGGGGACCCGTCACCTCGTACAGCTGGCCGGCGTGGCGCGCGTCGACGAGCGCGGCCGCGGCGACGTCCGCGATGTCGTCGACATCGACGAACGGCTCGGCGACGTCGGGGACGGGCAGCGCCACGGCACCGTCGAGGACCTGCTCGACGAACGCCCCCTCGGTGAAGTTCTGGGCGAACATGGCGGCACGCACGATCGTCCACTCGGCGCCCGCCTGGCGCACGAGGTCCTCGGCGTGCCGGGCGGCGGCCTCGCCGCGGCCCGAGAGCAGGACGAGCCGGCCGACCCCGCCGTCGACGGCGGCACGGGCGACGGCGCCGATCGCGTCGGCGCCGCCGGGGAACGCCACGTCCGGGGCGTAGGCGAGGTACACGGCGTCGACACCCTCGAGGGCCGCCGGCCACGTCGCCGGGTCGTGCCAGTCGAACGGCGGGGCACCGGTGCGGGAGCCGATGCGGACGATGTGGCCGGCGGCGCGGAGGCGGTCGGCGACGCGCCGACCGGTCTTGCCCGTGCCACCGGTGACGAGGACGGTGCGGGGAACGTTGGTGGAGGTCATGGGCACCACTGAAGCGAGAAGCGCTGAGAGGGTCCATGGCTCAACGGCTCGAAAACATCCGCGAGCGTCTAGGGTTGGACCATGGACACGCTCGCTGGGCTGCTCGACGGCCCACGCGCCCGCGACGCCTTCCTGGTCCGCACGATCATGCGGCCACCATGGTCGGTGCGCGTGCAGGACGAGGCGCCGCTGTCACTCGCCGCGGTGCTGACGGGGTCGGCCTGGATCGTCCCCGACGATGGCCGAGCGATCCGCCTCGCACCCGGCGACGTGGCGGTGACCCGCGGGCCGGACGCCTTCACGTTCGCCGACGACCCGACGACGCCACCGCAGGCGATCATCCACCCCGGCCAGCGTTGCACGACACCCGACGGGGTCGAGCTGCACCAGGAGATGGCGCTCGGCGTCCACGCGTGGGGCAACGACCCGGCGGGCACCGACGTCCAGCTCGTCGGCACCTACCAGCTCGACGGCGAGGTGGGCCGCCGCCTGCTGCAGGCCCTCCCGCCGCTCCTCGTCGTGCGCGCCGAGGAGCTGCGGTCCCCGCTCGTCGACCTGCTCGACGCCGAGATGGCCCGCGACGAGCCGGGGCAGGAGGCGGTGCTCGACCGATTGCTCGACCTCCTGCTGATCGCCACGCTGCGGACCTGGTTCGCCCGGCCCGACGCTGACGCCCCCGGCTGGTACCGCGCCAACAGCGACCCCGTCGTCGGGCCGGCGCTGCGGATGCTGCAGCACAACCCGGCGCACCCGTGGACCGTCGCCAGCCTGGCCGCGGAGGCCGGCACGTCACGCGCCGCCCTGGCGCGGCGCTTCACGGAACTGGTCGGCGAGCCGCCCATGACGTTCCTCACCGACTGGCGCCTCACGCTGGCGGCGGACATGTTGCTCGAGCCCGGTGCCACCATCGGCGCCGTCGCCAAGCAGGTCGGGTACGGCAGCCCCTACGCGCTCAGCACCGCGTTCAAGCGGGCGCGCGGCGTCAGCCCCCGAGAGCACCGGCAGCTGGCGAACGCCTGACCGTCACGTCTCGTGCGCTCCAGCACGGCGTGGGCCTCGACGCGCCGGCGATCACGTCCTCCTCGGCGGACGCCCGGACGGCGGCGCAGAACGCGCCCTCGCTCGTCAGGGTCTGGTCGGCGACGAGCACGGCGAACGCCAGCGCCAGGCGGTTGGCGACGCCGGTGAACAGCACGGCGTCGGGATCGATGGGTCGCTCGGCGGCCATCCCGCCATCGTCCCGCACGTGGCGAGGGCCGCTGCACGTCCCGGGAACCGCCGGCGGCCGGCCGGCGACCCTGCTTCCTGTGACGACTCGAGACCACTCGGCCCGGCGGCGGCTCGCCACCGCCGCCGCCGCGACCGCAGCCGGCGCGATCATCGCCCTCGCCCCGGCGGCGATCCTGTCGGCGCACACCGAAGCGAGCGCCGTCGCGGTGCCCGCCGGTTCCACGGCCACGGTGACGTTCGCGCCCGAGCACGGGTGCGGCGAGTCGCCGACCGTCGCGGTGCGCATCCAGGCGCCGGTCGCGGGTGCGACCGCCGAGGCGGTCGACGGCTGGACGGCGAGCGCGACCGCCGACGGCGCCGGTCACACGGTCCTCGAGTGGACGGGCGGCAGCCTGCCGGCGGACGAGGCGGGCGCCTTCCCCGTCGAGTTCCTCGTGCCCGACGCGGTCGGCACGCTGCTCGCCTTCCCGGCCGTGCAGCGCTGCGCCGACGGCCAGGAGCTGGCGTGGATCGGCACCGCGCCCGGCGACGAGTTCCCCGCGCCCCAGGTGCTCGTGCTGGCGGCCGGGTCCGAGCCGGCGGCCACGATCGACGACGTCCCGGCCGACGCCCCGGGCCGCGAGCTGCTCGTCGCCCTCGCGGCCAGCGAGTCCGACGACGACGCGGCCGCGCCCGCCCCCACGACCGCCGCACCGACCACGGCCGCCGTGACCACGACCGCCGCACCGACCACCGCGGCCCCCACCACCGCAGCCCCGGCCACGACCGCCGCACCGACGACGAGCAGGGCGGCGAGCACGCCGACGACCGGTCCGCCGGCGACGGCAGCGGCCCCGACCACGACCGCAGGTGGCGACGGTGGCAGCGCGACGGGCTGGATCGTCGCCGTCGTCGTCGCCGTCCTCGTCGTCGGCGGCGTCGCGATCGCGATCGTCCTGCGGCGCCGGGCCGCCTGACGTCGAGCGCGCCGCGGCACGCGTGACGGCAGTCAGCAGATCGGCCCGCGCCCGGGCGACACGGGAGCGGATCGTGCCGATCGGGCAGCCGACGACAGCCGCCGCTTCCTCGTAGCTGAGCCCGACGAGCTGCGTCAGGACGAACGCCTCGCGGCGGTCGCGGTCGAGCCCCTCGAGCAGGTCGTCGACGACCTCCGGCGGCGGCACGTCGATGTCGATGGCGTGGCCGGTGACCCGATCGAGCAGCCGGCGGCGCCGCTGCCGGCGACGCACGTGGTCGGCACAGACACGCCGGGCGATCGCCAGCAGCCAGACGCGAACGGGGGCGTCGGCCCGGTACCCGGAGAGGGAGCCGAGCGCCCGCAGGTAGGTCTCCTGGACGAGGTCCTCGATCTCGCCGCTCGAGCCGAGCGCGGCGCAGACGTGCCAGACCGCCGGTTGCGTCGCCCGCACGAGCGCCTCGACGGCGACGTCGTCGCCCTCGCGGGCGGCCTCCACGAAGGGTCGCAGGGGATCGTCGGGCGCCGGCACGCCGCCATCATGGCGGACAGCCCGGCCGGACCCAAGCGCCGCGACGGGAACTCCGGGGCCCGCCGCGACGACCTGCCCCACATGAGCTGCGAGCGCTGGCGCGACGCGATCTCGGCCCAGCTCGACGGCGAGGACCCCGGCATCGACGGCGGGTTGGTGACGGCGCACCTCGCCCGCTGCGCGGGCTGCCGGTCGTTCGCGGCGGCGTCCGCCGACGCCCGGCGCAGCCAGCGCGTGGGGCTCGCGCCGCAGGTCCCCGACCTCTCGCGGCAGGTCCGCAAGGCCGTGGCCCTGGCCGATCGGGCCGGACGTTGGAGCATCGCCCGTGCGCTGCTCGCCGTCGTCGCCGTGCAGATCGTCGCCTTCTCGCTCCCGGCGCTGGTGCTCGGCGACGAGCTCGACACCGGCTCCCACGCCGCCCGTCACCTCGGCGCCTTCACGGCCGCCTACGGCGTCGGGCTGCTCGTCGTCGCGGTCCGCCCGGCGCGCGCCCGCGCCATGCTGCCGGTCGCCACGGTGCTCGCCGGGGCCCTCGTGATCACCGCGATCGTCGACCTCGTGGAAGGTCGCGTCCCGCTCGTCGGCGAGGCGCAGCACCTGCCGGAGGTGATCAGCGTCGTGCTCGTCTGGCTGCTCGCCGTCCCGGCACCGCGCCGCAGCGCCCCGGCGCGGGCCGTCGGTGCGACGACGCTGCGCGCGGTGCCCGGCGACGACGCCGACACCGACGTCGCCTGACGGTCAGCTGATCGTCACCGTCGTGTCGGCGGTCGCCGCCACGAAGTCGCTCACGCGCACGCGCACGACCATCTCGTACGTCCCCGCCAGCGGGATGTCGGCGATGACGTGGTACTCGCCGTCGGTCAGCGGGTGCACGATCGGACGCAGCGGGCCGACCCCCAACGTCGGCTCCGTGAGCTCGATCGTCGGGGCGTCGACGGGCACGAGCGGTTGTCCGTCAGGGTCGAGCAGGGCGAGGTAGATCTCGTTCTGTCCCGCTCGCGCCGGCGCCAGTGTGAACAGCGCCGTGCCGGCACCACCGGAGAGCGGCAGCTCGACGGCGTCCGGGGGCACGGCCGTCACGGGCGGCGGGGTCGCAGACGATGCGATCGGCGAGCGCGTCACCAACACCGACGAGACCGCCACGACCGCGAGCAGCAGCACGAGCTCGGCCGTCACGATCCGGCCGAGCCGGCGGCGCTGCTCGTCGGGCGCGGCCGCACCGGTCGTCAGCGCCGGCACGAGGCGGCGCCGGTTGTAGCCACCCATCGCGATCACGGGGACGACCAGCGCGACCTTCGTCAGCAGCGCGAGGCCATACCCCGTCGAGACGAGGTCACCCGGCGACGGCAGCACGATGATCGCCATCCCGACGCCGGCGGCGACGACGGTGACGACGGCGTACACGGCGAGCACGCTGAAGCGCCCGACGAGGCGCCCGAGCTCCGCCGGCTCCGGACGGGCCCGGTACACGGCGACGAGGGAGGCGATGCCGCCGAGCCAGACGGCCCCCGCGGCCAGGTGCACGACGTCGAGCGCGACCATGAGGGCGAGCGGGCGCTGCGAGCGCGTGTGGCCCTCGAGCGCGAACCCGGCGAGGGCGACGATCGCCGCGCCGGCACCGAGCGCGTCGAGCGTGCGGCCCTCGCCGTCGCGCCCGGCCATCCCGGCCAGCACGAGCAACGCGACCGCGGTGACGAGCGTGGACGTGCCGATCGGGCCCTTCAACGACTCGGCCAGCAGGGCGTTGTCGCGCAGCGCGCCGAGGCCGCCCCCGACGCGGGCGATGCGCAGCGGCACCGCGGCGACGAGCGCCACCGCCCCGAGCACCGCGGCCCGCTCCACGAGCGAGCCGACGCGCCGCCGCAGGACGGGTTCCCACGGGCCGGCGACGACGAGGAGCCACCAGCCGCCCGCGGCCACCGAGCGCGCCGCCGTACGCGAGCGAGGTGAGGACGGCGGCCCCGGCGCGGACGCCCCAGCCGGCCTGCCCGCCGGAGCCGACCTCGACGGGCCCGCCCGCAGACGGCGACCCGATGTGGAACACCGTGGCCCCGGAGATCGGATGGGAGTCCTCCGAGATCACGTCCCACGCCACGGTGTAGGTGCCGTCGTGCAGGCCCGCCTCGAGCGGGATCGTGAGCGTCGTGCCGGACACCTCCGGCTCCCCGGACACGACGGTCGCCGCGTCGTCGAGCACACGTGCCGCGCCACCCGTCACCGACACCGGCTCGCTCCAGCGCAGCACGACCTCCGTGGGCGCCGTGGCGACCACCTCGCCGTCCGCCGGCGTGATCTCCAGCAGCTCGGCGTGCGCCCACGCCACGCCGCCGCTCCACGCGCCCGCGACCACGGCGACGACCGCGGCGAGCAGCCACAGCAGCCCACGACGGCGCAGGTGGGGTGGAGGCGGCTGGGGCATCGTCGGTTCCACGGGCGCGCCCGTCCGGTCGCCCCGCACCACCTCGGTCGCTCGACGCCGCCGCCCGGTTCCCACGATCACGGGGCCGTCGCCCACGCCGCGGTCACGACGAAGCCACCGCGGACCGCCCAGCGCCCGGGCCACACCGGCGGCCCGGAGGCGGGCCGGACGAGGAACGACCCGTCGGCGCGCACGTCGGCGTCGACGTCGTCGAAGTCGAGCAACTCGCCCCCGCACGACGACCAGGCCTTGTAGAACGCCTCCTTGGCACTGAACACGATCGTGCCCGCGAGGTCCCCGCCGAGGCGGTCGCGCTCCGCTGGCGTGGCGACGAGGTCACGGACCTCGGCATCGAGCGGGACGGCCGGTTCGGCGTCGATGCCGAGGGCCGCCAGGTCAGCGTGCCGGGCGACGGCGGCGGCGGCCAACCCGGCACAGTGCGTGATCGAGCCGACCACGCCGGCCGGCCAACGCGGCCGGCGACCGTCGCGGGGGATCGGTACGGGCTGCTCGCCGAGCGCGGCCAACGCAGCCCGCGCCGCGGACGCGCCCGGCCGCGAACTCGCCGATGCGGCCCGGCGCGGCGCCGGCGATGGCGCCGCGCTCGGGCCCGAGCAGGTCACGGGGACCCGCGCTCGCCGGCGCCAGCGCCCAGCGCGCCACGGCGGGCACCACAGCGTCGAACACGCCTCGCAGTCTGGCGGCGCGCCGTCCCGTTGCACGGCGCACGGCATGTCGGACGAGCGGCACCCGCCCGCGGCGCGGGAGGTGCGGCGTGGTCCGCGTCGCGGGGGCGGCGCACGTCCGGGACCACCCACCTGCGCCCCGGACGACGCCGCCCACCAGGTCCCACCAGGGGTGGGGACTGTACGTCGCAACGGTGGACGGTCGGTCGCGCGACCATTGGCAGGGTTGACAAGTCGCGATGAGCCCGGGCGCGCTCCCTGGGCGTCGGCGCGCGCCGCATGAGGCCCGCCTCGGAGTGCCACTTCTGCGGGTGGGTAGCGTCCCGTGCTGTCCAGCACGATGCCGGCGGAGGCAGCAGTGAGTGACGTTGCATCGAGATCACCGCGATGGTTCGGCGGCCCGACCGCGAACCGGCGCGCGTACCTGGTGACCGACGTGCAGTCGCTCCGTGACGACGCGGTGGTGGTCCACGCCGAGCGCCTCGCCGACCCCGACGACCCGCACGCCTACACCGGGCCCGTCTCGCTCAAGCTGAACACCGATCCCGGATCCGTGGACGCGGCCGAGGTGGCGGAGCGGCTGCGTCTGGTGCGGGCGATCGAGCACCCGAACCTGGGCCGGCCGATCGAGTCGTTCCTCGGGCCCGGGCTGGCCGTCGATCCGGAGCGTGCGGACACGTCCGATGACGTGTTCTACGTCGCCGCGCAGTGGGAGGAAGGCGTCCCGCTGAAGGAGGTCGTCCCGCTCGCGCCACCTGCCGCCCTGCGGCTCGCGCGCGACGTCGCCGGGGCGGTCGCCGCGCTCCACGACCACGGGCTCGCCCATCGTGACCTCCACCCCGGCAACGTGATCGTCCGCCCGGACGGGAGCGCCGTCGTCATCGACTTCGGCACCGTGCGGCCCGACGACGGCACGGACACGACCACGATCGCCGGCGTCGTCGGCTTCATCGCTCCCGACGTCGTGACCGGTGGCCGCCATCGGGACGCCGACCGCTGGAGCGTCGGCATGCTCGTCGTGTACGCCCTGCTCGGGCACCCGCAGGGCTCGACACCTGCGCCGGCCCTCCGGCGCGAGCTGGAGGGCGCACTCGCCGGTGCAGGCGACGCGCGACGGGCCGCCACCACGGTGCTGGCCATGATCGACCCCGACCCCGCTCGGCGCCCGCCCGACGTGCAGGGATGGGTCGACCAGATCGAGCGGCAGCTGCGCCCGGCTCGCCGAAGGATCGTGGCCGTCTCCGCCGCCGTCGTCCTCCTCGGCGTCACCGTCGGCGGTGCCCTGCTGCTCGTCGGTGACGGCGACGACCAGGGCGGGGCCGCGATCATCGGCGCGCGCCCGTCCGCCGCCGTCGTCGTCCCCGACCCGCCGTCGACCGCGCCGGCCGGGTGCGTGGACACCGACCCCCTCCCGGTCGACCTCGGCGTGCCGCCCGACGCCTGCTGGGGCGGGCCGGAGGAGCCGTTCGCCGACGGGCGCACGCGGCGGGTGACCGACCTCGCGGGGACGCCGCTCGGTGTCGTCGTCACGGCGCCGGACGGTCGCACCACGTACCTGACCCAGACGATGTGGCAGTCGTACGCCGAGATCGCCGGGCGCAGCCAGCCCGTCGACTCGCCCGCCTACGGCGGCTACCCCGTCGGCATCGAGCGCTTCACCGAGCCCGCTGCGATCGCCGTGCGCCTCGACTCGGGTGGGCTCGTCCTCGGCCCGCGGGACGACACCCAGATGTTCTGGCTCCCCGCCCAGGGCGTCGAGCGTTGGCGCGAGACGGGCGGCCTGCGCGGCACGCTCGGCTTCCCCGCCTCGAACCTGCAGGTGACCTTCGATGGTGCGTTCATCGAGTTCCAGCACGGCAAGCTCAGCGTCGAGACGCAGTACGTCGGCCCGCTGCAGGACGGTGAGCGCGTCCCGATCCGGATGGAGATCCCGCGCGACCCGACGGCCGGGCTGCCGATCGACGACGATCCGGGAGGCGATGGTCCGCCAGTGGGGCGGCCAGACGTGGTGGATCGACGCCGCCGGCATCCGGCACTGGATCGCCGACCGGACGACGTGGAGCTGCCTCGGCGGCGACGGCGCGCTCTATCCCGGTGCGAACCAGCTCGCCGGGTGGACGGTGTGGCTGTTCCCGCTCGGTGCACCGGCGACCTGCCCCGGTGGATCATGATTGCGGTTGCACCATGAGCACCCCGCCGGCGCACGGCACGGTCACGCACGACGACGTGCACCTCGTGATCCGCGACGAGGACATCCACTTCGGGCGGGCGCCGAGCAACGACATCCGCATCGGCCACACGCCGATCATCGACGAGATCGTGCCGCGCAGCACCGGCGTGATCTCGGCCCACCGCGGGCGCCTCGTGGTCGCCAACGTCGACGACCGCCTGGCGTTCGACATCGTGCTCGACGGCAGCGCCCCGATCGCCGTGCGGCCCGGGATGATGGTCTCGCCGGCGGAGCCGGAGTTCGACATCGCGGTCGTCGGGACGTTCCCGTACACGATCGCCGTCGCCCACAACATCGCTGGCTCGCGGGTGCACGTCGTGCCGACGGACGAGGTCGTCGACGATGGCCTGCCGACGGGAGCCCGTCTCGATCTCAACGCCCGCCAGCGTCAGGTGCTCGACGCCTACGTCGCGCCCGTGCTCAACGGTGGCAGCCCGGCGAGCCACCAGCAGGTCGCCGACGTGCTCGGGATCAGCCGCTCGCTGGTGCGCCTGGAGTGCAACCGGATCTGGTCCAAGATGTTGCTGGCCGGGATCCCGATGCGCGAGCTCACCGACACGCGCGACCAGATCGTCGACGCCTGGACGCGCCACCGGCTGTGATCGCCGTGGCAGAGGTCACGTCGCCGACCGATGGATCGCGGAATGCCGATCCGTCTCTTCCGTTGCAACGAACGAGTCCCGACACGGGCACACGGAAGGCAGCGCGATGAACCAGAGCAGCGACACCACCAACGTCCGCGAGGGCGACGTCATCGAGCTCACGCTGCGTGGTGAGCGCCGCACGGCCGAGGTCATGATCATCAGCGAGGACGACCAGGTGCTGCTCGACCTGTTCGACGGTGACCGCCCGGCGTTCGCCCGGCTCTCGTCGCTCGTCGACGTCACCGTGTTCCGCCCCGACGCCGCCGAGCTGTCGTTCGCGGCCTGACAGGTCCGGTCGCCGGACTCGCCGCCGCCGCGACCCGGCGACTCGATCCATCCGAGCATCCGGCGCCGTGCGAGCACGCCGGGCGGGTCCTCCCCGCATCGCGTACTCGGATGGGGCCTCCGCGCCGGCCGTGCCGGGAGCGGCGCCGGGGCGACCAGTAGCCTCGGCCAGATGCGGCCGGGCATCTCGCTCACGGCCGGGGAGCTCGCCGCGGTCGTCGGCGGGGAGCTCACCGGCGACGTCGCGCCGCACGAGGTGATCACGCTCGGCCCCCAGCGCGTCGCCATCCACTCCGGGCAGGTCGAGCCGGGCGGTGTCTTCATCGCCCTCGCCGGCCGGCGCGACGGCCACGACTTCGTCGCCACAGCGATCGCCAACAAGGCCGCCTGCGCCGTCGTCGACCGCGGCTGGGCGTCCCCGCAGCCGGCGCTGCCGCTCGTGCGGGTCGCCGACACGCTCGCCGCCCTGCAGGCGCTCGCCGCGTGGTACCGATCGCACCTGCGGGCCCACGTCATCGCGGTCGTCGGCTCCCTCGGCAAGACCACGACCAAGGACGCCATCGTCTCGTTCATGGGCGAGACGGCCTTCTGCTACGGCAGCCCGGGCAGCTTCAACAGCCAGCTCGGCGTGCCGCTGTCGGTGCTCTGGTGCCCGGCCGACGCCGAGGTCGCGGTGTTCGAGGCGGCGACGACGGAGCCCGGCGAGATGTCCCGGCTCGTCGACGTCGTGCGCCCCGACACGCTCGTCGTCACGACGATCGGGGACCGCTTCCGCCGCAGCTTCGGGACGGCCGACGCCTATGCCGCCGAGCTGTGCGTGCTCGCCGCCACCGCCCGCACCGTCGTCGCCGGCGACGCCTCGGCCGGCCTCGCCAGCCACCTCCCCCACGGCACGGTGCCACTGACGCCCGACTCGCCGGACTGGCCGGCGACGACGACCACCCGGCCGGCGCAGGGCTCGGCCACGGTCACCGTCGGCGACGTGCGGATCGAGATCCCGACGTCGTCGTCGTGGGTCGCCGGCGACGTCGCCCTGGCCGCGACGACGGCCACCGTGCTCGGCCACCGGCCGACGGCGACGTCGTACGCGCCGACATCCGTCGATCTGCAGACGTGGCGCTCGCCGGCCGGCGTGTACGTCCTGCGCTCGGCCGCCGTCGACGAGCCGATGGCCTGGCGCACGGCACTGGCCGATGCGTTCGACGCCGTCGCCGGCGACGGGCGCGTCATCGTCGTGCTCAGCGACGCCGCCCACGAGATGTCCGAGGACACCCTGCTCACGCTGCGCGACACGGCCGCCGCGCCTGATTCGGTGAAGCATGTCGACGCCCGGCCGCCGTCGAACCTGTTGGCGCAGAGGTCAGGTCCGGCCTGGCGTTCGACGCGGGCAGATCCTCGACATTCCTCAACGAACTGGTCGGTGCTCGTCACGGCCGGGCGGGCAGCCGACGTGCTCACCCGGGCCCCGGAGCTGCCCGTGCGCACGTTCGCCTCGGCCGCTGCGCTGAGCGCCGACCTGGCGGCCGACGCCCGCGCCGGCGACGTCGTGTCCGTGATCACCGGGCGCGGCGAGCTGATCGAGGGCATCTCCCGCGACCTCTTCGAGGCGATGGCGCCGATCAAGCTGCGCATCGACGTCGGGGCGATGGCGCTCAACGTGTCGGCGATCCGCCGCCGCTGCCCCGGGGCCATGGTCATGGCCGTCGTGAAGGCCGGTGCCTACGGCGCCGACGCGCCCGAGCTCGCCCGGCACCTCGCGGCCAGCGGCGTCGACCAGTTCGCCGTGTCGCACGCCGACGAGGGGGTGCACCTGCGCCGCTCCGGCGTGACCGCGCCGGTGCTCGTCCTGCTGGCGACACCCGACGAGCTCGCCAAGGCCCACCGCGCCCACCTCACGGTCTGCGTGCACAGCCCCGAGCTGCTGCGCGCCGTGCTCGCCGACCCGACCGGTGTCCACGACGTCCACGTCGAGGTCGACACGGGGCTGCGCCGCACCGGCCTCGCGCCCGCCGACGCCATCGCCGCGCTCGTCGCGCTGCGCGACACCGGGATCGCCGTGACCGGGCTGATGACGCACCTCTCCTCGGCCGACGATCCCGCCCTCGACCACCTCACGGTCGCGCAGCTGCGGACGTTCGACGCGCTCGTCGACGAGCTGCGCGCCGGCGGGCTCGACGTCCCGGTCCGCCACGCCCTGGCGAGCGCCGGCGTCTGCCGCTTCCCCGGCCACGCGATGGAGATGGTCCGCGTCGGCCTCGCCCTGCACGGCATCGCCCCCTCCGCGCCGTGCGACGAGCTGCCCCTCGTGCCGTCGCTCACGCTCACCAGCCGGCTGATCGACCGCCGCGTGCTCGCTCCCGGCGACCACGTCGGGTACGGCGCCACGTTCGAGGCCGATCGCCCGCTCGTCACGGGCGTCGTCCAGCTCGGGTACCACGACGGCATCTTCCGCTCGTTCCAACACGGTGGGGCGGTCGTCGTGGACGGCCAGCGCTGCCCGGTCGTCGGGCGCATCTCGATGGACTCGATGGTCGTCGACCTGAGCGCGTGCCCCGACGCCGAGGTCGGCACCGACGTCCTCGTGTTCGGCGCGCAGGGCGAATCGTCCCAGGCGATCGAGGACGTCGCCGAGGCGATGGGAACGATCCCCTACGAGGTCGTCGCCCGCCTCGGACCCCGCGTGCAGCGCGTGTTCGTGCGCCACTGATGCCGGACGTGATGCACGACGTGGCCCGCCTCGAGCTGGTGCCGATCGAGCACGAGCTGACGGTGCCGTTCGCCATCGCCGGCGGCGGGATGGACACGGCCCGCGCCGTCGTCGTGCGCGTCGAGCTCGTGGACGGCACGATCGGCCTCGGCGAGTGCGCGCCGTTCCCGGCGGTCAGCGGGGAGACCGTCGAGTCCACGCTCGCCGCGCTCCGAGCGATCGAGCAGCACGGCGCCACCGGCGCGCTCGCGGCGGCGCCGGCGGCGCGCTGCGGGCTCGAGCAGGCGCTCCTCGACGCCCGCCTGCGCGCGGCCGGGCAGTCGGTGCTCGACTGGATGCCGCCGGCCGTGGCGACGGTCGAGACCGACCTCACGCTCCCGGTCGGCCCGCTCGACACCGCGCTGGCGTTCGTCGACGACGCCGTGCGCCAGGGGTTCCGCACGCTCAAGGTCAAGGTCGGCGGCCACGCGCTCGCCGACGACGCGGCGCTCGTGACGCGCATCCACACCACGTTCCCCGCGCTCGAGCTGCTGCTCGACGGCAACGCCGCCTACGACCTCGACGCCGCTCGCGAGCTGTTGCGCCTCCTGACCGCGGTGCCCGTCGCCCTGCTCGAACAGCCGCTGTCCCGTGACGCGCTCGACGACGCCGTCACGCTGCAGGCCGGGACCGACGTCGTCATCTGCCTCGACGAGTCGCTGCGCACGCTCGCCGACCTCGACGCGATCCTGCGCCGGCCGGGGCTGCGCTCGATCAACGTCAAGACGATGAAGCTCGGCCTGGAGCCGGCGGTCGAGGTCCTGCGGCGAGCGGCCGACGCCGGGTTGCGCTGCATGGTCGGCGGGATGGTGGAATCCCGCCTCAGCATGACGGTGTCGGCCGCCCTCGCGATGCACCGGCCGGACGTCGTGTGCCACGTCGACCTCGACACGCCCCTGTTCATGCGACCGGGACCCATCGAGGGCGGCATCGTCTACGACGGGCCGGCCATCTCGATGCCACCGGGCATCATCGGCCACGGCTGCTCGCTGCGTTGACCGCCGCCGCTCAGGCGAACACGTGGACGCCGACGAGGCTGACCGCGGCGATGACCACCCACGACCCGAGGCCGAGCACGAACGGCTTCGGCCCGACCTTGCGCAGCTTGGCGATGCGCACGCCGGTACCCAGGGCGAAGAGGCCGGCGGCGAGGAGGACGTCCTTGAGGTGGGCGATGCCACCGAGGGCGCCGGCCGGCACGAGGCCGATCGAGCGCAGCACGACGGCCGCGAGGAAGCCGATCAGGAACGTCGGCACCAGCGGCGGCCGCTTCGTGGCGACCGGGGCCGCGACGCTCGACCCGGCGGGCGACGTGGCCGCCCGGCGGCGCACGCTCTGGGCCATCATCAGCACGAGCGGCGCGAGCATCAGCACCCGCGTCAGCTTCACGAGCACGGCCGTGTGCAGGGCGGCGTCGCCACCGCCCGACGCCGCCGCGACGACCTGGCCGACGTCGTGCACGCTGGCGCCGACCCACGAGCCGAACAGCGCCGGATCGCCGAGGCCGAGCGGCCCACGCAGCAGCGGGAGGACGACGATGGCCAGCGTGCCGCACAGCGTCACGAGGGCGATGGAGACGGCGACGTCCTCCTCGTCGGCGTGGGCGACGTCGTCCATCGCGGCGATGGCCGACGCGCCGCAGATCGAGTAGCCGGTGGCGACGAGCAGGCTGAGGTCGTCGCCGAGGCCGAGGCGCCGGCCGAGCCAGCGGGTGACGGTGAACGTCGTCGCCACCGTCGCCGTCACCATCGCCAGCTCGGTCCAGCCGAGCGAGAGGATGTCGCCGACCGACAGCTGGAAGCCGAGGAGGGCGACACCGCCGCGCAGCAGCGTGCGCCCGGAGAAGGCGATCCCGGGAGCGGCCGAGGCGGGCAGCAGGCCGGTGTTGGCGACGATCGCGCCGAGCGCGGCGGCGATGACGAGCGGCGACACGGGATCGAGCCAGCGGGCGGCGACGAGGGCCACCGCCACGGCGCAGGCCACGATCGCCAGGCCCGGCAGGCGGCGCACGAACACCGGGACGGCGACCGTGGTCGGGGTCGGGATGGGCGACGTCAGCAGCACACGTCCATCGTGCGGCTGCGGGCCCACCCACGGAACGGGGCTGTCCACGATGGCGACATAAGCTCCCGTTATGCCCTCGTCGGTCACGGCGCCCTCGTTCGCCGACCTCGAGCTGTTCGTCGCCGTCCTCGACACCGGCAGCCTCTCGCGTGCCGCGGCCGTGCAGGGCATCAGCCAGCCGGCGGCCAGCGCCCGCGTCCGCAGCCTGGAGCGACGCCTCGGCGTCCAGCTGCTCGAGCGCACCACGGCCGGGTCGCGCCCGACCGCCGCCGGCCTGACCGTCGCCGAGTGGGCGGCCGACGTGCTCGGCGCGATGGATCGCCTCGTGACCGGCGTCGGCGCGCTGCACGCCGAGGCCGACCAGCTCCGGGTCGTCGCCAGCTACACGATCGCCGAGCACCTGCTGCCCCGATGGCTGTCCGAGTTCCATCGTGCGCAGCCCGACGTGGGCACGGAGCTGCGCGTCGCCAACTCGACCGTCGTCGAGCGCGAGGTGCGTGACGGCACGGCCGACATCGGCTTCGTCGAGGGGCCCGAGCGGCTCGCCGACCTGCACACCCTCGACGTCGCCCACGACGAGCTCATCGTGGTGGTGGCACCCGATCACCCGTGGACTCGGCGGCGCACCCCGCTCACCGTCCGCCACCTGGCGGCCACGCCGCTCGTCGTGCGCGAGACCGGCTCGGGCACCCGCGAGACGCTCGACCTCGTGCTCGGCCAGCACGGCGAGCACGCCGTCGCGCCGGCACTCGAGCTCGGGTCGACCGTCGCCGTGAAGTCCGCCGTCATCGCCGGCGTCGGGCCCGCCGTGATCAGCCGCCTCGCCGTCGAAGGGCGAGCTGGCCACGGGCCGGCTCGTCACCGTCGGCCTCGCCGGCGTCGCCATCGGGCGCACGCTGCGTGCCGTGTGGTCGCGCGCGACGGTGCCCTCGGCCGGCGCCCTCGCCCTGCTGCGCCAGCTCGGCCTGCCGGCGCCCGGGCGCGCCGCGCGTCGTCCCGGTCCGCGCCGGCCGGTGCGGTAGCGTCCGGGGCGACTCAGGGCCGATCTTCCAGGGGGAACATCACATGGCGACCGTCGAGCTGGACCGCGTCGACAAGATCTACGAGAACGGGTACCACGCGATCCACGGCCTGAGCCTGGACATCGCCGACAAGGAGTTCCTCGTGCTCGTCGGGCCGTCCGGCTGCGGCAAGTCGACGGCACTGCGGATGGTCGCCGGCCTGGAGACGATCACGGCCGGCGTGATGCGGATCGGTGACCGGGTCGTCAACGACGTCGAGCCCAAGGACCGCGACATCGCGATGGTGTTCCAGAACTACGCGCTGTACCCGCACATGACGGTCTTCGACAACATCGGCTTCGCCCTCAAGCTGGCCGGCGTCCCGAAGCAGGAGATCGACACACGGGTCCGCAAGGCGGCCGCGATCCTCGAGCTCGAGAAGTACCTCGACCGCAAGCCGGGCCAGCTCTCGGGTGGCCAGCGCCAGCGCGTCGCGATGGGCCGCGCGATCGTGCGCCAACCGGCGGTGTTCCTGATGGACGAGCCGCTGTCCAACCTCGACGCCAAGCTCCGCGTGCAGATGCGTGCCGAGATCGCCGCCCTGCAGCGCGACCTCGCGGTGACCACCGTCTACGTCACCCACGACCAGGTCGAGGCGATGACGATGGGCGACCGCGTGTGCGTGCTCAAGGACGGCTACCTGCAACAGGTCGACACGCCCCAGAACCTCTACGACCAGCCCGTCAACGTGTTCGTCGCTGCGTTCATCGGGTCACCGTCCATGAACCTCTACGAGTCCGTCCTGACCGTCGACGGCGACCGGGGCTCGCTGCAGGTCGGCACGCAGACGATCGCCATCGGGCCCGAGGTCCTCGACCGGCGCCCGGCGCTGCGGTCGGCGGCGACGCGGCACCTGATCCTCGGCATCCGGCCCGAGGACTTCGAGGACGCCTCACTGGCCACGTCGGTCCCCGAGGACCGGCGGCTGCGGGCACCGGTGCAGCTCATCGAGGCCCTCGGCTCCGAGATCATGGTCCACTTCGGGCTCGACGCCCGCTCCGTGGACTCCGGTGACCCGGACGCCGTCGAGGAGGCCGTGCTCGGCGAGCAGGCATCGACCGCCGTCGGTCGCTTCAGCCCGCGGTCGCGGCTGCGCATCGGGGACACCGCCGAGATCGCCGTGACGACGGAGAACCTGCACTTCTTCGACGCCCAGACCCGTCAGGCCATCTGGTCGATAGCCGCGAGCTCGGTCCCGAACATCGTCGTCGTCCTGTCGGACGACCACGCGGCGCACGCCATCTCGGCGTACGGCAGCCGCGTCAACCGCACGCCGCACCTCGATCGCATCGCCGCGGCCGGGATGCGCTTCGACGCCGCGTGCTGCACGAACAGCATCTGCGCGCCGAGCCGCGCCGCGATCCTCACCGGCACCTACAACCACGTCAACGGCGTCACCACGCTCGACACCCCACTCGACAACCGGCAGTGGACGTTCCCGCAGGCGTTGCAAGCCGCCGGCTACCGCACCGGCCTCATCGGCAAGTGGCACCTCGGACACGGCCCGGCGCACGATCCCGTCGGCTTCGACGAGTGGCGCGTGCTGCCCGGCCAGGGCCACTACCACGACCCCGTCATGCTCGGACCGGACGGCACGGTGATCGAGCGCGGCGGGTACGTCACCGACCTCATCACCGACGACTGCATCGACTTCATCGACCGCGACGACGGCCGCCCCTTCCTGCTGCTGTGCCACCACAAGGCGGCACACCGCACGTGGGAGTCCGACGCAGCCCACGCCGCGCTGTTCGAGCACGAGACGGTCCCCGAGCCGCCGACGTTCCGCGACGACCTCGCCGGGCGGGCCGACGTCGTGCAGGCCGTGCGGATGCGGATGCTCGACCTCGACCCGTACCGCGACCTCGGCGCCTCGGTTCCCGCCGGGCTGACCCTGGACGAGGAGGTCGGCTGGCGGTACCAGCGCTTCATCAAGCGCTACCTGCGCGTGGTCGCCGCGCTCGACGACAACGTGGGCCGCCTCCTCGATCACCTCGAGCGGCGCGGCATCGCCGACCGGACCGTCGTCATCTACACCTCGGACCAGGGCTTCTTCCTCGGCGACCACGGCTGGTTCGACAAGCGCCTGATGTACGAGCCGTCGCTGGCGATGCCGCTGCTCGTCGCGGCACCCGGCCTCGCGGCACCGGGCACGGTGTGCGACGACATCGTCGTCAACGTGGACTTCGCGCCGACGATCCTCGAGCTCGCCGGGATCGACGTGCCCGCCTCCGTGCAGGGACGCTCGTTCGTCCCGCTGCTCGCGGGCGCCGCGCCGGCGGACTGGCCGCAGTCGATGTACTACCGCTACTGGATGCACCGCGACGGCGCCCACGGCTGCCCGGCCCACTACGGCGTGCGCACCCGCACCCACAAGCTGATCTGCTACTACAACGAACCGCTCGACCAGCCCGGCGCCCACGGACCGTCGGATCCCGTCGAGTGGGAGCTCTTCGACCTCGTCGCCGACCCGCTCGAGCTGCGCAACCTCGTCGACGACCCCGCTGCGGCTGATGTCCTCGTCGCCCTGCGCGCCGAGCTCGATCGTCTGCAGGCCGCGGTCGGCGACCGTCCCGCCGCCTGAACGCCGCTCAGGGCAGCGGCACGCCCTCGCTCGCCTGCACGATGCCGTAGACGTCGGCGCGATCGAGGTGCACGCCGAGCGCCTGCGTCGATGCCGCGATGCGCGCCGGCTGCTGCGATCCGATCAGCGCGACGGGTGCCGACGGGTGGGCGAGCACGAAGGCCAGCGCCACGACACCGCGCTCGACGCCCTCCCGAGCGGCGATCGCGTCGAGCGCCGCGAGCAGCTCGGGGCGCAGGCCGTCACCGGTCGCGAGGCGGCCGCCGGCGAGCGGGCTCCACGCCAGCGGCGTGATCCCGTCGCGCATGCAGGCGTCGAGCGTGCCGTCGCGCAGCGGGTCGAGGTGCACGGCCGAGTACTCCGGTTGGTTGCTGACGAGCGGGAACGGGAGGTGGGCGCGCAGCGCGTCGACCTGCGCCGGCGTGTGGTTGGAGACGCCGACCTCGCGGATCTTGCCCTCCTCGCGGAGCGCGGCGAGCGTCGCGGCCACGTCGCCGGGGTGGGTGAAGATGTCCGGCCGGTGGACCTGGTAGAGGTCGATGACGTCGACTCTGCAGTCGGCGCAACGAGTCCTCGCACGCGGCGCGCAGACCGGGCGGTGACGAGTCGTACGGCGTCGGTGGCCGGATCCCGCCCTTCGTCGCCAGCACCATGCGGTCCCGCAACCCCGGCGCCGCGGCGAGCACCCGCCCGAGCAGCGCCTCGACCTCGCCGAACCCGGTGCCGCCCCAGTCGAGGCCGTAGACGTCGGCGGTGTCGACGAGGTTCATCCCGGCATCGAGCGCGGCCTCGACCAGCGACTGGGCGACCGCAGTGTCCCCGGTGGTGTAGCGCCACTGCCCGTACCCGATGGGCCCGACCGCCGGCAGGCTCCCGAGCTGCCGCGGCGCGGTGCGGACGAGCGAGCGTCATCCCTTGACGGAGCCGGCGAGGATGCCGCGCACGAAGTAGCGCTGCAGGGCGAAGAACACGATGATCGGGATGAAGGCCTGGACGAACGCGGCCGACGGGAGGATGAACTCGGTGCGCCCGAAGTCGCCGGCCATGTTGGCGACCAGGATCGTCGTCGGCGCGTTGTCCGGGTTGTTGCCGATCATCGTGTTGGCGATCAGGAAGTCGTTCCACGTCCACAGGAACTGGAAGATGGCGAACGCCGCCAGCACGGGCACCGACAGCGGGAGCACGAGGCGCCAGAAGATCGTGAAGTGGTCGGCGCCGTCGATCCGGGCGGCCTCGAACAGGTCCTTGGGGAGCCCGGAGATGTAGTTGTGCAGCAGGAAGATGGCGAACGGCATGGCGAAGCCGGCGTGCGTCAACCAGACCGCCGTCGTCGTGCCGTTGAGGTTCAGGTCAGGGACGAGCGTGATCGTCTTGTCGAGGAACGGGATCGTGAGGTGGGCACCACCGGTGTACATCTGCAGCAGCGGCAGCAGCGCCACCTGCAGCGGGATCGCCAACAGGGAGACCGTGAAGATGAACAGCGGCTTGCGCCCCTTGAAGTCGATCCAGGCGAAGCCATAGGCCGCGAAGGAGGCGATGGCGATGGGGATGATCGTCGCCGGGATGGCGATCTTGAACGAGTTGAGCAGCGACTCCGTCAGCGACGAGGTGGCGCCCGACTCGAGCACGGTGCGGTAGTTGTCGAGCGTGAGGTCGCCGGGACTGACCGTCCACCAGCCGCTCGACGTCTGCGCCTCGCGGGAGCGGAACGAGCTGACGAACAGCCCGAGCGTCGGCAGGGTCCAGATGATGACGATGATCCAGAGGAACGACGCCGGGATCGCCCGCAGCGCGCCGTAGAGCCGGTCGGTGACGCCCCGTTGCTCGACGTGCCCGCCGGTCACGCTGACGTCGCCCGGTTCCACCAGGACGGGAGGGGTGCTCACCGACATCTCAGCCCTCCCGCTGCATCTTGCGGATGTTGAAGATCATGACCGGGAGCACGGACAGCAGGATCAGGATCGCCAGCGCCGACCCGCGCCCGTAGTTCTGGTCGTTGAACGACTTCTGGAACATGTCGTTGGCCAGCACCTGGGTGTCGAAGTTGCCGTTCGTCACCACCTTCACGATGTCGAACACCTTCATCACCAGGACGATCAGCGTGGTCACGACGACGCCGATCGTCGTCGCGATCTGGGGCAGCGTGACCCGCCAGAAGATCTGCGACGGAGTGGCACCGTCGACCCGCGCCGCCTCGATGATCTCGTCCGGGACGGCCTTGATCGCGGCCGACAGGATCACCATCGCGAACCCGGTCTGGAGCCAGATCAGGATCACCATCAGCCAGACGTTGTTGAACGGCGACTCCTGGACGAACGCGACCGGGTTGGGGACGAACTCGCCGTCGGCGTTCGTGCCGACGCCACCCACCCCCGACCCGATGTAGCGGAGGAAGAACCACCCGACGAGGATCGCCCCGATGCCGGGCAACGCCGCCTTGGCCCACCTCCGCCGGACGAGGGCCCGGGCGAGGAGCACGAGCAGCGCGAGCCACAACGCGCCGGCCACGATGGCGACGACGATCGTCGGGATGCCGCTGCCGGTGCTGAGCCGGCCGAGGCCGACCCAGAGGGCGTTCATCAGGCCGGTCTGGTCGACGCTGGCGTCGCGCGCCTGGTACATGAAGCGCCAGATCACCGAGGCGCCGACGAGCGAGACCGCCAGCGGCATGAAGATGAAGGACTTGGCGATCTTCTCGTTCTTCGATCGGTCGGCGAGCACCGCCACCGCGAGACCCATCGCCGTCGAGGCGAACACGACCGTCACGACCCACCACAGGTTGTTGCTGATCGTGCCGCGGATCACCGTGAACACCGCGAAGAGCGTGAACAGGACCCCTCCGAGGAGCGGGGCCATCGTCGAGTTGCCGAGCTCGACGGCCCTGCCGGTGCGCCGGCGGTTGACCGTGCCGACGGCGACCGCGAACGCGAGCAGGACCAGCCCGATCCAGAACAGCGAGCTGGTGAAGATGTTGGTCCAGTTGCTGGAATCCCAGCTGGCCTCGTCCCTGAACGTGTCGATGTAGTTGTCGGCCGCGACGAACTCCTCGCTGTCGGCATCGAGGAACGACAGGTAGAACGTCCGGATCGCCGGGACGACCAGCGTGACGAAGATGAACAGCACCGCGGGACCGATGAAGATGGCGGCCCGCGACCGCTGGTCGATGCGGGCCCGCACGACGGGGTCCGGGTTCGTCGTCAGCCCGAACCGGGCGCCGAGGAGCCCGGCCGGGACCGCCGTGGCGATGATCGCCTCGGCGACCGACCCGTTGCCGAGATCGGCGAGGCCCCAGCCACCGAGGAGGAAGCCGATCGCGGCGCCGGTCAGGATGCCCTTCAGCACCGGCTTGCGGCGCAGGTAGTCGACGATCACCAGGATCACGGCGACGCCGGCCGTCCAGCCGGCGATCCCGAACCAGTTCAGCGACGGCCGGTACTGCTCGCGGATGAGCAGGGCGATCGCGACGCCGACGCCGATGCCGGCCGCGGTCGAGACGATCAATCGCAGGCGGGGCTCGTCGATCTGCTCGAGCTCGAAGGCGATGAGGGCGAACACGACCGCCGCGACCACCGGCAGCCAGATGAACGCCAGGAACCCGCCGCCCTCCGCCCCGGGCGAGCCGACCGTGAGGTGGTTACCGGACAGCAGGGCGCCGACGATGAAGCCGATGGCCGCGAAGACGAGCGCGTTGAACGTCTTCCAACGGTGCCGCGCCTGGTTGAACACGACGTTGGCGAGGATCCAGATGCCCGCGCTCACGCCGACCGCGACGATCACCGTCACGAGCGTCGAGATGATCTTCCCCACGTTTGACCCCCATCAGCCCGACGACTCTCGATCCCACTGTCGCACAGCGCGGAACGCGGTCGGGGCACCGGCCGGCGGCCGGTGCCCCGATCGTCACGCTCGGTGTGCCGTCACGACGGCCACGTGGCCTCGATGTTGGCGGCGGCTCCCGCGGCGTCCTCGTCACCGTTCACGAGCGACGTGCCCTCGGTCCAGAACGACCCGGAGCCGACCACGGCGGGCATCTGGTCGGAGCCGTCGAAGCGGGCGACCTCGGCGGTGTTGAGGATGTCCAGGAAGCCCTGTTCCAGTGCCGTGTACACCGCCATGTCCTGACCCTTGGCGCCCGAGAGGTAGCCCGAGAGGCCACCGGTCTCCTCGGCCTGCAGCTGCTGGCGCAACTGGCCGTACTCCGGTGTCGCCATGTACGCGAGGACCGCCATCGTCGCCGGGTCCTCGTCGAAGGCGGCGGCGAAGTTGCCGGCCGTCAGCACCGGGTGCGAGCCGTCGATGTCCGGGAAGTAGAACACGTCGATCGCGTCCTCGGAGCCGTCGGCGAACGCCGTGTCGGGCGGGAACAGGCCGCCGAAGAAGTTGGCCTGGCGGTGCATGTAGCACTGGTCGTCGGCGAGCGCCTGGGCGTTCGGCACGCCGAAGTTCGTCGAGGCGATCGTGCCGCCGACGGCGAACACGTTGTCCTCCGACCACAGGTCGATGATCTGCTGCATGGCGTCGACGACCTGCGGGTCGTCGAACGGGATCTCGTGGCTGACCCACTGGTCGTAGACGTCGGGGCCGGCGGTGCGCAGCACCATCTCCTCGGTCCAGTCGGTGAACGGCCACCCGGTCGCGGTGCCGGACTCGATGCCGACGCACAGCGGCTTGCGGCCGTCGCCGTCGGCCTTCATCGTGTCGATCAGGGCGACGAAGTCGTCGTACGTCTCCGGGACCTCCCAGCCGTTCTCCTCGAACTGCGCCGGCTTGTACCAGACGAGCGACTTCAGGTCGACCTTCACCGGCACGCCGTAGAGGTTGCCGTCGACGACGGCGTAGTCGGAGAACTTCGGGTCGAAGTACTCGTCGACGTTGGCCTGGACCTCGGGGCTGACCTGCTGGACGTACCCGTCGTTCACGAAGTCGGCGAGCTTGCCGGGCTGCGGGAACAGGGCGATGTTCGGCGGGTTCCCCGCCTCGACCTGGGTGTTGATGTTGGACTCCCAGTCGGCGTCACCCGTGAACTGGATGTCGATGTTGTTCGCCTCGCCGAACGCCGCGAGCGCCCCGTTGATGGCGATCACCGACGGGTCGTCGCGCTCGGACCCGGTGATCGTCACCTGGGCGCCGTCGAAGTCCTGGGTGCCACCTGGCGGCGTCGTCGACTCGCCACCCTCGGCCTCGGTGCCTTCGGGAGTCGTGGCCTCACCGCCTTCGGTGTCGGCCGGTGCCGTCGTGGCCTCGCTGCCCGAGTCGGGCGCCTCGGTCGACTCACCGCCGGTGGCAGCAGGCGTCGGAGCCTGCGTCGTCGTCGTCATCGTCGCCACACGCGCCCGCGACGAGCGCGAGCGCGACCGGGACGGCGGCCAGCCGAAGCCAGCGTGCTCTCTTCATGGTTGTCTTCCCCCTGTTCACGGAAACCGACGTCCAGACGCCTCGCAGCGTCCGACGAGCACACGGTACTCACCGGTGCGGTAGGGCTCGACCATCCCCTCCTTCGGGTGGCTCAGCCCTTCCGTGCCGCTGCCAGCAGCCGCCGCGCCGCACCCGACGGGCGGCCGCATCCCGCGCCAGACGGCGCGCACCGGTTGCTCGATGCGCACGTCGCGCACGGCGACCGCAGCGAGCGTGCCGCGAGCGATCTCGTCGGTGACGCGACAGCCGGGCAGGAGCGCGACCGCGCCGCCGCTCAGCGCGGCCACGCGCGCGGCAGCCGAGCTGGCGACCTCGACGCGCGCGCCGACCGCACCGAACTGGAAGGGCGCGAGGGCGGCGGCGACGACGTCCAACGTCCCCGAACCGGACGGCGGGAGGGCGAGCGTGGCGCCGACGAGGTCCTGGGCCCCGACCCCGCGCCGGCGCCCGAACCACGGGTGACGGCGCCCGACGACCGGGACGATCTCCTCGCTCGCCACGACCTCCGAGCGCAGCCCGAGGGGCGCCCCTGGACCGTCGGTGAACCCGACGTCCGCCTCGCCGGCACGCACGGCGCTGGCGACGGTGAGGGTGTCGCCCTCGACGAGATCGACGCGGACGTCGTCGAGCGCGAGCGCCGTCGATCCACGCCGGGAGGAAGTGGTCGGCGACGTGGCGGGTCGCGGCGACGACCAGCCGCTGCTGCTCGACCGCCACGGTCTCGGCCCGCTCGACGAGCGCCGCCGCCGCGGCGACGACGTCGGCGCACGCCGGCGCGAGGCGCACGCCGGCCGGCGTGGCGACCGAGCCGGTCGGTGCCCGGTCGAGCAGCTGCACACCGAGCTGGCGCTCCAGCTTCTGCAGCCGCGCCGTCGCCGACGGTTGGGCGAGGCGGTGGCGGACCGCCGCCTTGGAGACGCTCCCGAGCTCGACGACGTCGAGGAACAGGCGCAGCGAAGCGAGGTCCAGTCCATCGGCATTGAGTATGGAAGCAATAGGTGAAGCCTATGACCTTCGCGCCATCGCGCGGGTACCGCATCGACCGCCGCGGTGGTTGGGTGGAGCCATGGGCCCCGACGAACCGGCAACGTCCCTCCCCGCAGGTGACGGCGACGCCTCCGACCCGATCCGCTACGGGGTCATCGGCACCGGGATGATGGGCATCGAGCACATCCAGAACATCCGCGCCGTCCCCGGTGCGGTGATGACGGCGATCGCCGACACCGATGCCGGATCCCGCGAGCGTGGCGCCGCGGCGGCCGGTCCCGGCGTGGCCGTGTTCGACTCGCACGCCGACCTGCTCGCCAGCGGCCGCTGCGACGCCGTGGTCGTCGTCACCCCGAACCACACCCACATCGACGTCGTCGCCGATGTCCTCGCGACCGACCTGCACGCGCTCGTCGAGAAGCCGCTCGCCACGACGATCGCCGGACTGCCAGCGCCTCATCGAGCTCGAGGCCCGCCGCGCCCCCGGTGTCGTGACCTGGGTCGGCCTCGAGTACCGCTACATGCCGGCGGCCGCCGAGCTCGTCCGCCTCGTCCACGCCGGCGCCGTCGGCCGCCCGCTGATGGTCGCGATGCGCGAGCACCGCTTCCCGTTCCTCACCAAGGTCGGCGACTGGAACCGCTTCACCGCCAACACGGGGGGCACGCTCGTCGAGAAGACGTGCCACTTCTTCGATCTCATGAACCTCGTCGTCGGCGAGCGGCCGACCCGGGTCATGGCCTCCGGCGCCCAGGACGTCAACCACCTCGACGAGGTGTACGACGGCCGGCCCGCCGACATGCTCGACAACGCCTTCGTCATCGTCGACTACCCCGGCGGCGCCCGTGCCCTCCTCGACGTGTGCATGTTCGCCGAGGCGACGCACAACCAGGAGGAGATGTCCGTCGTCGGTCCGCTCGGCAAGGTCGAGGCGCTCATCCCCGACAGCACGATCCGCCTCGGCCGCCGCGGTGAGCACTGGATCGGCGGCGTGGAGGAGTACCGCGTCGACGACCCCGGCATCGCCCACGAAGGGCTCCACCACGGCTCCAGCTACATCGAGCACCTCGCCTTCCTCGACGCCGTGCGCCACCGCCGGCCCGCTGCCGTCACCCTCACGGACGGGCTGTGGTCCGTCGCCATGGGTGTCGCCGCCCACCGCAGCATCGAGCTCGGCCGGCCCGTCGCGATGGCCGAGCTGCTGCCCCCATCCATCCTGTCCGCGCCACCCGCCCCAACCCACCAGGAGACCTACGCATGAGCACCGACCCGACCGACCGCCCCGTCGAGATGTCGTGGTTCAGCGCGCTGTGCGACGACGACTACGAGTTCCTGGGACGACCCGATCCCGCGCTCGCCAGCTCGTACGAGCACTGCCGGAACATCGTGTTGACCGCCGACCGCTACGGCTTCGACAACGTCCTGCTGCCGTCCGGGTACGCCCTCGGCATCGACAACGTCGCGTTCGCCGCGGCGCTGGCGCCGCAGACCGATCTGCGGATGCTGCTCGCCGTCCGGTGCGGCGAGCTGGTCGTGCCCCAGCTCGCCCGCCAGCTGGCGACGCTCGACCAGCTGCTGGGCGGACGCCTCACCGTCAACATCATCTCCAGCGACGTGCCCGGCGAGGAGCTCGCCAGCGGGCCGCGGTACCGCCGCTCGACGGAGATCATGTTCGCCTTGCGGGAGCTGCTCGACGGCCACGCCGTCAAGTTCCACGGCGACTTCGTGGACCTCGAGATCGACCCGCCGCGCGTGCGGACGGTGAGCGGGCGCTCACCGCTCTTCTACTTCGGTGGGCTGTCGCCCGACGCCCGCGAGTGCGCCGCCGCCGGCGCCGACGTCTTCCTGATGTGGCCCGACGTGACGTCGGCGATGCTCGACGTCAAGGCGGACATGGACGCCCGCGCCGCGTCGAAGGGGCGCAGCCTGCGCTACGGGTGGCGCTCGCACGTCATCGTCCGCGAGACCGAGGACGAGGCCCGCGCCGCGGCCCGCCGCCTCCTGTCCAAGCTCGACGACGAGACCGGGGCGACGATCCGCCAGCGCTCGCTCGACTCCACGTCGGCGGGCGTCGCCCGCCAGGCCGCCCTGCGCGACAGCGCGGACGACGAGGGCTACGTCGAGCGCCACCTGTGGACCGGCGTGGGCCGGGCCCGCTCCGGCGCCGGTGCCGCGATCGTCGGTGATCCCGATCAGGTGCTGGCCAAGATCCAGGAGCTGACCGCGGCGGGCATCGATGCCTTCATCCTCTCCGGGTACCCGCACGCCGCCGAGTGCG
Source organism: uncultured Acidimicrobiia bacterium (assembly GCA_963750905.1). GTDB lineage: Bacteria > Actinomycetota > Acidimicrobiia > Acidimicrobiales > Ilumatobacteraceae > JALZMG01. The sequence goes on from CAVVSE010000006.1 coordinate 234,097, forward strand.
ACCTGTTCGCCCGCCACGTGCTGCCGCGCGTGCCGCACGCTCCGCTGGTGTTCGAACCGGACCCCGTCCACGTCGGCTGAGCCCGACCTGTCAGCATGATCCGGCCCGATCCGGCCGGACCGTACTGACGGACGGGTCAATTCAGCTCGACAGCCGACCCGCCGCGGCGCGATGCTGGTCGTCGAGCCCCCTGGCGGGGGGAGCTGGCGATCTTGGGGGCTGCCGATGGCGGGCGGTGCGGGCGGAGCACAGAGCGAGCAGATGTCGTCGCGACGACGACCTCGCAGCACGACTCGGACCTCGAGCGACCGCGTGCGCGGCGGGCAGCGTCGTCCGCCACCACAGGTGTGCCCTCGTTGCACGCGCCATCCGAGCGACATGACCGCGAGGTGAACCGCGTTCGACATCGCGGATGAAGGAGAGGGAGAGGGAGTCCAAATCAGTGCTCATCTGGGTCGCTCGCGCTTCGGCATTGAGCGATGTTGTAAGAGCGCGCGGCTGATTTGCCGCGAATTTCGCCCCCCATTCGTCGCGCTCGAAATCAGAATCAAGCTCGTTCCTCATCCGAGCTACGAGCTGTCCATGTCCTGTTCAGCGCGTGGTTGCTGGCTCGCCACTCGGCGGCCAGCTGGCTGCAAGATCCGCGCTCATTAAATCCCAATTACGTCTTGCGCAGCCGAAGCATCCTGCCTAAGGTCAGCCGGGTGCTGGGTGGCACATCAGGGCGATGGTTGCGGGCATCAGCTCCTCCCCTTTCCCGTGTCGGCGGCACGTCCATCCGGATGAGATAGGGAGAACACATGCGACATCATGCACGCAGGCGGATTGCGTCGATCATGATCGGGGCGGGGATCCTCGTCGTGCCGACCGTGGCGATGGCCCAAGACGACGTCGAGCCAGCAGCGGACCCGCCGACGGCGACGGTCGAGGAGGACGTCCTCCAGGACAGCTGGATCTCGGTCGACCTGACCCAGAACGCGGAGGCCAACAGCGGCTGGAACCTGCAGGAGAACATCACCGAGCAGTACAACGACGCGTTCCAGTGGGGCGAGAACTACGCCGACGGTGGCGACGCCGATGCCACGGCGGACGTCTTCGCGGGCGATCCGGTCGAGGCCGACGCGGCGGCGGCCGAGGCCATCGCCGACGCCATCTCGACCGCCGGTGACGGCGGGACCGCTGACGCCATCAACGACGCCTCCGGTACGAACGACGCCAGCGGCGGCAACACCGTCGCCGCCGGAATCGCGACGGCCGCCAACGCCCTCACGGGCGCCATCACTCAGACGCACGACAACTCGTCGGACAACCTGGCAACGGCGACCGGCGGCAACGCCACGTCGTCGTCCTCCGCTGGGGGGGCCACGGCCGCCAGCAGCACGCCCACGGGAGCCAACGCCTCCGTCAGCTCGATCATCACCCAGACCCAGGCGGTCGACGTGACGGTCGCGCAGAGCTCGGCGTCGAACAGCGGCTACAACGCTCAGTTCAACGGCACGTTCCAGGGCAACACGGCGGCGCAGGCCGCCGTCAACTCGGCCGACGGCGGCAGCGCCTCGGCCACGGCAGCCACCGACGCCCCGTCGGTGACGGGCACGGACACGGCCGCCTCGAGCGGCACGGCGACCGCTGACGCGCTCGCCGGCTCGGGTGGCTCGGCCACCAGCAGCAACACCGCCAGCGGCTCCAACACCGCGAGCGGTGGCAACAGCATCACGACGGGCGCCGCCACGGCCACCAACACGTCGTCGCTGACGGTGACGCAGAGCGCCAGCAACTCCAGCGTCAACACGGCCGAGGCATCGGCCCCCGCGGCCCCCTGATCCTCAGGGGACGGTGACACGGGGCGGGGCTTCGGCCGAGCCCAGTCCCCGGTGACCACACGACGGTGAATCGGGGCGGGGGCCGCGGCCCCCGCCCCGTCCGGCGGACGTAGACAGAAGGGCGGAATTCGTGCGTGCAGGGATGAGGACCACGGTGGCGGCGGGCGCCGCACTGCTGGTGATGATCGGGGTCTCGACGGTGGTCGAGGCCCAGACCGACGAGGGGGCCGCGCCTCCCGCGGCCGAGGACGGCGGGACACCCCCGCCGACGACGCTCGAGATCGTCGTCACCGTTCCCGACCCGGGACCGGATGCAGCCGAGCCCGGCGCCGCGACGGCACCCGACGGCGCCGCCGGGACGGCGACCGGTGCGGCGGAGGGCGACGACACGGCGGTCACGACGACCGCCCCGGCCGCCACCGCGACCGACGACGGCACGGCGAGCGCCCCGTCGTCCGGGTCGTCCACGACCACCCCCGCCACGGACGCCACCGCGACGTCGACGACGCTCGCGGTCACCCCCGCCGCGGCCGGCGACACCACCGACACGTCCGCGTCGACGACGACCACCGCGCCGGCAACGGCTGCGCCCGCCGCGTCGGCGTCGGCCACCCACACCGCCGACCAGCAGACGGTCATCAACGGCACGCAGGTCGCGGTCGCCGTGTCCGGCTCCAACGGGATCGTCACCGAGCAGCCACCGAGCGGCACACCGGTGGCCACCGGCGCCGACGTCGCGACCGGTGAGGCCGCGGCGATCGGGAGCCGCGACGACAACGTCATCAGCCAGCAGGCCGCGGTCGTGCTCAGCGGCGACGCCGTCGCGCGCGTCCTGCAGATCGCGCTGATCTTGAACATCGGCGCCGCCTTCGCCAACAGCGGCAGCAACACGATCACCTCCACCGGAGCGGGTGACGGCACGAGCGGCCAGGTGGCCAGCGGCGACGCCACCGCGATCGGCAACGAGATCGCCTCCTACGTGACGCAGGCCGCCAGCGCCGAGGCCACGAGCGCCATGGACGACTCGACCTCCCAGCAAGCCCTCAGCCTCTTCCTCGGCCTCGCCATCGCCGACTCCGGGATGAACTCCGTGTCGGGCAGCGGGCAGACCGGCAGTGGAGGCGGCATCGACACCGGTGGCGCCTCGGCGATCGGCAACGACTCCCTGACGTCCATCGACCAGCAGGCGATCGCCCTCGGCTCCGGCGGCGCGACGCTGAACATCACGCAGCGGGCCACGGTGCTGAACCTCGGCTTCGCCCTCGCCAACAGCGGCCTCAACGAGATCTCCGGCGTCGCCGGCAGCATGCTCGCCGCCTCCGACGAACAGGACGACGCGCTCGCCGAGGAGCTCTTCGCCATGCTCCTGCCGGCCCTCCTCGAGTCGTACGGCTACGGGGTCGGGTCCGGATCGGTCGCCACGGGCGACGCCACGGCCATCGGCAACCAGTCCGAGACGTACGTCCAGCAGGTGGCGCGGGCCACCGCGTCCGGCGACGGCACGGCGACGATCGACCAGGACGTCGTCGTCGCCAACGTCGGTGCCGCCGGTGCCAACACCGGGGGCAACGTCCTCGGCGGCCCGAGCCGCACCCTCGACCCGCAGGCGGCCAAGGCCGTCGTCACGATGGCCGCGTTCCTCGCCCAGCTGCTGTCGATGGTGCACAACACGCCGGACTCGGCGACGACGCTCGCCCGCTCGTCCCAGACGATCGCCATCCCGTTCGGCGATCTCCTCCTGCAGCTCGACGGCCGCTTCGATGCGCTCGACACCACGGTCGGCCAGGGCGGGACGCGTGCCGACGTGCGTCAGATCAGCATCGTCCTGTCGCTCGGCGTCGCCCACGCCGACTCCGGGCGCAACACGACCGAGGTCGTGTCGACGACGCAGCTGCTCGCCGCGGTGAACGCGGTGCTCCCCGAGATCGTGCAGACGGGCGACGCCCGGGCGGCCAACCGCGCGCTGGTCGTGATCTGTCAGCGGTCGAACGCCGCCGACGTGCCGTGCCTCGCCCCGCCGCAGGAGGAGCCGGCCAGCGAGGAGCCGCCCGCCGCCGAGCCACCGGCCGTCTCGCCGCAGGGCGACACGACGCAGGTGTCGACGGTCGCCCCGCCGGCGACGCCGGCGGCGGTCCCGGTCCGCACCGTGGTGGTGTCGGCACCGACCGCTCCGGCCGGTCCGCCGGCCTTCCGGGGCCCGTCGGCCACGCGTCCGCTCCCGGCGACCGGCAGTGACACGCAGACGTTCCTCGTGATCGGGGCCCTCCTCGTGCTCGCCGGCGGCTGCCTGCTCGTCGGCGTCGGCGGCCGGCGGTCGCGGTCGCAGGCCACGTCGGACCTGTCATGGTGATCCGGCCCGATCGGGCCGCATCACGCTGACGGGACGGGAAGTCGCGGCCGCAGCCACGCCGCCGAGACGCGTGCCGACTCGTCGACGGTGGGCTGGTCGGCGACGTCGACCTCGACGATGAACCAGCCGTCGAACCCGGCCAGCGCGGCGAGGACGGCATCGAGGTCGATGTCACCCCGACCCGGCTCGGTCCACACGTGGGCGGCGTTCGTCTGCATGTAGTCGCGTCCGGCGGCGGCCGACTCGCGCACCACCGACGCGTGGACGTCCTTGATGTGCACGCCACCGATGCGATCGCGGTGGCGAGTGACGAACGCCGCGGGATCCCCACCCGCCCACGTGAGGTGCCCGGTGTCGGGGCCGGCGAGCAGCAGGTCGGACGGCAGCACGTCGAGCACCGCGCTGCCCTCGTCCGCGGTCTCGATCCACGTGCCGACGTGCGGGTGCAGGCACGGCCGGACGCCCTCGGCGACCATCGCCTGGGCGATGGCGGCGACCGACTCGATGATCACGGCGAGCCGCTCGGCGTCCGGCTCCATGCCCCGTCCCGGCACCGCGAACCGCGGCGCCGCGCCGCCGAAGCGATCGGCGAGGAAGATCCGATCGAGACCGAGCGCGGCGTGATCGGCCGCCGTCCGGCCGGCCCGCTCGACCGCCTCGTCGCGCTGGTCGACGTCGCTGAGCGCGGTCTCGAAGTACCCGGGCGCCGGGCGCATGCCGGCACCGTCGAGCAGCTCGGCGAACTGCGCAGCCGTGCTGCCCGCCGGCACATCGGCCGGCACGGCGTCGTACCCGGCCGCCTTGATGCGGGCCAGCAGCTCCACGTACGGGGGCGTCCGATCGGGCCGGAAGCCGGCCTCGACGTACCACGGCAGCGGGTTGAACGCCATCTTCACGGTCACCGCCGGAGCGTACGCAGCGTCGGGCGCGGCGTCAGTCGCCGATGACGCAGAGCTCGTTGCCCTCCGGGTCGCGGAGCACGACGAGGTCGCCGATCGGCACGTCGTCGACCCGCGTCGCGCCGAGGGCGACGAGCCGGGCGACCTCCGCCGCCACGTCGTCGGCGCGCACGTCGAGGTGGACGCGGTTCTTCACGACCTTCGGCTCGGGCACCCGCTGGAACCACAGTCGAGGCAGGCCGGGCGCCGACTCGACGAGGACGCTGGGGTCGTCCTCGGGGTCATCGATGCCCTGCGCCCGCAGCCGCGCCAGCTCGGCGTCGTCGTACGGCGCGACGTCGTAGCCGTCGAGGACCGCCGCCCAGAACCGCGCCAGCGCAGCCGGACGCGGCGCAGTCGAACACGACGTCGGCGAAGCGAGCCATCGCCACCGAGTCTGCTCGCGCTCGGGCCGCACGTGCGCCGAGCACCGCGACCTACGGTGGCGCGGTGACGATCATCGAGCAGATCCTCGCCTCGCACTCCGGTGGCGGGACGGTGGTCCCCGGGCAGATCGTCACGTGCGACGTCGATCGGGTCGTCGAGCTCGACCTGCAGTTCGCGTCGGCGGGCCTCACCCCGCTCCGGGTCCACGACCCGTCGTCGATCGCCATCGTGCTCGACCACGCCGCACCGGCCCCGACCGTCCTCGACGCCACCTCGCACCAGCGTGCACGCCGGTTCGCCCAGGAGTTCGGCATCACCGACCTGTTCGACATCGGCCAGCAGGGCATCAGCCACCAGCTCGTGCTCGAGCACGCCCTCGCCCTGCCGGGCCAGGTGATGGCGTGCGCCGACTCGCACACGTGCGCCAGCGGCGCCCTCAACTGCGCCGCCCGCGGGCTCGGCCACCTCGAGATCCTGCAGATCGTGTGCACCGGCCAGACGTGGTACCGCGTGCCGGAGACGATCCTCGTCGAGTTCACGGGCACCAAGCCGCCCGGCATCTCGGGCAAGGACGTGTTCCTCGCCGTCGCCGCCGGGCTCGGCAGCGTCGAGGGACGGGCGATCGAGTTCGCACCCGACCGCGCTCGACCAGCTGTCCATCGACGAGCGCTCGACGATCGCCACGATGTGCGCCGAGCTCAGCGCCGAGTTCGCCATCTTCCCGTGCGACGAGATCCTGCTCGAGTACCTCGCCGGGCGCACGACGACGCCGTTCACGCCCGTCGCCGCGGCCGCCGACGCGACGTACGCGGCGCACCACGTCGTGGACCTCGCGCGCGATCGTGCCGCGGGTCGCCACGCCCGGCGCGGTGCCGGGGAACACGCTGCCGATCGACGAGCTGCCGGCGCCGGTGGCGATCGACCAGGCGTTCATCGGGTCGTGCGCCAACGGCAAGCTCAGCGACCTCGCCGACGCCGCCAAGGTGCTCACCGGGCGCCGCGTGAAGGCGGGTGTCCGCCTCCTCGTCACGCCCGCCTCGCAGGACGTGTACCTGCAGGCGGTCCGGCAGGGCTACGTCGAGACGCTCGTCGCGGCCGGGGCCGTCGTGACCAACTCGACGTGCGGCGCCTGCTACGGCGGGCACATGGGCGTGCTCGGCCCCCGGCGAGGTGTGCATCACGTCGAGCACCCGCAACTTCGAGGGGCGCATGGGCCACGCGACGGCGCAGATCTACCTCGCCGGCTCGGCCACCGTCGCCGCGTCGGCGGTCACCGGCGTGATCACCGACCCCCGCCCGTTCCTGGCGGGCCCGTGATGCCGGCGAGCGTGGAGGGCCGGGCGTGGGTGTTCCCGGAGCCGAACCTCAACACCGACCTGATGATGCCCGTCGCCACGTTCCGCATGCCACGCGCCGAGCAGGCCCGCCACGTGTTCGCCACGCACCGTCCGGGCTGGGCCGACCAGGTCGGGCGACGGCGACGTGCTCGTCGGAGGTCGCAACTTCGGCACCGGGTCGAGCCGCCCCGCCCCGTCGCTGATGGCCGACCTCGGCATCCGCGCCGTCATCGCCGAGTCGCTGAACGGCCTGTTCTTCCGCAACTGCATCAACACCGGCATCGCCGCCGCCGAGTGCCCGGGCATCCTCGACGTCGTCGCCGAGCCCGACGTGGTTCGCCTCGAGCTGCGCACCGGGTCGATCACGAACACCCGCACCGGCGCCACGATCAGCGGGTCGGCGCTGCCCGACGAGCTGATCGCGATCATCGACGACGGTGGCCTGCTGCAACGCCTCGAGCGCGGCGGCTACCTCGCGGTCACCCGGAGGTCCTGACGTGACGAACCCACCCGCCGAGGCGCCGCGTGCCGCCCTGCGGCGCATGCTGGCCGAGCCCGACGTGCTCGTGCTGCCCGGCGTGTACGACGCCCTGTCGGCATCGCTGGCCGCCCGCAGCGGGTTCCGGGGCGCCTACATGACCGGCGCCGGCGTGTCGATGTCGCTGATCGGGCACCCGGACCTCGGCTTCACGACGCTGACCGAGATGGCCGGCCAGGTCGGGCGCATCACGGCCGTCCTCGACGTGCCGCTCGTCGCCGATGCCGACACCGGCTTCGGCAACCCGTTGAGCGTGCAACGGATGGTCGCCGAGTACCAACGGGCCGGTGTCGCCGGGCTGCACATCGAGGACCAGGCGTTCCCGAAGCGCTGCGGGCACCTCGACGGCAAGACGGTGATCGCGGCGAGCGAGTTCGTCGAGAAGGTGCGGGCGGCGGTCGAGGCGCGCACCGATCCCGACCTCGTGCTCATCGCCCGCACCGACGCGCGGGCGCCGCTCGGGTTCGGGGAGGCCATCCGCCGGGCCAACCGCTACGCCGACGCCGGCGCCGACCTCATCTTCGTCGAAGCGCCGCAGTCGCTCGACGAGGTGGCCCGCATCCCGCAGGAGGTCGCCGCGCCCGTCATGTACAACTGGGTCACCGGCGGCCACTCCCCCGACGTGGCGCTCGAGCAGCTCCAGGAGTGGGGCTACGCGATGGCGATCATCCCGGGCCTGCTGATCGGCACCGCCGTGCGGGCGATGATCCAGGCGCTCGCCCGCGCCGGCGCGCCGACGCCGATGTCCGACGACCTGCGCAGCCCCGCCGCCCTGTTCGACACGGTGGGCCTCAGCGACTGGCTCGCCGTCGCCGACCGCTTCGCCGACTGACAGCCGGCGCGTCCGCCTCGCTCGATCCAGGAGACCCCGATGCCCGAACGCGACGCCTCCGACGTCCCGACCGACGATCCTCGCCCCGACGGGCTGCGCCGCGCGCCCTCGCTGGTGCTCGTCAACACCGGGCCGGGCAAGGGCAAGACATCCGCCGCGATGGGTGTCGTCGTGCGCAGCATCGGTCGCGGCTGGCCCGTGGCCGTCGTGCAGTTCCTGAAGTCCGGGAACTGGCACACCGGCGAGGAGAAGGTCGGCCGGCAGCTCGGCGTGGACTGGTGGGCGATCGGTGAGGGGTTCACCTGGGACTCCACCGACCTCACCAGGGACCAGGCCGTCGCCGCCCACGCCTGGGACCACGCCAAGCAGGTCGTCGCCGCCGGCGCCCACCGCCTCGTCGTGCTCGACGAGGTCACCTACCCGATCAACTGGGGATGGATCGACGTCGCCGACGTCGTCACGACGATCACCTCCCGGCCGACGCACGTGAACGTGGTCCTGACGGGCCGCAACGCACCGCAGGCCGTCATCGACATCGCCGACACGGTGACGGAGATGGCCGAGGTCAAGCACGCCTACAAGGCCGGCATCCGCGCCCTCAAGGGCGTCGACTACTGAACGTCCCCGACCGTCACGGGAACAGGCGCTGCTGCGGCGGGGCGTAGGCGGGGTCGACGCCGTCGAACAGGCTGCTCACCGACTCGCCGATGTGGCTGCGGTGGATCGCCTCGGCGAACAGCGCGGCGACCGAACGAACCTGCAGCTCGGGCCACACGTCCATCGGCGGCGGCACCGTGTCGGTCGTGACCATCTCGGTGATCGCCGGGTGGTGCCGCAGCCGTTCGACCGCCGATCCGGCGAACAGGCCGTGCGTGCACGCGACGGAGATCTCCGGGCACCCCTCGTCCTGCAGCTTGCCGAGCAGCTCGACGATCGACCCCCCGGTCGCGATCTCGTCGTCGAGCACGATCGCTCGCCTTCCGGCCACGTCGCCGACGATCGCCTCGATGACCACGCGGTCGTCGGCGAGGCGCTGCTTGCTGCCCGCGGCCACGGGCACGCCCAGCAACCGGGCGAACTGGTTGGCCGTCTTGGCGTTGCCGAGGTCCGGCGAGACGACGACGGCGTTCGAGAGGTCACTGCCGCGGAAGTGGTCGGCGAGCTCGCCGATCGCCGTCAGGTGATCGACCGGCACGCCGAAGAAGCCGTGCACCTGCGGCGCGTGCAGCGCCATCGTGATGACCCGCCGCGCCCCGGCCGTGATCAGCAGATCGGCCACGAGGCGCCCGCCGATCGAGATGCGCGAGGCGTCCTTCTTGTCCGAGCGGGCGTACGCGAAGTGCGGGATCACCGCCGTGATCTGCGCCGCCGACGCGCCACGCGCCGCGTCGAGCATCAGCAGCAGCTCCATCAGGTGCTCCTGCGTCGGCGGCACGAGCGGCTGCACGATGTACACGTCACGCTGGCGGCAGTTGGCCTGCAGCTGCACCTGCAAGCAGTCGTTGCTGAAGCGGTCGATGGACACCTCCGACAACGGCACACCGAGCCGGTCGCAGATCCGCAGCGCCAGCTGCGGGTGGGCGCCACCGCTGAACACGACGATCTCTCGCACGTGTCGGCACCCTACGGGACGGCCGCGATCGCGTGGGCCTCGACGGTGGACTTCGCCGCCGTCGTCGCGCGCGCCTACGATGCCGGCGGCGGCGGAGGACCCACGGGAGAGATTCGTTGATCAGCACCATTCGACGCGCTGCCACGGCGGGGCGCCGCACCCGCCGGCTGTACGCCGGGGGCATCCTCGCCCTCCCGCTGCTGATGGCGCAGTGCCAGCCGGCGTGCGAACCACTGGCCCCGGCGCCGCCGCCCCCGCCGCGCATCATCGAGCAGCACGACATCGGCACCAGCCTGCAGGGCCGCCCGATCACGGCGTATCGCCTGGGCACGCCCGGCGGCAAGGTCGTGCTCGCCATCGGCTCGATCCACGGTGACGAGCAGGCCGGCATCGAGATCGTCGAGTACGTGCGCGACGTCGCCCCGATCCCGGCCGGCCTCGACGTGTGGGTCATCCCGACGATCAACCCGGACGGCAACACCGTCAACTCGGAGGGCAACGCCGCGGGCGTCGACCTCAACCGCAACTGGCCGCCGGACTGGGCGCCGATCGACTGCGTCGTGGTCCCCCAGAACTGCTCCGGACCAGGTCCGCTCAGCGAGCCCGAGACGAAGGCCACGGCCGACTTCATCGCGTCGATCAAGCCGCAGGTCACCGTCTGGTACCACGCCGTCGGCCCGGTGGTCGACCAGGCCGTGCAGCACGGCGTCGCCCAGCCCGCCGTCCTGACCGAGTACGCGGCGAAGGTCGGCTACGCCGTGTACACGGTGTCGTGCGGCACCGGTGGGTGCACGGGCAACGCCACGCAGTACCAGAACGCCGGCTTCCCCGGCACGTCGGCGTTCGTCGTCGAGCTCGGCACGAAGGCCCTCGGAGGGATGGGCGCCCAAGGCGTGCTCAACCACGTCGACGGCATCTGGGCCGCCGCCGCGGTCGCCTGATCCCTCGTCCTGTCAGCCGGAACCGGCCCGATCCGGCCGGTTCCGGCTGACGGTTCGACGCCACGGCGGTGGTTCACACGTCGTCGGCGATCCGCTCGTACACGAGGTGCACGGCGTTGCGCGACGGGCGGACCTCGCGCTGGCGGTAGTGCTGGCGCACCCCGTCGCGGAACATCGGCGTGCCTCCGCCGATGATCAGCGGGGCGAGGTGCAGGTGGAGCTCCTCGGCGAGGCCGAGCTCGAGCGCCTGGGCGACGACGTCGCCGCCGCCCATGATCACCACGTCCTTGTCACCGGCCGCTGCCCGGGCCCGATCGACGGCCTGCGCGACGTCGTCCACGAACGTGAAGCGCAATCCCAGCTCCCTGGTGAGGCGCACGTCGGCGGGCGCCTGGTGGGTGACGACGATGTACGGCGGGGCGCCGGCGAACTGGGCGCCGTAGCCCATCTCCGACGACCAGCCGTCGGGCCCGTCGATGGTGTCGAACAACCGGCGACCCATGACGACCGCCCCGGACCGGGCCGTGCCGCGCTCCAGGACCTCGGTGTCGACGGCGTCCTGGTCCATCACCCACGTGTGCAGCTCCTCGGCGTCGCCCAGGCCGTGCTGCGGGTCGGCCCCCGCCCCCGTCACGTAGCCGTCCAGCGACATCGTGATGTCGACGATCACCTTCGTCATCGCGCCCTCCTCTCTGCATGGTCCGACGGATGGCGGCCGCGACACTCATCGCGCGTCCGCACGACGGACCCCGTCGCTCGTGGGTTCACGGTCAGTTCGGGACGATGGTCGCCCAGGCGCGGCCGTCCCGCAGCAACGTCACCTCGTGACCGCCGTCGAGTGCCTGCTCGACACCGGCCCATCGCGTGGTGAGCTCGGCCGCCTCGACCTGCAGTCCGTCGCCCCGCTGCGCGGCGGCCGCGAGGACGCTCGCCGCGCTCGCCTCGCGCTCGGCCACTGCCGCCTCGGGGTCGGCGACATGTCCTTCGCCGGCCAGCCAGTCGAGGGCCCGCACCTCGGCGCGCGCCCGGGCGTACGCCCGCCATGGGTCGACGAGCTCGGGGAACTCGTCCAGCGTGTCACGGAAGCGGCGGAAGGCCCCGCGGCCCTCGAGGGCTCGTTGCAGCAGGTCGCGGCGTCGCCGATCACCGACCGCCATCGCGAATGCCACCATGTCCTCGTACGCGGCGCGCGAGCCCGCCGGCTCGATCGGCACGAGGCCGCGTTCCGAGGGCGGATCGTCATCCTCGAACTCGTCGGCGATCCACTCCGCCATGCCCATCTCGACCTGCCCCGTGGTCGGGTCGTACCACCAGGTCGTGTCCCGATCGGCGTCGTCGAGCGCCTCCGCCACACCACGGACGTCGACGGCGTCCACCGCCAGCACCGGTCGCGCACCTTCGGCCATGCGCCATGATGCACCTGCTCGGTGGCGCGCGACGGCGCGCGAAGATGCCCCGACACCACACCCGGAGGACCTGTGGCCGCAACCAAGAGATCCAGCGCGGTGGCGCCGACGAAGACCGCCGCAGCGACGAAGACCGCAGCGGCGAAGCAGGCGGCGCCGAAGCGGGCGGCTCGGCGCGCCGACTTCGGCGCGCCCATCGGCCCATGGTTCGACCAGCAGCCGCCCGAGAAGCGGGCGCCGCTGGAGGAGCTGCGCCGCATCGTCGAGGCGACCGTGCCGAAGGCCGAGTCCGGCCTGAAGTGGCAGACCCCGTTCTGGACGCTCGACGGCAAGATCCTCTGCAACGTGGTCGCTCTGAAGCACGAGGTCGCCATCGGCATCTACGCACCCCCCGAGGCCTTCGTCGATCCGAAGGGACAGCTGTCGGGCAAGAGCAACGAGTACCGCGTGCTCAAGGTGAAGGACGGCACGTCCGTCGACGCAGCAAGCGTCAAGCGATGGCTGAAGGCGGCGGTTGCCGCGCGGACCTGATCGACGCGTGTCGGGATCGGTGGCCGCGCTCCTCGGGAGGCGGTGGCCATCATCGTGGCGTGGCTCGTCCGGATGACGTGATGTTGCGGGACCGGTGATCGCGGCGTTCCGTGGTGAGGCGTTGACGCTCGGGGTGCTGCGGTCCCGGTTGGGCGCGCCCTGGGACCGGCCGGTCGGGCGGGACGACCTGCGTGCCGGCACTCGTCGAGGGGACGGCATGGACGGCGTGGGCTGGCCGCGCTCCTCGCCGAGCTCGACGCGCCGCCGGTCGACGGTGGGGTCACGGCGAGCGCGATGCGTGCGCTCGACGACGGCGCGGTCGCAGCAGCCGCGTGGGAGGAGCTCGGACGACACGTGACACCCGCCGACCCGCTGGTGCAGCTCGTGGCCGCGTCCCCGGCCCCGGCACCGGGGTCGATCGGACATGCGTGGTTGCACGCCCGCGTGCTCGACCGTTCCGGCGAGGCGGCCGCGGCGGTCGAGCTGTTGGAGGCGGCGGTGGACGGCACGTGCAGGCACGGTCCGGCGCTCGTCGATCTGGCCGGTTTCCGCGCCGACCGCGGCGACGCGGTTGGGCGCGTTGCGGCTGCTCCGGCAGGCCGGTGTCGAGCCGGTGCGTGACGACGACGAGCTCGACGACGTCGACGACGGGGAGTTGCCCTGGGAGGAGGTCGAGGGGTTCGCCACGCACCGCCCGCGCCCGACAGCCCGCCGCAACGATCCGTGCCCGTGTGGGTCGGGCCGCAAGTACAAGGCGTGCCACCTGGGTCGGGAGACACACGCGCTCGACGATCGGGCGGGTTGGCTCTACCTGAAGGCGCGCCGGTTCCTTCGCGACCGCCGGCCGTTGGCGGTGGACGAGCTCGCCGCGTTGGTGGTCGACGAGATCAGCCAGCCCGAGCTGTTCGACGCTCTCGTCGACGGACCGTTCCTCCAGGACCTCGTGCTCCACGAGGAGGGGGCGTTCGGCGAGTTCCTGGCCGCCCGAGACAGCCTGCTCCTCGACGACGAAGCGCTGCTCGCGGCGCAGTGGGCGCTCGCCGACCGTGGCGTGTTCGAGGTCCTCGACACGACCAGCACGCAGCTCGAGCTGCGACGACCGATGGACCCTCGTGCGCGACTCAAGAACCAGGACAGCACCGTCATCGCGAGCGCTCGCCGCGCCGGCGACGAGCTGACCGTCGAGGTCAACTCAGCCGAGCGGGCCGCCGAGCTCCAGCTGCTCGTCGCCGACGCGATCCCGGACGCCGAGCTCGTGGACCTCGAGGCCCACCCGTTCGACATGTCCGATCAACCCCCGTCGGCCTCCGAGCGCCGCCCCGCCGCCCTCGACGACCCCGCGATCCGGGCCGCGCTCGCCGAGCACGTCGCTGGCCTCGAGCGACGGTGGCTCGACGAATCGATCCCGCGCTCGGCGGCCGCACACCCGCGACGCGGCCAGCGATCCGATCGGGCGCGAGGACCTGACCCGGCTCCTGGCATCGCTCCCCGTTCTGGGCCCGGACGACGTCGGCGCCATGAGCCCGGAGCGGTTGCGGCAGGCCCTCGGGTTGTGAGCACGGTGGTTGAACATGGCTCCATCCGGTTTCCGTTCCGGCGACGGTCCCCATAGACTCGCCGCTCGCATCCACCTGCGCTCGTAGCTCAATGGATAGAGCATCTGACTACGGATCAGAAGGTTGGGGGTTCGACTCCCTCCGAGCGCGCCACCCGGTGAGCGGCCAAAATGGCCGCTCACCTGCGGTTTTCTCCGAGGCGGCATGACACAAGGCTAAGCCGCCCTCGGTGTGTCGTCAAGCACGGCCTAGTTGAAGACTAGTTTTTCATCGTGGCTGGCAATTCCGACGCCTCAGGCAGCGCTCGGCGCGGGTACGGACAAGGGTCGCTCGTCGAGATCGCCCCCGGCATCTGGCGGATGCGTGTCCACCTGGGCAAGGACGCGATCACTGGCAAGATGATCCAGCCGAGTCGCCGCTTTCACGGCTCCCGGCTGGCGGCCGAGCGGGAGCTGGCCCGGTTCCGCGCCGAGCTCGAGGAGGCCGGCCCTCGGCCCCTGGCGATGTCGACGCGCGTCACGCTCAACGAGGTCGTCGAACGCCACCTCGTCGCCAGCGACCAGCTCGCCCCCGGCACCCGCCGCACCTATCAGTCGCAGTACGAACGCCACATCGCACCCGGACTCGGCCGCTCCCCCGTGAGCAAGCTGACGGCGCAGGGGATGCGCACCTACTACCGCCGCCTCGCCGGCGAGTCGGGGCTCTCCGACTCCTCGATCTGGTCGATCTACTCGCTGATCAGCGGCGCGATCCGACGGGCCCAACGAGAAGACGGCCTGCGCTTCGACCGCAACCAGCTCGTCACGCCGCGAAAGGCGCACCGACCGGAGAAGAAGCTGATCGCCGACGACGAGCTGCGTCGCGTCTTCGATGCCGCTCGCGAGCTCGCCGGCGACTGGGCCCTGCTGTTCCGCGTCCTCTGCGCCACAGGGATGCGGCGTGGCGAGGCCATGGCGCTGCGCTGGTCCTCCCTCGACGCCAACAACGTCCTCACCGTCAGAACCGGCGCCGTCGACGACCACGGCGGCATCATCGAGAAACTGCCCAAGACCGGCAGCCGCCGCGAGCTCCTGCTCGACGACACCACGGCGGCCCTCTGGCGGAAGCGCCAGGCCAGCGTCCTCGCGCAGCTCGCTGCCGACGACCTCCCCTCCGGCGAGGATCTGTACGTCTTCTCGAACGACGTCACCCTTTCCACACCTCGTCGGCCCGACCTCGTCAGCAAGAAGTGGAACGCGATCCGACAACAGGCCGACGTCCCCGCAGACGTCGAGCTGCGCTCGCTGCGGAACTGGCACATCACCGTCCTGCGAGAGGCCGGCTTTCCACTCGAGTTCATCGGCCGCCGGGTCGGCCACGAGGCACGCGACGTGTCGCCGCTCGCGATGACGGCGAGCTACACGGTCAGCCGCCTGACCCAGGAGCGGGCGATGGCCGAAGTCATCGAAGCGCGACTCGGGCCGATCAGCACAGAACCGACCAGCAGAAGGTCCTCGACACCGGACCCGCCACCGGCTTCACCTTGATCGTGACGATGTCACGTCCGGCCTCGGCACTCATGCGCACAGGAGCACCAGGCAAGGAGACCGCCGTGCCCGTCGCCGCGCGACAGAGCCGGAAGCACCTCGACGTCCCGTGTCCAACGTGCGCCGCCCAGGTCGGAGAGCGTTGTGTCACGGTTCGCAGGCTGCCGTGGATGGAACGGTGGGCGGCGCCCACCCACCCCGCGCACAGCGCCCGACAGATGCTCAGTGCTGACTCGCCCGCGCGCACGCGTGCACCCGTGGAGCCCGTACACCGCGTACGACCGAACAAGCCCCCGCGTGCACGCGCCGACACCTGATCTGCCGCGTCGCTTGGACATCTGCCGCAGTCCGTCCCGCGCCTTCCAATGCGCGGTGGCCGCCCGGGCGGTCTGGCCCAACCCCGGGCTCGCGCCGATCGTCTGGCGGAGCACGCATCCGTGAACGCATCCCCCGGGGACGGACTTTCAGTTGTTGACAGTGATGGCTCGAGCGGGCGCGGCCTGCTGTTGACAGACAGCCGCCGAAGGTGGGCGCCCATGCCGCCTCGCAACGCGGAATCAGGCGTTCCACGTGCGCGGGCGCGGTCGCGCCGAGCACCGATCGCCGGCTCGGGGCGCGCCTCTGCCGCCGGGACGCGGTCGAGAGCCGTCATTCGGTGCGTGATGATCACCGCCGGCTCGTGCTGATCCGCGAGTGCGCCGAACGCCGGTTCAGTTGCTCGCCCTGAGGCCCACGACTGCCTCGAGGGCGGTCGTTCGGTACTCGACCCCGTTGCCCGCGTCGATCGCGAGGCCGAGTGCGCCGAACGCGGGTATGGGCGCGACGCCGGCGACTCCGAGATGCGTCGTCAGCGTCATTCGGTGGCAAGCGGAAGCGTTGCTCTGTGCGTTCAATCTGCGGTTTGGGCCAACACGGCGCCGTAATGCGGCGTCGTCACTAGTCAACACGAGACGGGGCGCGACGGCGAGCGTGGTACCGTTCTGGTGGACCTATCGCGGGTGTCGGGGGGTTCCTTCGTGGAAAGGTCGTTCGCGTCGCAGTTGCGCCGCCGGGTCGAGCCTGCCGAGGATCATCCGCGCTCGGCGCCCCCGGTGCGACGTGCCACCCTGAAGGTGGGGTCGGCGAACGACCCCACCGAGGCGGAGGCCGACCGGATGGCCGACGCGGTGATCGCCACCCTCAGCAGCGGCGACGTGCCCGGCGGCCGGCTGTGGCCGTCGGACACGCGGATCCGCCGGTCGACCGCGGTCGGGGCCGCGCCGTCGTCCGCCGGTGCCGTTTGCCCGGACGTTGACCGGGTGACGGCCGATCTTGCCGCGGCCGTCCGGCTTGACGGCGGGCTCGCGATCTCCCGATCCGCGACGCCGGAACCGATGGGTCCGCAGGGCGGTCCGCTCGATGCCGGGATCGAGTCCCGCATCCGGCGCTCACGGAGCGGCGGCGAGCCGCTGCCCGATTCCGTCCGCCGCCCGATGGAGACCTCGTTCGGTGCCGACTTTGGACGCGTCCGGTTGCACACGGGCGCACCGGCCGACGAGCTCAACCAGTCGTTGGCGTCGCGAGCGTTCACGGTCGGGGGTGACGTGTTCTTCGCCCGCGGCCAGTACCAACCGGGATCAGACGCCGGTCGGGCGTTGCTGGCCCACGAGCTCACCCACACGATCCAGCAGGGCGGCGCGAACCGCTCACCGTCCATCCAGCGGGCGCTCGTCGACGTGGACGGACTCGTCGGGCGCTTCGACCGCGATCTCACGTCCAGCAGCGACACGAGAGCTTCCCAGCCGGCACGAGCGGCGCTCCGCGACTACAACGCATTCTTGGCGACGCGGCTGCGGGCGCCGAAGTGGAAGGCGGCGGCACCTCATCGAGGTGGCGGCGGACCCGCCCTCGGTGGCCATCGGGGCGCTGACGGCGCCACCGGAACCGCCTTCTTCGGTCGCATACAGACGCTCCTGACCGCCCTGAGCAGGGCGATCGGCACGCTCATCGAGCAACAGACGAAGAAGAAGGCTGACGCGTCGTGGCTCGTCTCGCTCATCGAGCAGGACATCCCGCACACGCTCGGTTGGGCGGCCAACGTCCGGGACGAGTACCCGAAGTACGCGGGGATGACTGGCCTCGAGGCGCTGCGTGAAGCGAGGACGAAACCGCTCACTGACTACCTGGCGTCACAGTTTCCGCGCGCCGGTGACTGGGCGCAGTTGCCCGACGAAGCGAAGCAGCTCCTCCTGCAGAACCGCGACTCGGATGCGGCCAGGGTGGCTGCGATCCGCGACACCGCGAAGCAGATGATGGCGCAGAAGAAGAGCCCCCGGAAGATCCTCGCCTTCATGGCAGACGGTGCCACCGAGTTCGTGCAGACGGTCGTCTTCGACTACGTCCACACGATGGGTCTGGGCGATCAGGCGCTCGCCCTGGTCTCGACAGGTTCGTTCGGCAGTGGCGAGCTCTTCCCGTACTCGGACGTCGACGTCCAGCTGATGAAGGCCGGGCTGGGCAACGATGCGGCCGAGATCGCGCGCATGCAGCTAATCCTCGACAACATCCGCCTCCGCGTCCGCCTGGCCAGCATGAAGGAGTTCGGCGGCAAGTGGGAGAACACGCTCGGATGGGATCTCGACCAGCTGGCGCAAGACCGCTTCGACGCCGTGTCGGCCGCCGCCGGTGACCCCTACAGGGGCCTGGCGTTCACCAACCTGGTGATCGCCACCGGCGGCGGTGAGGCCGAGGCCGCGACACTGCAACAGCTCGAGCAGAACAACCTCGCCCAGAATGGGATCGACCTGCTGGAGAACGAGCTCTGGATGAGGGTCCGGCCGGGAACCGGGAAGCGTGACTGGAGGGTTCCGAGCCCGGCGGATCTCGACATCGGCGCCGGGTCACTCGACTTCAAAGAGAAGTTCATGCGCTTCCCAAAGGTGTACCTCAACGCGCTGGCGATGTTCTACGGCCTCCGCAGTGACAACTCCTGGGCCCGGATCGACGAGCTGGTGAAGCGGAAGACGTTCTCGAAGAAGGTGGGTGAGCAGTTCAAGTCGTACCTGGACCTCACCGCCATGGTGCGCCTCCGGTACCAGTTCTTCTACGAGAAAGAGGGCAAGGACGACCTCTCGCCGACCCCGGGGCTGCCGCCGTTCCGTCCCGCCGAGTACCCGAAGGGCTACTACGAGCTCACGCCGGACGACCGGAAGTCGTTGAAGAAGGCACAGCTGATCCAAGAGGTGCTGGCGCTCGAGGTCCAGAAGACGCGCATTGAGATGCAGAACGCGACGGCGGCCGCGTAGCCAAACGCTCCCAGCGGGACCGACGTGCGTCCGGACCGCCGTTCCGCGAGACTCGGGCAGATTGCGTTAGAGCGCAAGGGGACGTTCTTTCGAGCACAACCTGATCGACATCGAGGTCGAGGCGCGCCAGCTACGCGAGCGAGGTCCGCGCCCACCAGCCGTCGCGCGGTCAGGTCGGCGAGCCTCGTCAAAGGTCGGGCCGCTCGGGTGCTGCTCGTCGGCGCCTGGGTGATCGTCCCCACGAGGGTGGTCGAGTTTGTCCTGACGTCGGCGCCGAGACGAGGCCCACACCGTCACCCTCGAGCCCGAATGGCCGTGATGGCCGCTGGTGCGCCAGCCTGACCGAACACCGAATGAGCCCGACGGCGTATCTAAGAACGGCAGCCGGTACTCGCGCCCGACCGCGTCCTCGAAACCCGGCTCGACGACGCGTCGCGGCGCTCGTCGAGCGGCCGCCGCTTGCAGTCGCGAGCACCGGGACCGCATGGCGAGAGCACCGAACGACGCGCCCGAACGACAAGTGGCACGCCGCTCGCACACGCACATATCGGCATCTCGGGATGTGTCGTATCGCGGATGGCTCCCAGGGAGTGGCGGCTGCGAGCGATCTACCGTCGTGGTCTTCACCGGTCGGGATGCCGATCGCGTCGGTGGTCGCAGGCCCGGCCTCGACGAGGGAGGTTCCCCGTGTCCACATACACGACCGCGGTCGAGCGGTACCAGCCGGTACTGAGCGAGGTCGAGCAGTCCACGCTGCTCGGGTTCCTGGCCGGCTATCGCGGATTCACACGTGACGCCTACACGCTGGATCTGCGCCAGTTCACCGCCTGGTGCTGGCAGCACGACCGCCGCCTGTTCGATGTCCACCGCGTCGACATCGAATGCTTCGCCCGCCATCTCGAGGATGCTGGAAGGCTCGTGCCACGGTCGCCCGAAGGCTGTGCACGATCGTCGGGTTCTACCGCGACGCCGAAGAAGAAGGCGTCATCGAACACTCACCGGCAGTGCACATCCGTGGCCCCGGATCGACTACGAGTCCCACGTCGCCCACCTCGACCGCACCGAGCTCGGCGTCATCCTCGTCACCGCCGGTGTGGGCTCGGCCCGTGACCACGCCCTGGTCTCCTTGCTGGCGTTGAATGGGCTGCGAGTGTCGGAGGCGATCGGGGCCGACATCGCAGCGCTTGGCCTGGAGCGCGGCCACCGCACCCTGACCGTGGTCCGCAAGGGCGGCAAGACGGTCACGCTGCCGCTGGCACCACGCGTCGCCCGGGCGATCGATCTCGCCGTTGGTGAACGGAGCGAAGGCCCGATCTTCATCGAGGCGGACGGCCGCCGTGTCGACCGCCATGCAGCCGGGCGGATCGTGCGCCGCATCGCCCGCCGGGCCGGGATCTCCAAGCGCGCCGGCCCGCACACCCTGCGCCACGCCTTCATCACCGCTGCCCTCGACGCCGGCGTCCCGCTGCGCGACGTCCAAGAAGCAGCGTCACACGCCGATCCGAGAACCACGATGCGCTACGACCGTGGCCGCCAGTCCCTCGACCGGCACGCCACCTACATCGTCGCCACCTTCATCGCCGGCGCCTCACGCTGACCGAACCCGGCACCCGGCGTTCGGTGCCGCCAACTGCACCGGACGCCGGTCCGGGTCCCGACGGACCCGGACGCACCACCCGAGCGACCGCTCCTGGACGCTCTTGTCACTCAGCAGCGAAAGAACGGGCATTACGTACTCGGGTTCATCCGCGCTACCTCGACGACTAGCGGCCACCGATTGGTGGTTCGGTGTCAGAGGTCCGGGCTCGGTTCGCCGTCCGTGCGTGCCGCCGCGAGCCCGGGCGTCCGAGGCTGGTCCGCGGGCGATGGCGCAGGGACACCGTCGTAGGTATGGTCGTGACAGTCTGTTGGTCCCACTTGGCCGGGAGGTGTCGAACTTGCGGGTGCTGTTCACGGCGGCCAACACGCCAGCGCATTTCCATGTGCAGATCCCGATTGCCAGCGCCACGAAGGATGCTGGCCACGAGGTGGCGTTCGCGGCGGGGCCGAACGTCGTGTCGGGCATTGAGCGGGCGGGTTTCACGGCGTTGGCGGTGGGTCCGGCTGATTTGTGGCCCCGCGGCGCGGTGCCCGCTGATCCGGCTGAGCTGGTGCCGTGGGTTTGGGAGGAGCTCTACGCGGGGCCGCCGGCAGCCGAGCGCCTCGCCGATCTCGCCGCGCTGTGCGAGCGGTGGCGACCTGACCTGATCGTCCGCGAGAACGCGGAGCTCGCCGGATGTGTCGCCGCCGAAGCGCGAGGCATTCCGCACGCGGTGGTGCAGAACGGCAACATCGCCGTCGTGTGGCAGCTGCGCCGCGCGCGACTGCGCGAGCGGCTCGACGCGCTCCGTGCGGCACGAGGTCTGGCGCCGGATCCCGATCTGGCCATGCTGTGGCGCTATCTGATGCTGCTTCCTGTGCCGTTGTCGTTCCACGACCCGGCGCTGCGCCTGCCGCCCACCGCTCATTTCATCCGGCCGCACACCTTCGACCGGACCGGTGACGAGGCCGTCCCCGACTGGTTGGCGGCGTTGCCGCCACAGCCGACCGTGTACATGACGCTCGGCACCGTCTTCAACACCCGCCACGACCTGTTCGAGACGGTGATCGCGGCGCTGCGCGATGAGCGAGTGAACCTCATCGTGACCGTCGGGCGCGATCAGGATCCCAACCAGTTCGGCCCGCAACCGGGCAACGTCCACATCGAGCGCTACATCCCCCACAGTGAGCTGCTGTCGCGCTGCGACGTGATGATCAACATAGCCGGGATGAACTCGCTGCGTTCCGCGTTCGAGCACGCGGTGCCGCTCGTCCTGCTTCCACTCGTCACCGAACACCGGTTCAACGCCGAGCGTTGCGCGGCCTTGGGGATGGGCCTCGTGCTCGACGCTGGCAACGTCGGTCCCAACGACGTTCGCGCGGCGGTGCGGCGTGTGCTGGCCGACCGGACCTACCGAGAGAGCGCGCGGCGCGTGCGTGACGAACTCGACACGATGCCTGGACCCGACCACGCAGTTCAGCTCCTTGAGCAGCTTCACGCCCACAACGCACCCGTCACTGGCCGGTCCGATTAGCGTCCGTGACTGGCAGATGCCGGACGCGGTCGACGAGCCTGCACCGCACGGATTCGGGAGTCGTTCGAGGCCGCGGCGCGAAGCACGCGGGATCGGTGAGTGCCGGACGCGCGTCTGGTGGAGGAGCGCGTTGTCGGCGAGCTGAGCTCAGGCCGGCCTGAGGACGACGGGCCGCCGGGGCGGGCGTAGCAGCCCGACCAGCAGCAGGGCGACGACGTTGCTCGCCCCGCTGAGGAGGAACGAGATGCGGTAGCTGGCGGTGGCGTCGTAGATCGCCGCTGCGACGTATGGGCCGATCGCCGCCATCGCGCCGGCGCCGGCGAAGATCTGGCCGACGATGGCGCCAGCGGCGCGACGGCCGAACTGGTCGCCGACCAGGGCGGGAAGGATCGTGGTCGAGCCGCCGTAGGCGGCGCCGAACAGCACGGCGGCCGGGAACAACATCGACAGGCCATGGGCAGCTGCGAACCCCGAGAAGGCGACGACCTGCAAAGCAAGCAGGAAGGCCAGCGTTGGCCGCCGCCCGACGCGGTCCGACAGCGGACCGATCGTGAGCCGCCCGGCCACGCCGCCGAGACCGATCGCCGACAGCAGCAGCGACGCCGCCAGTGCGCTGTCGCCGAGGTCTTCGGCGAACGCGGCGAGGTGGGCGAAGGGCACGAACACGGCGATCCACGTCAGCGCGAACAGCGCGAACAAACACCAGAACGTGCCGGTCCGGCGGGCCTCGGCGGCAGTGAAGCTGTCCTCGTCGGCGAGCGACGTCGCCGTGGCCACCGGCGGGAGGGCGTCGCCGTCGGGGTGCAGGCCAAGCTCCTCGGGGTCACGAACCATGAAGCGCGCGCAGGCCAGCATCACCACCGTCCCGACGACGGCCATCGCCGGGATCGTCGAACGCCAGCCGACCACGGCAATGAGCCCGGCCGCCACCGGCGGAACGACGAGGTTGCCGGTCGCCCCGCCCGACGACGCCACGCCGACCGCCGTGCCGCGGCGGCGCACGAACCAGCGCACCACCGTCGCGTTGCACGGCACCCACGTCGCGCTCATGCCGACCGCCGCCACCACGCCGAGCGTCAGGTACACCTGCCAGAGCTCGTGGGAGAGACCGAAGCCGGCCCAGCCGATGCCGAGGATCACGGCGCCGATCGCCACCACCCGCCGCGGGCCGTAGCGGTCGGTCGCCCACCCCGACACCGACGACAGCCACGAGTACAAAGCGACGTAGACGGCATACGGCAGCAGGATGTCGGCCCGGCTCCAACCGGTGTCGCCGGTGATCTCGTTGACGAAGACGCCGAAGCTGAACTGCAGGCCGTAGGCGACGAACAGCACCGTGAACGCCGCCGCGACGACGCGCCAGCCGTAGAACCTCGTCGTCGGCGCGGCCGACGTGACCGGCCGCGCCGCAGTGGCCCCCACCGGGCCGATCGTACGGCCGGCACCGACACAGCCGACCATCCACCGGGGAAGGCTGACCCCGGGACCGGTGCCCTCTCGGCAGACCGCTGTGTTCACCGGCACGCCGGCAGCACGCACGTCACGTCCGAAGACAACTCCGCGCTGCGAGTCCTACATCGCCCCGCTCCCGGACGGCCGTCGGTGCGAGCGCGGACATGCCAGTGTTCGGGCGCGGCTTGAGGCGGGTCGGTGGCCGTGATTCGGTGCTGTAGTTCGGTGCGACGCTCGATGGGGCCGACCGCTCGGTGCCGTAGAAGCTCCGCTCCGGACTGTTCCGTACGCTGTCGGCGTGGGTGAGATCGACGTCGACCTGTACCTGGCCCGCATTGGTTACGCCGGTGACCGCTCCGTGACGGCGTCGAACCTTGCCTCGCTGCAGTTGGCCCACATGCGCGCAGTCCCGTTCGAGAACCTCGACGTGTACGCGCGGATCGGCGTCCGCGTGGACCGCGACTGGTCGATCCCAAAGATCGTCGATCGCGGACGTGGCGGCTGGTGCTTCGAGCTCAACGGCGCCTTCTCCTGGTTGCTCAGAGCGGTGGGATACGACGTCACCCTCCACTCGGCGCGGGTCGACGAGGCCGGCGAACTCGGACCTGACCTCGACCACCTCGCACTCGTTGTGCACCTCGATGGACGACGCCTCCTGGTCGACGTGGGCTTCGGTGACAGCTCGCTCGCCCCGCTCGACCTCGACATCGACGGGCCCCAGGACGGCATCGTGCGCCGGGCGCGGCTCGAACATGATTCCGCCGACGAGTCGGTCGACTTGTACGAGGAGCAGACCAACGGCATGTGGGCGCGGCAGTACCGCCTGGATCCGGCACCTCGGATGCTGGCCGACTTCGCGCCACGCAGTGACGAGCTTCAGACCATCCCGGGTCTGTCGTGGACGACCCGCCGGTTCGCCACGAGGGCCACGCCCACCGGTCGGGTGTGGCTGCTCACCGATCGCTTGAAAGTGCGCGATGCCAACGGCGTCGTCACCGAGACGCCCGTCAAAGCCGGCGACTGGGACGACGTTCTCGATCACCACTTCCAGATGCGCATCGGCACGAACTGAGCAGACGACACACCGAGCGACGCGCTCGAACACGGGCCGTCCGGCGAAAGCCTGTGTCAGCGGCCGCCAGATCGCCGGACTCCGCCGTCCATGCCGGGCAACTACATGCCGTTCGGGCGCGTCCTGCTCGACGTCGCAAGCCGTCATTCGGTCGCGGCATCCTGGACGGTGCGGGGCGATCCATCGCCGGGCGGTCGCCGTCGCCGCAGAGATCGCCACCATGCGGGACGCCGACGAGGTGCTGGCGTCGCTGGTCGGCGCGCCCGTGTGATGCGTTCTGTCCTCAGCCGTCGCCCGATCCGGCGCCCGATCTGGCGACATCTGAAGGACAGAAGCCGAAGGGGGCCGCCTCTGAGCCAGCGCCGCGGCCGCCGGCCGCTACGTTGCCCCCGGGGAGGGAGGGCCGCGTGGCACGCGTTTCGGAGTCGGGCTCGCCGTTGGTCATCGTGGTCGCCGGCGTCGTAGCCGCGGGGTTCGGTGTGCTCGTGCGGGCGGTCCCCGAGGCCCTCCGGATGGGCGATCCGGACGTGGTCAGCACCGGGCTCGTCGTCGGTGGTGCGGCGCTCAGCGCCTTCGGTGCCGGTGCCGTCCGTCGCCATTACGGCCGCTTCGGAGGCCGTGTCTGGACCGTCGCCGGCTTCCTCGTGACTGCCGCCGCGGCGATCGCCATCGCTGTGGCCGCTGATGCGGCATCGCTGTCCCCCGGCGGCCTGCTGTGCATCGCCATCGCCGCAGCCAGTGTCCTCGGTGCAGCCGTCACCGTCGCCCGCGGTGTCGTCGCCCGGCGGATGTCGGCGCCGTCGGGGCCGGACCTGCCCGCCGCCGCGGCCACGACGCGGACGACGCCTGGCCCACCCCCGACGACGCCGCTGCCGTTCGACGTGATCCACGTGGCCCACCTAACGGACGATCAGGCGGACATCGACCGGCTGCGGAGCGAGCTGCCAGCCGCCGGGGTGCGGATGCTGCTCCTGTGGGTCTTCAACGCCCACACCAATGCCGGCCTGATCGATCACTGGCGCATGTCGGGCCCGGTCCAGTTGCTGCGCGGCGGTGGGTCGCTCGGCGGTTTCGGCACACTGGCGGCGGCGGTCACCGGTCGTGTCAACGCGATGATCGAGGAGTCCCCCGACGAGGTCGCCACCCGCCTCGAGACGTTCGACTACCGGCGCCACGACGACGGCCGCTTCGCCGTGAACACGATCATGTGCAGCGACCGCGCCTGGCGCGTCGCCCTCGACGCCCTCGTCGCGTCGACCGATGTCGTGCACATGGACCTCGGCGGGTTCGGCGTCAACAATCAGGGGTGCACCCACGAACTGGAGCTGCTCGTCGACCGCGTCGATCTCGCGCGGGTCCTGCTCCTCGTCGACGACAACTCCGACGTCGACCTGCTCCGTGACGTCCTCAACGGGGCGTGGGCGACGATGGACGCCGCCTCGCCGAACCGCCGGCCGGGGGCCGGCAGGTTGATCGCCGTGCGCGCACCGTTCGTCGGCGGGGCGTCGGGCGGCAACAAGGCGATGCAGGTTGCCATCGAGCGCCAAGAGCGCAAAGTCCTGCGGTTGGCACTGCAGCGGGTCAGCCGGCCCTGACTTCGGTTCGGCGTCTCGGCCAGCGTCTCGGCGAGCACCGAATGACGGCCATCGACGGCGTCAGCAACGTCGACTCCGCGCCCTGAACCGGCAGAGATCGTTCGGTGTCCGAGAACACGCGTCCGATAATCCCCGGCCTCATGGGTTGGAGTGCATCCGGTAAGCGCCGGTTGATCGCGGTCGCGACAGCAAGCGCGCGAGCGCCTAGCGAGGGCCGGCGGCGCACCGAACTTCCGATCTGTAGCTGCCCCAGAACGCCGGGTCCAGGGCGCCTCGCGGGGCGTTCGTTCGTCGACTGTGCTTGCTGGCGCAAGCGCACCGAGCTGGGCGTTCGGTACTCCCGTTGACGTTCACCAGGGCCGTCGCTGAGAGCCAGGGACGCGACCGGCCACTCTGCCGATAGGCGCTGTGGGTCCGCCACTCGTTGCGATCCGAACCCCGTCGGCCGACGTTCGGTGCTCGACCGAGAGCGTTGGTGGACACTTGCTGGGTTTGCGTGGTTGCGCCTCAACTCGCCCCGCCCCCCGCCCAGGCAGCCGACCTCCGACGGTGAGCGCGGACTGGCGGGTCACCGGGCAGTGTCGCCATCGGTCAGGACTCGCGAATCCAGGTGAACGCCGCGGCACGTGTGGCGCCCGAGGTGTGCGTCGATGTATCAGGCACTACGTGGGTCGGTCATCTGTTGGGACACGTCACCCAACGTTCGGGAGTCCTGCGCTCATGAACAGTGGGCGGTCCAGCTCGGGGGTGAGCGATGACAGCAGCGTTGAGAGATCCAAAGGCAAACGGACCACACGTCGGATCCATCGTGACGAGGGCTCGGACGCCGGCGGCGACAGAGCTTGCCGTCGACCTCAATGATCGCCACGGTGGTATTGCTCGACCGTCGACCAACCCGATCGTGAAAGCACCCGGGTGCAGCAAGGTGCGCGTTGACTCGGAGTCAGGGTGCTCCCGGCGCCCTGGGCTGCATGTACGACCTCAACAGTCAGGGCCGGGTGAGGGTCGACGCTGGCGCCAGGGAGTCGCGCTTGCCTTGCTCCTGGCCGTCCTCGTGCCTTTTGGGAGAGTTGCCGCAGCCGGAGCCAACGTCGGCGGGAGTGTCGTTGAGAGAGAGGGCGTTGATGGGCGCACGCTCACGGTCGACTATCCCCGAAGCGCGAAGGATCACGGCGTCAGAGCCGAGACGAGCACCGCCGCCGGCGGCCACGCTGTTGAGTCTCCGCATGCCACGGGCAGCGAGGCGCAGCGCAGTAGTGCCTATTGGGCAGGGCGCTCTCCATGGATCGTGATCGAGGTTGCCTCGTGGATACTCGTGGCCCTCGTGGTGCTGAGCCTCCCTCGCCTCGTCGTTGGACGCCTTCGGCGGCGACACATGCGGCAGCGCCTGCTCAGACCTGTGGATCGCGATGGCTGGGACGCGTCGGTCACGGCTCGTGGCCTGCGCTCCGAGGGCAGGTGGCTCGGCTTCTGGTTGCTGGGGCTGCTCTCTCTGGTCTTGGCACTGCCGGCCGTGTACGGGCTGGCTGGGATGATTCTGAGCATAATTCCAGCGTTGTCCGTCCGCCTCGTCCTGGAGTCCCGGCGTCGCGAGGAACGGGCAACGTCGTTGGGGAGGCGCTTCACGTGGCGGCGGCCGCGGTTGGTTCGAACGGCCGTCCTCTCGTCCATCGCCGCGGTGCCCTTGACTCTAGGGCTCTTGATCTTGGGGATTGCTGCCGGGTTGCAGACGATGTCGATCGTGACTGACAATACGGAGGACCGACAAAGGTTCTTCGCCGGTTCGGCAGTATTCGTTCTCTACGGCGTCATCGCTTTTGCAGTCGCTGTAGTTCTCGACCGGATACGACGCCGTCAAGGTCGGCTTCGGGCCGCAGAGCTTCGCATCGTGGACCGCCGGAAATCAGTCCTGTACCTGCGTGGGTTTGCGGACGATCGGCTTCGAGTACCCCAGATCACATCGGGACGTCGAACAGCGATCGATCTCCTATACTCACTACCCACAGACCGGTTTGAGAACGTGATCTCATGGGTGCTCGACTCGGCAGGCCCCACCGTCGCGCTCGCTCCGCCGAAGCGGCGCCTGTCCTCCCTTGGCCCAGCACTCGAACATGCAGAGACCCCCGAATGGATTCGGCACATCGAACGCCGCATCGACGAGTCAGTGCTCGTGGTGATCTCACTATCCGCGACGGATGGCCTACTTCAGGAACTCCAACTCGTTGCAGACCGCGCCCTGGACCGCACAATACTTGTCTTTCCGCCAACAGGGTTGTCCGAGATCCGACGTCGCTGGGCAGTGGCATGCAGCGTACTCTCACAGAAAGTTGACTGCTCACTGCCGGTCGATCCCACAGACGTCCTCGTAGCGTTCACTCGGCGCGGTCGGCTGATCGCCGTCACTGCCGATCAACGAGACGAGGCCGGCTACCGCGCGGCACTCGGCTACGCCATGGGCCAGGTCTTGGCCGAACTTGAGTATCGCGCCTTCACGGACGAGCGAGGAGCACGTCGTGCCGGGACGCGCTCGCGGCCCACTGGCCCCGAGACCGTAGTCGGCGCCGCACCCCCACCGCGATCGCTCCTCAACGGCGGTCGACTCGACTCCTTGTCTGCGCCTCGATGATGAGCGCCTTCCAACCAAGTCATCGTCCAGTACGACGGCCGACCCGATCGTGAACTGTCGCACAGCACACCGAGAGTGGGATCTCTCCCCCGACGGGTCCGTGATAAGTGAAAGGTCACGGACTTCACGCGGTCACCGTTCGATGATTCGCCGGGATATCGAACGCACATCCGACTGAGTGCTGGAAGTGATATCTGAATAGTGACACGAGCCGTGTCCGGCGGACTCGGCCCGATCGCCTCGCCACCAGCAGATAATCGCGGCGCAAGCGAAGCCACCAGCCGCTCGCATCCGGCAAGTGCAATTTGGCAACGCCCGATAGGACGCGCCGATAACACCCTCGCCTGCGTCGGCCGCCATTCGGGGGGCCAGGCGCGAACGTGTTCGCATCACTCGGTTTGGTGACAGCTAACGGATGTCGGCGATCTGGTGGATGTTCCAGGTGGGGAGCCGGAAGTTGAGTGTGTGTCCGTGTCGTTGGAATGGGATTGGGCCTTCGGAACCGACGCCGGGCTCGGGTGTGTGGAGGGTGATCGTGGTCGGTGCCGGTGCGGTTGTCGGGAGGGTGAGGTTGACGGCGACGTTGCGGAGGGTGGGGACGGTGCCGGCTGCCTTGCGTCCGAGGGGGATGTTGTAGTTGAGGAAGTGGAGGACGGTTCTTGTGTTGCTGCGCCAGGCGGCGACGCGGGTGCGCTGTTGGAGTGTGGCTTCGAGGTCGGGGAGGATGCCGGCGGGGACGCCGCGAGTCTTGTCGAGGGCGATGGCGAGGAGTTCGAGGATGGTGTCGGGGTCGTTGCTGTCGGGTGGGCAGACCACGAGGCGTCCCCGCCCGATTTCGTGGTGCTCGATCGTCGTCGGCGCGGCGTCGAGCGGTTGAGGTGGCCACACTGAGGTCGCGTTGGCGGCACGGAGGCGGTGGTGGTCGTCGCGTATGCCGACCCAGAACGGGCTGAACCGTCCGCCGGAGTCGAGGCTTCCGGTGGTGGTGGCGCTGACGAGGACGACACCGCCGCGGTGGAGGAAGGTGACGAGGGCGGCCGCTTCGCGTTGAGGGTGCCATCGAAGCGCCGGTGGCGGATGCCGCGAGCAGCCGACAATCCGCGGGCAGTAACGCGTCCTACGGGCTGTCGGGACCGCTGAAATTCATCCCTCACCCGGTGCCCCATATCGCTCACCAAGCGCAGCGTGGTGGCGTGCCACCAAACGCCGGCTCAAAGACACACAAGCGGGCGAGCGGCCGATCATTGTTGATCGTCGCGGGCACGAATGGGTCGTTGGCTGCTCGGGGTGGCGTGTGCACGTGCAGTTGACGCGAGATCTGCGAAGCGGGTCGTGCCGTCGAAGGACCCGAGGTCATGTCAGCCGCGGTGGCGGCCCAAGGTGACTGAGCAGGGTCGCCACCTCCGCGGGCGCGGTGAACATGGAGTAGTGGCCCACGGGGCCCGTCGCGACAGTGAACAGCTCGTGCACCGTGCCGCCAGCGCTGCGGATCCCTTCGGCGAGGGGGCGCAGCGCCTCCGTGTGGAGGATGTACGTCCGCGCGAGTTTGGCTGCGGCCGGGTTGCCGAGCTGCACAGACTCGTAGAGGCAGTTGAGCGGATGCGCGACGGCTCTCGTGCGCACCCATTCGAGGTCGTCCGCTGCCAGCCCCCATGCGGACGTGTCGGAAGTGAAGCGGCCATCGCCGCGCTGGGCGGCTTCGTCGGTGAATGCATCGAGGGCAGGACCGCCGCCAAGCTGACGAAGAGCGTCGGCGTTGCTCTGCCCGTCCTCGACGACGATGGCGTCGAGGTAGACGAGGTGCGCCAGGCGCTCCGGGATCCGCTCGGCCACCGCACTCACCACGGTGCCGCCGTAGCTGTGTCCGACCAACAGGACGTCGTGGAGATCCTCTGCCGCGAGGGACGCAACCACGTCCATAACGTGACCATCAAATCCTGACGGCTCCAGGTGCGCGCGATCACCGAGTCCCGTGAGAGTGATCGGGTAGACGTCATGGCCGGCCATCCGCAGCGGCCGGGCGATCCGCTGCCACGCCCACCCGCCGAGAAACGCCCCAGGGACGAGAACGAAGGATCCCATCGCCCGAGTTTAGAACGGCTGCGCTTGCGCCGGAACGGCGGTGGCCGCACGCTCAGAGGTGCCATATACCGTCGCCCTCTCCAACACCACCCGAATGACCCCGACCGATCTCATCCAGCCGCGCGTCCCATATTGCCCGCACGCCGATGCGCCCGTCAGCGGCACACTCCTGGGCGGGCTCGAGATTGCACGCGGTCTGACGTGTGACGTCCTCCGCTGCGGCCGAGCGACGCTTCGTTGCGGCTACGCGGACGTACGCCCTCGAGACGTCGGGCCTGCCCCAGAAGGCGCGCAGGATGGTGAGCATGGAGACTGCCCCCTATCGCCGGCTCGGTGACACTTGGCTAGGCGTGCAAAGAGTTTCTGAAGGGTGCGGTTGGAGCGTGTCTGCATCTCGGCGTTCGGTCCGAGCGGCGAGGAGGGATGCAGGATGGATGTGGTCGGGACGCTCGAGGTGGTGGACCGTGATGGGGCGTCGTACGACGCGCTGCGGTCGGTGTTCAACGGGATGATCGATCGTCGGCCGACGATGATCGTGCGCTGTTCGTCGGCGGCGGACGTGTCGGCGGCCTTGGCATTGGCGCAGGGCGCTAGTTTGCCGGTGTCGGTCTACGGCGGCGGCCATGGCGTCACCGGGGCGGCGGTGTGCGACGACGGGGTATGTATCGACCTTCGCCAGATGCAGGCGGTCGAGGTCGATCCGGTCGCTCGCACAGCACGGGTGGAGGGCGGCGCGACGTGGGGTGTCGTCGACGCCGCGACCCAGATCCACGGGTTGGCGGTGACCGGCGGGCGGGTCTCGACGACCGGGGTCGGCGGGTTGACGTTGGGCAGCGGCAGCGGGTGGCTGGAGCGGAGCTTCGGGTTCACATGTGACAGCCTCGTCGCGGCCGAGATCGTCACGGCCGACGGACGCCACGTCGTGGCGTCACCGGCCGAGCACCCCGATCTGTTCTGGGCGCTACGTGGTGGGGGTGGCAACTTCGGGGTCGTCACCGCGTTCCACTTCAACCTTCACCAGGTCGGGCCGATCGTGCTCGGCGGGATGCTGCTGTACCCGGCGTCTGCCGGCCGGCAGGTCGTGCGGGCCTATCGCGACTTCATGGAGTCGGCGCCGGACATCGTCGGGTCGGGGTTGTCGTTCATCACCGTGCCGCCGATCGATGGGATCCCGCCGGCCATGGTAGGCAAGCCGGCGATCGGAATCGTGTGCTGCTGTCCCGGTCCTGTCGACGAGGCGGCCGAGGCGTTGCGACCGCTGCGCGAAGCCGTCCCACCGGCCGTCGACCTCGTCGGCCCGATGCCGTACGTGGCGGTCCAGCGGCTGCTCGATCCCGGCTACCCGCACGGCATGCACAACTACTGGAGCGCCGACATCCTCGACCACCTACCCGACGAGGCGATCGACGTGCTGGTCAGTCACGCCACGGTCCCGGTGTCGCCGCTGACGTCGGTCATTCTGGCCCCCGGCGGCGGGGCGATCGCTCGCGTCGACGACGAGGCGACGGCGTTCGGGTCGCGCAATGCGCCGTGGAGCATCCATTTCCTGACGATGTGGGCCGATCCCGCCGACACCGCGGCCAACATCACCTTCACCAAGGCGATCTCGACGGCGATGAAGCCGTGGGCATCCGGGGCGGTGTACCTCAACTACATCGGCGACGAAGGCGCCGCCCGCATCCGTGGCGCCTTCTCCGCCGCCACCTACGAACGGCTCCGCACGATCAAGACGGCGTGGGACCCCGACAACGTGTTCCACCACAACCACAACATCCCACCGAGCCGGCCGCCCGACGGCGAGGAGCATGCTGAACTGTCGACATGACCAGCAGTGGTCCCATCGCCTACGCCCACGCTCCCGGCGCTGATCTCGCCTACCAACGCTTCGGAGCAGGCGCCGTCGACGTGGTGTGCATCCCACCGATGGCGCAGAACATCGAGCTGGCGTGGGAACGCCCCGAGTTCCGTCGGGTGTTCGAACACCTCGGGTCCTACGCCCGGGTGCTGCACTTCGACAAGCGCGGCACCGGCATGTCCGACCGCACCCTCGCCGTGCCGACGCTCGACGAGCGGGTCGACGACACCCGCGTCGTGATGGACGCCGCCGGCATCGACCGCGCCGTGATGTACGGCCTGTCCGAAGGAGGGCCGACCGCGGTCCTCTTCGCCCGCACCTATCCCGAACGGGTGTCGTCGCTCATCCTCCACACCTCCGTGGCTCGGCTCGTCGACCCGAACAGCAGCAGCGACGAGCGGGCGGCGCGGCGCGCCTGGAACGAGTGGTTCGCCTCGGCGTGGGGCACCGAGCAGTCCGCCACCCTCGAGCTGTTCGCGCCGAGCGTCGCTGACGACCCCTCCTATCGGGCCTGGCAGCAACGCTACGAACGGCAATCGGCCACCCCCCGCGGGATCGAAGAGCTGCTGACCATGATGGACGACATCGACGTCACCGCACTGCTGCCAGCGATCGACGTACCGACCCTCGTCATCGGCCGCCGCCAGGACGAAAGGATCCCGATCCGCCACGCCCGCTTCCTCGCCGATCAGATCCCCGGCGCCCGCCTCGTCGAGGTCGACGGCGTGGACCACTTCCCGCACATCGGCGACGTCGCCGAGTGGCTCGCCGCAGTCGAAGAGTTCATCGTCGGCGCACCGGGACGCGCCGCCCGCTGCCCACCACGTGCCGCGACGACGGAGATCCACACCCTCGGCCGCTTCGAGGTCCTGCGCGACGGGGTGCCCGTCGACCCGGCGCTGTGGGGATCCCAGCGTGCACGGCGGCTGTGCAAACGCCTCGTCGCGGGCGACGGCGCTCCGGTGACCCGCGATCAGCTCATCGATCTGCTCTGGCCCGACGACGACGCCGATCGCGCCACGCTCGCTGCCCGCCTCTCCGTCCAGCTCAGCACGGTGCGGCGCATCCTCGGCGGCGGCGTGCTCGCCGACCGCACCTCGATCCGCCTCGACACCGAGCAGATCCGCACCGACCTCCACGACCTCCATCACCTCGCCGCCGCCAGCGAACACACCGCAGCCCGAAAGCACTACCAGGGCCCATTCCTCCCCGATGACGTCTACGACGACTGGACCAACCCCATCCGCATCCGAGCAACGCGCACCTACATCGACGCCACCCGAAACGTCCTCACCGACGCCAACAACAACAACCGACTCGACGACGTCGCCCTGCTCGCCACCCAATGGCTCACCGAAGACCCATACGACGAAGAACCTCACCGAGCACTCATCGCCAGCCTCACCGCGCTCGGCCGCCACGGCGCAGCCCGGCACGCCTACGCCACCTACGTCGAACGGATGGACGAGATCGGCATCACCGCTCGACCGTTCCCACAGCTCACCGACACATCACCAGCAGCCGACTGACCGACGCCCCTCCGAGCACCGCCCGCTGCCCGGCCCTCAACTCGACAAGAACGCCGTCCGACCGGCCCTCCCTCGCCGACCTTCCGACGAGAAGCGAGCAAATGTCGAGACTCCGCGGATAATTCCGCCGATAACGGTTCCCAGCTGCCCCCGAACGCCGGTTGCTCGACACCATTGAATCCGAGCCCGCTGGTAGGTGGAAATTCGGCGTTTCGGCGGGACGCTCAACGTCTACCTCGGAAGCTGCCAGACTGAGACGTGGCTGCGGCTCGTGGCGGTGAAGGAGCCGCGGGTCCAGTCGCTGTAGCGGTCGCGCAGCATCATCCCGGCCAGGCGAGCCATGAGATCGAGTTCGGATGGCCACACGTAGCGGAACGGCGCCGAGAAGTTGCGGGTCTCACCGTTGAGGAACCAGTAATGGTGCGACCGCGACCTCTGCGTGGCCACGTCGATCTCGTCGAAGCCGACGTGCGCCGGGCTGACGTCGAAGGGGACCACGGTCTCACCGGGTGGCAATCGCTGCCAAGGCGGCACGACGTTCTCGATCACGAAGAACCCGCCCGGTGCGAGGTGTCTCGCAACATTGAGGAAGCACTCGACCTGATCATTCTGGGATGTCAGGTTCATGATCGTGTTGCGCACGAGGTAGGCGAGGCTGAACGTGCCGTCGACGGTCGTGCGCGACAGATCGCCGATCGTCACGTCGATCGCGGCTGAACCGGTGTGGGACCGCAACTGGTCGACCATCGCGGTGGACAGCTCGATCCCGGTGACCGGCACGCCGCGGCGGCTCAGGGGCAGGGCGAGGCGACCGCTGCCGATTCCGAGCTCGAGGGCTCGTCCATCGCCGGCTAGGTCGGCCAGGAAGCTCACGGCTGGCTCGATGGCGTCGGGTTCATGCAGGTCAGGCCACAGCTCGGCATAGTGCTGCGCAACCCAATCATCGAAGTAGTTCTCAGGCACCCGGCAACTCTGGCGTGCTGCGGCGGCACGACAGAACGGGGTTCAGGCGCATCGGCTCGGGCTGCCGCACCCGGCCGCTCCGTTGTGCGAGCTCTCACGATGCTCGCCGGTAACCACTCTTCGGCTCGCCGTCCCATACCAACACTCGACACCGCTACCCCCGCGTCCGCAACCGCCGGGTCGACCCGCCGGTCTACGGCCCGGGGAAGCGTGGCGCAGCGAGGTTGTGGAGCACCGAGACGGCGTTGTCCACAGTTTCCTCACAGTCCCGTTACGACGTTGCGTAAACGCCTCGTCGGGGTGCGCTGAAACGCCGGCTCGGTGGCGACGTGGCTGGTCCCGACGGCGACAGGCGGCATCGAGGTCGTCGCAGCGTCGCAGGCTGGTTCGCATCGTTCGCCGAGTGCAGACGGAGCAGGCCATCAGAGGCTGATCAAGGCGAGCAGGAAGACGCCGAACGCAGCCCAGGTGGCTGCTGCTTGGATCCAATTGAGCGTGAAGTAGCGCCGCCGACCGGCCTCCCAGTCCGGTGGCATGGCGTCGGCGTCCCAGGCGAGCATCACGTCGTAGTGGGGTTCCTTCCACACGTTGGACACCACGTACACACCAATGACCACAAGAGCCAAACCGATCGCACAGAGAACGAATGCGGCGGAGTTCCGGTCATCCCACAGGGCCACGAGTCCGACGACCGCCGCCACGGCCATCCCGATTGCGCAGACATAGTTGAACCACGCCTTCCGGCCAACAGGGAGGAAGGCCTGCAAGAAGCGCTCGAAGTCCCGTCCGTCCATCGCTGCGAGCATCGGATGCATCACCAGCGTGAGCATCCCCAACAGACCAGACCACAGCCCCGAGAACACGACAGCCGCAGCGAGCGCCCACTCTTCACGTGTCACGCTGACCCCCTCGGTGACCGCAGACCCGGCGAATGCCACGTTCACGATGCAGTTGCACCCGTACCCCCGTGGATCGCCCGGCGCAGGACGGGAACAACGCTCGACCGCAGTGTCCGTGACCACCGGCCCTGACGCAGGCAACGGGCGTGTCAGCCAGTCGAGCCATCTGCGTCATCAGCCGTGTGTGAGTAGGCCGGCGCGGGCGGCCGTGAGCGCGGCGGCAGCTGCTCGGTCGGCAGTGGCCTCGGTGAGCGGTTCATCGCTCATCAGGAGTTGGTAGTAGATCGGCGCCGCGACGTACTTCATGACCTCGCTGGGGTCCGTCGTCGCCGGCAACTGCGTGCGGGCGATGGCGTGCTCGATGATCGGCCCGATCTGGGCGCGACGGGCTGCCCAGAACCCGGACATGACGGCTGCCAGCTGGGGCGACCCCGGCGCCTCGGCAACGATCGCTCGCACCGTCGCCGCACCCTCGTGGGTGGACAGGGTCGCCGCGACAGCGCGAGCAAGCGTGCGCATGTCGGCGTCGATGTCGCCGGTGTCGACGACTTCGCTTCGCACGTCGGCGGCGTTCTCGAGCGCCTCGGCGACGAGCCGTTCCTTGTTCCCCCAGCGACGGTAGATCGTGGTCTTGTGGATCCCGGCCCGTTCGGCGACGCCCTCAACGCTCGTGCGCCCATAGCCGGAAGCGATGAGCTCGGCCAGCACGGCGGCGAGCACCTTGGACCGGGTCTCGGCGGTCCGACCGCCGGGCCGTGTCGTGCCACTCACGCCATCCACCTCCGCTGCAACAAGATGTTGCGTTAACGCTCGAGATCTGCCACGCTCATCTTAACGCAACACACCGTTGCAGTAAAGGATGACACCGTGATCGACCTCACCACCCACCGACCGCTCGGCCCCTGGCGACGCCTGTTCTACACAGGGCCATCGACAGACGTCTTGTACGAGGACTACGCCCGATGTGGCCGCATCGACGACCTCGCGCCCATCTCGGCGCGCTGCGAGACGGTCATCGACGCACCGACCGAGCGCGTCTGGGAGCTGCTCAGCCAACCACAGCAGTGGAAACAGTTCGCGTCCGAGGTCCGCGACGTGCGGCTCGACGACGGCGTCGTCGAAGGAGGCCGCTTCACCTGGCGCAACGGCAAGACCAAGCTGTCCTCCCGCTTCGCCGTCGTCAACCCCGGACGCGAGTTGACCTGGACCGGCACCGCGCTCGGCTCCAAGGCCGTACACCGCCACCTCCTCACCCCGACGAACAACAACCAGACACGCCTCGCCAGCGAGGAGTCGATGGCCGGCCCGCTCCTCGTCCTGTTCTTCAGCAGCGCCAAGCTCCACGCCTCACTCAACACCTGGCTCGCCGCCATCACCGCCGCCGCGCAACGCTAGACGGACTACCGACCCGCGCTCACCCTTCACCCGTCCACCTCGTCCAGCCATGCGCACACCCGGCTCGCGCATCGCCGATGCGTACGCCGAGCTCTGAACATCCCCCGCCGAGCGGTTGCG
Source organism: uncultured Acidimicrobiia bacterium (assembly GCA_963750905.1). Lineage (GTDB taxonomy): Bacteria > Actinomycetota > Acidimicrobiia > Acidimicrobiales > Ilumatobacteraceae > JALZMG01. The sequence continues at coordinate 271,859 of CAVVSE010000006.1, forward strand.
GAGCTACTCCTCGACCGCAGATCCGTCGGCGTCCTCTTCGACCCGAGACTCGTCTGCGATCCACTCCTCTACGCCTGGGGCCTGGTCGACCTCGTGTCACAGAACGCCCCGCGCGTCGACCCGAACGACGTGCCACCAAACGCCGGATCCGTGGCGCTGATCTGTGCGGGTAGCCCCGCCCGGTCGCGTAGCGGATCGCGGCAGATCTGGAGCGCCTCGTCACGGCACGTAGGGACCTGGGCAGCTCAGTTTGGGGACGCAAACCACGTATCACGAGAGAGCGGCATCACATGGACGCCCACCCCTGGGTGGGATGGGTCGTCACAGGTTCGAGAGCGAACCCGAGGCGTCGTATCACCGGCGATTCCGACGCACCTTGTCTGTGGCGTTCGACCCGGTAGCAACGGCGACGATGAGCTGACCGGCTCGGTCGATGAGGTCGCTCCGAGAGGCGGCGTCGCCCGGAACGGCGTGAACCTGGAGTGCGACGCCGTCGAGCACGGATGTCATGAGTCGCGCTCGGATCGCAACCTCGCCAGGGTCGAGCTTGCTGTCCAGGCGGAGGATGATGCTGCTCATCTCGGCGTAGAACCGTTCGTAGATCTCGCGGTTGAGCGCCCCGAATCGCTCGCTTCGGTAGGCGAGCGAGGCGAGCGTCAGGAACGCAACGCCACTTGCGTCGCACCAGTCATCCACGAGACGGCGCAAGAGCTGGGCGAGCTCATGGTTGTCGGCCGGGTCTGCGGTGCCCGTCTCGCGAACGGTGGTCAGGTCCCGTTCGAACTCGGTCCGGATCACCTCTTCGAGCAGGTCGTCGCGGGTGGCGTAGTAGTACTGCAGATTTCCGAGGCGCATACCAGCGCGAGCGGCCACGGTTCGCATCGCGAACGTGTCGAGCCCTCCTTCGACGAGCAGGTCGCGAGCGATGCCGATCACCTCGGCGCAGCGAGCCTCACCGTGTCGGCTCCGGGTCGGGTTCATCGAGTCATGCTACGCGAGTTGCGCGCGGATAGGTCACCGACCTAGGATTAGGTCTATGACCTATTCCATCGATTCCTGCCCTCCGCCACCGTGAGGACCGGTTTGAGATCCCGCGCCGAACGCGAACGGTTCCTTGCCGATGTCCACGTCGGCATCCTGCACGTCGCCGACGCCGCCAGCACCCTGGGCGTCCCGGTCTGGTACCAGTACACGCCGACCGCCGGGGTGTCCGTGATCACGAGCAACTCGTCGCGTAAAGGCCGAGCCATCCAACGCGCTGCCCGTTTCGGGCTCGTCGCCCAGGTCGACGAAGTCCCGTACCGGTACGTCAGCGTCGACGGTCCCGTCGTGGAATCGCGGCCATGCGAGTTCGAGCGCGACCTGGTACCGATGGCCGTTCGCTATCTCGGTGAGGAAGCCGGCACCCGCTACGCGGCCGCGTGGCGGGACGCTGGCATCGACGACACCTACGTCTCGATCATGCAGCCCGAGCGCTGGTTTGCCGTCGATCTGGTCGCCGAGTTCGCCGCGCTCGGCATCGGACCCCGACCAACGACCTCCGCGACACAACGATCAAAGGACCCCGAAGCGCCATGAACCCACTCCTCCAACCCGTCTCGATCGGCAAGCTCGACCTTCCGAACCGTCTCGTCATGGCGCCGATGACACGCAGCCGCGCCACCGGCGATGGCCTCGTGACCGCACTGCACGCCGAGTACTACGCACAGCGTGCCTCAGCCGGGCTGATCATCAGCGAGAGCACACAACCCAGCGTCATCGGCCAGGGCTACATCCAGACACCGGGCATTCACGCTCCGGCTCAGGTCGAAGCGTGGCGGCTCGTGACTCGTGCGGTCCATGACGCCGGCGGTCGAATCTTCAACCAGCTCACACACACCGGACGGATCGGCCACCCGAGCCTCTACCCCGACGACGCACGGCCCGTCGCCCCTTCGGCGGTTGCATCGGGCGAGCAGCTGTTCAACGGAGCGGCGATGCTCGATCATCCGGTGCCGCGGGCGATGACGCACGCCGACATCGCGACCACGATCGACGACTTCGCTCGCGCAGCACGCAACGCGATCGAGGCTGGCTTCGACGGCGTCGAACTCCATGGCGCCAATGGCTACCTGCTCCACCAGTTTCTCGCCGACAACACGAACGTCCGCGACGACGACTACGGCGGCTCGACGACAAACCGGATCCGTTTCGTCGTCGAAGTCGTCGACGCGGTGGCGGTGGCCATCGGCCCGGAGCGAACAGCCATCAAAGTCTCGCCCTCCAACCCGTTCAACGGAATCGCAGAGCGCGACTCAACCGAGCTGTACCGAACGCTCATGCAAGCGCTGGGTTCATTGCCGTTGGCCTACGTCCACGTCGGCGAAGTCGGCGACCGTTCGCTGACGCAGACCATCCGAGACGCGTGGGCAGGCCCGCTGGTGCTCAACCCGCATCCAACACTCGACTCGTTCCCCGCCACGCCTGAAACCGCCGGGGCGGCGGTGCGCGATGGTGTCGCCGACGCCGTTGGCCTGGCAACGATGTGGTTGGCGAACCCCGACCTGGTCGCACGAATCCGAGCCGGCGGCCCCTTCAACCAAGCCGATCCCGCCACGTTCTACGGCGGCGACCACCGCGGCTACACCGACTACCCGACTCTCGGAACCGACGCGGCCGCGACAGTCGAAGGCGCCGAATGATCTGCAGCGCCAAGCCTCGGTCGAATTGATTCCAAGCAAAGCCCTCGCGGAGGAGTAGACCGGAAAGTCATGTTGTTCATGATCGTCGAGCACTACACCGTCGGAGCGGCGGCGGTGTACGAGCGCGTCGCGATCCATGGTCGCATGCTGCCCGAAGGCCTCGATTACATCGAGAGTTGGGTCGTCGATGACGAATCCCTGGATCGATGCTTTCAACTGATGGCTACCGACGACCCGTCATTGTTCGAAATCTGGATCGAACATTGGCACGACCTCGTCGAGTTCCAGGTCTTCCCTGTGGTCCACTCCGCGACCGCTGCGACCCGAACACTCGAATAGCGCACCGAAGCCTTCGCAGAAGTGCCCCCGAACGCCGGGCCGTGGTCCGCGGTGACGGCGCCTCGGCCGACAATGCCGGTGTGCCGGAAACGGATCTGCTTCGAGTGCCATCTACTGATGCGCTCAGACGAGCGGTTCTCGACGTGCGGAGACTGCGTTGCTCGCGTCGGCCAGTCAGCACCGTCACCGCGGCCGGACGCGCGCCCAGCAGGGGACTTGGCGGTGCCGACCTACTCAATCCTCACGTCCGATGACCTCGCGACGTTGGGAAATCACGCTGACTTGGCAAGACCGGGTCGACAAGCTGATCTTCCGTATCGCGGCTGGTGGCGACATCGACCGCATAGTCGGGCAGACCGATGAGCTTGTGGACGAAGCTCACCAGCGCGACACGATCGAAGAGCTCCTGGTTTCCGACGATTGAGCTCGGGCGAGAGCGGCGGACACAGCACCCCCCGGTCACGGTCTCGAGCCGGCCGGTAGGCCAGCGGCCCGGATGCCGGCTGTTGGATGTTGCGTCGAGATCGACCAGGCGTCGCCTGGGCTCGTGCGGTCAATCGCTGTTGCGTGCGTCGTAGCTCACCCACGCGTCGTCCACCTCGGGCATGTGTTCCTCGGCCCACTCTTTGAGTCGGCGAAGCGCAACCACCACATCCCCTGGCGGTCCATCAGGGCGAGCCCCACGTCGAGGCTCCCCTGCAGCAGGAGGAACCAGCCGACGATCGCCGCCAGCGCCAGGAACGTGATCTCCGGCCACACCAGGCAGATCACGCCTGCCCCCACGAACAAGACCGCGAGTGCGACGTGGGCCCAGCGCCACCGGGTCTCTGAGCGGGCGACGACGATCTCGTTGACGCCGGCCACCACGAAGGACACGCCGGCGAAGACGGCGACCGCCCACACCGTCCGGAAGTCGAACGACAGCACGATGAACGCGAACCACGTCCAGGCGATCCCCATGATGACGTACACCCACCACGGCACGTTCGTCGGCTCCGCGGGGACCACGACGGTGTCGCGGCGCTCCGCGGCGGCATCGAGCAGGCCCGTCTCAACCATGGCGCCTCCTTCGTGTGGCTGATCGCAGCATGCACGGCACCGCTGTGGCCGGGCACCACGCGATGCCGTAGCTCACGGTGAGCCGGTTCTGTCCTCTCGAACCGGCCGCACCGGGCCGGTTCCGAAGGACAGCCCGGAGCATCCGCCAGACGCGGTGGTGCGGATGAGTCCGCGAGGGAAGCGGTTGTCGGTGGTGCGGATCGACAACAGTCCGGCAGCGCTGGCTGAGGCGGTCACGGTGGCGGGGGACCATCCGCACGTGGTGATCGAGGCCACCTACGGCTGGAACTGGGCGGTCGATGTGTTGCAGGAGTTGGGTGCGACGGTGCACCTGGTCAACCCGACGCCTTGAATTGGGGTGAGCGACGGGTCAAGAACGACATCGCCGATGTCACGGGACGCCAACTTGCGTGATCGTCCGGCTCATGACGGTCACGGTAGGACCGGTGCAACAAGCACCCGGATGAGCCCCCCGAGGCTGAACAGCTCGAGCTCGTGAGCCTCGCCGATCGGAGCGCGCCGGTCAGCCGATGATCGCTCGGGCCGCCTGGCGAACGCGCGCGAGTGAGTCCCCGGCGACGACGTCGACACGTTCCAGCAGACGCTCGGTCGGCATCGTGCCGGCCAGGTTCACGGCGATGACCCGTTTCCCAGCCGTGACGATGTGCCACGGGCGCAGGCGCGCCGGCGCGCGATCGAGCACGGGGGCCACGACCGCGCGCTCGGCGAGTCGCTGGAACCTGGAGTCGGAGATGACGAAGACGAGCCGGCGCGACTCCTCGCTGCGATCAGCGAGCCAGATCTCGCCGGCCGAGGGCGTCAACGCGCCGCATCCATCCACGCATCCACGTCGGCCTCGACTCGCTTGCGGTCGGCCCGCTCTTCAGTCGTCTCCGCGACAGCCGCAGCCTCGGCAGCGGCCCAGAACTGCTCGGCTTCATACGCGTCGAGCGCAGCGACGACGACATCCTCGAGCGATTCGCCATCGCGACCCAGCGCACGCAACCGGTCCCGGGTCGTGGTGGACAGCTTCATCGTCGTCACGTCGGCCATACCAGAAGTATACCCAGGTTGCTGGCGGTGGACGGACGCCGACGCACCCGATGCCGCGCGCATCATTGCGCTGTGGGTGCAGGGTCCGAACCGCATCCCATCGATGCGATCGACCTCCCTGGCGTCGCCGAGACGCTGGACGACGGCGACCGAGACACCAGCTGGTGGTACGACCCCTCGACCGGTCAGGTCGAGCTGGGTGTCGCCGACTGGATGGCCGACGAGTTCGGCGGTGACGACGAGCCCGAGGACGTGGCCTGGTGCTGATCGAGTCGTACGGTTCGCGTGCCGCCTACGACGACATGGCCACCTTCGCGTCGGCGGTCGGCGACAGCCGCGCCGCCGATCTCCTCCAACGGGCGCTGGAGGGCCGGGGCGCCTTCCGGCGGTTCCGCGACACCCTGCACGAGTTCGACGACCTCGTCGGACCGTGGCGCACCTTCGCGCAGGCTCGGTCCGAGCTCCGAGCGATCGACTGGCTGGTGGATCAGGGTCATGCGGACCCGGCCGGCGCCGAGGCGGCGAGGACCACCAGAGTTGCAGCCGCGTCGAACGTCCTCGAATCGGTCGGACACGCCACGGGACTGCACCTCGAGGTGACCGAGCTGGCCGGGCGGTGGGCCGACATCGAGCGCACCTTGGATGCTGGTCATCACGTGACGCTGCTGCGCGGCGGCGAGGCCTGGGCGACGATCTCCCCGACGTGACCTACAGCCCGAGCGCGGCCCGCAGCCGGTCGGGATTCATGGCGCCGATCTCGTCGGGTCCGGGCACGGGGAACGACGCCAGGAGCCGCATCAGCTCCTCCCGCCCGATCGGGTCGCCGGCGGCATCCCGGGGCGTGCGTCCGCCGAGGGCCGGGATCGACTCGTCCAGCCACCGCTGCTCGTAGCCGGCGACGTACTCGGCCAGTGCGGCGCGCACCGCCGGGTCGTCCAGCTCGGCAGGTGGCACTCCCGACGAGCGGACAGGTTCACCCGGCATCTCGAGCGGGTGGGCCTCGGTCTCGATCAACTCGGCGTCGGGCAATGCCTCGGCGACGAGGAGCCGGAGCTCGGCGGCCCGCTCGGCCGAGTTGACCTCGACGCTCAGCTCGTCGTCGTCGAGGCGAACGCTGGCGATGACGGTGTTGTCCTGGTTCTCAGAGTCCCGCACCAGCGTCCAGTGATCGTCACCGTCGGCCTGCAGACCAGCACCGACCAGGGCGGTGCTGACCGCGTCGGGCTGCCGCACCCGCCACGTGATGGTGTGGGCGATCAGGTCCTGGCCGTCGGTGTTGGCGAGCCGCGGTGGGGCGAAGATCGCCGCGAGCGCGTCGACGATCTGCTCGCTGTCGCCGCTGTCGATGGCGGCCAGCATGGCGTCCTGGTGACCGTTGGGAACCGGCATGAACCCGCTGAAGGCCCGGTACGTCTCGCCGACCGGCAGCGGCCGCCCGAGCAGCAGCGTTCCCGGCCGGATGCCATCGGCGGGGTGCGTGTTGACGACCCGGACGCGGTCCCCAGTCGCGATGTTGCGCAGCTCGAGCTCCGTGCCGGTCGTCTCGAGCACTTCGAACACGCCGCGGTCGACGAGCGCCCACTGCGCCGCCAACAGCGCTTCGTCGTCGGGCAGCAGTCCGTCGCGCGCGGCCAGGAACTCGCGGAAGGCGCCGTCTTCGTGGAGCACGACGTCACGCAGGAACGGCCCGTCGGCCAGCACGTCGAACCAGTCGCGCTGGCTGATCTCGTCGACGACCAGCTCGGCGAGCTCCTCCGTGGCCAGCGGACGGCGATCGCGCAGGAACCGGCTCGCCTTGTTGTACAGCCAGCCGGCCCGGTCGTCGAGGCTGTGGGTCTCGCGGCCGAGGTGGCACGTCTTGTACTTGCGGCCCGACCCGCACGGGCACGGGTCGTTGCGGCGCGCCGTCGGTCGGGGCCGGTGGGTGGCGAACCCCTCGACCTCGTCCCACAGGAGCTCATCGTCGTCGCGATCATCGAAGTCGGACTCGTCGTCGGTTTCCGGCTCCACACCGGCCTGGACGAGCAGCCGTAGCGCGCCCACCGCGTCACCCCGATCGGCTCGGAACCCGGCCAGGTCGACCAGCGCCGGACTGTGGCGGCACGAGCCGTCAACGACCGCCTCCAGCAGCTCGACGGCCGCCGCCGACTCCCCGGCACGATCCAACACACGGGCGTGCAGCCACGCCTGCCCGATCGACCGCTCTGTCGACGAGTGCGCCGAGACCAGTTCCGCCAGCGCCTCGACGAGCTGACCCCGCCGCCCGAGCTCCTCCCACGCCGCCGCGGCGACCTCGCCATCGTCGAGCGCTGCCATCACGCCCGCCATGCCGTGGGCCTCGGCCGACGACGCCTCCACGGCGGCAAGGAACCCGGCCAACACGTCGGCTTGCTCCGCATCGAGCCCGTGCGAGATCCCGAATCGGTTGCGGGTCTGCCACGCCTCGAGCGCGTCCCAGTCGAACCCCTCGGCGGCGATCAGCCCATTGCGCTCGACCAGGCCCGCCGCCGCGTACAGATCGAGCAGCGGGGGGATCGGGGCAGTGCGGAACGCCGAGGGGTCGACGAGCAGCGCCTCGTGGATCGGGCCCTCCCCAGACGCGAACCGCAACCCCTCCGGCATCGGCACGGCGTCGAACGAGCGATGGATGTCGTCGTCACGGACCGCCCGCTCGAAGCCCGTCCGCACCGCCGCGACCTGGGCCGCGGTCGCCGCCGGCGTGCCGTCGAGCGGCGACCACCGCAGCGCACCGCCGATCACCTCGACACCGGCCCAACCGCCCACCAACCCGTCGAGCCAGCCGTCTGGACCGAGCACCACGTCGGTGTCGCGGCCGTCGAGCATCCAGCCGTCCGTCTCCAGCATGCCGAGCTGCTGGCCCTCACCATCGACGAGCGCGACGTCGTCGTCGATCAGCCACCAACCCAGGGGCGAGAGGTCCGGGTGCATCCGCACGAACCCCTCGGCCCCGTCGCCGGCGTCGACCCGCACCGTCCACGCCGTCCCCTCGACGAGCATGGGCACGAACACGTACCCGCCGGACACCTCCGTGAACGAGGCATCCCGCTGCAGCAACCGATCGAGGTCATCGCGCCCGACGGGACGATCCCACGGCGCCCCCAGCCGCGACCGCAGCTCGCCCAGCGTCAGTACGTCCTCGCCGAGGGTCGCGATGACGGTGTCGCGAAGCCCGTTCTTCGTCTCCCGAACCATGGCCCCGATGATGCCCGAACCGTCCCGTCCAGCGGCGCGCGCCGGCTGATCCTCGACGCAGCCCTCATCGACGGCGTGACGGGGGCGTCCGGTCGCCGCGATCTCGGGGGTCGATCGCCGCCGCCAGGGCTTCGTCGAGGATCTCATCCAATCGCTCGGCACCGGCCATCCGCAGCACGAGGGCCGCTCCGCCTCGATGGTCACCAGAATGCGCAGCCAGCACGGCCACTCCGCGACACCAACCACGCGCACGCCGGGCAGGCCGACCAGCAACGCGCACATCCGCGTAGCACCCGTATCCACACAGGGGCTCCTCGAGACTCGATGGCGTTAGACACCTCCGAGACTCACAGAGCCCCTGTGCCACGCCCGGGACCCCCACCCAAACGCCATCGCACCCTCAGATCCGAAGCACCGGTTTGGCGGCTCAGCGGCGGGCTGCCGCGCTACCGCTGGCCGACCATTGATTCGCGCCTCAGGCTTGCGGATGCGACAGCTCGCTGTCGCGGTCGTGGGACAGTCACGACGGCGGTCGAGCTGCTCCGCCGCCGAGGGCGGTCAGCAGCTTCGATGCGAATCCGACGGGCGGCGTGTATTGACGCATCAGCGGCCGGCGCACTCGGGAGCGCCGATCTGATACACAGCCGGGCTGACGCGGATCGAGCGCGCAGTGATGAGATGGTGTCCGCACGAGCGTCACAGAGTGTCGTGCCGTATCGCCGATGTATCGGTTCGCCGGATTTCGGGCCGTTTCGCGCCGTGATCGCTCGTGTCGGCCCGTTCGCCGCCGGTTCGCGAAATGCCAGCTCAGCGGTATCAGACGTCACGAAAACACATGCTCTGACCTGGGCTTTTTCAGGCCTACGGATCAGAAGGTTGGGGGTTCGACTCCCTCCGAGCGCGTCACCCGGTGAGCGGCTGAAATGGCCGCTCACCTGCGGTTTTCCGCTCGGACGATGGCTCGTACCAAGCACAGCCACTCGGTGGCGTCATGCACGGTCAAGTTGAGGACTCGTTCGCCCAGGTGGCTGACACTGACGAGGCGCCGGGCACGATGCGACCCGCGTGGGGCGACCGGTCGCGAGTCGGCGGTGGGTGCCGTCGGACCCGCGACACGGTCGTCGTTGCTAGTCCTGTGATCGGTGGAAGTTGTGGGCGAGCACCCAGTTGGCGACGTGTGCGCCGATCTTGACGCCGTCGTCGACGGCGGAACGGAAGTGGATGCCGCCCCAGATGCGAGCGTTGCCGACCTCGTACTCCAGCTCCCGGACGTTGGCGAAGTGACGATCGCCGAGGCCGGTCAGGCTGGGGACGGTGAAGTCGATCGATGGCGTCCCGAGGAACCTGGCGATCACACGTCCACCGGCCGGCGTGATGCACGAGTGCGCGCTCGGGTACTCGGGATGGTTCGGCGTGCCCGCCAGCAGCATCGTCCATGCCGGGTCGGCGACGGTGGCGTCGTTGCCGTCCGTGTCGGCTCGGATGGCGGTGATCGGCCTCCAGAACGTGTAGGTGTACTTGGCGTCGAAGCAGGCGATGAGGGCGTCGGCGTAGGTCACCGACCACATCGCGTCGAAGCGTGCCGCGTCGACGATGTCGAGCTGGTGGTCGAGCACGAACCTGCGGAACGAACCACGGGCCTGCTGGACGGGTGCTTCACCCCAGAACCGTGCGGCCAGCGTCTGCTCGGCGGTCCGCGTGGTGCTCGTGGCGGAGCCGATCTCCTTGACCTCGTTGTAGTCGCGTGCCCACCGCCCGCTGTCGAGGGGTGGCGGCCCGCCCGGTCGGAACTGGTCGGCTGAACGCAGGCTGAACGGATCCATCAGCCCGAGGTACGGACCGATCGGCGGCGTCGGTGCCGTCGGCAGCCACACCCCCGCAATCGGTGGGTTCGGCGGCGTGTACGTCACCGGGGCCCGGAAGCCATCGCCGGACCGTTGCTCGATCAATCGCCTGGCGACGGCGTCACCCGTTGCGACGCCATCGGTCTCGGCTTGGCCGTCGGCGATGGTGGCCAACGATGCCACGTAGGCGGGCTCGACGATCGAGGCCGCTTGCGCAGGCAGGTAGTGCACGAGGATGCGGCGCGCCGCCGCGGCGACCGCCGCTTGGGACGAGGCGCCGTCCGGGGCGTCGAGATCAACGGCGAACGGCTCGTAGCCACCCTCCACGGCCATCACCGCGTCGTAGACGGCGACCCCCACGTAGGCAAAGATCGTGTGCCCCTCGGCCGGCGACAACCCGGCGGCACTGAAGGCCTGCACGCCGACCGCATCCCACGCCGCGACGTAGGTGTCCGGCGGCCCGTTGCTGCGACGCCCACCATCACCCGCGACGGGCTCGCCGAGCCCGACCACCGACACCGTGAGCAGCACAGGTGCGATCAACCATGCCGCTCTCGAGATCTTCCCTCTCATGTCCTCTCCTCTGAATCGTCCGGCCCATGCCCATGTGATGAGATCACCCCGTCCTCCCCCCGGTTCTCGGAGCTGGCGGCGAGATGGCGCGGACGCGGCGGATCTCCAGCGAACGACCTCCTGGGACGTCGTTCGCTGGAGCCTTTCGCGCCGCTAGTCGTGGCAGTGGAAGAACTCCTGCACGCTGCCGTTCGGACGAACGTTGAAGTGCTCCACAGAGTTCTGCTTGAACGTCGAGCCGTCATCCCCGGTGCCACGGATGTTGAAGGTGAAGGTGCCGTTCACCGTCTGGGAAGTCTCGTTGAAACCGCCCCAGATGGTGAGCTTTCCGGTGAAGTCGGGCAGTGTCGGGTGCGTCGCGACGAATGTTCCCGTCTGTGTGAACGTGCCGTGTGCGCGTCCATCGTCGAACACGGTCTCGTGTTCCACGAAGTTCGTCGTGGTGGTCACCGTGTACAGCGCGCCACCACCTTCGCACGTCGGTACCGCGTCGAGGAACGTCTCGACCGAGTCCTTGATGACCGTGGTGGTGGTTTCTGGTGGGGCCGCCGCCGCCGTAGTGACACCCAGCCCAACGGCAAGGCCGGCACTCATGACGATCGCGGCACATCGATGCTTCATCGACTCTCCTGCAAAGGTGCGCGCCGAAGGCGCGCTCTAACGAGTGAACTGAGGCAGCCCCGCCCGCTCCTTCCTAAGTCCCCGCAGCGTCCCCCGCTGCTGGCCCGCCCCAGCGCAACGTAGCCCGATCTCCGACAAATGCGCAACGGAGGACGCGTCGACCTTTCTCAACGCCCTCCGACTGGCTTCGTCCAGATGAGCGACGCCCGACACCAACGGGGATCTGTCCTTCCGAACGTGTCCGATCGGGCCGATTCAGACGGACAGAACGGGGAGGCTCGAGCGGGCGATGGCTGGGATCAGCCGCTCCCGGGGTCGGTCTGCGACCACGGGTCCCAGCCACCGCGCAGGTAGATCTGGTAGGCGATGGCGATGTTCGTGCGGGCGTCGTACAGATCCGCCGGCTCATCGACGCCGTACAGCGCCTTGAGGTCCTTCGGCACGTACTCGTAGTAGAGGGCGAACACGCCGTAGCAGCACCAGTTGTTCAGGTCGGCGCGCAGCTTGGCCTCACGCTTGGCGATGCACAGGGCGCGGACCTCGACGTCGTCGGGCCAGATCTCCCGGATCAGCGCCTCGACCTGGGCGGGGCTGGCGGTGCCGGCGGGGTTGCCGTTGCTCGTGGGCATCGCGCCGCAGAGCGCCTCCGTCGACGGGGCGCCGGCGGGGATCGGGGCGGGAGGTGTCGTGGTGACCGGGACCGGGGGCTGGGTGACGACGGGCGGCGGCGGGGCGGGCGCGGCGGTCGTGACGGGCGCCTGGGTGGCCGGAGGCACGGCCGCGGCGGCCGGAGCCGGGGCCGGCGCCTGCGCAGAGGTCGTGGCCGGCGCGGCCGTCGTCGGCGGGACGGTGGTCGCGGGTGGCGGGGCAGGAGCCGTGGCGCCAGCGGGGATGCAGAGCTCGTCGCCGACGTAGAGCGGCGTGTCGGCGGTCGCGTCGTTGGCTGCCAGCCACTCCTCGACGCTGGCGCCCGACGTCTTCGGGAAGCGGTTCCAGAAGTCGTTGGCGATCACGACGTACGTGCCTGCGCATGCGGGCTCGGCGGGCTGCGCCCTCGCCGCGGCGACGGCGTACCGCGCCGACTCGTCGCTGGTGCTGGCGGCGACGGGAGCGGGTGCCGGGGCGGCTGCAGCCGTCGGGGCAGCGGCCGCCGGCACGGTCACCGTCGTGGCGGCGGGCACGTCGAGCGGCTGCGGGGCCACGGTGGTGGCGACGGTCGCACCACTGGCGCGCAGCTCGCCGTCGTCCTCGCGCAGGGCGAGGGCGATCGGGATCAGCAGGACGCCGGCGGCGGCGACGGCACCGATGCGGAGGAGGCGGGGGTCGATGCCGACGGCGGCGCGCCGCTCGTTGGGCTCGGGCTCCAGCCAGTGGTCGACCGGCGCCCAGTCGTCGGTGGCGTCCGCGAAGTGCTGCTCCGTCGGACGCGTCGTGACGACGTGGTGGGTGCGCGTGCGCTCGAAGGACTGGCCGCGGGTGCGCGGGATGCTGCCCGTGACGTCGCGGACGAGCTGGCCGAGCCGGTGGCGTCCGCGCCATCGCCTCGTCGTCGGGGCTGATCGGCGGCAGCGCGTCCGGCTGGTTCCACTCCGGGTCGGCCCAGAGCTGGGTGTCGTCGTCGCGGGGATCGGTCATCAACGTGCCTCGGCCGCCCAACTGGGCCGTCGGAAGGGCACAGGTCTACACCGCCCGTCATGCAACCGCAACATCGGGGCAACGCAACCGCAAACAGTGCGGGCGCGGCAGCGGCGCTCACCAACGGTCAGCGGCTCGGAGCGGAGAGGGTGGGATTTGAACCCACGGACCGCCTTGCGACGGTCAACGCCTTAGCAGGGCGCCCCATTCGGCCTCTCTGGCACCTCTCCTGGGAAGCCCCGCAGTGTAGCGGTGCGATCGACCCCGGCTCCGAGGGCGGCGGGGACTCGCGAACGGCGGCCTGGCTAGCCTCGACCGACGGAACGGTGGCAGAGCGGACAAATGCACCCGCCTTGAAAGCGGGAGGCCCACAAGGCCCGGGGGTTCGAATCCCTCCCGTTCCGCTCGCGCCGCGCGCATGTTCGATGCAGGGTGAACGGACCGTCTAGTGTCGCCGCGGGAGGCGAGATGACGAAGCGGCGCCGGACGGCGACGTCCAACTTCGGGGTCGGCGCGCGGGAGAACCACGACGCCACGGCGTTCTACGACCGCTTCCGGCCGCCGGCGCTGTCCGCCGACGACACGGTCCTGCCGCCGGCGCCGGTCGCCGAGCCGTTCGTGCACGGCGACGCTCGCCGCATGGACGCCGTCGCCGACGGGTCGGTGGCGCTCGTCGTCACGTCGCCGCCGTACTTCGCCGGCAAGCAGTACGAGGAGGAGCTCGAGCGCGAGGGCGTGCCGTCGTCGTACCTCGAGTACCTGCAGATGCTCACCGACGTCTTCGCCGAGTGCGTGCGGACGCTCGAGCCGGGCGGCCGCATCGCCGTCAACGTCGCCAACCTCGGCCGCAAGCCGTACCGCAGCCTGTCGGCCGACGTCATCCGCATCCTCGAGCACGACCTCGGGCTGCTGCTGCGCGGCGAGCTGATCTGGCAGAAGGCGGACGGCGCCAGTGGGTCGTGCGCGTGGGGCTCGTACCGCAGCGCGGCCAACCCGGTGCTGCGCGACATCAGCGAGCGGGTCGTGGTCGCCAGCAAGGGCCGCTTCGACCGGGCGCGCACGGCCAAGCAACGCGCCGCCCAGGGCCTGCCGCACGAGAGCACGATCCTCACCGAGGACTTCCTCGCCCTCACGCTCGACGTGTGGGAGATCCCGCCGGAGAGCGCCCGCCGCGTCGGCCACCCGGCGCCGTTCCCGGTCGAGCTGCCCGAGCAGCTGATCCGGCTCTACACCTACACCGACGACCTCGTGCTCGACCCGTTCATGGGCAGCGGGTCGGCGCTCGTCGCCGCGGCGCGGCTCGGCCGGCGCTACGTCGGCTACGACCTCGACGAGCGCTACGTCGACATCGCCCGCGGCCGGGTCGCCGAGGTGCCGGCTGCGGTCGCCAGCCCGACGCCGGCACCGGCCGACGACCCGGAGGACGGGCCCGCCGCCCGCCGGCTCGCCGAGCGGGTCCTCGCCGAGGCCGGCTTCACGATCGTCGATCGGCGCCGGCGGCTCCGCGGCACGGGCGTGGCGGTCGACCTCGTCGTTTCCGATGCGACCGGGCGCGAGTGGTGCGTCGACGTCGCCGGAGCGTTCACCGCCCACCGCGGCGGCCTGCAGCGCAGCGAGACCGTGTGGCGGACGCTCGGGCGCGCGGCCGCCGTGCAACGGGCCCGCGGCGACACGCCCTTGCTCGTGCTCTCGACGCACCTGCCGAAGCGGGCCAGCGAGGGCGACCGCGCGCTGCGCGCCGCCGGGCCCGGCGTCGTCACCGACGTCGTCGACATGCGGGCCGACGCGGCGCGCGAGCGGCTCGTCGCGTATGCCGCGGGAGCGTCTGCGCCGGCGCCCGGCTTCTGGACGGCCGACGACCTCAGCCGTCGATGAGGTCGGCCGCCTGGGCGAACAGGTCGAGCGTGTGCTGGTGCAGCCGGTCACCGATCTCGAGCGGCGTCAGCCCGCTGAACGCCCGGGCGTGCGAACCCTCGAGGATGATCCCGAGCCGATAGCAGGCCAGCACCCGGTACCACGTGAGGTGCGACAGGTCGCGATCGACCTGGGCGTCGTAGCGGGCGATGAGGTCCTCGGCGGACGGGATGCCCGTGGCGTGGGCGACGGGCGTGATGGCCTCCCGTCCGGGCCGCGGCCACGACGACAGGACGTGGCCGAGGTCGAGCAGCGGGTCACCGATCGTCGTGAGCTCCCAGTCGACGATCGCGGCCACTCGCCCGGCGTCCGGGGCGATGAGCACGTTGGCGAAGTGGAAGTCGCCGTGGATCAGCCCCATCCGGATGTCGTCGGGGCGGTGCTCGTCGAGCCACGCGGCGACGTCGTCGAGCCGCGGGATCGACGGACCCGGGTAGCCCGGCAGCTCGCGGTAGGAGTCGAGCTGCTTGCGCCACCGCGGCACCTGCCGCTCACCCCAGCCGTCCGGTCGCCCGAGGTCGGCCAGCCCACGCGCGGCGACGTCGACGCGCGCCAGGGCACCGATCGCATCGGCCATCGACAAGCCCATCTCGCGCTGCATGGCGACGTCGGAGGCGTGCGGCTCGGGCAGCCCGAGCGTGGCGTTGAAGCCGTCGACGGGCTCCATGAGGTAGAACGCGGCGCCGATGACGTCGAGCTCGGGCTCGGCGGCGATCAGCCCCGGATGCGGCACATCGGAGCCCGCCAGCGCGCCGAGCACGCGGGCCTCGCGCCGCATCGTCTCGTCGCTGTTCGCCCGCTTGTGCGGCGGCGGCCGGCGCAGCACGAACGACCGCTCGCCGCGACGGAACCGCAGGAGCACGTTCTGGGTGCCGCCCGCGATCAGCTCGACGTCGGTGATCGGACCGTCGCCGAGGGCACGGTCGTCCATCCACGACGCGACCCGGTCGAGGTCGACGATGGCGGGATCGATCACGGTCACGGGCGTGGATCCTTCCAGCGCCGTCCCCGGTGCCGCGAACCGAGGTCTGGCGTGGTGTCATCGCGCCCATGTCCCGGACCTTCGACGACCTCGGCTACTACACGCTCGCCGGCGCCGCGCCCGACCCGTACGAGCTGATCCAGGAGGCCCACGACGGTGAGCGGCTCGGACTCGGCTGGGCGTTCATCTCCGAGCGCTTCAACGTCAAGGAAGCGGCGACGCTGTCCGGCGCGCTCGGCGCCGTGTCGACGACGTTGCAGATCGCCACCGCGGCGACGAACCACCACACCCGCCACCCGCTCGTGACCGCCGCCTACGCGACGACGATGCACCGCCTGACCCGCGGCCGCTTCACGCTCGGGCTCGGCCGGGGCATCGCGCCGATGACGAAGGCGCTCGGCTTGCGCCCGGTCACGACGGCGCAGCTCGAGGACTTCGCCGGGCTGATGCGCCGCCTCTGGCACGGCGAGACGATCATCGGCCACGACGGGCCGGCCGGGAGCTACCCGTTCCTGCGCCTCGACCCGGCGTTCGACGAGGACATCCCGCTCGGGATCACGGCGTTCGGCGACAACACGTTGCGCCTCGCCGGCCGGGCGTTCGACCAGGTCGTGCTGCACACGTTCTTCGAGGACGAGACGCTCGCCCACTGCGTGCGCACCGTCAAGGACGAGGCCGAGCGCGCCGGCCGCGACCCGTCGACCGTCAAGGTGTGGTCGTGCCTGGCGACGATCGGTGACCACCTGCCGGCGCCGGTGCAGCTGAAGAAGACGGTCGGCCGCATGGCGACGTACCTGCAGGCGTACGGCGACCTGATGGTGTCGACGAACGGCTGGGACCCCGAACCGCTCGCCCGCTTCCGTGCCGACCCGTTCGTGGCCGGCTTCCAGGGGGCGCTCGACCAGAAGGCGACGACCGCCGAGCTCGAGCACGTCGCCACGCTGATCCCGGAGTCGTGGCTGGCGCCCGCGGCGATCGGCTCGCCACAGCGGTGCATCGAGGTCGTCCAGCGCCAGTTCGACATCGGCGCCGACGGCGTCATCCTGCACGGGGCCGCGCCGGCCGAGCTCGAACCGATCGTGGACGCCTGGGCCGCCGCCCACCCGTGAGCGAGCTCGTCGCCGCGCTGCGGGACGGGCTGGCGGCCCGCGCCGACCCGGCGAAGGCGCCGGCGATGCAGGCGTACATGAAGTCGGTGATGCCGTACCGCGGCGTGCCGACGCCCCAGCAGCGCCGGCTCGTGCGCGACGTCGTCGCCGAGCTCGGTCCCCCCGCCGACCGCGAGTCGTGGCTGGCGACCGTGACCGAGCTGTGGGACGGGGCCCGGTTCCGCGAGGAGCGCTACGTCGCCGTCGACCTGTGCCGCCACCGCTCGGCGCGAGCCTGGCAGGACGCCGCCGTCGTGCCGCTGTACGACCACTTCGTCGTGACCGGCGCGTGGTGGGACCACGTCGACGCCGTCGCCATCGCCTTGCTCGGTCCGATCCTGCGCGCCGACCGGGCGGCGGTCGAGCCGACCGTGCGCGCCTGGACCGTCGACCCCGACCGCTGGCGGCGCCGCACGTCGATCATCATCCAGAACGGTGCGAAGGCGGCGACCGACACCGCGCTGCTGGCCGACGCCATCGTGGCCAGCGTCGACGACCGTGACTTCTTCCTGCGCAAGGCGATCGGCTGGGCGCTGCGCGAGCACGCCAAGACCGACCCCGGATGGGTGCGGGCCTTCGTCGCCGCCCACGCGGACCGGCTGTCACCGCTCGTCACGGCGCGAGGCGCTGAAGCACCTCGGGTGAAGGGCCGTCCAAGGGCCTGCCCGAGTCAGCCCAAATGTGACGGTTGCGTGTCGACGGCGGCAACGGGGGGTGGCTACCGTCTCCCCGTGGCCCGGGACGAACGGGCCGGGCGTGGTGTCGACGACGAGGTCGGCCGGGACGTCGGCGGGCGGACAACCGAAGCACGATCCGGAGAGGCAGCCCCGATCATGACCGACGTCCTCGCGACGCCCCCGCCAGCCGCGCCCTCGCGCTGGCAGCGCATCACCCGCCACGCGACCACGAAGCTCGGGGCCTTCGGCGCCACCGCGGCCGTGCTCATCGGCGCCTGCGGCCCGGCGGCGACGCAGTGCGCTCCGGCGCCTGCACCTCCCCCGACCACGGCCGCGCCCGCACCGACGGTCGACGTCGTCATGGCGGCCAAGCCCGTGCAAGCCCCGTGCACCTACACCGACACGTGGGGCATGGCCCGCAGCGACGGGCGCGTCCACCTCGGCACCGACATCATGGCCGCCGAGGGCCAGGAGGTCTACGCCGTCCAGACGGGCGAGATCTCCAAGCTGTACAGCGAGGCGACCGACGTCCTCGCCGGCAACGGCCTGCGCCTGCGCCAGGCCGACGGCACGTTCTGGTTCTACGGGCACATGTCGGCGCTGGCCCCGGGCATCGTCTCCGGCGCCCAGGTGACCGTCGGGCAGCTCCTCGGCTGGGTCGGGCACACCGGCAACGCGGGGGTCGACCACCTCCACCTCGAGCTGCACCCGGGCGGTGGCGACGCCGTCAACTCCTACCCGGTGATCGTGGCCGGCGGCGGCGCCTGCTGACGACGACGTCGGCGGCGGCGATCAGCCGGCGCCGTCGGCGAGGCGGCGCTTCTCGACGGGACGACCGGTCGTGCCGTCGGCGTAACCGGCGTAGCGCTGCGTCGTGTTGAAGGGATCGGTCGCCGCGACCATCCGCGGCCCGGCGGCGAGCAGTGCCCCGTCGGCGCGGATGGCCTCGCCGGTGACGAACGCGCTGTCCGGACCGGCGAGGTAGAGGGCGAGACCGGCGATGTCCTCGGCCCGGCCGGCCTCCGGCCACGGCTGGAACTGCGGCATCGACTCGCGCACCCGGTCCTCGTGGCGGCCGAGGGCGAGCGGCGTGTGGATCAGCCCGGGGCAGATGGCGTTGACGCGGATCAGGTGCGGCGAGAGCTCGACCGCCGCGTTGTACGTCAGGTTGACGACCGCCGCCTTGGCCGCCGAGTAGGCCTGCGGGCCGGCACCGCCACCGAGCCCGGCGACCGAGGCGGTGTTCAGGATGCTGCCGCCGCGGCCCTGGGCGATCATCGCCCGCGCCCCGTGCTTGAGCCCGAGGAACACGCTGCGCACGAGCACCGCGAACGTGCGGTCCCAGTCGGCGACGGTCGTCTCGGTCAGCGGCCCGAACGCGCCGCCGACACCAGCGTTGTTGAAGAGCACGTCGAGGCCGCCGAAGCGCTCGACGGCCGCGCCGATGAGGGACTCGACGTCGTCCTCCTCGGCGACGTCGGTGCGCAGGAACAGCAGCCGTTCGGCATCGTCGACCTCCTCGACGAGGCGCCGCCCGCCGTCGGCGTTGAAGTCGCCGACGACCACGTTGGCGCCCTCGGCGAGGAAGCGCAGCGCCGTCGCCCGGCCGATGCCGCTGGCGCCTCCCGTGATGACGGCGACCCGGTCCGAGAGCACATCTGCCATCGGCGGGACGCTACGCAACGCCACGGACCGGCCGACCACCGGACGGGTGCCGGGGAGGTGGCACCCGTCCGGGGTCGGCAGGCAGCCGGTCAGCGGCCGCCGCGGTGCCCGGTGCGCACGATCGATGCCCGTGCCGCGGAGCGGCGATCGGGCAGCGGCCGGGCGTTGCGCACGACGTAGCGGCCGAGCATGGCGTCGGGGCGCTCGCCCCGGCGCGCCCGGTTGGTGGTGCCGGCCGGGCGCACCCCCTTGGGCGTGACGCGGCCGGTGGGACGATGGGAAGCAGGCATGCGATCCTCCTCGGGGATCAGCCGGCGGCGGCCGGCAGCGAACGGGACGGGTGCGGCGCGACGCGCGTCGTGCCGTGGTGGTCTCGTCAGCGGAGGCGCATGGGGGCGACCGTAGGCGCGCCGACACCCGCGGTCGAAGGAGGTTTCGGCGCGGACGTCAGGCGGCGCGGCTGGCGGGGCTCGCCGGCCGAGCAGGCCCGCCAGAACGCCCGGTACGTCGGGTACTCGACGTCGGGCACGAGCCATCCGGACCGCACGAGCTCGTCGTGCAACGCCGGCAGGTTGCGCCACGGCACGCCCATGTCGACGTGGTGGGCGAGGTGCCAGCCGGTGTTGTACGGCACCATGAGGTAGCGGGCCAGGCGGGTCTGGCGGATGACGTGCGTCGTGCGGCGGCGATCCGCGGAGCGCTCCATCCCGCCGTGCTCGGCGATCGCCCGCAGCCGGTTGGAGAACTTCCACAGCGTGCTCCACGAGAGGATCCACACGAGGTACGCCGGCCAGGCGCCGAAGGCGATCGATGCGGCGAGCAGGACGACCTGCACGGCGAGGATCTGGCGGGCCTCCACGCTGCCCTTGCGCAGGCTGTACCACAGGCCCTTGAAGTTCTTGGCGGCGCTGATCCCGAACAGGTCACGGCGCAGCTTGCGGTGCCACGAGTCGGCGGGCACCGGGTAGCCGCGGTACAGCGCGAGGTCGGGCTCCTCGGGGCCGAGCTCGTCGCGGTGGTGGGCGAAGTGCACGCGCCGGTAGGCCGTGAAGGCCTGGAACGTCGGGTAGGCGAGCAGCCAGCGGCCGACGAAGTCGTTCACCCGGCGATTGGGGAACAGCAGCCGGTGGGCGGCCTCGTGGCCGAGGATGTTGAGCAGGCAGTGGCCCCGGCCCAGCAGCAAGAACGCGAGCAGGTACGACCACCACGTGCCGATGACCGCCGCCGCGATCACGACGCCGAACGTCTGCACGAGGGCGAACACGACGGTGAGGGCGTTGCGGAACGTCGGGATGCGGCGCAGCTCGTCGCGCAGCGGGCGCACCGGCATGGCCCGGCGCGTTCAGCCGATCCGTGGGCAGGACGTCGGGCAGCAGCGCCTCGGGCGGCACCATCGTCGTGCGCGGCAGCGTCAGGGCCATGTCCACATCATACATCTCGCGATCATCGCGATCAAGACCTGTAACATCTCCGCCTCGTGGAGGCGATCCGCCCGTTCAACGCCCGCTCGCTCGTGCTGTCGGTGCTGCTCGGCCTCGACCCACCGGTGCTCCCGGGCCGCACGCTCGTCGAGCTGGCCGACCTCTTCGGCATCGCCCCCGGCACCATGCGCACGGCGCTCTCACGGATGGCCGCCGCCGACGAGCTGGTCGGCGACGGGGACGGCTACCGCCTCGTCGGGCGGTTGCTCGAGCGCAAGGAGGCCCAGGACACCGGGCGCCGCCCGGCGCCGCGGGCGTGGGACGGCACGTGGACCGTCGCCGTCGTCACCGCGCCACGCCGGTCGATCGCCGCCCGCCGGGCGTTCCGCTCGCACATGGCGAACCTGCGCATGGGTGAGCTGCGCCCGGACACGTGGCTGCGGCCGGCGAACCTCGCCCCGCCGGCCGGTGACGACGAGCTGGCCGTCGTGCGCGGTCCCCTCGACGGCGAGGAGCCGCACGCGCTGGCGGCCCGGCTGTGGCCGCTGGCGTCGATCGCGGCGACGGCACGCGATCTCACGGGACGGCTCGACGCGATGCTCCCGGCGCTCGCCGACCGCCGAGCCGACGCCCTGCCGCCGACGATCACGCTGGCCGCCGAGGTCGTCCGCTTCCTGCGCGCCGAGCCGCTGCTGCCGCCCACGCTCACGCCGCAGCCGTGGTCACCTGACGCGCTGCGCGACCGCTACGACGAGTTCGACCGCGCCCTCGGCCGCACGCTGCGCCACGCGGTGCGGGGGTGATCCCATCGGAGTGTTTCCGGAGGGTGGCCCCCGCAGCAACCACTCGGATGCACGAAACACTCGGATGCGGCGACCTCGGTCCGCTCAGGTCTGGACGCTGATGTCGACGCCGAAGTGCTCCTGGAAGCGGGCGTAGTACTCGGCGTCGTCCTCGATCGCACCGAGCTCGACCCACTCGGCGTCGGTCATCGCCATGCGGCCGTCGACCATGCCCTGGCCACCCCAGCTCATCGCGTAGCGCAGCTGCGGCTCGTCGGTGGTGATCGCGTGGTGGATCACCTGGGCGACCTCCACCGGGTCCGTCGCCTCGGCGATGCCGCGGGCGTAGAACTGGAACATCCGTCGGTACGGGGCGTCGTAGGCGCCGGTCTGGTTCGGCGCGTCGACGCTCTTGGCGAAGATCGCCGACTTCGTCACGCCGGGCTCGATGATCACGACGCGGATGCCGAACGGCGCCAGCTCCTGGGCGAGGCCCTCGCTGACGCCCTCGAACGCGTACTTCGATGCCACGTACGGCGACTGCGCGATCGCGGCGACACGACCCGTGAGTGACGTGATGTTGACGATCGCCCCGCTGCGCCGCTCGCGCATCCCGGGCAGCACGTGCTTGAGGCAGCGGATCGCCCCGCACAGGTTGACGTTCATGACGTCCAGGTAGAGCTCGGGCGTCGCCTCCTCGGCCACCGCGTTGCCCCCGACGCCGGCGTTGTTGACGAGCACGTCGACGCGGTCGGTCTTGGCGAAGATCTCCTCGAAGCCACGCGCCACCGAGTCGTCCTCGGCGACGTCGAGCTCGACGAGCTCGACGTCGACGCCGGCCGCCTCGGCGAGCTTGTGGAACGTCTCCATGCGCGACGTCGCGCGCACGGTGCCGAAGACCCGGTGCCCCTGCTGGGCGAGGTGGATGGCGGTGGCCCGGCCGATGCCCGAGTTGGCGCCGGTGACGACAGAGACAGGAGCGTCGCTCATGCGCGCAGACAGTACGTCCGCCCCGGACGGACCCGGTTCAGCGGACGATGCGCGTGCGCAGCTCGGCCACCCAGTCGTCGGCCTGGCGCCACCGCTCGTCGGCGTGCTCACGGGCGCTCCTCGCGTGCTCGCCCGCCGCCGGGTACGAGCCGAAGAACTTCACGTCGCCCTGCTTGGCGTGCAGCTCGCGGAGCGCGTCGGCCATCAGCTCGTCGGCGATGTGGGCGTCGGCGTAGATCACGAAGCAGTAGTCGCCGAGCCCGCCGCGCTTGGTGGGCCGGCTGATCAGGTTCGACAGGTTGATCCGGCGGGCCGCGAACTCCTGGAGGATCGAGATCAGCGAGCCGGGCTCGTCGGCCCGCTGGAACACGACCATCGCCGTCTGGTCGTGCCCGGTGGCCGGCGGGATGCCGTCACGGGCGACGAGCACGAACCGGGTCTGGTTGCGGTCGTGGTCGCCGATGTCGCTCGCCACCTCCGAGAGGCCGTAGCGGGCGGCGGCGAGCGGCGACGCGATGGCCACGGCGTTGGCGCCGGCGGCCCCCTCGGCGACGAGCCGCGCCGACTCGGCCGTGCTGGAGGCGCCACGGATCTCGGCCCACGGCAGGTGCTCGCGCAGGAACCGGTGGCACTGCGCCGTGGCGACCGGGATCGACAGCACGACCTTGACGTCCTCGAGCGTCAGACCGACGGGACCGGCGAGGCAGTGCTCGATGTCGAGGACCATCTCCCGCGTGATCAGCAGGTCGTAGTCGAACGCCAGGGCGTCCTGGGTGAAGTTGACGACGCCCTCGATCGAGTTCTCGATCGGCACGACGCCGCAGTCGACCTCCCCCGACGCCACCGCGTCGAGCACGTCCGGCACCGACGGGTAGGCGACGAGCTCCTGGTCGGCGAGGTCCGGTTGCGAGCGCACCGCCTGCTCGGTGTTCGTGCCGAACGGCCCGAAGAAGCCGACCCGCACCGGGTCGCCGCCGGGTGAGCTGGGTCGTGGGTCGTTCGTCATGGCGGGAAGGCTATTGGCCGCGCTCGCCCCGGCCCCGGTGGGATCGGGCGGGGTCGTCTGGCAGCATGGCGTGGTGGACGAACCGGCGCTGCGCGCGCTGCTCGACGACCTCGCCGCCGGGCGCGTCAGTGGTGACGACGTCGTGGCGCAGCTGCGGCGGCTCCCGTTCGCCGACGTCGGGGACGCGCTCGTCGACCACCACCGCGCCCTGCGCCAGGGCATGCCGGAGGCCGTCTACGGCCCGGGCAAGACGCCCGAGCAGTGCGTGCGCATCGTCGGCGAGCTGCTCGCCCACGGCACCGCGCCGGTGCTGCTGACGCGGGCGTCGGACGACCAGGCCAAGGCCGTCGTGGCCGAGCACGGTCCGGCCCTCCTGGCGGGCGGCTGTGTGCTCTACCGCGCCCCGGCGCCGTGGCGCGCCGGCGACGTGGTGGTCGTCGCCGCCGGCACCGCCGACCGTCCGGTCGCCGATGAGTGCCTCGTCACGCTCACGGCGCACGGCTTCGCGGCGCGGCGGCTCGACGACGTCGGCGTCGCCGGACTGCACCGCCTCCTCGCCCACGTCGACGACATCACCGCCGCCGACGCCGTCGTCGTGCTCGCCGGGATGGAGGGTGCGCTGGCCAGCGTCGTCGGCGGCCTCACCGGCGCGCCGGTCGTCGCGGTGCCGACCAGTGTCGGCTACGGCTCGTCGCTCGAGGGCGTCACCGCGCTGCTCGCGATGCACGCCTCGTGCGCGGCGGGCGTGACCGTCGTCGGCATCGACAACGGCTACGGCGCGGCGTGCGCGGTCGCCCGGATGCTGGCGTGACGCGGATCGCCTACGTCAACGCCGCCGCCGGTGTCGCCGGCGACATGCTGCTCGGCGCGCTCGTGGACGCCGGTGCCGACCAGGACGCCGTGTTCGCCACGTTGTCGGGCCTCGGCGTGGACGGCTACGCGCTGTGGTTCGAGCGCGTCCAGCGCGGCGGGATCGCGGCGACGTGGGCCAACGTCGTGACCGACCGGGGCGAGCACCACGACCACCATGACCACGTCGACGCCCACGAGCACCGGCCGGCGAAGGCGATCACGGCGCTGCTCGACGCCGCCGACCTCCCCGAACCCGTGCGCGCCCGCGCTCACCGGGTGTTCGACGCGCTCGCCGGCGCCGAGGGTGCGGTCCACGGGATCGACCCCGCCGACGTCGAGCTCCACGAGGTGGGGGCCGTCGACGCGATCGTCGACGTCGTCGGCATCGCCACGGCCCTCCACGACCTCGGCATCGATCGCATCGTGGCCTCGCCGATCGCGATGGGCCACGGCACGACCCGCTCCGCCCACGGCGTGCTGCCCAACCCGCCGCCCGCCGTCGCCCGCCTGCTGGCGTCGCGCGACGTCCCGATCGTCGGCGTCGACACGCCGATGGAGCTGGCGACCCCGACCGGCGTGGCCGTGCTCGTCGCCCTCGCCGAGCGCTTCGGCCGGCTCCCCGACATGACGGTCGAGCGCGTCGGCTACGGCGCCGGCACCGCCGACACCGCCGGACGCCCGAACGTGGTGCAGGTCATCGTCGGCACCGAAGTCGAGCCGAGCGTCACGCCGGCGCCGGGCCGCGAGGCCGTCCAGCTCGAGGTCAACGTCGACGACGTGACCGGTGAGGTCCTCGCCCACACGATCGCCGCTCTCCTCGTCGCCGGGGCCCACGACGCCTGGGCGACGCCGATCGTGATGAAGAAGGGACGCCCGGCGCACACCGTCGCCGCCCTCGTCGACCCCGCCGACGTCGAGCGGGTCGCGGCCGTGCTGCTCGCCGAGACCGGCAGCCTCGGCGTGCGCGCCGCGACGGTCCGCCGGTGGCCGCAGCGGCGCGCCGAGATCACCGTCGACGTCGGCGGTCACCCGGTCCGGGTCAAGGTCGCGGCGGGGCGGGCGAAGCCCGAGCACGACGACGCCGTCGCCGCCGCGGCCGCCCTCGGCCGGCCGTTGCGCGACGTCCTGCGGGAGGCCGAAACGGCCGCCCGTCAGGGACCGCCGGATCAATAGCGTCCGGCCGTGGGCGCGATCCAGGTCAGTCACCTCGGCTGGCGCCTCCCGGGCGGCGCCGACCTCCTCACGGACGTCTCGTTCACCGTCGGCGACGGCGATCGGGCGGCGCTCGTCGGGGCCAACGGCGTCGGCAAGTCGACGCTCATGCGGCTCATCGCCGGCGAGCTGGCACCGACGTCGGGGACGCTGGCGATCGACGGCCGCCTCGGCGTGATGCGCCAGCTCGTCGGGGTCGCCGACGACGCGGACGGCGCACCGACGACCGTGCGCGAGCTGCTCGTCTCGTTGGCACCGCCCGGCGTGCGCACGTCCGCGCGGCGCCTCGCGGCGGCCGAGCGCCGTGCCGCCGACGACCCCATGGGCTACGCCACGGCCCTCGCCGACTGGGGCGACCACGGTGGCTACGCCGCCGAGCAGCACTGGGACGAGTGCATCACCCGTGCCGTCGGGCTCGGCCTCGACGACGTGGCGGACCGGCCGCTGCGGACGTTCTCGGGCGGCGAGCAGAAGCGCATGGCCCTCGAGGTGCTGCTCCGGGGCGACGACGACGTCCTGCTGCTCGACGAGCCCGACAACTTCCTCGACGTCCCCGCCAAGCGCTGGCTGGAGGGCGAGCTGCGCGCCTCGCGCAAGACGATCCTGTTCGTCAGCCACGACCGCGAGCTGCTCGCCGCCGCGGCGACGCGCATCGTGACGGTCGAGGCCAACGGCACGTGGACCCACGGTGGCGGGTTCACCGGCTACCACGAGGCCCGCCAGGCGCGGCTCGAGAAGCTGACCCGCGACCGGGCCTGGCACGACGAGGAGCGCAAGCGCCTCGTCGCCATCGTCACCGAGATGCGGCGGCGGGCGAGCTTCGCCGAGAAGTTCGCCGCCGCCCTGAAGGCCGCCGAGAGCCGGCTGCGCCAGTTCGACGAGCGCAACGAGCGGCCGCCGGAGGTCCGCGAGCAGAAGATCGACGTCCGCCTCGGCGGCGCCCGCACCGGCAAGCGGGCGGTGATCATCGAGCAGCTCGAGCTCGACGGGCTGACCGACGCGTTCGATGTCGAGCTGTGGTTCGGCGAGCGCGTCGCCGTCCTCGGGCCCAACGGCGTCGGCAAGAGCCACTTCCTGCGGCTCCTCGCCGGGGACGAGACCGTCGCCCACCACGGGACATGGCGGCTCGGCGCCGGCGTCGTCGCCGGGCTCTTCCACCAGACCCACGAGCACCCCGAGTGGCGCGGCCGGACGCTGCTCGCCATCCTCCACGACCACGACGTCGTGCGCGGCCCGGCGATGGGGATGCTGCGGCGCTACGAGCTCGACGGCTGCGCCGAGCAGCCGTTCGACACGCTGTCCGGCGGTCAGCAGGCGCGCTTCCAGATCCTGCTGCTGGAGCGGTCGGGGGCCACGCTGCTGCTGCTCGACGAACCGACCGACAACCTCGACCTCGTGTCGGCGGAGGCCCTCGAGCACGGGCTGGCGCAGTTCACGGGCACCGTCGTCGCGGTCACCCACGACCGCTGGTTCCTGCGCGGCTTCGACCGCTTCCTCGAGTTCGGCGCCGACTGCTCGGTCACCGACCACATGGCGGTGCCGGCCGGCTGGCAGTGACGGTCAGGTCGCGTCAGCAGTGGCTGCGGCGGCGTCGGCGAGCTGCTGGATCGCCTCGATCGGCAGCTCACCCGATGCGTGCGCCTGCAGCGTGCCGTCAGCGGCGACGAAGAGCATGTAGGGGTAGCCGGTGGTCCCGACGGCCGCCGCTGCCGTCTGCGCCTCGTCGTCGGCGATGACGGGCCAGTCCCATCCGAGGTCGTCGAGCCAGGCGCCGGGCGGGAAGTGGTCGCGCCCCTCCGTGGCAGCGGTGCTGATGCCGACCACCTGGAGCCCCTCGGGCACGTCGCCCGCCTGCTCCCACTCGACGAGGAGTGGGATCTCCCGGTTGCAGTGCGGGCACCAGTGCGCCATCACCACGATCATCATCGGACCGTCCTCGCCCGGGGCGATCGACACCGCTTGCCCCGAGTAGTCCGTCCCCGTGATCGTCGGGACGAGGTCGCCGACGCCCGCTTCAGGGGTCTCCCCGGGCGGCAGGGGGTCGCCGTCGACCTGCACCTCGCCGTACGTCATCGCGTCGGTGCTGGCATCGTCGTCGTCCCCGCCGCTGGTCAAGACGACGGCGGCGATGGCGACGACGGCGACGACGGCGAGGACGATCCCGATGACGAGCGGCGTGCGGGACCGGGACTGGGTCATGAGGGCTCCAGGGTGGACGGGGGGCGGGGGACGACGAGGACCAGGATGGCGGCGAAGCCACACAGCGCCATGAACGCCAGCGTGACGAAGCCGAGCTCGCGGAACCAGATCGCCGAGCATGCCGGCCCGATGCCGCACACCCCGCCCTCGAGCGCCGGGTTCCACTCGACGAGGTAGTGGTACGTCGAGATCAGGGCGCCGATCGCGGCGAGCGGACCGACGTACCAGCGCACGGCGCGGTCGCGCCGGATCGCGGCGACGAGCAGGATGACCGCGAGCGGGTACATCGCGATGCGCTGGAACCAGCACAGGCGGCACGGCACGTAGTCGGCGACCTCGGAGAAGTAGAGGCTGCCGGCCATGCACGTGGCGGCGACGAGGAACGCGATCCACAGCGCGGCGTCGTCGACGGCGACGACCAACTGGGCCACGGCCGGCGACGAACGAGCGACGACGCGGCCCGCCAGCAGGACGATCGCCCCGACGCCGGCGAGCACCGCGAGCAGTGAGAAGAAGACCTGGGCGGCCTCGACGTCCACGGCCGAGAGTATGGGCGAGCCGCCCCTCGTCGCGGCAGCACCGCCGCCTCGACCGCCATCTGGGCGGGGATCGTCCCGGAACCCGGGACGGATCCCGCCCGGGAACGGATCCCGCCCAGATCGGGGTGCCGCACCGGGCGCGCCGTTGCAGTGTGTCGGCACGATGAATTCAGGTCGCACGGGGACCCGTGCCGACGGCGGGCGCGGGAGGGTCCGGGGGACGGCGGGGTTATCGTGCCCGCCGCATGTCGAGCGTCGTGCAGGAGATGCGGCGCACCCGGCGCACCCGCCGACTGGGCTCGCTGGAGTGGTTCGAGGTCGCCTACCGCGTGTACCTCGCCGCCCTCGTCGGCGGCGGCATCGTCCTCTGGCTCAGCGGCCTCGTCTCCGATGAACCGGCCACGCCGCAGCAGATCGCAGACCTCCTCGAACACGGGCCGGCCATCATCGGGGCGGGCGTCGCCATCGCCATCGCCCTCGGGCTGCGCAGTGGCAGCGACGGCGGGCCGATCGCCATCGAGCCGCCCGACGTCCGCCACCTGCTGCTGGCGCCGATCCCCCGCTCGCAGGTCCTCACCCGGCCCGTCGTGCAGCGGCTGCGCTCCGTCGTCTTCGGCGGTGCCCTCGCCGGCGCCATCGCCGGCCAGCTCGCCGCCCGTCGGCTGCCGGGATCCGGCGAGGCCTGGGCGGCCAGCGCGGGTGTCGCCGCGGCGGCGATGGGCGCCGACGTTCGTCGCCGTCGCCGTCATCACCCACGTCGTGCGCCTGCCACGGTGGGCGGCGACGGGTCTCGCCGTGATCGTGCTCGCCGCCCAGGCGCTCGCGATCGCCGGGCGGATCCCCGGCCCCGGCGATTCCATCGGCAGCTTCGCCCTGTGGGGCATGCGGGTCGAGCCGGTCGATCTCGTGGGCATCGCGGTCGTCGTGCTGCTCGCCGTCGCCGCGGTCGTGCTCGCGGGCAAGCTGCGCGTCGAGCCGCTCGTGCGCCGCGGTGACCTCGTGTCCCAACTGCACTTCGCCGTCACGATGCAGGACCTGCGGACGGTGGTGCTCCTGCGCCGCCAGCTGCGCGGCGAGCAGCCGCGCGCCCGCCCGTGGGTCCGGCTGGGCAGCCGGGGCGGTGGCCACGCGGGGCGTGCCGTGTGGCGGCGCGACTGGCGCGGCCTCGTCCGGTACCCCGTGTCGCGCCTCGCCCGGATGGCCGGCCTGTCGCTCGCCGCGGGCGTCGCCGCCGTCGTCGCCCTGCGCGGCACGACGCCGGCCATCGTCGTCATCGGCCTCGCCCTGTACCTCCTCGGCCTCGACGCCGTGGAGCCCCTCTCGCAGGAGATCGACCACCCCGACCACACCGACGGCGTGCCGCTCGGGCGGGGCTGGATCCTCTCCCGCCACGTCGCCGCCCCCGGTCTCGCGCTCGGTGCCGTTCGCCCTGCTCGGCGCCGTGGCGGTCGGGCTGCTCGAGCCCGGGTCGTGGGGTGCCGCGCTGGCCCTGTGCGTGCCGCTGTGCTGGGTCGGCGTGTGCGGCGCCGTCGTCAGCATCGTGCGCGACGCGCCCGACCCGCTGAAGCCGGTCTCCTCGACCGCCGCCGCGGTGCCGCCGGAGTTCGCCGGCTTCACGTCGACGATCCGCCTCGTCTACCCGCTGGCGATCAGCATCCTCGCCGGCGTGCCGGTGCTCGTCCTCCGGGAGCAGCCCGGGGTCGGTACCGTCGTGCGGATGGTCATCCTCGCCGCGCTCGTCGTCACGGCCACCGTGACGTGGATCAGCAGGCGCGACGAGTGGCGCGTCAAGATCAGGGACTTCATGGACGCCGGACGGGCAGCAGGGGGCGCCACGTGACCGCCGCGCTCGAGACCGTCGGGCTGAGCAAGACGTACGGCGACGCGCCCGCCCTCGAGCCGATCGACCTGCAGGTCGCGCTGGGCGAGCGGGTCGTGCTGCTCGGGCACAACGGCAGCGGCAAGACGACGCTGCTGCGGCTGTGCGCCGGGCTCCTCGAGCCGTCCGACGGCACCGCCCACGTCCTCGGCAGCCCGATCGGGTCGCTCGACGCCCGGGCCGCCACGTCGTACCTCGGCGACCAGCCGGTGTTCTACGACGACCTCAGCGTCTGGGAGCACCTCGAGTACATCGCCAAGCTGCACGGCCACGACGACTGGGAGCCGCACGCCACCGACCTGCTCGAGACCCTCGGGCTGTACGACCGCCGCGACGACCTGCCGATGACGTTCAGCCGGGGGCTGCGCCAGAAGGCGGCGATCGCCCTGGCGTTCATCCGCCCCTTCGAGCTGCTCCTCGTCGACGAACCGTTCGTCGGTCTCGACCGCACCGGCCGCGACGCGCCTGCTCGACCTCTTCACGCGTGTGCACGACGACGGGGCGGCGCTCGTGGTGGCCACCCACGAGCTCACGACGGTCGGCGCAGCCCAGCGCCTCGTCGCCCTCCGCGACGGTGGGCTCGTCTACGACGGGGCCCCGAAGGGCGCCGATGTCGACGCCCTCGTCGCCCGCTGACGGGGACTCCGACCCGCTCAGACGACGGTTGGGCCCTGGGTCCCGGTGGTTACAGTTCCGGCCATGTACGAGTTCGACTCCGTCAGCGTCTCGACCTACGAGGCGGCCTCGCTCGCGGCGAAGCTCTCCGAGAAGTCCGCTGACGGCTGGGAGGTCGTCGCGATCGTGCCGGCGGGCAGCGACATCACCGCGTACGTGAAGCGCGCCACCAGCGACGACGACGTGGTCGAGGGCACGACGGTCGCGGCGGCCGCGGAGCCTGCTGCCACCGATGCCACCGCGGTCAGCGAACCCGCCGGCTGGGGCACCGCGCCCGAGGCCGCCGCGGCCGGCGCCGCGTGGGGCCAGACGGCCGCGGGCGACAGCGGCTCCTCGTGGGGCACGGACACCTCGGCGGGCAGCGGGTGGGGCACCGGCGCCGCCGCGACGACGGCCGCGGCCGCGCCGACGCAGCCCGCACAGCCGGCGACGCCATCGGTTCCTGCCGGCTGGTACCACGACCCGGCGGGGCGCTACGAGCTGCGCTACTGGGACGGGTCGGCGTGGACCGAGCACGTCTCGCGCAACGGCCAGCAGTACACCGACCCGCCCGTCGCCTGACGCCCGGCGGGCGGCGCGAAGGGCGCCGGTAGGTTGGCCCGGCCATGATGCGAGCGACGTCGATCGGCCACGCGGGCATCCTCATCGAGACCGATCACGGCTCGATCGTGTGCGACCCCTGGTTCGTCCCCGCCTTCCTCGGCGCCTGGTTCCCGTTCCCCCGCAACGACCACCTCGACGACGACCTGCGGGCCCGCATCGAGGCCGCCGACTACCTCTACGTGTCCCACCTGCACGGTGACCACTGGGACGAGCCCTGGCTGCGCGACCACCTGCCGCGCGACATCGGCGTGCTGCTGCCGGGCTACCCGACGCGGGAGCTCGACCGCGCGATGCGTGGCCTCGGCTTCACGAACCTGATCCGCACGACCGACCGCGAGGAGCTCGACCTCGGCGGGCTGACCGTGGCGATCCACGTCGAGACGAGCATCACCGACGGTCCCGGTGGGGACTCGGCGCTCGTCGTCAGCGACGGCGACGTGCGCCTCGTCGACCAGAACGACTGCCGCACCACCGACCTCGACGCGCTGCGCGCCCACGGCCCGGTGGACCTGCACTGGCTGCAGTACAGCGGGGCGATCTGGTACCCGATGGTGTACGAGCTGCCCGACGGCGAGCTGCCGCCGCTGGTCCGGGCGAAGGTCGACAGCCAGCTGGCCCGCGCCATGCGCTACGTCGAGGCGGTCGGCGGACGCGCCGTCGTGCCGAGCGCCGGACCGCCGTGCTTCCTCGATCCCGAGCTGTTCCACCTCAACGTCATCGACGGCGACGAGCCGAGCATCTTCGTCGACCAGCGGGTGTTCCTGGAGCGCCTCGCCGAGTCCGGGCACCACGGCATCCTCGCCGTGCCCGGCACCGCCATCGACGTCACGCCCGGCGGCATCGATGTCCACCACCCGGGTGTCGACGGGGCGGCGGTGCGCACGTTCACCGACAAGCGCGAGCACCTGCTGCGCTACCAGGCCGACTGGCTGCCGTGGATCGAGGCGCTCAAGGCGGGGTGGAAGGACCACGACGAGGTCGACCTGATCCCGGCCCTGCAGGCGTGGTGGCACCCCTTGCTGGCGATGGCCCCGACGCTGCGCGCGGCCGTCGGCGCGGCGTGCCTGCTGCGGGCCGGCGACGTGGAGGTGCTCATCGACTTCCCCGCCGGCGAGGTCCGGCCGTACGCCGGCGAGGAGGTGCGCTACCGCTTCGCCATCGACCGGGCGCTCGTCGAGTCGGTGGTCGCCGCCAAGGCCGTGGACTGGAGCAACTCGCTGTTCCTGTCGTGCCGCTTCACGGCGTGGCGCGATGGCGAGTTCAACGAGTGGGTCTACAACTTCTTCAAGTCGCTGTCCGCCGAGCGCATGCGCCGCACCGAGGCCGAGGCCGTGCGGCGCCTCGACCCCCCGACGGAGACCGAGCCCGACATCGAGCTCGGCGACTGGGTCCTGCAGCGGCGCTGCCCGCACCGCAACGCCGACCTCTCGGTGTTCGGGGAGGTCGAGGACGCCACGCTCACGTGCACGCTGCACGGCTGGCGCTTCGACCTGGCGACCGGTCGCTGCCTGACCGCCGCCGACCACCCCATCCGCGTCCGCCCCCGCGACGGGTAGCCGCCGACCTCATCCGAGTGTTTCGAGCATGCGAGTGCTTCGTGCGGGGGCCACCCGCGCCAAACACTCCGATGCAGCAAACACTCGGATGGCCCGAGCGACGGCCGACGGCGCGGGGTGACCGCTTCGGCCCCCGTCCGCAGCGCGCGTGGATGGTCAGGTCGAGCGTTCGGCCGGAGGCCGGGCGGCGCCAGCCGCAGCGAGACAGCCAAGCGAGCGGAGTCTCGGAGCGAGCGAGGCGATTCGGAGAGCGAGCGGAGTCTTCGGAGCGAGCGAGGCGATTCAGACGGGCGGGATGCCGTGGACCCAGACCGGGATCCGCATGGGCATCATGCCGGTCTCCCAGATGTAGTCCATGGCGGGCACCGACACCCGCACGCAGCCGTGCGACGCCGGGTAGTTGGGGATGCTGTTCGAGCCGTGCACGGCGACGCCGCCGACGAAGTACTTGGGTCGGTAGATCTGCCCGAGGTCGCCCTCCCACCATCCCTCCGGGCGCTCCCGGTTGACGTGGTGCAGGCCGTCGGGCGTGATGGCGACGCCCTTCTGGATCTCGCCCGGTGTGTTCTGGTCCTCCTCCTCGTACGGCAGCCCGTTGGCCGTCGAGGTGTTGAAGATCCACTGCGTGCGCCCGTCGACGACGAAGAACAGCAGCTGGCGCGACTTGTCGACCTCGACCAGCGTGCCGGCATCAGCGGTCGCCCGGGCCTGCTCGGTGGCCGCCGACAGGGCAGCGGCGGTGGCGTCGTCGACGTTGCCGCTCGTGTTCAGCCCGGCGTACTTCTGGAACGCCATCACGGCCTGCTTCGTCGTCAGGCCGTACTGCCCGTCGGTCGCGTTCAGCCAGAAGTTCAGGTCGAGGAGCCGCTGCTGGATGCGGGCCGTCTCCTGGCCGCTGCGCTGACCCGACCGCCGCCAGCCCGAACGGCAGCGCCTCGATCGGCTCGATGTTCTGCGGGCCCGGCGGCGCGGTCACGGGTGGCAGCGTCGCCTGTGTCGTCGTCGGTGCCGCCGTCGTCGGCGGGGCGACGGTCGTCGGCGCAGCGGTGGTCGGGGCGGCGGTCGTCGGCGGCGCCACCGTCGTCGGCGGGGCGCACGGTCGTCGGGGCCGCGGTGTCACCCGTCGGCGGCGCGGCCGCCGCGGCTTCCGCACCGTCGGCACCGTTCGAGCCACTGCACGCGGCGGCGGCCGGCACGGCGAGGACCGCGAGGGTGGCGACGATCAGGCGCCCGCGACCGGCACGGACGGCGCGCCAGGTGGGGTTCCCTCGAATGGCCACCGGACCGAAGGCTACCAGCGAGCCTCCGACGGCCGGCGGCACCCTCACATCTCGAGGGCGAACGGCAGCTCGAACCAGATCGTCAGGGCGTGCTTGACCCCGTCGTGCAACGGAGCCGCCTCGTGGGGATGGGTGACGAGCGAGGGCCACGCCAGCAGCGCGCCGACGGGCACGCCGGCGTTGTCGACGCCCTGCCGCGGGAAGCGCAACTCGGCGCCGGCGTAGCCCTCGTCGAGCTTCACGGACGCCGAGACCTGGGCGACGTCGTGGTGCTCGCGCAGCGACTCCTGCTCACCGCGGGCATAGCGGATGACGAACGCGTCGCGCAGTCCGTGGTAGTCGATCAGCGGCCACTCCTGCTGCAGCTGGGGCCAGATCCGCGCGCCGAGGTCGTCCTGCACGACGTCGAAGAGGCGCGGGCTGATCGCCGCCAGCGACACCTCGTGCCCGGGCACCGGGTCGTCGGGGTCGGCGGCGAAGCCGACGAGGCCCGCCGCCCGCACGATGGCGGCGCAGAACCGCGGCGTCCAGAACGGCACGACGAGCAGCTCGGGACCGATGACGTCGACGCCGGTGCGCTCGTCGATGGCGTCGCGGTAGCCGAGCACGCGGGCCAGGTCGTCGGTCGCGTCCGTCACGACCAGGATCGTTGCAGGTCGGCCAGCGCGACGGGCGACCCACCACAGGCCGCAACGAGCGCGAGGTCGAAGCCGGCGAGGAGGTCGCGCGGCGACGTGGCGGGCTCCAGGCCGAGCGACGCGGCGAGGGCGCCGACGACGCGCCCGGGTGCGACGCCGAGGTCCCGGAGGTCCTCGAGCGTCACGGCGCCGTGCGCGCTTGGCGAGCCGCTCACCGTCGGCACCGACGACGAGCGGCACGTGGACGTACGTCGGCGTCGGCAGGCCGAGCAGGCGCTGCAGCAGGACCTGGCTCGGCGTCGAGGGCAGCAGGTCGTCGCCCCGCACGACCTCCGTCACGCCCTGCTCGGCGTCGTCCACCACGACCGCCAGGTTGTAGGCGGGCACGCCGTCGTTGCGCCGGAGCACGACATCGTCGGGGACGGCGGCGAGGCGTCCGGCGAGGCGGTCGACGACGACGACCTCGTCGCCCGGCGCACGCAGCCTGATCGCGGCCGGCCGCTCGGCTGCGCCGGGTGGCCCGCTCGGCTGCGGTCAGGTCACGGCACGTGCCCGGGTAGCGGAGCTCGGGGCCGTGCGGGGCGCTCGCGGCCTCGCGGATCTCGCGGCGGGTGCAGAAGCACTCGTACGTCAGGCCCCGGGCCGTCGAGCGCGTCGATGGCGGCGCCGTAGCGGTCGAAGCGCTCGCTCTGGCGGACGACGGCGCCGTCCCAATCGAGCCCGATCGCGTGCAGCTCGGCGAGCTGGCGCGCCTCGTGGTCCGGCGACGACGTGACGCGGTCGAGGTCCTCCATGCGCACGAGGAACGGTGACGCCGCCGCTCGTGCGACCAGCCAGGCGAGCAGGGCCGTGCGCAGGTTGCCGACGTGCAGCGGCCCGGTCGGGCGACGGAGCGAAGCGACCGGTCACCGGTGCAGTCTCGGCCCGCGCCGCGCCGTTGCGGCGTACCGTGGAGGCCGCGATGGACCGCCAACTCGATCGCCGCGAGCGCATGGCCGCGATCCTGGAGCGTGACGGCGCCGAGTGCGTCTGGTGCCGGCGGCCCGTCGAGGTCGGCCTCGTGGCCGCCACGACCGAGCACCTCGTGCCACGGATCAAGGGCGGGCCGAGCTGGATCGAGAACGAGGTCGCCGCCTGCCGCCGCTGCAACGGCGAGCGTGGCCACCGCACGCCCGGCGAGTGGATCGAGGAGTGCGAGCGGCGGGGCTGGCAACCGAACCGGGACGCCGTGGTCCGCGCCCTGGAGGCGTTGCGGCTCGCGATCGCGACACGCGGCGGGCAGCGCGCGCGCCCGGCCGTACGTCGCGACGCAGCTCCGCCGCCTCCGGCCGCGGATCGCCCCGACCTAGGCTCGGATCCATGCGCTGTCATTCGTGCGGGGTCGACGTGCGCGAGGGGCAGAAGTTCTGCATGGAGTGCGGGGCGTCGCTCCGCGGCGTCGCGGACATCACGGGCGAGGTGCCCGTCGTCGCGCGCCGAGCAGGCGGACGACGAGGCGACGCGCGAGCTGGCGACGGTGCCGCCACCGCCTCCCCCATACGCGCCGCCGACGTCGACGCCCGCGCCCCCTCCGACCGCCACGCCGGCCGGCGACGTGACCGCACCGCTCGCCGCGACGGCGGCGCCGGCGACCGCGCCGCTCGACCTCACGGGGCCCGGCACGGCGACGGCGACCACGACCGTCACGCGCGAGGCGCCCGTGGTCGCGGCGACCGCGACGGGCTCGATCGTGCCGGTGACGGCGATCCCGACCGGCGAGATCACCGTCATGCCGGCGCCGCCGGGTCGCCAGCAGCCGCCTGCCGGCACCGGTCGCCGCTTCCGCATCAAGCCCCTCCTCGTCCTCGCCCTCGCGGCCGGCGCCGCCACGGCCGCCGCCGTGCTGCTCACGGTCGTCGAGGTCTCGCCGCCGCCCGACGGCACGGTCCCGGAGTACGCCGTCAACGACTTCGGCACGAACAACACCGTCGCCGGGGCGCTCGCCGCCGGGATGATGGTCCTCGGCGCCCTCGCGTGGTGCGCCGGACGGCGCTGGGGAGCCGGTCTCGCCGGCGGTGCCGGCGCCTCGCTGGCCGGATGGGCCGCGTTGGTGCTCGGTGCGGCCGAGTGGCGACTCGAGCTGGCCGCGCCCGGGGCCGACGCCACGCCGCCAGGTCGGCTACTGGGGCCTCGCCGCGGCCGGGGTCCTCGGCATCCTCGTGCTGATCGCCTCGTTCGGCGGCGCTGGTCGCGACGGGCGCAGCGGGCTCGATCCGTGGATCGCGGCGCTCGCGGCCGTCTCGTTCGTGATCGCCGCCGGCGGCCCGCTGATCCCCGAGGGGACGGCCGACTGGGCGAGCAACTGGACCGGCAACAACCCGGCCGACCTCCCGACGATGTTCTTCGTCGGGCGTCTCGTGCAGCTGGGGCTGCTGCTCGCGTGCGGGGTCATCGGCTGCCTGCTCGTGCGCCGCTGGGGCCTCGGCCTGGCTGTCGGCGGGGCCCTCGCCGCCGGCTGGCTGCTCGTGACGGCGGCCACGGACCGCACGCCGAGCCCGATCGGACCGGGCTACTCCAACCCGCCGTTCGTCGACAACGAGCCGCACGGCGTGACCATCGTCGGCTTCGCCCTCGCCGGGTTCTTCGCCCTCGTGGCCGTCGTGATGGCGCTCCTGGACGCCGAACGCTGAGCGACCGGCGGTCTGGGAGACTGGTGCGGGCGGCTCAACGTCAGGAGGACGTCTGCATTGGGACTCATGGACACCGTGAAGGGGCTGCTCAAGGGCCGCGAGAAGCAGGTCAAGAGCGGCATCGACACCGTCTCGGACCAGGTCGAGCAGCGCGCCGGGAAGCACGCCGGCACCGTCGACGACATCTCGGACAAGGCGAAGGACGCCGTCGACAAGCTGGCCGGCTCCGCCGCGCCGGCCGCGCCGCCGGCCGCCGCGCCGGTGGCGACCCCGCCGGCCGCCGAGTCGACGGCGACCCCGCCCTCGGCACCAGCGCCCGCGGCGGCTGAGCCGCCGGAGCCAGCAGCCGGCGACCCGCCGACCTGAGCCCGGACGCGACGGAGGGGCGCACGCCGGTGCGCCCCTCCGTCATCGGGGGCGGCGACGTGCCGCCCGATCGATCAGTCGCCGGTGAGCTTGTCCTTCACCTTGTCGACGCCCTCCTTGACCTTGCCGGCGGCCTCGTCGACCTTGCCCTCGCGCTTCATGTCCTTGTCGTCGGTGAGATCGCCGACGGCCTGCTTGATCCGGCCCTTGGCCTGATCGCCTTCACCACTCACGGGAGGTCCTTTCGTCGCGGCCGCCGACCGGCGACCTGCTCCCCCACTGCCCGTGGGCGCGGTGCCGTAAACGTCGGCTGCAGCCGGATTGCAGCCGACCCTCGCGACGATCTCCTCAGACGCCGCTCACCCCCGACGGGAGGGTGCGCCGGCGTGGCTCGATCACCGTGAGGGACACCACGTTGGGGCGCTCGTCCCCTCGGGTGGGTGATCAGTCGGTTGGCGCCTCGACGACGGTGACGGGCGGTCTGTCCGTCGTCGTGGCGCCAACCGCGATGAACCACGCCGCCTGGAGCAGCGTCCCGGGCGCCGCGAAGAGGCCGAAGGCGTGATCGACGAACCACCCGAACTGCAACAGACCGCACACCACCGCTGCCGCACCGAGCCACGCGAGGCGCCGCGACGACCGGTCCGGGGCGCGCCACCACACCGCCGAGCACACGGCGGTCGCCGCGGCCAACGCACCGAGGCCCACGAACCAGCTCGTGTCGCCGAGGGCGTGGACGACGCTCGCGTCGCGCACGAGCGCCGGGTCGAGCGGCCCCGACGTGACCTGGTCGGCGAGGTGCGCCCCGAGCACGCCGTGGAAGACACCGCTGGCGATCAGCGCCCCGCCGGCGATCGCCAGCAGCCCGAGCGTCGCGTCGGCGGCGACCGGGTCGTCCCGCCGGACCACACGGGCGAGCCACGGCGCCGCCACCGTGAGGAGCACCTGCATCGCGATCAGCAGGGCGTTGGCGCCGATCCAGACCGCCTTGCGGCCGGCGACGTCTCGCAGCAGCTCGCTCGGGTCCGGGACCTGCAGCCGGATGACGATCGCGATCAGGCCGGCGACCGCGAGCCAGCACACGCCGTAGGCCACGAGCGCCCGGGCGGGGATCCGGTTCACGGCGGGAAGGCTCCTTCCGCGAGGATCCGGACGTGATCAGCGAGCCGCTCGACGCTGCCGGTGTCCGGGCCGTCGTCGCCATCGACGACCCGATCCTCCGCAACCTGTGGATCACCCAGTCGTACTTCGACCTCGGCGACCGCCTCCAGCGCGCCGTCGGCGGCGCCGACCGCACCTGGTGCGGGTTCGCCGTGTGGGCGTCCGACACGGCCGGCCAGTCGATCCGCGGGGAGGAGCTGCCGAAGATCGTGCAGGACATCCTCGACGCCTCCCCGGACCACCACGCCGACATCGAGGCCGTCAACCGGCGCCTGCGCCCGCTGCGCGCGGTGCGCGCCGCCGACACGCTCGACGGTGACGACCTCGTCGCCGCCATGCGCGAGGCCGTGGCGTCGGTCAGCGCGCACATCGCCCACGGCAACGTGCTCGTCTACAGCGAGCTGGCCCCGCTGTTCGTGGCCTTCGTCGAACGCTGCGAGGCCGCTGATCCGGCGACCGTCACGGCAGCCGAGCTCCAGGACCTGCTGTCGAAGGCGGCGCCGGACGGGCACGTCGAGCCCGACGTGGCCCAGGCCTTCGAGTGGTGGCGGCGGGCGGTCGTCACGACGGACGAGCGCGGGCGGGCGTTCGCCGTCCTGGCCGCCAACGTCCTGGCCGTCTCCCACGAGCAGCGGCGACTGCAGGCCGACATCGCGGCGGCGATGGACACCGGCATGCTGACGGCCGGCCGGGTGATGGACAAGGTCCTCCCGTCGTGGTCGCCGGCGCTGCTCGACCGCCTCGTCGCCCTGGTCGCCGGCCAGCCGCTGCGGCGCATCGTGCGGCGCGCCTTCCGCCAGCTCACCACCGAGCTGCTGATGACGCTGCGCGTGCCGGGCGCTGTCCTGCACCTGCACGACGACGTGCCGCCGTTGCCCGACGGATCGTTGTGGCCGGCGGTGCTCGCCGAGCTGGCCGACAGCCCCGAGGAGATCGCGCTCGCGGTGGCGGTGTACCGCACCTGGGACCGCACCGGCGGGACCGGTCTCCACGACGGCGCCCACGACTGGGCCGTGCTGCACCAGCGGATGAGCTACATCGTCAACCTGTTCCGGGGGCGCCAGCGCGACCCGTCGCTCGCCGCTCACCCGTTCACCGACGAGCAGCTCGCCGAGATGCGGCGCGGAGCCGTGCCGCCAGGCCCCCTCCTGCCATCGCGCGGCGCGTGACCGCGGCGAGCTCGGGCACCGCGCCGAGCGAGTCGGGGATGGCGAACGGGACCCGGTCGCCGTGGCGGTCGGCCTCCAGCAGGCCCTCCAACATCCGGCGGCCGATCCACCGGCTGATCCAGCGCGGGACCGGATCGACGCGCCGACCGAGCGTCGACAGGCGCGTCACGAAGACGAGCACCGAGAGCGCGACGTCGCTGCCCCGGGCGGCCGGGATCCCGATCATGTCGGCGACGCGGTCGCCGATGTAGCGGCGGGACATCGCCGGGGCGAGGCCGGCCAGCGGTCGCGGCATGCGGCCGCGCAGGAGCCCGAGCAGCGTCGCCGTGAGGTCGCGTCCGACCGCCGATCCCTCCTGTTGGCGTCCGAAGATGGCGGCCTGCAGACGACGCCCCTCGGCGACGTCGCGCGGGATCAGGGCGTCATGGACGCCGAGGACGTGGGCGATGACCGTCCAGAGGTGGAAGAAGTCCTCGGCCCCGGCCGCCGACGACTCGACGCCGCTGTTGGCGAAGGCGTCGAGCACGACCGTGGTGAACGTGAGCATCGTGCCGGCCAGGTCCTCCTGGTTCGCCGGACGGCCCCACGACGTCGCCCACGTCGGGCCGGCGGGCGGTGCCGTCGGATCGGCGTCGTCCGGCCGCGCCACGCCCGGGTCGTGGTCGATGAGCCACCGGACGGCCGCGTGCATGAGGCGGACGTGGAGGATGCGATCGACGGCCGCGCCCCGCGGCCCGAACGAGTCCGGCGCCGTCACGTCCATCAGGAACTGCGCCGTCTCGTTCAGGCGCCGCTCGGGGTCGCGCTCGAGGCGGGCGGTCAGCCACAGCACGTGCACGCCCCGGGCCGCCGCGTAGGCGCTCGGCAACGACGCCAGGTAGAGCGCCGTGAACTGGTGCAGCGCCCAATCACCGAAGTACGCCTGGCCGCGGGCCATCCGCGCCGGGTCCGCCCAGTCCGGGAGCCGGCCGGCGGTGGCCAGGAACTCCGTGATCGCCGGCACCTGCTGCTCCGGCGGGAGCTCGAGGTGGGTGACGAGCGAGTGCACGAGCGAGCGGGGTTCGGCACCGTCACGGTCGGCGAAGTAGGCGGCGACGGCCCGGTCGGCGGGCTCGTCGGTGACGGCGCGCCAGCGACTCGAGCGTCTCGGGCGTCCAACGCTCCTCAGCCACGCGCCGCCATCCATTCGGCGTGTCGGCGCACGAGCAACGGCTGCCCGCGCCGCGCCGCGAGCTCGAGCGCCGCCTGCACGGCGTCCTCGCCGGTCGGGTCACCGGAGGCCAGCAGCCACTGGGCGCGGGTGAGGCGCAACAGGGGCTCCCACAGCCGCTCGTCGGTCTCGGCGACGAGGGCCAGCCCCTCGTCCAGCCGGGCGATCCCCTCGGCGACGCGCCCGTGCTCGCACAGGCGGCCCCCGAGCAGGGCCAGGAAGTACGGCTTCGTCTGGCGCGTCGTGCTGTCGTCGACGGTCTCGGCCATCATCGCCAGGCCGGCGGCGGCATCGTCGGCGGCGATCGCCCAGCCGAGCAGCGCCTGGGCCCAGCTGAACCAGAAGTCGCTGCCGAGGTCCATGGCCAACGACCACACCGGCTCGACGGCCTCGCGCACCGTCGCTGGCTGGTCAGCGAGCTGGTCGGACATCGCCGCCGTCGCCGCGACGAGGCAGCGGGTGTAGCCGTCGTCGGCCGGGATGATGCCGCGGGCCAGGTCGAGCAGGCGAGCCGAGTCCTCGACGCGGTCCTGGAAGCAGGCCGCCAGACCGAGCAGTGACCACATCGCTCCCTCGGAGCGGGCGCCCACCGTTCCCAGCCCGCCCGTCGTCTCGAACATCTCGGCCGCCCGCTCGAGCGCGCTCGTGCCGGTCCCCAACCGCCCCCGCCAGACGTGGCAGGCCCCGAGGAACTGCAGCGCGAACGCCGAGGAGATGTCGTCGTCCGCAGCCGTCGTGTCCGCGGCGAGCTGCGTCGGCGATCTCGGTCGCCCGGACGAACTCGCCACGTTCGTGCAGGGCGCTGATCTCCATGATGTCGAGCACGAGCCGCCGGCCCAGGTCATCCGTCCCGACACCGGCGCGCCGGGCCTCGGCGACGACCTCGAGGAGCTCGTCGTTGCCGTGGCTGATCGCCTGCAGGCCGATCGCCAGGTTCGTGAGGGCGCGGCGCCGTGTGTCGTCGCCGTCGGGCGCGCGGTCGAGGCCATCGAGGATCTGCACGGCCCGCCGGGCGTGATGGATCGCCTCCCGGTGGCGGGCGCGCCGCACGGCGTCGGCGCTGGCGCGGCGCCATGCGACGGCGGCGTCGAACGGCCGGCCGGCGGCCTCGAGGTGGAACGCCAGCCGCTCCGGCGGCGCGCCCCGCTTCGTCATCGCCTCGGCGACCGTCGCGTGCAGGGCGGTGCGGTCGGTGTGCAGCAAGGACTCGTAGGCCGTCTCGGCGATCAACTCGCTGGCGAAGCGATAGCGGCCGTGCTCGTGACGCAGCACCCCCTCCTCGACCAGGGTCACGACGTCGCCGGTCGACCCGTGGGCGTCGCCGCCGAGGACGAAGTCGATCTCGCTGTCGTCGAACGACGGCCCGAGGACCGCGAGCCGCTGGGCGACGCCTCGCGCCGGGCCCAGGCGGTCCAGCGCGGACATCAGCGATCCGTAGAGCGACGTCGGCACGGCGCTCGTCGAGCCGCCACTGTCGAGCACCGCGCGCGTCAGTGCTTGCACGTGCAACGGCACGCCGCCAGCCCGATCGGCGATCTCGTTCAGCGTGTCGAGCCGCAGCCGACGGGAGCCGGCCACGTTCGCCGCGACCGCCCGCGACGCCGCCCGATCGAGGGGACCGAGCGCGATGCGGGCGACGACCTCGCCGCCGAGCTCGAACGGCTCCGTCGAGCGCGTCGTCAGGAGCACCAGGCCCGTGGCGAGGTGCTCGGGCAGGGCGTCGAGGAGGTCGAGCGTCGACGGGTCGGCGGCGTCGACGTCGTCGACGACGAGCAGCGGCTCGTCGTCGGACCAGCGACGGCGCAACGCGGCGAGGACCGCCCGCGTGGTCGGCTCGCCACCGGCGTCGAAGATCTCCGGCAGCACCGGGCGCAGCGGGTGCAGTGGGGTGGCGTGGTGGCGTCGGTCGCAGAACAGCCACACCGCGCCCTCGCCGTGCTCGCGGGTGAAGCGCTCCACGACCGCCGTCTTGCCGATGCCGGCGGCGCCACTGACCACGACCGGCACGAACTGCGTCGCCGCTCGCTGCGCCAGCGCCGCGAGCTCGAGGATCGCCCCGTCGCGGCCGACCAGCCCGTCGGCGGCCGGCACCGAGCGCCCGCGGTCGAGCAGGGCGCCGGCGAGCATCACGCCGGGAAGCGCCCCGATCGGCTGCAGCACGACGAGGTCACCGACGGCGGCCGCCGTGGTCGCGCCGAGGAGC
The DNA here is from genome assembly GCA_963750905.1 of uncultured Acidimicrobiia bacterium. Taxonomy (GTDB): domain Bacteria; phylum Actinomycetota; class Acidimicrobiia; order Acidimicrobiales; family Ilumatobacteraceae; genus JALZMG01. The sequence continues at coordinate 315,673 of CAVVSE010000006.1, forward strand.
ACGTCGCCCGGACCGGCGAGTGCACGCAGGCGCGTCGCGGCCCGCAGCGGCTCGCCGGCGATGCCGCCGAGCGCGCCGTCCCCGGCCCCTTCGATCACGACGACGCCGGTGTCGACGCCCACGCGGAGCTCGACGCGGTCGTCGGCCTGGTCGCGGGCGGCGACGGCGGCGAGCACGGCTCGCTCGACCGCCCGCTCCGCCGACGGGTACCCGAAGCAGGCCGACAGCCCGTCACCGCTGTCGGTGAGCACGATCCCGCCGCGCTCCATGATGCGCGAGCGCACCGCCCGGCGAACGGGCGCCACGAGGGCCAGCTCGACCTCCGGGTCGACGGGCGCGTCGTCGGCGACGGCGAGCTCGACCGACACGACCGTCACGCGCCGGCGCTGGCGCTCGACGACCGCCGGCGGTGACGTCGGCGCGGACGGCGGCGGGACGTCGTGGCGCAGGATGCGGCCCTCGAGCTCGCGCACGGCCGGGCCCGGCTCGAGCCCGAGCTCCTCGCCCAGGCGGCGCCGCAGGGCCCGGTACGTGGCGAGCGCGTCGGCCTGGCGACCGACCCGGTACTGCGCCGTCATCAGCTGGGCGGCGAAGCCCTCGTGGAGGGGATGGGCCTCGACGGCCTGCTCCAGCTCGGCGAGCACGTCACGCGGGCGCACCCGGACCTCGCGCTCGAACAGCTCGTACAGCGCGGCGAGGCGCCGCTCGTCGAGCTGCACGGCGTTCGGCACCAGGTCGGCGCAGTCGCGGAGGTCGTCGAACGCCGCCCCTCGCCACCGGCCGAGAGCGGCCCGCAGGCGCGCCGCGGCGCGCTCGTCGTCGGGTTCGCCCGCCGCCGCCCGGACGTCCGCCTCGAAGGCGTCGGCGTCGACCGGGACGAGCCCGGCATCGAAGCGGTAGCCGGCGGCCTCGCTGCGGATGGCGTCGGCACTGTCGCCGAGCGCCCGCCGCAGGCGGGTGACGTAGACCTGCACGGTCTTGCGGGGACGGGCCTGCGGTCCGTCGGGCCAGAGCCCGTCGATGAGGTCGTCGAGGCCGACGACGCGATCGCGCCGGGCCGCGAGGAGGCCGAGCACGAGCCGCTGCTTCGGGACCTCCGAGCGCCACCCGGACGCCGTCGGAGAGCAGCTCCAACGGTCCGAGGACTCCCAACTCCACCGCCAGACACCCTAGGCCCTGGTCGGGGACAGGGACCCACCCGGCCACACGGCAGGAGCGGGCGGCGTGCCGCCGCCCCGATCAGCCCTGCAGCAGGCCGAAGAGGACGAACTCGGTGCGCCGGTTGAGGGCCAGGGCGGCGTCGTCGTTGTTCAGCGTCAGCAGGTCGGCCTCGCCGACCGCCCGGGAGGCGAGCCGCGCGGGGTCGACGCCCTGGCTGGCGAGGTACGTCGTGACGGCGTCGGCCCGGGCCTCGGAGATGACGTAGTTGGCGACCTCGTCACCGCGCTGGTCGGCGTGGCCGATCACCAGGGCCGTCACGTTGGTCAGCCCGTTGAGGATGTTGACGAGGCGGTTGAGCTCGGCGGCCTGCGTCCGGCATGACGTCGGCGGAGCCCTCGGGGAAGCGGGCCGACGTCAGCTCGACCACCCGCACACCGACGCTCCGCGGGACCGCCGGGTTGATGGTCAGCTGGTTGTCGATCACGTCGCCCTGGCCAGGCTTGGCGCTCAGGCGGGCGAGGTCCTCGAGCTTCTGACGGGCGGCGTCGTCCGGGACGACGCCCGTGAGCGTGATCTTGTCGACGTCGTAGATCGCGGTGGCCCATGCGGGGCTGCCGTCGGGCAACGTGACGTACGGCGCCGTCGGGGCCGGGGGCGGCGCCGGAGCGGCCGTGGTCGGTGGCGCCGCCGGCGGCGCGGGAGCCGCCGTCGTGGTCGTCGCGGCCGTCGTGCCCGTGGCATCCGCCTCGGTCGTGGGTGGCGCGTCCGAGGTAGCAGGATCGGTGGTGGCACCCGCCGACAACGTGTCGTCGTCGTCCGCGGCGGTCTCCGGCGCGGCGGCGACATCCGCGGGGGACGACGAGTCGACGGTCGCGGTGGAGCCGCCGGCGCCCTCGACCGAGTCGTTGCCGCCGTCGCCGCCGGTCACCGCCTTGAACGCGAAGAACCCGGCCGCCGCGATGGCGACCACGCCGATGCCGAGGGCCAGCTTGCGGCCGAGCGAGCGCGCCGCCGCCCTCACCGTCGTCATACTCGTCGTACATGTCCACGCTCCCTCTGATCCACCAGCAGGTGGTCGAGATACGCGAAGCCCGTGCGCTGCGATCGCTCCGTCCGCTCTACCCGAGTTCACCCGCTGGGATTCAGCCCCCATCATCGCACCAAACGCGAGCCAGCACGACGTCGCGCGCGGCCCCGGCCCCAGACGCACCCGATCGAGTGACACGACCTGTCGGCGTCGGAATCGGCCCGATCGGGCCGGATCGCACTGACAGAAGCGGGGTCCGGGGTTGGGTTCGGCGCCCGCTGAGCGGTCGCGAGCTCAGCGGGCGCCGCGTTGTGCCAGCACAGCGGCGAACGTCTTGCAGACGATCCGCGCATCGTGGGCCAACGACCAGTTGTCGACGTAGTACAGGTCGAGTCGCTTGTACTCGTCGAACGTCGTGTCGGAGCGGCCGGAGACCTGCCACATCCCGGTGATGCCCGGCAGCACCCGGAGCCGGTCGTGGACGTCCTCGGTCCACGACTCGACCTCCGTCGGCAGCGCCGGGCGGGGTCCGACCACGCTCATCTCACCGCGCAGCACGTTGATGAACTGCGGGATCTCGTCGATCGACAGCCGGCGCAGGAAGGCGCCGATCCGCGTCACGCGCGGGTCGTCCGTCATCTTGAACAGCGGCCCGTCGGCCTCGTTGTGCGCCTCCAGCTCGGCCAGGCGGGCCTCGGCGTCGACGACCATCGTGCGCAGCTTGAACACCCGGAACGTGTGGCCGTCGCGCCCGACGCGCTCCTGGGCGAAGAGGACCGGGCCAGGCGACGACCGCTTGATGCCAACCGCCGCGACGAGCGTGATCGGGGCCGTGAGCACCAGCGCGACGACCGCGACCGTGATGTCGAAGACCCGCTTGGCGACCGCCCGCCAGCCGCCGCGCTGGATCTGGTCGACGTAGATCAGGGTGCGCCCGCCGAGGTCCTGGGCCCGGAACCGCACGACGTCGATGTCGTGGAGGCCGGACGAGAGGGCGACGTGGTAGCCGCGGTCGGTGAGGTCCCGGGTGAGGCGGTTGACGACCTCCGAATCGACCGACGACAGCGAGATCAGCACCCCGGTGGCACCGGTCGCGTCGAGGATCTCCTCGGTCTGGTCGATGCCGCCCAGGACGGCGCACCCACCGCGCACCCCGATGTCGTCCTCGCCGACGAACCCCACGACGCGGTAGCCGAGGTTCGGCGTGCGCTGGGCGGCGTGCAGCAGGGCGACGGCGTCGGCGTCGGTGCCGACGATCACCACCGGTCGGCAGATCGCGCCGGTGCGGCGCAGCTTGGTGAAGATGCGGCGGGCGACCGTGCGCTCGAGGGCCATCCCGAGCACGACGAAGGTGAACAGGGAGAGGACCCAGAGCCGCGACAGCGCCTTGAACTGGAGGACGAACGAGAACGCCAGGACCACCCCGATGGCGACGAGCGAGGCGTTGACGATCCGCCGCAGCTCCTCGCTCGGCCGCTCGACGGCCCGGGCCTGGTACAGCTTGTTCAGCGAGAACGAGATCGTCCAGGCCGGGAACGTGATCGTCGCCAGCACGAGGTGCGACCGCTGGACGCCGAGCTGGGCGTCGGAGCGCACGAGGGACTGCCACACGAACGCCATCACCACGGCGAGTCCGACGACGAGGGCATCCGCCGCGATGAGGCGGTACTTGAGGGTCGAGGGCGCGACCGTAGGACGGATGTCCACCGGTTCCGTGGTCGACAGACCCGTGTCCGCCGACGCACGACCGCCCGTCATGCTGCCCGCTGCCTTCAATTCCGCCCGTCCTCCATCGGATGCTAATGCCAGCCGACCGCTGCTGCAATTCGGCTGCAGCATCCATCCGCCGGTTTCAGGAGGTTGCCCGCTCCTGCATGTGACTCACATGAGACCTTGTCAGGCTCCAGGATCGCGCGCCGCCGAATTTCGCGGTCGGCGCCGGTCCGCACGAGCCTTCGTCGCCGAGGCCGGCGCGGATTGGATCACGACCGCGACGGCGGGGCCGGCGCGGGTGCGCGACGAACAGCCGGGCGCTCGGTGCGGGCGGTAACGTCCACACGGCCGCTGGTGCCGGCGGGAGGCGACCGGCACGCAACAGGAGCTGCACGTTGGCGATCGATCCGAGCTACGAGGGAGACGACGGCGGAGCACACCAGCGCGCCCGGCACCGCCGACGGTCGTCGCGATGACGACACCGACCGTCAGCGTGGTCGTGCCGACGTACAACCGCCTGGATCAGCTGCGCCGCACGCTCGCCGGGCTCGCCGCGCAGACCGGTCTGGAGTCACCGCTCGAGGTGGTCGTCGTGTCCGACGGCTCGAGCGACGGTACGGACGAGTACCTCGCGAGCCCCGACGTCCCGCTCCCGGTCGTCGTCCTGTCGCAGACGAACGCCGGGCCGGCCGCGGCGCGCAACCGCGGGGTCCGCGCGGCGACGGGCGACATCGTGCTGTTCGTCGACGACGACGTGGTGCCCGCACCCGACCTCGTCGCCGCCCACGTGCGCCAGCACGTCGCGTCGGGCGACGGCACGGTCGTGATCGGCCCGATGATCACGCCCGAGGATGGTGCCGACCTGTCGCCGTGGTGTCGGTGGGAGCAGGACATGCTCTACAAGCAGTACGACGCGATGGACCGCGGCGAGTGGGCTCCGACGGCCCGCCAGTTCTACACGGCGAACGCCTCGCTGGCCCGCCACCACGTCCTCGACGCCGGCGGGTTCGACGAGGGCTTCCGCCGCGCCGAGGACGTCGAGCTCGCGTACCGGCTCGCCGACCGCGGCCTGCACTTCACGTTCGCCCGCGACGCCGTCGTCGTGCACCACGCCGAGCGCAGCTTCGGCTCGTGGCTGGACATCGCCCGGCGCCTACGGGCGCAACGACGTCATCTTCGGGCGCGACCTCGGCCAGCGCTGGCTGCTCGCATCCATCGCGTCCGAGTTCCACGACCGCCACGCACTCGTGCGCCACCTCGTGCGGTGGAGCGCACCCCGGCCGCGCGTCGCCACGGTCGTCATCGGTGTCCTCCAGGTCGTCGCCCGCCTGGCCGCGCTGGCGCGGCTCGGCGCGATCACCCGTCCGGCGCTCAGCGCGCTCTACAACCTCGCCTACTACGGCGGCATGGCCGCCGAGCTCGGCAGCGGACGGCGGATGCTCGCGGTGTTCGACGGGCAACGTCGATGCGGCCCTCGCCCCGCGCATCGGGTTCGTCCTCGAGCAGACGCTGGGTCACATCACCCACGCCGCCAACCTGCAGCACCTCCTCGCCGCCGAACCGCGCATCGACGCGGTGTTCGAGCCGGTCGCCTTCGACGTCGCCGGGTGGCGGGCGGCGATCCCCGGGTTCGGCAACTGGACGGTGCGCGCCGGCATCCGGGCCCGGCGAGCGATCCGCCGCCTGCGCCGATCCGGACCGGTCGACGCCCTCTTCATCCACACCCAGGTGCCGGCGATCCTCGTGCGCGACCAGGTGCGCCGGATCCCGACCGTCGTCTCGCTCGACGCCACGCCGATCCAGTACGACGAGCTCGGCGCCCACTACGGCCACGCCACCGGGTACCCGCTGGCCGAGAAGCTGAAGTGGCGGGCGAACCGGGCGTGCTTCGCCGACGCCCGGGCGGTCGTCGCGTGGGCCGAGTGGACGAAGGACGGGCTGGTCGCCGACTACGACGTCCCGGCGGAGAAGGTCACGGTCATCCCGCCCGGCGTCGACTACGCCCGCTGGGCCGCCTACGGCGACGATCCCGCCGAACCCGCCGGCGGTCCGCTCCGCGTGCTGTTCGTCGGCGGCGATCTGGCGCGCAAGGGTGGCCTCGACCTCCTCGAGGCGGTGCGCTCGCTGCGGGCATCCGGCGTCGACGTCGAGCTCGACCTCGTCGACGCGCGACGAGGTGCCGGACCAGGAGGGTGTGCGGGCCCACCACGGCGCTGACGCCCAACAGCCCGCCGCTCATCGAGCTGTACCACCGCGCCGACGTCTTCTGCCTGCCGACGTTGGGCGACTGCCTGCCGATGGTGCTGTCCGAGGCAGGTGCGGTCGGCCTCCCGCTCGTGTCGACGGACGTCGGGGCGATCGGCGAGATCGTGCGTGACGGCGACACCGGCATCCTCGTGCCGGTGTCCGACCCGCCGGCCCTCGCCGCCGCGCTGCACCGGCTCGCCGACGACCCCGCGCTGCGCCGGCAGATGGGCGAGGCGGCGCGGCGCCTGGTGGGCGAGCGGTTCGACGCCAAGGTCAACGCCGAGCGCCTCGTCAGCCTGCTCCTCGACGTCGCGGCGACGGCTCGCGGGACGCGCTCGCCATGACCGCACCGGTGCTCCTCACCGTCTCGGGCACGATCCCCGACGACTTGCAGGCGGCGATCGCAGCGGGCCGCCGGCCGCGGACCGACTACGTCGAGATGGCCGCCGCGTTCGACGCCGAGCTGCTCGACCGCGCCGGCGCCCGTGGCGCCACGGGGACGTTCGGACCGCTGCTCCAGCGCGCCGGCGCCAACATGCCGCTGGCCTGGGCGTGCGCCACGCGGGCCACGCGCCACCGCGTCGTCTTCACCGACGGCGAGCAGGTCGGCATCCCCTACGCCGCCCTGACGTGGCTGCGGCGCCGGCGGCCGCGCCACGTGATGATCGGCCACGTCCTGTCACCGCCGAAGAAGGCCCTCCTGCACCGCGTGCTGCGGCTGCAACGGCGCGTCGACACCGTCGTCGTCTACTGCTCGGCGCAGCGCGACTTCGCGATCGAGCAGCTCGGGTACCGACCCGAGCAGGTCGTGCTGTCGACGTTCATGGTCGACACCGAGTTCTGGCGCTCCGAGCACGTCGACGCCGGAGGCCGTCGCACGCCCCCAGCTCTGTGCCGTCGGCCAGGAGCGGCGCGACTACCCGACACTCGTCGCGGCCGTGGGCGACCTCGACGTCGACATGGCCATCGCCGCGGTCAGCCCGTGGTCGAAGCGCGAGGACAGCTCGGCCGGCATCGCCATCCCCGCCAACGTCACGGCGCGCGGCTACGACCTGTTCGCGCTGCGCCAGCTGTACGCCGATTCGGCGTTCGTCATCGTGCCGCTGGAGGTCACCGACTTCCAGGCCGGCATCACGACGATCCTCGAGGCGATGTCGATGGGCAAGGCCGTGATCTGCACGCGGACCCCGGGCCAGACCGACACCGATCGTCGACGGTGAGACCGGGATCTACGTCGAGCCCGGTGACGTGGCGGCCCTGCGCGCCGCGATCGAGCGCCTGCTCGCCGATCCGGCGGAGGCCGCCCGCCTCGGGCGCAACGGGCGCGAGTGGGTCGTCGAGCACGCCGACCTCGACGCCTACGTGGCCCGCCTGGCCGCCCTCGTCGCCTGAGCCCGGCCGTCAGTCGAGCGCGCGGAGGCGGCGCGCCGGCACCCCGCCGACGAGCGTGTCGGGCGGGACCGACTCGGTGACGACCGCCCCCGCCGCCACCACGGCGCCGGCACCGATCTCGACACCCGGGAGGACCAGGCTCCGAGTGCCGATCCACGCACCGTCGCCGATCGTGACCGGCGCGGTGATGCGGCCGTGGCACCGCTGCTCGTGCGGCCCGATCTCGTGGGTCGTGGTCAGCACGGTGACGTCATGACCGACGAACACCCGGTCACCCAGCGTGATCGGGGCGCCGGTCTCGAAGCGGCAGCCCTCGTTGATCACGCAGGAGCTCCCGACTCGCAGGGCCCGCTGGGCGTGCCGCGCGCCGGCGATGCTGATGCGCCCACACACGATGGTGTCGGCCCCCATGGGCACCCCGATCAGCCGCAGCAGCCGCATCCGCAACCGGCCGAACGTGAACGGCGGCAGCCAGCCGATCAACGCGAGCACGATCCAGAGCCGGGGGTTGCGCTCGCCGAGCTCCTCGTCGGCTGCCCACATGGCGCGCCGGACGAGGCTCGGGGTGCTCTCAGCCACGGTCGACATACAGGCGGGTCCGACGATCGACGGCGAACTTGAAGCTCGCCCGGGCGCCGCGCACGAGGCCCCGGAAGTAGTGGCGGTCCGGGCTGATCCCCCGGACGCAGGACCAGCTTGCCGACGAACCGCGACGCCGAGTGCCACAGCTGCCCCGCCAGCAGCCAGGCGTCGCGGACGTCACCGGCACCGGACGTGCTTCATGTAGAAGGCGCCATCTCCGGATCCGTAGGCGAGGAGGAGCTTGGGCCAGTCCTCGCCACTCCCTGCGGCCGTCGTGGCGGACGACGACCTCGGGGCGCAGCAGGATGACGCAGCCGGCCTGGTAGGCCCGGTACTCCAGGTCGTAGTCCTGCGACGACCACAGCGGCCCACCGCCACCGAGCATCTCGTCGAACGTGCCGGCCCGGGTGAAGAGGCGCCGCCGCGCCGCGAAGTTGGCGCCCATCCCGAACACCTTGAACCCCTCGCCCTTGGCGAGGCGCTCGGGGACGGGCGATGTCGCAGGGCGGGCGTCAGGCGCTCGTCGGACGTCGTGCTCGCCCGGCCGCGACGACGCGGCCGTACAGCAGGTCGCCGTCGGGCTCGCTGCCGAACGCGTCCACGATCGTGGTGATCCAGTCGGGCTCGACGATGCAGTCGTCGTCCGTGAACACGATGATCTCGCCGGTGCTGCGGCTGATGCCGTTGTTGTACGCCTTCGACAGCCCGGGCTCGGTGCTGTGCACGTAGCTGCAGCCGGGGCTCGTCGGCGGCCAGTTCGGCGACGGCGTCGCGGGTGAGGTCGTCGGTGCTCTGGTCGATGATCGTCAGATCGAACGACGGGTAGTCGCACGCCAGCACGCTCTGCACCGCGGTCGCGATCTTGTCCCCGCGGTTGCGGGTGCAGATGATCGCCGAGACGTGGGTCACGTCGGCGGGGTCGTTGGGCATCGGCTCTCCGTCAGTCGATCGGTTGGTTCGCGCGCCCGGCGCCGCGACGTCACCGACGTCACGATCGCATCGGATCTCAGCGATGGTGACGGACCGGAAGAGGAGCAGGCCGACGCCGTAGCACGCGGCCCCCAAGAGTACCTGCACCGGCAGCGCCAGGCCTCCCGCGACGAGGAGCATCGGCACGATCAGGAGCCCCGCCGCCACGATGCGGACGCACCGCCACACCGTCGGCGCGATCGAGGACCCCGGGGACGCGCAGCACGATCGCGCCGACCATCACGATCAGCTCCGTCGCCACGGTCACGATGGCCGCGCCGATCGCACCGTTCCCGTACCGGTCGTTGGCCCAGTGGATCAGCACGACGCACGCGATCGGGTTGAAGACGGCGGCGCCGACCGACACCCAGAGGTAGCGGGACTGCCGGTTGCTCGCGATCAGCGCGACGGCCAGCACGGTGTCCATCGCCGCGAGGGGCACGTGTCCCGCGAGGATCTGGATCAGGACGATCGACGGGTCGTACTGCGGGTCGTAGAGCGCCGGGATGAGGTCGTCGGCGACCATGGCCAGCCCGATCGCCGCCGGCACCGACGCCAGCAGCACGATGCGGACCGCGCTCGTTCACGAGCCGCGGGAACTCCTCGGTGATCGGGTTGCCGTGGGCCGAGAAGCGCGGGAAGTACGCCGACACGACGGCGGTGGCGACGAAGATCGGGATCCCGACCCAGCTGTAGGCCAGCGAGTACCAGCCGACCTGCACGTTGTCGGTGATGAACCCGAGGATCGGGACGTCGATCGTGCCGTAGATCATGTTGAAGACGGTCAGCGCCATCAGTGGGATCCCGGCCCGCACGAGCAACCGGACGACGTTCGGGTCGAAGTGGGTCGGACCGTGGAGGTGCTTGCGCAGCAGCAGCCAGCCGAGGATGCCGGGGATCAGCCAGACGGCCGAGAAGATCGAGCCGTAGACGATCACGCCGAAGCCGAGGGCGAGGGCGAGGATCGCCAGGATGTTGGCGGCGTAGACCTGGAGCACCTGGTAGAACGCCGGCCGGGCCATCACCTCGATGCCGGCGAGGGCGCCGCCGCTGATCTCCACGAACGCCGCGATCGCCATGCCGACGAACCCGATCGCGATGAGCAGCAGGGTGTCCCCGCGCTGGCCGAGGGCGACCGCGAGCGGCATGCCGAGGATCGGCGCGACGATGACGAGGCCGAGCTTCAGGATCACCGCGTTGTGCACGTACTGCGCCATCAGCGACGGAGCCCGGGCGATCTCGCGCGTCAGCAACGTGCTCGTCCCGAGCCCGACGACGAGCGTGAAGAAGCCGACGAACGACGGTGGCGTAGCTGAGCGCGCCCCATGCCTCGTCACCGAACCGGTCGGGCGCCTCGACGAGCAGCACGAACGAGACCATCCACGTCAGCACCTGGGAGAGCAGCAGCGAGAAGATGTTCTTGCGCATGCTCATCGGCAGGCTCGCTCCGGCCGTGTGCCAGCGCCGGCGCATCAAGCCGGCGTCGAGCTCGAGCAGGACGATCGACGACGCCGGCACGACGCACGGCGGAGCCCGCCGCCACCGACCCGGGCGCGATCGCGGTCAGGTCAGCCGGACCGTACGAGTACGTCGTGATCTCCGCCGCGGCGGCGAAGCCCGGCGTGTCGATGGCGACCGCCAGGTCGGCCTCCGGATCGCGGTTGACGAGCACGACGCGCAGCACGCCGGCGTCGTCGACGGCGGCGTAGCTGCCGATCCGCGCCGCGCCCCGTCATCCTCGGTGTTGGCGGCCGAGACGCGACGTGCCCCCGAACCACGACCCCGCACCGTCGTAGTTCCCGAACAGCGTGAACGCCATGATGCCAGGGCTGCCCGGATCGGGGTTGCGGTAGTACGTCGCCGCCGTCGACGCCCTCGCGGCCGTAGATCCCGAGCACGTCGGCGATCGCCAGCGCCCCGTTCATCGTCTCCTCGGCACCGAAGTTCCACTCCGAGATGAACAGCTTGGTGCCCGGGTAGTGGTCGGCGATCGCCTCGCTGCATCCGCGGGATGAACTGCGATGGCCCCGACGATCCAGGACTCGTCGCGGTAGCTCGGGTTCCACAGCGCCTGGGTGCTGCGCAGGCGGCGGGCGCTCGTCTCCTCGTCGACGTCGTCGTTGTACACGCCGCTCTGCGGGATAGAAGTGGACGTCGAGGTAGTCGAGCGAGCGGGTGCCCGTCTGCTCGTCGTGGGTGCCGCACGCCGTCCAGGAACCAGGCCACGAAGTCCTGCTCGCCGTCGCCCTCCGGGCCCGGGCGCGATGTTCCAGTAGTCGTACCAGCAGCACAGGACCGGCCCGAGCAGCGCGGCGTCGGGCATCACGTCCTGCACCACGGCTGCGTACTGCAGGTACTTGTCGAGGATCTCCTCGTAGGTCGGGCACTCCGGGTGGACGTCGTAGTGCGTGTCACCCCACAGGTCGGGCTCGTTGTCCATCGCCACGAACTCCGGGTGGGCGCCCGCGGCGACCATCCGGCTGAGCCACGAACGCACCATCTCGGGCGTGCTCCGGATGCTCGTCCGGTTCGGGTCGGCGACCTCCTTCTGGTCCTTGCACGTGCCGACGTCCGCCTGGCCGAGGCAGCCCTCGGGCCCACCCGGGAACGAGCAGTTGTCGTCGTCGGCGTCCTTGGCGATCCAGCCGAGCGTCGGGATCGCCAGGCGCGACTGGATCCCGCCCTCCTGGTTGCCGAGCACCTCGTCCTGCGCCAGCGGGCCGGGCGGGTTGCCGTAGCTCGTGTTGCGGAACTGGTAGTCGGACCCGTGGTTGAAGGCGTTGCCGAGCTCGTAGTTGTACCGGGTGATCGGGTTGCCACCCCAGCTGTTGACCGTCGATGCCGGCCGCGTGCATGTCCTCCGTGCTGAGGCCGCCGCCGGACGTCACGCCGAGGATGTCCCGGCTGATCACCGGGCCGACCTCGGCGACATCGACCGTGACCGTGACGTCGGCCGCTGCCGCGTCGGGCGGCGCCGGCGTCGTGGGCCCGCTGCCCGGCGGAGAGGCCGGGCCGGATCCAGCGGCGATCGCCGCCGAGGTCGTCGTCGCGGGGGACGAGTCGAGCACGATGTCGTCCTCGCCCGACCCGCTGCACGCCGCCGCGAGCAGCACGCCCGCGAGGGCGACCCCGAGCACGACCCGCGTCCTCACTGCGGCACCATCTCGAAGTGCTTGGTGTGCCGATCCTCGGCATCGATGTCGTACGCCTGCACGAAGTCGGCGCACAGCGCGAATGGCCACACCGAGGAACACGGTGCTGCGGGGGTCGTAGGCGATGTCGACGTACGAGAAGACGAGGAACATCACGACGTAGGTGAGCCCGACGAGGGCGATGGCGACATGGTCCGACGAGCGGATGACGGTGATCGAACGGGCACCCAACTGGACGGCTCGACCGAACAGGTAGAGCATCGAGACGAACCCGAAGAAGCCCATCTTGATCCAGATCCACAGCACGTTGTTGTGCGGGATGTACTCCCAGAACTCGAAGAAGCTGATGTCGGGCATCGGCGCCGGGCGGAAGAACTTGTTGCCGAACCCGCGCCCGAACAAGCGGTTCGACTCGATCGTGTAGGCGAGGTTGAACTTCTCGAGCTCCCGGTAGATGTCCGAGCTGCTCTCGGCCTCGCCGAGCTGGTCCGGGAAGAACACGGTCTTGGTGGCGTTGGACATCAGCCCGAGCGCCCCGGTGGCGTTCCACGTCGCGCCGACGAAGCCCACCGTCAGCACCAGGAGGGTGGGCGTGACGAACCAGAACGCCCGCCGGCGCCGGTCGAACAGCACGGCCAGGATGATCACCACCCCGGCGCCGAGGGCCACCATCGCGGCCCGCCGCTGCGACAACACGTAGGCCCAGGTGACCGGGATCGCCAGCAGCAACAGCGTCCAGCGCATCCAGCGCGAGCACCTGAACACGAGCGAGCAGATCAACAGCACGAACAAGCCGTTCATCGGGATCGTCGCCGAGTGCTCCGAGAGCGACTCCATGACGGCCCGCTCCTCCCCCGGGATCGTTCGGTAGTAGAGGAGGGAGAAGACGCTCTGGATCGAGATCGCCACCATCACCATCATCACGAGGCGCACGTACTGACGACGCGTCGACAACAGGTTCGTCACGAGCAGGTAGATGATGACCATGTAGAAGAGCGGCCGACCCTCGAAGATCGCGATGCGCAGTATCACCACCGGTCGTGCGGCCGCGGACGAAGCCGAAGAGCACGAAGAAGGTGAAGATGGCGAGCGGGGCCAGCATGCGGCCGCGCTTGAACGTCCACGTGCGGCTCTCCAGGCTCTGCATGAGCCACGCGAGCAGCGTCACGCCGGCGAGCAGCTCGAGCGGGTTCAGGATGAGCTGGTCGCTGACGAAGAGGATCGACTCGCGGCTCGACATGTTCTTCGTGAAGGGCCACCACGGCATCGTCACCGCGTCGCCGACCATCGTCAGGAACACGAGCAGGTACACGCCGACCGTCGGCCGCAGGCACGCGGCCACACACGCCAGCGTGAGCACGAGGAAGGCGATCGGGAACGGTTCGGGTGCCCGGGTGTAGGCGATGACGGTGACGATGAACGTCAGGAACAGGACGGCGGCGTAGACGACGCGCTGGCGCTGGCGGTCGTGGGCGAGCTGGACCTCGACGTTGATCGTGCGGCTGCGGCCGATCCACGGCGGCGTGGCGCTGCGCGCGGCCACCGCTCAGAGCACCCGCTGGCTGGTGAACAGCACGGCGACGGACATGGCGGCGCCGCCGAGCACCCAGGCCCGCGACGGCTTGCCGCGCTTGGCGGCTGCATGGCGATGAAGAACGTCGCCAGGAGGTAGACGAGCAGCAGCTTCACGCCGGTCCGCCGACCATCACGTGCCGACGATGCGACGCAGGCGTTTCGGGATGTTGCTGCTCGAAGCGGTTGAGGATGACGCCGAGCATCTCGCCGCCCTGCAGCTCGTCGAGGGCCGCCTCGACCTGGCTCTCCGACGTCGCGCCCTGCCGCACGACCAGCACGCACGCGTCGGCGAGCTGCGACAGGTTCATCGCGTCGCTGGAGACGAGGACGGGCGGGATGTCGAGCAGCACGTGATCGAAGCGCTCGTCGAGCTGGTCGAGGACCGTCGCCAGCGGGCGGCCCTGGGCCAGCGCCGGACGGCGGGCGACCGGCACGCCGCCGGCCGCGATCATGCACAGCCGTGGGTTGGACGTCGGGATGATGATGTCATCGACGTGCGCGCCGTGCTCGATGGCGTCGGCGAGCGTGAGCTGTCGGGGCGTCTCGTCAACCGCCGGCACCGGCTCGGCCGGCAGCTGTTCGGCCACCGCCGTCCCGGTCACGGTCTCGTCGCCGACCGCGGGATCGTCCGGCGCGGCGTCGGGATCGGGCGCGTCGGTGGTGTCGACCTCGGCGGGGTCCTCCGAGGTCACCTCGACGGGGATCTCGGAGCGCCGCGCTGGCGTCGGGGACGCCGGCTTCGTGCGGCGACGCTTGGCGTTCTTGCCCTCCGCACCGGGTGTCGCCGGCCGCCGGAACGTCAGGTCGACGATGCAGACCGACGCCTCGGTGTCGTAGGCGATGGCCGCGGCGAGCGACCGGGTCACGTACGTCACGCCTTCACCGACGAGCGCCGACGTGAGGGCGAGACGCTCGGGGAGTCCCTGGGCGTCGTGCAGCTGGACGCGGGCGAGGAAGTAGCGCAGCGAGCCGGCCACCCGTGCGGGGGTCATGTGGATCAGCTCGCCGGCGTCGTTGAGGATGGCCAAGCCACCGTCAGCGGTACCGCCGAGCTCGTCGAGCGGGGGCGGGTCCCGACGCCGTCGGCCGGGTGCCTTGACTGATCGTGCCATCGAACCTGTTCCCTCTGGTCGTCGCGCGGGTCAGCGGGCGCGGGCGTCTGGCACCACGGCCAGGACATCGAGCCCGAACTTCGCCGTGACATCGCCGGGCACACGGATCGTCCGATCCAGGGTCGCCGCGGCGATGACGGAGGCCAACGCCAGCAACGTCCCGAGCACGCCGAAGACGATGACGGTCAGCACTGCGCTCCTTGAGACGGGGCTGCGGCGCCCCCGGCAGCTCCGGCGGGTCGGTGAGGCGGAGGCGCTGCGCGGTCTCCGTGCGGTTCGACGCGGCGCGCTGCTGGGCCGTGTCGAGCGACGACAGCTGCGTCTCGTACTGCGACTCCTTGCGGTCGAGGTCGGCGCGCAAGCGAATCGAGCAGGAGCTGGTCGGACACCGACAGATCGTCGCCGGTGCCGACGTTGCGCTGGATCAGGAAGTCGTTGACCTTCGCCTGGGCCGCCTGGTACGCCGCGTTGGCCGCATCGACCTGCCCCTGGAAGAACTCCACCGCCTCGTCGTTCTGGCGGGCGTTGTTGTTGATGACCGTCTCGATGTAGGCGTCGATCGTCGCCTGGGAGAGGCGGAACGAGAGGTCGGGTCGCAACGTCGTCGCGGCCACCCGGACGAGTTGCTCGCCGTCGGCCCCGGCGCTCACGGACTGGGCGATCGTGGCGCGCAGCAGCGCCTTCTGGCTCTCGGGGGCATCCACCTGCAACTCGGTCGGCGACCGTGTTCAGGAACTCGTTCGTCCGCAGCATCTCGTTGATGTTGTTGGCCGTGACCGACGCCGGCGTCTGGAAGTTGAAGCCTTGGTTCGTCTGCGTCAGGTCACCGATCACGGTGCTGCTCTCGGCCGTGATCGTGCCGACCGCCTGGTACGCCTCGTTCTTCGAGAACGCCGTCGCCGCGCCGAGCGCGACGAGCAGGATGATCGGCAGGAGGTGCAGCCAGGGGCGGCGGAAGAACGCCTCGAGGATGTTGAGGACGACGCGGCGGGTCAGACCCTCCGGCTCGGCTGTGGTGTCAGCGTTGACCCGGTGCCGGTTGCGCGGCGGTCCGACCGGACCCGACATCCCCTGCCCGGCGGGGACGTTTCGCGCGTTGCTCGCCGCCACGAGCCGGAATGCTACCCATCGTGGCCAAGCTCGGGGGCGAGTTTGGCCACCGCGACGAGGAGCGGCGCGACGCCGAGGCGCTCCGCGTCGGCGAGGACGAGCGGGCCGGTGTGCGACGACGACCGCCGCTCGCCCGTCGAGGTGTGCCGTCCGCAGCGTCGACGCGATCGCCGCGACCGCCCCGTTGTCGAGTCGGCGGACGGCTTCCAGATCGATCGTCACCGCATCCGCCGGTGGGTCGCGCCGGATGATCACCGTGCCGCGCCCACGGCGCCGGCGACCGAGCCACATCTGGCGCGCCAGCGCCGGGCCGAACACCCGGAGGTCGTGGGCGTAGCGGCCCATCAGCCGCTGCGGCTCGCTGAGGGCGCGGTGGATCCACTCCAGCCCGGCGCGCTGCATCCACCCGGGCGCACGCCTCGTCGCGCCGGTGAGGAAGTCCAGCGTCCCGCCGATGCCGATGCAGACCGGCGCCCCGACCGCCGCGCTGTGGCGGGCGATCCAGCGCTCCTGCTTCGGGTTGCCGAGGGCCACCCCGACGACGTCGGCGCCCACGGCGCGCAGCCGGTCGACGAACTCGGCGTCCATCGACCCGTCGGCGCCGACCACGGGTGCTTCGACGACGACGACGTCCACACCCGGCGCACGCTCGCGGAGCACGTCGGCGGCGCGTTCGGCGACCCCTGGGGCGCCGCCGAACAGGCACAGGCGCCACCCGTCGCGTGCCGCTCTCGCCGCGAGGGCCGGGACCAGGTCGGCGCCGGCGGAGCGCTCCCGGATCGGCGTCCGCAGGAGCTTGGCGCCCCACACGATGCCCATCCCGTCGGGGATCGACAGGTCGGCACCGCGCATGATCGCCCGCAGCTCCTCGTCGGCCCACGCGTTGACGACGAAGTCGACGTTCACCGTCGCGACCTGGTGGACGCGACCGGTACGGCGGCCGGTGCCGACCATCCCCGCGATCGCCTCGATCGACTCGGTGAGGGTGACGTCGTCGACGGGTGTGCCGAGGAGCACGGCAGTTCGCGGCCCGTTCATCGCCCGACCTCGGCGGCCGCCGGCTCGCGGGCCGTGCGGGCCCAGCCCTCGGCACCGGGGCGCACCAACATCCGCACCCAGAGCGCGAGCTTCCACACGACGAGCCGGGGCGCGTGCAGCAACGAGCGGTAGACGGCGGCCGGCGCACGCGACAGCACCAGCCCGGAGACGAGGTGACCCACGAGCGCGAGGACGAGCCCCCAGCCCGCGGTGCTGCGGCGGCCGCGCAGCACCCCGACGGCCGTGCTCGCGGCGGCGACGCCGCCCGTCGCGGCGACCAGCACCGACAGCGGCGGCACGAGGTGGTCGAGGGCACCGTCGACCGCGGCCACCCGGTTGCGGGGGTCGCGAGCGGCGAGCCGGGCGAGGCGCGGCACGTAGCGCGCGGCGAGCTC
Organism: uncultured Acidimicrobiia bacterium; assembly: GCA_963750905.1. Lineage (GTDB taxonomy): Bacteria > Actinomycetota > Acidimicrobiia > Acidimicrobiales > Ilumatobacteraceae > JALZMG01. The sequence continues at coordinate 333,146 of CAVVSE010000006.1, forward strand.
GATGCGGCCGCGCTCCCACCGTTCGTTCTGCGTGCGCGCACCCTCCAACGTGGTCGGCATCGCCGCCTCGACGACGGCGTCCGGGGCGTAGTCGACGAGGACGCCGGAGAGCAGCAGGTCGTTCTGCATCTCGATGTCCTCGGTGAGGTGGTCGCTCCACGCCCGCGCCTCGAGCACCCTGGTCGCGAAGGCCATCCCGTTGCCGTAGAGGCCGCTGGAGGCACCCAGGGCAGTGCGCCCGAGCGGGCGCAGGTGGTGCCGCAGCGAGAGCGCCGCGGCGCGCAGCGCGGTTGCCGTCGTCGCCCCGGGATCGCGGACCCGGTACTGCCCCTGGACCGCGTCGGCGCCGGATTCGAGGCGCGCCGCCGAGCGCGCCGAGGAAGCCGGGGGTGACCACCGTGTCGGCGTCGAGGATGACCACGGCGTCGACGGTGGCGCCGTCGCGCCGCGCGTCATCGAGCACCTGGGCGAGCAACCACCCCAGCGCCGGTCCCTTGCCGGCCGTGCCCGATGTGTTCGCCCGTACGTCCACGCCGGCCGCCCGGACGATGTCCACCGTGCGGTCCGTGCAGTGATCGGCGACGACGTGGGCCGTCCACGACCCGGCCGGGTAGTCGAGCGCGGCGAGCGACGCCAGTGCGTCGCCGATGACCGCCTCCTCGTCGTGGGCGGGCACGAGGATCGCGAACCTCGTGCGCCGGCCGGGCACCTGCGGTCGTCGCATGGTCGACGCACACCACGCCGACACGGTCAGCAGCGAGAGGTAGCCGACGGGCACTGCGAGCAGCGCCCTGGCGATGGCGAGGATGCCCGCCACGACGGTGAGCGGGCGGCGGGCCCACCAGCGCTGCGACACGGGTCCTCCAGGTGGTGATGGTGCGGGCGAAGGTCGCAGAGTAGCCAGCGCGCCGCGGACGCTCCGTGGCCCGGTCGGCCCGGCACAGACGCGACGACGAGCAGCGTCGAGGGCGCACCCGGAACGCCTGGCGGCCGGATCATGTCCCACGTTTGGGGGACTGCGGGACAGGGAACCGTTGTGCGGTCGACCCACGGTCGGACCACGAACAAGCAGCCGGAGCTGCTCAAAGACTCGGCTGGAGGAGGTCCAAGATCCGTCCCGCACCGTGGTGACGCCGAGACGTCCATGTTACGTTTCCGTGACGGTCACCGCCCGACCTCGCTCAAAGGAACCTCGTGAACATTACCTCCGGTGCCCGCTGGGCTCCCCGCGCCCTGTCGACCGCGATCGCGGTCATCTTGATGTCGGCCGCCGTCACGGTGGCGACGCCCGCCACCAGCAGCGCGGATGACCGTGAGTGGAGGTTGGTCGTCACGCCTGACGTGGCGACGGTCCCGGCCGGCGGACAGGTGACGTTCACCCTGTCCGTGACGTCGACGACGTCGGCCTCCGCGTTGGCCGACATCGAGATCTACGACGTGACGGGTTCGAAGGCCTTCCAGTTCTTCTGGGATGCGCAACTGTTCACGGCGGGCCGCACGCGCTCGTTCTCCACGACGTGGGACGTGCCGGCCGGCACCGCCCGCGGCACCTACCTGGTCAAGGCCGGCATCTTCCGAGTCGGGTGGGGACAGCTCTTCGCGTGGAACGACACGGCCACCACGATCGCGGTCGGCGAGCCTGGTGAGCCGACGCCGACCACCACCGCCGCGCCGACCACCGCCGACCGACCACCGGGCGCCGACCGACCACCGACGGCGCCGACCACCACCGCGGCACCGACCACGACGGCCGCGCCCACCACCACCGCCCGCCCGACCACCACGACGACCACCACCGCCGTGCCGACCACCACCGTCGCGCCCACGACCACGGTGCGCCCGACGACGACGACTGCCCCTCCGGCGACGACGCAGCCCCCGACGGGAGCGATGTTCGTGGAGGACTTCGCGACGGCGGGCGGGTTCTATGACCGGTTCGACTTCGGGTTGTCGCTGCACAACAACGAGGACACGGCCCTGCAGTCGCATCTGATGAAGACGTGGCAGGGCGACCACAACATGGCCTGTTCGGGCCCCGACCTGTTGCGGGACGTCACCATCCATCCGGGTCTGGGGCCGGTCACCCCGGCGCAGGTCGCTGCCCAGACCGGTAAGTCGCAGTTGTTCTGGTGGTGTGCGCCTGGTGGTGATGCCGCCAAGGGTCACCTGATGACGGGGATCAATGGTGAGGGCTACCAGATCGCCTGGTTCTCACCGAAGCAGGTGTTCACCAACGTGAGCCGGGTGTGTTGGGATCAGAACCTGACCGACATGGATTCCAAGTGGACCAACGTGGTGATCGCGCCGGTCGCTGACGTGGAGGCCACCCGCCAGCAGAAGGGCTACCTCGACTTGGGGTTCGACCCGCCCGGCTTCCAGCCGCCGCCGAGCGGGGCGCAGGGTCCGACGACGGACAACTGGACTCCTCACGGTGTCGGCGTGAAGGTGAACGTGGGGGCGTTCTCGTATTGGGAGGGTGACAGCTTCGTGGGCGGTGAGGACGGCGAGTGGTTCGTGAACCGGGACAAGGCGACCCGCTACCGGCACTGCATGATCGACAACGGCAACGGCACGATCACCCTCACCCAGGACCGGCCGGCGCAATGCGACCTGCGGCGCTCCGGCCTGACCGCCTGCGGTCCCCGCACCCGCACCCTCCGAGGCTCGTTCCCCGACGGACAGGTCCGGGTGTCGTTCGAGGACGACATGTACGACCCGCCCAAGCGCGCCGGCTACGACCCGACCACCCTCACCTGGCACTGGGACAACATCGAGATCGGCTGACCGCCTCGCAACCCGCGACGCACCGCGGCAGCCCGCGCTGCCGCGGTGCCGAGCGATAGGTTCTGGCGCATGGAGAGCCCGCCGGGAGACGGACAGACCGGGCCGCGGTTGTCCGTCTGCATCCCGGCCGCGCGCGCGTCCACCCTCGAGCACGCGATTCGATCCGTGCTCCGACAGGACTTCCAGAACTGGGAGCTCCTCGTGGTCGGCCAGGGCAAGGACGATGGCGCCTTGCGTGACATGACGGCCACGACCGCCCATGGCGATGCTCGCGTGCGCTACGTCCACCTCGACAAGCAGGGCACGTGCGCGGCTCGGAACGCCGGGTTCGCGGCGAGCGTCGGCGAGATCGTTGCGTTCATGGACGACGACTGCGAGGCCGATGTCAGCTGGCTGACGACCCTCGACGATTGCTTCGATCCTGACGTCAGCATGGTGTGCGGTGCCGTGCAGGCTCCGCCGAAGGACTCTCGTCGGTTCTCGGTGTGTCCGGAGGCGAACCCACGTGACGTGGTGTTCGTTCCGCAGATCTCCGGCGGCAACGTCGAGTTCCCGGCCGGGTACGAGGCGCTCGGCTGCAACATCGCCGTCCGACGTGCCGAGACACAGCGCGTCATGTTCGACGAAGCGCTCGGACCGGGATCACAGTTCGGCTCGGGCGAGGACCACGACTTCATCGAACGGCTGGCACTCTCGGGGATCCGCATGCACGCGACTCCGAAGGCGGTCGTGCACCACACATATGGCCGGCGCTACGGAATCCGCGCCGTCTACGCGCGCAAACGCTTCTACATCAGAGGTGACGGCGCGTTGGCAGGGAAACGGGCACTCCAGGACCCCTCGTTCCGCGAGCTGTCCGTGCGCCGGCGCACGCTCTCGGAGGCCAGGGCCCAGCTGACCACCTTCAAGCTCCTGCGGATCCCGAACAACCTCTTCCGCCTCTTCCACTACCTCAAGGCGTACTGGGAGTGCGTGAGTGGCTACGACGTCGCCGATCCAGACCCGGTCACTGCCGTCCTCATCCCGAAGGCCGGGGTCGCAAGCGCCTGACGCGACGAGCGGCCGGCGATTGCAGGGGTGAGCCCGGTGTCGCTGCGATAGCGTCGACACGTGCTCGATGCGAGCACCTCGGGCGCCGAGGACTGGACGGAGGGACGATGGAGACGGAGCTGCTCGACACGGACGCGGCGGTGCGCGAGATCGAGGAGAACGGGTTCATCCTCCTCCGCGACATCGTGTCCAAGGACCAGCTCGAGGCGCTCGACGGTCGCATCCGCGCCGAGTACGAGCGCCTGCGCGACAGTGGCGAGCTGTTCGAGGGCGGCGGCAACATCAGCGGCCACCTCAACTGCTACCCCGGTGAGGGCTCACGCTTCGTGCTCGACGATCTCACGTCGCACGGCGTGATCGACATCATCGACAAGCTGTCGCCGGACGGCGTCGGGCGGCTGCGCCCCAACTGCAACATCAACCTGCCCGGCAGCGTCGCCCAGCACTACCACATCGACGGCTACTTCTCGCAGGCCTTCTACACGTGCACCGTCGCCGTGGTCGACACCGACCTGCGCAACGGCGCGATCGACGTGCTCCCCGGGACGAACCGGCAGTTCTACAAGTTCTGGCAGTACGCGCTGCAGCGCAAGTACCGTCTGACGACCCGGGTGCCGATGAAGCGCGGCGATGTCATCGTGCGCAAGTCGACGCTGTGGCACCGCGGCATGCCGAACCACAGCCCGGCGATGCGGCCGCAGCTGACGTTCACGTTCGGCGAGGGCGGCGCACCCACGGGCGACCCGTTCAAGGAGCACGACGGCACGATCGCGTTCGAGCCGAACTGGTTCAAGACCGATCGCGTCGGGCAGCTCCGCGAGTGGGTGTTCGTGAAGGTGCCGTACTCGTACTCGAGCTACCGGTTCGTGCGGTCGCTGTTCGGCAACAAGGGCTACGCACCGGAGGCACGGTTCGGGGACTTCACGGCACCACCGTCTCGTAGATTCCTGCCATCGCGCCGGCGAGCTGCTCGACCGTGAAGCGCGCCGCGACCTGCTCCCGACCGTAGGTCCCCATCCGAGCCCGCAGGTCCGGGTCGGTCAGCAGCGTCACGAGGTTGGTCCGCGAGTGACGTGATGTCACCGGGGTCCGACAACAGGCCCGCCTTGCCGTCGTCGACCACTTCGGGCGAGGCACCGTTGTTGAGCGCGATGACGGGGACCTCCATCGCCATCGCCTCGAGGAACACGAGACCGAACGGCTCGCCGAACGACGGCATCGCGAACACGTCGGCCGCGGCCATGTAGCGGCTGACGTTCGGTTGCTGACCGACGAACATCACGTGATCGGCGAGATCCTCATCAGCGACGATCTGCTCGAGCTCGGCCATGAAGCCACTCCCGGAGACATCGCGCCCGACGACGACCAGCCGCACGTCCGGCACGTCGCGCCGCACGATGGCGATGGCCCGGACCAGCTCCGCGGTGCCCTTCGACGGGAACAGGCGCGACACGCTGACCACCAGCGGCCCCGCGGCCGGGAGGCCGAGCTCCGCGCGCGCCGCGAGGCGGTCCGTGGGCGGCGTCCAGTCCTCGAGGACGAGCCCGTTGTACGCCAGGTGGACCCGCTCGCGCGGCACGCCGCTCGAGGTGAGCGTCCCGGCGACGAACTCGGAGATGGCGACGAGCCCGTCGGCGTGGCGCAGGGACCAGCGCAGCGGTCGGCTCATCCACTCGGCGTCGTAGCCGACGTGCATGTGGATGAGGCACTTGGCGCCCGTCAGGCGGGCGAGCGCGACGCTGGCGACCGCGTCACGGGGGCGGGAGACCGTGTGGATCACGGGGATGCGGTGACGGCGGACGTAGCGGGCGAGCCCGACGAAGCTCGGGATCGCCCGCAGATCGGCGAGCCGGGCGCCGAGGCGCTGCGCCGTCGAACGTTCCCCGTGGTGCTCGCGGCCGAAGTCCACCGGCACGACGTGGGTTCGCGGCAGGCCGGCGACGACCTCGTAGAGCGGGGTCCGGGCGTCGGCCGTGCCGACCGCGCAGGCGACGTGGACGTCGAACCGCGACCGGTCGAGGCAGCGGATGATCTCGGCGTGGACCCACGTGTCGGCACCGATCGGTGGCAGCGTCGGCGTGTTCACGAACAGCACCGGGATCCTCGAGCCCGCGCGACCACTGGTGCTCATGGTGCGGCGATGGTATCGCGACGGCCCCGGCGGGATCCGGGTCGCTCCCGTCGTGCGTGGGTCGCCGTCCGATTCGGCTGCGAACGCCTGACCGACGCCGGTAACGTCGCGGCCACCCGGCGACGGCGGGCGCGGGCGGAAGAGGGGCGACATGCGAGAGCGGATCATTGCGACGGTCAAGGGCGGACTGGCCAGGTACGGCTACGCGCTCGACGCGCATCAAGGTCGAGCCGGCTGCCGCAGCGCCCAGCCTCGACGACGAGTTCCCGCCGGACTTCGACGACGCCACCAAGGAGACCGTGCGGCGCATCCAGGGCTACACGATGACCGGCCCGGAGAAGGTGTATTCGCTGTGCCACGCGATCCGGCACATCGTGGCCCACGAGATCCCGGGGGCCATCGTCGAGTGCGGTGTGTGGCGCGGCGGCAGCATGATGGCGGTCGCCAGGACGCTGCTCGAGCTCGACGCGGCCGACCGGGAGCTCTACCTCTTCGACACGTTCGAAGGCATGCCGAAGCCGACCGAGCACGACGTCGACTTCCAGGGCGTCAGCGTCCTCGATCGGTGGGAGTCGCAGAAGCACAACCGCTTCGTCCCCGCCGAGGCGCGGGCGTCCCTCGGAGAGGTCCGCGAGGCGATGGAGTCCGTCGGCTACGACGCCGCACGGATCCACTTCGTCAAGGGCATGGTCGAGGACACCGTGCCGGCGCAGGCTCCCGAGCAGATCGCCCTGCTGCGCCTCGACACCGACTACTACGAGTCGACGCGCCACGAGATGTTCGAGCTCTACCCGCGCCTCGTGCACGGCGGCGTCGTCATCATCGACGACTACGGCCACTTCCGGGGTTCCGAGAAGGCCGTCAAGGAGTTCCTGCAAGAGACGGGCGAGACGTTGCTCTTGCACCGGACCGACTACTCGGGCCGCGTCGGCGTCAAGCCCTGACCGAACCCGTCCGCTACAGGCCCCGTTCCTCGAGGGCCTCCTGCAGCACCTCGGCGAGCCGTGGCGCGTTCTCGGGATAGAACATCGCGTTGTGGTCGCCCGGCACCTCGGCGACGTCGACCGTCCCCGTGATGTGACGACCCCAGTAGTAGTCGTGCGGCTGCACGGGCCAGACCCACTCCGCCTTGAGCACGAGGGCGTCGACGTCGATCGACGACATGACGTACCGGTCGGCGGCGGCGCTGAAGTACCAGAAGAGGTTGACGAACCCGAGGCCCTCGACGTCGCGGATGCCGAGGTCCCGCTCGTCCTGCTCGATCTGCTCGGTGCGCCACTTCCGCTCGGGGAGGACGCGCTTGATGGCGCTCTTCACCCGGGTCGTGATGTAGGGCTTCAACGGGCCGTACCCGTGACGGTGGATGTTGGCGAGCAGGTTCTTCAGCTGCGTCGCCGGAGGCACCGCCGCGCGGCCCGGCGGCACGCTGTCGAAGAGGACGACGAAGCTGACCTCCTCGCCGAGCGCCTGCAGCTGCTTGACCATCTCGAACGTGACGATCCCGCCACCGGAGTAGCCGCCGATCAGGTACGGACCCCGGTGCTGGGCCCGCAGCTCGGCGACGTAGCGCGCCGCCATCTCCTCGACCGTCGCGTCCGGCATGTCGGACCCGTCGACGCCGTGGGCCTGGAAGCCGTAGATCGGGCGTGATCCGGCCATCGCCCGCGCCAGGCTCCAGAGGAACAGGATGTTCCCGCCGGCACCGTGGACGATGAACATCGGCTGCTTGTCGCCGGCGGGGCTGATCGTGACGAGCGACTGATGGGCCTGCTGGGCGACCGGCGCCGTGCTGACCGGGCCGCTCGCCGCCGGCGCCGCCGCCGCGCCGGCGGGCGCGACGATCGTGGTCGACGCGGCGGCCGCCGCGGCGAGCTCGGCGTCGAGGTCCGGGCGCAGCTCGAGGACCATGGCGGCGAGGGCGTTGATGGTCGGCGCATCGAAGATCGTCGCCAGCTGGAAGCGAGTGCCGAGGTCCTTGTGGATGCGCGACATCAGCCGGATGGCGATCAACGAGTGACCGCCCACGTCGAAGAAGTCGTCGTCGTCGGCGACGTCGGGCACGCCGAGCAGATCGATCCAGATCTTGCGGATCGTGCCGACGACCGAGCTCGTCGCGGCCGCCGGCGCGGCGCCGGGTGCCGCGACGGTGGGCTCCTCGACGACCGGTGCCATCACGACGAGGAGGTCGTCGAGCTCGATGCTCGAGGCGACGAGCCGCGGCCGTCCGGTGGACACGAAGCGCTCGAGCAGCTCGGCACCGTCGGCTGCCCGGATGCCGTGCCGCTCGGCGAGCGCGACGAGTGGCGGCATCCGCAGCGCGGTGTCGTGGCGCGCCGCCGCGGCGTCCGGCTCCGGCACGGCCAGGGCAGCCGGCTCGTCGATCGGGTGCAGGGCGAGACCGTCGATGCGCAGGGCGATGTTGCCGGCACCGTCACCGACCGTGAGGTCGACGCGCAGCACCTCCTCGGAGGAGCCGTCGGCGCGCACGACCGTCACGAGCGGCTCGGCGGGCAGTGGCGCGTAGCTGGTCACGGCGTCGTACCCGATCGGGACGTACAGCGACTCGACCCGCTCACCGAGCAGCACGCCGTAGGCGGTGGCGACGTCGACGAGGGCCGGGTGGGCGCGCCAGGCGTCGAGCTCGGTGCGGTACGGCTCCGGCAGTGACAGGCGGCCGCTGACGACGTTCCCGTCGCGCCACGCATCGCCGACCGCGTTCCAGCGTGGGCCGAAGTCGACCTGCGACCCGGGGCGGGCGAGCGGGTCGACATCGACCGCGGCAGCCGGTCGGTCGGGGACCGCGAACGGGAGCGCCTCGCCGGCTGCCGGGCCGACCTGCGCCTCGCTGTGGACGCGCCACGTCCCGACGCCGCCGTCCGACTCGAGCTGGACGTAGCGGTCGCTGCCGGATCCACCGATCGAGACGCGCACCGCGACCGGGACCCCGTCGGGCACGACGAGCGGCTCGAGCAGCATGACCGCGCGCAGCGTGGCATCCGGTGAACCCGCGGCCGCCAGGGCGGCCAGCATCAGCTCCAGGTGGCCCGTGCCCGGCAGCAACGCGATGCCGGTGCGCGTGCGGTGCTCGTCGACGAGCCAGTGGTGCCCGGTGGCGAGCGTGCCGCTGACGCGGACCGTCCCGTCGCGGTCGGTGCTCAGCTCGCTGAGCACCGGGTGCGTGATCGGGGCTCCGGCCTCCAGGCCCAGGCGAGCGCGGTGGGCGGCATCGGCGGCGATCCCGAGCTCGGCCCACAGGCCGTAGTTGACGGTGCGGACCTGGAGGTCGCCGTGGTCGCCGGCGAGGGCGTCGAGCACGCTGTTGGCCGCGACGTACGCCGCTTGGCCCTCGGGCACGAGGACCGTCGACGTCGACGAGATCAGCACGAGCTGCGACGCCCCGCGGCGCCGCAGCTCGTCGACGAGCGTGAGCGCGCCGCGCGCCTTGGCGCCGATGACGACCTCGTGGTCCTCGTGGGTCGTCAACTCGATCGGCTTGTCGCGCAGCTCGCCCGCGGCGTGCACGGCACCGTCGAGACGGGCGACCTGGCGCTCGGCCTCGTCGAGCGCCGCCTTCACCGATGCCGCGTCAGCGAGGTCGGCCGTGACGACGGTGACCTTCGTGCCGATCGCCTCCAGGGCCGCGAGGCGCCGGATCCGGCGGCTGGTGGGGTCGTCGTAGCCGTGGTGAGCGAGCCACTCGGCGCGCTCCACACCGGTCGGCACGGGTCGTGAGGCGACGACCACGAGGTTGGCCTCGTGCACCCGCGCCAGGTGCTCGGCCACCGCGAAGCCGACGCCGCCGAGACCGCCCGTGACGAGGTACGTGCCGCCCCGCCGGAACGTCGTGGACGTCTCCGGGTCCACCGGGCCGACGACGACCCGTTCGGTCGCCGGCACGGCGCGGCGCAGGCCACGGCGGGCGACGACCCGGTCGGACGCGTCGAGGAGCTCGGCGACGACGGCGCCGGCGTCGGCGGCCGGCGCCACCGCCGGATCGAGGTCGATCAGCGCGGTGCGCAGGTCGAGGTACTCACGCGGCGCCGTCCCGACGATGCCGAGGGCCATCGCGTCGTGCGGCGCCACTGCCACACCGCCGGCGTCGGTGGCCCCGCGGGTGACTGCGACGAGGAGCGTCGGCGTGCCCTCGACGTCGCCGAGGGCACGTGCCGCCGCGGCGCCCGTCGTCAACCAGCGTTCGATCGCCGCGTCGACCCCGGCCGTCGGACCGGCGAGGACGACGGAGCGAGCAGCAACGAGGGCGGCCGGGGCGGGAGCCGACGTCACCTCGACCACGCTGCCGCGGGCCGTCAGCTCACCGGCGAGCGCGGTGACGAACGCGTCGGCCGGGTCGCCGACGACGAGCCACGGCCCGACTGGCGCAGTGGCGGGAGCGATCGGGGTTGCGTCGACCCAGGTCGGGGCCCAGAACGAGTCGGCGATGTCGGGGATGCGCTGCGGCTCGCGCGTCGGGACGGTCGCGGCCGGCGCGACCGCGATCCCCGAAGCGGCGGCGGGCGCGAGCACCGCGGCGCCGGTGCTGATCGAGCCCGCCCCGGGACCGATCCAGTGCGGCTCGCGCTGGAACGGGTAGCCGGGGAGGCGCACGATCTGGCGGTCCGCGCCAGCGAAGCGGGCGACGTCGACGTCCAGGCCCGCGGCCCAGCAGCGCGCGTAGGCGTGCCGCGTGTAGGCGGTGTCGTCCATCTGCTGGTTGGGGTGGCGCAACGCCGGGATCGCGGCGACCGGCTTGGTCGCCTGGCGCCGGGCGTACGACGACAGCGCATGGCCGGGTCCGAGCTCGATGAACACCGTCGGGCCGTCGGCCAGCAGGGTCGTCAGGCAGTCCGCGAAGCGCACGGTGTGGCGCAGGTGGTCGACCCAGTACTGCGGATCGGTTGCCTGCTCGGCGGTGATCCACGTCCCGGTGAGGTTCGACACGTAGGGCACCTCAGGCGGTGCGAGCGCGACCTGGCGCACGGCCTCGAGGAACGCCGGGAGGATCGGGTCGAGCATCGAGCTGTGGCCGGCGGCGGCGATCGGCACGACGGTGGCCGTGACGTCGTCGGCGGCGAGGCGATCGCGGAGGGCGAGGATCTCGTCGCTCGGGCCGGCCACCGTGCACTCGTCGGAGGCGTTCACGGTGGCGATCGACAGCGCCGCCGGGAGCAGTGCCCGCACGGCGTCCTCGGCCAGCGGCACGGCCATCATCGCCGCACCCGTGCCGCTGATCTCCTCGATCAGGCGCGCCCGCGCGGCGATCAGGTCGAGCGCCCCGTCGAACGTGAGCACGCCGGCGAGGTGGGCCGCGGCGTACTCGCCCAGGCTGTGGCCGAGGTACGTCGTCGGGCGCACGCCCCACGCCATCCATTGGCGGGCGAGGGCGATCGACGTCGTGAAGATCGCCGGCATGAACGCCGTCGCCTGGAGGAGCGCGCCCTCGTCGGCGTCCGGGGCGAGGAGCGGCACGAGGTCGACGCCCATGCGGGCCTGCACGCGCGCGATCCCGTCGCGCATGGACTCGTGGAACACCTCGAACGTCGCGTCGAGGCCAGCCGCCATGCCGTTGTACTGCGAACCACCGCCCGGGAACATGAACGCGACCCGCGGATCCTCGTCCGGCGCGACGATCGTGGCGACGCGGTTGCGGTCGTTCGACCGCAGCACCGCAGCGGCCTCGGCGGTGGTCGACGCGACGGCGACGCGGCGATGGACGTGGTTGCGCCGGCCCGTCGCCAACGTGTGGGCGACGTCGGCGAGGTTGGTGTCCGGGTGCTCGTCGAGGAAGTCGGCGAGCCGGTGGGCGAGGTCGCCGACGACGTCGGCGGAGCGGGCCGACAAGGCGAGGACCTGCTCGCCCTGCGAGGCCGGCGAGGCCGGTCGACCGGGCGCCTCCTGGACGACGACGTGGGCGTTCGTGCCGCCGACACCGAGCGAGCTCACACCGGCGCGGCGCGGTCGGTCCCCCGGCCACGGCGTCGCGGTGGTCGAGATCACGAACGGCGTGCGGTCGAGGTCGAGCAACGGGCTCGGGGCGGTGTGGTTGGCGAGCGGCGGGAGCGTGCGGTGGCGCATCGCCTGCACGACCTTGATCACACTGGCCACGCCCGCAGCGGTGTCGAGGTGACCGATGTTGGGCTTCGTCGAGACGAGCCGGCAGAAGCCGTTCTCGGCCGTCGAGTCGCGGAACGCCTCGGTCAGCGCGGCCACTTCGATCGGGTCGCCGACGGCGGTGCCGGTGCCGTGGGCCTCGAGGAGCTGGATGTCGCGGGCCGACAGCCCAGCGACCGCCAGCGCCTCCTTGACGACGTCGGCGTGGCCGTCGACGCTCGGCGCGAGGTAGCCGACCTTGCGCTGGCCGTCGTTGTTGATCGCCGTGCCCTTGACGACCGCGAGGATCTCGTCGCCGTCCTGCTGGGCGTCGGCGAGCCGGCGCAGCGTGACGACGCCCGCTCCGCTCGTCAGCACCGTGCCGGCCGAGCGCTCGTCGAACGCACGGCAGAACCCGTCGGGCGACAGGACCTCGCCCTCGCGATACGTGTACCCGACGCCGTGCGGGACCTCGATCGTCACGCCGCCGGCGAGCGCGAGGTCGCACTCGAACGCGAGCAGGCTCTGCACGGCGAGGTGGATCGCGACGAGCGACGTCGAGCACGCGGTCTGCACGTTGACGGACGGGCCGCGGAGGTCGAGCTTGTACGACACCGTCGTCGTCAGGAAGTCCTTGTCGTTGGCGGTGTGGCGCAGCAGGAACAACCCGACGTTCTCGACGAGGTCGGGGTTCGTCAGCAGGTTGTTGAGCATGTAGGTGTTCATGCCGCACCCGGCGAACAGGCCGATGGCCCCACCGAACCGCTCCGGCACGTGGCCCGACGTCTCCAGCGCCTCCCAGCAGCACTCGATGAAGTGGCGGTGCTGCGGGTCCATGATCTGCGCGTCGCGCGGCCCGACGCCGAAGAAGCCGGCGTCGAACATCTCGACCCCGTCCAGCACGCCGTTGCGGCGCACGTAGTCCGCGTCGTCGAGCACGCGCGCCGGCACGCCGCGTGCCTCGAGCTCGCCGCGGGGGAGGTCGACGAGGCAGTCCTCGCCGGCGGCGACGCGCCGCCAGAGGTCGTCGGGCGTCGGCGCCCCGGGGAACCGCCCGGCCATGCCCACGATGGCGATGTCAGTGTCGGCCGGTTCGGCCTCCGTCTGCGCGTCCCCCAGCTCGGTGCTCACGAACCCCCCTGCTGTCCGTCTCCGCCCCCGCCTCGTCGCGTGAGCGCCCGGCGCCGCATGGCGCCGCGATCCGACCCGGTCGGCGCCGCCGCCACGGGCTCCGCCGAGGCCGTCGCGGTGGCCGCGCCGTCACCCGAGACGGCTGCGAGGTGCGCCGCGAACGCCCGCACCGTCGGGAACCGGAAGATGTCCGTGAGGGCGAGCGGCGCCGACGTCTCGTCGCTCAGCCGCCGGAACACCTTCACCGCGAGCAGCGAGTGCCCGCCGATGTCGAAGAAGTTGTCGTCGCGCCCGACAGGACGCTCCAGCTCGCTGCTCCAGATGCCGGCCACGAGGACCTCGACATCGCCGGTCAGGCCGGCGGCCGAGTTGTCGATCGTCGGCGCCAGCGATCCGACCTCCGGCAGCGCCTTGCGGTCGATCTTGCCGTTCGGCGTGAGGGGGAACGCGTCGAGGCGCCGCACGACGGACGGAACCATCGCGTCGGGCAGCGTCTCGCCGACGTGTTGGCGCAGGTCGTCCGACGTCGCCGTCGCCCCGTGGTGGAGCACCGCGAACGCGACGAGCCGGGTGTCTCCACGATCGTCGCGGGCGACCACCACCGACTGCACGACGTCGGGGTGGCGGTCGAGCACCGACTCGATCTCGCCGAGCTCGATGCGGTGGCCGCGGATCTTCACCTGGTTGTCGGAGCGCCCGGAGAACTCGACGATGCCGGTCGGGAGGATGCGGGCGACGTCGCCCGTCGCGTACGACGCGACCCATGCCCGGGCGGTCGACGAACCGCTCGGCGGTGAGCTCGGAGCGGTCGTGGTAGCCCCGGGCGACGCTCTCGCCCCCGATGTGGAGCTCGCCGAACACGCCGGCCGGAAGGCGCCGCCCGTCGCCGTCGAGGACGAAGATCGTCGTGTTGGCGATCGGTGAGCCGATCGGGATCGGGCCCTCCGGAACGCCGTCGATCTCGTGGGTGAGCGACCAGATGGTCGTCTCGGTCGGCCCGTACATGTTCGTGAAGCGCGCCGGCAGGAGCTCGCGCAGCTCGCCGGCGAGGGCCGTCGGGAGCGCCTCGCCCCCGAGCATGAGGTGCCGGACGCGTGTCAGCGCGGCGCGGTCCGCGGGGTCGGCGACGAGCATCGACGCCAACGATGGCGTGCACTGCAGGTGCGTCACCCCGTGGTGGGCGACGAGGGCGGCGACCGTGTCCGGGACCACCGGCGCGGTGTCGGCCGGTGCGGCGACGTCACCGTTCGAGCCGGGCACGCGGCGGGCGTCGACGAGCCCCTTCGCTTCCAGCAGCAGGTCGAGCGAGGCGAGCACGGCATCGGTGTCGACGCCGAAGTCGACGAGGCAGGCGACCTCGTCGACACCGACTGCCGAGACCTGCTCGACGATCGCCGCAGCGTCCGCAGCCGTGCCGAAGAGACCGCTCGTGGAGAGGTAGCGGTGGGCGGCGACCTCCAGCAGCTGGTCGAGCTCGTCGGGCGTCAGGGACTTGAAGAGGTCGTCGGTGCCCTTGCCGCGGTTGGCGAACGTCGGGAACGCCGACGCGACGTCCCGGAGCAGGCCGACCGCCGTGCCGAGGTAGCCCTTCATCGGCTCGCGGGCGACCTCCCGGGCGATGTCGGCATCGGCGTCGAGGTACGTGTGCATCATCAACGTGACGCGCCCCTCGCCCTCGTGGCCGGCCGCGCGCCACGCGTCCCGGTAGCGCTGGATGTTGTCGCCGAGCTGCTCGACCGACTGCCCGAGGAGGTGGGTGAGGACGTTCACGCCGAGCGTCCCGGCCCGCTCGAACGTGGCCGGCGTGCCCGCCGACGTCAGCCAGACCGGCAGCTCGGCCTGCACCGGCCGGGGCAGCGTGCGCACCGCCACCGGGCTGCCGTCGTGGCCGGGCAGGTCCACCGTCTCGCCACGCCAGAGCTGCTGGACCAGCGCGATCGAGCGCGGCAGCTCCTCCTTGGCGTTGGCGTACGCCGTCGGGTTGAGCACGAAGTCGTTGGGCTGCCAGCCGGCCGCGAACGAGATGGCGACGCGACCCCGGGAGATGTTGTCGACGACGGCCCACTCCTCGGCGACGCGGATCGGCGAGTGGAGCGGGAGGACGACGCTGCCGGCGCGGATGCCGACGTGCGAGGTGATCGCCGCCAGCGCGGCACCGGCGACGCTCGGGTTCGGGTAGGCGCCGCCGAAGGCGTGGAAGTGGCGCTCGGGCGTCCACACCGCCTCGAACCCGTTGGCGTCGGCGACCTTGGCGCTCTCCAGCAGCAAGCGGTAGCCGTCGGACGCGGCGTCCTCTCCGGCGGCGAAGTAGAAGAGGCTGAACGTCACCGGACGGGTGGCAGCCGGCGCAGCGGGCGCCTGCGCGGCGGCGAGCGGGCTGTCGGTCTTGAGGACGACGTGGAAGCCGCGGGTCACGGTCCACAGCAGCTCGAGCACCGAGATGTCGAACGAGAGGCTGGTCACGGCGAGCCACGTGCCGCCGCCGTCGTGGTCGATGACCTGATCCATCGCCGCGAAGAAGTTGGCGACGTGGCGGTGCTCGAGCATGACGCCCTTCGGCTTGCCGGTCGAGCCCGAGGTGTAGATGACGTAGGCGAGGTCGGCCGGGTCGGGCGGCGTGCCGGTCACCGGCGCGACGGGCTCCGCCGGCGGCACGGTCGGATCGACGAGGGTGAGCGTCGGGCGATCGAGCTGGGCGGCCGTCGCCGCAGTGGCGAGCAGCACGGCGATCCCCGAGTCGTCGACCATGAACTGCAGGCGCTCGGTGGGGTACGTCGGGTCGAGCGGCAGGTACGCGGCGCCGAGGCGGAGGGTGGCGAGCACGCCGACGACCATGTCGGCGCCGCGCGGGACGCCGATGCCGACGCGGTCGCGGGGGCCGACACCGGCGGCGGCGAGGCGCCCGGCCAGCGCCGCGGCGGCGGCGTCGAGGTCGGCGTACGACATCGTGCGCGAGCCGACGCTGAGTGCCGGGGCGTCCGGCGTGCGGGCGACCTGGGCGGCGAACAGCCCGTCGATCGTCGCCGTGCGGTCGTGGTCGAGGGTCGTCGCGTTGACGGCGTCGAGCAGCGCCAGCTCGGCCGGGCCGAGCAACGGCAGGTCGGCCACGGCGATCGTCGGGTCCGCCACGCCGGCGGCGAGCAGCGCACCGAGCTGGGCGCCGAGGCGGTCGACGGCCCCGGGGTCGGCGGCATCGGCAGGCGCCTCGACGTGCAACCCACCAGGGCCGACGTGGACGCGCAGCACGACACCGTCGCCTGGCGTGTCGCGCTCGTCGGTCTCCAGCTCCACCGCGATCGTCGGCGCAGTCCATCGTCCCCGCAGCGTCGGCTCGCGACCGATGGCGTCGCGCAGGAGCGGCTGGCGCCGGGCGACCTGGGACCGCTCGGCAGCGGCGGCCGCCACGGCGTCGGCGAACGTGGCGCCCACGGGGACCGACACCACCGCGACCGGCGAGCAGGCGAGCGGCGCCAGGTCGGCGACGGTGCGACGGGTCCGTGCGTCGGCCAGCTTGAACGACACCGGCTCCACGCCACTGACGCGGTGCAGCCACGCCACGACGGCGCCGAGGATCGTCGCCTCGTCGACACCGTCGGGCACCGCGACCTCGACCGTTCGCCGCTCGTCGCCGGTCAGCGGCAGCACGAGCGGTTCGGCGCGCTGGCAGCGATCGAGCCAGACGCCCTCGTCGCGCGACATCAGCGGCTCGCTGGTCCGGATCGCCTCGACGAGTGCCGGCGCGGGCGAGGGCACGACGCCGCCGACCGCGATGCCGTGGCGGGCGAGGGCGTCGGCGAGGGCGACGGTCGAGCCGTCGGCTGCCGAGACCGCACCGAGGACGAGGTCGCCGTCGGTCGTGGCGATGCGCGCGGCGCCGCCCTCGAGCGCGATGAGGGTGCCGGGCGGCGACGACGTCGTCGCCGGTTCGGCCGTCGCGGCATCGACGACGAGCACCTCATCGCCGAGCACGAGGCGCACGTTGCCGACCGTGTTGCGCAGCCAGTGCCCGAGGTCGAGCGCCCGCACGGCACGCGCCGTGTCGGCGGCCGGCGCGGTGGGCTCGACCAGCCGCGCCGGGCGATCGTGACGCATGAACATGCGGTGCTCACCGGCCGGTTGCGGCGCCGTCGCCACGTGCCCGGACGCGAGGGCCGCGGCGACCCTCGGGAAGCTGGCCAGCGCGGCCTCGTAGCACCGGGCATTGAGGGAGAACGCCGTCTCCGTCGGCGCCGATCGGGAAGTGCTCGGCGGCGACGACCTCGCCGCCGTCGACGTCGGACGTCATCAGGTGCCACGTGATGGCGTGCTCGTGCTCGCCGCTCGAGGATCGCCCACGTCGTCACGTTCAGGCCGGCGTAGCCCGGCAGCGGGCCGTCGTGGAAGTTGATCGCGGTGGCCACCTGGGCGAGCACGTCGTCGGGGATCAGGCGCAGGTTGGCGATGCTGAGGAGCACGTCCGCCGGGTGCTCGGCGAGCCCGGCGGCGAGCTCGGCGCCAGGCCCGACGACGGCGATGCCCTGCTCGATCGCCCAGCGGCGCACGAGCTCGTTCGTCGTCGCCACGAGGACGACCTCGAGCCCGTGGGCACCGGCGACCTCGCCGCACTGCTCCACGAGGGGCTGGTCACCGACGAGCGCGCAGCGCAGCCTGGGTCGATTGGTTCACGCCGCATGCTCCCTCATACGGCGATCACGATACGACGGGTGACCCGCCGATACCATCGACTCGTCCGGCGACCGATCGCGCCAGGTCGGCGGTCGGTCTCGTCAGGTGGCGGCGGTCAGCCGATCTCGATGTTGTCCCAGTGCCAGGTGAGGGTGGTCGGGTCGTAGCCGGCGCGCTTGGGCGGGTCGTACATGTCGTCCTCGAACGACACCCGGACCTGTCCGTCGGGGAACGAGCCTCGGAGGGTGCGGGTGCGGAGACCACCAGGGACCTGGTCCGACCGGCGCAGCAGGATCGTCGCCGGACGGTCCTGGGTGAGGGTGATCGTGCCGTTGCCGTTGTCGATCATGCAGTGCCGGTAGCGGGCCGCCTTGTCCCGGTTCACGAACCACTCGCCGTCCTCGCCGCCCACGAAGCTGTCACCCTCCCAGTACGAGAACGCCCCCACGTTCGACCTTCACGCCGACACCGTGAGGAGTCCAGTTGTCCGTCGTCGGACCCTGCGCCCCGCTCGGCGGCGGCTGGAAGCCGGGCGGGTCGAACCCCAAGTCGAGATAGCCCTTCTGCTGGCGGGTGGCCTCCACGTCGGCGACCGGCGCGATCACCACGTTGGTCCACTTGGAATCCATGTCGGTCAGGTTCTGATCCCAACACACCCGGCTCACGTTGGTGAACACCTGCTTCGGTGAGAACCAGGCGATCTGGTAGCCCTCACCGTTGATCCCCGTCATCAGGTGACCCTTGGCGGCGTCACCACCAGGCGCACACCACCAGAACAACTGCGACTTGCCGGTCTGGGCGGCGACCTGCGCCGGGGTGACCGGCCCCAGACCCGGATGGATGGTGATGTCACGCAGTTGGTCGGGGCCCGAACAGGCCATGTTGTGGTCGCCCTGCCACGTCTTCATCAGGTGCGACTGCAGGGCCGTGTCCTCGTTCGTTGTGCAGCGACAACCCGAAGTCGAACCGGTCATAGAACCCGCCCGCCGTCGCGAAGTCCTCCACGAACACCGCTCCGGCCTGCGGCACGAACGGCGGTGCCGCGCCCGGCGCAGCCGCCGCCGCGGGTGCGGCCGCCGGCGCGCCGTCGGACGGTGTCGTCCCGCACTGTTGAGGACAACCGGCCAGCAGGACCATCGACGGCAGGAGCACCTTCACCGCCCTGGTGGACGTCTGCCGCCTCCATCGCTCGAGCATGTGTGCGCTCCTCACTGGCCGCCTGCATGATCCACGCGCCCACCACCCTGCGGGCGGGGGACCTGACGACCGCGACCCTATCCCGCCGTCACAGGATTGTCATCCGACATCGCCGGGCCGCCGCTGCCCGTCGGGCCCGGTGCTCGTTGGTGTGCGATACTCGGCGCCCGGTGGCGAACAGGATCCGCGGGCGGCGGACCACCACGAAGGGACTTGGATGCGGCTCGGCTTCGGCTGTGTGAACCTGGGCAGCGCAGGCGCCCAGCACTCCGTCCGTGCCGACGTCCGCCTCGTCCAGCGAGGCGATCGACCGCGGCGTGGGCGTCTTCGACACCGCCGACGCGTACGGCAACGGTGCCAGCGAGCGGATCCTCGGACGGGCCCTGCGCGGTCGCCGTGACGACGTCGTGCTGGCGACCAAGGGCGGCTACGTCTTCCGCGAGCGCCTCGCCATCGAACAGGGCGGTCGGCGCCTGGCCGCACGCGTGCTGCGCGCCACGCGGCGCGAGCCGCCGCCGCGGCGGCGCGGCGGCACCGGGCGGCGGCCGCCTACCAGCAGCGCGACGACTCGCCGCACCACCTCCGCGCGGCCGTCGAGGCGTCGCTGCGCCGCCTGCGCACCGACCACATCGACGTCTACCAGCTGCACGGCCCACAGGAGGTCCTGCCGTTCGCTGTTCGACGAGCTCCACGACCTCGTCGCCGCCGGCAAGATCGGCTGCTTCGGCATCGGCGCCGAGAGCGTCGCGGCCGCCGTCGTCGTGGCTCGACGTGCCGGCGGTGCGCACCGTCCAGGTGCCGTTCGGCGTGCTCGACCCGGAGGCCGCCACGGAGCTGCTCGACCGGCGGCCCGAGCCGCCGGTCGACGTCTGGGTCCGCGGGGTGCTCGGTGGCGGCCTGCTCGCCAAGGCGTCGCGCGACCTCGGCGCCGTCGCCGGCGATCCGAAGGCGCCGACCATCGCCCGGCTCGCCGACCTCGCCCACCGCAGCGGCCTCGCCCTCGACGCCCTCGCCGTCGGCTACGTCCGCTCGTTCCCCGGCGTGTCGACGATGCTCGTCGGCATCAGCTCGCGCGCCCACCTCGACCGCAACGTGTCCCTGATGGCCGCGCCGTCGCTGCCCGACGACGTCCGCGCCGAGCTCGACGCCATCACCGCGACGGTCGGGGACATCCGTGGCTGACCCGGACGTCGTCGTCATCGGGAGCGGGCCGGCCGGCGCGATGGCCGCGGCCACGCTCGTCGAGCGGGGGATCGACGTCCTCGTGCTCGACGCCGGGCACCACGCCCCGGGTGGGCTGATCGTGCGGGCCGGCGGCAACACGGTGTACCGCCGCATGGCGTGGGACGACTACGCATCCGACCGCCTCGACCCGTCGTCGCCGAGCGAGGTCGAGTGGTACTCGAGCCTGTCGCACGGCGGGTCTCTCCAACTTCTGGACGGCCGCCGTCCCCCGCTTCACCCCGGACGACTTCCGCGAGGGCGAACGTCTCGACGTCCGGTACCGGTGGCCGATCACCTACGACGCGCTCGTCCCGTTCTACGAGGTCGCCGAGCGCTTCCTCACGGTGACCGCCGGCGCGGCCGATCCCCGGCGTGCCCGCCAACGTCACGCGCTTCGGTCACGAGCTGCCTCCGGACTGGCGCCGGATCGCGGACGCCGCCGCGGCGGCCGGCCACGGCATGGGCGTGATGCCGCTCGCCAAGGGACGGCCGTGGATGGTCGCCCGCCGTGGCACGGAGTTCAACAGCTACCACTGCGTCATCGCGCCGCTCCTCGCCCGCCGATCCCTCCAGCTGCGCAACGACGCGTTCGTCGTCGGCCTGAACTGGTCGGCGTCGGCCGGGCGCGTGGAGTCCGTCGAGTACGTCGACGCGGACGACGGGCGAGCGGCGCACGTCCGTCCACGCGCGGGCCGTGGTGGTGGCCGCCGGTGCGGTCGACTCGACCGTCCTGCTCATGCGCTCGCGCTCGGCCGACTTCCCGGCCGGGCTCGGCAACGCCCACGACCTGCTCGGCCGCTACCTCCACGACCACCCGCGCGAGTGGTGGGTCGCCGAGACCGATCGCCCGTTGCGGGCGCTGTCGCACCCGGCGTACATCACGCGACTGGCCTACGAGTCGAGCGCTCCCCTGATGGCCACGTCGCTCACGATCGGCTTGGCCAGCAAGGTGCAGCGCGTGCGCACGTACGCGCGCGCGTCGGCGCGGACGTTCGGCGTGCAGGTGTTCGGCACGATGGTGCCGACGCCGGACGCCAACCTCACGCTGCCGCCGGGTGACCTCGACGGCGAGGCGATCCGGCCGCGCATCACGCTGCGGTACGACGCGGCGACCATCGCCAACCTCGAGTCGGCGCGCCGGCGCCTCGTCGACGTCTTCGGCCGCGCCGGGGTGACGGCGAGGGTCCCGGGGCCGTTCCACGAGCTGCACCCCGGATCGTCGGTGCACTACGGCGGTTCGGTGCGGATGCACGACGACCCGCAGTTCGGCGTGCTCGACGGGTGGAACCGCGTCCACGACGTGCCGAACGTCGCCGTCGTCGACAGCAGCTGCTTCACGACGGGTGCGGAGAAGAACCCGACGTTGACGGCGATGGCGATCGCCGCCCGGGCGGCCGAGAAGTTGGCGACGGATCTCCGCGCCGGGTCGCTGTGAACCGGGCCCGCCTCCTGTGGCGCGTGGTACAACGACGCTGACCCGCCGTGGGGCGGCGGTCTGCGAGGAGCGGTGATGAAGGTCGTGCTACTGGCCGGCGGCATGGGCAGCCGGCTCAGCGAGGAGACGGAGATCCGGCCCAAGCCGATGGTCGAGATCGGGCACCGGCCGATCCTCTGGCACATCATGCAGCACTACGCCCACTTCGGGTTCCGCGACTTCATCGTGTGCCTCGGCTACCGGGGCGAGTACATCAAGAAGTACTTCTCCGAGACGCTGGCGATGGCGAACGACGTCACGATCGACTTCGCCGCCAACACGGTCGAGGTGCTCGACACGCCACGCGACGACTGGCGGGTGACGCTCGTCGACACCGGCCAGACGACGCAGACCGCCGGGCGCCTCGAGCGGGTGCGGCAGCACCTCGACGACGAGTCCGTTCCTGATGACGTACGGCGACGGTGTGTCCGACGTCGACCTCGGCGACCTCGTCGCGTTCCACGGGCGGGCGGGGCGGCTGGCGACCGTCACCGCCGTGCACCCGCCCGCCCGCTTCGGCAAGCTGCAGATCGAAGCCGGCACGGTGCGCGAGTTCGAGGAGAAGCCGCAGATGTCGGAGGGCTGGATCAACGGCGGCTTCTTCGTCCTCGAGCAGGGCGTCTTCGACTCACATCCCCGGCGACGTCGACTGGGCGCGGGAGCCGCTGGAGAGCCTGGCGGCCGCCGGCCAGCTCAGCGCCTACTGCCACGAGGGCTTCTGGCAGTGCATGGACACGATGCGGGACAAGCAGCTGCTGAACTCGATGTGGGACAACGGCGAAGCACCCTGGAAGCTCTGGGACTCGTGACGACGGACGTCGTGCGCACGACGTCGATCGCGGGGGTCGTGCTGCTCACGCCGACGCCGGTCGCCGACGATCGCGGCTTCTTCTCGCGGACGCTCGACCTGGCATGGCTCGACGACGCCGGCCTGGAGACGCGCTTCGTGCACCACAACCAGTCGCGGTCGCGCGCGCGGCGTGCTCGCGCGGCCTGCACGTGCGAGGCGGCCGCGGCGAGGTCAAGCTCGTGCGCTGTGCCCGCGGCGCGATCGTCGACCACGTCGTCGACACCCGCCCGTGGTCGCCCACGTTCCGCCGCGTCGAGCGCGTTCGAGCTCGACGACGTCGCCCTGCCACCACCTCTACCTGCCGCCGTTCGTCGCCCACGGCTTCCAGGTGACCTCCGACGAGGCGGACGTGTGCTACCTGCACTCGCGCTCCTACGAGCCGGGCGCCGACCTGGCCCTGGCCTGGGACGACCCGACGCTCGCCATCGACTGGCCGATCCAGCCCCCGGTCGTCAGCGCCCGCGACACGGGCAGCCCGCGACTCGACGAGGTGGACCTGACCGCCGTGTTCGACCCGTCCTGAGCCCCGGCGGCAACCGACCGACCCGCCGACCGCCTGGAGGAGCGCCGCGGCCTACGCGAACACGCCGCGTCGGCGGTCGACCTTCGTGGCCAGACCGCGCCCCAGGCCGCGCCACTTGTAGGCGACCTGCCCGATGCCGGCGAGGCGGCGGTGCCACAGGCTCTCGGCGACGTAGGCGATGTCCTGGCCCGTGATGCGCACCAGGACCAGCGCCATGTGCGGATCGCCGGCCCGCAGGTGCTTGCCGATCACGGTCCCCTCGCCGTAGGCGTACCAGCGCTTGAGCATCCGCCCCGACCCGTCGGCGTACGGGCGGGCGCCCCAGTGGGTCGTGACGAGGTCGGGCACGAACGCCACGACCTGGCCGGCGGCCAGGGCGCGGTAGTACAGGTCGAACTCCTCGCACGCGCCGAACCGGCTGCCGGGTCCGATCATCTCGTCGTAGCCGCCGACGGCGTCGAACAGCGACCGCCGGGCGAACATGTCGGCGCCGGCGCCGCCCCGGACGTAGGCCGCGCTCGGCTTGGCGACGAGCTGGAAGTGCTCGAACGTGGCCGGTGGCACGAACACGGTCGTCGGATCGTGCTCGATCGGGCGCAGCGACGCCGAACGCCATCGTGACCTCGGGATGGGCCGCGAGCAGCTCCTCACCCCGTCGCAGCCAGTCGGGTGGCACCGTGCAGTCGTCGTCCGTGAACGCCAGCACGTCGCCGCGGGCCAGCTCCAGCGCCCGGTTGAGGCCCGCCGACTTCCCCCGCGTCGGCGGAGTGCTCGTAGACGAGGCGGTCGTCGGCCGGCGCGTCGAACGGTGCCTCCGACTGGTCGACGACGACGACCTCGAAGGACGGGTGGTCGCAGGCGAGGACGCTCGCCAGGCAGCGGGCGAGCGACTCGGGGCGATCGCGTGTCGAGATGAGCACCGACACCTGGGGTCCACGACCCTCAGCGACCATGGGGCGCGAGGCTACGGCTCGGCGGGCGTCCGCGCGCCGCTCAGCCGGCGATCGGGCGGGGGACCGGCACGGGCACGTAGAACGTCCCGCCGCCGGCGGCGAACTCGCTGCTGCTGGGCGACGATCTCCTCGGCGAAGTTCCACGCCAGCAGCAGCAGGTCGTCGGGCCGCTCCTCGAGGAGCACCTCGACGGGACGGATCGGCAGCCGGCACCCGGGCATCAGCCGGCCCTGCTTGTGGACGTTGCGGTCGACGACGTAGGCGACGCGGTCGGTCGTCGATCCCGGTCGTGTTGAGCAGCGTCGCGCCCTTCGCGGCGGCGCCGTACGCGGCGACGGTGCGGCCCTGCCCGGCGAGGTCGTCGAGCAGCGCGCGCAGCGCGTCCTGGCACTCGCGCACCCGTTGCGGCGAACTCGGCGTAGTAGCTCGAACGCCGTCATCCCGCTGCTCACCTCGTCGTCGAGGTACTGCTGGCAGCGCGCCGTGCGATCGGGGTGCGCTTGCCGACGTGCCAGCGCAGCGTGCCGCCGTGCAGCGTCGGGGAAGTACTCGACGTCGTTGAGGTGCAGCCCGTGACGCGCCATCAGGGCGTCGACCGCGGAGCACGAGAAGTAGCAGTAGTGCTCGTGGTAGATGGTGTCGAACTCGACGTGCTCGATGAGGTCGCGCACGTACGGGTTCTCGACGGTCAGCAGGCCGTCGTCGGCGAGCAGGTGCGGCGAAGCCGCCGACGAAGTCGTTGAGGTCGGGCACGTGGGCCATCACGTTGTTGGCGACGATCACGTCGGCCGGACCGTGCTCGGCACGCATCCGCGGTCGCCTGCTCGACACCGAAGAACCCGACGATCGTCGGCACCCCGACCTCCTCGGCCGCCGCGGCGGGGCCCGGCGACGGGTCGATGCCGAGCGTGCGGATGCCGGCGGCGACGAAGTTGCGCAGCAGGTAGCCGTCGTTGCTGGCGACCTCCACGGCGAACGAGCCCGGCCCGAGGCCCCGCGTGGCGATGAGCCCGGCGACGTGCTCGGCGGCATGCGCCATGAGGGCGTCGGAGAACGACGAGAAGTACGGGTACTCCTCGTCGAAGATGGCGTCGGCGGGCAGGGCGTAGCCGAGCTGGACGAGCGTGCAGTCGGGGCAGAAGACGATCGCGAGGGGGAACGCCGGGTCCGCGGCCGGGCGCCGCGCCGGGTCGACGAGGGCGTTGGCGATCGGCGTCGACCCGAGGTCCAGGACCGGCCGCAGGTCGGTCCCGCCGCAGGACCGGCAGACGGTGACCGGCGCCACCGGCGCGTCATGCGCCGGTCGCCCAGAAGAAGTCGTCGTCGATCTGCTCGGTGTCGAGCAGGTGGCGGATCTGGGCGATCCGGGTGTGGCCCCGGAAGCGGTACAGCTGCTCGTCGAAGTGGATGCGCGCCGATGACGTCGAGCAGCTCGCGGCGCCCGCGCTCGACGTCCCACTCGCAGCGCGAAGCCCGGCAGCTGCGTGCTGATCTTGGTGAAGTCGGCCCGGTAGTTGCGCTTGTCGGCGCTGGAGTCGCCGAACTGCACGGCGCAGCCGGGCACGAGCCCGCCGATGATCTCGGCGATCTGGCGGATCTGGTAGTTCGACGTGTCCGAGCCGACGTTGAAGATCTCGTCGTGGATGACGTCCCGGGGTGCCTCGAGCACGCACGCGACCGACTTGGCGATGTCGAGGACGTGGACGAACGGCCGCCACGGCGTGCCGTCGCTCGACATGCGGATCTCGTGGTAGAGGTACGCGGTCGCCGCGAGGTCGTTGACGACGAGGTCGAAGCGCTGGCGGGGCGACGCGCCGTAGGCGGTGGCGTTGCGCATGAACGTCGGCGAGAACGTGGTCGTCGGCGAGCGTCGACACGTCCTGCTCGACGAGCACCTTGCACTTGGCGTAGGCGGTGAGCGGCTCCGTCGGGTCGCCCTCCGTGCTCGGCGGTCACCCGATGCGCCGTAGACGCTGCACGACGACATGTGGACGAAGCGGGCGACGCCGGCCGCCTTGGCCAGCTCGGCCAGGCGGCGGCTGCCCTCGTGGTTGATGTGGTACGTGACGTCCTGGCTGAGCTCGCCGACGGGGTCGTTGGAGATCTCGGCGAGGTGGACGAGGGCGTCGAAGCCCGCGAGGTCGCCCTGCGTCGACGTCGCGGACGTCCTTCGTGATCACGGGCGGGCGGAGGTCGGTGCTGTGGTACAGCCAGCCGACGCGATGGAACCCGCTGTCGAGGCCGACCACGTCGAACCCGCGACGGAGCAGGTGGTCGGCCATCCGCACGCCGATGTACCCGTCCGCGCCGGTCAGGAGCACCCTCGTCACGTCCCCAGCATGTCACCTGTCCGGGCCGCCACGGGTGGACAAACGCCGTGAGCGCTCCGGCGGGCGGCGGTAGTGTGCAGCGCGCCTCCGATCCAGCCCAGTCGCGTCACCGCGCAGCGGCACGGACGGGGCGGACGCGGTGGGGTCGAGCGGTCCTCGCCGGCAGCAGCGATGCGATCGGAGCGAGGGATGGATGGGACCGAGGACGGTGGCGCACGTGCCGGCCGAGCCGGTGGTGCGGCCGCGGCCCGGTGTCATCCCGGTCGCCGGCCCGTGGATCACCGAGCGCGAGGTCGAGGCGGTCGCCAACGCGGCCCGCAACTCGTGGTTCGAGGGCGCCAGCGTCGAGAGCCGGGCGTTCGAGGAGGAGTTCGCCGCGGCGACCGGGCGGAGCTTACGCCATCGCCCTGCCGTCGTGCACGGCCGGGCTCCACCTCAGCCTGATGGCCCTCGGCGTCGGGCCCGGCGACGAGGTCATCGTGCCGGAGACGACGTGGATCGCCACCGCCGCGCCGATCACCTACGTCGGCGCCACGCCGATCTTCGTCGACGTCGAGCCCGACACGTGGTGCATCTCGGTCGAGTCGGCTGCGGCGGCTGATCACCCCGCGGACCAAGGCCGTCATCGCCGTCGACCTCTACGGCGGGTTCCCCGATCTCGTCGCCCTCGAGGCGCTGTGCGCCGAGCACGGCGTCGTCCTCATCGAGGACTCCGCCGAGGCAGCCGGAGGCTGGCACGCCGGACGTGCCGCCGGCTCGTTCGGCGCCGTCTCGACGTTCAGCTTCCACGGCTCCAAGACGCTGACCACGGGCGAGGGCGGCATGGTCGCTGTGCGACGACGAGGCGCTGCACGCGGCGCATGCTGTTCCTGCGCGACCACGGGCGGCTCCCCGGCGACGTGTCGTTCCGCAGCGTCGAGGTGGCCTGGAAGTACAAGATGAGCGAGCTGCAGGCCGCGCTCGGACGCGTGCAGCTCGACCGCATCGACGAGCTGATCGACCAAGAAGCGCCAGATCTTCGGCTGGTACGCCGACCGGCTCGGCCGGATCCGGCATCGCCCTCAACGTCGACCGTCCCGGCGAGCGGGCCACGTACTGGATGGTCACCGGCGTGTTCGACGACGAGCCGGGGCATCGACCGCCGAGACCGTCCGCGACACGCTCGCCGACGCGGCCATCGCGACCCGGCCGTTCTTCCCGCCGCTGAGCACCTGCCGGCGTTCGCCGGGTCGCCGGACACCGCCGCGAGCCCGCCGGGAGAACGCCGACCAGCTACGACCTCGCCACGCGGGCGATCAACCTCCCGTCGGCCCTGACGCTCGACGGAGGGGGACGTCGACCAGGTGTGCGCGGTGCTCAACCGGCTCACCGGGTCGCCGCTGGCGACCGGCACCGGCGAGCGCGGCGGGTCCTGAGCCGCGCCGGCGTGGCTACGCCAGCCCGGTGCTGGCGCGGCGGCGCTCGCCGAGCACGCGGACGACGCGGCTGACGAGCGGACGGACCATGAACCCCGGGAACAGCCGCGACCGCGCCGAACCGAGGCGGCGGCGGAGATCCCACGAACGCTTCTCGAGCGCCGACTCGCCGCCTGGATCGAGGCGCTCGGCGAACGCCAGCAGCTCGTCGGCCTTCGCCTCGCCGTCGTCACCGAGGAACACCCGGCTCGCCGAGTAGCGCGCCACGGCGGCCATCCGGGCGCGCGCCAGCGCGCTCCCAGCCGGCCCGCCGGGGATCACCCTCGATGACGTCGAAGAAGCGGTCGAACGCCGTCCAGCGCTGCTCGAGCTCGGGCAGCGAGGCGTGTGGGAACGCCTTCCCGGCGTTCGTCTCGTGCTGCCGGAAGAGCGCCTGCACGACCCCCGGGAGGTAGGCGACGTCGGAGACCGTGGCGATGCGCAGCCACATGTTGAGGTCGCTCGTGTAGCGACACGACAGCTCGTAGGGCCCGACCTCGGCCAGCACCGACGACCGCATGATCGCCTCCGGGTTGCGGATCGGGTTGATCGCCGACGCGACAGAGCCGGTCGACCCACTCGCCTCCCGGGTGGACGACCGCGGCGCCCGGCCTCGGCCGGCGAGGGCCGCCGGGGGCACCGTCGGCGCGGGTCGTGAAGTCGAGCGCCGTGCCGTAGCCGAGGCCGGCGGCGGGGTGCTCGGCCATCAGCTCCACCGCCCGGGCCAGGGCGCCGGGCGCCAAGCAGTCGTCGGCGCAGAGCAGCACCGCGTACTCGCCCCGGATCTCGTCCAGGCAACGGTTGAACGACGTGATGATCCCGTCGTTCGTCGGCGTGCAGCACGAACGCGGACGTTGGCGAGCTCGCTCGGCCAGGCGCACGGCGAGGTCGGGCGATCCGTCGGTCGACCCGTTGTCGACGATGACCACGTCGGCGTGCTCCTGCTCGGCGGCGCTGCGCACGCACTCCTCGAGGTACTGGACGTAGTTGTACGACGGCACCATGACGGTGACGACCCCTGCTTCCATCGGTTCCACCCTCCGCTCCCGGTCCCACGGCGCCGAACCAGCAAGGGGTCGACTGTAACTCGCCCTGCCTCTCGCGCACCGGCTACGGTTCTCGGCGGCCAGGCGGGCGCCACGGTCCCAGAGCGAGGAACCACCTGATGGAGGACCCCAAGCACTCGACGTCGCAGACGGGCAACGCGACGTCGCGCTCGCCCGCTCCACCTCCTCGATGACCCAACTGCTGGGCGTCCACGTCGCCCACGGCATCACCTCGGAGACGCGCGTCTTCGCCTCGCTGCTGGCCGAGCGCGCCGACCGCTACGACGCCGTGCTGCTCGTGCACGACGCCGCCGGCTTCCCCGAGGACACCCGCATCCGGCTCGGGGCGATGGCGGATGCGCCGACGATCGCCGTCGACACGGGCTGGCGGCCGAACGCCGGCCGCACGCGGTTCTCGCCCAGCCGGGCCAAGGTCGCGCTCACGCTACGTGCGCCGGATGCCGGCGAGCACCGATCACGCCCGACCCCTGCACCCCGACCTCGTGTACTCGTCCCAGCAGCACTACGACTGCCGCACGGCGTCGCGGATCGCCCGCACCCTGGCGGTGCCGCAGATCGTCCACCTGCACTACAACGTCGGCCCCTGGCTGCGCCGCTTCGTCGTCGAGCGCCTGCGCACGACCGACCACGTCGTCGCGGTCAGCGACTTCGTGCGCCGTCAGGTGCTGGCGCAGGGCGTCCACGAGCAGCGGGTCACGACGATCCGCAACGCGCTGCGCCCGTACGACCCTGCCGACGCCGGCGTCGTCGCCGGGATCCGCGCCGCGCTCGGCACGGACGGGTGCTACACGTTCGGCATGGTCGGGCGCCTCGACGCCAGCAAGGGCCACCTCGACGCGATCGCCGCCCTCGAGCGCTGCGGCCGCGACGACGTCAAGCTCGTCATCGTCGGGAGCGGTCGCATCGAGGACCGCGTGCGACGCCGCGGCGGCGAGCTCACCCGCTCGCCGACCGCATCGTCTTCACCGGTCAACGGCGCGACGTGCCCGACCTCCTCGCGTCGTTCGACGCCTTCCTCCACCCCGCCTCCGAGGACCCCTGCCCGCTCGCCGTGCTGGAGGCGATGGCGGCCGGCCGCGGCGTCCTCGCCTACGCCGACGGCGGGTTGCCGGAGATGGTCGTCCCCGGCGAGTCGGGGCAGCTCGTGGCGCACGGCGACATCCGCAGCCTCGCGGCCGCCATGGCCGCGTTCCGCGACGACCCTGGGCTGGTGGAGGGCTACGGCGCCGCGGCGCGCGAGCGGCTGGCGACGGACTTCCGCCCCGCTGTCGCCGGCACGGCGTTCGCCGACCTCGTGGTGTCGATGGCATGAGACGGGCCTGGTGCCGGGCGCGGCCCGTGCTGGTGTCGGCCGTGTCGCTGCTCGCCTTCGAGGCGTGCGGGTCCGGCGACGATGACCCGCCGGCGGCGGCGCCGGTCACGGCGGTCACGACGCATCGACCCGGCTGGCACCTCGCCGGCACCGTCGGCGTCGGGCGCCACCGAGACGTCGCCGCCGGCCTCGGTGCCGGACGGCGGCCGCTGCCTCGTGCGGCTGCACGGCAAGGGAGGCACGGGGTCGGACACCGTCGTCGAGGACGGGGTGACGATCATCGCCCCGACCGGGAACGCCGATGGCTGGGGCGCCCGCCAGTGGCTGTACTTCCCCGACGACGAGTACACCGTCGCCCGCCAGATCGTGGCCGACAGCGTCGCCGGCTGCCGCGAGGTCATCGTCAACGGCTTCTCCAACGGGGCGTCCTTCGCGGCGAGCCTGTACTGCCACGGCGAGACGTTCGACGGCCGGCTCGTCGGCGTCGTCGTCGACGATCCGGTGACCGACCACGCCGTCGACGGGTGCGCCCCCGACCCCGACGTGAGCGGTGACGCTCTACTCGACGGGCGCGCTCGAGGCGACGGCGACCCCGGGCTGGTCCTGCGCCGACGGGGACTGGACGTGCGAGGGCGGCGAGACGATCGGCATCGAGGCGTACGCCGCGGCGCTCGGCACCGAGGCGCTGCAGAGCCCGTTCACGGACCACCAGTGGTACGTCGACGCGCCGGAGACCGCCGCCTGGCCGTGATGTGCCGGTCCTGTCCGTGCGGAACCGGCCCGATCGGGCCGATCCGCACTGACAGGACGCGATCAGCGGGCCCCGAGCGGGCGCCGGCGCCGCCACGCCTGCTCGATCCACGGCGGCGTCCAGCCACCGTCGGCGGTGCTGACGTCCGTGCCGGGTGGCACGAGCTCGTCGATGCGGTCGAGGACGTCGTCGTCGAGCGTCGGGGCACCGGCGGCGAGGATGCCGTCGAGCTGCTCCATCGTGCGCGGCCCGATGATCGCCGAGCTGACGGCCGGGTGGGCGAGCACGAAGCCGAGGGCGAGGCCGATGATGTCCGTGCCGGCCTCCGCGGCGAGCGCCGCCAGCGCCTGCGGCCAGCTCGAGCTTGCGTTGGTTGTCCGGGCGCTCGAGGTCGAAGCGGTGCGGCATGCGCTGCATGCGGCCGGTCGGCGCGACCTCACCCTGGGCGTAGCGGCCGGTCAGCCAGCCGCCGTTGAGCGGGCTCCACACGAGCACGCCCATGCCGTAGCGCTCGCACGTCGGCAGCAGCGCCTGCTCGATCCTGCGGGCGAAGATCGAGTACGGCGGCTGCTCGGTGCGGAACGGCTCGAAGCCGCGGCGGGCAGCGGCCCAGCGGGCCTCGACGACGAGCTCGGCCGGGTACGTCGAGCAGCCCGCGTAGCGGATCTTGCCGGCGCGCACGAGGTCGTCGAGCGCCGACAGCGTGTCCTCGATGTCGGTCCGGGGGTCGGGTCGGTGCACCTGGTAGAGGTCGATGTGGTCGGTGCCGAGGCGGCGCAGCGAGTCCTCGACCTCGCGGGCGATCCAGCGGCGGCTGTTGCCGGAGCGGTTCGGTCCCTCCCCCATCGTCCCGTGGAACTTCGTCGCCAGCACCACGTCGTCGCGACGTCCGGCGAGCGCCTTGCCGACGATCGTCTCGGACTCGCCGCGCGAGTACACGTCGGCGGTGTCGACGAAGTTGATCCCGGCGTCGAGGGCGCGATGGATGATCGCCACGCTGTCGTCGTGGTCCCGGTTGCCCATCGCCCCGAACATCATGGCGCCGAGGCACAGCTCGCTGACCTCGACCCCGGTGTTCCCCAACGTCCTCGTGCGCATGGTGCGACCCTACGGGGGAGGTGACTGCCTGGTCACCGCGGCGGGTACGCCGGGCGCATGGACACCGCCGCCGACCCGCGGGGCCGGCCATTCGCTCTCGACGTCATCCGCCCGTGGCCCGAGGTCGCACGCGAGGCGGCCTACCAGGTCATCCTCGTGCACGGTCCGCCCGACGACCTCGACGAGCACGCCCTGCGGTGGGACGACCTGGGGCCGTGGAAGCGGGTGGTCGTGTGCGCCGACGACGGTGACGATGACCCGGAGGACGTCATCGAGTCGGTCATCGACGTGGCGATCCCCGACGAGCGGCGGGCGGACGTCGCGGCGATCGCTGCCGAGTTCCGCGTGACGGCCGAGGCGGACGGCGAGCTCGCCGTCCGGGGCCCCGATCTGCACGTCAACGCGATCACCCTCAACGTCGTGCACGCGATCGTCACCGGCGAGATCACGCCGCAGGAGGCCCGCGAACGTCGCTCCCGCGACCTCGCCGACCTCCGTGACGGTCACCCGCCTGCCGACGCGGACGAGTTGCACTTCGCGGCCGACGCCCCGCACGGCGAGCCGCGTCCGGTGGGGTCCGACGACGGCATCGAGGCATCGGCCGCGCCCGACGCGGGGACACCGCCGTCGTGAACGACCCGGCGCGCTGACGGGAAGCGATCGGCGATCGCCGGCGTTGTGCACGCAGTGGCCGCCACCAGCGGTCGGAACGGAGGTGCCCGCCATGCCCACCATCGAGCTCGGCCCGCTCGGGGCCGTGCTGAGCCCGGCGGAGGACGGCTTCGCGGCGACGGCCGGACGACTCGAGCAGCTCGGCTACTCGACGATCTGGCTCACCGGCGGACCGATGACGGCGCTGTCGCAGGTCACCGACGCCGTGCGGGCGACCGTCTCGGCCACGATCGCGACGGGGATCATCCCCGTCGACACGTTCGCCGCCGAGGACGTGGCCACGCTCTATGGCGAGCTGGAGGCGACGGCGCCCGGTCGCTTCGTCGTCGGTCTCGGCGGCGCCCACGGAGCGGACCCGCTGACCACCCTCAACGCCTACCTCGACCGCCTCGACGGGGTCGTGCCGCGCGAGCGCCGGGTCATGGCCGCCCTCGGGCCGAAGATGCTGCGCCTGGCCCGTGATCGCGCGGCCGGCGCCCTGCCCGTCCTCGTCACGCCGGAGTACGTCGCGCGCGGCCCGCGTCGAGCTCGGACCCGACGCGACGCTCGCCGTCGAGCAGCTCGTCGTGCTCGAGACCGACGCCGCACGGGCCCGCCAGCTCGCCCGCGGTCCGCTCGGGTTCCTCGGCCAGGTCCCGGCGTACCAGGCCAGCTTCCGACGCATGGGGTTCGGGGCCGACGACATCGCGTCGCTCGGCGACGCCCTCGTCGACGGACTCGTCGCGTGGGGTGAGCCCACGTCGATCGCCACCCGCATCGCGGAGCTGCGGGCGGCCGGCGCCGACCACGTCGCCGTCAGCATCGTCGCCGATGGCGACCCACCGCTCGAGCAGTGGCAGGCGCTCGCCGCCGCCGTGTCCTGAGCCACCACCCACCGCTACGGTCGGGACACCACCTCACGACGATCGGGGGATCCCATGGGCCTGGCGAGCGGTGTCCACCACCTGGCCATCACGACGGCCGACATGAAGGGCCAGCTGTCGTTCTTCTGCGACGTCCTCGGCGCCGAGCTCAAGGCGCTGTACTGGATGCACGGCGTGCCCGGCGCCCAGCACGGGTTCGTCAAGCTCAACGACGCGAGCTACGTCGCGTTCGTGAGCATGCCGGCGATCGGAGCGATCGAGCCGGAGATCGGGGTCACCCACGCCGGCAGCGGTGCCGGGGTGTGCGCGCCCGGCACGATGCAGCACGTCGCCTTCAACGTCGACTCGCTGGACGACCTCCTGGCGCTGCGCGACCGCATCCGCGATCGCGGCGTCAACGTCTTCGGACCGCTCGACCACGGGATGTGCCACTCGATCTACTTCGCCGGCCCGGAGAACCTGACGCTCGAGATCGCCACGTCGGCGGCGCCGATCGATGACCGGGCGTGGATCGACCCGGAGGTCGTCGCGTTGTGCGGGATCGACGAGGACGAGCTCGCCGCGATGCGCGCGCCCGCTCCCTACGACGACCACGGCGGCGCGGTGCCGAACCCGCCGATCGACCCGGCGAAGCCGCACCTCGTGATGGGCACCGCCGAGTCCTACGCCAAGCTGATGGCGATGCCCGACGAGCTCGTGACCGCGCGGCTGTCCGAGTCGGAGCCGCCCGTGCACGTCGAGCCGCTCGGCGCCGCGCGCTGACCTGACCCCTACCATCGGCGCGATGGCCGCGCCCACGACACCGCTGCCGGACGACGTCGTGCTCACGGCGGAGCGCGAGACGCTCGAGTGGTTCCTCGACTACTTCCGCGTCGTCATGCTGCGCAAGGCCGAGGGCCTCACCGACGATTGACCCGACGGCGCCGGCCGCCACGTCCTGTCATCCGGGATCGGCCCGTTCAGGCCGGGATCCCCGGACAGTCGGCGTGCTTCGAGGGTCAGGCGTGGAGGCGACGACCGCCGTGACCGCGGCGGGACACGATCGCCCGGTAGATCAGCAACAGGATGACGGCACCGACGATCGACCCGATGATCCCGGAGACCTGGATCACACCGTCGCCCTTGTCGTGGTCGAACAGGAGGTAGCCGAGGAACCCGCCGGCGAAGCTGCCGAGGACGCCGAGCAACCAGGTGCCGGCGAGGCTCATGGGGTCGGGGCCGGGGACGAGGAGGCGGGCGAGGGCGCCGGCGATGAAGCCGACGACGAGCAGGACGATGATGAACCAGAGCACGATGACTCCCTTCCGTGGGGGGTGCGGAACCTTCGGAACGCAGGGAACGAGTACCCGCGACGTACCGGACGGGAAACGGAGTGCAACGAACCTCTTACCCGCTCAGCATCGCCGGCAGGATGTGCTCGACGACGCGGCGGTGGGACGCCTCGGACTCCTCGCGGTCGGCGCCGCGCCCCGGCCCCGTGAGGTAGAAGCGCGTGAGGCCCATCTCGCGCAGCTCAGTGAGGCGGTCGATGCAGTACGCCACGGGACCGGCGATGCCGAACGCATCGATGACCTCGTCGGTCAGCTCCTTGGACTGCGGCGACCCGTGGGTGAAGTGGGCCGTCATGTCGTAGGCGCGGTGCACGGCGGTCAGCGAGTCGCGCTGCGAGTCGGCGACCGGTCCGGCGACGGTGCCGTGCATCACCGAGAACCGGGCGAAGGAGCCGACGCTGCCGCTGATCATGTGCCGCGCCGTCGCCCGATCGTCGTGCACGAACAACGGGATGTAGCTGCCGAGGCCGAGCGTGACGGGATCCTTGCCGACCGCGGCGCGGGCGGCACGGGCGTGCTGGA
The DNA here is from genome assembly GCA_963750905.1 of uncultured Acidimicrobiia bacterium. GTDB lineage: Bacteria > Actinomycetota > Acidimicrobiia > Acidimicrobiales > Ilumatobacteraceae > JALZMG01. The sequence goes on from CAVVSE010000006.1 coordinate 368,615, forward strand.
CGGCCCACCCCAGCCGGCTCGAGTCGACCCCCACGGCGAACGTGATGGCATCGGCGTGGCGGGCGGCGATCTCGATCACCTTGGGCCCCGAGGCGGCAACGTCGATCGGCACCTTCGGGGCTCCGTCGCGGAGCCACCGCAGCCGGCTCACCGTCGGTTCGCTGTCCATGTGGAGCGTCTCGGACGAGCGCAGCCCGTTCACGGCGTCGGTCGCCAGGTCGAACGGGACCTCTTCCCGGCTCAGGTAGCCCTGGAGCCGCTCGAGGTGGCGCTCGAACTGCGCCGGCGGCGCCGGGGCGAGGCCGATGTAGGCGAGGGCCGAGTCGCCGCGCCCGATGCCGAGCACGAAGCGCCCACCGGTCTCGGCCTGCACGCTGGCCGCGGCGGTGGCCGCGACCGACGGGTGGCGGGTGGCCGTGTTCGTCACGGCCGTCGCCAACTTCAGCGTGGACGTCGCCGCGCCGGCCAGGGCGGCGGCGACGTAGGGGTCGCCGGAGAGGCACTGCGAGTCGACGATGCCCATGCCGGTCCAGCCCTCGGCCTCCATGCGCCTGGCACGCTCGGCCGCCATGCCCGGCACGCCGATGCCCGGGGTCCACATCTCGATCGCCGGCATCGCCCCTCCGATCACTCGCCGGTGAACTGAGGCGGCCGACGCTCGGCCATCGCCGCCACGCCCTCGCGCCAGTCCTTCGTCGCGGTCAGCCGGTCCTGCTCGGCGCGCTCGCGGGCGAGCGCGGCGCGCACCTCGCCGGCGAGGTGGCCGCGCATCGTGGCGCGGATCGAGCGCACGGCGAGCGGCCCCGAACCGGCGATCTCCGCGGCCAGCGCGAACGCGGTGGCGCGCAGGTCCTCGGTCGCGACGAACCGGTCGGCGATGCCCAGCCGGTGGGCCTCCTCGCCGTCGATGCGCCGTCCCGAGTAGAGCAGGTCGAGCGCGGTCTGGTGACCGGCGACGAGCGGCAACGTCACCGTCAGGCCGAACCCGTGGTGGAACCCGAGCCGGGCGAAGTTGGCGGCGAAGCGGGCGTCGGGGCCGGCGACGCGGAAGTCGGCCGACATCGCCAGGCCGAACCCGCCACCGATCGCTGCCCCCTGCACGGCGGCGACGACCGGGATCGGCTGCTCGAACAGGCGGATCGCCATGTCGTAGAGGTGCGGCCCGCCGGTTCCCCGCTCGCGACCGCCGGCGAAGTCGGCGCCGGCGCAGAAGTGACGACCGGCGCTGGCGAGCACGACCGCCCGGCACCCGGCCGTACCGAGCTCCTCGACGGCATCGGCGATCGACGCGATGAGCGCGACGTCGAAGAAGTTGTTCGGCGGTCTCCTGATCTCGACGAGCGCGACGTGCCCGTCGCGCTCGACTCCGACGTCACCTGCACCCCCGGTCATGCGGCCCGGTCTACACGACGACCGCGGCAGGCGTGGGATCAGAGGTAGCGGCGCTTGATGAGCCAGTGGTAGCAGAACCACCCCCACGTCGGGGGCAGGTAGAAGCTGCACACGCGGTAGGCGAGGGCGATCGCGAACGCGGTGTCCGACGGCACGCCGGCGACGGTGAGCCCGTACGTCAACCCGGCCTCCGTGACGCCGATGCCGCCCGGGATGGGGAGCAACCCGGCGAACAGCGACACGACCGTGTTGATCAGCAGCAGCTGCGAGAGCGGCAGGTCCTGGTGGAACGCGAGCGCGCACGGCGCCGAAGGCGACGGCGAAGAGCACCTGCGACACCAGGTTGCCGAGGAACAGCTGCAGCAGCTTGGTGGGCGAGCGCAGGACCCGCAGGGCGGTGACGGCGTGGTGGTAGGCGCCGATCACCCGCCGGCGCAGGGGAGCGATCGCGAACACCAGGACGACGGCAACGACGATCACCACCAGTGCGATGAGCACGACCGTGGCCGCGCCGCTCGTGTCGGACAGGTCCAGGCTCAGGCCGAGGTCGAGGTCGGACGAGAAGAACAGGATCAGGAAGATCGCGATCTGGACGATGAACCCGGAGACGGAGTCGATGACGCCGGCGGTCATCGCCATCGCCGGCGACACCCCGAAGCGCTGGAGGAACCGCACGTTGACGGCGACCCGGGCAGCAGTGCTCGGGATGGCGAGGTTGACGAAGCAGATCGCGAACTGCAGGGCGGTGAGCGGGCCGAGCGGGAGCGGCCGCTCGATCGACCCCATCGTGCTCACCGCCGACGGGATCCGCGGGATCTGGGCGAGCACGAGGGCGAAGGCGAGCCACCACCACGACGCCCCGCGCACGGCCTCGGCGAAGCTGTCCAGGTCGACGTCGCCGAACGCGCCGATGAGCACGTAGGCCGCGATCGCCAACAGGGCCAGGTTGAGCAGCGAGCCGGCGGTGACCCGTCGCAGCTTGATGAGCTGCTGCTCGTCGGCCCCGAGCGCCGTCCGCAGGCGGTTGCGCACGTCGTCGAGCTCGAGGTCGGACTCGTCGAGCGCGTCACGGACCTCGCGGGGCAGCGCGGCCTCCTGGAGGTACGGGAGCATCGCCAGCGTGCCGTCGTCACCGAGCGCCCGGCGCGCCGCGGCGACCGCTCGCTCCTCGCCGACCACCACGAGGCCGAGGGCGAGCGCCTGGGCCTCGTCCTGGTGGCGGTCGGCGGCGGACTCGGCGACGAACGCCGACGACAGGTCGCCGAAGCCCACGGTGCCGTCGTCGCGGGCCAGCACGCGATCGAGGTCGAGGCGGCGGTGGGCGATGCCGGCGTCGTGGAGGCGACGGAGGTCGGCCCACAGGTGGTCGAGCCCGGCGTCGGAGACCGCCGCCACGTCACCGATCGGACGGCCGTCCGGGCGGACGACGACGAGGGCGTCGCCCTTGCCTGCGCTGCCCGCGGTGACCAGGCTCGGCACGCGCACGCCGGCGCGCTCGGCGAGGAGCGTGACGAAGCCCTCGTGCTCGACGAGCTCCAGGCGGCTGAGGCGGACGGTCCGCTGGGTCCCGCGGTACCACGCCAGGCGCCAGATGTTCGCCAGCAGCTGGGCGTCCCAGGCGTCCCGCCCGTACACCTTGACGTCGATCGGCCCGGTCTGGTCGCTCCCGCCGAACCGCACGACGCCCTCGCTGTGCATCCGCGCCGGTTCCATCGAGACGACGTCGACGCCGAGCTCCTGCAGGGCGAGCTCGATGCGCGACGCGGTCGGCCACCCGCCGGGCGACCCGACGAGGAGGTGGACGAGGGCGGCGGCGAGCAACCCGACGCCCACCGCGACGACGGCACCGCTGAGCAACGTCGCGCCGAGGAACAGCGCGCCGACGACCTGCCCGGCGATGAGCCACCGGCCGAGGTGGCGGAACGGTCGCGTCACGTGCGGCGACGCGACCGCGAGCGCGGCGGCCGCGATGGTGACCGCGCCCGGAGGGAACGACGGCGGTGCCGAGAGGTCACCGAAGCGGGTCAGCGCCGCCCACGCGTCGTCGCCGACGATCGCGCCCGCCAGCACCGCCAGCGCGGCCGCCACGACGACACCACCGGCCATGTCGCGAGCGAGCCCCGGGCGCCGCCGTACGAGGGCGGCGAGCAGCAGCACCCCGGCCCACACCACGGGCGCCCACGCCAGCCCGCGCCACAACGGGTCGAGGAACGGGGGGAAGTCGACCAGGACGTCGGTCAGCCCGATGTCGAGGTCGGCCGCGACGTGCGCCAGCACCGAGGCGGTGATGAGCGCGAGCAGGGCGACGATCGCCATCGCGATGTCGGTGGGGCGGCGCGCCCGCGGGTCGCCCGGGGCGGACGCGAAGAGGAGCGTGCCGGACGCGGCCGGAGCCCTCATGCCGATGACCGTCGATCGGCCGGCGCGCGCGCCGTCAGGCACCGGCCGGCGTCGGGCCGGCCATCCGGTCGCGCAGCTGCTTGCCGGCGTGGTGGAGGCCGAACCCGAGGAACAGGCTGGAGATGCCACGGGCCAGCGCGGTCGCCCCGACCCAGATCACGAGCAGCGTGATCGAGCGCCCGGAGTACCCGATGGCCCAGAACCCGATCAACACCTGGGCGATGCCGAGGATGAGCTGCAGCCACCACAGGTCGTTCTCGTCCTTGGTGGCGAACGCCGTCACGAGGTCGAGGACCCCGGCGATCATCACGTACCAGCCGATGATCGCGGCGAGCACGAGGAACGTCTGCCCCGGCCAGATGAGGGCGATGATCCCGGCGAGGATCGCGATGATCCCGAACGCGACGTGCAGCCAGCGCCAGCTCGGCGTGTCGACGCCCACCATGATCGTCATGATCCCGCCGGCGATCATGCCGAAGCCGAAGAACACGGCCACCGCCCAGACGGAGTCGTAGTCGAAGGACAGCACGATCCACGCGAAGAGGATCCACAGGATGCCGGTGACGAGGAACACCCACCAGTGGCGGGCGGCCTCCAGATCGTCGGCGCTCGTCGCCTCCATGTGCGGGACCCTCCTCGTGACGTCAGCCAGCGCGCCATCAGTACCACGTGGTGTCCCGCGGCAGGGGGATGCCCGACGCGTCGGCAGGCGCCCTGCCGGCCGCGCCGCGTCCTGCTCTACAGTGCCGCTCGACCGCGACGAAAGAGGACGGATCCTGTGCACGACGACGCGGCGGGCCGGGGGGCGCACCCCCTTGCTCCGCTGACCCCACCCACCCGACCGACGGCGAGCGAGCTCCGGGGGGCCGCATCGTGCTGATCCTCGGCATCATCGCGTTCGGGATGATCGTCGGCGCCCTCGCCCAGCTCGTGCTCGGCACGGGCAACCGCGGCATCGACTGGGGCATGGCGCTCGGCGCCGGGCTCATCGGCTCCTTCGTCGGTGGGCTCCTCGCCAGCCTGCTCGCCGGCGACGGCCTGGCGTTGAAGCCGAGCGGGCTCATCGGGTCGTTCCTCGGCGCGGTCGTCGTCACGCTGCTCTGGCGCTGGCTCGGCGGCCGCAGCGCCGCGGCGAGCGGTCCCGACCGTCGCCGGGGCTGACCTCAGGACCGGTGCTCGGCCTGCATCCGCTGGCGCGCCGTCGCGCTGATGAGCTTCACCCCGAGCCCGATGACCACGACGTTGAACACCATCTGGACCATCACCACGATGCGCGCCGGGTCCGTGACGGCGTGGATGTCGCCGTAGCCGACCGTCGTGAGCGTCGTCATCGTGAAGTAGAGGGCGTCGGTGCGGCCGAGCTGCTGGTTGAACGACCGCGGCTCCAACGCCGACATCGTGACGTAGGCGCCGGCGAACAGCACGACCATCAGCGTGACGGCCACGGCGAGCGCGTCGACCGCCCGCAGGATCGGCATCGGTGAGCGCTCGATCTGGCGGATCTGCCACAGCAGCACGGCCGCGATCAGCACGAGCGCGACTGCGGCGCGGATGGCGATGCCGACCACCCGCGTGGTGTCGATCGGGAGCACGTAGTAGGCGGTCACGAGCAGCGTCGCGCCGAGCACCCCGCGCACGACAGCGACGATGATCGCCAACGTCGCGTCGCGGCGCTGGAGGTCCCGCAGCCGGGTGATCGCCAACGGTGCGTCGTCATGGCTCGCCACGTTCCCGAGCATCGCAGGCCCGCCCCGCTCACGACGGCCATCGCCCTCAGCGACGGCCTCGGTCGGCGCGGCTCGGCTACCCGACCTCGCTGAGGGCGAACACCAGGGCGAAGCCGACGACGGCGGCGGTCCCGGTCCGGGCGCCCGCCTCCCGGTAGGCCTCCGGCACGAGCTCGGTGGTGAGCTCGGTCAGGACGGCGCCGCCGGCGATCGCCATCACGATCGCCACCGTCCCCGGCCGGGCGTCGTCGAGCAGGGCGTACCCGATCAACGCGGCCACCCCGCAGACCAGCGCCAGCCCGACCCAGAGGCCGAGGATCTCACGGTCGCTCCGTCCGCCGGCGTGCAGCCGCTTCGTCGCCGCGAAGCCCTCCGGAACCCCGCACAGGAAGACGGCGGCGATGACCGGCGCGCCGAGGTGATCCTGGAGGAGGCTGCCGACGATCACGATGGCCTCGGGCACGACGACCGCGGACAGCGACCGCGCGGTCAGGTGACCGTGCCCGCCGGACCAGCGACCCGTCGCCAGCAGGTAGGCGAGACTGCCGATGATCAAGCCGAGCGCCACGGTGCCACCGCCGGTCGACAGCTGGCCGGCCTCGTCGACGAGCTCGTACGCGACCGCCGCGATCAGCGCGCCGCCGCCGAAGCCCATGAGCAGCCCGATGGCGCCCTGGCGGAGTGGGACGTGCAACGCCAGCGCGCCCCCCAGGAGGAACGCACTGCCCGCCACGAGGCCCCAGAGCAAGGCGCCGAACACGGCAGCACTGTCGCACGTCCGGGGGATACGCGCGCGGCACTCGTCACACGACGACGACGAGCGCGGCGACCTGCAGCAGCAGGACCGCGACGGCGATGCCGACGACGGTGCGCGGCGCGGCCGCCGTCTCGCCGGCGACGAGGCGGCGCTGGCGGCGGTACCCGGCGGCCGCCAGCAGCGACACAGCGGTGCCCGTGGCCACGGCGATGGCGGCCCGCTCTCCACCCGACGACGCCTGACGGAGGATGAGCATGGCGACGACGGTGGCGGCCAGCTCCGTGCGCCAGTGCGCCAACACCGTGCGCTCGGCCTGCAGGCCCGCCTCGCCGTCGGTCACGATGTCGCGACGAGCAGGAACGCGGTGATCGCGACGACGAGCAGGCCGGCGGCGACGACGGGGACGAGGTGCGCCGGCGGCAGCGGTTCGCCTCGGCGCATCGCCCGTTGCACCCCGCGCCAGCGCAGGAAGCCGCCCCCGGCGAGCACCGCGCTGGCGGCGATCGCCAGCAGGGCGAGCACCGTGCGCCCGCCGGTGACGTCGAACGGCTCGATCAGCTGGCGCACCGCGACCCCGCCCGCGAGCAGCCCGAGGGACGTGCGCATCCACGCCAGGAACGTGCGCTCGTTGGCGAGCGTGAACCGGTAGTCGGGCTCGACGCCGTCCTCGGCAGCCATGGGCCGACCGTAGCCCTGGTGCGGCCGACCGTCGGCGAGCACGCGGTGGACCCGTCGCGGCCCGTCGGGGGCCGCCCGACGGGCGGCGGCCCAGGGGTCAGCGCAGGGCGAAGTCGACGAGGCGGGTCGTGAAGTCGTCGTCGAGCGGGGCGCCGGTGATGAGACGGCGGTACAGGAACGAGCCGAGCAGGACGTCGACGAGCACGTCCGACGTCGGTGTCGGGCGGCAGCTCACCGCGGCGCACGGCCCGGTCGAGCAGCAGCCGCACGGTCGCCTGGCGCTGGCGGTTGTGCTCGTCGAGCGACGCCCGGAGCGCCTCGTCGTAGCAGCTGGCCTCGATGAGGTGGGGCAGGATGTCCGAGCCGCGTCCCGGGCGGTAGTGGGCGATCACGGCATCGAGGTAGGCCCGCAGGTCGTCGCGCACGGTTGCCCTCGTCCGGCGCCGGGATCGGGGCGTCGGTCATCCGCAGGGCGTGCAGGATGACGGCCTCCTTGGAGTCCCAGCGGCGATAGATGGTCGCCTTGCCGACCCCGGCGCGCTGAGCGAGGAGGTCCATGGACAGCCCGGCGACACCGAGCTCCTGCAGGAGCTCGATGGTCGCCCGGATGATCGCCTCGTCGGCGTCGGCCCGGCGCGGCCGGCCGCGCCGCGAACGGGCCTGCTCGATGCGGCTGAGCGTCGGCTCGGACGTTGTCATCAGTCGACCGCCACAGCCGGGCCGGTGGTCGCGTGCGCCGGGGCCGGGGCCTCGACGTGCGCCTCGACGGCCAGCGGGTCGCGGGCCCGGGCGGGCAGGAACCGCCACGCCACGAACGCCGCCCCGAGGACCACGAGGGCGCTGATGCGCAGCCCGTTGCCGAGGGCGTCGACGAAGCCGTCCTTCACGGCCACCGTGTACCCGGCGGCTCGGTCGCCGAGCCCGTCGGCGACGCCGAGAGCACCGCCGAGGGAGGCGCGGGACTCGGTGAGGGCGGCGCCGCGGATCCCGAAGCGGCCGGCGATGTCGCTGATGTTGGCGGCGTAGACGCTCGACACGACGCTGCCGATGATCGCCACGCCGAGCGCTCCGCCCATCTGGCGAGTGGTGTCGTTGACGGCGGACCCGACGCCGGCCTTCTCCCGCGGCAGCGATCCCATGACCGACTCGGTGGCGGGCGCCATCGTCATGCCCATCCCGACGGCCATCAGGCAGAACAGCGAGATCGCCAGCGGGTACGGCGTCGTGGCCTTGATGAACGAGAGCGACACGAGGGCCGTGCAGATGATCAGCAGCCCGGTCGTGACGATCCGCTTGGTGCCCGCCCGCTCGACGAGCCGGGCCGAGATCGGCGCCGTGACCATCATCGTCAAGGCGTAGGGCACGAGGCGGAGGCCGGCGCCGAGCGGGCTGTAGCCGTGCACGAACTGCCAGTACTGGGTCATCAGGAACATCGACCCGAACATCGCGAAGAACGTCATCGTGATGGCGCTGTTGGCCGCCGTGAAGCGGGGGTTCTTGAAGAACCGCATGTCGAGCATCGGGTGGTCGGTGTGCAGCTCCCAGGCGATGAACGACGTGATGGCGATCACCCCGACCACGAAGCCGCCGACGACGAGCGGGTCGCTCCAGCCCTTCGCCGGGCCTTCGATGATCCCGAAGAGCAGCGACCCGAGGCCGACGATCGACAGCAGCGCACCGAACGGGTCGAGGCGGCCCTGGTTCGGGTCCCGCGACGTCGGCACGAGGAAGTAGCCGGCGATCAGGGCGACGGCGCCGATCGGCAGGTTGACCCAGAAGACCGAGCTCCACTCGAAGTGCTTCAGCAGGAGTCCGCCGGTCACCGGACCGAGGGCGACGGCGAGGCCGGAGAAGCCCGCCCACACGGCGATCGCCCGGCCCCGCTCGCGCGGGTCGCGGAACACGTTGGTCAGGATGGACAGCGTCGAGGGCATGATCAGCGCCCCGCCGATGCCCATGAAGGCGCGGCTGGCGATCAGGTGGGCCGTCGTCGTCGACAGCGCGGCGGATGCCGACCCGAGGCCGAACAGCACGATGCCGAGCTGCAGGGCGCCCTTGCGGCCGAAGCGGTCACTGAGGCTTCCCGTCGTCAGCAGCAAGCCGGCGAACACGAGCGTGTAGGCGTCGATGATCCACTGGATCTCGCTGTTCGACGCGTCGAGGTCGCGCATCAGCGACGGGATCGCCACGTTCAGGATCGTGTTGTCCATCACGATGATGAGGAGCGACAGGCAGAGCACACCGAGCGTCAGCCACCGCCGCGCGTGCACCCTCTCGTCGATCTCCGGTTCCATCACCGACATCACTGACGTCGTCGCCACGACTCACTCCTCAACCGCCCGTCCACGTCCGCCTCACGGCGGACCCAGGGCACCTCTACATTTGAAAACGGAACAGTTCAGTACCGTAAAGGCGGGGCTCCCGCGCCCGTCGGCCGCGACGCTGTGACCTTCGTCCCACGACGCGCCCGTCGGGACGTGCCATCGTTCGGCCCGTGCTGACCGTCCACCGCGCCGAACGGGCCACCGAGCTCGTCGCCGCGCTGGCCACCGTGCTGGCCGACCCGCTGGGCGATCCCTTCGTCGCCGAGATCGTGGCCGTGCCGTCCCGCGGCATCGAGCGCTGGATCGCCCAGCGGCTGTCGCACGTGCTCGGCACCGGGCCCGGGCGGCACGACGGGGTCTGCGCCAACGTGTCGTTCCCGACGCCCGGGCGCCTCGTCGGGAGCGCCCTCGAGGCGGTGACCGGCATCGACCCGGCCACGGACGCGTGGGCGCCGGGACGCGCCGTCTGGACGTTGATGGACGTCATCGACGATCACCTCGCCGACCGCTGGATGACCACGCTGAGCAGCCACCTGGGCGGGCCGGGGACGGACGCCGATCCGTCCCGGCGGGCGCGCCGGTTCGGCGCGGCCCGCCGGCTCGCCGAGCTCTTCGACCGCTACGGGGCGCAGCGTCCTTCGATGATCGAGCGCTGGGTCGCGGGTGACGACGTCGACGATCGCGGCGCCGCGCTGCCCGCGGACCTCGCCTGGCAGGCCGAGCTCTGGCGCCGGCTCCGTGCCCGCCTCGCCGTGCCGAGCCCCGCCGAACGCCTCGCGCCCGCCTGCACCCGCCTCGGCGACGAGCCGGAGCTGCTCGCCCTCCCGGCGCGCGTCTCGCTGTACGGCCTCACCCGCCTCGTGACGACGGAGCTCGAGGTGCTCACCGCGGTCGCCCGGTCGCGTGACGTCCACCTGTTCCTGCTCCACCCGTCGCCGGCGCGATGGGACCGCCACGCGACCGAGCCCGACACGTCGCCGGCCCACCCGCTGCTCGCGACGTGGGGCAAGGACGCCGAGAGCATGCAGGTGGCGCTCGCCGGGACGCCCCGGCGCGAGCTGCACCATCCCGTTGCCGTCCGCGGCGACACCCTGCTGCAGCGGTTGCAGGCCGACGTGATCGGTGACGTGCGGCCCGCCGGCGCGCCCTCCGCCGGCGGCACGGACCACCGGCTACGCCTCGACCCGGCCGACCGCAGCGTGCAGGTGCACGCCTGCTTCGGCCGCGCCCGTCAGGTCGAAGTGCTCCGCGACGCCGTCCTCCACCTGCTCGCCGACGACCCGACGCTCGAGCCTCGCGACGTCATCGTGATGTGCCCCGACGTGGAGACGTTCGCGCCGTTGGTCCATGCCGTGTTCGGGGCCGGCGACGACGGCGACGGGAGCGACGACGCCGCCGGGCTGCGGGTGCGGCTCGCCGATCGGGCCCTGCGCCAGACGAACCCGATCCTGGCCACCATCGCCGCGCTGTTGCGCCTCGCGGCGACGAGGGTGAGCGCCTCCGAGCTCGTCGACTTCGCCGGCCTCGAGCCCGTGCGCCGCCGCTTCCGGCTCGATGACGAGGACCTCGCGCGGATCGAGGAGTGGGTCGAGGAGTCCGGGGTCCGCTGGGGCCTCGATGCCGCCCATCGGGCCGCGTACCAACTCGATCGCCTCGCGACGAACACCTGGCAGGCGGGTCTCGACCGGCTGCTGCTCGGCGTCAGCATGACCGAGGACGAGCTGCCGCTCCTCGGTGGTGTGCTCCCCCTCGACGACGTCGACAGCGGCGACATCGACCGCGCCGGGCGCCTCGCCGAGCTCGTTGCCCGGGTGCAGGGCGCGATCGACGCCCTCGGCCGTCCGCAGACCCTCGCCGCGTTCGCCGCCACGATCGCCGATGCCGCCGACGCCCTCACGGCGTGCCCACCGCGCGAGTCCTGGCAGCGCGGCGAGCTCGACCGCGTGCTGCGCGACCTCGTCACCGAAGCCGGCTCGGGCCCCGCGGCCACGAGGATGCTGACGCTGCCCGAGCTGCACACGTTGATCGCCGCACACCTGCAGGGGCGCCCGACGCGCTCGAACTTCCGAACCGGCCACATCACCGTGTGCACGCTCGTGCCGATGCGCTCCGTGCCGCACCGGGTCGTGTGCCTGCTCGGCCTCGACGACGGCGTGTTCCCGCGCCACGGCGGCCCCGACGGCGACGACATCGTCGAGCGGGTGCCGCGTGCCGGGGACCGCGACGCCCGCACCGAGGACCGCCAGCTCCTGCTCGACGCCCTGCTCGCAGCCGGCGACCACCTCGTGGTGACGTACGGCGGCCGCGACGAGCGGACGAACGCGCCACGGCCGCCGTCCGTGCCGATCGGCGAGCTGCTCGACGTGATCGACACGACGGCGGTCGCCGCGAGCGGCCCGGCGCGTGGCCAGGTCGTCATCGAGCACCCCCTGCAGCCGTTCGACGCCCGCAACTTCGAGCTCGGCGCGCTCGTCCCGGCGACCGCGTGGAGCTTCGACCGCAGCGCCCGCGACGGGGCCCGCGCCCTGCAGGCCCCGCGCCTCGTCGCGCCACCGTTCCTCCCCGGGCCGCTGGCGGCCGTCGACCCCTCGCTCGTCGACCTCGACGACCTCGTCACGTTCGTCCAGCACCCCACGCGAGCGTTCCTGCGCCGGCGCCTCGGGGTCGGCGTCCACGACGTCGAGGACGACCTCGACGATGCCGTGCCGATCGAGCTCGACGGACTGCGCACGTGGGCCGTCGGCGACCGGCTGCTCGCTGCCCGCCTGATGGGTGTCGACCCGGAGGACGCCGTGCGGGCCGAGAAGGCGCGCGGGGTGCTGCCGCCGCTGGCCCTCGGCCAGCGCGTGATCGACGAGGTGTGGCCGCTGGTCGAGGCGATCGCCGTCGCGGCCATCGCCGCCCGCGGCGGCCTCGAGGCGCGCACCGTCGACGTCCGCGTCGACCTCGGCCCCGCCGGGGTCCTGGCCGGGACGGTCGCCGGCCTGCACGGCTCGACGTTGGTCACGTCGGCGTACGCGACGGTCGGGCCGCGGCACCGGCTGGCGGCGTGGGTCCGCCTGCTCGCGCTCGCCGCGTCCGAGCCGGCGGCCTCGTTCGACGCCGTGACGATCGGGCGCGCCGGTCGGCAGGTCGGGACGGCGCGCATCCCGACCGTGGCCCCCGTAGACGCCCTCGCCGAGCTACGGGCGCTCGTCGACCTCTACCGACGCGGCATGCGCGAGCCGCTCCCGATCTTCGCCCGCACGTCGGAGCTGCTGGCCCGCCGGCCGGCGAGGGCCGCCGAGGCGTGGGAGACGACGGACCGGGGCTTCCCGAAGGAGGACCTCGAACCGGAGCACGTCCTGCGGTTCGGGTCCCGCCAGCTGCCGTTCGGCGACCTGCTCGCCGAGGCCCCCAGCGCCGACGAGGCAGGTCCGGGATGGGACGCCGACGCGACGAGCCGCGCCGAGCGCTACGCCCGCCGGCTGTGGGCGCCGCTCCTGGCGGTCGAGCAGCGGAGCTGGCCGTGGTGACGTCGCCGCCGTTCGACGCCTGCGGGCCGTTGCCGACGGGCGTCGTCGTGCTCGAGGCGAGCGCCGGCACGGGCAAGACGTACACGATCGCCACGCTCACGGCCCGCTACGTCGCCGCCGGCACGCCGCTCGAGCAGCTGCTCCTCGTCACGTTCGGGCGGGCGGCCACGAGCGAGCTGCGCGATCGGGTGCGCGCCCGGCTCGTGTCCGCCGAGGCCGGCCTGGCCGGTGCGCTCGCCGGCGTGGCGCCACCGCCCGACGACGAGCTGCTCGCCCGCCTCGCCGCCGGGGCGGCATCCGAGGTGCAGATCCGCCGCGACCACCTCGCCCGGGCGCTCGCCGACTTCGACCGGGCGACGATCGAGACGACCCACGGGTTCTGCCGCCGCGTCCTGCACGGTCTCGGGGTGGCCGGCGACGTCGACGAGGACGTCGCCTTCGTGGAGGACGTCGCCGACCTCGTCGACGACGTCGTCGACGACCTCTACCTGCGCAAGTTCGCCCACCGCGACCCGGACTTCGGGCTCGCCGCGGCGCGCCGCATCGGCCGCGAGGTCGTCGCCCGTCCGGACGCCGCGATCGAGCCGGCGACCGAGCCGGATGCGTCGGTGGCCGGGCTCCGCCAGCGCCTCGCCGTGGCGGTCCGCGCCGAGGTCGACCGTCGCAAGCGGCGGATGCGCGTGCTGACGTACGACGACCTGCTGACACGCCTCCTCGCCACGATGCGCGATCCGGAGCGCGGCCCCGCGGCCTGCGCCCGGCTGCGGGAGCGCTACGCGGTCGTGATGGTCGACGAGTTCCAGGACACCGATCCGACGCAGTGGGAGATCGTGCAGCGGGCGTTCGGCGACGGCGCCACCACGCTCGTGCTGATCGGCGACCCGAAGCAGGCCATCTACGCGTTCCGCGGCGCCGACGTCCACGCCTACCTGGAGGCGGCCGCGCACGCCGGGACGCGCGCCACGCTGGACCGCAACTGGCGCAGCGACGAGGACCTGCTCACCGCCTACGACGCGCTGTTCGCCGGGACCGCGCTCGGCGATCCCCGCATCGCGTACCGCGAGGTGCGCGCCGTCGACACCCACCGCGGCCGGCGGCTGCACCACGCCTCGCAGCCAGCGGCCCTGCGCATGCGCGTCGTGCATCGCGCCGATGGGCGGGTGAAGCTCACCGCCACCAAGGAGCTGGCGGCCAAGCCGTCCGCCGTGCAGGAGGTGTCGCGCGACGTCGCCGCCGACATCGTCGAGCTGTTGTCGTCCGGTGCCGAGCTGCCGGGCGGAGAGCCTGCCGAGCCGATCGCCCGCCGCGTCCACCCCGGCGACGTCGCGGTGCTCGTGGCGACGCATCGCGAGGCCGCGGCGGTGCGCGAGGCACTCGCCGCGGTCGGCGTGCCGGCCGTCATCGGCGGTGACGGCAGCGTGTTCGCGACGCGCAGCGCGCGGGACTGGTGCAGCCTGCTCGAGGCCATCGAGCGACCGTCACACACGGCACGCGTCCACGTCGCCGCGATGACGTGCTTCCTCGGGTGGTCGGCACACCGCGTCGCGACGGCCACCGACGAGGCGTGGGAGGACGTCTACGTGCGCCTCCACGAGTGGGGCGACGTGCTGCGCCGGCGCGGCGTCGCTGCGCTGCTCGAGGTGATCACCCACGGCGAGGGCCTGACGGCCCGCCTGCTCTCGCGCGACGGTGGCGAGCGCGAGCTGACCGACATCCGGCACATCGGCCAGCTGCTGCACCACGCCGCGGCCACCGATCGCCTCGGTGTCACGGCCCTGCTGGCGTGGCTGCGACGGCGCATCGCCGACGCGGGTGCCGAGCTCCACGACGAGGAGCGCAGCCGGCGCCTCGACTCCGACGCCGACGCCACCCAGATCCTCACGATCCACCGCTCGAAGGGCCTCGAGTTCCCGATCGTCTACTGCCCGTTCCTCTGGTCTCCCTGGTACATCCCCCGCGACGTGCTGCCGGTGTTCCACGAGGCCGACGGCCGCCGCTGCATCGACGTGGGCGGCGAGGGGTGGGCCGGTCACGCCGACCACCTGGCCCGGCACGTCGCCGAGATCCGCGGCGAGACGTTGCGACTGGCGTACGTCGCGCTCGACGAGGGCCCGGCACCGCGCCGTCGTGCACTGGGCCAGCGCGTGGGAGAGCGAGTGCTCGCCGCTGGCGACGCTGCTGCTCGGACCGGACCTCGCCGATGCGCCGCCCGAGCGCGTCGTCGTCGCGCGCATGGAGGAGGTCGCCGCGCGCGCCGGCGGGACGATCTCGGTCGAACGGGTCGACGGCGGTCGCGACGCACGGTGGACGGCGACGGCGGGCGCACTGCCGGACCTCGCGATCCGCGCCTTCGATCGGTCGATCGACACGGCGTGGCGACGCACGTCCTACAGCGCGCTGACCTCGGAGGCCAAGGACGCCGCCGTGGCGAGCGAGGCCGAGCAGACCGGCACCGTCGACGAGGACGTCGAGGTCGGTGTCGAGGTCGGCGTCGCGCTCGACGGGCCTCCGATCGACGGGCAGCAGCCGGCTCCGTCGAGCGCGGTGCCACTCGCGGCGATGGCGGGCGGCGCCCGCGTCGGCACCCTCGTCCACGGCGTGCTCGAGGACACCGACTTCGCGGCCAGTGACATCAGGGCCGCGCTGCACGCCGCGCTCCTCGGCCAACCGACGTGGAACCCGGCCGGCATCGCCCCGGCCGAGGTGATCGTCGAGGGTCTGGCGCTGGCCATCGACACCCCGCTCGGCCCGCTCGCCGGGGAGCGCCGGCTCGGCGACATCGGGCGGCGCGATCGTCTCGACGAGCTGACGTTCGAGCTGCCGCTCGCCGGCGGCGACACGCCATCGGCGGACGTCGGGCTCCGTGCCCTGGCCGACCTGCTCGAGCAGCACCTCGCACCGGACGACCCCGTCGCCGGGTACGCCGCGCACCTGCGCGACCCGCGACTCGACCACCGGCTGCGGGGGTACCTGACCGGGAGCATCGACGCCGTGCTGCGGTTCACGGGTGACGGGCCGGCGCGGTTCGCGGTCGTCGACTACAAGACGAACTGGCTGGCGCCCGAGGGCACCGAGCTGACGTCCTGGCACTACCGCCCCGCCGCGCTGGCGGCGGCGATGCAGCACGCCCACTACCCCCTCCAGGCCCTGCTCTACGTCGTCGCCCTGCACCGCTTCCTGCGCTGGCGGGTCGCCGGCTACGACCCGGACGAGCACCTCGCGGGCGTGCTGTACCTGTTCCTGCGCGGGATGGTCGGCCCGACCACCCCGCGCCAGGCGGACGCCCCGTACGGCGTCTTCGCCTGGCGCCCGCCCGCGGCGCTCGTGACGGAGACGAGCGACCTGCTCGACCGGGGAGCCCGTGGCTGAGCCCGACCGCTGGGACGCGTCGCCCGACCCGCACGACGCGCGCGTGGCCCGCCAGGCCGCGTGGGGCGTTGCGCGCGTTCAACCTCGCCGGCGTGCTGAGCGCAGCCGACGTCCACGTCGCCACGCGCCTCGGCCGGCTCGGCGGCGAGGCCGACGACGACGTCCTGCTCGCCATCGCCTTCGCCGTGCGCGCGCCGCGGCTGTCCCACGTGTGCGTCGACCTCGCGACCGTGGCGACCACGGCCACGACCGAGCTCGACGAGCCGGTCGATCTCGACGCCTTGCCCTGGCCGCCCCCCGACGGGTGGCCGGAGCGCACGGCGGCCAGCCCGCTGGTGTCGTGCGGTGACGCGAGCACCCGTCGACCCCTGTGCCTCGAGGGCACGCGGCTGTACCTCGACCGCTACTGGCGCCAGGAGCTCGCCATCGCCCGCGGCCTCGCCGATCGCGCCGCGCGCCCCGCACGGCCCGTCGATGCCGCCCTGCTCGACGCCGGCCTCGACCGGTTGTTCGGACCGGACGGCGACGACCGGCAGCGCGCCGCCGCGGCGGCCGCCGCGCGGTGCGGCTTCGCGGTCGTCGCCGGTGGCCCCGGCACCGGCAAGACGACGACGGTCGCGCGGATCGTCGCCCTGCTCGACGAGCTGGCCACGGCGGCCGGTGACCGTCCGCCGCGCGTCGCCCTCGCCGCGCCGACGGGCAAGGCGGCCGCCCGGCTCGAGGAAGCGGTGCACGGCGAGGCCCGGACGATGGACACCTCGCCCGACGTGCGGGCCCGGCTCCTCGCGACCCCGGCCCTGACGCTGCACCGGCTGCTGGGCTGGCGGCCCGGGACGCACAGCCGGTTCCGCCACGACCGGCGCAACCGCCTGCCCCACGACGTGGTCATCGTCGACGAGACCTCGATGGTCTCGACCTCGCTGCTGGCCAGCCTCGTCGACGCGGTCGCCGCCGACGCCCGCCTGATCCTCGTCGGCGATCCCGATCAGCTGGCGTCCGTCGAGGCGGGCGCCGCCCTCGGCGACATCGTCGGCCCGGCCCTCGTCGCCGACGCCCAGTCGCCCGCGGCCCCGATCGCCGCCGGCATCGTCGTGCTGCGCCACGTGCACCGCTACGGCGGCGCGATCGCCGATCTCGCGGGTGCCGTCCAACGCGGCGACGTCGAGGCTGTGGTCGACGTGCTGCGCGACGGCAGCGGGAACGTCGAGTGGATCGTCGACGACGCGCTCCCGACCGCGACGTCCGCGTCGCTCGCCGGGATCCGTGACCGCGTCGTCGGCGCCGGCCGTCGGATCACCACCGCAGCCGCGGCGGGGGATGCCCGGGCTGCGCTCGACGCCCTGCGCGAGGTGCGCGTCCTGTGCGCCCACCGCCGCGGGCCGTTCGGCGTCACCGGGTGGACGAGCCTGGTCGAGCGATGGCTCGCCGAGGCGATCACGGGCTACGGCGCCGACGGGCCGTGGTACGTCGGCCGGCCGCTGCTCGTCACGACGAACGAGCACACCCTGCGGCTCTACAACGGTGACACGGGCGTCATCGTGCGCGGCCCGACCGGGACCCCCGTCGCCGCGTTCGAGCGGGGCGGCGCCGTCGTCGAGCTCAGCCCCCGCCGGCTGGCCGCGGTCGACACCGTGCACGCGATGACGGTGCACAAGAGCCAGGGCTCGCAGTTCCGCAGCGTGGCCGTCGTGCTGCCCGAGTCGACGTCGCCGATCCTCACCCGCGAGCTGCTGTACACCGCCGTCACGCGGGCCGAGGAGCACCTCGTCGTGATCGGCGACGAGGACCGCGTGCGCACCGCGGTCGCCCGCCCGATCGCCCGGGCGACGGGCCTGCGCGACCGGCTCTGGCCGTAGCGCCCGGACGTCACCCGTTCTGTCCGCCTCGATCGGCCCGTTCGGGCCGGGACCGACGGACAGTTCGGTGATCAGGCCCCGGCGATCCGCCGCTGCAACCCCGGTGGCCAGTGGCCGGCGTAGCGACGCTGCAGGTCCACGCGGCGCCAGTCGGCGCCGGTGACGACACGCCGGCAGCCGGCGGCCCCGCAGTCACAGTCCATCCGGAACGTCGGGTCGTCGGAGATCAGCCCGTAGTCGACGGTGAGCTCGTCGCCCGCGGCCACGGGTCGGCACGTCGCCAGCTCATAGGCGCCGACCGGCCACATGGTGGGCTCGCAGCTGTGGTTGCCGTAGTGCGCCGTCGTGCCGGGCGGGAGCACGAGGTGGGCGTCCTCGCCGACCGCGAACGTGTCGACGTACTCGCCCGGCTCGGCGCGCGCGAACAGCTCGTGCAGCGTGGCCGTGTCGACCAGCCGGCCGCCGAGCCGGATGACGACGACGCCGGCCGGCAACGGCGCGCGGGCGTGCAACCCACCGCCGGCGATCGCCGAGGAGCGGACCACGATCGACGGATGGACCCACACCGCGCCCTCCGGCTCGACCACGTCCACCACGCCCCCAGTCAACCCGTGGGACCGAGGCTTCTGAGCCGACTTCGTTGCTCCCTGAGCAACGAACTCGCCGGAGAACCCCGCGCCCGGTGCGAGGAGGGCGGCATCGCTCTGGGACGCTGGGCCACCGGGGTGGCCGCCGTCGCGGGGGCCGACACGACGAGGAGGCACGATGCGTTGCGGCATGACGCTGTTCATCCAGGGCTACGAGGACTGGGATCGCTACCTCGCCCGGGAGCGGGGCGACGCCGTGCCCGACCTCGATCCCGAGCTCGACCGGCAGCGCCTCAGCGGTGAGATCGAGACCGCGCTGATGGCCGAGGACCTCGGCTTCGACTCCTTGTGGACCGTCGAGCACCACGTCAGCCCGTACACGATGATCCCCAACCCGCTGCAGCTGCTGACGTTCTTCGCCGGGGCGACGAGCCGCATGGACATGGGGACGATGGTGGTCGTGCTGCCGTGGCACCACCCGCTGCGGGTCGCCGAGGACATCACCCTGCTGCAGTACGCGCTGCGGGGCCGCACGCCGTTCATCGGCTTCGGTCGGGGTGCGGCGCGGCGCGAGTTCCGCCAGCTCGGGTTCGACATGAACCAGTCCAAGGACGTCTTCGCCGAGTCGATCCAGGTCGTCAAGGCAGCCCTGACCGAGGAGGTCTTCTCCTTCCACGGTGAGCACTTCGACTTCGAGCGGACGTCGATGCGCCCCCGCCCGCTCGACCCCGCCGCGCTCGTCGAGGCGTTCCACTTCTCGTGGGGCAGCCCCTCGTCGGCGCCGGTCGGCGCGGCCCACGGGCTCAAGCCGTTGATCATCCCGCAGCGCCCGTGGGACGACTACCACGCCGACCTCGCCGAGTTCGCCCGTGCCCGCGCCGCCGCAGGGTTCGCCCCGGCCCGACCGCGGATCCACATGTGCGTGTACGTCGGGGAGGACGAGCAGGCGGCCCACGACGGCGCCCACCGCTACATCCCCGAGTACTCGCAGAGCGCGCTCTACAACTACGAGCTGACGAGCGACCACTTCGCGTCGACGAAGGGCTACGAGCACTACGCCGGGATGGCCGATCTCATCTCGGCACAGGCGATGGGCGCGTCCTACCTCGCGAACCACGTGTGGGGGACGCCCGACGTCTGCGTCGCGCGCCTGCGGGCCATCGCCGAGGCGTTCCACCCGGAGGAGTTCATGCTCGTGTTCCGGTACGGATCGATGCCGCGCGACGTCGCCGAGCGCAGCATCGAGCTGTTCGCCCGCGAGGTGCTCCCGGCCGTGCACGAGCTGGCCCTCGACGCGCCGATCACCTACGACGGCATGGCGGCCGCCGACTGAACCGTCAGCCTCGGTCGGCGATCACCGTCGGTGGCGCCGTGTAGACCACCGTGACCTGCTCGTTGGGGCGCAGCACCACCGTGACCGGCGTCGCCGCGGCGATCTGACCGGCGCCCTTGACGACGGCGCGCACGCTGCCGCCCGAGAGGTACAGGACCTCGGGCGCCGGTCCCGCCGTGTACGTCCACGGTGACGGACCGGGCACGAGCGGCACCACGCCGGGCGGCTCGTGGCCGGTGTTGTCCGTGACGTGGCAGCCGACGAGCGTGCCGGCGAGGCTGAGCCCGCCCGACGCGTTGCCCGTCACGTGGTTCCCGGCGACGCGTCCGTCGACGAACGTGGCGCCGGCGCTCAGCTGGACCCCGTAGGTCTGGCGCTTCGGGGAGCCGCCGTCCCAGCACGCGTTGTCGCTGATCGTGAAGCGGTCGGTCGAGGCGTCGACCCGGATGGCCTGCGTGAATCCCGCCGTGTTCGTCTGCCCGTTGCCGGCGCACCGGTTGCCGGTGATCGTCAGATCGGCGGCATGAGCGCCGGCCGTGGCGACGTGCACGCCGAGCGACCCGTTGGCATGGACGTCGTTGTCGAGGACGGCGACGCCGGCGATGACACGCGTCGCGTTGGAGACGAGCTTGATCCCGGCTTTGCCGTTCCTCTCGCACCGGTTGCCGCGGAAGACGTAGCCGGTGCCCGCGGCCCCGAGCGTGACGTCGAACAGGATGCCGTGCTCCCCGTTGCCCGAGCTCACGTTGGCGACGACCTGACCATCGCGCGACACGATCGGCGAGAGCGTGCCGGTGTTGACGACGATGCCCGACCCGACGTTGGCGACGCACGTGTTGCCGAGGATGACCGTCGCCGCCATGCCGCAGTCGCCGATCCCGTGGCGGTTGCCCACACACGCGTTGGCGACGATCCGACCACCGGTCGACGCGCGGGTCGTCTGCGACTCGACGAAGATCCCGAAGCGGGCGTTGCCGTCGCAGTGGTTGCCCGCGATGAGGAACGACTCGACGTCGCGGGCCCCGGTGCCGATGCCGATGCCGGCACCGCCGGGGAGGTTCCCGCCGTTGAGCCGTCCGCAGCCGACCACCCGGCAGCCGTGGACCACCGTGCCGTCGTAGAGGTGGTCGATGCCGATGCCGGTCGCCGCGGTGGCGGACACCGTCAGGTTGGTGAACGTGCACCCCGACAGGTGGGTGATGAAGATGCCCTTCGTCGCCGACGTGTAGGGGCCGACCTGCTCGCTGCCGTCGATGGCGAGGTCGCGGCAGTGGAACGCCGTCAGCGGATCCTCCGCCGTGAACAGCGCGGCGATGGCGCTGATCCGGCCGGCCGGGGCGAGCACGCTGCCGCCGCCGTCACCGGCCAACGTGACGAAGCTCGACGGCCGCAGCGCGCTCGTCAGGCGGTAGCGACCGGCGGGCAGGTACACCGTGCCCCCGCGAACGGACGCCGCGTCGAGCGCCGCCTGGATCGCGGCGGTGTCGTCGACGACACCGTCGCCCACTGCACCATCGACCGGCACGTGGCGCGCCGCGAGCCCCGGTGGCACCGCGGCGATGCCGCCCAGCGCCGCGATGAACCCCCGTCGATCGATACCCGCACCCATGCCCGGCCCCTCCCACGACGCGCGCCGCCCTCCGGCTGCATGCTGGCAGAGCCGGGTCGACGCCCGACGACGGCGCCGTCCCCCGGACGAGTGATCGTCCACCGGCGATCGAGGCGCGAGAACCGACGCGCGGTCGATGCTGCCGCTCAGGCCGCCGGCAGCCAGCGGCGGGCCCAGCGCGGCGCGTCGAACGGCTGCCACCACCCGTGCCGGCTGGGCCAGGCGGTCGGCCACGACGAGGGCGACGGCTGGGTTGTGCCCGAGGCCGAGGTGGCTGCCGCGCACCTCGACGTTCTCGCGCCGGAAGCCGGGCGCCAGGAGCGATGCCTGCCAGGCGACGATGGCGTCGGTGCGGCTGTAGACCGACGTGGTCGGGATGCCGGCCGGCGGTCCGGCGCGTCCGGCCAACGGGCTGCCGAGCGTGATGATCGACCGCACGGCGTCCGGCCGGCGACGGGCCAGCTCGAACGCATGGACCCCACCCAGGCTCCACCCGACCAGGCTCACCGGCCCCGTCTCGTGGCTGGCGTCGACCAGCGCGTCGAGGCCCGACGTCACCCGTCGACCGAAGCCACGGTTCGTGCCGAGGCCCCACCCCGTGCTGCGGTAGCCGAGGCGGTCGAGCAGCCAGCGCAGCGGCGTCGTCGAGAGGTCGCCGCCACCGAGACCCGGCAGCACGAGCACGGTGTGCCCATCGCCGCGCCGTGACATCGCCAGCACGGGACCCGCGGCCACCATGAACGAGGCGAGCTCGGGACCGGCCCGCGCCTCGCCCACCACCGCCGATTGCCAGACACCTCGCTGCACCACGGTCACGACCATCCCCACCGGGGGACGCTTCGACACGTGCCGATGGAGTACGACGGCATCGGCGCCTCCTACCGCCAGGCGTCGATGTGGTGGCGGTCCATCTTGAAGCCGTGGTCGACGCCCCACAGGACCGCCTGGCTGCGGCTGGCCACACCGGTCTTGCGATAGGCGTTGCGGATGTGGGTCTTGATCGAGTTGATGCTGAGGTACGTCATCGCGGCGATCTCGGCGTTCGACCTCCCCTGGGTGATGAGGGCCATGATCTCGGACTCCCGCTCCGTGAGGCCCTCCTCCCGTCCGGGCCAGTCGAGTCCGACGGTGCCGCGCTTCAGCGGCGCCGGGCTGACGACGACCTCGCCGTCGCGGATCCGCTCGAGGGCGTCGACGAGCTCCGCCGCGGTCAGCGTCTTGGACAGGTAGCCGGCTGCGCCACGCCGCAGCGCCGTCTCGACCAGGTTCGGGTGGAAGCTCCACGTGTAGACGGCGACCTTGGCGGCGTGCTGGTTGCGGATCAGCACGTCGAGGTTGGCGTCATCGGCCTCGCCCTGGGCGAACGTGTCGTACAGCGCGACGTCGACGTCGGAGTGGATGGGCTCGTCGGCGTCGAGCTCGACCACCGTGACGCGGTGGCGGTAGCGCTCGAACATGTTGGCCACGCCGATGAGCACGACCTCGTAGTCGTCGACGAGGGCGAGGCGCACCGGGCCCGGTGATCGCGATCCCACACGGAGACCGTAACCACCCCCAGGGGTGATGTATGCGACCCACTCGGGGGATCAAGCTGTGGGCATCACGTTGCTCACCGGTCCTGCCCTCGCGATGTGCCCCGACGAACCCCGTCCCCTCCATCTCCGCCCGATCGGTCCGACGACGCTGGCCGTCGGTGGCGACGTCGACCTGGCGTCCGCGCCGGCACTGCGGGCCGCCCTCGCCGACCGCGCGGTGGTCGTCGTGGACCTCGCCGACGTGACCTTCATCGACGCGGCGGGGCTGGGGGTGCTGCTGGAGGCGCACCGCCGTCGGCCGGACGGCGTGACGTTGCGCACGCCGAGCCCGTGCGTGCGGCGGTTGCTGGCGCTGGCCGGCCACGACGCGACGTTCCCGATCCTCCCGCGCTGAGCTGCGGGCCCGGCGCCGGCTGCACGCCCGGGTTGCCCCGTGCCGACTGTGGGTAGCGGCGGCCCGGCGGCGGCTGACGCGCGGCCGACCCGTCTACTCCGAGGAGGCTCCCCATGGCTGCCAAGAAGGCACCACCATCCCCCGCCCGCGCGGCCGCGGCCAAGAAGGCCGCCGCCACGCGCACGACCCCGACCAACCGCGCCGGCCGGCGCGGCGCCGCCGCGGCGGCGGCCGACGACAGCGTGACCGTGCGCGACCTCACCGGCCAGCCGGCGTCGGGCGGCGAGACCCATCAGGCCGCCACTGGCGGCGCCCGGCTGACCACGCAGCAGGGCGTGCCGGTCGCCGACGACCAGAACACGCTGCGTGCCGGCGAGCGTGGCCCGTCGCTGCTCGCGGACTTCCACTTCCGGGAGAAGATCTTCCACTTCGACCACGAGCGGATCCCCGAGCGCGTCGTGCACGCTCGGGGCTTCGGCGTGCACGGCGTCTTCGAGCCGTACGAGTCGCTGGCCGACGTGACGCGCGCCGACCTGTTCCAGCGGCCCGGCGAGCAGGTTCCCGTGTTCGTCCGGTTCTCGACGGTGGCCGGGAACAAGGGCTCGGCCGATCTCGCCCGCGACGTCCGCGGGTTCGCCGTCAAGTTCTACACACAGGAGGGGAACTGGGACCTCGTCGGCAACAACATCCCGGTCTTCTTCATCCAGGACGCCATCAAGTTCCCCGACATCGTCCACGCCGTGAAGCAGGCCCCCGACCGCGGCTTCCCGCAGGCGCAGTCGGCCCACGACAACTTCTGGGACTTCATCTCGCTGATGCCGGAAGCGACCCACATGGTGATGTGGACGATGTCGGACCGCGCCATCCCCCGTTCCTTCCGGTTCATGGAGGGCTTCGGCGTGCACACGTTCCGCTTCGTGAACGCCGCCGGCCAGTCGACGTTCGTCAAGTTCCACTGGAAGCCGAAGCTCGGCATGCAGTCCGTCGTGTGGAACGAGGCCGTGAAGATCAACGGCGCCGACCCCGACTTCCATCGCCGCGACCTCTGGGACGCCATCAACGCCGGCGACTTCCCGGAGTGGGAGCTCGGCGTGCAGCTCTTCGACGACGCCTTCGCCGACGACTTCGACTTCGACGTCCTCGACGCCACCAAGCTCATCCCCGAGGAGCTCGTGCCGGTGCGGCCGATCGGTCGCCTGGTGTTGAACCGCACGGTCGACAACTTCTTCGCCGAGACGGAGCAGGTCGCGTTCTGCACCCAGAACGTGGTGCCCGGCATCGACTTCACGAACGATCCGCTGCTGCAGGGCCGCAACTTCTCGTACCTCGACACGCAGCTGAAGCGACTCGGGAGCCCCAACTTCACGCACATCCCGGTGAACGCGCCGAAGTGCCCCGTGGCCCACTTCCAGCAGGACGGGCACATGGCGATGACGAACCCGGTGGGGCGCGTCAACTACGAACCGAACTCCTGGACCGGGGACGCCGCCGGCCCACGCGAGGACCCCGCCGGCGGGTACACGAGCTTCCCGCAGCCCGTCGAGGGCACGACGCAACGGGTCCGCTCCGACCGCTTCGCCGACCACTTCAGCCAGGCCCGTCAGTTCTACGTGAGCCAGACGCCGATCGAGCAGGACCACATCGCCGATGCGTTCGTGTTCGAGCTGAGCAAGTGCGAGCAGCCCGGCATCCGCGCCCGGATGGTCGCCAACCTGCGCAACGTCGACGAGGACCTCGCTCGGCGCATCGCCGACGGGCTCCGCCTCGCCACCTACCCGGACCCGACGCCCCCGGCCCGGCCGCCGATCACGGACCTCCCGGCATCGCCGGCGCTCAGCATCGTGCGGAACGGACCGCCGTCGTTCGCCGGGCGCAAGCTCGGCGTGCTGATCACCGACGGCACCGACGCCACGCTGCTCACCGCCCTGCGGCGGGCGGCGGCCGCCGAGGGCGCGCTCGTCGAGCTCGTCGCCCCCCAGGTCGGCGGCGCCGTCCTCAGCGACGGCGCGCTCCTCCCGGCCCACCAGCAGATCGATGGTGGTCCCTCGGTGCTGTACGACGCGGTCGTCATCCTGGCGTCGCCGGAGGGCGCGGCCCTGCTGGCCGAGGACGCGACCGCCAAGGACTTCGTCACCGACGCCCACGCCCACTGCAAGTTCGTCGGCTACCACCCCGCCGCCCAACCCCTCCTCGAAGCGGCCGGCGTGGCCGAGCACGTCGACGACGGCTACGTGGAGATCGCCCGGCGAGCGGCGGTGGCCGACTTCATCGCCCGCTGCCGGGCCCTGCGCTACTGGGCACGGGCCTCGAGCGTCGACCAGACCTGACGGTGGTGGCGCGCCGCCGTCGCCGGCCGGTGCGACCTCAGCTCGCGAACCGGGCAATGGGGCCCCGCGAGACGATGGGAGCCGGACGGTGGCGCGCCAACCGCGGCGGTGTGGCGTCAGGCTTCTGCTTCGTGACGAAGGCCTGTCGGGCGGCCGCGAAGTCATGGCGATCGTCGAAGATGTCGCGGCTCATCTCGGCGAGCTCCTCGGCGCGGTAGGCGGCGAGCGGCTTGCGCTGCTCGTCGGCAGCTCGCGCCGCCCGCTTCTCGGCGAGCAGTCGCCCGCGGTCGCGACAGGCGGCCAGCTCATGGGCGTGGTCGAGCACCCGGTCGTCGAAGGCAGCCGGTGCGCCGGGGAGCACGGCGTCGACGAGCCCCATCGCCAACGCGTCCGCGGCGCCGATCGGCAGACACGCCCCGGTGAGGTCGCGCGCCGCGGCGGGGCCGACCCGGCGGGGCAGGACGTAGGTCCAGTACTCCGATCCGAACAGGCCCATCGTCCGGTAGTGGGGGTTGAGGACGACACCATCTCGAGCGACGACCTGATCGGCGCCGAGGGCCATGATCACGCCGCCGGCGCCGGCGCTGCCGCGCAGCGAGGTGACGACGAGCTGGCCGGTGCAGCCGATGATCTCCCGGCACACGTCGTCGATGGCGTTGATGTTGCGCCACGCCTCCATCACCGGCGACGGCGCGGCGTGGATCACGTTGAGGTGGATGCCGTTGCAGAACACGTCGCCGCCGCGGATCAGCAGCACCTTGGTGTCCTGCGTGGCGGCGTGGCGCAGCGCCGCCGTCAGCCGGCGGCACTGACCGCTCGACAGGGCACCGTTGTAGACGTCGACGCTGACCACGCCGACGTCGCCGTCACGGCGATACCCGATCTCCCGGCGTCCCCCCAGCGTGTTCGGATCGTCGAGCGGCAGCACCGTCGCAGGCACGCCGCCGAGCCGGCCGCGGAGCGCCATCGCGGCGGGCAACTTCACGCCGTGGTCGGCGACGCGGGCCTGGCCGATCCAGACCGTGCCGTCTCCGGTGTGGACGAGGACGGCGTCGTGGTGACGTCGGGAGACGGTCCCGGGCGCACCGCGCAGGGCCGGTCCGGGGTGGGCGTCGAACACCGCGAGCGACACGCCGCCGAGCGTCGTGCGCACGCCAGGCGAACCGTCGGCGGCCCGGATGCGGCGCACGATCGTGGCCGTGTCGTCGGACCACGAGATCTGGCGATCCGCAGCCCGCATCGCCGGGCGCAGCGTCCCGACCACGTCGGGCGCCCGCTCGTCCAACGGCTCGGGTGTGAAGGCGGCGTCGGCGGCCTGCGCCACGACCTCACCGATCAGCTCGATCGCCGCATCGGCGACGGGCCCGTTGTACAGCCCGCTCTTGACCGGCGGGTCATCGTCGATCGGGAACGTCCGGGTCCCCCAGATCGGTCCGGCGTCCATCTCCTCGACCGCCTGCAGCGCGGTGACCCCCCAGCGCGGTGCGCCGTCGGTGATCGCCCAGTCCAGCGACGACGGCCCGCGATCGCCCTTCGGACCGGGATGGATGATGATCGTCCGCACGCGACCCCACACCTCGGCGGGCACGCGCTCGCGCAGGAACGGGCAGATGATCAGGTCGGGCTCGAACAGCCGCACGGCCGAACACATCGTCGCCGCATCGATGGCGAGCTCGACGGACACCTCGTGGCCGCGGGCGCGCAGGGCGAGCCAGGCCCGTTGGCTCAGGCCGTTGAACGCCGAACAGAGCAGCAGCACCCTCATCGCTCGGCCGCCGTGATCATGGTCGCGTGCATGTCCACTCCATCCGTCAGCGCCGGGATCGGCGTCGGCCGGATGATGACGACGTGGCGCTAGCGAGGTGCTAGCGACGGAGCGCACGAGGCGCCGTGGCGACGGCGTCGCTCACGCCGGGGGGCCGAACAGGTCGGTGATCAGATCGGCCGCCTGCTCGGGGGCCCGGACCTCGAGCGCGGTGCCGCCGGCGTCGACGGTGAGCGTGAACCGGAAGAAGGCGCAGCAGCCCTGCTCGGCGCCGATCAGCCGGCCGAGGTCACCGAGGTCGACGTCGTCACCGAGCTCGATCCGCACACCGCCCTCGATCGCGCTGCGGCCGACGGCGGTGGTGAGCACGCGCGCCCACTCGGCGCGCCGGTCCGGCATCGCCCCGGGCTCCAGGGTGCAGGCGATCGGGATGGCCGTCGGCACGGTGTCGGGCTTGGGGCCCAACGTGACGATCGCGGGCTCCACCAGCGACGCCCCTGTGGTGTCGACGGCGAGGCAGGCGCAGTCGGGGCCACACGGCCCGTCGACGGGTTCGCCGGCGAGCTGACCGGCTGCCGCCCGCAGTTGGGCCGCAAAGGCGCTGAGCTCGCGGACCTTGGTCTCGGCGGCGCGGATCTTGTCCGTGATCAGTTCGTGGAAGCGGCGTTGCACCGGCCCGCAGCGCTGCCCGTCCCAGATGTCGACCAGATCGGTGATCTCCTCGAGCGAGCAACCCAGCTGCTTGGCGCGAGCGATGAACGCCAACCGTTGCAGCGAACCGTCGTCGTAGATGCGGTACCCGCTCGCGGTCCGGCCGGACGGGTCGACCAGGCCGATGTCCTCGTAGAAGCGCAGCGCCGACGCGCTGAACCCGCTGCGCCGGGCCGTCTCCCCGATCGTGTACGAGCTCACCACGTCACCGTAGAGGTTCGACCCGACCTGAAGGTCAAGCGCGAACAGCGTCCCCTCGGGCTCACGCCCGGGACGGTGCGCCGTCGGGCTGCGCCTTGCGGCTGGCCACGACGTACTTCACGCCCTCCATGACGAGGTACGACGTGACGACCGCGATCAGGATCGGCGCCGTCTGCAGTGCGCCGACCTGGGTCATGAACGCTGCCGTCAACGCCATCGCGAACGGCGCACCGACCAGCGCGCCTGGCACGGCGGCGAAGAAGCAGGTGAACGCGAGCCCGAGCGGCACGCTGCTGATCGTCTCGTGCACCACGACGCCGGCGGTTCCCCCGATGAACAACGCGGGGAAGATCGGTCCGCCCACGAAGCCGCTCCCCACACTCACGGCGAACGCCAGGATCTTGGCGAAGAGGACCGCCACCAGCACGCCGAGCCCGAGCGTCCCCGCGTCCTGCAGCACGCTCTTGAGCTGATCGCTGCCGGTGAACAACGTGAGCGGCAACGCGACTCCGATGAGCCCGAACGCGGCGCCTCCCAACGTCGGCTTCGCCACGCGGGGGATCGGCAACCGGGTGAACAGTCGAGTGGACCCAGCCGTGGCCATGACCAGCACGGTCGCGACGATCGCGGCGAGCGCACCGAACGGGATCGCGGCCAACAGCTGCCAATCCTCGAACTCGTACGACGGCACCTGGTACGCATCGAGGAAGACGGCGCCGACGATCACGAAGTAGATCCCGAACGACACGCTCGACGCGACGATCCCGCCGGCGAGCGCCTTGCCGAACTTCCGCCCGCCCGGGCGGGCGACCTCCAAGATCAGCATCACGACGATCACGGTGCTCGAGAACAGCCCGCCGTAGGCGCCGGCGAAGCCGTTCAGGACGTTGGCCTGCGCGTCCTCGTCGTCGAGGCGTTGCCGCTCGGCCATCCACGTGGCCGCACCGCCGCCCATCGCACCGAGCGCTTGCTCCGGACCGAGGCTCGCGCCGCCGATCAACGACATCGCCGAGACCGCCGCGATCCCGGGAACGAGCGCGGTGTCGACGTGGGCGCCCTCGATGTCGGCGATCAGCCCGGGGATCTTGGCGGGGAGCTTCGTCACGATGCGCAGCAACCCGACCACGACGCCGGCCCCGGCCGTGACCGCGACCCACCACCAGTGGCCGCCGAACCAGCCCGGATCGGACACGTCGTACCAGTTGTTCCCGGCGTCGGTCACACCCAGGAACACCAGACCGGCGACCGCGCCGACGATCCCGAGCAGCAGCGCGTACGCCATCAGGACCCAGAACCCGCGCGTCTGGCCGAGTGGAACCGGCACCGCCTCGGGCGCAGAACCCATCCGCGGACGCTAGCGCGACCCCACGATGCGCCCGAGCCGTGCTGTCAGTGCGGATCGACCCGATCGAGCCGATCCACGATGACAGCACGCGTTGCCGTCGGCGGGGCGAAGGCGCCGAAGCGCCCCCGCTCACGCAGGGGCTCCGTGGTGGGCGAGGGGGGACTTGAACCCCCACGAGGAAACCCTCACTGGCACCTGAAGCCAGCGCGTCTGCCATTCCGCCACTCGCCCGAGTAGCACGGCGAGGCTACCAACCGGGTCCGCCGGCACCCACCCCGGATCTCGCCGGAGTGCTCCCGTGCGGTTGCTCCCGCAGGAAGCACCCGGACGGACGAAGCACCCGGCCGGGGCCGGGGCGACCGGCGCCACGAGGGTCGGCGGCGTGCCCGGGGCCACGCGCGCCCCACCGGTAGGATCGCTGCCCACCTATGGGTTTGCAGTCGTTGGAGCGCCGCTTGGAGCGTATGGTCGAGGGCGTGTTCCGTGGTTCTCGCGCCGCGATCCGGCCGATCGAGCTCGGGCGGCGGCTGGTCCGGGAGATGGACGAGCAGCGCTCGGTGGACGTCAAGGGTCGGCGCATCGTCCCCAACGACTTCCAGATCCAACTCAGCCCGCGCGACCTCGCCGGGTTCGACGACATCCACGACGTCCTGCAGGCCGAGCTCGTCGAGGCAGCCC
Organism: uncultured Acidimicrobiia bacterium; assembly: GCA_963750905.1. Taxonomy (GTDB): domain Bacteria; phylum Actinomycetota; class Acidimicrobiia; order Acidimicrobiales; family Ilumatobacteraceae; genus JALZMG01. The sequence continues at coordinate 399,118 of CAVVSE010000006.1, forward strand.
GTGAGTACGCCCGCGAGGAGGGCTACCACTTCATGGGTCCCGTGCGCGTCGAGCTCGCCGGCGACGACCAGCTGCGCCCCGGACGCTTCGCCGTGCAGGCGACGTTGCGCCAGAGCGCGGGCGGGGTCGGCGGCGGATCGCTCGTCCTGCCGTCGGGGCAGCGCATCTCGCTCGGCGACCGGCCGGTGACGATCGGGCGCCAGAGCGACTGCACCATCCCGCTCAACGACCAGAACGTGAGCCGCCGCCACGCCGAGATCCGCCCCGGACGCGGCGCCTACGTCGTCGCCGACCTCGGCTCGACGAACGGCACGATGGTCAACGGCACGCGCATCGGCGGGGAACAGCGCCTGAACGACGGCGACATCCTGAGCTTCGGGTCCACCTACGTACGTTTCGAGGCGTCGTAGGCCCACCGGGCGGACTCCTCGCGTCATGACCGACCAAGCACTGGACATCCTCAAGCTGGTCCTGTTGGGCCTGCTCTACCTCTTCTTCGCCCGCGTCCTGTGGGCGGTGTGGAGCGAGGTGCGCAGCGCCAACAGCCGGGCGACCGCGGTCCACGTGCCGCCGCCCCCGCTGGTCGACGACGGCGCGGCAACCGTCGCCGCCCCGTCCCCGACGTCCCGGCGCGAGCGCCGCCGTGACCGCCCGGCGAAGGGCCGTGGTGGGCACGTCGCGCGCCTCGTCGTCGTCGAGCCCAAGGAGCGGCGGGGGGCGACGTTCCCGCTCGGCGCCGAGATCACCGTCGGTCGCGATCCCGGCAGCACGATCATGATCGAGGGCGACACGTTCGTGTCCAGCACGCACCTGCGGATCTACGACGTCGAGGGCCAGGCGATGGTCGAGGACCTCGGCTCGACGAACGGCTCGTTCCACAACGGCAACCGCCTCGTCGGTGCCCGCCTGCTGCACCCGGGCGACCGCATCCAGGTCGGGTACACCGTACTGGAGGCGCAGTAGTGGCCGACCTGCGATGGGGCGCGGCGACCGACCCGGGGCGGATCCGGCCCGACAACGAGGACAACCTCCTCGCCGAGCCGAACGTCTTCGTCGTCGCCGACGGGATGGGCGGCCACCGCGCCGGCGAGGTCGCCAGCCGCGCTCGCCGTCGACCTCCTGCGGGCCCGCCTCACCGAGCCGGGCGCCGACCTCGAGCAGGTCGTCGCGGCGATCGCCGAGGTCAACGCCGACATCTACCGCGCCGCCATCGGCAACCCGGACCAGCAGGGCATGGGGACGACGGTCACCGCCCTCGCCGTCATCCTCACGGACACCGAACCCGCCGGCGAGGCGAGCACCGGCACGGCGAGCGGGGCCACCGAGCAGCTCGCCCTCGTCAACGTCGGCGACTCGCGGACGTACCTGTTGCGCCACGGCCGGTTGCGCCGGGTCACCGTCGACCACAGCTACGTGCAGGAGCTGGTGGCGACCGGGCACATCACCGACGACGAGGCGCGCACGCACCCGCGCCGCAACATCGTGACCCGCGCCCTCGGCATCGACCCCGCCGTGCGGGTCGACGCCTGGACGCTGCCGCTCGTGCGCGGCGACCGCTTCCTCCTGTGCAGTGACGGGCTCGTGGACGAGGTCCGCGACGACGAGATCGTGGCGGTCCTGGGCACGGTGACCGACCCGCAGGCGGCCGCTGACGAGCTCATCGCCGTCGCCAACCGCCAAGGTGGTCGCGACAACATCACGGTCATCGTCGTCGACGTGCTCGCCGGCGCCGAGGCGCCCGATCCCGACACCGAGCTCGACCTCGAGCCGGCGTGGGAGGACACCGGGACGCAGGGCACGTGGGCCGTCGACGGTCCCGAGGGCGAGGCGACCGAGTTCGACGACCTCGCCGCGCTCGTCAGCGGTGACGAGGCGGCCGACGACGCGACCGTCGCCGTGACGACGACACCGGTGACCGACGGGACGGAGGCCGCCGCCGCGCCGCCGAGTCGCCGGCGCCGGCGCCTGCTCGGGTTCCTCGGTGCGCTCGGCGTGCTCGCCGTGCTCGTGCTGGCGTTCGTCATCGCCTCGGCCTACGCCCGCCGCGGCTACTTCGTGGCGTTCGACCAGGACGACGTCGTCGTCGTGTACCGCGGCCAGACCGGTGGCTTCCTGTGGTTCGATCCGACGGTGGAAGCCGTGGCCGACCTGCAGCGCGCCGCCCTCGACGACCAGTCCGTCGAGGCCGTCGAATCCGAACCGCGCTTCGACTCGCGCGCCGCCGCCGATCGCTTCATCGGCGAGCAACTGGCGACGACCACGACGACGACGACCACGACGACGACCACCACCACGACCACGACGACCGTCCCGGCCTCCCCGACCCCGCCGGCGACGCCGGCTCCGTGACCGCCCCCCGGGGGCGTCGTCCGGAGGCACCGATGACGGGGGCCGTCCACCTCGTGCCTGCCCGCCGGACCGCCGGCCGAGCCTGACGATGGCCGCCACCTCCCCGATCGCCCGCGCCCGCCGCTCGACCGAGCTGTCGCTCGTCGTGATGGCCGCCCTCATCACCGCCGGCGCCTACACGCTCGCCTCGCTCGGTGAGTTCGCCGTCATCCCGGCGCGCATCATCCCGTTCCTCGCCGTCCTGCTCGGCCTGCTCGTGCTCGCCCACCTCGCCGTGCGCTGGCTGGCGGCCGGTGCCGACGGCACCCTGCTGCCCCTCGCCGCGCTGCTGCACGGGCTCGGCTACGTCATGATCACCCGCCTCGACGACCGCCTGGCGGGCCTCCAGACGACGTGGAGCATCGTCGCCATCGCCGGGTTCATCGCCACGCTCGTGCTCGTCCAGCGGGCGCCCGACCTCGCCCGCTACCGCTGGAGCTTCCTGCTCGTCGGTGTCGTGCTGCTGCTCCTCCCACTCGTCCCGGGCCTCGGCTTCGGCGTCGGTGGGGCGAAGATCTGGGTCAACCTCGGCCCGATCAACTTCCAGCCGGGCGAGTTCGCCAAGCTGCTGCTCGCGGTCTTCTTCGCCGGCTACCTCGCCGAGAACCGGGAGCTGATCGCCGAGAGCACGTGGCGCGTCGGCCCGCTGCGCCTGCCCGAGCCCCGCCACCTGTTCCCGATCCTGCTGGCATGGGGCTTCGCCGTGGTGGTCATGGTCGGCCAGCGCGACCTCGGGTCGTCGCTGCTGTTCTTCGCCCTCTTCGTCGTGGTGATGTGGGTGGCGACCGAGCGCGCCAGCTACCTCGTCATCGGGCTCGTGCTGTTCGCCGGCGCCGCCTACGTGTCGTGGCGCATGTTCGGCCACGTCCAGACGCGCGTGTCGATCTGGCTCGACCCGTGGTCGGACCGCCTCGACAGCGGCTACCAGATCGTGCAGGCCCTGTACGGCCTGTCCGACGGCGGCATCGGCGGCACCGGCCTCGGCCTCGGGAGTCCGAACACCGTGCCGGAGGCGCAGAACGACTTCATCTTCACGTCGATCGGCGAGGAGATGGGCCTCCTCGGCGCGGCCGCGGTGCTGATGGCCTACCTGCTGATCATCGGCGCCGGCCTGCGCACCGCGCTGCGCACCGACAACCCGTTCGAGAAGCTGCTCGCCGTCGGGCTCACGACGATCGTGGGGGTGCAGGCGTTCATCATCGTCGGCGGCGTCATCAAGCTCGTGCCGCTGACCGGCATCACGCTCCCGTTCGTCAGCTACGGCGGCTCGTCGTTGCTGTCCAACTACATCCTCCTCGCGCTGCTGATCCGCCTCAGCGACTCCGGCGCCCGCCGGCTGCACGAGCTGCCCGACGACCCGACCCCGGGTGAGCGCTGGGCGGCGTGGCGGCTGCGTCGCCACACCGGCAACGATCCGGAGCTCCTCTCATGAGCCGCGTGGCGAACAGCGAGCGAGCGAGCGCCAGCGAGCGAGCGGCGACGAACGGGCTGCGTGGCCGGGGAACGCAGTGAATCGCCAGATCCGCCAGCTCGCCGTCGGGTTGATGGTCTGCTACGCCGCCCTCTTCGTGACGCTCAACTACTGGCAGGTCGGGCGCAAGCAGGAGCTCGACGCGTCCTTCGACAACACCCGCGCCATCCGCCGCGAGTTCGAGCGGCCGCGCGGCCCGATCCTCACCGGCGACGGCACGGTGATGGCCGAGTCCGTCCCGTCGGCCCCCGGCAGCACGTTCGCCTACCAGCGGCAGTACCCCGCCAACGACCTCTACGCCCAGATCACCGGGTACTACACGTTCGGCTTCGGCTCGACCGGTCTCGAACGCACCCAGAACGACGTGCTCGCAGGCACGACGCCCGAGCAGCGGCTGCGCGCGATCCCCGGCATCCTCGACGGCGACCGCGACGACTCGGGCACCGTGGTCACGACCGTGCGGCCCGACCTGCAGCAGGCCGCCAAGGACGCCCTCGGCGAGCGCGAGGGCTCAGTGGTCGTGCTCGAACCGTCGACCGGGGCCGTGCGGGCGATGTGGAGCTTCCCGTCGTACGACCCCAACCTGGTGGTCAACCCCGACTTCGACGCCGCCGCCGACGTCCTCACCCTCCTCAACGCGGCGCCCGGCGATCCGCTGCTCGCCAACGCCTACCAGCAGCGCTACATGCCGGGCTCGACGTTCAAGGTGCTGACGACGAGCATCGCCCTGCAGTCCGGCGTGGCCGACCTCGGCACCGCCTTCCCGGACGAGAACGCGTGGGTCCCGCCCCAGACGACCGACCCGATCGAGAACTTCGAGGGCACGACGTGCGGGGGCGATCTGACCGAGGTGTTCACGCGCAGCTGCAACATCCCGTTCGCCAAGCTGGCCGTCGACATCGGCGTCGACCGCATGGTCCAGGGGGTGAGCGACTGGGGCGTCGGCGAGCCGGTGCCGATCGACCTGCCGCGCCCGGCGGCCAGCACGTTCGGGCCGACGGGCGACCTGGCGCAGAACCTGCCCCTGCTGGCGATCCGGGGCTTCGGCCAGAACGAGGTGCAGATGGTGCCGCTGCACATGGCGATGGTCGCGGCGACCGTGGCCAACGGCGGGCAGATGATGAAGCCGTACGTCGTCCAGGAGACGCTGGACCACGACGGCAACGTGCTCGATGCCGCCGTGCCCGAGGTCTGGAAGACACCGATCACGCCCGAGACCGCCGAGATCCTGCGCAACCTCATGATCAGCGTCGCCGAGCGCGGCACGGCGAGCTGCTGCATCGCCCTCGACAGCGGCATCCCCGTCGCCGCCAAGACCGGCACCGCGCAGCTCAACAACCCGGGCGAGGAGGAGCGCTCCAACGCGTGGATCGTCGCCTTCGCGCCGGCCGACGCCCCCCGCTACGCGGTCGCCGTGATGCTCAAGGGGACGAACGCCGAGATCTCGGCGGGCACCGGCGGCCGCCTCGCGGGCCCGATCGCCAAGGCCGTGCTCGACGCCGCCTTCGCAGGCGAGGGTGGCGGGTGATGCACGGCGGCGGGCTCGTGAGTGGGTCCTGGGCGTCCGTTCTGGTGGGCGCAGCACCCAGGCGCAGGCCGGTCGGTAACCTCGTCGGACGTCGTGCGGCCATCCTGCCGCCGGCGACGAGGCAGCAGTGACCACCAACGACCGCACGGCGATCATCAACGATCGCTACGAGCTGAGCAAGCGCATCGGGCGCGGCGGCATGGCCGACGTCTTCCTCGGGCGCGACCGGCTGCTCGACCGGCAGGTCGCGATCAAGGTGCTGTTCCCCGAGTTCGCCGTCGATCCCAACTTCGTCGAGCGCTTCCGTCGCGAGGCGCAGGCCGCCGCCAACCTCAGCCACCCCAACATCGTCAACGTCTACGACTGGGGCAAGCACTCCGGCACGTACTTCATCGCCATGGAGTACGTGCACGGCCGCACGCTCGCCGACATCCTGCGCACCAACGGCCGGGTGACCGCGAAGCAGGCCGCCGAGATCGCCAGCGAGGTCGCGGCGGCGCTCAACTTCGCCCACGAGGCGGGTCTCGTGCACCGCGACATCAAGCCGGCGAACATCCTCATCGGCTCCAACGGCCAGGTGAAGGTCGCCGACTTCGGCATCGCCCGGGCGATGAACGCGCCGACCGAGTCGAACCTGACGCAGGCCGGCGCGGTGATGGGCACGGCGACGTACTTCTCGCCCGAGCAGGCCCAGGGCGCCCAGCCGGACCCGCGCAGCGACCTCTACTCGCTCGGCATCGTGATGTACGAGATGGTGGCCGGCCGGCCTCCGTTCACGGGCGAGAACCCCGTCGGCATCGCCTACAAGCAGGTCCACGACCACCCCCAACCGCTCAACCAGATCGTCGCCGACGTGCCGCGTGCCTACGAGGCGATCGTCGCCAAGCTGCTCGCCAAGGACCCGAAGGTCCGCTACGCGTCGGGCAACGCGCTGCGCGACGATCTCCGCCGCTTCCGCAACGGCGACCAGGTGCTCGCCCTCGCCGCCGCCAGCGGGGCGGCGCGTGCGAGCGCCGCGACCGCCACCGGCGCGACGACGGTCGCGATGGCCGCGACGACCGGCAGCCAACGCACGATCGCCAACGGCCAGCTGCCCCCGAGCGGCCTGCCCACCGGCGCCTCGCCACAGGCGCGCTACTACGAGCCGCCGCCGTCCCGGACGGGCTGGTACGCGCTGGCCGCCTTCTTCGCCCTCATCGCCCTCGGCATCGGTGGTGTCCTGCTGTTCAACGCGCTGTCCGGCGACGACGAAGCGGGCTCCAACGCCCTCGAGAACTACGTCGGGATGAGCCTGCAGGACGCCATCGCCGACCTCGACAGCCTCGGCCTCGCCTACACGCCGGTGCCCGAGGAGAACTCGACGGTGCCGGAGAACATCGTGTTCCGCCAGGACCCCGAGCCCGGGATCATCGTCGTCGAGGGCCAGACGGTCTACCTGTACTACAACCCGCCCAAGGAGCTGCAGCCGGTCCCGAACGTCGAGGGCCAGCCACTCGCCGACGCCCAGCGCATCCTCAGCGCGGCCGGGTTCCAGATCGCCCCGACGCCGGTGTACGAGGTCAGCGCCCAGATCGCCGAGAACAGCGTGATCCGCACCGACCCGGCGGCCGACGAGCGCGTCGAGCAGGACACCGTGATCACCCTCGTCGTGTCCTCCGGCCCCGACCAGCAGGCGATGCCGGGCATCGTCGTCGGCAAGCCCGTCGACGAGGCACGGGCCTTCCTGGAGGCCGACCCCTACCGCTTCCGCGTCACCGTCACCGAGCAGGAGACGGCCACCGTCAACCCGGGCATCGTCATCCAGACCAACCCACAGGCGGGCACGCTCGTCGATGTCGGCGGCCAGGTCACGCTCGTCGTGTCGAGCGGGGCGCCGTCGGCGGACGTGCCCAACGTCGTCGGCATGACCCGCCAAGAAGCCGAGGCCGCGCTCGCCCAGTTCGACGTCGGCGCGACGTTCCAGGACCTGGCGGCGGGCGACGGCAACGACGGGCGGGTGCTGGGCCAGAGCGTGACGGGTGGCCAGCGCGCCCCGATCGGCTCCGGCATCACGATCATCATCGGGCGGGCCGCGGCGCCGACCACGACCGCCGCGCCGACGACGACCGTCGCGCCGACGACCACGTTGCCGCCGGCGCCGCCGGCGACGCCCGCCGCGACCCCCGCGCCGTAGTCGCACCCCGACCGCGCCGCACCCACCGCCGCCCGCCGCCGGGGCTGGGGATATCCGTCGCTAGCCTCGATCCCGTGCCGACGTTCGGGACCGTGATGTGGGTGTTGGCCGGCGTCCTGATCGGCATCGTGGTGTGGAAAACCGGCATCGCCATGCTGCGCTCGCTCACCCGGCCGCTCCCGCCGCCCCCGCCCGCCGGTGAGATGCGCAAGGTGAACGTGCGGTACCGCTGCGACGTCTGCGGGGTGGAGCTGCGCTTGACGCTGGCCCCCGACGAAGATCCCCCGCCACCGCGGCACTGCCTGGAGGACATGATCGAGGTCGCCCCGATCATGGAGTGAGGCGCCGTGAGCGGTCAGTTGTCCACAGGATGGGGACAACGCTGCGGACAAACGACAGGCGTGTGATTCAGGCGTCCAGCGGCAGGGCCGAGCGCCTGTGACGGACCTGTGGACAGCCGTCAGGCCGGTCCTCGATCGGGACCCTGCGTCAGCGCCACTTCGTCGCCGTGAAGAGCCCGCCGAGGAGGCAGGCCAGGCCGAGCACCATCGGCCAGTTGCTGTCCGGGAACACGAGGTACCGCAGCATGATCGCGATGCCGCCGAGCACGAAGAGGACGAGCATCAGCACCGGGAGCCACGGCGGGCTCTCCTTGGCGCTCTGCGGGATCGGCGGCGTGTAGCGGGCCGACGGTCCGACGGCGCCCGAGGCGGCGCTGCGGGCGGCCTTCGCCGGCGTCGCCACCTTGTCGCCCGGCTTGGTGCCGGCCGGGGTCACTCGACCGCCTGTCTTGCGCTTCGGGGGTGCCACGGCCCGGCAGTGTACGGGCGCCGGCTCAGGCGCAGCGGTCGAGGAAGTTGCGCAGCAGGTCGTGGCCGCACGCGGTGAGCACGGACTCCGGGTGGAACTGCACGCCCTCGACGTCGTGGGTGGTGTGGCGGACGCCCATGATCGTGCCGTCGACCGTCGTCGCCGTCACCTCGAGCTCGGCCGGCAACGTCGCCGGATCGAGCGTGAGCGAGTGGTAGCGCGTGGCCGTCAGCGGCGACGGCAGGCCGGCGAACACCCCGGCACCCGTGTGGTCGATGGGCGACGTCTTGCCGTGCATCAGCTCGGGGGCCCCGACGACGGCAGCCCCGTAGACGTGGCCGATCGCCTGGTGCCCGAGGCAGACGCCGAGCACCGGCGTGCCGGCGGCGGCGAAGGCGGCCACGGCGTCGCAGATGATCCCGGCGTCCTCGGGCCGACCGGGTCCGGGCGACACGAGCACGCCGTCGGGTTCGAGGGCGAGCGCCTCGTCGACCGTCAGGGCGTCGTTGCGGTGCACGACCGGATCGGCCCCGAGCTCCCCGAGGTACTGGACGAGGTTGAACACGAAGCTGTCGTAGCTGTCCAACACCAGGATGCGTGGTTTGGGCACGGGCATGGACGCTAGCGACAACCCCGAACGCGCAACGGTCCGGATCTCGGTCGCCATGGCGACCGCGATCCGGACGCAAGGTGCGCGTGACGACCTGACATCAGCAGTGACCGCTTCGTCGCCGATCGGCACGCCGAGCGGGTCAGGTCGAACGCTGCGAGACAGCCGAGTCGAGCTGAGCCCTGGAGCGCAGTGGGTCCCGGCACGCTCCGGTGACGCTTCAGCCGAGCCTTTCGATGAGCGTCGCGTTGGCCATGCCGCCGCCCTCGCACATCGTCTGCAGGCCGAAGCGGCCGCCGGTGCGCTCGAGCTCGTTGAGCAGCGTCGTCATCAGCCGGGCGCCGGAGCAGCCGAGCGGGTGGCCGAGGGCGATCGCCCCACCGTTGACGTTGACCTTGTCCATGTCCGGGTGGAACTCCTTCTCCCACGCCAGCACCACCGAGGCGAAGGCCTCGTTGATCTCGACGAGGTCGATCGCGTCGAGCCCCCTGCCCCAGCGCTCGAGCACCTTGGCGGTCGCCGGGATCGGCGCCGTGAGCATCAGCCGGGGGTCGGCGCCGGCGAGGGCGAAGTCGACGAAGCGGGCACGCGGCGTGAGCCCGAGGGCGGCCGCCTTCTCCTCGCTCATGATGAGGATGGCGGCCGAGCCGTCGGTGATCTGGGAGGAGTTGCCGGCCGTGACGCGGCCGCCCTCCTCCTCGGGGCGGAACGACGGCTTGAGCTTGCCGAGCGACTCCATCGTCGTCTCGCGCAGGCCCTCGTCGACCTTGACCAGCCCGCCGTCGGCGCCGAGGACCGGCAGGATCTCGCGCTCGAAGCGACCCTCCGCCGTGGCCCGCTGCGCCCGCTGCTGGCTCTGGGCGCCGAAGCGGTCCATGTCCTCGCGGGAGATGCCCCACTTGTCGGCGATCAGCTCGGCCGAGATCCCCTGCGGCACGAGACCACCCTGGTCGGCGTACCGGGTGGTGATCTTGGGGCCGAACGGGAACCCGAACTTGCCCTCGGCCATCGAGGCGCCCATCGGCACGCGGGTCATCACCTCGACACCGGCCGCGACGACCACGTCGTAGGCCCCGGCGATGACGCCCTGGGCGGCGAAGTGGGCGGCCTGCTGGCTGGAGCCGCACTGGCGGTCGACCGTCGTGCCCGGCACGTCCTCGGGCCAGCCGGCGGCGAGGACGGCGTTGCGGGCGATGTTGACGCCCTGCTCCCCGACCTGCATGACGCAGCCCATCACGACGTCGTCGACGATGCCGGGGTCGATGCCGGTGCGCGTCGACGAGCGCGTTGAGCGTCTCGGCGGCGAGGTCGACCGGGTGCCAGTCCTTGAGCTTGCCGTTGCGCTTCCCGAGCGGGGTGCGGATGGCGTCGACGATGACGGCGGTGGTCATGGGAGCTCCTCGATCGAATGGCCGGGGAACCGCTCCCCTGACCGATGGGTCAAGTGTGCCAGCGGATCACGTCATCGAGCCAAACCGCGCCCGGGTGTCGCCCGTCACCCGTTGGCGGCTGCGACGGTGGCCGCCGTGGCGGCGGCGGCTGCGGCCGTGGCGGCTTCCGTGAGGAGCTTGCGGACGACGCCGCCGATGTCGCGCAGCGAGCTCTCGTCGAGGGCGTGGTCGATGCGCCGGCGGGCGTGCTTGCGCGTGTGCCGATCCGGGGCGACGAGCTCCAGCAGGTTGGCGGGGCCGGTCATCGCCAGCACGAGCGCGGTGCGGGCGTCGATCGGCCCGTCGGCGCCGGCGGCGTGCCGGACGCGGTGGAGCACCTCGTCGCGGGGAGCCGGATCGAGCACCTCGTGGCGCGGCCGCACGCTCCCCTCGGCGGGGCCGAGCACGTGGCCGGCGACCAGGGTGGCGACGACCGAGTCCCACGTCCCGGTGCCGAGGCGCTTGCCGAGCGAGCGGTCCATCGAGGACATGACGGCCTTCAGCTTGGGTCCCCGGACCGCCACCACCTGGGCCGTGGCCACGAGCACGGGGTCGGCCGCCGGGTCGTCGGTGAGGACCACGGTGCCGTCACGCTCGCCGGGCTCGGCGTGGCCACCGAGGACCAGTTCGCCGACGAGCAGCCCGGCGAGGCAGGCGTTGAGCTTGTCCCGGATGCCCAGGGCGTGGCGCCCGGATGCAGGGTCGATGGCGAGGAGGGCGAGCTCGGCGGCCAGCAACATGCCCCCACGGTACGGGCCGCGGCCGGGCCGGGTGCCGAGCGGCTCGGCGTCACCAGACCAGCACGTCCGTCGTCAGCCGAGGAAAGAGGACGTGCATGAGCTCGCGGTGCGGTCCGTAGTCGACGTCGGGGTGTCCTTCGAGCCCGGCCGCGCCGCGCGGACCGAACACCAGCTCGGCGAACAGGTCGGGCGGCACGGACGCCACGTCGTCGGATTCGTCCGCGACACCGTCCGCTCCCCACACCGCGTTGCAGGAACCGCCGGCGAGCTCGAGACCGACCCGCGAGCGGTACAGCGACAGCACCACCGACGCGGTGTCGGTGTACGGGGACGCGGCCAGGCGTCGTGACAGCACCGGGCGCAGGTGGTCCAGCAGCGCCACCGGATCGGCGACTCGGACGTACAGCCACGGGCGGCCCGGCAGCGGGTAGCTCGCCGCCGACAGCACCGCCGAGAACGCCGAGCCCCGCCGCTCGCGCACGACGGTCGGGGCCCCCGGGTGCAACCGGCGGCCGTGGTGGACCAGCGCCCTCGCCGCGCCCGCGCTCGTGGCCGCCGCATGGACCAGGTGGACGCGACCCTCCCGCACGGCGACGCGGGCCGTCGCCCCGATGTGCCCGTCACGCTCGGCCACGACGACGGGGGCGTGCGGCAGGTCGAGGAGGATCGGCCAGATCTCGTCCGTGAAGCACACCTGCAGGTCCGAGGCACCCTGCACGACCGCTTGGAGCGCACGGACATCGGCGAGATCGGACGGCGTCGCCGGCCGCACCTCCCAGCCCTCGGCGATCGAGACCGGCGCGTCGGCGGGGACGAACCGACCGCTGGCGCCACGAACGGCGTACTGGTACCCGAGCTGGCGATAGAAGAAGGGGATGCCGGCCACGATCTGGACCAGGTCGCCGCGCTCACCCGACCACTGCTCGACGAGGGCGAACAGACGGCGCACCAGACCCCGTCCGCGGGCAGCCGGATCGGTCGCCACGAACTCGGGCTGGCCGACGGGCACCGACCGACCGGCGACGTCGAAGCGCGCCGACAGCAGCCCGACGGTCGACACCACCCGCGACCCGTCGACGGCGACGGCATACGCCCGCGCCCCGATCTCCGGCGCGGCGAGCGTGGCCGCGACCTCCACGCCGGCGTCGGCGCCGTTCCACCTGGCGTTGAGCTCCACGATCGCGTCAGCGTCCTCGGGTGTGGCGCGCCGGACGGTCACCTCGTCGTCCATGCCCCAGCCTCGCATCCCGCCGCCCGCCGAGACGCCGGGCCGGGCGCGCCGCCGCTCCCAGCCGTCGCCTACTCGTGCGGAGCGACCTGGGCGAGGATGCGCCGCAGGGCGGCGACGTCCTCGTCGCTCAGCGCCGACGCCACGTTCGCCTGGACCGCCCGGCGGTACGTCACGTTCATCTCCCGCCACAGCGTCCGGCCGCGCCGGGTGAGCTCGACCAGCACGGCCCGCTGATCGTCGAGGTCGGGCGGTCGCGTGCGCTGCACCCAGCCGTCCTCCTCCAGCCGGTCGAGGCGGCGACTGAGGCTGGAGCGGACGAGGCGCAGCTCGGTGGCGAGGTCGCTCGGGCGGGCCGAGCCGCCGAGGCGCTGCAGCCCGCCGAGCACGTCGAACCAGCCGAGCGGGACGTCCCACTCGGCGAGCAGCGCGTCGTCGATGCGCCGCTCGATCTCGGCGGTCACCGATTGCAGCTCCCGCCAGGCGGCGACGCGGGTTGCGTCGAGTCGTGCCATCGGCGGGCCTCAGGCCGTCGCCTTGAGCGCCGCGGCGAACACCCCGAGCGCCTCGTCGATCTCGCCGGCGTCCACCACGAGGGGCGGCATCCAGCGCACCACGGTGTTGTAGGTGCCCGCCGACATCAGGATCAGCCGGCCCTCGTCCCGGCAGTGGGCCGTGACGGCGGCGACGCGCGCCGGGTCGTCGAGCTCGACGGCGACCATCAGGCCGAGGCCGCGCACCTGGCGGATGCCCGCGTCGTGCCGTTGCAGCTCGCGCAGGCCGGCCTGCAGCTGCTCGCCCGCGCGCCGCGACGTGGTCGAGGAAGCCCGGTTCCGTGAGCACGTCGATCGTCGCCAGCGCCGCCGCGCAGCCGATCGGGTTGCCGCCGTAGGTGCCGCCGTGGCTGCCCGTCGGCCACCGGTCGTCGAGCTCGCGGCGCGTGCCGAGGGCGGACAGCGGGAAGCCCGAGGCGATCCCCTTGGCCATGCAGATGACGTCGGGCTCGACGTCGACGTGCTCCACGGCGAACATCCGGCCGGTGCGCCCGAAGCCCGACTGCACCTCGTCGGCGACGAAGAGGATCCCGTGGGCCCGGCAGCGCTCGACCACGCCGCGCAGGAACGCCGGCGGCGCCGGGCAGTAGCCGCCCTCGCCGAGCACGGGCTCCATGATCATCGCCGCCGTCTCGCCCGGCGCGGTCATCGACGCCAGCAGGTGGTCGAGCCCGCGCAGCGCCCGCTGCACCTCGGCCTCCGGGTCCGGCGCCAGCGGGTCGGGGAACGGCGCCACGAAGACGCCGGCCGGCAGCGGGCTGTGACCGGCGCGGTAGCCGGTCTTCGACGTCGTCATCGCCATCGTCAGGTGGGTCCGCCCGTGGAACGACCCGGCGAACACGACGACGTTCGGCCGGCCCGTGACCTGCTTGGCCAGCTTGACCGCGGCCTCCGTGATCTCGGCGCCGGAGTTGGCGAAGAAGAACGTGTCGATGGCGCCCGGCGTCAGCTCGGCGAGCCGCGCCGCGAGCGGCTCGAGGAGGTCGTGGGTGTAGACGTTCGCCTGCAGGTGGATGCCCCGGGCCGCCTGCTCGGCGATCGCCGCCACGACCGCGCGGATGGCTGTGGCCCGTGGAGTTGACGGCGATGCCGGCAGCGAAGTCGAGGTACTCGGTGCCGTCGACCGTCGTCACGCGACACCCGTGCCCGCTCGCCACCTCGAGGCTGGTCACCTTGAACCAGACACCCGAGAGGTGTGTCATGCCGGGTGACAATAGTCCCGATCACGCCCAGAGCGGAACGGACCCAGTGCCGTCAGGCACTCAGCGACCGAGTCACGTCTGGTGAGGCGATCCAGCGGACGGACCCGTCGTCGGTACGTGTACCGACGACGACCCGGCCGCTGAGCTCGTGTCGCAGTGGGTCCTGGCCGCTCCGGGTGACGCGTCCTGGCCGCTCCGGGCGTGGCGTCAGAACGCAGCGGCGAGGACGTCGGCGTAGGTCGCCGCGAGGTGGAACGTCATCGCGTCGCGCACGGCCTCGGGGACGTCCTCGAGGTCGGCCTCGTTGCGCTTCGGCAGGACGACCTCGGTGAGGCCGGCGCGATGGGCGGCGAGGACCTTCTGCTTGACCCCGCCGATCGGCAGGACCGCGCCCTGCAGCGTGATCTCGCCGGTCATGCCGACGGTGTCCTTGACCGGCTGGTCGCGCAGCAGGCTGACGAGCGCGGTCGTCATCGTGACGCCGGCCGACGGGCCGTCCTTGGGCACGGCCCCGGCCGGGACGTGCACGTGGAACCGGCGCCGCACGGCGTCGGGATCGACGCCGAGCTCGCGAGGCGTGCGAGCGGACGTAGTTGAGGGCGATCTGCGCCGACTCCTTCATGACGTCGCCGAGCTGGCCGGTGAGCGTGAGGCTGGGCTCGCCCTCGCTCCCCATCGGGAACGCCGTCGTCTCGATGAACAGCACGTCGCCGCCGTGGCCGGTGACGGCGAGGCCGGTCGCCACGCCGGGCAGCTCGGTGCGCTCGGGCACGTCGTCGACGACCTTCGCCCGACCGATCCAGTCGTGCAGGTGCTCGGCGTCGAGCGCCGGCAGCTCGTCACCGGCGGCGATCTTCGCGGCCGCCTTGCGGGCGAGGCGGCCGAGCTCGCGCTCGAGCGAGCGCACGCCGGCCTCCCGCGTGTAGCCGCGGACGACGGCGAGCACGGTGTCCTCGTCGACGCTCAGCTCGCCGGGCGCCAGGCCCGCCCGCTGCAGCTGCCGGGGCAGCAGGTAGCGGTTGGCGATGAACACCTTCTCGGCGTCGGTGTAGCCGTCGAGGCGGACGACGTCCATGCGGTCGAGCAGCGGCGCCGGCACCGTGTCGAGCACGTTGGCGGTGGCGATGAACACGACCTCGGACAGGTCGAGGTCGAGCTCCAGGTAGTGGTCGCGGAACGTGTGGTTCTGCGCCGGGTCGAGCACCTCGAGCAGCGCGGCGGTCGGATCGCCCGACCACGCGCCGGCGCCGAGCTTGTCGACCTCGTCGAGCAGCACGACGGGGTTCATCGTGCCGGCCTCGGTGATCGCCTTGACGATGCGGCCGGGCTGCGAGCCGACGTAGGTGCGCCGGTGGCCGCGGATCTCGGCCTCGTCGCGGATGCCGCCGAGGGCGACGCGGACGAACTGGCGCCCCATGGCCCGGGCGATCGACTCGCCGAGGCTGGTCTTGCCGACGCCGGGAGGCCCGACGAGCGTGATGATCGACCCGGCGCCGCGCTTCGTGGCGCTGCGCTCCGCGCCCTCGTCGATCGTCGCGCTCGGCGCGCAGCTTCTTGACGGCGAGGAACTCGACGATGCGCGACTTGACGTCGGCGAGGCCGTAGTGGTCCTCGTCGAGGATCGTCTGCGCCGCCGCGAGGTCGATGCTGTCGTCGGAGCGGACGCCCCACGGCAGCTCGAACACGCGGTCCAGCCACGTGCGGATCCAGCCCTGCTCGGGCGACTGGGCGCTCGTGCGCTCGAGCCGGTCGATCTCCTTGGCGATGAAGTTCTTGGCGCTGTCGGACGCCTCGAGCGTCTCCAGCTTCGTGCGGTACTCGCCGACGACGTCGTCGTCGCCCTCGCCGAGCTCCTTGCGGATCGCCGACAGCTGCTGGCGCAGCAGGAACTCGCGCTGCTGCTTGTCGACGCCCTCGGAGACGTCGTTGCGGATGGTCTCGGCGACCTGCAGCTCGGCGAGGTGGTCGCGGGCCCAGGCGAGGACCAGCTCGACGCGCTCGGCGACGTCCACCGCGGCGAGGACCTCGCGGCGGCGCTCCTCGGCGAGATCGGCCCAGCCGACGACGCCGTCGGCGAGCCCGCCCGGCTCGAGGCCCGAGCGCAGCAGCTCGGGGAGGCGCCGCGACCGGCGCAGCTCGGCGACCTGCTCGAGGACGCCGCGCAGGTCACGGGCGAGCGACTCGACGCGCGGCGTCGGGCGGGGGTCACGCAGGATCTCGGCATCGGCGTACGTCGCGCCGCGCTCGGAGGCGTGGACGGCGGAGACCCGGGCGCGGGCCTCGACGCGCACGATGGCGACGGGCTCGCCCGTCGGCAGCGCGCCGATGTCGGGGACCTGGGCGACGACGGCGAGCTCGCCGTCGCCGGCGCGCAGCAGGACGCGGCCGTCGCCGGCGCCCTTGGCGGCCTCGACGGCGCGGCGCGCCTGGTCGGTCACGAGGGCGAGGGTGATGACCGCGCCGGGCAGCACGGTGGCCGGCAGCTCGGCGAGGGGGAGGCGGACGGCGGCGGAGGTCGAGGAGGCGGACGCTGTGGTCGTGTCGCTCATGACGCCAAGGTATCGACACGGGAGCGTTGCGCAACCTCGACTTGACAGAACCCGACTCAGGTTTGTTGGGTCGCGCTGAAGGCGACCGCGTCGTCCCAGCTCACGGCCTCGTCGAGGAGCCTGCGATACGGCATCACGAGCTTCGGCGCGTTGACGCCGAGGGCGCCCCGCAGCCGGTCACCGCGCCCGTAGAGGGCGAGGAAGCGGTGCTCGGCCGGGTCACCGACGACGACCTCGACGCGGTCGCCGGCGCTCGCTCGCCGCCGCGGCCGAGGAACTGGATGCGGTGGCGGTGCTGGTCGCTCCAGAAGAACGGCACCGGCGCGTACGGCGTGCCCGTGGCCGCCGGCGAGCTCGGCGAGCAGGTTGCGGGCGGCGACCGCTCCCTGCTCGGCGGCGTTCGTCCAGTGCTCGACGCGCATCTCCTCGTCGAAGAGGGCGTTCGGCCAGCGGGCGATGTCGCCGGCGGCGTAGATCCGCGGCCGGCCCGCCGCCAGCGTCTCGTCGCACACGACGCCGTCGCGCAGCTCGAGCCCGCTGCCCTCCAGCCACTCGGTCGCCGGCGCGACGCCGATGCCGACCACGATGACGTCGGCCGCCACGACCGTGCCGTCGCCCAACGTCACGCCGGTGTCGGACAAGGCCGTCACCACCACGCCGCAGCGGACGTCGATGCCGGCCGGCCCGTGGGCGGCGGTGGCGAGGAGCCCCATCTCCTCACCGAGGCCGCGCACGAGCGGCGCCGGCAGCCCCTCCAGCACGGTCACCGCGCAGCCCTTGGCCCGCGCCGTCGCGGCGACCTCGAGGCCGATGAACCCGGCCCCGATGACGACGACCCGTGCCGTGCCGTCGGCGATCCGCGCCCGCAGGGCGAGCGAGTCGTCGAGCGTGCGCAGCTCGTGGACGGTGCCGACGTCCGCCTGGCCGGGCAGCCGCCGGGGCCGCGAACCGGTGGCGAGCACGACGCCGTCGTAGGGGACGTGCGAGCCGTCGGCGAGCTGCACCGCCCGGCCCTCGACGTCGAGGGCGGCGGCCGGCACCCCGAGGCGCAGGTCGAGGCCGAGCTCGGCGATCGCGTCGGGCGGCCGCAGGGCGATGCGGTCCGGCTCCCACTCGCCCGCGAGCAGCTTCTTCGACAGCGGCGGGCGGTCGTAGGGCAGGTGCGGCTCGGCGCCGATCAGCGTGATCGGCCCGGTGTAGCCGTCGGTGCGCAGCGTCTCGACGGCCCGCAGGCCGGCCAGCGAGGCCCCGACGACGACGATCCCCGCTTGCGCCACGGCGGCCCACGATGCCATACCGTCGGGCGGGTGCCCGCCGTCGCCCAGGGGACGTACGTCATGCCGGTCGGGTGAGCGGACGACGAGTTCGGGTTCTCTGTCGCTTCGGTTGCGCCTGGCGCAACAAAGTCTCCGGAGAACCTCGGCCGCCGAGCATTGGCCGCAGTGGGTCCCGGACGCTCTGAGCGTCAGAGGCAGGCGAGGGGGGACTTCGCGGAGATCCGGCCGAAGGGGTTGATCGCCACCACGGTGAAGCACGGGCGGGTGCCGGGAGCGACGGCGAACGTCGTCGACAGCTCGGCGGTGCGCTGCGGCTGCATGCCGGTCGTCTCCGGCGTGACCTGGTACTCGATCTCCTCGGACCCGTCACCGACCGCCTGCCAGGCCACGACCACCTGGTCGGTCGCGGCGGCCGGGGCGACGGTGACGTTCTGCGGGGCGGGCGGCGGGATGTCGACGAGCTGGCTGACGGGCGGCGCGGTGTCGTCGGGCGCGGCGGCGTCCTCGCGGCCGAACACGAGGACCGACACGGCGACGGCCAGGAGGCACACGACGGCCGCGGCGGTGCCGAGGACGACGCGCCGCGTCGTGGCGTGCTCGCCGCGCGACGACGACGTCGTCTCCCTGGTGGGCTCGGGCGCCCGGGCGACGGTCACCGTGTGGCCGTGGTCGTCGTGCTCGTCGTCGGCGGACGCCGGGTCGCCCACCGGCCGGATCTCGACCAGCGGGGGCTGGGCGTCGGCGGGCGGCGCGGCCGCGCCGGCCCGGGTCGGATCGGGGGCCGGCGGCACGGGCACCGGTGGTGCCGGGGGCACGGCGGCGTCGCCCTGGCGCGTCGCCGGCGGCGGGGCGGCGCGAGCGGGCGGCGGGGTGGCCAGCGGCAGGGGCGTGACGGCGAGCCCGAGCTCGCCCTGCACGCGCTGCAGGCCCTGGCCGAGCTCGGCCGCCGACTGCGGGCGGTCCTCGGGCCGCTTCGCCATGGTGCGGGCGAGCAGCGTGGCGAGCGACCGGGGCACGTCCTCGCGCCGCACGAGCGGCGGCTCCTCGAGCATGATCCGCCGGGCCAGCTCACCGACGGACTGGCGCTGCCCGGCCGGCGGGGCGAACGGGCGCGTCCCCTCGAGCAGCGTGTACAGCGTCGCCGCGAACGAGTAGACGTCCGAGACCGCCGTCGCCGGCGAGCCCTCCAGCACCTCGGGCGGCGCGTAGTGGACCGTCAGACCGCCGCCGCCGGAGATCGAGCGCTCGTCGTCGAGCGTCGAGATCCCGAAGTCGCCGAGCGCCGGCTCGCCGAACTCCGAGATGAACAGGTTCTGCGGCTTGATGTCGCGATGCAACAACCCCCGGTCGTGGGCCGTCTGCAGGGCGCCGGCGATCTTCACCCCGACGTCGAGCACCATCCCGACGGGCAAGCGGCCGTCCCGCTTGAGCCGTTCACCGAGCGTGCCCCCGCTGTACAGCTCCATGACGATGCACGGTTGCTTCGTCGTCGTGAACGCGGCGTTGAACACCGTGACGATGTGCGGGTGCTGCGACACGAGGCCCATCGCCCGGCACTCGCGCTCGAAGCTGCGGCGCTCGCGCTCGTCGGCGAGCCCGAAGCTGAGCACCTTGAGCGCGACGCGCCGGTTGAAGTCGCGCTGGCGGGCGCTGAACACGTAGCTGAAACCGCCCCGGCCGATCGGCTGGAGCTCGTCGAACCCGTCGATGCGCACGGACGGGACGGATGGATCAGCGGTGCGGGCCACGATGGGTGAGGGTTCGGCTCCCGGGTAGGAGGGTCCGGTGGGGTCCGGAGCGACACGTTCGGGGGGGAGTCCTCCCCATCGCATCCTCCGAGGACCCCCGTTAGCCTACGGTCGAACTCGCTCCCCTGGTCCCGGATCAGGTGTCGTCGGCGGACGCGGCATCAGCACCCCGTGCCCTGTCGCGGACGCACGCCCCGGGACGTCGGGCGGAGCAGCCAGGCAGAGAGGTGACCCACAGGTGAGCGACCGGCAGGACGCACGATGACGAGGCGCACCCGGCGCGGCGTCGCCGGCAGCGTGCTCGTCGTGCTCGGTCTCGTCATCGGGGCCGTCATCGTCACCGCCCTGCAGGCCGAGGGCCGGGAGCGCTCGCAGGCCGACACGAACGACGGCGGGGCGTGGCTGCTCAAGCGCGACGCGGGGTACGTCGGTCACGTCAACCGGCTCGTGGGCGAAGTGACTGCCGCCGTCAGCGTCGCCGACCCGGGTTCCGACTTCGACGTCGACCAGGCACCGGGGATCATCGTCGTCCACGACCGCACGACGGGTGTCGTCACGGTCGTCGACGACACCGTCGAGCGGGTCGCCAACCCGGCCGGCGTGCGCGTCGGCCAGGACGTCGCCGTGCACGCCGTCGAGGGCGGGGCGCTGATCGTCGACCAGCAGTCGATGGCCGTCTGGAAGCTCGACCGCGAGCAGCTGCTGTCGGTGGCTTCGACGGACGAGGTCGAGGCGATCGTCACCGGCGAGGGCGGCACGCGGTCGGCCGCCACGCCCGACGGGCACGCCGTGCTCGTCGACGAGGCCGCCGGTGACGTCGTCTTCCTGCGCCCCGACGGCGACACCGACGTCAGCCCGCCGGTCGACCTCACCGACGATGTCGTGTCGATCACGTCACTCGGGAACGACACCGCCGTGCTCGCCGACCCCGACGGTGATCTCGTCCTGGCCACGCCCGGGTCGGCGGCGCCGCTCGACGTCGCCGTGCCGGGGGCGGACGGCAACGCGTCGCCCGTGATCCTGCAGCAGCCCGGCGCGGCCGCCGACCACGTCGTCGCCGCCACGACGGACGGGCGTCTCGTCACCATCCCGCTCGGCGGCGACGGCACCGAGATCACCGAGGTCGGCCAGCTGCCGGGCACCGCGCCGACCGCGCCGATCGCGTTCGGCGGCTGCGTCTTCGCGGTGTCGACGGCACCGGCCGCGTTCGCCCAGTGGTGCGGCGACGGCCAGGGCGGCTGGACCGAGGTGCAGCGGGCGCCGCTCGACGGCGCCGGCTCCGAGCTGCGCCTGCGGCTCGTCAACGGGTGGGTGTGGATCAACGACGTCGACACCGGGGCGGCGTGGGTCACCAGCCCGCAGCAGCGCCTCGACCGCGTCGAGGACTGGGGCGCCGTCCTGTCCCGACTCGACGATGACGACTCCGACGACAACACCGACGAGCAGGGCGGCGAGGTCATCACCGAGGTCAACCCGGATGACCCGAACGCCGAGATCGTGCAGTCCGACGAGATCGACCAGGAGGGTCCGAACCGGCCGCCGATCGCCCGCGACGACGCCGCCCAGACCCGCGTCGACCGGCCGATCGACATCGACGTGCTGCTCAACGACACCGACCCGAACGGCGACGTCCTCGTCGTCGCGTCGGTCGAGCCGACGGGGGGCGACGGCCTCGTGCAGATCGCCCCGGACGGCCGCAGCGTCCAGGTCTCGCCCGCCGCCGGCTTCGTCGGCACGGTCACGTTCGGGTACACGATCACCGACGGTCGCGACGCCAGCGCCTCGGCCACCGTCACCGTGCAGGTCGCCCCGTCGGACGGCAGCGCCAACCGGCCCCCCGAGGCGCACAACGACATCGCCTCGACGCGCCGCGGCCGGCCGACGACGTTCGACGTGCTCGGCAACGACGTCGACCCCGACGGCGACGCGCTCGTCCTCGACTCGATCACCCTCAAGGACCCGGCCGCCGCGGCGGGCCAGATCGTGCCCGACCCGTCCGGCCAGGTCGTGTTCACGCCGGACCCGAACACGACGTCCGAGCGCATCGAGCTGACCTACGCGGTCAGCGACGACTTCGGCGCCACCGACGAGGGGACGGTGGTCGTGTCCGTGCGCCTCGAGGACGCCAACAACGAACCCGACGCCCGCAACGACGCCGGCGTGACGGTCGTCGGCAAGCCCGTGCGCCTCGACGTGCTGGAGAACGACACCGACCCGGACAACGACCCGCTGTTCGTCGCCCAGCAACCCACGCTCGTGCGCCCGACGGACCGCAGCATCGATGCGCTCGACGTGCGGCTGACGCCCGACGGCGAGCTCTTCTTCAACCCCGACGCCGCCGGTTCCTACGTCTTCAACTACTCGGCCACCGACGGCGAGGAGACGGACGTCGCCCAGATCCGGATCGAGGTCGGGGCGCCCACCGAGAACCGTCCGCCGACGGCGATCCGCGACGACGTCGTCATCCCTGCCGGCGGGTCCCGCCTCGTGTACGTCATGAGCAACGACGGCGACCCCGACGGCGACATCATCGGGCTCGCCGGCTACGACGTCGACGACGGCAACGGCCTGACCGTCAAGGAGGTCGAGGGCGTCGGCTACCTCGTCACGGTCGCCCCGGGCGCAGCGGCCCGCCCGACGTTCCGCTACCGCATCTCCGACGGCCGCTCGGACCCCGTGGGCGCCGTCGTCGTCGTCGCCGTCACCGACGACGTCGTCGTCGACCAGCCGCCGGTGGCGCGCGCCGACGTCACCGAGGTGCGCGCCGGGGGCAAGGTCCACGTGCCCGTGCTGGAGAACGACTACGACCCCGAGGGGGGCGCGCTCGAGGTCGTCGACGTCACGCCGTGGGACGGCGTCGACGTGGCGCCCGGGCTCAACGGCCAGACGGTCGACGTGCGCGTCGGGGCCGGTGTCACCGCCAGCTTCACGCTCAGCTACACGGTCGCCGACGCGGCTGGGAACCGCGCCAGCGCCTTCGTCGACGTGCGGATCGTGCCGCCCGACCAGGTGAACCGCCCGCCGATCGCCCGCACCGACATCTCCCGCACCCAGAGCGGCGTCGGCGTCGAGATCGCGGCGGTCGCCAACGACTCCGATCCCGACGGGGACATCATCGCCGTCGAGAGCATCAGCACCCAGCCCGACCGGAGGCGTCGCCACCGTCGAGGCCGGCACCGTCGTCTACACGCCGAACGAGACGTTCGCCGGCACGGACCGCTTCACGTACTCGCTCGTCGACGCCGGCGGCGAGATCGCCATCGGCGAGGTGCTCGTGGGCGTCATGCCGCTGTCGGCCGAGAACCGGGCGCCGGAGGCGTTCGACGACGTCGTGCGGGCGATCGCCGGGAGCGCGCCGCTCGAGTACGACGTGCTCGACAACGACTCCGACCCCGACGGCGACAACCTCCGGGTGACGCTCGTCGGCACGCCGACGAGCGGCGGCACCGAGGTCGCCGCGGAGGGTGCCGGCGTCGTCTTCACCCCGCCGGCCGCGGTGACGACGACCGACGGCTCTCCCCAGGAGGTCGCCTTCACGTACGCCATCGACGACGGCCGCGGTGGGACGGCCCAGGCCACGGTCACCGTCGAGGTGATCGCGGCGGGCGAGGCGCTGGCACCGGTGGCCGTCGACGACATGGTCGGGCCGATCGCCCCCGGGCAGTCGGTGGACATCGACGTCCTGGCGAACGACCTCGATCCCGACGGCAACCCGGCCGAGCTCGTGGTGGGCAGCGACGACCCGGCCCTCGCCGACCGCGACGGCAGCATCGTGACGATCGTCGCCGGGCCGACGTCGAGCCGCCACGCCTACACGATCACCGATCCCTCCGGCCTCACCGACACCGCCGAGGTCGACGTGCTCGTCGTGCCCAACCGGGCACCCGTCGTCGCGCCGTACGCGGTGCAGACCCCGGCGAACACCCCGCTCACCATCGACCTCGCCGCCCAGGCGTCCGATCCGGACGGCGACACGCTGTTCTACGCGTGCTGCGACAGCCCGCAGAGCGGGTCGGCCACGACGGTCACGAACGGTGCCGGCGCGCTGTCGGTGTCGTTCGACCCCGACGACGACTTCGCCGGGCTGGCGTCGTTCGCCTACAGCGTCGACGACCAGCAGGGCCACAGCGTGGCCGGTGCCGTGACGGTCGAGGTGCTGCCGCCGTCGAACCGTCCACCGGTGGCCGAGGACACGATCCTCACCGTCGAGGCGGGCACGCCCCTGACGATCGACCTCGCCGCGCTCGTGACCGACCCGGACCCCAACGACACCCTGACGTACACCTCGACCGCCCCGTCCGCCGGTGCCGTGGCCTTGGCTGCGAGCGGGGCGACCGTCGTGGCCACCGCGCCGCTCGAGGGCACCGACACGACCGATTCCTTCCAGTACAGCGTGACCGACGCGGCGGGTGCGGCGGCGACGGCCACCGTGTCGCTCACCGTCACCGCACCGGCGGCCCCGCCGCCGCAGGCCCAGGGCGACCAGGCGACGACGAACCAGGGCCAGGCGGTGACGGTCGCCGTGCTCGGCAACGACCTCGACCCGCTCGGGCGCGGGCTGCGCGTGACGTCGGTCGGGGCGACGGCCGCGGGGTCGGCCACGACGGACGGGCAGACGGTGACGTTCTCGCCGAACCCCGACTTCTTCGGCCCGGCGTCGGTCATCTACCGCGTCCGCGACGGCGCCAACACCGCCCAGCGCGAGGCCGAGGCGCAGGTCGCGATCACGGTCATCGGCCAGCCGTCGGCACCCGGCACGCCCGTGGCCCGCGAGGGCAACGCGACCGCCGCCGTGACGTGGGCGGCGCCGCCGTCGAACGGCGCCCCGATCGACGACTACGAGCTGCGCATCGAGGGTGGCGAATCCCGTTCGACCGGCACGGCGACCGGCTACACGTGGAACGGCCTCGCCAACGGCGTGCCGGTCGCGTTCAGCGTCCGGGCCCACAACAGCGCCGGCTGGGGCCCGTGGAGCGGGCCGTCTCCGGCCGTCACGCCCGACATCGAGCCGGGCCGTCCGGCGTCCCCGTCGGTGCAGTTCGCAGACGGCGCGCTGATCGTGTCGTGGTCGCCTCCTGCGAACGAGGGCAGCGCGATCACGAACTACGACGTGCAGATCGGCGGCGGGGCGTCAGCGATCCAGCGCATCGGGGCGACGACCACGTTCCGCTGGGACGGCCTGACGAACGGCCAGGAGTACACGTTCCAGGTGCGCGCCGTGAACGCCAAGGGCGAGGGCGAGTTCAGCGCGCCGTCGGCGCCCGAGCACCCGCTGCGCCCGCCGGACGCCCCACCGGCACCGGTCGGCACGCGCGGCGACAAGACGATCACCGTGAACTGGGGGGCGCCGGCCAACGGTGGCGACCGGATCATCGAGTACCAGGTGCAGATCCTCTCCACGGGTGCCTCGAACACCACGACGGGGACGTCGATCCGCTGGGCCAACCTGCCCAACGGGCAACCGCAGCAGTTCCAGGTGCGGGCCCGCAACCGGGCCGACTGGGGGGCGTGGTCGCCCGCCTCGGCGGCCGTCGTGCCGTGCGGCGTCCCGGACGCCCCGACGAACGTCGCCGCCACGCGCGGCGACCAGAGCGCCGGCGTGACGTGGTCGGCGCCCTACGACCAGGGCTGCGCCATCACCGGCTACACCGTGCGCGCCAACGGCGGTGGCGGCACCAACGTCGGCGGCGGCGAGACGCGGACCACGGTCGGCGGCCTGACGAACGGCACGACCTACACGTTCACGGTCGTCGCCCGCAACGAGGTCGGCGACAGCGCCGCCAGCGCCGCCTCGAACCCGGTCGTGCCGGCCGGCCTGCCGTGCGCCCCGAACATCTCCAGCGCGACGCCCGACACGGGACGCGTCACGGTGGCGTGGGGCGCCGCCTGCCCCAACGGCAGCGCCATCACGCAGTACCAACTGGCGACGAACGGCCAGTGGCAGAACGTCGGCACCGGGACGTCGTTCGCCAAGACCGGCCTCGCCGACGGCACGACCTACTCGTTCCAGGTCCGCGCCGTCAACGACGTCGGGACCGGTCCCGGCGGCAACACGGTGAACGCGCGCACGCCGGGACCGCCCGCCCAGGTCGGCGGGCTCGATGTCGCCGGCGGGGACCGCCGCATCAGCGCCACCTGGTCGGCACCGAACGACAACGGCAAGCCGATCCTGCACTACCGGGTCGACGGGCCCGGCGGGATCGTGCAGGAGACGGCGCGGTCGCACGCCTGGGGCGGCCTGGACTACGAGACCACGTACTCCGTGCGCGTGCAGGCGTGCAACGAGGTCGGCTGCGGCGAGTGGAGCGCGACCCGCTCCGCGACCACGGACCCGCCGCCGCGGTCGATCACCGTCAGCCGGGGCCGCTCGGCGGTCGGCCAGCCCGGCTGCGGCACCCCGGACTGCGCCTTCTTCCACATCAACGCGTCCGGCATGGCGCCGAACACCAGCTACCAGGTCGACTGCTACGGCGACGACGGCTCGGGGATGCGGCAGTTCGACACCGGCACGTCCTACGTCAGCAGCGGGTCCGCCGGCAACATCAACCAGGACGCCTCGTGCTACTGGGGGTACGGCGGCCAACCCGTGTACGCCACGTTGAACGGCATCCGATCCAGCACCAACACCTCCTGGTGAGAGCCGAAGGAGCTTCTGCATGAAACCGGCGACCGACCAGCAAGCGGAGTGGTTCAGCCACTGGTTCAACGCCCTCCTCGACAACGTCGAGCGGGTCATCAAGGGCAAGCGCGACCAGATCGCGCTGGCGCTCGTGTGCGTCTGCAGCGAGGGCCACCTGCTGCTCGACGACGTCCCCGGCACCGGCAAGACCTCGCTCGCCAAGGCGATCGCCCACTCCGTCAAGGGCACCTGGAGCCGCATCCAGTTCACCCCCGACCTGCTGCCGTCCGACGTCACGGGCGGCCTCGTGTACAACCAGTCACAGGGCTCGTTCGACTTCCGCCGGGGGGCGGTGTTCTCCAACGTCGTGCTCGCCGACGAGATCAACCGGGCGTCGCCGAAGACGCAGTCCGCCCTGCTCGAGGTGATGGAGGAGCGCCACGTCACCGTCGACGGCACCGGCTACGACGTGCCGCGGCCCTTCGTCGTGATCGCCACCCAGAACCCCGTCGAGCAGGAGGGCACGTATCGCCTGCCGGAGGCGCAGCTCGACCGCTTCCTCATGCGGACGTCGCTCGGCTACCCGGACCACGACCACGAGGTGGACGTGCTGCGCATGCTCGCCGCCGACCTCCGCCCCGAGTCGCTGCAACCGATCATGTCGACGACCGACGTGCGCACGATGATCCAGGTCGCCGAGTCGGTGCACGTCGAGGACTCCATCCGCAGCTACATCGTGCGCCTGTGCGCGGCGACGCGCACCATGCCGCAGCTGCGCCTCGGCGTGTCGACGCGCGGCGCCATCGCCCTCGTGCGCACGGCCCGCGCCCTCGCCGCCGCCCAGGCGCGCCCGTTCGTCACCCCCGACGACGTCCGCGTCGTCGCGCCGGCCGTGATGGGCCATCGCATGCTGCTCACGCCGGAGGCCGAGCTCGGCCGGGTCGAGACCACCGCGCTGGTCGACGAGCTCCTCGATCGCGTCGAGCTCCCCGCCGCGATGCGCCAGGGCGCATGAAGCCGCGGACGATCCCGTTGACGGCGAGCGGCTGGACCGTCGCCGTCCTCGCGGTCGTCGCCTACGTCGGCGGGTGGCTGCTCGGCTGGGTCGAGCTGATGGTCGTCGCCGCCGGATGCCTGCTCGTGCTGGCGATCGCCCTGCCGTTCGTGGTCGGGCGCCTCCAGCTCGATGTCGAGCGGACGCTGGAGCCGGAGCGCGTCACCGTCGGCGATCGAGCGGTGGCGGTCATGCGCGTCACGAACCCGCGCCGGACCCCCATCGCGTCGCGCACGATCGAGGAGCACATCGCCGGCCGCCCGGTGCGCCTCGACATCCCGCCGCTCGGGCCCGGCCGCGCCACAGAGGCCGTGTACCCGCTGCCGACCCACCGCCGTGGCGTCATCGAGGTCGGCCCCGCGCTCATCGTCAAGAGCGACCTGCTCAACCTGATGCGGCGGGAGATCGCCCAGACCGACGTGCAGACCCTGTGGGTGCACCCGCGCGTCGCTGCCCTCGGCCCGCTGCCGGTCGGCTTCGCCAAGGACCTCGAGGGCCCGACGTCGGATGCCTCGCCGGCCGGCGACGTCGCCTTCCACGCCCTGCGCGAGTACGAGCTCGGCGACGACCACCGCCACATCCACTGGATGTCGTCGGCGCGGACGGGCCAGCTGATGGTCCGCCACTACGTCGACAACCGCCGGCCGAACATCACCGTCGTCGTCGACACCGAGATCGACTCCTACCGCTCCGAGCGCCAGTTCGACCTGGCGATCGAGGTCGCCGCCTCGCTCGGCGTGTCCTCGCTGCTGCACGGGCAACCGGTCGCCGTGTGGCTCGACCGCGACATCGTGATCGGCCAGAACCGTCCGGCCGGGCGCAACGACATCCTCGACCACCTCACGCTGGCGGCGGGCGCCACCGGCACCGACGTCAGCGACGCAGCCCTCCACGCCCTGCGCGCCGAAGCCGGCACCTCGGCGCTCGTCGTCGTCACCGGCAACGTCCCGACCGATCGCTTCTTGCGGATGGCGACCGTGGCCCGCCGCTCCGCACGCGTGATCCTCGTGCGCACGTGGCCCGCTGGTGATCGCCTGCCCGGCGTGCTGCCGGGGGCTCGCGTCATCGACATCGACGAGCTCGACGCGTTCCAGGCCGCCTGGTCGCGGGTGACGTCATGAGACGGTGGTGGAGCCGGCCCGCCGACGCCGACGAGGCGCCGCCCGACGGCCGGCCCCGGCGCGGCATCGGGCGCTACGTGGGCGTCGCGGTGGCGATCGTCGCGGCGATGTCCGTCGTCGCCGCCGCCGGGTTCCGCAGCACGCTGTCGGGCTGGAGCTTCGTCACCGCGGCGGCCATCGGGGCGATCGGCGCGTCCCTGATCGTGCTGTTCGCCCGGTTCCGCCGGCTGCTGCTCGGCGAGAGCGTCGCCCTGTCTGCGCTCGGCTTCGTCCTCCTCGGTGGGATCGCCGTCGGCGGGCTGCCCACCCCGGGCGCCTACGGGCAGTTCGCACGCGGCCTCGTCGACGGGTGGGCCGACCTGCTCTCGAGCGCCCCGCCGGCCGACATCACCGAGCAGCTGCGCGCCCTGCCGTTCACCGTCGCCTGGCTGTCCGCCGCGATCGGTGGCGAGATCGCCCGCCACTCGCGGCGCCCGGGCCTCCCGGCGATCGGGCCGATCCTCGCCCTCGCCCTCAGCCTGCTGTTCACGATCGAGGACCGTCGCCTCGCCCTGGCCCAGGGCGCCGGCATCCTCGCCGGCACCCTGCTGCTCATCACAGCCGGTCAGCGCCTCGGACGCGAGCGCAGCGTGGCCACGGTCAGCGACGAGTTCGACGCCGGCGCGACGGCCACCAACCGCGCCCGGCGGATGCTCGGTGCCGTGGTCGTCGTCGGCGCCGTCGTCGCGGCCCCCGCCCTCGGGCCGCACCTGCCGCTCGCCGGCGCCAACGAGCGCTTCGACCTGCGCCGGTACCAGGAGCCGCCGTTCGACCCGCTGGCGATCCCGAGCCCGCTCGCCGCGGTCAAGGCGTTCCTGAAGGACGACCGGAAGGCGGATGTCGTGTTCACGGTCGAAGGCGACACGCCCGTGCTGCGCTGGCCCGTCGCCGTGATGACGGACTACGACGGCGTGATCTGGACCGTGGCCGACCCCGATCGCAACCCCGCTGCCACCGAGTTCGTACCCGTCGACACCCAGCTCCCCGAGCTCGTCGAGGCGCTGCCCGACAGCGGGACGACCGTCGAGCACACGGTGACGATCACCGACCTCGGCGGCAACTTCCTGCCGGCCGCCGGTGTCCCCCGCCAGCTCGGGCTCCCCGCCGGGCTCGATCCCCGCATGAACCTGGGCACCGGCACCGTGGCCCTCCCCGCCGGGGTCGCCGCCGGCCTGACGTACGAGGTCCGCTCCGCGCTCCCGGCGGAGGTCACGGAGGAGCAGCTCCGCGACGCCACGATCACGCCGGTCGACCGCTCCGAGGAGCTCGAGCTGCTGCCGCCGCCGGTCCGCAACCTCGCCGCCGACCTCGTCGAGGGGCGCGATGCCGGCTGGGACCAGATGGCCGCGATCCGTGACGCCTTCGTCAGCGGCGGGTTCTACGACGCCTCGCCGGACACCCCACCCGGGCACTCCTACGGGCGCATCGCCACCATGCTCGAGGACCCGGCGCGCGTCGTCGGGTTCGAGGAGCAGTACGCCGCCGCGGCGGCCGTGATGGCGCAGGCCGCCGGGCTGCCCGTGCGCGTCGTCGTCGGCTTCGAGCTGGCGCCCGACGCCTGGCAGAACGGGCGCGCCGACGTCACGGCGAACGACATCTCGGCGTGGCTCGAGCTCGACGCCGGCCGGCTCGGGTGGGTCCCGGTCGACGTCACACCTGACCGATCGCGGGTGCCCGACCCGGAGAGCGAGGGCGCGACGACCCAGGAGATCGCCATCCCCAACCCGCCGCCGCCCCCGCCTCCCCCGCCGAACGTCGAGCCGCCACGCCAGCGCGACGACGAGGTCGACGACGAGCCGATGGAGCCGATCAGCTTCGCGATCGACGACCCCGGCGGCCTCGCACCCTGGGCCGCGGTGGCCGTTGGCGTCGCTGCGGTGCCGATCGGCCTGCTGCTCCTCTTCGTGCTCGCGGTGGTCGGCTGGAAGGTGCTGCGCCGCCGCCGGCGGCGGCGCCGCCCGTCCCCGACGGCGCGCATCGCCGGCGCCTGGGCCGAGGCGATCGACCGCTGCACGGAAGCCGGTGCGCCGCCCATGACGGCGGTGACACCGCACGAGCGCGTGCACGCCTACGTCCGCGACCAGCACCTCGACGAGGTCGAGCCCGACCTGCGGGTGCTCGCCGGCCACGTCGACCGGGCGACGTACGCGGCGAGCGCTCCCGACGACGGCCACGCCAGCGACGCGTGGCGGGCGAGCGACGAGATCTCCGCCGAGTTGCGCCGCACCCGTACCGCCGCGCAACGGTTGCGGATGCACCTTGATCCCCGCCCCCTGCGTCGCGACCACGCGACGTCCGGGGCTCGGCCACCCCGGCGGGACCACCCGTGACCGACCCGCGACCGCCGGAGCATCCCGACGACGAGGATGACGACGTCACGGTGCCCGGCGACCACGAGCTGCTCGCCGAGCTGCGCGGCGGGCCGGTTGCGCGCCCGGCGGACGACGACACGACCGGGCAGGGGTTCGACCCGCACGACGACGACATCACGATCGGGGCCGACGACGACGTGATCGCCGAGATCCGTGCGGCTGCCGCGGGCGCCGCGCCGGACGACCCGACCGCCGTGCTCCCGGCGACCGGGCCATCGGCGCCGGGTGCCGAGCCGCCGACCGTGCCACTGCCCACGGTGCCCGAGCAGCCCCCGACGGCGCCACTGGCCGCCGAACCGTTGCCGCCGCCACCGGCGCCGGTGCTCGACCCCACCGTGCCGGTCCCGGCCGTGGCCGCGCCCCTGCCCGTGGCGGCGACCTCCGGCCGGTGGCAACCACAGGGCCGCCTCCCGGTCGCCCAGCGACCGCCGGCGCCGGATGCG
Organism: uncultured Acidimicrobiia bacterium; assembly: GCA_963750905.1. GTDB lineage: Bacteria > Actinomycetota > Acidimicrobiia > Acidimicrobiales > Ilumatobacteraceae > JALZMG01. Next base: position 430,474 of record CAVVSE010000006.1, read on the forward strand.
GCCGACGAGCGCCGGCCGCCGCCGTGGATCGCCATCGGCACCGTGGTCGGCGTCGTCGTGATCGCCGTCGGCGCGTTCCTGCTCACCCGCGGCGGCGACGACGAGGAGAGCCCCGGGACGACGGTCGCGGCGAGCGCGCCCGCGTCGACCGTCGCGGCGAGCACGACGCCGTCGACCGCCGGCGCCACGACGACCCGCCCGGCGACGACGTCGACGACCGTCGCCGTGACCACCACGGCGGCACCCGCCACGGCCCCACCGACCCCGGCGCCCACGCCGGCACCGACCCCGCCGCCGACCCCACCGCCGACGCCCGCACCGACCCCACCACCCGCTCCGCCGGCGACCCCACCGCCGGCACCCGGACCGTGAGCGAGACCGCCCATGACGCTCGACATCGACGACGACGACACGACGCCGACCGCGAACGCCGCCGTCCTGCGTGAGCTCACGGCCACCCTCGCCGCGTTCCCCATCGGGGTCGTCGGGTGGGGCGCGGCCACGTCGGCGGGCATGCGCCGGCGGGTGAACGAGGATGCGTGGGGACGGCGCGCCGACCTGTTCGTCGTCGCCGACGGGATGGGCGGCCGCGGCGGCGGCGCCCTCGCGGCCCGGACGTCGATCGACCGCCTCCTCGAGCGCGTCGGCGAGGCCGGCGGGCACCCGGACTGGCGCGTGGTGGTCGAGGCCGTCAACGCCGATGTGCTCGCCGTCGCCGCCGCACGCGGCATCGCGCGGGTCGGCACGACGCTCCTCGCGGCGGCCGTCGGTGGACCGCTCGTCACGCTCGTCCACCTCGGCGACTCCCGGGCGTACCGGCTCACCCGCGTCGTCGACGGCGGGGATCGCCTCGACCTCCTGACGCACGACCACAACGTGCGCGCCGAGCTGCTGGCGGCCGGTCTGGACGTGCGCGACTACCGTGACCGCGGCGTGGCGCTCCACGGCCTGACGTCCTTCATCGGCCTGGAGCACGAGGTGCTCCGGATCGACGTGCTCGCGGTGCCCGTGCGCTCCGGGGACCGCGTCCTGCTCTGCACGGACGGCGTCTACCGCCAGCTCGACGATGACGAGCTGCGCCTCGCCCTGCGCGCCGGCTCGGCTCGGCGGGCCGCCGAGGCCCTCGTCGAGCGAGCCGACCGGGCCGGTGGCAAGGACAACGCGACGGCGGTCGTGGTGGAGGTCGGCGTGCCGAACGGGGATCGCGACCGCGATGATTGACGTTGCCGTGCGGTTGGCCCCGGGCTCGGGGCTCGTCTCGCGCCGCGCCGGCGCGCTGCTGTTCTCGGCCGCGCCCGACCCGGCGCTGGTCGAGGCGTTCGTGGCCGCTCCCGACGGCGGTGAGCTGCAGGCCCTCGCGTCGGCGACGGTGGCGGCCGGGTTCGCGGTGGGGCCGTTCGTCGGCCTGTCGTGGGACGGCGCCCTGCGCGTGATGGCGTTCGGCGACGTGGCCGTCGAGACGGATCAGCCGTCGCTCCCGATGCTCTCCGGCGCCGCCTCGCGGACGTGGGTCGAGCACACCGTGCCCCTCCCCGCCGATGCGGTCGTCGACGTGCACGGCGACGACACCGAGCCGGCGACCGACCTGGTTGCCGGCACCGTGCTCGCCGGCGGGTTCCGGCTCGAGCTGCGCCCGGCAGCCGCACCGACGGCCGCCGCGACAGCGGGAACCGCGGGCGACGCCACGGCGTCGGTTCCCCGTGTGGAGCGCACGATCGCCGATCTCCCGGACCTACCCGACCTCCCGGCTGGCCAGGACCTCGCGGCCGACGAGGTCCCGCCGGCGCCCGCCGTCCGCCCCGCCGACCCGATCCCGTTCGACGTGGATCCCGACGACCCGGTCGCCGCGCTCGCCGCGATCCAGGCGGCCGCCGTCGGCGCCGACGGGCAACCGCTCGAGCCGGCCGCCGCGCCGCCCTCCGTCGCGGCACCCGCATCGCGCCGCGAGGACATCGCGGCGGACGACCACCACGACCCCGACGTGACCCTGCCGCCACCGGTCTCCGACGAGCTGCTGGCCGACGTGCGTCGCGACGACACGACCGACAGCCGCAGCTCGCTCGTCGAGGCCAAGCTGTGCGCCGACGGGCACGCCAACCCGCCGACCGCGGCCACGTGCGCGGTGTGCGCCCAGTTCCTCGCGCCCGGGTCGTCGGCGGTCGTCCACGTGCCGCGGCCGAGCCTCGGACAGGTGCAGTTCGACGACGGTGACCTCGTCGAGCTCGACCAGGAGCTGCTCGTCGGACGCAACCCCGACCGCGACGACGACCCGGCCCGGGCGTCGATGCGGCGCGTCAAGACGCTCGGCGAGAAGGTGTCGCGGAGCCACCTGGAGGTCCGCTTCCAGGGCTGGGACGTGCTCGTGGCCGACGTCGGATCGACGAACGGCACGTTCGTCGTGCCGCACCCCGGCGGCCAGGTCGCGGCCCTCGAGCCCGGCCGGCCGCAGATGATCGACCCCGGCGCCGTCGTCTACTTCGGCTCCCGCTCGTTCACGCTCCTCGGTCGCGAGGGCCTCGCGTGACCGACGCCAACCTCTACGTCGACTTCATCGGCGAGGTCACGTCCGTCGCGCCTGGCGAGGAGCTGACGTTCGGCCGCCTGGCCGACCTGCACATCGACGACAACCGCCACCTCCACCGCGTGCTCGGGCGGTTCTGGTCGCGCGGTGACGCCTGGTGGCTGACGAACGAGGGCCGCGCCATCACGATCCAGATCGCCGACACCGACTCCCGGTCCGCCGTGCAACTGGCGCCGGGAAGCGAGATCGCCCTGTCGTTCCCGAACTCGGTCCTGCGCTTCCGGGCCGGGGTCACGGACTACGAGGTCGTCGTACGGGTGCCCGACCGCGGCGCCTCCGACGCCGACGACGACGAGGACGACCCGCTCGACGCCGACGACGACGAGGCCGGGGAGACGATCGCCCTCGGCGACATCATGCTGACCGACGAGCAACGGCTGCTCCTGCTCGCGCTCGCCGAGGGCACGCTGCGTGACCCGCACAGCAGCGACGAGCTGCCGACGAACCGGGCCGTCGCCCGCCGCCTCGGCTGGTCGATCACGAAGTTCAACCGCAAGCTCGACAACCTCTGCAACCGCTTCACCAAGCTCGGTGTCGGTGGGCTGCGCGGCTCGATCGACCAGCTGGCGACCGATCGCCGGCGCCGCCTCGTCGACCACGCCATCGAGTCGGGCCTCATCGCCCGTTCGCAGCTCGACCGGCTCCCTCCCGAGCCCGACTGACGGCGGGCCCGATCAGGGGACGATCGGACGGTGCCCGCCGACGCTGGGCGGCTGCAGCAGCAGGCGCTGGCGGTCGGTGCACGCGGCGACGAGGTCCGCCGGCCACTGCACGTGGGAGTACGCCGAGTTGCCGGGCGAGTACTTGTACAGCAGCGAGCGACGCTGCCCCTCGCCCATCCACGGCAGCGTGCCGTGGGTCAGCGCCTCCGTGAACACGACGACATCGCCGGCTGCGAGCGCGACCTGCACGACGAGCTCGCGGTCGAACGTCGGCGGCAGCGGGAACCCGGACTTGTGGCTGCCGGGGACGCACACGAACCCGCCGCTGCCCGGCGGGTGGTCGACGAGCGCCCACTGGGCGGCCATCAGACCGGTCCGGATGCGGCCGCCGTCGGCGCGGTAGTGCTGCGCCGGGTCGAACGGCGTGCCGCCGCCGTGGAGCCCGAGCCCGGCGGTGCCCGGCGCCATGACGATCCCGTAGGCGTGGTCGAGGCGGACGTTCGGGCCGCACGTCTCGCGCACGATCTCGAGGACCGCCGGGTGGTCGATCAGGTCGCGGAAGCGGCGGGCGACGGGCAGGAAGCCGTTGAAGCGCTGGCTGGCGATGTCGGGCCCCGGGCGCGGCACGTCGAGCACGTCGACGGCGACGTTCAGGGCGGCGACGTCCCCCGGGCTCAGGGCGCCCCGCCGCACCAGGAACCCGTGCAGGTCGAAGCGGAAGCGCTCGGCCTCCGTCATCGGTCCGAACGCCATCGCCGCAGGCTACGACGAGGGCGCCGTCCGAGGCGCCGGCTCCGAGGACGGCAGCGGCGCGGGGCCGGGCAGATCCGCCAACTTTCAGACGTAGCGGCCACGACGCATGGCCGTCTGGCATCTGGCGGATCCGGCCACCGGCGCCGGTGGACGGGTCGGGTCAGTCCTGGATGATCGCGACGTCGCGGAACTCGGGCTTCGAGCTCAGGTACGGCGTGAAGCGGACGTTCGACTGCGTCACGTAGGGCACCTGCGGGAACAGGATGACCATCTCGAGGACCGACTCGGCCATCTCCCGCGAGCCCTCCTTGAGCGCCGCCTCGCGCTCCTCGGGATCGGCGATCGACGTCGCCTGGCCGATCAGCTCCTCCATCTCCGGCGTCGTCACGCCACCGGGGTTGGCGAAGGCGTCGGGCCCGGCCCGCTGGATGAACGTCATCGCCGGGTCCGGCCGGCCGCCCCAGCCGGCGAGCATCGTGTCGGCCTGCTCCTGGGCGAACATGACCTCGCCGAGCGACGTCGGGTCGGTCGGGCGGATCTCGATCGTGATGCCGAGCTCGGCCCACTGGGCCTGGATGATCTCGGCGATCTCCGGGTACGTCGGCAGCCCGGCCGGGATCAGCATGCTCAGGCTGAGCTCGGTCACCCCCGCCTCGGCGAGCAGCTCCTTGGCCTTCTCCGGGTCGTACGGGTAGAGGACGTCCGGGATGTCCTCGTTGTAGGCGAAGTAGCCCGGCGGGAACGGCTGGTCGGTGATCTGGCACTTCCCGGCGAGCAGCGAGTCGCAGATCGACTGGCGGTCGAGGCCGTACATCATCGCCTGGCGCACCCGGACGTCGTCCTGCCCGCCGCGGGCGCGGTTCTGGACGATGTACGTGTAGGCGAGCTCGGTGTTGTACATCAGCCGCAGGTCCTCGTTGCCCTCGACCTCCGGGGCCTGGGCGGCGCTGATCGTCGTGGCGCTGATCTGCCCCGGTGCGGATGGCGTTGAGCCGGGCGACGTTGTCGGCGATCACCTTGATCTCGAGGTTCTTCACCGGTGCCAGGTGCTCCTGGTCCCAGTAGTCGTCGTTGCGCTCGTACTTCGTCGAGTCGCCGTGGACGTGGGAGAGCATCTTGTACGGCCCGGCCCCGACCATGTTGGCGTCGAGGTCGACGCCGTCGGCGATCGCCTGCGGGCTGACGACGATGCCGGCGCGATCGGCGAACGAGCCGATGATGGCGACGTTCGGCGTCGAGAGCTTGACCTCCACGGTCATCGGGTCGACGACCGTGACGGACTCCATCGCCGCCAGGTCGGTGGCCACCGACGAGCCCTCGATGCTCTTGCCGCGGTCGAGGTTGGCCTTGACGGCCTCGGCGTCGAGCGCGGCGCCGTCGTGGAACGTGACGTCGGGTCGCACGTGCAGCGTGAGGGTCAGGCCGTCGTCGCTGAACTCCCACGACTCGGCCAGGCCGGGGATCAGCTCGCCCGTCGGCGAAGGTGCACGAGCCGGTCGTAGACCGGGAACAGCGTCGTGGCGTCCTGGCTGATCGACGCCCGGTGCGGATCCAGGCGGCTGACCGTGATCGCGTACCCGTAGACGAACGACGCATCAGGGTCGGGTTCGCCCTCGGGCTGCGGGAACGTCGTCGCGCTGCCGCCGTCGTCGGCGCCGTGGCCGTCGTCTCGTCGGTCTCGTCGGTGGCCGCGTCGCTCGTGTCGGCGGGCGCGTCCGTCGTCGCCGTCGCGCCGTCCGTCGGTCCGGGGTGGCCGTGCGCGCCGCTCGTCGTCTCCGCGGCGGCGTCCGAATCCTCGGTGACGGCATCGTCGTCGTCGCCACCGCAGGCGGCGACGGCGAGCGCGCCGGCGACGAGAAGCGCGCTCCACGAGCGCAGTGATCGCGACCTCGACATGACGGACCCCCTTGCCGGCGCACCCCTGCGCCCGGCGGCTCGAACGTAGCAAGCGAGGCTGACGTCATGTTCAGTCGGACGCTTCTCCAGCAACACGTCAGCCGTTCTCCATGATCCGCGGCGCGCGGCGCGGTTGAGTGACGGGCACAGGCCGGTCGCCGACCGGCGGCGAGCGACACGGGAGCAGCGACATGGCGCGGATCGTCGTCATCGGAGGCGGGATCGCAGGGTTGACGACCGCACTGCTGCTCGGCCGTGACGGCCACCACGTCACGGTCCTCGAGCGGGACCCGGCAGCGCCGGTCGCCCCGGCGGACGCGTTCACGCGCTGGGAGCGACGCGGCGTGCCGCAGTTCCGCCTGCCCCACGTCTTCGTCCCCCGCGTCTGCGAGCTCCTCGACGACGAGCTGCCCGACGTCAACACCGCGCTCGTCGCCGGCGGCGCCATCCGCAGCAACCGCATCGCCGACCTGCCCGTCGCGATGACGGGTGGGTTCCGTCCCGCCGACCGCCGCTTCGACCAGGTGACCGGACGCCGGGCGATGGTCGAGGCGACGATCGCCGCCATCGCCGCCCGCGAGGACGGGCTCGACATGCGGCGCGGCGCCGTCGTGGGGGCCCTCGTCCCCGGCAGCGCTCGACCGGCCGGCGTCCCCCACGTCACCGGGGTCGCGCTGGCGACCGGCGAGCGGGTCCCGGCCGACCTCGTCGTCGACTGCAGCGGGCGGCGCTCGGCCGTGCCCGCGCTGCTGGCGTCGATCGGGGCGACGCGCCCGGTCATCGAGCGCGGCGACGACGGCTTCGTCTACTACTGCCGCCACTTCCGGGGCGCGACGTCCCCGGCGCTGCTCGGCCCGCCGCTGCAGGCGTACGACTCGGTCTCGTTCGTCACGATCCCCGGCGACAACGGCACGTGGTCGGTCGGGCTGATGGCCGCGACGGCGGACCGCTGGATGCGGCGCGCCACGGATCCCGCGTTGTGGAGCCGGATCGTCGGCAGCTACCCGCTGCTCGCCCACTGGCTCGACGGCGAGCCGATCACCGACGTGCAGGTCATGGCCGCCACGCCCGACCGCACGACCCACCACCTCGTCGACGAGCGGCCCGTCGCGACCGGCATCGTCGCCGTCGGCGACGCCGCGGCAGCCACCAGCCCGGCGTTCGGCCGCGGCGCGGCGCTCGCCGCGATGCAGGCGGCGTGCCTGCGCGACGTGCTGCGCGAGGTCTCGGTGCGGGAGCCGGTCGAGCTGACCCACCGCTGGCACGACCGCGTCGGCAACGTCGTGCACCCCTTCGTCGCCGACACGCTCGCCGCGTCCCGCCACCGCCACGCCGAGATCGAGGCCCAGCTCGCGCGCCGCCCGTACGTCACCGCCGACCCCGCCTGGGCCTTCGCCGAGGCCCTCGGTCGCGCCGCCCCCCACGATCCCGAGCTGCTGCGGGCGATGATGGGCATCGCCAGCGTGTTCGAGCGCGGCGCCGACCTCGCCCGGCGCCGCGACCTCGTGCGGCGCCTCGACGAGCTCACCGGCTCGCCCGCCCTGCCCGGGCCGAGCCGGGACGAGCTCGAGGACCTCGTCGCCGCGGCCGGCCTCGGATCGGCCGCCGCCGCGGGCTGACCTCGGGTCCCCACCCGGGCCCGGACGCGACGGTGCCCCCGGCCGAGGGAGAGGCCGGGGGCACGTCGTGATAGCGCCGTGGTCGTGGCGCCCGCCGTGGGTGCTGCGCCTGGTCAGGCGGAGCTGGTCTGGCGCTGCTGCTGCGCCTGCTTGCGGACGATCGTGCCGGTCTGGCGGAGCGCCTCGGCGATCTTCTTGAGCTGGGCGGCGAACTGGCCCTCCCACTCGTTGCGGAAGCGGTCGGCGTCGGGACCCTTCCACCACACCGAGTTGACCTGGCTGGAGATCTGCTGCGTCGCCTGCTGGATCTGCTGCGCCTCCTGCTCGAACTTCTTCGACAGTTGATCGAGCTGTTCTGGGTCGTTGCCGAGCTGAGCCATGTGAGTTCTCCTTGGGGATCTGAACACGCAACCACTGCGCATCACTGACCGTGTGAGGTCATTGATCACGGTACGGATCCCGCCGATCGTCGAAATGGGGAGCACTCCCCCACCCCGGAGCGTCCGGGACCCACTGCGGCACGGGCTCAGCGGCCGGCTCACGTCCCGCGACCGACGACCTGGCCCTCTCCATCCGAGTGTTTGGTGCATCCGAGTGTTTGCTGCGGGGGCCACCCGCACGAAACACTCGGATGGCGACGGGCTCCAGCGGGCTCAGAAGGCGTCGGGGAGGGCGACCTGGACGAGCTCGGCGGTGCCGCGCTGGGCGAGGTAGCCGCGGCCCTCGGGGAACGCGCCGCGCGTCCGGCGGGGCAGGGCGACGCCGACGAGGTCGCCGTCGGTGTCGGGGTCCGGGTTGAGCAGCACGGCGATGCCGTCCTTGCGCATCTCCGGGATCGCCCCGGAGTACTGGCGGCGGGCGACGGTGTTGTCGACGGCCGCGATGACCGTGACGGGGTGCTCCCGCGCCAGCCGCAGCAGCTCGGTGAGCGCCGTGTCGGCCTCGGTGTCGGCGAGCTCGTCGAGGTCGTCGACGACGACCACGACCCGCTTGCCGAGCTTCGGCAGCGCCTGCACGACGCGCTCGAGCAACGCCGCACCATCGTCGCGCCGCGCGCCACCTTGCCCCAGAACGGCGCGTGGCCGAGCGGCGTCGGGCGGACGTGGACGTGGAACAGCGGCAGGCGCGCCGCCGACGCGGCCTGGGCGATCGTCGCCAGCGTGGTCGTCTTGCCGCTGCGCGGCGGCCCGGTGACGAGGACGTGACCCTGCGCCAGGGTCAGGCCGCGCGGCGCGAGGTCGCTGTCGCCGAGCGCGAACACGAGCCGCTCCGGCGTCGACGGGCAGCCCAGCGCCTCGCGCCGCAGCTCGTCGGGCAGCACGCCGACGCCGGGCGCCGGCACGACGCCGCCGTCCCGCAGGCGCGTCGCCGAGCGCGGCGATGGCGTCGGCCTGGCGCTCGCCGTTCGCCGAGCCGCCGAGCACGGCGACCTGCAGCTCCTGGCCGTCGAGGATCGCCCGCCCGGGGGGCTCGTGGCCGACAGGATCCCGGCCGGCTCACCGGCGTTGGCGTACTCGTCGTCGCTCGACAGGCGCAGCACCAGGCGCCTGGGCAACGAGCTGACGAGCGCCATCGGCACCGACGTGCGGCGGTCGGCCGTGATCACGAAGTGCACCCCGACCTGCCGTCCGTCGGCGACGAGGCGGGTGAACAGGTCGAGCCAGCGGCCGGCCTCGATGCGCTCGTGCATCGCCTGGAAGCCGGGGTAGCTGTCGAGCAGCACGATGATGCGGCTCGTCGTCGCCCCGTCGGGTGCGGTGCGCCGGTACTCGGGCAGCGACGACGCCCGCACCTCGGCGAACGCCACCGCCCGCTGGTCGATGCGCTCGCGCAGCGTGCGCAGCAGCCGCGTGACCCGCTCGGTGTCGTCGCCGGCGATGACCGAACCGACGTGGGGCAGCGCCTCGAGGACGTCGAGGCCGCGGCCGGCGAAGTCGATGGCATGGACCTCGACCGGGTGCCCGCTGGCCTCGGCGGCGAGACCGGCGCTGACGGCGATGCTGCGCAGGGCGACGGTCTTGCCCGCGCCCCCGTGCCGAGCACGAGCAGCCCGCCGTCGGTGTCGGGCCGGAAGTGGGCGAGCGACTGCAGCTGGCGGGCCGGCTCGTCGCGGACGCCGAGCACGATCGCCAGGTCGTCGCGACCGACGGGGCAGGCGGCCCAGCTCGTAGTTGGCGGCGAGCGACGGCAACCACGGACGGCGGGGAGCCGGCGCCCCGAACAGCCCGAACGCGGCACGGTGGTTGGCGACGAGCCGCTGCAGGTCGCTCGGGTGATCGGCCGGCACCACGACCCGCCGCTCCTCCTCGATGGCGGTGTCGTGGTCGAACCCGAACAGGCGGATGCGCGCCATCGGCGGCTGCACGTGGGCGAGCGTGTGCCCGCCGACGTAGGCGCTCTGGAACGGCACGAGCTCCTGGGGCCCGATGCGAGCGACGGCACGGCCGGGCAGGCGGCGCTCGATGGCCGCCGCGACGGGCGAGCCGACGACGTCGGACGACTCGTCGTCGGCCGCCATCCGCAGGGCGACGCGCAGGTTCGTGTTGGCCCGGATCTGGCCGGTGATCACACCGGCCGGCCGCTGCGTGGCGAGCACGAGGTGGAGGCCGAGGCTGCGGCCGCGCAGGGCGACGTCGACGACACCGTCGACGAACTCGGGGATCTCCTTGGCCAGCGCGGCGAACTCGTCGACGACGATGAGCAGGCTCGGCGGCGTGTCCGGGTGACCCTTGCGCTCCATCTCCAGGAGGTCCTTGGCGTCGGCCTGCTGCAGCAGCAGCTCCCGGTGGTGCAGCTCGGCGTTCAGCGAGATCAGCGCCCGGCGCACCTCGTTGCGGTCGAGGTCGGTCACCATGCCGACGGTGTGCGGCAGGTTGACGCACTCCTTGAACGCGGCCCCGCCCTTGTAGTCCACGAGCAGGAACGTCACCCGCTCCGGGCTGTGCATCGTCGCCAGCCCGACGATCATCGCCTGCAGGAACTCCGACTTGCCGGCGCCCGTCGTGCCGGCGACCAGCGCATGGGGCCCGTCCTGGCGCAGGTCGAGCACGAACGGGGCGCCGGACTGCACGCCGACCGGCACGCGCAGACCGTGGTCGGCCTGGCGCGTGGCGTGGCCGGCCTCGTGCTGCTGCCAGAGCTCCATCACGGCGGCCGGGTCGTCGAGGATCGCCGGACCGCCGTAGAGGTCGGCGAACGCCACCGCGCTCGGGATCTCGCGTGTCGTCGTCGATGCGCCCGGTCACGTCGATGACGGGCGTGAGGTCGCGGGCGACGGCGGCCGCGTCGGCGAGCGACATCCCCTCCCAGCGCGTCGGCGCCACGACGAGGCCGCTCGACGTGAACCCGGTGCGCGCCGTCAGGTGGTCGGGATCGATCTCCACGACGACGCCGCACGCCTTCGGCAGCCGGTGCCGCGCCGACGACACCCAGACGAACGTGATGCCCGACCCGGCGCCCGCCTCCAGCAACGGCATCAACCGGCGCCGCTCGACCGGGCACGTCTCGTCGATCACGACCAGCACGGCCGGCAGCGTCAGCCCCTCACCGCGCCCGCCGCGCTCGGCGAGCAGGTCGTTGACGATGGTGAGCGCGTGGTGCGACGTCGACGCGAGCTGCGACCCGCCGAGCGTCCGGGCGTGGGGCAGCCACTTGAGGAACGTCCAGTCGTCCAGCCCGCCCTCGCCGACGAGGGCGACGACCGCGAGGTCCGTCGGGCTCTGCATCGTCGCCGCCTGCAGGACGAGTGAGCGGGCCAGCGCCCGCGCCGCGTGCAGCGGGCCGGCGATCCCGACGCCGGCGTGGCCGAGGACATCGACGGCCAGCGGCACGTCGTCGAGGAGGTGGAAGCGGCCGGGGATCGCCTCGACCTCGGCCCGCAGGTCGCGGTCGCCACCACCGGCGATCGAGATCGACGTCCGCGACGGCAGCTGCGCCGTCCCGAGCCGCAGCCGGAGGAAGTCGGTGTCAGCGGGCGCCCGCTCCCACAGGCGGTCCGACAGCGTCCGCACCAGCGTGCCCAGCTCCCCCGCCCCGGGCGTCTCCCGGAACCGACTGCGGACCTCCAGCGTGCGCTCGGCCTCCAGTTGCTCGACGTGCTCGGCGAGCAGCTGCTGGTGCTCGGCGAGCTTCTCCTTGAACTCGAAGCGCCCGTTGCGCTTGGCCTCGATCCAGCTGCCGATCAACAGGATCGGGGACAGCAGCATGAACACGGCACCGAGCGGGCCGAGCCAGAAGTACATGCCGATGCCGAGGATGACCGGGATCGCCGCCGAGATGGCGGGGATCCGCTGCTTGCGGGGACGTTCCGGCGGCGCCGGCAGCTCGACCTTGATGCCCCCGTAGGGGCGGCTCACGCGGGGTGGGCGGTTGAACTCGACCCGGTTGCGCGAGGCGACGGCCTCCACGGCGCGCAGGTGGTCACGGATCGTCAGGCGCAGGTCGCCGATCTCGGCGGCCTGGCCCGGGCGCAGCACCTTCGGCGTGGCGATGGCGACCCCGTCGACGACCACCCCGTTCTTGGAGCCGAGATCGGTGATCGTGACGACGTCGGTGACGTTGATGCGGCAGTGCCGCCGCGACGCCTGCTGGTCCTTGATGACGACGTCGCAGTCGGCCTCCCGGCCGAGCAGGTTGTCGCCGTAGCGCAGGGGGAACTCGCTCTCGGCGCCGCTGGACGACGTCACGACCAGGATGGCCGCGACCGCCTCCGGGGTCACCGAGAACAGGGCGTTGATGGAGTCGACGAGCGTCAGGCGGTCGCCCGAGCGGACGTCGACGTCGGCGACGCGATCGTCGCGGCGCGGCGTCTGGCCGGTCCGGGCGACGCTCAGCGTGGCGCCGTCCACGCGCGTGGTGCAGGCCGGCCAGCGCGTCGGCGATGTCGCCGAACGTGGCGCCCGGCTCCACCTCGACGGCGACGTCGGTCGAGGTGTCCCCATGGGCGACCTCGACCAGCAGCTCCATCGTCGGGACCGTACCGGCAGGACCGCCCGGCGTCACCGGGGACTCGGTCCCCGTCCCGCCCTCCGAGGCAATCGGGTACGCGGAGCGAGGGCGTGCGCGGGCTGCTGAGCCCGTGAGCCACTGGGTGCGTGCCGCTCCGGAAGTGACGTTCTCCACGAGGTGATCAGCGGTCCTCCATGCCCGGCGCGGGGCGATCCCGCACGATCGTCCCCATGATCGAGCTGACCACCTCCGACGTGCGCGCCTGGGCGGTCGACGCGACGGGCGATCCCGACGTCGACGTCATGCCATGGCGCGTCGAGCGCGTCGCCTACGGCTCGCCGTCGCCGACGACCGGCGGGCTCTGGCGCATCGTCGGGCCAGCGTGGTCGCTGTTCGTCAAGGTCGTGCAGGACTACCGCCACTGGGAGCTGCTCGACATGCTGCCGCCGGCCATCCGCGCCGAGGCCCTGGCGACGACGTCGTGGCGCCACGAGGCCGACCTCTACGAGTCGTGCCTCGGGGCGGTCCTGCCGGCTGGGATGCGCCTCCCGTTCGTGCACGCCGTGCGCGACGACGGCGACGGCCGCGTGCTCGTCGTGATGGAGGACGTGGCGCGCGAGCGAGGTCCCGTGGGACACCGCCCGGTACGCACGCGCCGCCCGCGACCTGGGACGCCTCGACGTGCGGATGACGGAGACGCCCCGGGCTGCCGCGCACCGAGCTGCACGAGCGCGGCGCGATGCTGCGCCGCTACGTCGACAGCCGGGTCCGACCGCACTTCATCGGCGCCCTCCTCGACGCGGCCACGTGGACGCACCCGCTGCTCCGGGCGGCCGACCTCGACGGCCTGCGCGCCGACATCGCCGAGCTCGCGGCGCGGGTGCCGGTGCTGCTCGACTCCCTCGGCGCCCACCCGCACGTGCGGATCCACGGCGACGCCACGCCGCACAACCTGCTCGTGCCGCGCGACCGCCCCGACGAGCTCGTCGTCATCGACTGGGCGATGGGCACGACGGCGCCCGCCGGCGAGGAGCTCGGCCAGCTGCTCATCGGCGGCGCCCACGACGGGGACCTCGACATCGCCGACCTCGTCGCGCTGCGCGATGTCGTCGTGCCGGCGTACACCGCGGGGCTCGCCGACGAGGGCCTCGACGTACCGCCCGGGGCCGTGCGCTCGGCGATGGACACGACGATCACGCTGCGCAGCGCGTTCACGGCGCTGCCCGTCGACCGCCTCCACGAGCCGGTGACCGACGAGCTCGCCGCGCTGATGGCGCGCCGCCTCCGGCTGACGCGCCACCTCGTCGACGTCGGCCTGGAGCTCGACGCCGTTGCCGCCTGAGCCGCATCCTCAGCGGGCTCCGTGGCGGTACGTGATGCTGATCCGCGGCTCGGCGGCGCGGACCTTGGGCACGCCGTGCTCCCAGTCGTGCTGGCACGCGCCGCCCATCACGAACAGGTCGCCACGTCCGAGGTCGAACGACCGCGCCTGACCGCCACCGCGGGGTCGGATCCGCAGCGGGCGGGGCGCGCCGACGCTGACGATCGCCACGACCGGGTCGTCGATCGTGTGGCGGTGCCGGTCGCCGTGCCACGCGACGGAGTCGTCGCCGTGGCGGTAGCAGTTGAAGCCGATCGAGTCGAACGCCTCGGCGTAGCGCGTGCCGAGCACCCGTCGCATCGTGGCCAGGATCGGCATCGCCTCGGGCCCCTGCTCGGGCGTCCACCAGGACGTGAGGCGCGGCTCGGGCAGGCGCCGCTCCCACATCGTCACCGTGCGCTGCCGCCACGGCAGCGTCGAGATGAGGTGGTCGAACACGGTCTGCTCACCGGCCAGCCAGCCCGGCAGGTGGTCGAGCCAGGAGCGCTCGTCGAGCTGGATGCGCCGCAGGCCGGCGAACGACTCGTCGACGGTCGGGGTCACGGTGCCGAACAGCGAGCCCTGCAGGTGCAGGTCGGCGAGCAGCTCCTCGCGCTTCGGGGGAACGCACGTTCGCGGACACCTGTTCGATGTTCGCGCCGTGTGACGGCATCGTCAAGGGCGGGCAGACTCGGCCGGTGCAGGTGGCGATCGACGACCCGTCCGATCCGCGCCTCGCCGACTACGTCGACCTCCCGGACCCGTCGGCGCGCCGCCGCCTCGAGCGCGACGAGCTGTTCGTCGCCGAGGGCGTCACCGCGATCGGGCGGCTGCTGACGTCCGGCCACCGCATCCGCTCCGTCCTCGTGACGCCACAGGCGCTCGCCCGCTTCGACGGCGCCCTCGACGACCTCGCCGCCCCGGTGTACGTCGCCCCGCGGCCCGTGCTCGCCGCCACCGTCGGGTTCGACCTCCACCGCGGGGCGGTCGCCGCCGCCGACCGCCGAGCGCTCCCCTCGGTCGCCGAGCTCGCTGGCGGCGCCGCGCCGACGGCCGTGCTCGGCGTCCTCGAGGGGCTCAACGACCCCGAGAACCTGGGCGCAGTGGCCCGGTCGGCGCGGGCGTTCGGCGTCGGTGGGCTCGTCCTCGACCCGGCGTGCATCGACCCGTACTACCGGCGCACCGTGCGGGTGAGCATGGGCGAGGTGCTGCACCTGCCGGTCGCCCGGGCGACGGCATGGCCGGATGACCTCGCCGTCCTGCGCGCCGCCGGGTTCGAGACGTGGGCGCTCACGCCGGGAGGCGACGCCGACGACCTGTGGACGCTGCCGATCCCCGACCGCGTCGCCGTGCTGCTCGGCGCCGAGGGGCCAGGCCTCTCAGCCGCCGCGCTGGCCACTGCCGACCGGCGCGTGCGCATCCCGATCGCCGACGGGGTCGACTCGCTCAACGTCGGCCACGCCGCGGCGGTGGCGTTCGCCCACCTCAGTCGGCGCTCGCCGGCACCCCCACGCCAGGGCGGAACGTCGCATCGTCGCCCGCCTGCTGGGCCTTGATCTTCTCCATCGTCGTGGCCATCGCCGCCGCCGCGCCCTCGTGGCTCATGATCTTGCTCATCACGGCCCGGCTCGCCCCGCCCATCAGCTCGGCCTGGTTCTCGTGGAGGTACTGCTGCGAGGCGCGCAGGTTGCGCGTCGTGCCGTGGATCTCCGGGATCACGTAGCGGGCGAACAGGTCCCACGAGCGCAGCGTCGCCTCGTGGTCGGCCCAGTCGTGGCAGAAGCCGAGCACGGTGCCGAAGCCGCCGGTCGTCTCCTGCAGGGCGCGGATCATCGTGACGAGCTCGTCGGGCGTGCCGACGACCGCCGCGCCGGCCCCGTCGGCACCGCCCGACGCGGTCCGGTCGAGGAGGTCCCACGGGTCCTCCACCGCCACCGCACCGGGCCGGCCGAGCGTCCACACGTTGTACTCGTTGTGCCAGCGGTGCAGGCCGTGGACGGCCTCGCGGCGCGCCTGGTCCTTGTCCTCGGCGAGGTGGAACGACATCAGCACCCGCCAGTCGTCGCGCCGCACCGTCGAGCCGTGCTTGGCCGCGGCCTCCTCGGCGAAGCCCCACTGCGTCGGCAGGGCGTTGATGCCCTCGGTCGAGTTGGAGGCGATCGACAGCACGCCGATGCCGTACTTGCCGGCGAGCTGCATGCCCGACGGCGAGATCGACGACGCCACCGCCATCGGCATCTCCTCCTGCAGCGGGAGGATCTGCAGCTGGGCGTCGTGGAGCTCGAACCAGTCGCACTCGTAGTCGAAGCGGTCGTCGCCGCGCAGCAGCTTGATGATCACGCCGAGCGCCTCGTCCTGGCGGTCGCGCAGCAGCACCGGGTCGATGCCGTGGGTGCGGGCGTCGGACGGCAGGGCGCCGGGACCGGACCCGAAGATCGCCCGGCCCCGCGACATGTGGTCGAGCTGGACCATCCGCTGGGCGACGTTGAACGGGTGGTGGTACGGGCAGGCTGACGACACCCGTGCCGAGCTTGATCGTGTGGCTGACCTGGGCGACGGCGGCGAGCAGCATCTCCGGCGAGGCGATCGTCTCCCAGCCGGATGAGTGGTGCTCGCCGACCCAGAACTCGTCGATCCCGAGGCCGTCGAGGTGGGCGCCGAGGGCGACGTCGCGCTGGAACATCAGCGTGGGGGACTCGCCGGTCGGGTGATGCGGCGCGAGGAACGCTCCGAAGCGCATCCTGGTCATCGCCGGACAGTACGCGAACACCGGTAGCCGCCGGTGGTCGGACGGTGGAGACGACGGGACTCGAACCCGCAACCCCCGCCTTGCAAAGGCGGTGCGCTACCAATTGCGCCACGTCCCCGGGGCCGCGACACGTTACCGGCGCGGGTCCGCCCTCTCCGCCGTGCCGCGCGACGAGCCCGGCACGGGCGGCGGTCAGTCGTCCTTGAGGGCGACGGCGTTCGGGGTCACGTTCATCTTCGGCTCGTACTCGGCCACGTCGACGATCCGGGCCTCGTTGACGAACGCCGCCCGCAGGTCGTCACGGCACGACGCGCATGGTCCGTAGAACCGCTCGTCGACGTCACGGCCGCACCGCGGGCAGGTCACGTGCATGGGCCGAGCGTACCGAACGGTCGCTGCGCTGGTCGGGCGTCAGGATGCCGTCTGCGCTGGTCGGGCGTCAGGATGCCGTCGCCGGCCTGATCAGGACCTCGGAGCCGATCGGTGCGAACCCGCAGGCCAGGAACGCGCGCAGCGACTGGGCGTTGCCCGGCGACACCTGCGCCCACACCGGCTCGCCGGGGGCCAAGGCGGCGAGGCCGGCCCGGATCAGGCGGCGCCCGTGGCCCGCCCCGCCGCCGGCGGCGGGGTCGAGCAGCTCGACGGCCATCTCACGGCGCCCGGCGAGGCCGCGGCCGAGGACGACGAGGCCAGCGTCGTCGCCGAACACCTCGACCTCGCGCCGGTGGTCGCGCGCCCGCTGCACGCGGGGGTGGTCGTCGCGGTCGTCGCACCGGGGCAGCAGCGGGCCGGTCTCGCCGCGGCCGACGAGCATCGCGTCGAGCGAGCCGATCTCGCCGCCGGGACCGGCGATGCGCCGCAGCACGTCGGGGTGCGACGCCCCGCCGTAGCCGTCGGCGCCGAGGTCGTCGAGCACGGCGCGCTCGATGTCGGCGAGCACGTAGGCGTGACCGGTGAGGGCGATGACGGCCGACCACCCCCACGGGTCCGGTGGCAGCAGCTCGGTGACGCCGTCGGCGGGCGGGAACGACCCGGCCACCGCCGCGTCGAGCACGGCGGCCAACGGGTGCGCGATCACGGACCGAGGACGCGGTCGAGGTACGGGTTGGCGAACGTGCGGTCCGGGTCGAGCTTGTCGCGCGCGGCCAGGAAGTCGTCCCACTGCGGGTAGCGCGGGGCCAGCGTCGCCGCCCGCTGGCCGTGCAGCTTGCCCCAGTGCGGCCGGCCACCGTGCTCGTCCATGATCCGCTCGACGAGCGCGAAGTACTCCTCGTACGGCGCGCCCCGGTACTGGTGGACGGCGATCCAGCCCGACGGGCGGCCGAAGCCGGTCGAGAGCGGGATGTCGTCGGCCGCCGAGACCCGGACCTCGATCGGGAACAGGATCGGCGTCGGCAGCCGCCGCGTCGCCTCGCGCAGCGTGCGCACGGCGTCGGCGAGGTGCTCGACGGGCAGCCCGTACTCCATCTCGACGAAGTGCACCTTGCGCGGCGTGCAGAAGACGCGGTCGCTGCGGTCGACGACGTCGCGCGCCGCGGCCCCACCGCTCACGAGGCGGGCGATGGTGGGCGTCGCCCGCGGGAAGCGGCGTCCGACGCGGCAGACGAGGCCGAGCCCGAGGTTCTCGCCGATCCACTTGTCACGCACGTAGCCGGCGCGCGACTGCGGCCGGCGCGGCTCGTCGGTGCGGACGTTGCGCTTGACCTGGCAGCGGCGGCCGCCACCGGGCATCCAGTAGAGCTCGAAGTGGTCGACCGCCGCCGCCTCGTCGAGGAGGCCCGCGAGCACGTCATCGAGCGGCTCGATCGTCTCGCGGGCGTGCAGGTCGAACGCCGGCACGCACTGCAGCGTGACCTCGGTGACGATGCCGAGGGCGCCGAGCCCGACCCGCGCCACGCGCAGCAGCTCGGCATCGGTCCGGGCGTCGACGCGCACGACGTCGCCGCGGCCCGTGACGAGCTCCATCGCGACGACGGTGGTGGCGAGGTTGCCGAGCCCGAGCCCGGTCCCGTGGGTGGCCGTCGCGATGGCGCCGGCGATGGACTGGCGGTCGATGTCGCCGAGGTTCGGCATGGCCAGGCCGACGGCCGCCAGCTCGTCGTTGAGGCGGTGCAGGCGGATGCCCGCGTCGACGGTCACGAGACTGCGCTCGAGGTCGATCTGGCGGATGCCCTGCATGCCGTCGAGGGAGAGCTGCACGCCGTCGGTGACGGCCGCCGCCGTGAACGAGTGGCCGGCGCCGATGGCCTTCACGCGCTGCCCGGCCTCGGCGGCGCGGCGCACGATCGTCGGCGACCTCCTCCGTCGACCGGGGGGCGGCCCGCTCGGCGGCCAGCCAGCGCTGGTTGCCGGCCCAGTTGGACAGCGTCGAGGGCATCCCCGGGAGCGTACGGCCTGGCGTTCACAGCTCGGTTTGTTGCGCTGGGCGCAACAGACCGAGCTGTGAATCCGGACCCCGCCTAGCCTTGGTGCCCGTGACAGCCAGCACCGTGCACGGGACGTGTCACCACGACTGCCCGGACTCCTGCGGGTGGACCGTCACCGTCGACGACGGCGTCGCCGTCAAGCTCCGCGGCCGCGTCGACCACCCGTACAGCGCCGGGGAGCTGTGCCCGAAGGTCAACCGCTTCCTCGACCGCGTCTACAGCCCCGACCGCATCCTGTACCCGTTGCGGCGCACCGGCCCCAAGGGCTCCGGATCGTTCGAGCGGATCTCGTGGGACGACGGCGCTGACCGCGATCGCCGACCAGCTGCACCGCGTGATCGACACCCATGGCGGCGAGGCGATCCTGCCGTTCAGCGACGCCGGCAACCAGAGCCTGCTGGCGATGATGGGCCTCAGCGAGCGCTTCTTCAACGTCCTCGGCGCGAGCCGCCTGCAGCGGGCGATCTGCGGCCCGACGGTCGGTCACGGCATGCGGATGACGAACGGCAGCGGACTCGGCCTCGACCCGCTCGAGCTGCGCCACTCGCGCCTGATCCTGATCTGGGGCTCGAACACACGCCTCACGAACCGCCACCTGTGGCCCACCATCGAGGCGGCGCGCGCCGACGGCGCCAAGGTCGTCGTCATCGACCCGATCCGCACGATCACGGCCGAGGCCGCCGACGAGTTCGTGCAACCGCTGCCCGGCACGGACGTCGCGCTGATGCTGGCGATGATCCACGTCCTCGTGCGCGACGGCCTCGTCGACCAGGCGTACGTCGACGCCCACACCGTCGGCTACCCGGAGCTCACCGCCCACGTCGCCGACTGGACGCCGCACCGGGCAGCCGCGATCTGCGGCGTCGCCGCGGCCACGATCGAGCACCTCGCACGCGACTGGGGCACGATCCGCCCGGCCGCCATCCGCACGCTGATCGGCGCCGAGCACCACGAGCACGGGGCGATGTTCCACCGCACGCTCGCCGTGCTGCCGGCGCTCGTCGGCGCCTGGGCCGAGCGCGGCGGTGGCCTGGCCCGCAGCGTCGGGTCCTGGCAGGACGCGCTCGTCGACGAAGGCGCCCTGTTCCGCTACGACCTGCTGCCCGAGCGGCTGCCGCGGACGATCAACATGAGCCGCCTCGGCGACGTCCTCACCGACGGGGCGCTCGACCCGCCCGTCGCGGCGATGGTCGTGTGGAACTGCAACCCGGCGGTCACCAACCCGAACGCCGAGGCCGTGCGCCGGGGCCTCGCCCGCGACGACCTGTTCACCGTCGTCCACGAGCAGTTCCTCACCGACACGGCCCGCTACGCCGACATCGTGCTGCCGGCCACCACGCAGCTGGAGGCCGACGACGTCGTCCTGGCGTGGGGTCACCTGTGGATGGGGTGGAACGCCAAGGCCATCGAACCGCCCGGTGAGACGTGCACGAACACCGAGCTCTTCCGTCGCCTCGCGGCGGCGATGGCGTTGACCGAACCCGCCCTGTTCGACGACGACGAGACCCTCCTGCAGCAGACGCTCGGGAACAAGGTCGACCTCGTCGCCCTGCGGCGCGAGGGGTGGATCCGCGTGCCGTATCCGGAGGACGGCCGGGCATGGGGCGCCGGCGTCTTCCCGACCGCGTCGGGTCGCATCGAGCTCGTCAGCGAGCAGCTGCCGACCCTCGGGCACCCGGCACTGCCGACGTACACCCCGGCCCGCGAAGGCCCGGGTGGTGACCCCGACCTGCTGGCCCGCTTCCCGCTGCAGCTGATGACGCCGAAGCACCACGCCCGGTTCCTCAACTCGGGCTACTCGCAGCTGCCCAAGCACGGCCCCGCCGAGGGTGGTCCGTTCCTCGAGCTCGACGCCCACGACGCCGCGGCACGCGGCCTCGCGGTGGGCGACCTGGCCCGGGTGTGGAACGACCGGGCCAGCGTGACGGTGCCGGTGAAGGTCACCGCCCGCCTCCGCCCCGGCGTCGTGAGCATCCCCTACGGCTGGTGGATGGCCCACCACCCCGACGGCCGCGCCGCCAACGCCCTGACGAACGACACGCTCACCGACTGGGGCGGTGGGGTGGCCTTCTGGGACACGCTCGTCGAGGTCGAGCGAGCCTGAACCGTCAGCATCATCCGGCCCGATCGGGCCGGAACCGACGGACAGGACGCGCTCGGCTCCCCTGGCCGGCGGACACCCCAGCGGTAGGCTCCCGCCGTGGCCGGCGAGCTGATCTGGGCGTTCCGCGTCATGCGGCTGCCCCTGCGTGACGCGGGGGGACGGCAGATCGGCCGCGTCCAGGACATCGTCGCGGTCCCTGGGCGGCCCGGCGACATGCCACGCGTCACCGGGTTCGTCGCCGAGAGCCAGCGCCGGCGCATCTTCGTCAACGCCAACCGGATCGCCGGGCTCGACGGCCACGGCATGCGCCTGCGCAGCTGGGACGTCGACCTCAACCCGTTCAAGTCGCGACCCGGCGAGGTGCTCGTCGGTCACGACGTGATCGACCACCGCGTCGGCGACGAGACGGTCAGCGACGTCGCCATCCACCCCGTCGACGATCCGCGCGGCACGGCCTACGAGATCGCCAAGGTCCGCCTGACGCGCCGCAACCTGCTGCGCCGCAAGCCGAGCTTCCGGCTCGTCGACGTCGACGAGGTGCCCGGGCTCTTCCCGCCGATCAGCGCGATGGCCGCCGAGGCCGCCCGCCTGCGCGACCTGCACCCCTCCGAGGTCGCCGGGCTGATCCGCAACATGCCGCTCGCCCAGCGCCGCCAGCTCGCCGCGGCGATGGACGACGAGCGCCTCGCCGACCTCCTCGAGGAGCTCTCCGAGCCCGAGCAGATCGGGCTCATCGAGGGCCTCGACCTCGACCGCGTGATGGGCGTGCTCGACGAGATGGAGTACGACGACCTCGCCGACCTGCTCGGTGAGATGTCCGGCGAGCAGCGCGGCCGCATCCTCGAGGCGATGGACGCCGAGGATGCCGACGTCGTGCGCCGGCTGCTCTCCTACGAGGAGGCGACCGCCGGTGGGATGATGACACCGGACCCGATCGTGCTCGGCCCCACCGCCACGGTGGCCGACGCGCTGGCCCAGATCCGCGAGCCGGACTGGGTGGTCAGCATCGCCGCCCAGGTCTTCGTCTGCCACCCGCCGTTCAAGGCGCCCACCGGCAAGCTCCTCGGCACTGCCCACATGCAGCGCCTGCTGCGCGAGCAGCCGAGCACGGAGCTGCGGGACTGCGTCTCCGAGGATCCCGTCGTCGGTCCCGAGGTCTCCGACGTGGCCGTCGCCGAGCTGCTCGCCAGCTACGACATGCTCGCCGTCGCGGTGTGCGATGCGGCGGGCCGCCTCCTCGGCGCGGTCACCGTCGACGACGTCCTGGACCGCCAGCTCGGCGCCGGTTGGCGCCAGCGCCAACGGGGGGTGACGAACCGGACGAGGACCGCGTGACGCCGGCACCGACCAGTTGGGCCGCGCCGTGGTGAAGCGCCGCGAGGACCTCAGCGCGCCGCGGGCCGGGCGCCGGCTCGACGTCACGTACGACTCCGACGTCTTCGGGCAGTTCAGCGAGTCGATCGCCCGCTACCTCGGGACGGCCCGGTTCCTCGTCTGGCAGACCGGCATCATCGTCGTCTGGATCGCGTTCAACACGCTGGCGCCCGAGAGCGTGCAGTTCGACCCGTGGGAGCGCGGCCTCGTCCTCCTCACGCTCGTGCTGTCGTTGCAGGCGTCCTACGCCGCCCCGCTGATCCTGCTGGCCCAGAACCGCCAGGAGGGCCGCGACCGCACGCAGGCCGAGCTCGACCGCAGCGTCGCCGAACGCACCCGCGCCGACACCGAGTTCCTCGCCCGCGAGATCGCCGGCGTGCGCCTGCTGCTCGCCGACGCGGTAACCGGCGACGAGCTGCGCGAGCAGCTCGCCGACCTCAAGACCGCCGTCGACAAGCTCGGCAAGCGCGTCGACAAGTTGCGCCGTCAGGCGACGCCGGACGCCGACGACGCCGTCGATGCCCGCTGACGGACGTCCTCGATCAGCTCGACGGTCAGCGCGGCGTACGCCTCGGGGTGCGACAGCGTCGCGAAGTGATCGGCGCGCAGCTCGCGCGTCGTCGCGCCGAGGGCGGCAGCCAGCGCCCACTGCTGGCGTGGCGCCACGAGGTGGTCACCCGTCGTGACGAGCATGGCGGCCGGCACACCGAGCGACGACGCCCACGGACGGGCGTCGTAGTCGGCGAGCGCCCGACCGGCGTCGACCATGACGAACGGGTCGTTGCGCGACATCTCGCTGAGGAGCCACGGGATGTAGGGCTGGATCGGGTGCTCGACCTCGCGACGACCCTTGCGGGCGCCGATCGCCTTCGGCACCGCTCGGTTGAGGTAGCGGCGGTAGCCCTTCGTGCGCAGCCACGAGCCGGCGATCGGCAGGACGCGCCACAGGAAGCGGTCGCGGCGCGTGTTCTTCCAGTCCAGCGCGGTGGCCTGCACCACGAGCCCGGCGACGAGGTCGGGCCGGCGCCGGGCGAGGAGCATCGAGATGGGCCCACCCATCGAGTAGCCGACGGCGACGACGGGCCCGAGGCCGAGCGCCTCGACCAATGCGGCGGCGTCGTCGGCGGCGTCCTCGAGCGCGAAGCGGTCGGGCGAGCGCAGGCCGCGCCCGTGACCGCGGTGGTCGATGCCGACGAACGTGTAGCGGCCGGCGAGGGCCTCGTACGCCGTCACGAACTGGAGGTCGATGGACGCCGTCCAGCCGTGCAGGAGGAGCACGACGGGCGCATGCGCATCGGGATGGCGGTGGATGCGGGCGAACAGCTCGCCGCGCCCGTCGACCCGCACCAGACGACCCTCCGGGAGCCATGGCAGCACCAGCTCGGCCATGCGCCCAACCGTATCGGCGGGCCGGGACGACCTACCCTCTCGGCCCATGGTCCACCCCCGGTACGCCGAGGTCAGCGCGTTCGGACGGCGGGTGCTCGGCGCGGTGCAGCGGCGCACCGGCACGACACCACCCGCCCGCGACCGCACGGGCTTCTACGCGCCGGTCGATCCCGGTCCCGGCCGTCGCGGCGAGGTGCTCGGGACCGAGCCGGTGCCGGTCGGTGGCGCCGCCACCGGCCACCGCGTCCGCTACCGCACGCTCGATGCGGCGGGCCGGCCGGTCGCCGCCTCGATGGCCGTCGCCGTGCCGACGGCCCCCGCCGCCGCGCCTCGGCCCGTCGTCGTGTGGGTGCACGGCGCGGGCGGGGTGGCTGCGGGGTGCGGGCCGTCGCGCAGCGGGCTCGACGCCTGGTACGCGGCCGAGCTCGGCGCCGCGGGCGCGGTCGTCGCCGCGCCGGACCTGATCGGCCTCGGCATGGAAGGCCCGGTGCACCCGTACCTGCACGGCACGACCGCCGGGCAGGGCGTGCTCGATGCCGCCCGGGCGGCCGCCGAGCTGGCGGGTGGCGGGACCGTCGTGGCGTTGGCCGGCCACTCCGCGGGCGGCTTCGCCGTGCTGTGGGCGAACGAGCTGGCGGCCGGACCGGACGGCGCCGGCCTCGACGTCCGGCTGGCCGTGCCGATGTCGCCGGTCGCGGACCTCGCGGTGACGATCGCCCACTTCGCCACCGGCCAGGGCGGCGCCGCATTCCCGGTGCAGGTCGCCGCCACGTGGCCCTCCGTCGAGCCCGTCGACCTGACGGCCGTCCTCACTCCCGAGGCCATCCGCCGCAGCCACCACCTCTGGCACGATCGCCTCGCCCGCCTGCTGCAGGTGTACCGCGGCGATGCGGCGCGCTGGGTGCGCGCCGACGGCTTCGCCCACGGCGAGTGGGCCGCCGCGCTGGCCCGGCAGTCGGCCGGGCGGGCCCCGGGCGCGGCGCCCGTCGTCCTCGTCCACGGCGAGGCCGACGAGGACGTCCCGGTGCGCTGGACGAAGCAGCTCGCCGCCGAGCTCGCGGGTGCCGAGCTGTTGACGTATCCCGGCGCCGACCACATGTCGGTCCAGGACGCCGCTCGGGAGGCCGTGGTCGGCCGCATCCTCGCCGCCGTCACGTGAGGCCATCCGACCGATGAGTGCGCGGGGCCGCCGTCGTCGGTACCGGCATGACGACCGACCTCATCGACCTGCGGCCCGCCGCCCGGCAGCTGGCGACGATCGTGCGGGGCGTGCGTGACGACCAGCTCGGCGACCCGACCCCGTGCCCGGACTACTCGGTCGGCGACCTCCTCGACCACATCGGTGGGCTGGCGACCGCGTTCACGTGGGCGGCGACCAAGGAGTCGCTGACGAAGCCCGACCGCACGCCGTCCGGCGACGCCACGCAACTCGGTGCCGACTGGCGCACGCGCATCCCCCGTGACGTCGAGGCGCTCGCCGTCGCGTGGTGCGACCCGGCGGCGTGGACGGGCCTGACGAAGGCCGGTCCGGTCGAGATGCCGGGCGAGATCGGCGGGCTCGTCGCCCTCGACGAGATCGTCGTCCACGGCTGGGATGTCGCGACGGCGACCGGGCAGCCGTTCGACGTCGACGCACCGGCGCTGGAGGCGGTCCACGGCTTCGCCGCGATGTTCTCCGGCCCTGGCACGGAGGAGGACCGCACCGGCGGCTTCGGCCCCGAGCTCACCGTGGCCGACGACGCGCCGCTGTTCGACCGGGTGCTCGCGATGCTCGGGCGCGACGCCGGCTGGCGCCCGCCACGATGACGCCTACCCGGTGTGGGGGATCCCGGTGAACGCCTGCAGGCGCACCCCGCCGCGCCCGACGGCGGCGAGCAGCTCCGTGGTCGGGAGGTCGGCGTCGCTGGCGGTCACGACCCCCGGCGCCGCGCCCCCACCGGCCAGGTAGTCGAGGAACGCACCGGCGACCGCCGACGCGGCCGTGCCGATCAGCTCGGCCATGCCGATGACGCGCGTCGCTCGCGCCCCCGCCGCGTCCTCGCCGCGGGCCTCGATGCGCAGCGCGCCGACACCCCCCTCGCGGTGCGGTGGGCTGAGCATCGGCAGGCGGGCCGTGAACCGGTCCCGCCGTGTCGCCGAGCGCCGCGCGCTGATCCGCTGCACCTCGGGGAAGCTGCGGTGCAACAGCCATGGGTCCGGCATCTCGCCGCGGTAGCAGTCGCGTGCCCCGACGGGCTCCGGGAACCAGCACAGCTCCCGGCCGCTCCCCGCCGGGCGCTCGATCCACGTCCCGTCCTGCCAGCCGATCGCCCAGCCGCGCAGGGCGTGGTGGTGCTCGCGGGCGCACGCCGGCCCGGCGGTGCCGTGCACCGCGATGTGCAGCTCGTCGCAGGCGGCGAGGTCGTTGGCGAGGTGCCGGGCGAACAGCCCGCTGAGCCCCGGCGACACGGCCGCCCCGACGACCAGGTTCAGTCCGGCGTCGCGCGCGACTGCGTCGAGCTCGAGCAGCTCGCGGACGTCCTGGCTCGAGCCGGACGTCGACACGACATGGCTGCCGCGGCGCAGGAAGCGATCGGCCAGCTCGGCGTGCGGCCCGGCCGCCGCCAGCAGCACGATCGGTGCGGCGACGTCCGGCGGCACGAACTGGTAGCGGTCCCGGGCGATGCTGCGCACGCGGTCGGCGACCACGCCGCCACCCACCAGCCCGACGGTCGCCGTCACCCCTCCCCGACGTCGATCGGCTGCCACCCGCCGTGCTGCGGCGGCACCCCACCGCGGCCGCGGACGCGCATCGCCCCGGCGATGACACCGGCGAGCCAGAGGGCGAACAGGGCGCGGCGCAGGATCTTCACGGCAGGTGGCGGGACGGGTCGGAGTCGGTCTGCATGTCGATCGGAGTCAAGGTAGCGCCGGGCTGACCCGACGTGGAGCGGGCCGTACCGCGCCCGGCACCCGGATGGCGGGCGCAGCGGTTCATCCCGATGAGACGATGTGCCGCACCGCGCCCGGTCCCTACGTTGGGAGCGCTTCCGTCGTCAGCGTCGGCACCTCGGTCCGCAGGTGCCGACAACGACCCCCGTCAGCGGACCGCAGAAGTTGGGAGATCGCCATGACAAGCGCGGAACGGGCGCGCGTGCAGTCGTTCGGCAAGCTGGAGAACGGCCTCCGCCAGGCCGGCGAGTGGTACCAGTGGGGTCCCTACGTCAGCGAGCGGCAGTGGGGCACGGTGCGCGAGGACTACAGCGCCGACGGCGACGCCTGGGCGTACTTCCCACACGACCACGCCCGGTCGCGCGCCTACCGCTGGGGCGAGGACGGGATGGCCGGGTTCTGCGACGTGGAGCAACGGCTGTGCCTCGGCTTGGCGCTGTGGAACGGCCGCGATCCGATCCTCAAGGAGCGCATGTTCGGCCTGACCGGCGCCGAGGCGAACCACGGGGAGGACGTCAAGGAGCACTGGTGGTACCTCGACGCCGTGCCGAGCCACACCTGGAACCGCTGGCGCTACCACTACCCGCAGCGGCCGTTCCCGTACGCGCAGCTGCGTGCCGAGAACGGCCGGCGGGGCAAGCTCGACCCGGAGTACGAGCTGTTGGACACCGGCGTGTTCGACGACGACCGCTACTGGATCTGCGAGGTCGACTACGCCAAGGCGGGCGCCGAGGACATCCTGATGACGGTCCGGGCGACGAACGCCGGTCCCGAGACCGACACGCTGCACGTCCTGCCGACGCTGTGGTTCCGCAACACCTGGTCGTGGGACGTCGACGCACCCAAGCCGGCACTGCGCAGCGGTCCGGGGGCGCGATCCTCGTCGAGCACCCCTTCCTCGGTGCGCTCGAGCTGCTCGGCGGCACCGACCCGGACGGCACGCCACCGACGGCCCTGTTCTGCGAGAACGAGACGAACGACGCGCGCCTGTACGGCGTCACCAACGAGCGGCGATATCCGAAGGACGGGATCAACGACCACGTGGTCGACGGCGCCGACTCGGTGAACCCCGAGGGGAGCGGCACGAAGGCCTCGTTCTGGTACCGCCTGCCGGTCGCCGCCGGGGCAACGGTCGAGGTGCGCCTGCGCCTGCGCCCGCAGGGCGCCAAGCCGCGGAAGCCGGACAGCGCCCTCGGCCGCGACTTCCAGAAGGTCGTGGCCACGCGCCGCAAGGAGGCCGACGCCTTCTACGCCGAGTTGACGCCCCCCGGCGCCACGGCCGACCAGGCGCTCGTGATGCGCCAGGCCTTCGCCGGGATGCTGTGGAGCAAGCAGTTCTTCGACTACGACGTCTCGCGCTGGCTCGAGGGCGACCCGACGCAGCCGGCGCCGCCCAGCACGCGGTTGACCGGGCGCAACGCGCACTGGCGGCACTTCGAGTCGTTCGACATCATGTCGATGCCCGACAAGTGGGAGTACCCGTGGTTCGCGGCGTGGGACCTCGCGTTCCACTGCGTGTCGCTCGCCCACCTCGACCCGGAGTTCGCCAAGTACCAGCTGCTGCTCATCTGCCGGGAGTGGTTCCAGCACCCGAACGGCGCCCTGCCCGCCTACGAGTGGGACTTCGGCGACGTCAACCCGCCCGTGCAGGCGTGGGCCGCGCTCGAGGTCTTCGCCATCGACGGTGGGCAGGACCTCGACTTCCTCAGCAAGGTCTTCGACAAGCTGCTCGTCAACTTCACGTGGTGGGTGAACCGCCAGGACGCCGACGGCACGAACCTGTTCGAGGGCGGCTTCCTCGGGCTCGACAACATCGGGCCGCTCGACCGCTCGCACCTCCCGGTCGGCGGGGTCCTGAAGCAGTCCGATGCCACCGGGTGGATGGCGTCCTACGCGCTCGCGATGGCGGCCATCGCCGCCGTGCTCAACCGCACCGGGCAGCGACCGGCGACGGACCTCGTGCTCAAGTTCCTCGAGCACTTCGCCGCCGTGAACGACGCCATGGAGCACCTCGGCGTGTGGGACGACACCGATGGCCTCTACTACGACAAGCTCGTCACGCCGGCGGGCACCGACGTGCCGGTCAAGGTGCGCTCGATGGTCGGGATGATCCCGCTGCTCGCGGCCGTCGTCGTCGACGAGGAGGCGATCGCCCGGGCGACCACCGTCGGCAAGCAGTTCGCCCGCCTGCTGGACGCCCGCGGCCTCGGCGACCTCGAGGAGCTCACCGAGCGCGGCCTCGTGCGGGGCGAGCCGGGCAGCCGCCGGCTCCTGCTCGGCGTCGTCGGCGTCGATCGGCTGCTCCGGCTGTTCCACCTGCTGTTCGACGAGCGCGAGTTCCTGTCGCCGTACGGGCTGCGTGCCCTGTCGGCCTACCACCGCGACCACCCCTACGTGTTGGCGGTCGAGGGGATCACCGCGACCATCGACTACGAACCGGCCGAGTCGACGACGTCGATGTTCGGCGGGAACTCCAACTGGCGGGGGCCGCTGTGGTTCCCGCTCAACTACCTCGTCGTCAACGCCCTCGAGCGCTACCACCGGTTCTTCGGTGACGAGTTCGTCGTGGAGTACCCGACGGGGAGCGGCACGATGCTGCCGCTCGACAAGGTCGCCGCCGACCTCCGTGCCCGCCTCGTGTCGATCTTCCTCGTCGGGCCCGATGGCCGGCGGCCCTCCTTCGGCGGCGTCGAGCGCCTCCAGACCGACCCGGCCTGGAAGGACAACATCGTGTTCAACGAGTACTTCCACGGCGACAACGGCGCCGGGCTCGGGGCCATGCACCAGACGGGTTGGACCGGCCTGGTGGCCGACCTCATCCGTGGACGCCCCGGCGCCGGCGTGTTCGCCGTCGGTGACCTCCCCGGTGTCCTGCGCGACCGGGCCAAGCCATGACGTACGTCGCCGGCAGGATCGTCCACGCCGACCGGGGGCACCGATGACGACCGCCGCGCCCGTGGTGGAGGAGGTCCGCTTCCGCGGTCAGCCGGCGATGCGGGTGACCGCCGGCGACCTCGCGGCGACGTTCCTGCCGGCGCTCGGGATGACCGGGGTGTCGTTGCACTGCTGCGGTCGCGAGCACCTCGCGCTCCCCGGCGGCCTGGCTGCCCTGCGGTCGGGGTCCACGCTCGGGCTGCCCCTCCTCGCCCCGTGGGCCAACCGCCTCGCGCGGCGCAGCTACCGCGCCGCGGGCGTCGACGTCGACCTCGACGGCCTGCCGCTCGGCACCGACGGCAACGGGCTCCCGATCCACGGCGTGCTCGTGGGCCGCCCGGGTTGGCGGGTCGGTCGCCACACGGCCCGTGCCGACCGGGCGGGCTTCCGCGCCGCCCTCGACGTCGACACGCCGGCGTTCCCGTTCCCGCACCGCATCGAGCTGGCCGTCACGGCCCGCGAGCGCCGGCTCAGCATCGAGACCACGATCGTGCCGACAGGTTCACGGGCCGTCCCCATCGCCTTCGGATGGCACCCCTACCTGCGGTTGCCCGGCACGCCGCGGCGGCGTTGGTGCCTGCGGCTGCCGGCTCGTGCGCACCTCGCGCTCGACAGCCGGGGGATCCCGACGGGCGGCGAGCAAGCCGAGGGTGCCGAGGCCGATCCGATCGGTGGGCGGACGTTCGACGACCTCTACCGGCTCGGGCGCCGCCGCGACCTCGCGCTCGTCGCCGGCGACGTGGCGATCTCGATGCGCGCCGGCGCCGGCTACCCGTACGCCCAGGTCTGGGTGCCGGCCGGTCGCCCGTTCGCCGCGCTCGAGCCGATGACGGCGGCCACGAACAGCCTCGTCGAGGGCACGGCACCGCTCGCCGCACCTGGCGACTCGTACTCGGCGCGTGTTCGACCTCACGATCGAAGGACCGACATGACGAAGGGATCCCCACGATGAGCTCTCCCGACTCCCAGCCCTCGGTGGTGATCGTCGGTGGCGGCTTCGCCGGCGTGGGCTGCGCCAAGGCGCTCGGCAAGCACGGCGTGGCGGTCACCGTGCTGGACCGCCACAACTACCACCAGTTCCAGCCGCTGCTGTACCAGGTGGCGACGGCGGAGCTGGCCCCCACCGACATCGCCCGCCCGCTGCGCGCCATCTTCGATGGGGAGGACACGGTCGACGTCAAGCAGGTGACGGTGTCGGCGGTGGACGCGGCGACGCGGACCGTGACGGCGGAGGACGGCCAGACGTTCACCGGGGACTACCTCGTGTTGGCGGCGGGCTCGCGGCCCAACTTCTTCCACACGCCGGGCGCCGAGGAGCACGCCTTCCCGCTCTACACCCTCGAGGATGCCGAGGCCCTGCGCACCCGCTTGTTCGAGGTCTTCGAGGCCGCCGACAACGAACCGGGCCGCATCGACGAGGGCGCCCTCAACATCGTGATCGTGGGCGCCGGTGCGACGGGTGTGGAGACGGCGGGCGCGGTGGCCGATCTGGTCAACGAGGTGATGCCGCACCGTTTCCACGACCTCGACGTCAAGCGGGCCCGCATCTACCTGATCGATCACGGCCCCGTCGTGTTGGCTGCCTTCTCGGAGAAGGCCCACGCCTACGCGGCGGGCAAGCTCGAGCACGTCGGCGTGATCCTGCGCCTGGCCACCGGGGTGAGCGAGGTCACGGAGTCGGGTGTGACGTTGAGCGACGGCACGCAGCTGCCGACCCGCACCGTCGTGTGGGCCGGCGGCATCCAGGCACCGACGATCACCGCCGCGACGGGCTTGCCCCAGGGCCGGGGCGGACGCCTCACCGTGGAGCCCGATCTGACCGTCGCCGGGTTCCCCGGCGTCTACGCCATCGGGGACATGGCGAACATCCCCGACCACGACGGCAACATCCTGCCCCAGCTCGGCTCGGTCGCCCTGCAGGCCGGGCGCTGGGCGGCCGAGAACATCCAGGCCGACATCGCCGGCACGGCGCGGCGCCCCTTCCACTACAAGGACAAGGGGATCATGGCGATGATCGGCGACGGCGCCGCGATCGCCGAGATGGGCCCGCACCACCACGAGCTCCACGGGCACGTGGCCTTCGCCGCCTGGCTGGGCGTGCATGCCTGGCTGATGAGCGGCGTGCGGCAACGGATCGATGCGTTCGTGTCGTGGGGCTGGGACTTCCTGGGCTCCAGCCGGGCGAGCTCGATCATCGACGACAACACGCCCCAGATCGACTGGGGCGACAGCACCGAGGAGGAACCGTGAGCGAGCACTACGACGTCGTCATCATCGGGAGCGGCGCCGGCGGCGGCACGCTGGCCCACACGCTGGCGGCGACCGGCAAGCAGATCCTGCTGTTGGAGCGGGGGACCTACCTGCCGCGGGAGATGGACAACTGGCGCCCCGAGCCCGTCTTCATCGACGGCAAGTACATCTCCAAGGACACGTGGTACGACGCCGACGGCAAGGCCTTCCAGCCGCAGGTCCACTACAACGTCGGCGGCGCCACCAAGCTGTACGGCGCCGCGCTGTACCGGCTGCGTCCGCAGGACTTCGGCGAGATCCGCCACATCGACGGCCTCTCCCCGGCGTGGCCGCTGACGTATGACGACTTCGAGCCGTGGTACTCGAAGGCGGAGCGGTTGTACCAGGTGCACGGCAACGCCGGTGAGGACCCGACCGAGGGTCACCGTTCCGAGCCGTACCCGTGGCCGGCGGTGTCGCATGAGCCGCGCATCCAGCAGCTCTCCGACGAGCTGGCGGCCGGCGGCTACCAGCCGTTCCACGCGCCGTGCGGCATCCTGTTGGACGAGGCGGACCGGGCGAAGAGCACGTGCATCCGCTGCACGTGGTGCGACGGCTACCCCTGTCTGGTGCATGCCAAGGCGGACGCCGAGACGATCGCCGTGCGCCCGATCCTCGATCGGCCCAACGTCACGCTGCTCGTCGACGCCGAGGTGACCCGCCTCGAGACCGACCCGTCCGGTCGCACCGTGACCGGCGTCGTGGTGTCGCGCGGCGGCAGCACCGAGGTGTACAGCGGCGACATCGTCGTGGTGTCGGCGGGGGCGTCGAACTCGGCCAAGTTGCTGCTGCGCTCGGCGAACGACCAGCACCCGCAGGGTCTGGCCAACGGCTCCGATCAGGTCGGGCGGAACTACATGTTCCACAACTGCAAGGCGATCGTCGCCCTCGCCAAGGAACCCAACGACACCGTCTTCCAGAAGACCGTCGGGCTCAACGACTTCTACTTCGGGGCGCCGGGCTACGACTGGCCGGCCGGCAACATCCAGATGATCGGCAAGTCCAACGCCGAGGCGATGAAGGGCGAGGAGCCGAAGCTCACCAAGCTGGCCCCGCACTGGTCGCTGGCCGAGACGGCCCGCCACGCCCTCGACTTCTGGCTCACCACCGAGGACCTGCCGAAGCCGGAGAACCGCATCACGGTCGACGGCGACGGCAACATCCACCTCGCCTACACCGCGACGAACAACGATGAGGCCGATCGCCTGTACCACGAGCTGAAGAAGCTGCTGAACCACGTCGGGCTCGCCCAGCACCACGTGCTCTCCAAGAACTTCTACATGCACATGGACATCTCCGTCGCCGGCGTCGCCCACCAGGCCGGCACGTGCCGGTTCGGCGACGATCCCGCGACCTCCGTCCTCGACCCCGATTGCAAGGCCCACGAGCTCGACAACCTGTACGTCGTCGACACCAGCTTCTTCCCGAGCATCGGTGCCGTGAACCCGGCGCTCACCGCGATGGCCAACGCCATCCGCGTCGGCGAGCACCTCACCGCGCGGCTCGGCTAGATCGAGCAGTTGGGCGATGGCCACCCGCACCGAGACCCGGGTCGTCTACGCCGCCGGACTCGTCCAAGGCATCGTCTTGGTGACGTTCCCGGCGGCCAGCACGGTCTTCACGGACCCCGACGAGTACGACCTGTCGAGCAGCAAGTACGGCGCGATGTTCCTCCCGCAGGTCATCACCGCGATCGCCGGCGCCCTGCTCGGCGCCGGTCTGGCGCGCCGCTACGGATCCAAGCGCGTCTACCTCGCCGGGCTCGCCGCGAGCTTCGTCTCGATGGGCCTGCTCGTCGCCAGCACGCCGTTCACCGACGACCACGCCCTCGCCTACAGCCTGCTGCTCGTGGCCACCGCCTTCCTCGGGGCCGGCTTCGGGCTCACGGTGCCGACGCTCAACACGTTCACCGCTGCGTTCCACCCCGACGCCGTCGACCGCTCCGTCCTCGTGCTCAACGCCCTGCTCGGGGCCGGCACCGCGCTGGCCCCGATCTTCGTGGCGATCTTCGTCGGCCTCGGGTTCTGGTGGGGGCTGCCCGTGCTGTCGGCGATCCTGCTCGCCGGTCTGATCGTCGCCAGCCGGCCGCTGCCGCTGCAGACCGACACCGCTGCGACGACGACGGCGCCGACCGGCGGGCGGGCACCGATCCCGGGCCGGTTCGCGCTCTACGCCGCCTTCGCCGTCCTCTACGGCATCTGCGAGACGCTCAACGGCAACTGGTCGCAGCTCGACATGACGACCGAGGTCGGCGCCTCGACCACCGTCGCCGCCATCGCCCTGACCACGTTCTGGGGCATGGTCACGGTCGGGCGGGTCCTGTTCGCAGCGATCCAGCGGAGCTTCCCGAGCTCGCGCGTGTACCGGTTGCTGCCGTTCGTGCTGGTCGGCGCGTTCGTCGCCATCGCCGCCCTCCCCGACGGCAGCGACGTCGCCGGGGTGCTCGCGTTCGGGCTCGCCGGCCTCGGCTGCTCGGCGCTGCTCCCGCTGACGATCAGCTTCGCCCAGGAGGACCTCGTCGCCATCTCGGCGGCGACGGCCGGCCTCGTCATCGCCGCCTACCAGCTCGGCTACGGCATCGCCGCCTTCGGTGCCGGGCCACTGCAGGACGCCGGGGTCTCGCTCCCGGCGATCTACGCCATCGGCGCCGCCGCCGCCGCCGTGCTCGCCGCCCTCTCCTTCGCCATCACCCGCCCCCACCAGCTCACCGCGGTGCAACCCCGACCGGCCTGACACTCCCACCAGCACACAAGGAGCAACTTCCATGAACCTGAAGGACAAGGTGGCCATCGTCACCGGTGGCAACAGCGGCATCGGCATGGGCATCGTGCTCGCCCTCGCCGCCGAGGGCGCCACCATCGTCATCGACTACGTCACCCACCCCGAAGCCACCGAAGCGCTCGAGCAGCGCGTCCACGCCCTCGGCGACCAGGCCATCGGCGTCGAGGCCGACGTCAGCAAGGTCGCCGACCTCCAACGGCTCGTCGACACGGCTGTGAAGACGTTCGGCCGCGTCGACGTGATGGTCAACAACGCCGGCATCGAGACCCGCACGTCGATCCTCGACACGACCGAGGCAACAGTACGAGCGGGTCCTCGACATCAACCTCAAGAGCGCGTTCTTCGGCACCCAGATCGCCGCCAAGCAGATGATCGCCCAAGGCGGCGGCGGCCGGATCATCAACATCTCCTCCGTCCACGAGGACTGGCCGATGCCCGGCAACACCGCCTACTGCCTGTCGAAGGGCGGCATGCGCATGCTCACCCGCACCGCCGGCGTCGAACTCGCCCCCCACAACGTGCTCGTCGTCGGCGTCGGGCCCGGTGCCGTCGACACACCCATCAACGCCGCCACCGAAGCCGACCCCGCCGCACTCAAGAAGCTCGACGCAGCCATCCCGATCGCCCGCATGGCCGAACCCGAAGAGATCGGCAGCGTCGTCGCCTTCCTCGCCGGCCCCGGCGCCAGCT
This sequence comes from uncultured Acidimicrobiia bacterium, assembly GCA_963750905.1. GTDB lineage: Bacteria > Actinomycetota > Acidimicrobiia > Acidimicrobiales > Ilumatobacteraceae > JALZMG01. The sequence goes on from CAVVSE010000006.1 coordinate 465,959, forward strand.
ACCTCACCGCCACCACCATCTTCGTCGACGGCGGCATCATGCACTCCAGCCCCGGCCTCTGACGCCAGCCGGCGCGGCGCAGGACGAGGACCTCGCGATGGGTGGACGATGATGGGCGTGGTGGGGTTCCTGACCCCGATCCTGGGCGTCGACCCGGTGCCGTGGTCGCGCGCCCAGATGGCCTTCACGCTCGGGTTCCACATCATCCTGGTGCCGTTGGGGGTGTCGTGGGCGGCCATCGCCCTGATCGCCAACTACCGCGGCATCAAGCACGGCGACCAGCCGGCGTTGCAGCTGGCGCAGCGGTGGTCGAAGTACATGGCCGTGACGTTCGCGGTCGGGGCGGTGACGGGCACCGTGCTGACGTTCGAGTTCGGCCTGCTGTGGCCGGAGTTCATGGGTCAGTGGGGGGAGGCCTTCGGCGTCCCGTTCGCGTTCGAGGGCATCTTCTTCTTCACCGAGGCGATCTTCATCTCGATCTACATCTACGGGTGGCGGCGGCTGTCACCGTGGGCCCACTTCTGGACCGGCGTCCCCGTCGTGATCACCGGGATCTTGGGCAGCGTCTCGGTCGTCGCCGCCAACGCCTGGATGAACGACCCCCAGGGCTTCACGCTCGATGCCAACGGCAACGTCGTCGAGGTCGACCCGTGGGAGGTGATCTTCAACGACGCGATGCCGCTGATGGCGGCGCACATGGTGATCGCCGCCTACGTCGTCGGCGGGTTCCTCATCGCCTCGGTCTACGCCGTGGCGATGCTGCGCGGTCGACGCGACCGCTACCACCGCCTCGGGTTCATCATCCCGTTCACCGTCGGCGCCATCGCCATCCCGATCCAGATGGGCGTCGGCGACTCCCTCGCCCGCTGGGTGTACAACAACCAGCCGGTCAAGTTCGCGGCGATCGAGCTCGTCGCCGAGACCTCCAGCGATGTCCCCGAGATCCTGCTCGGGCAGCTCCAGAGCGACGGTGACGTGAAAGGCGGGATCCGCATCCCCGGGCTCGCGTCGTGGCTGTCGGACCCCGCCGACGGCACCGCAACGGTGGTCGAAGGGCTCGACATCGTGCCCGCCGACGAGCGGCCGACACTGTCACAGGTCAACACGGTCCACCTCGCCTGGGACGTCATGGTCGGCCTCGGCACCCTGCTGTTCCTGCTCGCCGTGTGGTACGCGGTGTCATGGCTGTTCCGCCGGGACATGCCGCGCAGCAAGCTGTTCTTGCTGATCGCGTCGTGCGCCGGGGTCGCCGCCATCGTCTGCATGGAGGCCGGGTGGGTGGTCAGCGAGGTCGGCCGGCAGCCGTGGATCGTCTACAACCTGATGAAGGTCGAGGACGCCGCCACCGCCAACACCGGCGTCTGGATCATGTTCGTGCTCGTCACGGTGCTCTACGTCGGGCTCGGCGTGACCACGATCCTCATCCTGCGCACGATGAGCAAGCGCTTCCGCAGCCGCGACGTCGCCGACCACGAGGTGCCGTACGGGCCGAGCGAGCCGATGACGGCGGAGGCCGAACCGGAGCCGGAGCCGAGGACGTGCGGCAGTGAGCGAGCTCGTGGCCGTCGTGCTGTTCCTCGGCGTCACCGCCTACGCGGTGTTCGGCGGCGCCGACTTCGGTGCCGGCTTCTGGGACCTCGTCGCCGGCGGCGCGGCCCGCGGGGAACGACCCCGGGAGGTGATCGACCACTCCATCGGACCGGTGTGGGAGGCCAACCACGTCTGGCTCATCTTCGTGTTCGTCGTGTTGTGGACCGGGTTCTCCGAGGCCTACGCATCGATCACCCTGACCCTGTTCGTCCCCCTCGCCCTCGCCGCCTTCGGGATCGTCCTACGCGGATCGAGCTTCGCCTTCCGCAAGACCGTCTTCCGCACCCGCGACCGCCGCAACTTCGGCGCCGCCTTCGCCGCCGCCTCCGTGGTCGTGCCGTACTGCATGGGCGCCGTCGCCGGCTCCATCGCCTCCGGCCGCGTGCCCGCCGGCGGCGTCGCCGGCGAACCCTGGAACAGCTGGGTCAACCCGACCTCCGTGCTCGGCGGCATCCTCGCCGTCGTCGTCGTCGCCTACCTCGCCGCCGTCTACCTCGTGCGCGACGCCCGCCGCCAAGGCGACGAGCGACATGGCCGAGTACTTCCGTCGCCGCGCCATCGGCGCCGCCATCGCCGCCGGCCTCACCGCCTTCGTCGGGATCTTCGTCCTACGTGCCGACGCCCGCTACATCTTCGACGGCCTGTTCTCACGAGCCCTCCCCTTCGTCGTGCTGTCCGCCGCCTGCGGCATCGGCTCCCTCGTGCTGCTGCTGCGCGACGCGGCGAGCGGGGCGCGCCTCCTGGCCATCGGCGCGGTCGTCGGCATCATGGTCGGCTGGGGCGTCGCCCAATGGCCCTACATGCTCCCGACCAGCCTGGAGATCACCGAGGCGGCCGCCCCCACCGGCACGCTCGCCACGCTCGTCGTGGCCACCGTGCTCCTCGCCATCGTCGTCGTGCCGGGGTTCGTGCTCCTGTACTCGCTCGACCAGAAGGGCCTGCTGCCCGAGGAGAGCGTCGACTAGCTACTTCGCCCTGAAGAACTCGGTGGAGTCAGACGCCTGACGGACGACATCTGCGTATTCAGGCGACTCGGTTCGCTGCGGGTCGCCAGGTTCGATCGTGTGCTTGTCCGGTCATTCGAGGAGTCCGCTGATCTTCACAAGGTTGTGGGCGAAGATGCCGTGGCCGCACCAGGTTCGGGCGCCGGCGAGCCCGTCGATGCGTGTGCGGTTGAGCCCGAAGTCGCGTTTGGTGCAGCTGATCCGTCCTTCGCAGCCGGTGCGCCGGCGGACCATCTTGCGGAACGCCCGACGGTTCTCAACGACGCGGCGGGCGGCGTTCGGTCTGCCTTTCGTCGGGAGCACGACGTAGCGCACACCAGCTTCGCGAAGGTCGATCTCGACGCCGTGTTCGCCGTCGCCGCGGTCCGCGGTGACCGCCGTCGGGGCGCGCCGGTCCGCTGCTTGATCCGCTCGATCGCCGGGGTGAGCATCGGCGCGTCGGGCGGGTTGCCCTGCTCGACGTTGTGGTCGACGATGACGCCGTCCTCGTTGTCGACGAGTTGCGCCTTGTAGCCGAACTCGACCGGCTTGCCCAAGCGACCCTTGACGATCGGGCGCGGCATCGGCGTCGTGCAGGGACACCACTCTGGTCGTCCCATCCGGCGTCGTCCCGGCCAGGCGTTGACGGGTCTGGGTGGCGACGCTGGCGAGTGCAGCTCAGCGGTGCGTGCCAAGTCGGCCACCGTCGCCCGGGCCCGCCCCGACGCCTGTACGCCGAGCGTGCGCAGCGTGCGGCGAGCGTTGCGCACCACCCGGTCGGCCTGGCGCGCCACCCGCTCCGCGATCCCGGCCAACTCGGCGTTGATCCGCCGCACCTCGGCGAGCTTGTCGTCGTTGCGCCGCCGCAGGTTGGCGTTGATCGACCGCGCCCGGGCGTGCACGGTGCGGGTCTTGTCGGCCAGGCTGGTCCGTGTCGCCAACCCCATCGCCCGCAGCTTCTTGGCCGTCGTGGCCATCTTGGCGACACCCTTGGCCAACAGCGACGAGTCCGACGGATACGCCACGTTGGCCGCCACCACTGTGGTGTCGGCACGCACCCGGTTCGTCTTCAACACCCGCGCTTCGACGGCACGCGCCAACAACGCCTCGTTCAACCCGTTGACCGCCCGCTCACCGCAGCGAGTCGTGATCTTCATCAGCGTCGTCGGATGCGGCACCCGCCCACCGAGCGGGATCCGACAGAACCGCTGCCAGCCGATCGAGTCCGTCACCTCCCGACACAGCGTCTCGAACCCCAACCGGTAGCGGTACTTCAAGAACATCAACCGCAGGTACGTCTCGATCGGGATCGACGGCCGCCCCAACGTGGCATGGAAGAACTCCCGATACGGCGTAAAGAACCGCTCATCATCGAGCAGCCGATCCACCGCCCTCAGTTCGGCTGGCATCACCAACGAGCACCTCGCGGACCTACTACCAGGACTTTTCCAGGTCGAAGTAGCTAGCGGCGGCGCGGTTTCGGCGCGACACCCTTGGCGACGATCACCTCGGTCGACTTGATGATCACGACCACGTCGTCACCCGGCGCGAGGTCGAGGTCGGCAGCCGCGTCCTTGGTGATCGCGGCCGTCACCGGAAGTCCTTCGCCGAGCACGGCGCTGACCGTCGCCATCACGTCGCCGTGGTGGACGCCGGTCACGGTGGCCGGGAGCTGGTTGCGGGCGCTGATCCGCAGCTCGGGCTTGCTCGTCGGCAGCTGGCTGGGTGGGTCGAGGGCCTGGTCGAGGAAGCGGCGCACCGCCCGAGCGCTCTCCCTGCGCCACAGGTCGACCAGATCGTCGTCGGGACTGGTCGAGGTCAGGGCGTCGATGGCGGGTTCGAACAGCTGCTGCTGGGTCGCGAGCAGGACGTCGTTGTCGAGGCCCACACGCTGGCGGAGGGCCAGCTTGATGAGCAGTTCGGTGCGCACATCGCGGAGGTGCTCGACGGGCGTGTCGAGCCACTGCTTGGCGAGGCGTCGGCCGGACGGGGTGGCGGCGAGCAGGACCCGGTCGCGACCGCGGCCGGAGGGCTGGCCGCTGCGGGTGATGAGACCCTTGTCGACGAGGCCGTCGATCGCGCGGTAGGTCAGCGGCCGGCTCAGCGACCAGATCCGGCCGAGCTCGCCGTCCGGCGCCAGCATCGTGCCGAGCGCCCACCCGTGGGACACCTTCTGCGTGATCAAGGTGAGGCACACCGATTCGGCGAACGGCAGACGCGTCGTCACGCCCCCAGGCATAGTCGCTGCGGGCGACTCGCGGCCTGTCGTCGCCGCACGGGCACATCGCGCCAATAGTCAGCTCCTCTGTGTAGAACATGAGGACCTGACTACAGTGCCCGTCATGACCACGACGACGCGCCTGCTGCTCGTCCCGTGTGCCGCCTTGGCCCTCCTCGCGGCGGCCTGCGGCGACGAGGACGACGACGGCGCCGCGTCCACCACGCAAGCCGCCACTGCGACGACGGCCGCAGCCGGCGACGACCGAGGCACCTGCGCCACGGCGGCCAGCGGCGTGGAGGGTGAGATCACCGTCTTCGCCGCGGCGTCGCTGACCGAGTCCTTCACCGAGGTCGGCGACGCGTTCACGGCCGCCAACCCGGACGCCACGGCGACGTTCAGCTTCGACGCGCTCGTCCGCGCTCGTCCAGCAGATCACCGAGGGCGCCCCCGCCGACGTGTTCGCGTCCGCCGACACCGCCAACATGGACAAGCTCGTCACGGCCGGCCTCAACGGCACGGAACCGGAGATCTTCGCCACCAACCTGCTGACGATCATCGTGGCGCCCGGCAACCCCTTGGGCATCACCGGCGTCGCCGACCTCGCCAACCCTGATGTCAAGACGGTCATCTGCGCCCCCGAAGTGCCCTGCGGCAACTACGCCAACCAGATCTTCACGGCCGCGGGCGTCACCGTGACACCGGTCAGCCTCGAGCAGAACGTCCGCGGCGTCGCCACCAAGGTCACCGCCGGCGAGGCCGACGCCGGGATCGTCTACGTCACCGACGTCATCGCGGCCGGCGACACCGCCGACATGGTCGAGATCCCCGAGGACATCAACGTCGTCGCCGAGTACCCGATCGCCACCGTCGCCGCCTCCCAGAACCAAGACGTCGACGAGGCCTTCATCGACTTCCTCACCGGCCCCGAAGGTCAGGCCATCCTCGCCGACCACGGCTTCGGGGCGCCGTGAGCGCGACGGCGCCCGAACCCTCGGTCGCCGTCCGCCACCGCCGCGTCGGGCAGGAGCGCCTGCCCGCGCCTGGTGCTCGTCCTCGCCTGCATCGCCATCGTCTTCTTCGCCCTGCCGTTCGTCGGGCTGCTGTGGAAGGCGCCCTGGGGCGATGCCTGGTCGATCCTCACCTCCGACAGCGCCCTCACCGCCCTGCGCCTGTCGCTGTGGTGCTCGCTGTGGGCGACCGTCGCCGCGGTGACGTTCGGTGTGCCGTTGGCCTGGCTGCTGGCCCGGGTGTCGTTCCCGGGCCGGGGACTGGTCCGCGCCCTGTGCACGCTGTCCATGGTCCTGCCGCCGGTCGTCGCCGGTGTCGCGCTGTTCTACTCACTCGGCCGGCGCGGCCTCCTCGGCCAGTACCTCGACCGCTGGTTCGGGTTCACGCTGCCGTTCACGACGACCGGTGTCGTGGTCGCCCAGGCCTTCGTCGCCATGCCGTTCCTCGTCATCACGGTCGAGGCGGCCTTCCGCCAGCTCGACACCCGCTACGAGGAGGCGGCTCGCACGCTCGGTGCGTCGCGCTGGTACGTGTTCCGTCGCGTGACGCTGCCGGCGATCAGGCCCGGCCTCGTGGCCGGCGCCGTCCTCGCCTGGGCTCGGGCGCTCGGCGAGTTCGGTGCCACGATCACGTTCGCCGGCAACTTCCCCGGCCGCACCCAGACGATGCCGCTCGCCATCTATCTCACCAACGAGGTCAACCCCGACGAGGCGATCGTGCTGAGCCTCGTGCTGATCGCCGTCTCCTTCGGCGTGCTCGTCGCCCTGCGTGACCGGTTCCTCGGCGGGCGGCCACCTGCCGTATGACGCTCGATGCGCAGATCGTCCGCACGGTCGGCACGTTCCGCCTCGACGTCGACCTGACCATCAAGGGCGGCGAGACCGTCGCCGTCCTCGGCCCCAACGGCTCCGGCAAGTCGACGCTGTTCCGCTGCCTCGCCGGGCTCCTGCCGATCGACGGCGGGCGCGTCGAGCTCGACGGTGTCGCCCTCGACGATCCGGCATGCGACGTCTTCGTCCGCCCCGAACGACGGCCCGTCGCGGTCGTGTTCCAGGACTACCTCCTGTTCCCGAACCTGACCGCCCTCGAGAACGTCGCCTTCGGGCTGCGCGCCCGCGGCATCGGCAAGCACGAGGCCCGTGACCTCGCCGCGGGCTGGCTCGAGCGGGTCGGGCTCGCCGATCACATCGCGCACCGGCCGCGCGCCCTGTCGGGCGGCCAAGCGCAGCGCGTCGCCCTCGCCCGGGCGCTCGCCACCGAACCTCGGTTGCTGCTCCTCGACGAACCGCTCGCCGCCCTCGACGCCGGCACCCGCAGCGACGTGCGCCGCGACCTGCGCCGACACCTCGCCACGGTCGCCGGCGTGCGCATCCTCGTCACCCACGACCCCGTCGACGCCTACGCCCTCGCCGACCGGGTCGTCATCCTCGAAGGGGGACGCGTCGTGCAGACGGGGACGTTCGACGACGTCATCGCCCACCCCCGCTCCCGCTACGTCGCCGACCTCGTCGGCATCAACCTGCTGACCGGCGTCGCCGCCAGCGGCACCATCACCCTCGGCACCGGCGGCACGGTCGTCGCTGCCGACCACGTCGACGGACCCACCTACGCCGTGATCCAACCCCACAGCGTCGCCCTCTACGCATCGCCTCCGGACGGCAGCCCGCGCAACGTCTGGCCGGCGACGGTCGCCGACATCGATCGCCAAGCCGACCGTGTCCGGGTCCGCCTCGCCGGCCCTGTCCCCCTCGTCGCCGAGGTCACCCCCGCCGGGCTCGACGCCCTCGGACTGCAACCCGGCGACCAGACCTGGGCCACCGTCAAGGCCACCGAGATCACGACGTACCCGGCGTGAGCGTCAGGTGCGGCACCGATGACGTGCGGTGGGGCTAACAAGAATCGAACTTGTGACCTCATCCTGATCAGGGATCGCGAGGACGCTGGTAGGACACTCGTCAGCTCGTCTACCAGGCAGTTTGTGTAAGTCGACGTAAATTGCAGGAAGCCCGTGTTGCACACCTGATTGCACACCTCGCCCTCGTTCGCTGGCGAGACGCCAGCCGAACCACTCAGCTGAAGCCGCCGGGCTTGAGGCGCCCGATTGCCCGGTCGGGGCGCGGCTCGCAAGTGGCGGTCGCGAACCGATCACTCGATCTGCGCACTGCCCCCGAACGCCGGGACCGTGGCGCCGATCTGTGCGGGTACCTCCGCGCGGTCAAGTAGCGCATCACGGCAGCTCGGGCGCGACGCCTGCTCCAAGCAACTGCGAGAGGCGAGGTCTCGCTCGAGTACCAAACATCCAGTTGGGGTGCTCGCGTCAGCAAGCACGGTGACCGGCGAGCCCGCCGCGATGGGCCAGGGACCCGGCGTTGTCGGACGCGGTCGGTCGGGATTATCGAGTGCGCTTATCGGACAGGGCCGCCGTGGCGGAACCTTGCGGGCGCATCGCTCGTGCGCCGGTTGCGATGTACCGGGCAAAGACCGCGCCGAGGAAGAACCGCTGCGCCACGCTTTGCGCGGATCGTCCGTTCGTGTCGTGGCGGCCGCACCCGCGAGCCCGGCGGCGGTGATCGCGCCGAGGAGAACGTTGCCGACTCGTGCTCTCGTTGACCCGGCTTGGGTGGCGTCCACGAACGGCAATGCCGTCCAGACGATGAATCTGAGGATGCTCACGGCCGCGTGCACGGCGTCTTCGGTGGTGGCGTCCGGATCCTGGGTGGGGTCAGGGCAGCGCACGTCACTGCATCGGAACACCCCGGCGAGCACGGTCCCGGCACCCGCCCCACAGGCCGGCCGTCGACTTCCACAGCGACTGGTTCACAGCACACCTCCCAGCAACCGCTCTCGTCGCCGACCCGAGCGGCGAACGCTCGCGACTGTCGGCCAGTCTCGCGCCGCGATCCGGCGATCTCGGCGACCACGACCCGGCGTTCGTGCTCGGCATACGGATACGTTCCTTGGGACAGGCGCCGGGCGCTCCGGGGGCAACGCACGACGTGCCCGTCGTCGATCCGCGTGGTGGTGCACGTCGACGGGCTCGACGTCGCCGTCAGGAGATCTCGGCCTCCTCGATCGCGGCGCGCAGCGCCGTGATCAGCTCGTTGAGGTCGCAGCCGATGACGAACGCGGTCATCCATGCGGCGACGCATCCGTCGCAGAGGCAGCCGGGCTCTCCGGCCTCGTCGTCGTTGCTCACGATCTCAGTCAACGGTCCCTGTGACGGCGGCGTCCCTGCTCCGACCCGATCACGGGGTTCCACGGATCCCACATCCGACCCTCCGCTCGGTGTCGCCACTTGTCGGTGAGCTCTGTGACATCCCAGGGTTGCGGATGCGACGCGAGGAGGAGTTCCCGTACGGCTGGCGCGACCTCCCAACGCGAGATCACCCCGATCTCGTGCACCTCTCGGCCGACGCTCAGGATCTCACCGCCGTCCTCGAAGCCCTCGCTGACGAGCCGTCGCCCGCAGCGCTCACGAACGGCCGCATCCATCTTCTCGGGGTAGCGCGAACGGCCTCGGCCCGGCGGTCGAGGACGCGGCCAGCCGGGATATTCCCCGTTGTGAGAGGACACCCCCGGCGGACGCGTTCGGTTCCGCGCGATTGGGCGGTGGCCGGCGGGATGGCCACAGGGCGCGCAGGCCGATCGCCGGTGGGAGGCCTCGCTCCGGGAGCCCGGTGTCGAGCCGTTGATCGAAGCATTCGTGCCAACGGGGGCGACCTGATTGCTGGCGGAGACTGTGGTGGGGGTGGCCCGTGCGGGCGAGCGAGCCACCCCTCACCACGTTGCCGTCACGATGGCGTCTGAGCCTCCGTCATCCGGAGGGTGGCGATGACGGAGGCGATCGGGTGCGGGTCGTGGGCCGCGGCGTGCTCGACGATCCACGCCAATGAGCGTGGCGACAGGCGGTGGTGGTCCCGCCACTCGTGCACGATCAGCGGATGCAGCTCCACGACGAGTCCCTCGAGCCGGCGATGCGGTTCGCGTCCAGGGTCCGGGGAGCGCTTGGCTCCATCATTGCGCATCGTCGTCGTGGTCGTCCAGCGTCCACCGCACCCCCGCCCGCCCGAGCGCGGTGACCCGTCGAGTGGAGCCGATGCGGCACTCACCGTTCCCGCGCGGCAGACCGTCGGCGTCGTGTGGCGGCTACATCCCGTGCTGTGGGCGGGTCGAGGTTGGCATGCGGGGCACGATGACCGACCGCCCGATGTTCGCCTTCTGGATGGCGGGCATCGAGGACCGCCCCGAGCGGTGCGGTGAGATCTGCGTCGCAGAAATCTTCGGGAACGCTCTCCGCAACGGCCACGCCGAGGTCGGAATGGGCATCAAAGCGTTCCGCGACCCGGCGTTGACGCAGGCGTTCCGCGCCGACCCACGGGCGCTCGACGTCACCCGGTTCCACACCGACGGTGTCGAGTGGCGACCGGGCGCGCTGGCCGTCGACATCGACGGCGAGGTCGTCCACCGGCTCGACCAGGGGCCCGACTACCCCGTCCAGCTGATGATCGGGGTGTTCGACTTCCCGGCGAAGGAACTGGGTGATACTGAGGCGGCGGTGGCGGAGATGGTGGTCAGCTACGTGCGCGGCGAGCCACTCGGCTGAGCCGCACCGTGCGCTCGGCGTCGGCGACCCGCTGGAGGGCGGTCGCGATCACCGTCCGCTCGCGAGCCGACAGGTGGGCGTTGAAGTGCTCGTCGATCTTGGCGAGGTAGACGGGCGCGGTCGCCCGGAAGGCGTCCTCACCGGCGGCCGTGATGCGTGCGATCGTCGCCCGTCCATCGGCCGGGTCGGGGCGCCGCACCACGAGGTCGTGCTGCTCGAGCTCGTCGACGAGCCGGCTGACCCGGGTCCGGGAGAGCACGACCCGCTCGCCGAGGTCCTGCATGCGCAGCCCGTCGGGCTCGGCGCGCAGCTCGAGCAGCACGTCATACCACGACAGCGGGATCGTGCGGGCCGCGTCGAGGGCGGCCTCGATCGCCGCGACGCACGCGTGGTGGGCCAGCAGCAGCCCACGCCACGCGGCGACCGCCTCGTTCCGATCGGCGGCCTCGGCCATGTCGTCACCGTACCAGTTGCGTGCGCCCGCACGCATCTGATACTGTGTGTGCGTACGCACATAACTCTCATTCACCTGAGGAGACCGCCATGACCACCATCGCCTCCCCCGCCGTCCGTGACGTCGACGGCATCGCCCTGCCCGCCGCCGGGGTCTGGACCATTGACCCCGGCCACGCCGAGGTCGCCTTCGTCGGCCGCCACTTCGGGCTCACCCACGTCCGCGGCCGCTTCACCGTCATCACCGGCGAGGTCACGTTCGGCGAGCGCCTCGAGGACTCGGCCGTCGCCGTCGAGATCGACATGGCCTCGGTGTCGTCAGGCGACCAGGGCCGTGACGATCACCTGCGCTCGGCCGACCTCTTCGACGTCGCCCGCCACCCGACGGCGACGTTCCGGTCGAGCGGGATCGACGTCGCCGGCGCGACGGCGACGATGCGCGGCGAGCTCACCATCAAGCGGGTCACCCGGCCGGTCACCCTCGCCGTCGAGTTCATCGGCCACGCCCGCGACCCGTGGGGCGCCGACCGCGCCGTGCTCAGTGCCCGCGGCACCATCAACCGCGAGGACTGGGGCCTGACCTGGAACATGCTCCTCGAGACCGGCGGCCTCCTCGTGTCCAAGGAGGTCAAGCTCGAGATCGACGTCGAGCTGATCCGGTCCTGACCGCGACCGGATCGGGCTCAGACGGCCTACCGGCAGCGCGCCGCGCCGTCAACCTCGACCCGACGTGTGCCCTCGACGTCGAGTGCTGGGCGCGACTCGGTTCAACCTGATCGCGCCACGAGCTCCACCGTGCGAGGCGCAAAGCTGTCGCGCCGACAGCCTGCGACATCCCCGGACACGGCCGTCCACGCTCACAGGACGCGAGTCGCGGACGCCTCCGGAACGGACGCGATGACCTGCTCACGGATGCCGTCATCTCGGACTCGTCGCGATCGTGCGACGATCGGCGGCATGGACGCGATCGAGTACGAACACATCCGCCAGCTGTTGGGGCGCTACAACCTGGCCATCGACCTCGGCGATGCCGAGAGATGGGCGGCGACATTCACGCCCGACGGCGTGTTCCGCTGTACCGGCCTGCCCGAGGACAGTCCGCTCGGTGGCCGCTATGAGGGAACCGACGATCTGATCGCCTACGCCAAGGCCCACTACCGCATCGCCAAGGGCCGGGCCCGGCACTGGAACGCCAACCTCGTGATCGATGGTGACGGTGAGACGGCGACGATGCGTTGCTACCGGCTGGCCCTCACCGCCGGCGGAGGCAAGCTGTCCGGCACCACCGGCATCTACGAGGACCGCCTGCGCAAAGTAGACGGCGAGTGGCGCTTCGTCGAGCGCCACGTTGCGATCGACGACGCGATGCGCTGACGCGAGCGGCCCGACCATCCGCTGGCCGTATCCGCGAGCGCGGGACCAACGCGGCGTTCAAGGACGCGGCCGGCTGACGTTATCCCCGTTGATATCGGCTACCCGTCCAGAGCGCTGTGTCATATCGATCGCCTTGCTGGCCACGTCTGCTCGATGGTTCGCCGAAGGTTGGATGCGGGGCGAGCGCACCGTGCAGGCGAGGTGCGCGCTTGGGCCGGTGGTCGCCGCGGTGCTGTTGCTTGTGACCTACCTGGCGGTCCGGCGAGGCGAGCAAGACCGGGCCCGGGAGCGGGCTTCGTGGGCCTGTGGCGCGCTCGCCCTCGAGCCCGACACGATCACGTCGCTCGTCGTGGACGAGTCGTCGAGATCCTCGACGTCGCCATCCGCTTCCGCTTCGGCCGCCGCGCCAGAACGCGAGGCGGACGGTGGCGAGCAGGCCGACTCGGGCGACGGCTGCCCGGTCGGGAGGCCTGCCTCGTGTCGGCACGTCGTTGTGATCGTGCCCGTCCGGACGAGTTGGGCGTACCGTGAGGCGGTGGGCGCCGACGACCCGGACGCGATGTGGCGACCGGGCTTCACCGGCGCGATCGTCTATCCGCAGCGGGCGCCGGTGCTCGACGTCGGGCGGCCCCGGCGGGCGCCGTGGCGGCTGGTTGTCGTCGTCGCCGCCGCCGCCGCTCTGGCTGCGGGGGCGGTCGTCGCCCACACGCGTCTTGGCGACCCGGCGGAGCCGTCTGACGCCCGCCCGCGCGTGCCTGCCGAGCTGCACGAGCGGTGGTCCGCCGCGCTCGGGCCGGTCGACGTCGTCGCCGCCGTTCGATCGGACGACGCCATCGTGGTGTGGACCAGCGACGGACTGCGTGGGCTGGATGTGGACACGGGGACGTCGCGTTGGGCGGCCGCCGTGCCCGCAGCGGTGACGGCGCAGCTCGGCGTGGTCGGCGACGTGGTGGTCGCCGTGGCCGACGGGACGATCGTCGCGCTCGACGCCTACGACGGGCGGGTGCTGTGGCGTCGCCCGTCGGAGCCGGGGAACGCGGTGATCCTCGACAGGGGCCGGGTCCTCGTGGCGGCGCCGGGCGCGCTCGAGCTCCTCGATCCCCATTCGGGGCGTGCCGCGGCCGCCGTCTTCGGCGAGCAGATCACGTGGAGCACCGCCGCGGTGCGGCGATACCAGGACAGGAGCATCGACTTGTTCGACCACGCCTCGTTGCGCCCGCTCGGCACCGTCGACCTCGCCTCGATCGGACTGGCCAACGCGGCCGGCGTCGATGCCGTACCCACTGACGAAGGGATCGTCGTCGCGTCCGCCACGGCCGCCGTCCTCATCGACGGCTCGGGGACCGTGCGCGCCACGCTGCCGCTCGACGCGCCGGCGTCCGCGGCAACCATCGCCGAGGTGCAGCCGCTGGACGCCGACGGCCGCGACGTGGCGATCCGAGCGCGGCGTGCGGCTCACGGTCGTCGCCACGGCCGGTGGCCAGCTCACCGAGCTGTGGTCCGACGACGCCTGGGTGCTCGACGCCGTCGCCGCCGGTGGTCGCCGGCTCGTCGCCACCGCATCAATCACGTTCTCCCAGGTAGCGACGCCCCAAGTCGTCGACGCCGACACCGGGCGCCCGGCGTGGGACGGACCGGCGGTCGTGCAGTCGGCCCCGCTGCAGGTCTTCGCCGGCGATGGCTTCATCGCCGTCGACCGCCGTGTCAACCCAGCCGACGTTGTCGGCTACGACCTCGACCGGGCCGAGCGCTGGCGCCACCCGATCGCCGCCGGCGCCCACGTTGTACTCGTCGATGACGGGCTCGTCGAGATCGCCGACCACCCGACCACGTCGACGACGGTCACGTTCCTTGCCGGCGACCCAAGCGGGTGAACACTCCGGTGAACCTGGTCGCAGTGATCGTTGCTGTGGGGCCGCGCACAGAGGTTGCGATGGAGGCCAGGTATGGCTGGTAATTGGGCGGCCGATGTGACGCCGAGTGCGGTGTGGGTTGCATCTGGTGCACGTGGTGGGGATCGTCGGTTAGCAGGGTGCTGAAATTCGCTGAGGGTGCTCGCGATCGGCCACTGGATCGAAAAGAATGTGGGTCATGCGTGGGAGCCCCGATCCGCAGTTGGCGATGTTGACCTCGTTGAGCACGGAGGATCTGATCCCGTCGGATCATCGATCCGGCGGATCCGGGTGTTGGTCGACGCCGTGCTGGCCGAGCTCGACGACACCTTCGACGCGATGTACGCGGCGGGTGGCCGACGCAGTGTGCCACCGGAGACGTTGTTGAAGTCGACGGTGTTGATGGCGCTGTACTCGATCCGTTCCGAGCGGGCGTTCTGTGTCGTGCGCCAGCTTGATGGGACCGCCTGAGCGTCAGTGGCATGGGACCACGTCGTCGGGGTGTCATCGTCGGCGGCGTGATGATCGCGGGGTTGGCGTTGGCGGGTCAAGTGCCTCGTCGTTGGTGGTGATGCCGGGCTTCTGGCGGCGCCGGTAGGACTCGCCGTCGAGGACGAGTTCGTGGGCGGCGGACTGGAGCCGGTCGATCGCTGATTGCGCGAGGAGCGGGTCAGCCATGTAGGCGAGCCACTCGATCGGTTCCCGGTTCGACGTGACGATCGTGGCCGCGGCGCGGTGGCGCTCGACGATGAGCTCGTAGACGTCGGCGGTGTCGAGCGCGTCGAGGGGCTGGAGCGCGAAGTCGTCGATGATGAGCAGGTCGACGCGGAGGAGTTTGCGCATCTCCGTCTCGTGGCTGTTGTCGAGTCTCGACGCGCGGAGTCGTTTGAGGAGCCGGTCGCAGCGTTCGAAGTGGACGCTGTAGCGGCGACGGACAGCGGTGTGGCCGAGGGCGGTGGCGAGGAAGGTCTTGCCGACGCCGACGGGTCCCATGATCACGGCGTTGTGGCCGCCGTCGACGAACCGCAGTGAGCACAGCTCGGTCCAGGTGGCTCGGTCGTAGGTGACCTTGGCGGTGGCGTCCCAGCGGTCGAGGGTCATGGTCGGGTCGAGACCGGCAGCGCGGGAGCGCCGCTCGGCGCTGGTGGTCTCGCGTCGGGTGACTTCGTCGGCGAGGACGAGTTCGAGGAACTCGGCGTGGCCAAGGCCGCCGGTGTGCGCGAGCGCGAGGCGTTCGGGGAGCGTGTCGAGGCAGCGGCCGAGCTTGACGCGGCGCAGCAGCGCCTTGAGTTCCGGCGTGACGGTCGGTGCGTTCATCGGGCGGCCTCGACGTCGCGAACGGCGAAGTGGTCGGGGTCTCGGGCGAAGCGGCCGGCGACCACGACGCCGGGCAGTGGCGGTTGTGCTGGCGCGGGCGTTTGCTCGGTGCCGCGCTCGAGCATGCGGCCGATGAGCCCGACGTTGACGGTCTCGTGTTGCAGCGCGGACGCGCAGGCGGCTTCGACTCGCTCCGCGCCCCACTTCTTGACCAGGCCGAGCAGCGCGTAGACCTGGCGCATCTTCGTCCAGGGCAACGGGATGTCCAGCAGGGCGTTGGCGTAGGCGCCGATCGCCGGGCCGTGTTCGGCGGCCATGCGTCCGAGGCGATCCAGGTCGCGCATCGCGTAGACGGTCTTGTGGGTGGGCAGGTCATCGGGGTCGGTCGATCGGCGACCTGGTTGTTGGCGGGGATGGACCTTGACGAGCTGACCGCGGTGGAAGATCCGCACCAGCGTCCGGTCGGCGCGCACCTCGACTTGGGTGCCGATCAGGGCGCCGGGGACCGAGTAGAGCGACCGGGCCACCTCGACGTGATGGTCGCGGTGCACCTTCGCGGTCGCGTAGATCGGCACGTCATAGGGCGCCGTCGGTGCGGGCCCCAGCCGGGGCTGCTCGTCTGCGGTGAACACCTCACCGGGTCGCTGCTGGGTCGTGCCATGGATGCGCAGCCCGGCCCGCTCGCGGCACCACGTCTCGGCCCGGCGCTGTGCGTCGGCGAGATCGATGAAGGTCTCGCCGGCGAAGAACGAGCCGCGCACGAACTGCACTTGCCGCTCCACCCGTGGCTTGTCCTGCGGCGACCGCACCCGGGCCGGGTCGATCTTGAACCCGCGGGCCTGCGCGTACTCGACGAACGCCTGGTTGAACCGCGGCTCTAACGGATCGGCGCTGTCGACGACGGCGGACAGGTTGTCGGGGATCAACGTGGCGAACACGCCCCCGAAGAACGCCCACGCTGCTTCGCACCCGGCGATCACCGCTTCGGTCGTCTGGCGGTGGGTCAGCCAGAGGAAGCAGTGCCGGCTGAAACACGCCGTGAAGATCAACGCGTGCACCACCCGGTCCCGGTCCGCCGCCGGATCGAAGATCAAGCCCATGCGACCGAAGTCGACCTGCAGCTCGTCGCCCGGCTCGCCGTCGTTGACCCGCACCGTCGGCCCGCGGCCCCGGCCGCGGCCCAGGACCTGCGCGATGTAGCGCTGCGTCGTCCTGGACGGAACCACGACACCACGTCGCTCGAGCAGCTCGGTGATCTTCACCCCGGTCAGGTCGTCGGCGACCCACCCAGCTATCTCGTCGTGGTGGGCCTCCAGCAGCCGCCACGCCGCGCCGTGACCGTCGCTGCGGTGCGGTCGCACCGCCTCGACCACGAGCCCGATGAAGACATCGCTCAACTGGCCATCACCACCGTCGCGGACCAGACCGACCTCGACGGCGGCATCCACGTAGCGGCGCACGGTCTTGCGGTCGAAGCCGACCAACCGTTCCGTCGCTCGGATGCCCTCACCGGCCATCCACAGCCGCAGCACCTCGCGAACCTCGAACACTCGAACCTCCCTGAACGCCATCGCCACCTCCGGCTCGCTGATCGACGGCGGCGAGTCGACCCTCAACGAGACCGACGAAGGTGGACCCCGAGTGGTCCCATCACTGGCGGCAGGGTGGTCCCATCACTGGCGCTGGGGCGGTCCCATGCTCCTGGCGCTCAACGCTCCCAAGTGGTCCCATCCGGCTGGCGGGCGACATTCTGCGAACGGCTCAACTACGACTTGATGTACAAGTGGTTCTTGGACATGCGCATCGACCAGCGGGCGTTGGACGCGACGACGTTCACGAAGAACCGTGAACGTCTCTTGGAGCACGAGGTGGCGGATGCGTTCTTCGCCGCTGTCGTCGAGGAGGCCAAGCTGCGCCGCTGCGTGTCCAGCGAGCATTTCTCCGTGGACGGCACGCTGTTGGAGGCGTGGGCGTCGCACAAGAGCTTCAAGCCCAAAGACGGCCCACCGACGGGGCCACCGGTCGGCGCAACGTCGACGGGCAGTGGCATGGCGAGAAGCGCTCGAACGAGACCCACGCCTCGACGACGGACCCGGAGTCGCGGCTGGCCCGCAAGTCGAACGCGGCGCCGGCGAAGCTCTGCTACGCCGGTCCTGTTGATGGAGCACCGCAACACGTTGATCGTCGACGCCGAGCTGACCACCGCCGACGGCTACCCCGAGCGGGCCACCGCCATCGAGATGCTCACCCGACTCCCCTCGATGGCGCGGCGCCGCACGGTGGCTGGTCACAAGGGCTACGACACCCGGGCTTCGTGGCTGAGGTGCGGAACCTTGGGTTCACCCGCACGTCGCCGCCAACACCAGCCAGCAACGCTCCGCCATCGACGGGCGCACCACTCGCCACGCTGACCACGCCGAGTCGATGCGGATCCGCAAACGGATCGAGGAACCCTTCGGCTGGATCAAGACGATCGCCGGCGGCCGCGAGCTGCGCTACCGCGGCCGACAACGCAACCGGGCCTGGTTCCGCATCACCGCCGCCGTCTACAACCTGATCCGCATCACCGCCCTCGACGCCCGAGTCACCTGACCTTCCTCCCGCCGACTCCCGCCGGCGGGCCACCAGACCAACAACGAAGCCACCACGTCAACCAGCCAGGCCAGTCACCAACCCCAAGACCGCCTCAACAGCAGCCTTTCCGCACCCTGCCAGTGAGGACAAAGACACATTGCGAGGCTCCGGTGCCGGGCGACCTGCATCGTTGGACGATTCAACAGCGGCCAATGCCCAGGACGTCCTTGACCTCGCCACGACGCCAGTGGCGTGGCGAGGCATCCATGACGAAACGAGTGGCCAACATCGGTGGCGCGGCGACGGCGAGCCGGCCGAGATCCGAACACACGCCGTGCAACGCACACGTGGCGACGCCACACCCAGCCCGACACCCATCCGGCCGACTGCCACAACCGCGGCCGCGATCTCAGCGCACCTTCAAGCGGACTCACCTGCGGCGAGATCCCCTTGGCACGGAATGCTCCGCGGCGGCTCTACCGTCGCAGCTCCACTGTCTCTGCGTGCCCGAGCTGGCCGACGGCGGGAACGACGAGCACCGGACACGGCAGCTGCCTGACGAGTCGACGGGCGGTGGCCCACCAATGCGATGGTGTCGACGGCCACCGCGGACTGGAGACGACGACGACGGCGTCGTGCCGGCTGTCGAGGTGCGCCAGCAGGGCGGCACCGAGGTCGAGCGTCCGAAGCTCGATGTGGTCCGTTGGGTCTGGTGTCTCGCTCGGTCTGTCGACGGGTTGGACGTTCGAGGGGGGCCACGGATCGGGGGGGATGACGTCGACGAGTTGTGGCTGGATGTTGGTGAAGGTCGAGATCCAGCGTTCGGTTGCCGATTCCAAGGAGGTCCGCTCGCTGGCTCCGTCGCGGATGGTGATCGGGGACAACTGATCGTCGCGCCGTGGGTTGGCTTGTCGCGGGCCGAGGAGCAGCAGTGGCTGCGGGACGTGGCTCATGATGGCCTCGGCGGTGTGATCGAGGAGGGGTCCGCCGTCGTGACCGCCGGCGGAGCTGCCGCGAAGGATGAGGCTTTCGTCGTGGCCGGCCAGATGCTCGCACACGGCCAGCGCTGGGTCCTGCGCCCGCAACACGTGGAGCTCCGCGGCCGAGAGTCCGTGGGCGTCGAGGCGGCGCTGGAGGCGCCAGCCAGGGATCCCTCCGCCTTGGTCGGTGTCGAGGACTCCGTACAGGACGTCGACGGCGAGGTTGCCGGCTGCGGCGAGCCGCCGGGCGAGCGCGAACGGACGATCGCTGGTGGTGAACTCGTCGGCCACGACGATGATCCGTTCGAACCGCATCGCGTCAGCCGAGTGCCGCGTCCAGCGAAAGCACGTGATTGCGCGCAGAGGGGCGAGTGAGCTCCAGGCCGGTGACGCTGGTGGGCACGATGCGCATCCACGCCTCGACCCGGCCGGGCGCCCACGGTGCCGGTGCAGGATCGATCTGATCCCGAATGTGCGCTTCGACCCTCTCGATCTCGCCGACCACCTGCACGCTCCACCCGGTCGACGTCGAAGCATCGTCGACCTCGAACCGCACGGGTTCGCGGCTGGGCAGCAGGCCGAGCGGTGATGCCGCGCCGGTGCGGAACACGATCGTGCGGCCGACGACGACGTGGTTCACGGCAACGTCGAGTGGGCGGCCGTGATGGAGGAGAACGACCCGACCGCGGGCGGTGTCGTCGAGGCGTCGCCAGCATGCGTCATCGGTCATCTCGCATGAGGCGGTGACATCAGAGGCCTCGGCGCCGAGCCGGTCATCGGTGGGGGCGAGAGCGTTGGCCATGACCACAGCGTGCGCCGCCCGGCTCCCGCCCGGTAGGGGCCGCGGTCACAAACCGCCGAGTGACAACGGGACAGCGGGAGCGACGGGCAATCGTGCGACTTGCTGGCGCCTCGTTGCCCTTTGCCGTCAGCTGCCCGTGGTGGTGAGCATGACCTTCAACGCGCCGGTGGTGGCGGCGTCGCCGAAGACCTCGTAGGCGTGTTCCATCTGATCGAGCTCGAAGTGGTGGGTCACCAGGCGGCTCGCGTCGAGTTGGCCGCTGCCGATGAGTCGGAGCAACGTTGGGGTCGAGGAGGCGTCGACGAGCCCGGTCGTGATCGTCACGTTGCGGATCCACAGGTCCTCGAGGTGCAACGTGGCTGGGGTGCCGTGGACGCCGATGTTGGCGACGTGACCGCCAGGCCGGATCAGCGTGGTTGCCAGCTCGAACGTCGCGGGTGTGCCGACGGCTTCGATGGCGACGTCCGCGCCGAGACCGGCGGTGAGTGACCGGACCACCTCCAGGGCGTCGTGGCGTGTGTTGTTCACGGTGACGTCGGCCCCGAAGGTCTTGGCGGCCTCCAAGCGGCTGTCGGCGAGGTCGATGGCGATCACGGTCGTCGGGCTGTACAGGCGTGATCCGATGATCGCAGCGAGGCCGATCGGTCCGGCGCCGACGACGGCGACGACGTCGCCCGGCTGGACGTGGCCGTTGAGGACGCCGACCTCGTAGCCGGTCGGCAGGATGTCGGCCAGCATCAGGACCGCTTCGTCGCTGACCCCGGCCGGGATCGGGTAGGTGGACAGGTCGGCGAACGGCACCCGGACGAACTCGGCCTGTGTGCCGTCGATCTTGTGGCCGAGGATCCAGCCGCCACCACCCAGGCACTGACCGGCGTGGCCGTCTCGACAGTACTCACAGGTCCCACATGCGGTGATGCACGAGACGAGCACACGATCGCCGACCTCGACCCGCCGGGTGCCCCCTCCCACTGCGATCACGGTGCCGATGGCCTCGTGGCCGAGGATGCGTCCGTCAGTCACCGCGGGCACGTCTCCCTTGAGGATGTGCAGATCGGTTCCACAGATGGTCGTGGCCTCCACCCGCACGATCGCGTCGGTGCCATCGATGATCACCGGGTCGACGGCCTCTTCCCACGCCGCCGATCCGGGGCCGTGATACACGAAAGCTCTCATCAGTCACCTCTTCGTTCGAGTGCCGGGAGCCGCGCTCCCTACCGGCACAATGCGCTTCAGAGAGCGGACGGCCCAGAGGCGAACGTCACGACCTCGTGACTCTTGGCCGGGCGAACGCGCCGATGGGGCGCCGCCGGAACACCGTGTCAGGCCAGCGGCCGGCTGCCGACTGGGCCGTCACCTCGGCGGCTCTGGTCACGGCGACGACATCGCGCCCGGCCGCTCCATCGTCCCGGTACCGGTCCTGGAGACTGACTGCGCCGCCGACGCGGGCCGCCGGCCGAAGCCGTGGCGAAGCGCAGGGTCCTCGTCGGCCATGAACGGCAGCGTGCGACGGACCCTGATGTGGCCGCGCCCACGAGGCGACAGGACTGGAACGCCGGCGTACCGCCGTCCACCGGGGGCACATGACGGGGCCGGTCGGTTCAGGGGATGTCGTACTCGGCCTGCTGACTCGGTGAGGCGACCGTTCAATGAGCTGCTGGCGGGTCCCGGTTCACGTCGGAGGTGCCGTGACCTCGGGGCTGGGCCGGGCCGGGGCACCATGGGGTGGCACACGCGCGTCGGCGGCGGCGGTGAGCGCGGTGAGCGACGCGAGCTCGAGGACGGTCTTGATGACGCCATCGTCGAAGCGGCTGCGCACGGCCAAGCCGACGGTGCGGAACACGAGTTGCATGTCGGCGTTGCCGGGCAGGACGGTGGCGGTGAACGTGAGCAGGCCACGTTCGTGGGCGATGACCGCGAGCCGCTCCAGGAGCAGCGTGGCGACACCTTCTCGGTGGTGGTCGTCAGCGACGGCGAACGCGACCTCGGCTTCGGTCGGGTCGGCACCGATGATGTACTCACCGATCCCGATCAGCCGCCCATCGATCGAGGCGAGCAGGGTGACGTGTTCGGCGCTGTCGCCGACGACGCGTCGCAGTTCGCCGTCCGGCAGTGCACGGCGCAGTCCGAAGAACCGGTAGTACGTCGACGTGTCGCCGAGTCGCTCATAGAAGTTGCGCACTGCGGCGAGGTCAGCCGGCGCGGCTCGGCAGATGTCGACGGGCTGACCGGTGGCGAGCAGGGCCCTGTCAACGGCGATTCGTCCGGTTTCGAGCAGGGTGATCATCGGATGGGCTCGAGATCGCTCGAACCCTCGACGCCTCGACGGCCGTGGTCGACGCGAGCCGTTGAAACGGGTTGCGTGTCGCCGGCTCGCATGACGACGGGGACCGACGACGCCGCTGCGTTGAACCCGACGGTGACCTGTGCGTGCATGACTCCATGATCGACCCGCCTCGCGATCGTGCCTAGGGTCTGGAGACCCAGACGGCGTCGTCGAGGTCGGTCGCGTCGGGGCAGACGGCCGACTCGGGCACAGTGGATCGGACCCGGGGCGGGATCACGGCGACCGGACAGTCAGCCTGTTCGACGATCGACGCGGCGACGGAGCCGAACAGCATCGTGGTGAAGCCGCTGCGACCACGTGATCCGACGACGATCAGGTCG
This sequence comes from uncultured Acidimicrobiia bacterium, assembly GCA_963750905.1. Lineage (GTDB taxonomy): Bacteria > Actinomycetota > Acidimicrobiia > Acidimicrobiales > Ilumatobacteraceae > JALZMG01. The sequence goes on from CAVVSE010000006.1 coordinate 488,423, forward strand.
GCGATACGGCTCGCTGCGGACAGCACGTCTGCGGGTTCCCCCTCGATCAGCTCACCGCGCACCGTGCGCGTTGATCGTGTCTCGCATCGCCGGATGGCGAGATCGACGACGCATCGGGCGTCTGCTCGCGCCAGATCGTTGTCCCTCAACGAACGACCGGGCCGCATCTTTGGTTGCCAGGCGTGGACGATGACCAGTTCGGCGTCGTGGTGGCCGGCCTCGTCAGCGGCCCAGTCGACCACGCCTTCGGGTGTCGAGGGGCTGTCGATGCCGACGACGATCCGACGCAACGGCTGGGCGGCGTCGCCGCGCACGACGACGATGGGACATGAGCTGCGTCGGGATCCCCCGCGAGGTACACAGATCCGCAGCCAGCGCGTCGCGGCGCCCGAGGTCGACGCGCCAACGATCACGAGATCCGAGGTCGCCGCTTCGTCGAGCAGGATGTCCCTCGACTCGCGTCGATCGCCGTCCCCGCCGAGTCCGTCGGCAGTGAACGACACGACGTGCAGCGAGGCTCGCCTGGCGGCCGCCTCGACGGTCGCCCAGCGGATCGTCGGCCCGGACGCCGTCGTCCCGTCGACGCCGACGACGACCCGGTGTCGCGTCGGCACGACGACAGTTCCTCCGACCGAGGATCGTGCGTTCACCGCTCTCACGGTGGTCCGCCGACACCACGTTGAGTAGGGCCATGCGTCCCAACCTCGCCGCGACGGCGCACCTACGACGTCTGCAGGGGGACGTCCCAGGTCACGAGCGTGCCGCCGGCGGACCGGGGCTCGATGGTGAAGACACCTCCCAGCGCACCGGCTCTGACGCGCATGTTGTCGAGCCCGCTCGATGGCCGACCGGCGGTGCGCTGATAGCCGACACCGTCATCGGAGACCGTGAGAGCGAGACGGCCACCGTCGACGCGGACGTCGACGCGCACGGCCGAGGCCTGGGCGTGGCGGGCGACGTTGGACAGCGATTCGCGCAGACACAGCAACAGGTGGCTGCGTGTCGGTTCCACGACGATGCTGTCGATCGGACCATGGATGTCGCAGCGCGGCGTGAACCCGAGCGTGGTGGCCGCGTCGTCACAGATCGCGACGATGTCGCCGCGCAGGGTGACGTCGTCGGATCGTCGCTGGTTGAGCTCGAAGATCGTCATGCGGATCTGGCGGATCGACACGTTCAGATCGTCGACAGCACCCATGATCCGGGCGACGGCTGCCGGGTCCGCGACGGTCTGCGCGGCCGCCTGCAACGAGAGCCCGGTCGCGAAGAGTCGTTGGATGACATCGTCGTGGAGGTCACGGGCGATCCGTTCGCGTTCATCCAGCAATCCGGCGGACCGGGTCTGTTCGTGCAGGCGGGCGTTCTCGATCGCCAGGCCCGCGGCGGCGGCCAGGCCGACCGCCAGCTCCTGATCGACGTCGGTGAACACCTGGCCATCGGCCTTGTCCGTCAGGTACAGGTTGCCGTAGACGACGCCGCGGAGCCGGATCGGCACCCCGAGGAACGACGTCATCGGTGGGTGGCCGGGCGGGAACCCGAAGCTGTCCGGATGGGCATGGAGGTCCGGCAGGCGCAGCGGCTTCGGGTCGAGGATCAGCAGGCCGAGGATGCCGTGCCCCTCGGGGCGAGCACCGATGCGGGCCGTCTCCTCCTCGCTGAACCCGACCGTGATGAACTCCGCCAACCGGGACCCCGACGCGTCCAGCACCCCCAACGCCGCGTACCTGGCGTCGACCAGCTCCGACCCGACCTCGGTGATGCGCCGCAACGCATCGGCGAGGGACTGCTCGGACCCGATCGCCATCACCGCGTCGAGCAACCGCAACAACTGCTTCGCACCGGCGAACTCGAAACGGTTGGGCACCACCGGAGGCTACGACCCGCCACCGCTAACGTCGCCCGCGATGATGATCACGACAACCTGGCGACCACAGGTCCAGTCGTGATCCGGGTGTTCCTCGTCGACGACCACGAAGTGGTCCGGCGAGGGGTGCGCGACCTCCTGGAGACTGCCGACGATCTCGAGGTCGTCGGCGAGGCCGGAACAGCTGCCGAAGCGGTGCAGCGGGCGCCGGCAACGTCGCCCGACGTCGCGGTGCTCGATGTCCGCCTGCCTGACGGCAGCGGGATCGAGGTCTGCCGCGATCTCCGATCGATGCTCCCGGCGTTGCGATGTCTCATGTTGACGTCGTTCAACGACGACGAAGCGTTGTTCGACGCTGTCATGGCCGGCGCGTCCGGTTACGTGTTGAAGGAGGTGCGCGGCGTCGAGCTCATCGACAGCGTGCGCAGCGTCGCCGCCGGACGCTCGTTGCTCGACCCGTTGGCCACCGCCCGGGTCCTCGAACGCATCCGCAACCCACCGCGCGACGCCCTGACGGCCACGTTGTCACCGCAGGAGACGGCCATCCTCGGCCACCTCGCCGATGGTCTCACCAACCGCGAGCTCGCGGCGGAGATGTTCCTGGCCGAGAAGACGGTCAAGAACTACGTCTCCAACCTCCTCGGCAAGCTCGGGATGACCCACCGCACGCAAGCCGCCGTCTACGCCGCCCGGCTGGCCGAACGCCGCAACCCTGGCCCGTGAGACCTCGGGCAGCAGGGCACAACGTCACATCGACAGTGGTCTGCGTCCTCTGACCAGCTCGCTGGTCGTTTCGTACCGTCGTGGTGAGAGAACTGACCACCGGAGGAAACACCATGAGCACCGCAACCATCGAACAGACCCGTCCCATCGAGCCGGAGCAGCCCGTCGACGAGGTCGTCGTCGCCGAGCCGGTCGTCGCGCTGAAGCGACGCACCATCGACAGCGTGCTCATCGGGTTCGGCGTCGTCGCCACCGCGGCGTTCGTGGTCGCCGGCGGGCTCTTGATGTGGGGCCACAACTTCTCCAGCGACTACGTCGGCGACGAACTGGCGTCGCAGAACATCAGCTTCCCGTCCGCCGCCGACCTGACCGAAGAGGGCCGCACCGACCTCGTCCAGTACGCCGACCAGCAAGTCGACACCGGCAACGAAGCACAGGCCTACGCCAGCTTCATCAACGGCCACCTGGAAGGGATCGCTGACGGCGCCACCTACGCCGACCTCGGCGCACCCGAGAGCGCCGCCAAGGCCGCCGTGACCGCGGCCGTCGATGCCGGCCAGACCGACGCCCAGGTCGCCGCCTTGCAGGCCGAGACCGACGTCGTCAGCGCACAGCGCAACAGCCTGTTCAAGGGCGAGACCCTGCGCGGCCTGCTCCTGTCGGCCTACGCCTGGTCGACAGTCGGCATGATCGCCGGGATCGCCGCCATCGGCGCCTTCATCGCCGCCGCCCTGATGGCCATCCTGGTCGCCCTCGGTGTGGTCCACCTGCGCCGCACCCCCAAGACCGCCTGACTCCGCAGCGCGGACACGGACGAGCCCGGCCCGACGGCCGGGCTCGTCCGCGTCCGGACCGATCGACCAGTGCGCGGTGAGGTCAGGGCCCCGGCGGCTCACGGCAGCTCCGCAGCGGCGGAACCGGCGGATGCGTGCCAGATCGCGCACACGGGCAGCCCGAGCCGCGGCATCTGCTCAACCACCTCGCGCCCCAGGTCTCTGCAGTGTCAGCTGGCGCAGCTCCGGACCATGTGCTGTCCGTTCCGGACGCCGAAATGGGCGCGGGCACCGGCGGCGTGTCGGCGACGACGAAGGCCTACAGGTAGCCGAACGTGGTGGCCTCGACGCGCAGCCGTTCTCGGTGCGCCGGGTGGGCGATGGCGATCAACGATCGGGCTCGTTCGCGCAGCGATCGGCCGCGCAGCTCGGCGACGCCCCATTCGGTCACGACCTTGTCGACGGTGTTCTTCAACGTGGTGACCACGTCACCGGGGGCGAGTCGCGACACGATCTTGGAGATGCTGTCGTCCTTGGTGGTGGAGGCGAGGACCACGAAACCCTGTCCGCCGGCGGAGTACATGGCGCCGCGGGCGAAGTCGGCCTGACCGCCGCTCGAGGAGTAGTAGTCGCCACCGACGGTCTCGCTGGCGCACTGGCCGAGGAGATCGACGGCGATCGTCGAGTTGATCGACACGAACCCGTCCTCCTGGGCGATGCGGCGAGGATCGTTGACGTAGCTGACGGGCCACAGCTCGACGGCGGTGTTCTCGTCGAAGAAGTCGTATAGGCGACGGGTCCCCAGCGCGAACGTGCCGACGGCCTTGGTGCGGTTGAGCTGCTTGGCGACGCCGGTGACGACCCCGGCCTCGACGAGGTCCATCACCCCGTCGGACAGCAGTTCGGTGTGCACCCCGAGGTCCCGGTGACCGCCGAGCGCGGCCAGGACGGCGTTGGGGATCGAACCGATGCCGGTCTGGATGGTCGCACCGTTGGGGATCCGTTCGGCCACGAAACCGGCGATCCGGCCGTCGACCGGCGTGGGCTCCGGCGGGGTGACCTCGACGAGCGGGCGATCGACGTCGACCCAGCCGAGGATCTGGCTGACGTGGAGCTGGTTGCGCCAACGTGCGCGGCATCTATGCATTGGCCTCGAGGAAGAACCTGGCCCGACCGATGAACGAGGCACGTAGTCGGCGTTGAGTCCGAGGCTGAAGTAGCCGTGCCGGTCCGGTCGCGACGCGGCGGCCAACACGAGGGGGTCCGTGGTCCGGTCGGAGAGGATGGCGCGCAGCTCGCTGAAGTTGTTGGGGACGAGCTCGATCGTCCCGGCCCGGAAGCACGGCCGCGTCACAGCGGTCAGGAAGTACGAGACGTGCCGGAGACGATCGCCGAACGCCCCGTGCAGGTAGGGCCGGTCGTGGATGGCGTGCATCTGATGGACCCAGACGCCGTCGAGGGCGGACGCGTGGCCTTCGACGGCGTCGAGCAACGACACCGGCTCACCGTTCGCCAACGGCACGATCAGGTCGGCCCGCGGACCGATGTGGTCGAGCACGGCGTCCGGTGCGGACGCCGCCGTCATCGCCGGTGTCGGCATCGTCGGGACGTCCGCGGGTCCGCCCTCCGGATCGGCGCCGCCCGCTGCACGCCGGTCACGTCGGGCGGGTGAGGTCGTGCAGCTCGACGGCGGCCGGGCGTCCCATCAGGTGGGCGACGGCGTCGGCCGGGGTGACGTCGCCGGCGAGCACGGCGGCGACGGTCGCGCAGATCGGCATGGCGACGTCGTGACGGTCCGCCAGGGTGAGGACGGCACCCACCGAGCTGACACCTTCAGCGCACGTCGTCGTCCCTGACAGGAGCTGCCCCAGCACCTCGCCGCGTGCGATCTGCTCGCCGACGCGACGGTTCCGGCTGAGCGGGCTGGCACACGTCGCCATGAGGTCGCCGGCGCCAGCGAGCCCGAGGAACGTCAGCGGGTCCCCACCCATCGCCGCGCCGAGCCGGGCGAGCTCGGCGAGCCCTCTCGTGGTCAGAGCCGCCTTGGTGTTCATCCCGTAGCCGAGGCCGTCGGCCATCCCGGCGGCGACCGCGATCACGTTCTTGACCGCGCCGCTGATCTCGCACCCGACCACATCGCAGCTGGTGTAGATCCTCAGCCGATCGCTCGTCAGGAGGTGCTGGACGTCTGTCGCGTACCGCAGATGAGCGAACGCCACGCACGTCGCGGAGGGATCGCCGGCCATCACCTCACGGGCCAGGTTGGGACCGGCCAGCAGTCCGATCGTCGCTGGGTCATGGCCCACCAGCGTCTCGCCGATCACCTCGGTCATCCGCTTACCAGTGCCGGCTTCGAGGCCCTTGGTGACGCTGACGACCAGGGCCCGCGGATCGAGCGACCGGTACACCTCACCGAGGACGCGCCGCACGTACGGCGAGGGCACGGCCACCACGACGACATCGGCCCCGGCGACAGCCGTGGCGAGATCGACGGTGGCGGACAGCTGGCCGGGCAGCGAGAACCCGGGCAGGAAGGCCGGGTTCTCGTGACGGACGCAGATGGCGTCGGCGACGGCTTGCTCACGGGCCCAGATCGTCGTTGACACGCGCTCACAGGCCAGCGCAGCCAGCGTGGTCCCCCACGCGCCGGCGCCGATGACGGTGAGCTGCATCGCGTCGTTGACCATGATCCCCACGCCATCATCACCCAGTCGGTGCCGGCCGGGTAGGGCCGAACGTCCCACAGCACGAGAACCCGTCACGTGTCACAACGAGGTGACGTTCGGCCCTGGCCCGGCGGCCCACCACTTGAGACGCTGCTCACGATGGACCACATGAGCGCCCTCGACAGCACGTTCCTCCACGCCGAGGACGGGATCACCCACATGCACATCGGCTCGTGCGCCATCTTCGACGGTCCCCGGCCCGGCTTCGACGAGATCCTCGCCCTGATCGCCGGCAAGCTGCCGCAGATCCCTCGCTACCGCCAGAAGGTGCGCTTCGTGCCGGGCGACATCGGGCTCCCGGTGTGGGTCGACGACGCTGCGTTCGACCTCGCCTACCACGTGCGCCACACCGCGCTCCCGGAGCCGGCATCCGTCGCCGACCTCGACACGGTGATCGGGCGAGTGATGTCACAGGAGCTCGACCGGAGTCGCCCGTTGTGGGAGGCGTGGATGATCGACGGCCTCCCCGAGGACCGCTGGGCGCTCGTGTCCAAGGTGCACCACTGCATGGTCGACGGCGTGGCGGGCGCCGACCTGATGACCACCCTGCTCGACGACCGCGCCGACGCCGCGCCACCGGAACCGGACACGTGGGTCCCCGCCGACGAACCGACCGACGCCATGCTCGTCGCCGAGTCGATGGGCCGGCTGTTCGTCCACCGGACCGCACGGACACGCGCCCTGCGTCCGCTGGTTCCGGCGCCGACTCGCCCCGCCGCCCAGATCCGGACCACGTTCGCCGCGTTGCGGTCGCTCGGTCGCCTCACCACGAGGTTGCCGGCATCGTCGATCCAGGGCGGCATCGGTCCCCACCGTCGGTGGTCAGCCGCGCACGCCGACCTGGCCGACATCAAGGCGATCAAGGGGGCGTTCGGTGGCACCGTCAACGACGTCGTGCTCGCCGTGATCGCCGGCGCGTTCCGCGACCTCCTCGCCGATCTCGGCGAGGACCCCGACCACGCCGTGCTGCGCACCCTCGTCCCCGTCTCGGTCCGCTCGGACGGAGACGACGCACCCAACAACCAGGTCGCAGCGATGATCGCCGAGCTCCCGATCGGGATCGCCGACCCGCTCGAACGTCTCGCCTCGATCCGCGATCAGATGGAGCACCTCAAGGCATCCGGCCAGGCCGACACCACCCAGACGCTCACCACGCTCGCCGGCCTCACCGCGCCAGTCCGTCCTCGCGCTGGCGCTGCGGGCCGCCACCGTCATCGGCCGTCACGTCCCCCAGCGCGCCGTGGGCACGGTCACCACGAACGTCCGCGGCCCCGACCACACCCTGTACGCCGCCGGACGAAAGATGGTCGCCTACCAACCGTTCGTGCCGATCGCCCAAGGCGTCCGCATCGGGGTGGCGATCCTGAGCTACGACGGCAAGGTCAGCTTCGGGGTCACCGGCGACTACGACACCGTCCCCGACGTCGGGCGCCTCTGCCGATCGATCGAGTCGGGAATCGACGACTTGCACGAACAGGCACGCCGCTCGACCGGGTCGCGGAAGTGACGTTGTCCTCTGGCCCCGCAGCTGGTCCGGCCCGATGATCGAGACATGACCACCACCACCACCGACCGCTTCGGCATGACGGTGCTGGCGACGAACGAGAGCCTCGAGCTGCTCCGCTCGTCCGTCGTGGGACGACTCGCCGTCTCGATCACCGACCACCCCGACATCTTCCCGATCAACTACGTCGTCGACCACGGCTGCGTCGTGTTCCGCACCGCCGAAGGCACCAAGCTGGCCGCCGCAGTGTTGGGCCGAGGCGTGGCGTTCGAGGTCGACGGCTACGACCAGGCCAGCGGCGAAGCGTGGAGCGTCGTCGTCAAGGGCCACGCCGTCGAGATCGAGCAGATGCACGACCTGTTCGACGCTGTCGAGCTGCCGTTGTTCTCGTGGCAAGCCGCACCGAAGCCCCGCTTCGTGCGGATCGAACCCGTCGACATCTCCGGTCGCCGGTTCAGCGTCGTCGAAGATGCCCGCCCCTGCGCACCGAACGACTCGGCGACACCCGGGACCGCCGGCGCCCGACGACCGACGCGACGATAGTGGCACGGCGGGGATCGACGGGCGAGCTCCATCGGCCTGCGACCGGTCCCGGAAGAGCGACGGCGCGGTCGCGGACCGCACAGCGGACGACGGACCCGAGCACGCCACAGCCGGCCGTCGCGGTAGGCACCGTGACGCTCTCCTGGATCCCGCTGGGCGCCGGACATCACGTCGTCCGTGCCAGCGGCAAGGTCTTCGAGGCACTGTGCGCCGCCGTCCAACGACGCCACGCGCAGGCCCTCTACCACTCGGCGCTGGAGATCAGCGTCCCTGCCGGCCGGTTCACCATCGAGATGGCACCCATCCCCGACACGCACGGACAGTCGCGCGGCGTCGTCGCAGAAGGCCCGGTCGGCACGAGCTGGGCGGGGCGGTTTCGGGTGTTCCGATACGAGATCCGCCGCTGGCGAGACGGCGTCATCCCGGACGCCCAACACGCAACGTCGACCGTCGTCGTCGGTGTGGACGTCGCCGGCGTCGAGCGGCTCCTCGATCTGGTGCCATCAGTGCCAACGGCCGTGTGGGGCCGCGACGAACTCGACGCCGGCGAGATGTGGAACTCGAACTCGGTGACCTCGTGGCTACTCGCACGCAGCCGATTCGACACCTCGCACCTCTCGCCTCCATCCGGCGGTCGAGCTCCCGGATGGCGAGCCGGCCTGATCGTCGCAGCTCGTGCCGTAGCCGACGGACCTCACTCACAACCGCACGGCATCGCGCGCTCGGACTGGTGGCCAGCGGCGCTCGGCGCCACTCGATGGCGCGCGTGGCACAAGGAGTCGCAGCGGACGAACGTCACCGAAGATGCGGCGCCGACCCAGCGTTTCGGGCCGGGGTACGCGATCGCACGGCTGCTCGCGACCCCGCTGTACCGCACGCTGTGGCCGGTCCACGTCGAAGGCGGCGAGCGACTCCCACCGCGGGGCCCGCCATCCTGGCCGCGAACCACGTCTCGTTCTTCGACTCCATCGTGCTGATCATGACGCTGCGCCGCACGCTCAGCTTCGTGGGCAAAGTCGAGTACCTCAACAGCTGGAAGACGCGGCGCCTCCTTCCGGCGCTCGGCATGATCCCCGTCGATCGCAGCGACGGTCGCCGTGCCGTAGCTGCGCTCAAGATCGCCAGCGAGGTGCTCCGAGGCGGGAACTTGTTCGCCATCTACCCCGAAGGGACCCGCTCACCGGACGGTGACCTGCACGCGGGTCACACCGGCGCGGCCTATCTCTCGATGGCCACAGGAGTGCCGATCGTGCCGACCGGGATCGTCGGGACCGACAGCATCCAGCCGCCGGGCACCCGGGTCCCGCGGCCGTTCCGACCGGTCACTGTTCGGTTCGGCGCCCCGATCGACCCGGCGGCCTACGCCGGTAGCCGCCGTCGATCGTCGACGGCTGATCACCAACGACCTGATGGCCGCCATCCAATCGCTCTCCGGGCAGAACCAGGCCGGCCACCGGACGAGGCACCGCCGGCCGAGGGACCCGTCACGGTGACGACCAGGACGGCGAGCAAGGGTCACGAACGTGCCGCTGCACGGCGCGCAACTGCGTTACCCGGGACAATCGATGGAATCGCATGTGATGGCGCCGCCACGGCGCACCCTCGTGGTGCGGTGTCCGCAAACTTGCACTTGATAGCTCGCATGCAGAGTGCTGGAGCGCGTCATGGAAGCCGGTAGAGGACGGTCGACGCCGCGACCAGCTCGGTTCGCACAGCAAGGTGGAGTCCCGGTGGGCCCGGCTGGCCACCCTCGACATCGACCCTGCCGCGGTGTCGACGACCGCCGGCGCTTACCGGCTGTCGTGGTTGACCCGGCTCGACGACCGCCGCGCCGCAGCGGAGATTCGTCGCCTCGAGCACGAGCTGAGCCGTCTGCTCGACGAGCACGGCACCACCTTGCGCGAGGAGTCCGGCATTGGTGCGATCGCCGCCGCCACGCTGATCGTCAAGGTCGGCGATCCGTTCCGGTTCGCCAGCGAGTCGAAGTTCGCCCGCTGGTGCGGTGTCGGTGCGGTCGCACTGTCGACCGGTGAAGGCGCCGGCATACCAGTCCGGCACCGGCTCGACTTCGGAGGCAACCGGCGGATCAACAGCGTCCTCTACGTCGCAAGCATCACCCAGCAACGCTTCCACCCCGACGCCTGCATCTACTTCGAGCGCAAGGTCTCCGAGGGCAAGTCCCGTCGCGGAGCTCGCCGAGCCCACAAGCGACACCTCGCCAACCGAGTCATCCGCCGCATGTGGAAAGACGAAGCACAACGCCTCGAGCAACTCACCGCCACCCACCCTTGACAAGGGAGCGTCGGACGCGAGTCGAGGGGTTGGGACGCCGGGGCTTATCGGCTACCGGTTGGGGCTGGCGGGTCTTCGGAGATCTTTCTCAGTTGGTTCTGGAGGTTGTTCGTCGCGTGTTCCTGCGTCCAAGTCCACAGGAGGTGGGTAAGGGGTTGGCCGATGCTTGCC